>NZ_JABFVK010000013.1 GCF_013362815.1 Hamadaea sp. | reverse complement strand
GCCGTCGGCCGGGAGGAAGAAGTCGACCCGCAGCAGGCCTCGGCAGTCGAGCGCCCGGAACGCCCGGACGGCCAGCGCCTGCAACGAGGCCGTGACTTCCGGCGAGAGCCGGGCCGGGATGTCGAAGACGGCTCCGGCCGCGTACTTGGCCGAGTAGTCGAAGAATCCGTCGCCGATCACCCGGATCTCCAGCGGGGGCCCGGCCTCGACCCGGCCGTCCGGGAACTCCAGCACCGCGACGTCGACCTCACGTCCGGCGATCTCCGGTTCGACCAGCACCTTGTCGTCGCTACGGAAGGCGTGCTCGACGGCGGTCGCGAGCTCGTCGGCCCGAGCGACCCGGGAGACGCCCAGGCTGGAGCCGGCGCGGGCCGGTTTGACGAAAACCGGGAAGCGGAAGTCCGGCAGGACCGAACCGCGCCGCAGAACTACGCCAGGCGCGACGCGCAGGCCGTCCGCGGCGAGCAGTTTCTTCGTGAACTCTTTGTCCATGCCGGCCGCGCTGGCGAAGACGCCGTTGCCGACGTAGGTCACGCCAAGGTGTTCCAGCATCGCCTGAACGGTCCCGTCCTCGCCGTTCGGGCCGTGCATCGCGGGCAGCACGACCTGCTGCTCGGTCAGCACGCCGAGGGCTCGCCCGAACGACGCCGGCACCCCGTCCACCAGCCAGGAACCGTCGCGCTCGATGACGACGTCGGTGACGGCGTACCGCGAAGGGTCGAGGTGGGCGATGATGCTCCGCGCGGAGTTCCGCGACACGTCGTGCTCGCCGCTTCGGCCGCCCGACAACACACCGATCTTTATGCTCATGCGATCACCGTCCTGCGGCCGGCGACCGCATGAGTCCAACCGTGCCTACTGATGATCATCCTTCGGATGCTCATGCGCCTTCCCAGGTTCGTTCGGCCCGCGCGCCCGCGCCGGTCATGATCTCGTGCGGGTTCGTCCCCGCCCAGGTCGCCCAGTCGGCGGCGGTCGGCTCGCCGTCGTCGCCGGGGCCGAAGACGGTCACCGGGTCGCCGATCGCCACCGGCAGCCCCCCGGCGTCCACCACGCATTGATCCATCGTGATCCGGCCGACGATCGGGCAACGGTGGCCGCCGAGCCACACGTGCGCCCGGCCCTCCGCCGTGCGGGGCAGGCCGTCGGCGTACCCGAGAGGCAGGAGGGCCAGCGTGCTCGGCCGCCGCACGGTGTATTCGTGCCGATAGGAGACGCCGGTCCCGGCCGGCACGCGCTTGACGTTGATCACATTCGTGCTCAGGGTCATCGCCGGGCGCAGCCCGTGCCGCCGCCCCGCGACCGGTTCGACGCCGTAGAGCGCCAGGCCCACGCGGCACAGGTCGAAGTGCGTGTCCGGCCTGGTCAGGGTGGCCGCCGAGTTCGCCAGGTGGAGCAGCTCCGGGCGCAGACCGGCGGCATGCACGGCGGCGACGGCGTCGCGGAACGCCGCCAGCTGCAGGTCGGTCATCCGGTCGCCGGGCAGGTCGGCCGCGGCCAGGTGCGACCACACGCCGGTCACGCTCAGCCAGCCCTCGGCCACGAGTTTGGCGGCCCACGCGACCACCTCGGGCCAGTCGTTCGCGCTCGCTCCGTTGCGGTTCAGGCCCGTGTCGATTTTCAGGTGTACGCGCACAGCCCGGCCCGCGGCTTCGGCAGCACCCGCGATCCGGCGCAGATGGGCCACCGTGGAAACCCCCAGATCCACCTCCCGGCGAATCAACGGCTCGAAATCGGTGTCAATCGGGTGCAACCAACTGAGGACGGGCGCGTCGATCCCGGCTTGGCGCAGCCGCAACGCCTCGGCGGCGGACGTCACACCGAGCCAGGTGGCACCGCCCGACAGGGCCGCCCGGGCGACCGGCACCGCGCCGTGCCCGAAGCCGTCCGCCTTCACGACCGCCATCACTGCGGCTCGCGTACAAGCCGAAATGGCGCGGACGTTGGCCCGCACGGCCGCGAGATCGACCGTGAGCCGGGCCGTCTGTTCGATCATGGCGTGAGTCCACCAGACCGGGTGTGAACCGGCCGCGAGCAAAAGTCCTCACGCTGCGCTAACACGCCGCTGGCATACTTGCGCAGGTGCGAGTACTGGTAGCCGAGGACGAGCCCCTGATGGCCGCGGCGATCGCCGACGGTCTGCGGGACGAGGCGTTCGCGGTCGACGTCGTGCACGACGGCGCGGCGGCGCTGGAGCGGCTCTCGATCAACGACTACGACGTGCTGGTCCTGGACCGGGACCTGCCCAAGATCCACGGCGACGAGGTGTGCCGGCAGTTGGCGGCGGGCGACGGCCTGGTGCGGGTGCTGATGCTGACCGCGTCCGGGACGGTCGCCGAGCGCGTACGCGGGCTGTCCCTGGGCGCGGACGACTACCTGCCGAAGCCGTTCGAGTTCGACGAGCTGGTGGCGCGGATCCGGGCACTGGGCCGGCGCGCCCGCCCGGCCCTGCCGCCGGTGCTGGAACGGGCCGGGCTGCGGCTCGATCCGCACCACCGCGAGACCTACCGTGACGGCCGCTACGTCAGCCTGTCCCGCAAGGAGTTCGCGCTGCTGGAGGAGCTCCTGCGGGCCGGCGGCGGCGCGGTGTCGGCCGAGACCCTGCTCGAGAAGGTGTGGGACGAGAACACCGACCCGTTCACCACGATCGTCCGCGTCACCCTGAGTTCCCTGCGCCGCAAGCTCGGCGATCCGCAGCTGATCGAGACGGTCACCGGCGTGGGATATCGCATCCGATGAACTCGTTCGCCTCGGGAAGCCTGCGGCTGCGGCTGACTGTCGCCTTCAGCCTGATCTTTCTGATCGGCGGCGCGGCGGTGCTGTTCGGCTCGGTGATCCTCGTCCGCAACAGCATGAGCTATGCCCTCAACGGCGCGATCCAGTCGAAGTACAGCGGGGTCGACGGCCGGATTCCGCTCGACAAGGAGAAGGTCTACGACCAGTTCGAGGCCGACCAGGTCTCGAAGGCCGTGATCATCGACAGTATGCAGACCAACTTGCTCAAGAAGGGTGGCGCGGCGGTCATCGGAGTCTGGTTGGTGGCCACCGCGACGGGCTGGTTCCTCGCGGGTCGGGTGCTTCGGCCGCTCAATGCGATCACCGCGGCCGCGCAACGGATCGCGGGGCGTACGCTGCATCGCCGGATCGCCTTGCGACATCCGCCCGGTGAGGTGAAGACCCTGGCCGACTCGTTCGACAGCATGCTCGACCGGATCGACGACGCGTTCGCCGGCCAGGAGCGGTTCATCGCCAACGCCGCACACGAGCTCAAAACGCCGATCGCCATGAACCGTACGCTGGTCGAAGTCGCGATGCGTAAACGCACCGCCCCGCCGGAGATCCAGTCGCTGGGCGAGAACCTGCTCGAGATCAACCTCCGGCACGAACGTCTCATCGAAGCGTTGCTGACCCTGGCCAGCGCCGGGCACGCCATCACTCAGCCACGCCCGGCCGACCTCGCGGACCTGGCCAAATCGGCGATCGCAGCCACCGACACCCAAGACGCGGTCGTCGTTTCGGACCTGCGACCGGCGCGTACGGTCGGCGACGCGATCCTGCTCGAACAGGTCATCCGGAACCTCGTCGACAACGCCGTCCGCTACAACATCCCCAGTGGACGCGTCGAGGTGCACACCCGGTCGTTCGCTCACGAAGTCCAGGTGATGGTGGTCAACACCGGCCCGGTCATCGCCCCCCACGAGGTGCCGACGTTGTTCGAGCCCTTCCGCCGCCTCATCGACCGGGTCGGCTCCGCTCGTGGCAGCGGCCTCGGGCTGTCGATCGTGCGTGCGGTGGCTCAGGCGCACAAGGGCGATGTGAGCGCGGTCCCCCGCCCCGGGGGCGGCTTGCAAGTATGCGTGACGCTGCCCGCTTCGTGACCTCGCGCGGAAGCCGTTACGCGTCACGGCGACGTAGCACGAGGAATCCTCCAACCAGCGCAGCAACCGTCCACCCGACCAGGATGACCAGCGCGACGCCAGGCCCGTACGCGGGTCCGAAGCGGCTGTCGGGGCCACCGGCGATCCGCATGAGCTCCATCCCGGCCTGGTCCGGCAGGTACTGCAGCACCGGCCGCAGTCCGGGCACGTTGCCGAGCCCTTGCGAGCCGAGGAACAGCACCGGGACGAGGACGCCGAGCGCGATCGCGGAACTGCGTACCATCGTCGCGACCCCGGCCGCGAAGAGGCAGATCAACGGCAGGTACGCCGTCGCACCGAGCAGGGCGGGCACGGTGTCGGGATCGCCTGCGGCTACGGCGTACGGGCCGAGCGCGTGCTGCCCGACGACGAAGGCGGCCAGGACGGACGGGGCCGACACCGCGAGCGCCACGAGCCCGATGACGGCTGTCTTCGCCGCGTAGAACCGACCCCGCCGGGGCACCGCCGCCAGGGTCGGCCGAATCGAGCCGGAGGCGTACTCCGAGCCGACGGTGAGCACCCCGAACACGACGAGCGCCAGCTGGGCGAGGGTGAGCCCGTAGAGCGAGGTCACGATGGGGTCGAAGTTCTGCACCCGCTCGATGTTCGCCCGGAAGTTCGCGGCGACGAAGGCGCTCAGCCCAACGGCCAGCCCGATCGTCGCCAGCAGTGTCCACAGTGTCGAGCGGACGCTGCGTACCTTGATCCATTCGGCGGCGAGCAGGTTCACAGCTGCCCCCGGTACTCGACGGCGTCCGCGGTCAGGCGCAGGAACGCGTCCTCCAGCGATTCCGCTCCCCCGACGAAGTCCACGGTGGCGGTGTCGGCCAGCAGCCGTCCGCGCCCGATCACGATGAGGTGGTCGGCGGTCTTCGCCGCCTCACTCATCAGGTGACTCGACACGAGCACCGTCCTGCCCTGCCCGGCCAGCCCCTTCAGCAGGTCGCGAATCCACCGGACGCCCTCCGGGTCCAGGCCGTTGACCGGCTCGTCCAGGATCAGCACCGCCGGATCGCCGAGCAGCGCGGCCGCCAGCCCGAGCCGCTGCGCCATGCCGAGGGAGAACTTGCCCGCGCGCCGCTTGGCCGCCGTCGTCAGCCCGGTCAGTTCGATCACCTCTTGTACGCGGGAACGCCCGATCCCGTTGCTGCGAGCCAGATAGCGCAGATGGTTGTGCGCGGATCGTCCCGGGTGGACGGACCGGCCGTCGAGCAGCGCCCCGACCGTGTGCAGTGGCCGGTTCAGGCGCTCGTAGGGCTGGCCGGCGACGCGTACCTCACCGGCGGTGGGGCGGTCCAAGCCGAGCATCAGCCGCATCGTCGTCGACTTGCCCGCGCCGTTGGGGCCGAGGAAGCCGGTCACGACCCCGGGCCGGACGGTGAAGGTCAGGTCGTCCACGGCGGTCGCCCGCCCATAACGTTTGGTCAGCTGAGAGACCTCGATCATGGCTGCCATCGTGGCTCGCCGGCCCGCCCGCGCGCATCGGACCGGGGTCGGACCTCGTCCGGCCCTTCCTCCACCCGTGGGCGGAGGCGTATCCGCCCTGGCCGTGACTATTGTCGACCGGTGCATCCCGCAGAGCAGCCCGAGAGCCGGCCCGCCCGGCTGATCGCCTTCGACGGCGTCGTCGTGCTGGCGTACGCGGTCGTGCTGCTCGCGACCGGCCCGGTCGGCCCCTCGGCGGCGCGCCCGGCGACCGGTCCCGCGTGGGAGCAGTTCGCCCTGGCCGGGGCCGCTCTCCTGCCGCTCGTCGTACGCCGGATCTGGCCGTTGCCGGTGTACCTCGTGACGCTGACGATCAGCGTGGTCGCCGTCCTCCGGGACCATCTCTGGGATCCTCTGCTGCCCGCCGCGTACGCCTTGTATGCCGTGACCGCCACGCGTACGCCCCGGAGTTGGGCGGAGCGGTGGCTGGCCGGGTTGTCGATCGGCGTACTGGTCGGGGCGGCCACGCTGGGGGTGGCCGGTGAACCGGGCCGCGACTGGTGGCGGGGTAACGCCGGGTTGCTGATCCTGGGGTTCCTGGCCTTGCTCGCCGCCGCCGAACTCGGCCGGGCCGCCCGGCAGCGCCGCCTTGACGCCGTACGCACAGCGCAGCGCATCGCCCGGGAAGCGGCCGACGAAGAACGGCTGCGCATCGCCCGGGAACTGCACGACGTGGTGACCCACAGCATGGGCCTGATCGCGGTGAAGGCCGGGGTCGCCAACCACGTCGTCCGCACCCGCCCGGAAGAAGCCCACGAGGCGTTACGCGTCATCGAGCAGACCAGCCGGAACGCCCTCAACGACATGCGGCGGATGCTCGGCGTACTCAGATCGGAAGAAGAACCCGCGGACCTCGCGCCCGCGCCCGGACCGGAAGCGCTCGGTGACCTGGCGCGGCGGGCCGGAGCCGAGCTGACCGCGCATGGGCTCGCGGATCTGCCGGACGGCGTGGGTCTGGCCGTGCACCGCATCGTGCAGGAGGCGCTGACGAACGTGGCCAAGCACGCGGGACCGCACGCACGCTGCGCGATCGACGTCGAGGCGGACCACGGCGAGGTGCGCCTGAGCGTGATCGACGACGGGACGAACCCGCCGCAGCCGGGTGCGAACGGACACGGCCTGATCGGCATGCGCGAACGGGTCGCCATGTACGCCGGCACGCTCACTGCCGGTCCCGAACCCGGTGGCGGCTTCGCCGTCCGGGCCACCCTGCGCTACGAGGCCGCGCGATGACCGAGCCGTTGAAGGTGCTGCTCGCCGACGATCAGACCCTGCTGCGCGGCAGCTTGCGGGTGCTCGTCGACGCCGAACCGGGCATGGTGGCGACCGGCGAGGCGGCCACCGGAGACGAAGCCGTACGCCTCGCCCGCCACCAGCGGCCCGACGTCATCCTGATGGACGTACGCATGCCGGGCCTCGACGGCATCGAAGCCACCCGGCAGATCTGCGCCGACCCGGGCAGCACGGCGAAGGTGCTGATGTTGACCATGTTCGACCTCGATCAGTACGTGTTCACCGCCCTGCGGGCGGGAGCGAGCGGCTTCCTGCTCAAGGACACGCCCCCGGCCGACCTGCTGGCGGCGATCAGAGTCGTCGCAGCCGGCGACGGGTTGCTCGCGCCTGGCGTCACCCGTCGGCTCATCGCCGAGTTCGCCCGCCGTCCCCAGCCCGTGCCACGTTCGGATCTGCCGCTCACCGACCGCGAGCGCGAAGTGCTGGAACTGATCGCGCGGGGACTGTCCAATGCGGAGATCTGCGATCGGCTGCACGTCGGGGCCGCGACAGTGAAGACGCATGTGGGCCATCTGCTGACGAAACTCGACGCGCGTGACCGCGCTCAGTTGGTGATCGCCGCGTACGAGGGTGGGCTCGTCGTCCCCGGCACCTTCACGCGCGACATCCCCCGCTCCATCTCGCGCGACATCCCGGGATAACGTCGTTATTCCTCGCTGCGAGGGGACGTTATCCCCGGATAACGCGCGCGGAAGCCCACCCGTAGCGCCTGGAGGCCCACCAGTAGCGCGCGGAAGGGAAGATCCCCCGCGCGGGGGAGGCGGTTCCCGCCTGCTCGGGAGTCGCCCGCGCTCTTGAAGAACGACGCTGAGAGCATGACGAAAGCCAAGAACATCGCGGCGTACGCGGCCGTCGCGGCCGCATCGCCGTATCTGGTCCTGAAGATCATGTGGCTGTCCGGCAGCACCATCGGCACGAACGCGTCCACTCCGGATGATGCGACCTTCTACGCGATGAACCTCTTCACCGTGCTGATGGACGCCACGGCAGTCCTCCTCGCGTTGGCGTTCACGCGCCGGTGGGGCCGACGGTTGCCCGCTCCGCTGATCCTGTTCCCGATGTGGGTCGGCATCGGCTTCCTCGGCGCGATCGTCCTCGCCCTTCCGGCGGCTGCGGCGATCAGCGCCCTGCGGGGAGTGAACGTGTTCGCGGAGGGCGGCGGAATCGTCGAGCCGTGGGTGTACGCGGTGGTCTACGTGGGGTTCGTGAGCCAGGGCGTCGGCCTGCTGACCGCCTTCGTCCTGTACGCCCGCGAGCGCTGGCCGCGGCTCCCGGGCGGGCCTCTCCCGTCGGAGTTGGGGTTGCTCGCCAAGAGCATGGTCGGCATGCAAGCCCTCCTCGGGCTGATCTGCCTCTACTGGGGGCTCGGCGGCGACGCCGGACTGCCGGCTGGTTCGACCAGCTTCTCCGGCCGTTTCCTGCTGGCCGTGTTCGGGCTGTTGTCCGGGGCGGGCGCGTTCGGCCTGCTTCGCCTACGGCCCGGTCCCACGTGGCCGGCCCTCACGTTGGCCTGGGTGGGCGCGGGGACCAACTTCGCGTGGGGGCTGTGGCTGACGCTCAACCTCGTGATCGACTCGCCGTTGTCCGGCGGGGATCAGCCGCTCGGGCTGCTCGGACTCGTCTCGTTGCTGCGCCTGCTCGCGGGCACGGCGGTCGGCCTGATCGCCGCGACGCAGCTCGCCCAGCCGAGCCACTCGTCCGCGAACGAGCCGGCACCACCCCAAGACGCCGACGAGCGGGCCCCGCTACACCAGGCGCATCGGACAGCCGGGGATGAGAGGCTGACAGTGTGAGACATGGGGTCGGAGTACTGGCGCGGCGATGGCTGTACCTGATCCTCGGCGGCGCGCTGATCATGCCGTATGTCCTGCTCATGGAAGTCGCGCTCGAGGTCAACACCTCCCTGGTCCGCGGCGTGCTCAATCCCGACCCCGTCGTCTACGCCGCCGCACTGCCTCTCGTGGCGGTGACCGGACTGGTTCCGGTCGTACGCACCATCGAGATCCCCACCGTCCGGACGCTGCTCGGCGGCCCCGCCCAGGCGCTCGACGCCGCCGGGCGGGGCGGCCGGGGGCGTACCGCATTGTTCTGGTTCCTGCATCTCTTCCTCGGCAGCGTCGTCGCGGCGATGACGCTGGCGATTCCGCCCGGCGCGGTGCTGCTCATCCTCTCGCCGTTCCTGGGCGACATCGGCTGGGCGGTTCCGCCCGTCTGGATCGACACGCTCGGCCCGGCGCAGCCGATCGCCGGGATCGCATTGCTCGCGCTACTCATCGGGGCGGCTGCCGGGGCCGGTGCGCTGCTGGCAAAGCTCGCGCCCCGGCTGCTCGGCCCGTCGGCGAACGACCGGATCGCCGTGCTCCGGCGTACCGCGGAACAACTCGCCGATCGCAACCGGCTCGCCCGCGATCTGCACGACTCGGTCGGGCACACGCTCAGCGTCGTGATGCTGCAGGCGGGAGCGGCCGTGCGAGTCCTCGACACCGATCCTGGCTTCGCGCGTACCGCGTTGACTGCCATCGAAGAAGCGGCGCGCACGGCTCAGGCGGAGCTGGACCACGTGCTGGGCGTGCTTCGCGAGCAGCCGCGCATGGCGCATCTCGTGGACGCTGCGCGGCGCTCGGGCCTCGACCTGACCGCGGACATCGAGGGCGATGAGGCTCGCGTGCCGCCCGAGACCGCGCACGAGCTGCAGCAAATCGCCCGCGAGGCGCTCACCAACGCGATCCGGCACGGCCGAGGTCCGGTCACTCTCCGGCTACTTGTACGCACAGAGCAGGCCACGTTGACGGTGGAGAACCCGCTGCCGGACGGGCCGGTGGGGCGGACCCGGCCGGACGGCGGGCGGGGGCTGGTCGGCATCCGAGAGCGCGCGTCGTCGGTCGGCGGACGGGCCGAAGCCGGTGCCGTGCAAGGGATCTGGCGGGTGCGCGCCGTCCTGCCCTACGAGGGGAACCCATGACGCTGAAGGTGCTGATCGCCGACGACGAACCACTGATCCGGGCGGGCTTGCGCGTCCTCGTCGACGCCGAGGCGGACCTCACGGTCGTCGGCGAGGCGTCCGACGGCGCCGAGGCCCTCTCGCAGGCGCGAACACTGCAACCGGACGTGATCCTCATGGACGTACGCATGCCGGGCGTCGACGGCATCGAGGCCACCCGCACGATCCTCGCCCGGATGCCGCAGCCGCCGAAGATCATCGTGATCACCACGTTCGAGAACGACGACTACGTCTTCGCGGCTCTCCAGGCGGGCGCGAACGGCTTCCTCCTCAAGCGCTCGCGCCCCGACGAACTCCTGTCCGCCGTACGCACTGTGGCCAGCGGCGATTCCCTGCTCTTCCCCGCCTCCGTGCGCCGTCTCGCCGCCGCTTTCGGCGTACATCGCGACGCCGCAGTTCTGCGATCGCTGACCGAACGGGAGGCGCAGGTGCTCCGCCTCCTCGCCGAGGGCCGCAGCAACGCCGAGATCGCCACCGAGCTCTACGTCGGCGTCGAGACGGTGAAGACCCACGTCGGCAACATCCTGGCCAAACTCGGCGCGCGGGACCGGATTCAGGCGGTCATCCTCGCGTACGAGTCGGGGTTCATCTCCCCCGCTCGTTAGATCCGGCGTACGCGGAGCACACCGGTCAGCATCGGCAGCGTGAACTCGCCACCGGCGGTCTCCGGGCGGCTCGCGAGGTATCCCCGAATCCGGCCGAGCGTGGCCGCTCGTTCCGCCGCCGGCATGACGAGCATGCCCGCCCGCGTCCCGAGCGTCGCGACCAGCGAATCCGCCGTACGCCGCTGCCCGTGCGGGAACTCGGCCTGCTCCGGCGAGCCGAATCGCGCCGATCCACCGTTCTTGGGCAGGTGGAGGTTCGCCGTGGCCGCCCGCCAGTTGCCGAGAGTGTCACGAGGTCCGATCGCCGCACTGCCGCCGACCGTCTCCAGCCCGGCCGCCCAGGCGATCCGGTCGTCGATGACGTTCCACAGTCCGGCCAGTACGCCGCCGGGCCGCAGAACGCGGGCGATCTCCGGCCCGGCGACGGACATGTCGAACCAGTGCATCGCGTTGCCGGCCACCACCGCGTCGACAGACGCGTCCGGCAGCGGAATCTCCTCCGCGCTCCCCGGCAACGCGTGGGCGTCCGGCAGTCCCCGCCGCAACTCGGCGAGCATCGCCGGGTCGGGCTCGACCGCTGTGACCTCCGCGCCGAGCTCCGTCAGCGTCGCGGTCAGCTTGCCCGTCCCCGCGCCCAGATCGAGCACTCGCAGGCCTGGTGCGGGTTCGAGCGCCCATCGGATTGCGGCGTGCGCATAGTCCGGCCGGTGTTCGGCGTACGCGATCGCTGCCGCGCCGAAGGAGGAGCCGTGCACCTCCGGGTCTTCATGATCCATCGCTCGACACTAGCCGACCGCCGGGGACGGCGGCCGGCTCGGCGGGTGCGGCGTTCTCAGGCGAACGGGCCGCGGAGTCCGGCGGTCGCCTCCCACAGTCCTCGGGCGGTCACGATGTCATACGACGCGGCCGAGGACGGCGTGCAGGTGAAGCGGTTGTAGTAGCCGCCGGCGACCACCTCAGCGTCCGTCGCCAGGCGTACGACCGGTCGCGCGCCTTCCCGGGCGGGGAGCAGGAACGCCGTGAGCAATGCGACCTGCAACCGGGGAAACCGCCGACCGAGATTCGTGCGGACCATACCCGGATGCAGTGCTGCCACGGTCAACTCGGGATGGCGACGCTGAAGTTCGTAGCAGAACAACAGGTTGGCGAGCTTCGTCCGGCTGTAGGTCAGGAACGGGTCGAAGTCGTGCTCCGCGTTGAGGTCGGCGAGGTCCAGGACGATCGGTCCAGATCCCCGCATCGGCGCTCGGTGGCCCTCGGAGTTCACATTGATCACCCGGCCCTCGCCGCGCTGCAGCAGGGTCAGCAGCCCGCTGGTCATCGAGTAGGGAGCCAGGTGATGGACCGCCAGGTTGAGCTCTATTCCGTCGGCCGTGATCTGACGGGTGGGTGTCATCACCCCGGCGTTGTTGACCAGCACGTCCACCCGGTCGACCAGGGCGGTCACTTGCTGGGTCACCGCGTCCACGCCTGCGGCCGTCGACACGTCCGCCGAGATCACCGTGGCCGACGGCACCTCTGCGGCAAGCCGGTCGGACCGCTGCCGGTCGCGTCCGACGAGGACCATCCGGTGGCCGGCTGCGGCCAGTTGCAACGCCGCCTGCCGGCCGAGCCCAGAGGTCGCTCCGATCAGGACGATCGTCTTCATCGTCCGGCCGCCACCCCACGCAGCCCCAACGACGACATCAGCAGTCGTTCGCGTAGTCCCGTGGGCATCTTGAGCAGAAGCCCGATGGCGCGAGCGCCACCCACCACATACCGGCGTTTCGGCGTACGCGCGATGACGGCGTGGACGATGGCGTCGGCCACCGGCTGGACGGGGTCCTGCTTCATCGCCGCCTGCGCCTTGTCCATGCGAGCCAGGTGATCGGCGTAGAGCCGAACCCGTTGCGGGTCGGAGAGCCGCCGGGCGGCCTTCTCGGCCGAGCCCGCCTTGTCGAAGATCCGGGTCTGGGTGCTGCCCGGCTCGATCACCGAGACCGGGATGTTCCAGGCTGCCAGCTCAAGTCGCAGCGCGTTGCTGAACGACTCGAGTGCCGCCTTGCTGGCCGAGATCGGACCGAGGAAGGGCATCGCCACCCGGCCGGTCGGGGCGCCGACGTTGACGATCCGGCCACCGCCTGCGCGCAACAGCGGCAGAAAAGCCTGAACGACATAGGCCGGGCCGAACGTGTTCACCTCGAACTGCCGGCGCAGCTCCGCGGGCGGGACGAGTTCCAGCGGCCCCTGGACGATGACGCCGGCGTTGTTGACCACCGCCCGCAAGGCCGGAGACTCTCGGCGAATCGTCTCGACGGCGGCCTCGACGCTCGCCGGTTCGGAAACGTCCATCGTGATCAGCCGCACGTTCGCGATCTTCGCCAAGGATCGACTGGTTTCGTCGTCGCCTCGCACTGTCGCGTACACCCGCATGCCGTGACCGGCCAGAGACCGGACGGCTGCTGCTCCGATGCCGCCTGCGGCGCCTGTCACGAGGACTGCTTCGGTCGTCGGCTCCGTCATTTCACACCTACCAGAGGACATGTACCAAAGGACATGTGAGCCAGCATGCACATGTCCCAGGGGACATGTCAAGATGGAGCGAAAGAATTAACGGGAGGTCCACATGTCGTTGCGCCACGGCCTGCTCGGCCTGCTCGCCGAGGGCCCCGCCAGCGGATACGACCTCGCCCGGCGGTTCCAGGAGGTGCTCGGTCAGATCTGGCCCGCCCAGCATCCGAAGATCTACGCCGAACTCGGCCGCCTCGCCGACGAGGGCCTGATCGAGGTGGACAGCGAAGGCCCCCGGCGGCGGAAGGCGTACCGGATCACCGAAGCCGGCGAGGCCGAGATCCGCCGCTGGCTCAGCACGGAGGACGTCGATCACACGATGCGCCTGCAGTCGCTGCTGCGATCGCTGTTCTTCTGGCTCATGGAGCCGGACGACCTCCGCCGCCATCTCGACGACGAGGCCCGGTTCTTCGCCGACGCCGCTGCGCGCTATCGGGCGTACGCCGAGGCCAAGGACCGGGGCGACTTCGGCGACAGCCCGCAGACCCGGTCGATGCGGATCACCATCGAGGCAGCCGTGCGGATCTATCAGGCGCTCGCCGACTGGGCCGAATGGGCGAAGACCGCCCCGAAGTAGCGATCGCCGGGGCCTACGGGTCGGTCAGCCCGGCCGAGACGCGAGCCGCACGCGGGCGATGGGCCACCAATGCCGCTGGCTGAGCAGCACGGGTGCGTCGGCGACGCCGATCCACACGCCTTCGCCTTTTAGGTCCGCCCACCCAGCGTAGGGCTCGGTCGGCGTGAACACCGGCACATGCGCGAACGGGACCGGCAGGCGGTACGCGGCATCGGCTTCTCGGACCACGTTACGCACGAAGCCGACGCACTTCACCGGCGCGATGTGACCGAGATACCGCGTCGTCAGCTCGCCGATGCCGTACGCGACCGACCGCCAGCCGCCGTCACCGCCGAGGAACAAGGTCGGGAGGTCGAACCCCTTCTCGGTGCGTACGCAGAACAGTTCCTGCCCGCCTTCCCGGAGGAGGAGCAGGCGCACGATCACCGCCGGTTCCGGGACTTCGAGCTCCGCGCCCGCCCAGACCTCCGCCGTACCGCCCTCGGGCAGCCAGGACGCGTTCGGCGTGGACTGGATCAGGCGCGGCGAGTCGATCATGCGACCATCGTGCCAGCCGCTGCGTGCCTGCGTCAGGCCACTTCTACGACCTCAGGCGTCGGCGACGGGGCGGGCTCCGATATGGACCGTGCCAGGCGGCGCGTACCGGCGACGAACAGCGGCGCCATTCCGGCCCCGAACAGCACCAATGCGCATACGACGAGGACGGGGTCATAGCCGAACGTCGAGGCCAGCGGTCCAGCGAGGGCGTTGCCGATCGGCATGGCCAGGAAGGAGGTGAGCATGTCCCACGAGGCGACCCGGGCAAGTTTGTCGTGCGGGATGTGGTCCTGCAACGCGGTGTCCCAGGCGACCGAGAAGAAGGCGAGTCCGGCGTACCCGACGACGGCTCCGGCCAGGACGGCGGTGAGCACGCCGGGCCAGACGTAGACCAGGACCCAGGCCGGCATCAGCAAGAGGGTGAGCCATCCGGCCCGCAGCAGCCGCCGGGGTTTGAAGCGCAGGCCGACGGCCGCGCCCACCACCCCGCCGAGTCCTTCGGCCGCCGCCACGAGACCGGCCGCGGTCGCGCCGCCGAGGCGTTCGATCGCCAGGACCTGGATCAGGACGAGGACCACCCCGTTGGCGATGTGATAGACGGTGGCGGCCAGTACGCCGACCAGCAGCCAGTCGCGGCGGCGGATCTCCCACCAGCCCGCGCCGAGTTCGCGCAGCATGCCTTCGCGCGGCGGACGGGTGACGCGCGCCCGGATGAGCAGCGCGGTGACGGTCGAGACGACGAAGCTGGCCGCATTCACGGCGAAGCCGGTGGTTGCACCGAATCGGGCGACGACCAGGCCGCCGAGGGCCGGGCCGAGGACGGCGCAGGAGGTCTGCAGCAGGCTGAGCGTTGCATTGGCGGACTGCCGTTGCTCGGGCGAGACGAGCATGGGCTTGAGCGAGGTGAAGGCCGGTCCGAAGAACGACCCGGCGCCGGCCGAGATCGCCGCGAGCGCCATGACTAGGGGTAACGCGTACTGCCCGGTGCCGAAGACGAGCGCGATGCCAGCCGCGGCGGCGGCGCGGACGATGTCGGACAGGACCATGACGCGCTGGGGCTGCATCCGGTCGGCCCAGACGCCGCCGAAGAGGGTTCCGGCGAGCATCGCCACGATGGACGCGGCCATGACCAGGCCGAGGTCGCTCGCACCGCCACCGGCGAGCAGGATGGCGACGGCGAGGGCCACCGTCTGGAAGCCGTTGCCGAGCCAGGACAGGCCCTGTCCGATGGCCAGCAACCGGAAGTCGCGGCTCATGTGTCTCATGCCGCGAAGAGTAGTTCACCGTCGAACTATTTGACAACTAATTATCAGACGTCGTGCCATCTGGGCCGGCTATGCCATCATCAAGCCATGAGCACGCCGGACCGGGTCGACGAGCGGGACGCCGCCGACCACCACGCAGCGCGCTGGGCCGACTATCTCCGCGACAATCCGGCCTTCTCACCCCAGGTCGAGGCGGCGATGATCCGGATGGGACACATCCTGCGCCGGATGCGCCGCGACGACGTGGCCGCCTTCGCCGGTTCGGAGTTCACGATCGAGGACTACAAGACGCTGCACGCGTTGATGGTCGACTCCTATCCTCATGAGGCGACCCCGGGGCAGCTCGCCGAGGCCACGGCGGTCACCCGGGCCGCCATGACCAGCCGACTCGACCGGCTCGAGAAGGCCGGGTTGGTGACTCGGGAGAGCGAGCCCACCGACCGCCGGCGCATCCTGATCCGGCCGACCCCCGCCGGACGGACCGTGTGGGAACACCATCTCACCGAAGGCCTGGAACGCGAGAACAAGCTGCTGTCGGCGTTGACCGAGAAGGAACTGGTGCAGCTCAACACCCTGTTACGCAAGGTCATGCTCTCGCTGGACGAATGACGGTTTGCCGCGCGGTGCCAGGGGTAGGCTTCTCGCTGTGGCCCTCGTCTTGATCACCGGCGGCACCGGTACGCTCGGCCGCCACGTCGCCGAGCGGGTCAGCCGCAACGGTGACGACGTACGCGTCCTGTCCCGGCACCCGCATCCGTCGGAGCCCGGCGTACAACATGTCGTCGGCGATCTCGCGACCGGCCGCGGCATCGCCGAGGCGGTGACCGGAGTGGACGTGATCGCCCACTGCGCCGGTGGCCCGAAGGGCGACGAGGATCTGACCCGGACGCTGGTGACCGCCGCCCGGCGAGCCGGTGAGCCGCACATCGTGTCGGTGTCGGTGGTGGGCGCGGACCGGGTGCCGATGCGCGGCCGGATCGACCGGACGCTGTTCGGCTACTTCGCGATGAAGCTGGCCACCGAGCGGGTGGTCCAGCAGTCCGGTCTGCCGTGGACGGTGCTGCGGGCGAGCCAGTTCTTCGAACTGATCGAGACCGTGGCGAGCACGTTGGCCAAGTCGCCCGTCGTGCCGACGTTCCGCGGGCTCAAGTTCCAGCCGGTCGACGTCGAGACGGTCGCCGATCACATGGCCGGCCTCATCCGTGCCGAACCGGCCGGTCTGGCCCCCGACGTCGCCGGGCCCGACGCCGCCGACATGGCGGTGTTCCTCCGTGAGTACCTGCGGGCGACCGGCAAACGCCGGGCCATGCTGCCGATCCCCGTCCCGGGTGCCGCCGCCCATGCGATCGCGGCCGGGGCGATCACCGCGCCGGATCGGGCGGTCGGCCGGAAGACGTGGGCGGAGTTCCTCCGGGAACGGCGGCACTGACTCAGGCGGCGCTGTTTTCAGGAGACGGCGCGGAACTGCTCGTCGGTCAGCGCGATGTCGCGCGCCGCCATGTTCTCCTCCAGGTGCGCCACCGATGAGGTGCCCGGGATGGGCAGCATCACCGGAGAGCGGCGCAGCAGCCAGGCCAGCGCGAGCTGAGCCGGAGTCGCCCCGGTCTCGGTCGCGAGCGCGTCGAGCGGCCCACCGGGCCGGGCCAGTTCGCCGGTCGCCATCGGGAACCACGGGATGAACCCGAGTCCTTCGGTCTCGCAGTAGTCGAGCACCGTGTCGGCCCGCCGATTGGCGACGTTGTAGAGGTTCTGCACGGTCACGATGTCGGCGTACGCCTGTGCCTGCTGGATCTCCGTCACCGAGACCTGCGACAGTCCGATGTGGCGGATCTTGCCTTCCTTCTGCAGGTCGGTCAGGGCTCCGAGCTGGTCGGCCAGGGGCACCGCCGAATCGATGCGGTGCAGCTGGAACAGGTCGATGCGGTCGAGCCCGAGCCGGCGCAGCGACAGTTCGGCCTGCTGCCGCAGGTACGCCGGATGCCCGAGGGTGTGCCACTCGTCGGGCCCGGTCCGAAGCAGACCCGCCTTGGTGGCGATGACCAGGTTCTCCGGATACGGGCGCAGCGCCGCCCGGATCAGCTCCTCGGACACCCCGGGACCGTAGGAGTCGGCGGTGTCGATGAAGGTAACGCCGAGCTCGACGGCTCTCCGCAGGACGCGTACCGCCTCATCGTGGTCACGCGGCGGACCCCAGATCCCCGGTCCGGTGAGCTGCATCGCGCCGAAGCCGAGCCGGTCGACCGGCAGCGTACCGCCGATGGCGAAGGTCATGCCGGCAAGCATTCCCCGATCCGGCTCCGGCCGCCACCTCAGGCGTGCGCGACCGCCATCTGCCGGCAGGACCGCTCGCACTCACGGCAGGCGTCGGCGCAGCGCTGCATCTGCAGGTCGTCGTCGAACGCGTCGCAGGCCGCCGCGCACTGACGGCATACGTCGGCGCACAGGGTGCAGATGGCCGGGTGGAACTCCGAGGACCGGGCCATGAAGTCGGCCGCCATGCGGCAGATGTCGGCGCAGTCGGTCAGGAGCCGGATGTGCGCCGCCTCGGCGTGGCGACCGCCCTGCTGAAGGCAGTAGTTGATGGTCTCCTCGCAGATCCGGTGACACTCCAGGGCCGCCGACACGCCCTGTGCCATCGTGCCGTTGTCGTGCTGCATCTCCATGATCAGGCACTCCCTCGTCGGGTGTCGGGTCAGCCCTCACCGTATGACAGGCTGGTGGAGGCCGCAGCCGTTCGAGCGAGGACGACATCGATGTACATTCCCACCCATTTCGCCGCAGATGACACAACGGTCCGGCAGCTGCTGGAGCGTCCCGGCGCGGCCGACCTGATCACCTCGACGGATCGGGGCCTGGTCGCGACGATGCTCCCCGTGCTGTTCGACCCGTCCATCGGTGAACAGGGCGCGCTGCTCGGGCACCTCGCGCGTACGAACGATCAGTGGAAGCTGCCGGTTCTCGGTGCGGCGCTGGCCATCGTCCGGGGTCCGGACGCATACGTCAGCCCGTCCTGGTACGCCACCAAGGCCGAGCACGGCCGGGTCGTCCCCACCTGGAACTACGTCACCGCCCATGTCTACGGCGAACTGATCGTCCACGACGACGTCGACTGGGTGACCGGGTTGGTCCGCCGCCTGACCGACCATCACGAGGCCGCGATGGCGCATCCGTGGTCGGTGGACGACGCGCCGGCCGCGTACGTCGCCGGTCAGGCCCGCGCCATCGTCGGCGTCGAGCTCGTCATCCACCGGATCGAGGCGAAGGCCAAGCTCAGTCAGAACCGGTCAGCCGCCGACGTCAGCGGCGTCATCGACGGACTTGAGGACCACGGGCACACCGTCGCCGCCGAAGCGATGCGCCACGTCGATCAACCGGCGAGCGCCGGGAAGCCGTCGCGCCGTCCATAAAGGACGCCGATCAGACCGGCCGCGGTCAGTGTCGCGGCCACCATCGGCAACGCACCGGTGCCGGCGGCGGCGAGCACCTGCCCGCCGAGCAACGCGCCACCGCCGATGCCGAGGTTGAACGCGGACGCATTGAGCGCCGACGCCGTGTCCCCCGCCTGCGGCGGAGCCGCGCGCAAGATGGCCGCCTGAACGAGAACGGCGAGCCCGTTGAGGGCAAGGCCGGCCACCATCAAACCCGCCACGGCGAAGACGGCTCCGTCCGGAGCGATGGACAGGTACGCGAGTGCGGCGGTGAGCAGGGAGCCACCGGTCAGCATCGCCAACCTGGGTCGCCGGTCGACCAGGAGCCCGGCGAGGAAGAGCCCGACGGCGCCGGCGACTCCGTAGCCGAACAATGCCGGGCCCAGCGACGTCTCGGCGACTCCGGACGCCTGCAGGAACGGCGAGATGTAGGTGTAGAAGGCGAAGTAGCCGAGCATCGTCAGCGCGGTGGTGACCGCGACGACCGCCACCGACGGCGTACGCAGGACGCGGAAGAGGCTGGTCTCGTCGGCCGACGACTCCCCGGGCATTGCCGGGAGGAGGCGGGAGGCCACCAGTGCGATCACGGCGGTCGCCGCCGCGAGCAGCAGGAAGGACGCCCGCCAGCCGACCGCGACGCCGAGCCCGGTGCCGAGCGGCACTCCGACCAGCACCGCCACGGTTCCGCCAGTGAACACGACGGTCACCGCCCGGCCCAACCGCTCCGGTGGGACCAGCCGGGCGACATAGCCGGCGACCATCGCCCAGAACACCCCGTGCGTCAGTCCACCCGCGAGGCGCGCGACCGTCGCGATCGGGTAGCTCACGCTCGCCGCCATCGCGACGTTGCTTCCGGCGTACGCCATGAGGGTGCCGACGAACAGCGCACGCCGAGGCAGCCGCGCGGTCAGCCGGCCGAGCGGAGCCGCGAAGAGCGCCACCATCAGCGCGTACCCGGTGACGAGCAGGCCGACCGACGACTCGCTGACGCGAAGGTCGTGGCTGATGGAGCTGAGCAGGCCCATGGGCAGCATCTCGGTGGTGACCGAGAGGAAGGTCCCACCCGCGAGCAGCAGCAGGCTGGCCAGCGGCCAGGGAGCCCGGGGCGTGTTTTCCATGATCGCGACCGTAGCCGCCGGAGCGAGTGTCGATTCGGCGGGGGCTCGTTCGTATAGCAGGTGAGACTGATGAGTGAGGTGGTCGGCAGATGAGCGACGTTCGGATGGTGCTGGACGGCCGGGGCTTGGTGGAGTCCCCGCGATGGCACGGTGATCGGCTGTACTTCTCGGACTGGTCGGCGGGCGAGGTTCTCGCGACCGACCTGGCGGGCCGGAGCGAGGTGGTCGCGCGCGTCGCGTCGCTGCCGCTCTGCACCGCGTGGCTGCCCGACGGCCGGATGGCGGTCGTCTCGTCGGTCGCCGGGCGGTTGCTCGTCCGAGCCGCCGACGGCGTCCTCACCGGCTATTCAGATCTCGGACAACCCGGGTGGAACGACGTGGTCGCCGATGGACGGGGCAACGTCTACGTGAACCGGGCCGGTTTCGATCCCATGGCCGGGGAGCCGGTCCGGCCGGGGTCGGTTTCGCTGGTCACCCCGGACGGCTCCGTACGCCAGGTCGCCGACGACATCCTGTTCCCGAACGGGATGGCGGTGACGGCGGACAACTCGACGTTGATCGTGGCCGACTCGTTCCGCAATCGCCTGTGGGGCTTCGACATCGCCGCGGACGGGACGTTGGAGAACCGACGGATCTGGGCGGACCTGGGCAGTGGCGCGCCCGACGGCATCTGCGTGGACGCCGAGAACGCCGTCTGGTACGCCGACGTGCCCAACTGCCGGGTCGTACGCGTGGCAGAAGGCGGCGGCGTGCGGCAGACGATCGAGCTGGACCGCGGCGCATTCGCGTGCGCGCTCGGCGGTCCGGCAGGCACGACACTCTTCGTCGTCGCTGCCGTTTGGCAGGGCATGACGGAGACTGAACCGGTGCGGCCCGGCAGCGGCCAGGTGCTGGCGGTCGAGGTGACGGTGCCGGGCGCCGGATGGCCGTGAACTCCGCTACGCTGCCGCCGTGGTCACGTTCCTCACGGCACTCAGCGGTCTGGCGTGGACGATCGTCTACATCGACTCGATCCGCATCGGCTTCCGCCAGCGCACGTACGCGATGCCCCTGGTCGCACTGGCGTTGAACATCGGCTGGGAGTGGATCTACGGGGTGCACGGCCTGCTCGACGGCGTGTCGTTGCAGGGCGTGGTGAACGTGGTTTGGGCGCTGGCCGACGCGGTCATCGTCTACACGTTCCTGCGTTTCGGCCGCCGCGAACTCCCGGACTTCTTGTCGGGGGCCATGTTCGCGGCGTTCAGCGTGCTCGTGTTCGCCACCGGATTCGTGGTGCAATGGCTGTTCGTCGTCGAGTTCGACTGGCACCTGGCCTCGCGGTACTCGGCGTTCCTGCAGAATCTGCTGATGTCCGGGCTCTTCATCGCCATGTTCGCGGCCCGGCGCGGCGTACGCGGTCAGACCATGCTGATCGCGGTCGCCAAATGGATCGGGACGCTCGCGCCGACGATCGTCTTCGGGGCGTACGAGCACTCCGCGTTCATCCTGACGCTCGGCATCGGATGCAGCGTCTTCGACCTGACCTACATCGGTCTCCTGTGGTGGGCGCGACGGCAGCCCGGAATGGGAGCCGCCGCGCCTACGACGGTCGAGCCTGCGCCAGCCGTGGCGGTCAACTGAACAGGCTGACCCCGCCCGGCCCGACGAGCAGGCCGAGCACGATGAGCACGATGCCCCAGATGATCTGCCGCCGGACGATGGCGAGAATCCCGGCGATCACGAGAACTACCGCGATGATCCAAAGTAAGAAATCCACGAAACCCGGCGTACCCCCGGCCACCAGCCGTAAACTTCGGCGCTCGTCAGGTGCGGCGTAGCGCCCGGAGCGCACCGGCGAAACCGCCCACGGCGTCGCCTAGCACCCCGAAGAACGCCCGGTCGCACGCCTCGACCGCGACGATCGCCTGGTTGACCAGCGCCCGGCCCTCGTCGGTCGCGGCGATCGCGCGCGCCCGGCGATCCTGCGGATGCGGCGGCCGGTGCACCAGGCCGCGGGACTCCAACGCCCGCAGAACTTGGGAGGTCATCATCGGGTCGGTGGCCGCCAGGTCGGCCAGCGCCTTCTGCGTCACCGGTCCCGAGTCCTGCAGCCAGGTCAACGCCGCGAGCAGGACGAACTGCACATGCGTCAGGCCGTAGGGCTTCAGGGCGGCCCGGATGGCGGCCTGCCATCGGTTGGTCACCTGCCACAGCAGCAGGCCGGGGCTCTCCTCGGCGCTGCCGAACTCCGTGGCCAGTCCGCTCACGCCGGGCCCGCCATCGCCGCCCGGATCTGCTCGAAGTCGGCCTCGGTCAGCTCGATCAGACCGCGGCGCAACTGGTAGCCCCAGTTCCGTGCCCGGGTCAGGTCCAGGTCGACGTCCATGATCCGGATCTCCCGAGCATCCTCCACGTAGGACACTTTACGACGCCAGGGATGGAAGTCACCCTCGTCGGCCTGCCAGATCACGTCGTCGGCGACCTCGCCGAGAGCGGTGAACGCCTGCAACGGCGTACCGCCGCGCAGACTCGTCCGGGGCGAGTAGTAGACGAGCCAGTCCCCCGGCGCGAGCCGGGCCAGCCCGTCGCGTTTGCCGTGCCCGAGCTGCGCGATGCCCAGCCCGGTCCCGCGGCGTACGTGGTCGCGGCACACGACACCCAGCCAGTGAGTCGTCATCACGCCACCGCCGCGGACTCCGCCGAGCACACGGCATTCAGCCGGTCGAGGTCGGCCTGGAGGCTCTCGCGGATGCCCTTGGCGAGGATCACGGACCACATGAAAGCCAGCGGTCCGCCGAGGGTCACGTCGACGTCGACCGTCGTACGCCCGTCGGCGTCGTGGCCGACCAGGTGACGGAAGGTCAGCTTGGCTCCGGCGAGCAGCGAGACATCGGTGAACTCGCGCCCGGGCTCCAGCACGGCCACGACGAACTTCACCTCCGGCCCGCCCTTGGGTTTGAGCACACCGGTGACTCCGGTGCGGAACGGCCCGTCGAGACGGACCCAAGCGGTGTCGGTGTTCCACTCCGGCCAGGTGGCCATGTCGGCCCAGCGGGCGAAGAACGCGGCGGCCGGTGCGGCGGACGTGATTCGAGCGGTAGCGATCGTCTTCACGATAACTAGTATGCGCGCTTAGTATTTCCCGTGTCAACGCACCCCCGCCACTCGCCAGGCCTTGGCGGCGGACTTGCCGTCGCCGGCGCAGAACAGCCAGCCCGAGGCCACCTGGCACTCGCGCGCGTCGCCGAGGTCGGCCACGGCCCGGACTCGGCTTCCGTCGACCACGCCCAGCCAGGCATGGCCGCCACGGCGCGGCTCGTAGAGGGTGTAGAGCCGATCGCCGAGCACGCCGCCGACCCGCCAGACGCCCAGTTCGACGTCGACGTGCCCGGTCGCCGCGTCCACGAGAGCGGCGGTCGTCGTCTGGAAGACCGGCAGCAAGACCCGTCCGCCCAGCTCGATCTGGGTGTGCGACCACGACGTCGTCCGCCGCCACTGCGCGATCCGGGTCTCCGGATCGACGGCGACGAGGTCCGAATCGATGGTCAGGCACATCAGCGGGCCGCACCGGGGATCGCCGATGACGTCGGGGGTCGCGTTCGGGACGGCGTTCGGCGCGACGACCGTGATCGGCATGATCGCGACCGGGTCCGATCCGACGGCGGCCAGTCCGTACGTGAGCACGCCTTTGTCTCCGAAATAGACCAGCACGGCCGACGACCCGACCGCGAGGATCGGCACGACGGCCTCCCGCACCGAACCGAGCAGGCGGCTCCGCCCGGTCGCCACGTCCAGCAGGCTCAACTGGATCCGGCCACCTAACGAACTGTCCTCCATGGGCAGATAGGTTCCCGCGAGAACCGCCGGCGACTCGGCGTACGCCGGATAGACGTGGGCGCTGTCGTCATGCCACACCTCGCTTCCGTCATCCGCGCGGACGCCGACCAGCCCCGTCTCGTCTTGCATCACGACGACTCCGGCCGACGGCGCATTCGATGCCAGCGCGCCCGAGCGCTGCCAGCGCGCCGTTCCCCGGCGGCCGTCGAGGGCGACGGTCAGGCCCGGAGTCACCTCCATCCGCATCACCGACCCGTCGTCGGTGACCACCCGGGTGGCCTGCCGGCTCACCACGAGCACCAGGTCACCGACGGCGCGCAGGTCTTCGATCGGCCGGCCCGACTGGTACGCCCACAGCTGCGTACCGGTGATCAGGGAGTACGCCCGCAGTTCGAAGTCCTTCTGGGTCACCACGTACGCCCGATCGCCGGAGACGAGGACCGGCCCGTCCGCCGAGACGGCCGGAAGACGCACCGGTGCGATCGCCGGTACGCCGGGCGCCGCGCCCGCTTGGGTCGCCAGCACGATGGCGAGGAGCAGTCCACCGCCGACAGCCAACCGTTGCCGCCGCAGCGCAGCGCGTACGCCGTGCAGCCGGGAGGGCCGGTCGTCGTCGGCCGGCGGCGGCGCGACGTCCAAGTCGATCAGGGTCATGCCGATACGACGCCCGGGCTCGCCGAGTCCGTTGCCCGGGCTCGCCCAGTCCGTTCCTGAGGGCGGGACAAGTCGGCAAGAAGGTGACCGTAGTGCGTCTGGGCGGCCGCTCCACCTGGGGGGTGGGGGTTGGCGAAGCAGCCGCCCAGACGGCGGGAGAACCATGACCCGCAACGAGCCGGGCGCGCCAGGGGGGTGAACGCCCGCTCGATCTTGGACCTTAGAGCGCCGCCCGCGCCGCGAGACTCGGCCGGACGGCCACCATGATCACCATCATCACGTCACGATCCCGGCATCGGTGTCAGCCCTGCGCTCGGCGAGCCTAGGTTTGTGGGCGTACACGCCCGGGTACGCGACTACCAGAGAAGGTGATCACGTGGATGCCAAACCCCCGGTGGTGGTCGGCGTGGACGGGTCACCCGCGGCGATGGAGGCTGCCCGCTGGGCGGCCGCGTACGCTGTCCGCCACGGTGCGTCGCTGCGCTGCGTCTACGGCTATCACTTGCCGCTATACGGATACTCCCCGATCGGTTCGCTCGGGGAGATGGAGAACTTCGACGCCCGGGCCCGCCGGAACGCCGAGGACATGCTGGCCACCACGGCCGATCGGCTGCGGGCGGCGTACGCCGGGCTGGAGATCGACACCCAGTTGGAGATCGGCGGCGGGACGGCAGTCCTCGTCGAGGCCTCCCGCGAGGCGATCGCCACCGTCGTCGGCGCCCGGGGCGACGGCGGGTTCACCCATCTGCTGCTCGGTTCGGTCGCCGACCAGGTGACCGTGCACGGGCTCGGCCCGATCATCGTGGTACGCGGGCCGGCGCCCGACCGGGGCCCGGTCCTCGTCGGCGTCGACGCGTCCGACCATGCCGCCCGCGCCCTCCGGTACGCCGCCGCCGAAGCCGCCTTGCGCAACACCGACCTGGTCGTGCTGAACGCGTACACCGAAACGTTGCATCCGCGAACGGCGGACGCGGCGGCCGAGGGCAAGGCCGAAGCCGAGCGCCTGCTCGCCGACGTGACTGCCGACCTGCCCGGACTGCATCCGCGCCTGCACATCGAGCTGCGGCCCGTTTACACCGGGCGCACGGATCAGGCGATGATCGAGGCGTCCGCCGGAGCCGTCCTCACCGTGGTCGGCTGCCGGGGACTGGGCGGGCTCCGCAGCCTGCTGCTCGGTTCGACTTCCCGGGCGCTGACCCACCACGCCGCCGGTCCGGTCGCGGTGGTCCACCGCAACGCTTGATCCGCCGGCTACTGAGGACCGGCCTGCTCCTGCTGCCGGAGCAGCGGGATCTGTCCACCGGCGAGCACCATGGCGACTTGACGCTCCGACAGCCGGTGCCGCAGCCGCAGGGGCTGACCGTCGCTTGTGGACGCCTCCAGCTCCGGCCCGGCGGCGAGCGCCTCGCGTACGCCGTCCAGCACGAGCACGTCTCCGGCGTTCAGGCGGTCGTAGTCACTCGGGTCGGCGAACTCCAGGGCAAGCACCCCGAAATTGGCGAGGTTCTGCCAATGGATGCGGGCGTAAGAACGGGCGACGACGAGGCGCAGTCCCAGATGGCGCGGCGCCAGCGCCGCATGCTCTCGCGAGGAGCCTTGCCCGTAGTTGTTCCCGGCGACGATGGCATGCGGGCCCAAAGACCGCACCCGTCCGGCGTACCCGTGCTCGATCTGTTCGAAGACGAAATCCGCGAGTCGCGTGATGTCGCTGCGGTGCGGCAATGCTCGCGCGCCGGCCGGCATGATCTCGTCGGTCGAGACGTCGTCGCCGAGCTTGAGCGAGACGGGCAGGTCGAGGCGGTCGGGCAGGGGGTCGAGATCGGGCAGGCGGCCGATGCTCGGGGCCTTGTCGAGCGGGACCTCGGCGGCCTCATCCGGCGGCAGCGGCGTTTCGATGGCCGCGATCCCCGGCATCGGCTCGGGCAGGCGCAGCTTCGGGAAGTCGATGCCGAGCAGCGACGGCAGGTCCCGAGGGTCGGTGATCTCGCCGGTGAGCGCGGCAGCGGCCGCCGTTTCCGGGGAGCAGAGCCACACCTGATCGTCGTGCGTTCCCGAGCGGCCGGGGAAATTGCGCGGGAACGTACGCAGGCTGTTGCGCCCGAGCGCGGGAGCCTGACCCATGCCGATGCAGCCGAGGCAGCCGGTCTGATGCAGCCGGGCCCCGGCCCGGATCAGCTCGAGTGTCGCACCCATGGCGGTGAGTTCGGCGAGGGTCTGCCGGGACGCGGGGTTGACGTCCAGCGACACCTGCGGGTGCGTACGCCGCCCGGCCACGATGGCGGCGACGATCGCCGCGTCCCGCAGACCGGGGTTGGCCGAGGAACCGACGACGACCTGATGCACCGGCTGCCCGGCGACCTCGCGTACCGGAGTCACGTTGCCGGGCGACTGCGGGGCGGCGATCAACGGCTCCACAGTCGACAGATCGATCTCGTCCGTCAGGTCGTACTCTGCGTCGGGGTCGGCGAGCAGCTCTACGAAATCCTGCTCCCTCCCCTGCCCGCGCAGGAACGCCGCCACCTGCTCGTCGGCCGGGAACACCGTCGCGGTCGCGCCCAATTCCGCGCCCATGTTGGCGATCACGTGCCGATCCATCGCGGTCAACCGGGCCAGCCCCGGCCCGTGATACTCGATGATCTTGTTGACGCCGCCGCCGACACCGTGCCGGCGCAGCATCTCCAGGATCACGTCCTTGGCGCTCACCCACGGCTTCAGCTCACCGGTGAGGCGTACGCCCCAGATCTGCGGCATCCGCACGAACAGCGGCTGCCCGGCCATGGCCATCGCCACCTCCAGGCCGCCGACCCCGATCGCGAGCATGCCGAGGCATCCGGCCGCGCACGTGTGCGAGTCCGACCCGATCAAAGTCTTCCCTGGTACGCCGAACCGCTGCATGTGCGTCGGATGGGAGACGCCGTTACCCGGGCCGGAATACCAGAGGCCGAACCGGCGGCAGGCCGAACGCAGGAACAGATGGTCGGCCATGTTGAGTTCGTCGGCCTGCACGAGGTTGTGGTCGACGTACTGCGCCGACACCTCGGTGCGTACGCGGTCGAGGCCGAGCGCCTCCAGTTCCAGCATCACCATGGTGCCGGTGGCGTCCTGGGTGAGCGTCTGGTCGATGCGCAGCCCGATCTCGGCGCCCGGGGTGGTCTCGCCGGACAGCAGGTGGGCCGCGATGAGCTTCTGCGCCACGTTCGGCATGCGTACCAGTCTGCTCCTTTCTTGGCGGTCCGCACCTGCATGATCGTCGGCTTCCGACATTCGTGGGCCAAATCGTGCACTGATCGTCGGCACCCGACGATCATGTTCCCGAACGTGCCCGGTGTTTGCCGCGGGGCCAGCGGGGAATGGGGCTGTCATGGCCACCAAGCTTGTCGCCACCACCAGCGTCACCATCGATGCCGACCCCGCCGCGGTGTGGGGCGCGCTGACCGATCCGGCGACGGTCAGCCAGGCGTTCTTCGGAGCGGACGTCACGACGGACTGGCAGCCCGGATCGCCGATCCGGTTCGACGGTGACTGGGAGGGCCGCGAGTTCCACGACCACGGCGAGATCCTCGACGCCGAGCCCGGGCAGTATCTCCGGTTCACCCATTTCAGCCCGCTCTCGGGACTGCCCGACGAGCCGGACAACTACCACGTCGTGACGTTCGACCTGGTGCCGGTCGGTGACGAGACCACCGTGACGATCACCCAGACGAACGCCGGCAGCGAGGAAGAGGTCCGGCACTCGGAGAAGATGTGGGGCGACGTCCTGGCCGTCCTGAAGGACTCGGTCCGTCGATCGGACGCGTGACCCGCAGACCTACGGTCAGGCGTCGGTTTGGGACTCGGCGCGCTGCTTCCGGATGCGCTGAAGCGCATCACCCCAGGCATCGCCGGGCACGGCTGCGGTCTGCCTCCGGTCGACGAAGTGCTGCGGATGCCAGATCATCGCGTACGCGAGAGTGACGAGCACCGCCAACGCGGCCAGGACTTGCAGCCCCTGGGCGAGGTCTTCGAGCCAGGCGTACCAGGCGGGATAGACGAGCGCCTCGATCTCCGGGATGCGGGCCGACGAGGCCAGCGTCGTCATCTGATGGAGATAGTCGCCGAGCCGGAGCGTGACACTGAGGTCCGATCCGATGCCGAACAGCCCGAAGAGCAGCGTCGCCCCGGCCAGCAGCAGCGCATAGGTGCGGCCGCTCGCCGAGCCGCGGCGTACCGATCGCGCCAGCACCACTCCGGCGAGGCAGATCAGTCCGAGGACGATCAGCTCCACCGCGCCGCCCCGGTCACGGATGAGCGCCGGGATCTGCAATCCGTACTCGGCGGCGATCTGCCGGAAGACACCGGACAGCTTCGCCGCGTCGTCGGTGCTCCACCAGTAAAGCTCGAGCAATCCGTCCAGCACGAGCAGTAGCCCGGCCGCTGCTGACAGCCAGATCATCGCGACCGCGAGGCGTACGCTGCGCGGAACTTGTTCCATCCCCGTCATGCGCGCGACCATAGTCCACGGTGCGCATACACGAAAGCGCATATCGTACGCACCAACAGACGTGACGAAGCTGACGTGGGCTCGGCGTACCGAGCTGGTGATGGTTACTGTCGGGCCGTGGAAGCCAAGATCAGCCTGACTCGTCAGGACGCCGCGATCGCCGTCCTCGGCGGGCCGACCGCCGTCCTCGACCTCGGCGGCCTGCGCGTCGTCGTCGACCCGACCTTCGACGACGCCGGACCGCACGGAATTCTCACCAAGACGGCCGGTCCGGTCGTGGCGGAAGACGTCGTAGGCCCGGCCGACGTCGTGCTCGTCAGCCATGACCTGCACCCCGACAACCTCGACGACCGCGGTCGCGCGTACGCCCTGAAGTCGCCGCTGGTGGTGGCGGGTCCGGTGACCGCCGGGCGGCTCGGCGCGCCGGCGATCGGCGTACGCCCCTGGGACACCCACGTCGTCGCCCGGCCGGACGGCGGTGAGCTGACCATCCAGGTCGTGCCGGCCGTGCATGGTCCCGAGGACGCCGAACGCGACGCCGACGGCAACGTCAACTGCGAGGTCGCCGGGTTCGTCCTCACCGGACCGGGGCTGCCGACCGTCTACCTGAGCGGGGACAACGCCTCGATCCGCACGGTCGCCGAGATCGCCCGGCGCGTACCGCCGATCGACGTCGCCGTGCTCAACGTCGGGGCAGCCCGCGTACCAGCGCGATTCAACGGTCGTGCGCTGACTCTCGACGGTGACCGGGCCGCGGCGGCCGCGGCAGTGCTCGGCGCCGGCATCGTGGTGCCCGCGCACTACGACGGCTGGACGCACTTCGCCCAAGGTCTCGCCGAGATCGAGCGCGCATTCGACGACGCGGGCCTGTCGTCGCTGCTCCGCACCGCCCCGCACGGGACCTGGCTCCCCCTCCAGGGCTAAGCGGAGCCGGCCTCGGGCTTCACCTTGGTGGCGGTCCGGGGCCGGGCAACCCGACGATGTCGCCGACTTCGACCTTGGCAACGGATTTCCGACCGGGCGCATTCCCTGCGGATCACGGTTACGCAGGCCAAAACCGCCGGCGGAAGCATGCGTAACCGTGATCTGCAGCGGAGAGGTCAGCGGCCGGTGGAGCCGTCGATCAGCTCGCGGATGATGTCGGCGTGACCGGCGTGCCGGGCCGTCTCCTCCAGCATGTGGGCGAGAACCCAGCGCAGGTTCGACGGCGGCTGCGGACCGGGCTGCCCGCACTCGGCGTCCAGGTCACCCTGCTCCAGGATCGGCGCGACGTCCAACCAGGACTGCTGATATGCCGCCACCGCGGACGACACGGTGTCGCCGGGTAGCACCTCCTCGGACGGCAACTCGACCTCCTCGCCGGCGAACCGCCGGCGGAACCACGAGTACTCGGTCTGCGTGAGGTGTTTCAGCAGCCACAACAGACTTGTGCCGCTGCCGACCGGGGATTGGCGGGCGGCCTCGTCGGAGACGCCGGTGACCTTGCGGACCATCGACTCACGCTGGAACTGGAGTAACTGGACGAGGGTCTCCCGTTCGCCGGTGACGAGGCGGGGCGGTCGCTGATCAGCCATGCGCCCCAGTCTAGGCGAGGAGCTTGTCGAAGATCGGCTTGACCACCAGCGCGATGCGACCTGCGAGCTGCTGATATCCGGCGATGTTCGGGTGGACGGTGTCGTATGTGGACACTCCGTCGTAGGACACGAACGCGATGCGCTTGCCCGCCGCCGCCTGGCTCTTGACGTACTTCGGGATCCAGTCCTTGTAGCCGTAGTGGTAGTCGGTCATGCCGATGACCACGATGTAGACCCCCGGCTTGGTCTTGAAGATGAGGTTGATCCAGTCGGTCATCGCCTGGATCACGACCGAATCGGGCTGGTCGTTGCGCCCGCAGCAGTAGTCATTGCCGCCGCCTTGGAGGATGACCACCTCCGGTTGGGCGGCGGTGATCCAGCCCGCCGTCTCCTCGTACATGCTGGTGCTGTTGCACGGCGTCGCGTGGATGCAGGCACCGCCTTCGGCCTGCATGTCCTTGTCCGCCAGGCGGCTGTCGCCCCGCTTGTACGAGCCGACGTAGTCGATGGCGTACGCCGGAAGCTTCTTCAGCAGATCGAGGCGGTAGCCGTTCATCACCTCGTCCTGGGCTCCGGCGGAGATGGAGTCGCCGAGCACCATTACCTTGATCTTGCGTCCCGGCCGCTGGGTCGAGGCCTTCGCCGTGGGGCTCTTCGAGGAGCCGGCGACCGACGGAGCCGTGGTAGCCGAGATGCCGACCGTCTCCTGGGGCGCGGGCGTACCCGTCGGCGTCTCCGAAGGCGCAGCCGTTCCGGCCGGCTTGCCACCGCAGCCGGACACGAGGACTGCCATGATCACGAACGGCGCCACGAGCCTGATGAACCTCACCTGGAGAGTGTGGCGGCCCGCGGCCTCAAGGAGTGGCGCATTTCCGACTGTAGGCTGACCCGATGCCGCGCCAGCCCGAGCCCACCGCGATCGTCGTGGAGACCGAGATCGGCGTACACCCCGAGCAGGTCTGGGATGTCGTCCGGGATGTCGGCGCAGTGCACCGCCGCCTGCTGCCCACCCGGGTCGCCGGTACGCGGATCGACGGCGACCAGCGGTTCCTGACGTTCCCCGACGGCCACGTGATCCGCGAGGTCATCCGGTCGATCGAGGAGGACTCCCGGCGCTTGGCGTACGCCGTCGCCGAGGGCGCGCGGCCGCCGCTAGATCATCACGAGGCGGAGTTCCAGGTGTTTCCCGCCGGCGAAGGGCGCAGCCGGCTCGTGTGGACCGCCCGAGTTCTGCCGCCCCACCGCGCAGCCGAGGTACGCACGCGGATGGAGTACGGCATCGCCGACATGCGCCGCGCGATCGAATCCGCGGATGCGGTACCCGGCCCACTGACGACCTAGTGCCGTTGGCCGGGCGCCCGACGAAGTCTAGGCTGTCGGCCGTGCCGGAACTGATCTTCGTATCCCCCGCCGCCACCTGGGAAGAGGCGACCCCGGTGGGCAACGGCCGCCTGGGCGCGATGGTGTACGGCGGCTTCCCCGTCGAACGGATCAGCCTGAACGAGGACACGTTCTGGTCCGGCCCCGGCGACACCACCGTCCCCGATGTCCCGGCGGGCCTGCTCGACGAGGTACGCCGCCTCATTCGAGCAGGCGAGTTCGTCGCGGCGGGCGACCTCCTCCGGCGTACGCAGGGCGCCGATGCGGAGGCGTACCAGCCGGTCGGTGATCTGGAGATCACGCACGTGGAGCCGGCCGGCGGCGGTACCTACCGCCGAACGCTCGACCTCCGCGACGGCATCGCGACCGCCGAACGCGAGAAGGCCGCCGAACGCGGAGACTGCGGCGGTTTCCGGCAGGAAGTCCTGGCCAGCGCCGACTATCAGGTCATCGCCATCCGTCTGGACGGCGGCGTGGACGCCGACCTCCGCTGGAGGACGCCGCAGCAGCGAGCGGAGATCCGGCCCGACGGCGACGGTCTCGTCCTGGAGGTGGCCGCACCCCGGCACGTCATTCCCTGGCCTCGCCGCGATGGCGAAGTCCCCGCCGACGACGGGTCGATGCGGGCGTACGCCGTCTTCCACGTGGCCACGGACGGCGGCAGTGTCCAGACCACTGTGGACACCGTGAGCATCCGGCAGGCGCGGTCGGCGACCGTTTACGTCGCGATCCGGACGAGCTTCGACGGCTGGGATCGGCCACCGTCCAAACACGGTTACGAACAGGCGGCCCGCGCTGACCTCGACCGCGCCCGAGCAGCAGGCTGGACGGCGATCAAAGCAGCGCACATCGCGGAGCATCGAGCGCTGATGGACCGGGTCACGCTGACCCTCGACACCGAAGACGACCGATCCGCGCAGCCGACCGATGAACGCCTACGCCGCCGGGCCGCCGGGGAGCCAGACGAGCAGCTGCCGGTGCTCGCCTTCGCATACGGGCGTTATCTGCTGGCCGCCTCCTCCCGCCCCGGTACGCAGGCAGCCCACCTCCAAGGCCTGTGGAACCCGCACGTCGTCCCACCGTGGAACTGTGAGTACACGGTGAACATCAACACGCAGATGAACTACTGGCCGGCGGAGACGACGGCGCTCGCCGACTGTCATGAGCCGCTGCTGCGGATGATCGGCGAGCTGGCCCAGGCGGGCCGGCCGACCGCCCGCGAGCTGTACGGCGCCCGCGGCTGGACCTGCCACCACAACACCGACCTGTGGCGGATCACCGTGCCGGTCGGGCTCGGCCAGGGCGACCCGATGTGGGCGCAGTGGCCGATGGCCGGGGCCTGGCTGGTCACGCACCTGGCCGAGCACTGGCGGTTCGGGCGGGATCTGGACTTCCTGCGGCAAGCGCTGCCGATCGCGGCCGACGCCGCCCGCTTCGTCCTCGACCTGCTCGTCGAGAACGCCGACGGCCACCTGATCACCTCCCCGTCGACCAGCCCGGAGAACCAGTTCGTTACCCCGGCCGGTCCGGCCAGCGTCGAAGAGGGCACGGTCATGGACCTCGTGCTGGCCCGGGAACTCTTCGAGTTCCTGATCGAGGCCGAGGCCGCGCTCGGGCCAGCCGGAAGGGCCGAGGCCGCGCTCGGGCCAGCCGAAGAGGGAGATCCCGAGGATCGGGCCACGATCGAGGAGGCCCGGCAGGCGCTCGCCCGGCTGGCACCGCTGCGGATCGGCAGTCAGGGCCAGCTGCTGGAGTGGTCGGCCGAGCGTACCGAGGTCGAGCCGCATCACCGGCACGTGTCGCATCTCGTGGGCTTCTTCCCCGGGCGTACGTCCACTGGGGACGCAGCGCTCGAAGCAGCCGCGCGGCGGTCACTGGAACTGCGGCGGGACGCCGGAACGGGCTGGTCCATCGCCTGGAAGATCGGGCTCTGGGCGCGGCTCCGGGACGGCGACGCCGCCCATCGGCTGCTGGGCGAATACCTGCGGCCGACCACGGGAGAAGGCGGCGGGGTCTATCCGAGCCTGCTTTGTGCGCATCCACCGTTCCAGATCGACGGCAACTTCGGCGTCACGGCGGGCATCGCCGAGCTGCTCGTGCAGAGCCACGGGCGGGCCGACGGCGTACCAGTGATCGAGCTGCTTCCGGCGCTGCCGTCGGCGTGGCCGTCCGGCCGCGTCACCGGACTGCGCGCCCGGGGTGGGGTCACCGTCGAGGAGCTGACCTGGGCCGATGGCGAGCTCACCCGCGCCCGGTTGCTCGCCACTGCTCCGGCCACTGTGGACGTCGTCTGGAGTGGACGCCGCAAGCGGATCACCCTCGAGGCCGGAGAACGACACGCGCTAGGCTGATGATCATGCGCTACCGCCTCCTCGGCAATACCGGCCTGCGAGTCTCCGAACTGTTCCTCGGCGCGATGACCTTCGGCGAGCAAGGCGGCGTCGGCGCGCCCCTCGACGAGTGTCGCCGCATCCTCGACCGGTACGCCGAAGCAGGCGGCAACGTCGTCGACACCGCGGTGAACTACCGGGGCGGGGCGAGCGAGGAGTTCCTGGGTGAGCTGCTCGACGGTCGCCGCGACGAGTTCGTGCTGGCGACCAAGTACACCGTCTCGCGCGACGGCCGCGACCCGAACGCCGCCGGGAATCATCGCAAGAATCTGGTGCGTTCGCTGGAGACCAGCTTGCGACGGCTGCGCACGGATTACCTCGACGTCTACTGGGTGCATCTCTGGGATCGCCACACGCCCGTCGAGGAGACGATGCGTGCGCTCGACGACGTGATCCGGGCCGGGAAGGTGCTGTACATCGGCATCTCCGACGCTCCGGCGTGGGTCGTGGCGCGGGCCAACGTCCTCGCGCAGTGGCGCGGCTGGACGCCGTTCGCCGGTCTGCAAGTCCCATATAGCCTGCTCAATCGCGACATCGAGCGCGAACTGCTGCCCATGGCCGAGGCCACCGGGATGACCGTCGCCGCGTGGAGTCCGCTCGCGGGCGGCATCTTGTCCGGCAAGTACACCGCCGGGACCGCCGAAGCGTCGAGCCGTCTCACCGCGGCGAATCTGTCCGAGCGCGATCACACCGTCGCCCACGCGGTCCAACAGGCCGCCGACGAGCTCGGCGCGACCCCCTCGCAGGTCGCGCTGGCCTGGGTCCGCGCCCGCTCACGGTCCGTACACCCCATCGTGGGCGCGCGGTCCCTCGCCCAGCTCGACGACAATCTCGGCGCGCTCGACCTCACGCTTCCCGACCATGTGGTACGCCGTCTGACCGAAGCCGCCGACTTCTCCGTCGGCTTCCCCACCGAGTTCATCGCGCAGACCAGCGACTGGGTGTTCGGCGAAGCCGGCCGTCGCGTGGACGGCCGGTGACGGAGCCGTCCACAAGCGACGATGCGAGATCATCAGCCCGAAAAGTGTCACCGCTGGCCCGGATTGTGACACGTATCGGGATGCGGATCTTGCCGATACCTCAGGGAACGGCGTCCCAGGGCTCGAGGACGGCCCGGCCGCGCGAAGTCAGGGCGAGCGCCCGCCCGGTGCCGATCGGGGTGACCCAGCCGTCGGCCTTGGCCTGAGCGCACAACGCCGCACCGATCGCGCCGCCGAGATGCTCGACGCGCTCGGTCCAGTCCAGACAGCCACGCAGCGGAGGCCGCCGCGACGGGGCGGGCAGCACGACACCGAGTTCGGCAAGCCAGTCGGAGCCGCGGTCGGTCAGCGCCGGGCCATCCGTCCAAGTGACGAACTCGTGCCGGGTCATCGCTCGGGCGATGGTGACGCCGAGCGCGCCCGCGAGATGGTCGTAACAGGTCCGGGCGTACGCGAGCGCCTGGCCGCGCCGGTCGTCGGCCAGCCCCCGCACCGGTACGCGAATCTTCGGTGCCGCCTGCGCCATCGCCTCGATCAGGGCGGCCGTATCGGTGTCGCGCAGCCGGACGTATCGGTGCCGTCCCTGGCGCTGCTCGACGAGGAGGCCCCCGGCGACCAGCCGGTGCACATGCTCGGTGGCGGTCGACGCGGCCACCCCGCCCTGCCGGGCCAGCTCGGAGACGGTCCAGGCCCGGCCGTCCAGCAACGCCAGGCAGAACCCGGCGCGGGTGCGGTCGGCGAGCAGAGAGGCGAATCCGGCCAGGTCAGGCGTGGTCACCGTCCCATGATGCCTCGGCGACGGTTCGGCCGGCGCCGAAGCGTACCGGGGTTGGCGTCGCGGGCGGGGCCCTACGCGAAGAAGTCGCGGAGGACTTCGGCCACTTGCTCGGGCCGGCCGTCGTTCTCGGGTCCGGAATGGCCGAGACCAGGCATTGTGCGTCGGCTGACGCCGGGGATGACGGCGGCGAGCGCGTCCAGCGCGACTCCGAGGTACGCCGGGCTGCGGCTGCCGCCGAGGAGCAGCACGCGGGCGTCGAGCTGGGCGAACAGGCCCGCAGTGTCCGCGGCTTCGCGAACGAGCGCCATGTCGTAGTGCATGGTCGGCGTGAGCGCCTCGATCGACACATCGCCCGCCGGGACATCGCGTTGCAGCCGGACCGCGAGCGGCATCAGCAGGTCCAGCACCGGCCGGGGCACGCGATTGAACAGCGGCTCGACGCCCATCGACTTGAGCGCGGTCACCAGCGCCTTGCCCGACTTCCCGGCGGCGATCTCGCGGTCGAAACGGTCCAGCCAGGCGGTCGGGGCGGAGCCGCCGACCGACAGCGGCGGCTCGTAGGCCGCCACTCGGTCAAGTTGCGGCAGCGTGCGGGCCGCGTACAGGGCGATCAGGCCGCCCGAGCTCAACCCGAAGATCCGGGTCGCTCCCGTCGCTTCGGCGAGAGCTGCGACGTCCTCCACTTCCCGAGCCAGCTGGTACTCCGAACCGTGCGGTCCGCTACTGCCACGTCCCCGCCGATCGGGAACGGCGACCGTGAAGTCCCCGGCGAGCGCGTACGCCAGCCGCATCATGTGCTGCGCCGCGAGCATGCTCCCGTGCAGGACCAGGATCGGGGGTCCGTCGCCGAGCAGCCGGTATCCGATGACGGTGCCGTCGGCGGAGGTCACCGACTCCTGAGAAACTGAGAACGCTGTTCGCATAATGCGACGGTAGCTTACCGCGTACAGTGATCGCAATAATGGGGTGATGAGCGTGACCGAACCGATCTGGCTGCGCCCCGAACGAGGCGCTCGGGGTCCCCGGCCGGCCCATCGCCGGGAAGACATCGCCGCGACGGCGGTACGCCTCGCCGACGCCGAGGGCCTCGACGGAGTGTCCCTGCGCCGGGTCGCCACCGAGCTCGGCACCGGCCCGGCCACGCTGTACCGCTACATCGTGAACAAGGACGAGCTGTTCGACCTGATGGTGGACGCCGTCCTCGGGGAGGCTCGGCCACCCGAGCCGTCCGGCGACTGGCGGACGGATCTCTCGGCGGTGGCCGCCGCGCAACGCGAGCTCGCCCTGCGGCATCCCTGGTTGGCGGGCCTCCCCGCGTCCCGGCCGTCGCTCGGCCCGAACGGGCTGGCCTGGCAGGAGGCCACCTATGCCACCCTCGCCGGACTCGGGCTGACCGCCGACGAGACGCTGCTCCGGGTGCAGACCGTGCTGACCTTCGTCCGCGGCCACGTCATCGAGGAACTCGCCGAACGCGAGGCCGTCCGGCGTTCCGGGCAGGATCTGCGCGGCTGGCTCGACATCCAGAGCGCGTACGGCGAGTCCATCATGGGCAGCGGGCGGTATCCCGAGCTCAGCCGGATCATGCTGGAGGCCGAGACGCCACACGCCGCCGACCGGTTCGACCGGCTCTTCCAGTACGGCTTGGCGCGCCTCCTAAGCGGAATCGGCTGACGCATTTCCGTGCTAGTCGCGGACGGCGGTGAAGCCGACGGTGGCGTAGCGCATCGTGAACGTGCCGCCGAGCTCGTCGATCGCCGCGCCGGTCGCCGCCAGCACCTCGGCCAGCTGCTCCGGCGCGAGGCGGGTGAGACCGCCCGACGTGGGCAGCTGCGCAAGCCATTCGTCTCGGGTGTACGCGCGCTCCCAGTCGAACCGGAACGGCTTCGGCTCCCCGAATCGGCCGGTCTGACCGGCCACCTCGGCGAACTTGGCGTACATGCCCTGGTAGCCGTCGAGGACCGAGACGTCCGGCGGCGGCACCGGCAGCTGCGGCGCGATCCGGCGGATCACGGCCACGCTCGCCCGCCCGATCTCGGCCGGTGGCTCGAAGGCGTGCCCGAACGGAGCCAGTACGCCGCCCGGCCGCAGTACGTCGGCCGCCTTCCGTGCGCCGGCCAGCGGATCGATCCAATGCCACGCCGTTCCGGCGACCACCGCGTCGAATCGTCGCTCCCCCGCGTCCCAGCTCTCGAAGGTCGCCACTTCGGCGGTGATCCCCGTGCTTTCGGCGTACGCGGCCATCCGGGGATCGGGCTCGACGCCGAGCACCACGCACCCGGCGGCCCGGAACTGCCGGGCGGCGATGCCGGTGCCGCAGCCGACGTCGAGGACCGCCGGCCCGGGGCTGAGCTCGACGATCCGGGCGATCATCTCCGCCGGGTACGCCGGACGTGTGCGGTCGTAGCGGACCGCGTCCACGCCGAACGACTCCGCCATCTGCCGGTTCTGGTGCGGCTCTAGAATGGGCATGTGCCCACACTAGTGGGCGCTTGCCCACTTAGCAACGGGAGAGACCTGTGCCGACCGGCGTGGCCCTACGCGACGTACGCCAACAGCTGTTCGACGCCGCCGAGCGCATCCTGCTGCGGGACGGGCCGAGCGCGCTCACCAGCCGGGCGGTCACCGACGAGGCGGGGGTGGCGAAAGGCGTACTGCACAAGCACTTCGCCGACTTCGACGGGTTCCTCGCCGACTTCGTCCTCGACCGGTTCCAGCAGACCGCAACCGGTGATCTTCCGGAGCTCGTCGGCGTCGGTTCCGTCGCGGAGAACGTCACGAACGCGTTGACCGCCCTGTTCAGCTCGGTCGCGCTCGCCATCGTGCCGCTGGTGACGTTCCGGGACGAACTGCGTACGCGGCTGCGCGAAACGTGGCCGGCCGGCATTCCGGTGCTGACCGACGGCGCGATCATGCTCGGCGAATACCTCGCCGCGGAACAGCGCCTGGGCCGGGTCGACGCGTACGCCGACCCCGAGACCCTGGGCGCGATGCTGATCGGGACCGCTCACCTGCGGTTCGCCGACCGCAGCGCCGGACCGCCCACGCCGGAGGCGGTACGCACGATCGTCGACTCGGTCCTGCGCTGAGGTTTGGGCGGTCAGGCGGCTAGTGCGTACGCCGCCCGGCAGGTCGGCCCGGTGAACACGCTCGGCCGCAGGTTCCTGAGGTTCTCCGCGATCGCCGCCGCGACGTCGACGAGAGCGACGTCCAGCGCTCCGGTGACCGCGGCGATCATCTCGCTGGACGGTTCCTTGGTGCCGCGCTCCATCTCGGAGAGGTACTGCGGCGACACTCCTGCCCGTCCCGCCGTTTCGGCCAGCGTCTCCCCACGCTCCTGGCGAAGCGATCGGAGCTGCTCGCCGAGGGCGTGCCGCCACAGCGGCTCGCGGCCGGCGGAAGTGTCGTCTGTCCGGGGGGTCTCAGCCACGCCTCATCGTAAGGCGGGCAAGGGCCCCACGAGCGGCTCTTCCGCCCACAGCCGAACGCGTTCTTCGCTGCTGTGAGCAGATCTGCCGACGGCAGACGAGCCCGCGTTCGGCCGTATGCGGCGGGCAGGGTGGACGCATGAGCGATGAGCACAAGCCCCTGATGTTCACCGAGCGCGTCCGGCGCGAGCTGTACGAGCAGCGCGTCCTCGTCCTAGACGGCCCGCTGGACGACGACAACGGCACCCTCCTGACGTCACAACTGATCACCTTGGCGATGGATGATCCGTCCACCGACATAGCACTGTGGATTCACTCGCCGGGCGGGTCGGTCCCGGCGATGCTGGCCATCCGCGACGTCATGCGGCTGATTCCGTGCGCCGTGTCGACCTTGGCGCTCGGCATCGCCTACAGCGCCGGCCAGTTCCTGCTCTCAGCCGGGACCAGCGGCAAGCGCCGGGCGATGCCGCACGCCCGGGTCCTCATGCACCAAGGCTCGGCGGGCATCGCAGGCACCGCGGTCGACGTCGAGTTGCAGGCCAACGACCTGCGGCATACGCGCGACACGGTGTTGCGCCTGATCGCCGAGGACACCGGCCAGCCCGTCGAGCGGGTGTTCGAGGACTCCTTGCACGACCGTTGGTACACCGCCCAAGAGGCGCTCGAGTACGGGTTCATCGACGAGATCGTGGCGGAGTTCGACGACATCGCGCCTCGGGGCCGCCGCCGCTACGTCGGTCTCCGCGCGACCGAGGAGGGGGCGTCTCGATGAGCAGCTACATGATCCCGAACGTCATCGCCCAGCATCCGCGCGGCGATCGCGTCATGGACGTCTACTCGCACCTGCTGACCGAGCGCGTCGTCTATCTCGGCACGGCGCTCGACGCCGGAGTCGCTAACGCGCTCGTGGCACAGCTGCTGCACCTGGAGGCGGACAACCCGGAGCGCGAGATCCAGCTCTACATCAACTGCGAGGGCGGAGATCCCAGCGCGATGCTGGCCGTCTACGACACGATGCGCTACATCAGGCCGCAGATCGCGACGATCTGTGTCGGGCAGGCGGTCGCCGTCGGCGCGGTGCTCCTGGCGGCGGGTACGTCCGGCAAGCGCGCGGCGTTGCCGCATGCCCGCATCGTGCTGCATCAACCCGCCGCACAGGGACGCGGCGCGATCCCCGACCTGATCCTCCAGGCCGACGAGGTGGTCCGGGTCCGGGCCGACATCGAGGAGGTCCTCGCCCGGCATACGGGGCAGAGTGCTGCGACTCTGCGCGCCGACACCGACCATGACCGCGTGTTCACCGCTGTGGCCGCCCAGCAGTACGGCCTCATCGATCACGTGATCGAGGAGCGTGACCAGAACGGCCGGTAGCGCATCGAAGGCGTACGGCGTCGCCTCCCCGTCACATCGGGCGGGCGGCGTCGACCGCCGCGATCAGCTCGGACAGCTCGTACCCGCCGTCATGGCGTACGCCGTTGACGAAGAACGTCGGCGTCCCGTTTACCCCGCTGCGTACGCCGCCGAGGAAGTCGTGGCGGATCCGGTCGGCGAAGACGCGGCCGGCCATCGACTTCACCATCTGACCGGACGGGTCCAGTTCGGCGGCGGCCGACGCCAGATGCGGCGGATCGAGCCGGTCCTGATGCGTGAACAGCCAGTCGTGGGCGTCCCAGAAGCGGTCGGGCGGGGCCGACTCCGCGAACTCCGCGGCCGGCTCGGCGGACGGATGGATGTCGCTCAGCGGGAAGTTGCGGAACACGAGGCGTACGACGTCGGCGCGCTCTCTCAGCAGCTCCTCGACGATCGGGTACGCCGCCCCGCAGTACGGGCACTGGTAATCCCCGTATTCCACGAGCGTGACCGGGGCGGACTCGGAACCGCGGATGTGATCGCCCGCGCCGACCGGGATGGTCAGCCGCCCGGTCTGGATCTCGAACGGGGTGGTCATGACGCATCCCCGCCCGACATCGCCTCCAGCGCCGACAGTATGCCGTCGGCACCCGGATTCACCCCGTTCGGCGACGCGAAACTCCAGAACACCGTGCCCGACGCGTCGATGACGAACAGGTTGCGCAACGATTCGCCGAGCTCGGCGTCATACGACCCGTACGCCCGCGACACCTCGCCCTTCGGCTCGAAGTCCGACAGCAGCGGGAACCGCAGATTGCGGCTGTCGGCGAACGCGCGGTGGCACCAGACGCCGTCAACGGAGATCCCGAACAGCTGGGCGTCGTACCGGTCGAACTCGCTCTTGACCGCCTGGTAGAGCGCCATCTGGTCGCTGCACACGGGGCTGAAGTCAGCCGGATAGAAGGCGAGCACGACCGGGCGTCCGCGCAGCGAGCTGAGGCTGACGGTCTCTCCCGGGCCGAACGGCAGGGTGAAGTCGGGCGCCTTGTCGCCGGACTGCGGCATCTCGGTCATACCGCCATCGTTACCCGAGTCTCGGCACCTTATCCCAGATATCGCCCAGAACAGCTGCCGCGTCCGTACAGTCACGACCAGGGGGCAGCATGTCGAGACAGCAGCGGGAGCCGTCGCTCCTGGACGCGATCGTTCCGCTCGTCGTCCTGGCCGGTCTGATCGCCGCGGCGCTGGCCATGTTCGGCCTCGACGCGCTCGACGGCCCGATCCAGGCCGCGTTGATCGTCTGCGTGCTGGTCGCCGGGCTGATCGGCATGAAGAACGGCCACACCTGGGCCGACGTCGAACGGGCCGCGCAGAACGCGTTCACCTCGATCACCAGCGCGGTGCTGATCCTGCTCGCGGTCGGCGCGCTGATCGGCATCTGGAACCTCTCGGGAACCATCCCGACGCTGGTCTATTACGGCATTCAAGCGCTGTCGCCGTCGTGGTACTACGCCGCGGCGGCGATCATCTGCGGCGCGGTCGCGATGAGCATCGGCAGCTCGTGGACGACCGCGGGAACGATCGGGGCCGGGCTCATCGGGGTGGCGGCGATGCTCGGCGTCTCCCCCGCCATCACGGCGGGCGCGGTGATCTCGGGGGCATACCTGGGCGACAAGCTCTCGCCGTTGTCCGAGACCACCATCCTGACCGCGCAGATGGTCAAGGTGGACGTCCATCAGCACATCAAACGCCAGGCCTGGACCTCGGTCCCCGCGTTCGTCCTGGCCACGGTGGCCTTTCTGGTTCTGAGTCTGGTACGCGCACCGGACGTGCACAATCCGGTCGGCAAAGAGGTGGAGCTGGCCAGTCTCGGCGACATCTACCACATCAACCCGTGGAATCTGCTGCCCTTGGTGCTGCTGGCGGTGCTGTCCGTCCGGAAGGTCCCGGCCACCCTCGCGCTGATGATCTCGGCGTTGTTCGCCGGCATCCTCGGGGCGTTCCTGCAACCGCAGGTCATGCGGGACTTCGTCGGCACGGCCGAGAATCCGGTGGTCGGCTCGATCAAGGGGATCTGGCGGGCGATGGCCAACGGGTTCGAGATCGACTCCGGCATCGGCGAAATCGACCGGCTGTTGTCGCGCGGTGGCATGGACAGCATGCTGCCCACCCTCTGGCTGATCATCGGCGCCGTCACCTTCGGCGCGATCCTCGAGGAGTTCGGCCTGATCAACCGGCTGGTCGATCCACTGATCCGGGCGGCGAGCAGCACCGGCCGGCTGTTCCTCGCGGTGTTCGCCTGCGGCTTCGGGCTCAACGTCGTCGCCGGCGACCAGTACATCGCGCTCGTCTTGCCGTCGCGAGTGTTCCGCCTGGAGTTCGAGAAGCGGGGCCTCGCCGCGACGAACCTGTCCCGCCTGGCGGCCGACAGCGCCACGGTCACCTCGCCGCTAGTGCCGTGGAACTCGTGCGGGGCGTTCATGGGCGCGGTGCTGGGCGTACCGGTGCTGTCTTATCTGCCGTACGCGATCTTCAACTACGCGAGCCCGGCGTTGAGCGTGCTGTACGGCATCACCGGATTCAAGATCGAGAAGGCGTCAGACCAGTCCACCGGCGCTACGTGACGGCCGGTTCGGCAGCCGGCGTCGGCCGGGTGGTCCACAGCAGGAGCAGGCCGACGGCGCAGACGGCGGTCGCGATCGGCCAGGCCAGCCGGAACCCGAAATGCTGGGCCACGCCGAACAGCGGCCCGGCGACCATCGCCCCGATCGGGAACGAGTTGGTGAACAGCGCGGTGGCCCGCCCGGGATGCCGGGGCAGCATGCCCTGCATGTAGGAGATGCCGACTCCGGCGACGGCCGAGATGAACAGCGCGTTCAGGATCTGCGCGGCCACCAGGTGCCAGACGGCGGTCGCCGTCGACGCGAGGGCGAAGTACGCCACGCCGCAGCAACTGCCGGCGAGCACCACCGTGCGTACGCTGATCCGGCTGGTGATCGCGCCGAGGCCGAGCATGAACGGGATCTCCAGGAAGGCGCACACGCCGAGGATCAGGCCGGTGTCGGTGACGTCGCCGCCGAGGTACCGCCCGATGTAGATCGGCAGGACCTGGGAGATCAGCGTCAGCGGCGCTTGCAGCAACGTGAACCCCGCCGCGGTCGCCATCAGCGTCCACCAGGAGGTCTCCAGCGGGACGTCGGCGTCGGCCGCGCCGGACGGGGTGGCCTTCGGCTGGGGCTGATCGGAGTCGAACAGGAAGAACACCAGCAGCCCGGCGACGGCGTACATCGCTCCGGCGAAGGCGTACAACCAGGTGAAGCCGCCGGCCTTCATGACGAACGCCGCCAGCGACGGGCCGACGACCCAGGCGACGGAGAACACCGTCCGCAGTGCGCTCAGTCCCAGGGTGGCCCGATCCGGCCGATCGCGCACGAGCACCTGGCGGGCGTACGCCAAAGTCTGCGGGAAGAGCGCATTGGCCAGGGCCCAGCCAGTCACCGCGAGCGTGAGCAGCAGCCAGTAGTTCCGGACGACGGCGGTCAGCCCGGCGCTGGCGAACCCGCCCACCGCTGCGAGGAGCATGAGCCCGCGCCGGACGGCCCGCCGGTCCGACAACCGGCCGAGCGCGCTGGCGGCGAAGACGCCGGACAGGGGCGAAACGACCAGGAACACCGTGATCTGGAGCGGGCTGGCGTGCACCGCGGTGTCGAGAAACAGCGCGAGGAACGGGTAGACCAGCGCGGTCGAGACGCCGACGGAGAAGAAGACGAGCGCGAGCGGCAGCATCGCGCGCCCGAGCCGACCGGCGGCGGCCCGCGTCTCGGTGGTGGTCATGACTCGGCGGGCGGGCCGCTGAGCCGCGTACGCAGCGTGCCCACGACCGGCACCGGATAGCCCTGCGCCAACTTCGCCGCGATGTCGTCCCGGGTCGCCAGCGCGCGCCGCCAGCCGACGACGTCGGTGGAGAAGATCTGCTCGTTCTGCCCGTCGTCGTACGCCGCCTCGACCGTCCACGGACGACGGAACAGCACCCGGGCCGGGATGGCGACCAGGAGCAGCAGAACGATGACGAGGATGTCGACGACGAGCAGCAGCAACGGCAGCAGGATGAACCAGAAGAGCAGTACGCCGACGATGAACAGCACGATCCCGAGAACGATCGCGCCCAAGTCGTCGCCGCCGCAGCCCCCGACGTCACCACAGCCGCTGAAGTCGCCGACACCGGAGCTCTTCTCGCCCTTGCGTTTGCGCCGCCAGGCCCCGAACCGCCGCACCAGCGCGCTCCACCGCGGCTGCCACACCACGCGTACGCCCCACGTCTGGCCGCTGGGGGTTTCGACCTTGACCGTTCGCACACGCGTACCCTAATGGGAGCGCACACAATGAGAGCGCGACCGTGACGGCCGTCTCATTCGCGGGTGCGCGCCGCCCAGTTCGGGCCGGCGGCGGTGTCACCATCGCCATGACTCACCACTCTCTGACCACCTCGCAGCGCTGGGTCGTCGGGCTCACGGCGATCTCCGCGCTGCTCGTCGGGCTCGACACCACCGTCGTGGCGACCGCGTTGACGACACTGCGCCTGGATCTGCACGCGTCCACCGAACAACTCGAGTGGACGGTGAACGCGTACACGTTGAGTTTCGCCGTCTTGCTGCTGACGGCGGCAGCGCTCGGCGATCGGTTCGGCCGGCGGCGGATCTTCCTCTTGGGTCTCGCCGTCTTCGCCGTGGCCTCGGCGGGCTGCGCCGCCGCACCGGACGCGGGCTGGCTCATCGCCGCCCGCGCGGTCCAGGGCGCGGGCGCGGCGGCCGTCATGCCGCTGGCGCTGACACTGCTCGGCGCGGCGGTCTCCCCAGCGACCCGAGCCCGCGCGCTGGGCATGTTCTCCGCGGTCGTCGGCACGTCCGTCCCGCTCGGGCCGGTGCTCGGCGGCGCGATCGCCGACGGCACGTCCTGGCGTTGGATCTTCTGGATCAACGTGCCGCTCGCGGCGATCCTCATCGGGCTGGTGCTGACCCGGATCTCGCCCAGCGCGGGCGTGAAGGTACGCCTGGACCTGCCCGGACTGCTGCTGTCGAGCGGGGCGGCGCTGGGGCTCGTCTGGGGCCTCGTCCGGGCCAACACCGCCGGGTGGACCGGCCCGGAGACGCTGCTGACGCTGGGCGCGGGAGTCGTCCTGACGGTGGCCTTCCTCCTGGTGGAGCGCCGGACCGATCAGCCGATGCTGCCGTTGCGGCTGTTCGGCGTACGCGCCTTCGCGGCGGGCAACGCCGCGATCTTCTTCGTGTGGGCGTCGGCCTTCAGCTCGGTCTACTTCATGGCACAGTTCTTCCAGGTGGGGCTGTCGACGGGACCGCTTGAGGCCGGGTTGCGGCTGGTGCCGTGGGGTGCGATGACGGCGCTGGTCCCCCGTTTGGTCGGCTCGCTGATCCCCCGGTACGGCGAGCGCCCGTTCATCGTGGGCGGCATGCTGCTGCACGGCCTCTCGATGGTGTGGATCGCCGCCGTCGCCGCGCCCGGGGTCGCGTACTGGGAGCTCGTGGCGCCGCTGATCTTGTCCGGCATCGGGGTCGCCGCCTCGATCCCGGCGACGCAGAGCGCGGTGCTCGGTGCGGTCGCTCCGCCCGATCTCGGCAAGGCGTCCGGGGCGTACGGCGCGTTGCGGCAGCTCGGCGGGGCGTTCGGCGTGGCGGCGGTCGTCGCCGTGTTCGCCGTCGCCGGCGGGTACGCCTCGCCCGCCGACTTCGTCGGGGGGTTCACTCCGGCGCTGGTCGGCTGCGCGGCGCTCGCCGTCGGGGCGGCCCTCGCCGGAACCGGTACGCTCGGCCGCCGGATCACCGCCCAGTTCGCGACCCCGGCGGTGTCCACTCCTTCGCAGAGCGCCGGTTCGTCGGAGAGTGCCACGGCGAGCCGCTGACGATGTGGTCAGGATGGGCGTAGACGGCGGAAGGACGGGATTGTGGTCACGACGGATCTGATCTCCCGGGCGCGGGCCGGCGACGGCGACGCGTTCCGGGCGCTCACCGAGCCGTATCGGCGGGAACTGCACGTGCACTGCTACCGCATGCTCGGTTCGGTGCAGGACGCCGAGGACGCGTTGCAGGACACCATGCTGGCCGCCTGGCAGGGCCTGGCCGGATTCGCGGAGCGATCGTCGATCCGGACCTGGCTCTACCGGATCGCCACCAACCGGTGCCTCAACACGCTCCGCTCGGCGCGACGGCGACCGGCCACGGAGTGGGGCTTTCCGGGGGTGAGCCCGCCCGAGCCCACCCAGCTCGGCGAAGTGCCCTGGCTGGAGCCGTATCCCGACGCGTTGCTGGCGGGCGCCTCGGGCGTGCCGATCGGGCCGGAGGCCCGCTACGAGCAGACCGAGTCCATCTCGCTGGCCTTCGTGACGGCGTTGCAGATCCTGCCGCCGCGCCAGCTCGCCGTCCTCGTGCTGCGGGACGTGCTCGGCTTCCACGCCGCCGAGGTGGCCGACATGCTCGACACGACGGTCGAGTCGGTGACCAGCGCACTCCGCCGAGCCCGGGCCGGTCTGCAGACCCGCCTGCCCGACCCGAGCGACCGCGCGCCCGCGCCGCCGACGGCGTCGGCGGCCGAGGACGCGATCGTCGCGAAGTTCGTCAGCGCGTACGAGTCGGCCGACGTCGGTGCGCTCGTGGCGTTGCTGACCGACGACGTGTTCATCTCGATGCCGCCGGTGCCGTTCGAGTACATCGGGATCGCCGCCGCCACCAGGTTCTGCGAGACGGTGTTCAGCACCGGCCGGCACTACGCTCTGCTGCCGACGCGGGCCAACGGATCACCGGCATTCGGCATCTACCGCCCCGCGGACGACGGTACGCATACCGGGATCGGGGTGATGGCGGCGACCCTGAGCGGCTCCCGGATCGCCGCCCTGACCAGGTTCGACGACCGATCGCTGCGGTGGTTCGGGCTGCCCTCCGAATGGTGAGGGCAGCCCGCGCGCTCACTTGGCGTCGGCGACCGCCGCGATGACGCGGGCCAGCTCGACCGGGCAGCTGACCATCGGCCAGTGTCCCGAGTCGATGTCGACGTATTCGACGTGCTTGGCCTTCGCCAGCTCCGGCACCTCACCGCCGTCGACCCATTCCCGGGCCTGGGCCGGAGAGAACTCCGGGCAGATCAGCACCACCGGGATGTCGTAGCGGCGCTCGTCGGTCAGGCGTACGACGGCGTGGGCGACGCCCTCGGGAACCGGGATGGCGGCGTCGGCCAGCCGCTGCCGGGCCGCCTCGTCGAGGTCGGCGGAGTCCGGTCCGTCGAACGGGCCCCAGCCGGGGAACGGCATTGCCCCGTCGACGATGTCGAAGGAAGGCCCGTAGAAGTCGCCGTCGGCCGACGGGAAGCCGCCGATCAGAGCCGTCTTCGCGACCCGGTCCGGCCGGGCGTCGGCGGCGAGCCAGGCCAGCGAGCAGGCGGCGGAATGACCCACGACGAGCGGCCGGCCGGACGCTCCGTCGACGGCGGCGACCACGGCGGCCACCTGGTCGTCGAGCGTGGCGTCGGCCGGCTCCGCGCCCTGGCCGGGCAGCGTGACCGGGATCGGGCGGTGACCGAGGTCCTCGAGCGCCGGAACCACCTCGTCCCAAGCCGCTCCGCTGAGCCAAAGACCGCCGATGAGCAGGATGTCCATGTCGTGATCGCTTTCTGCCGGGTGTCCCTGTGAGGCTTACCCGGTCACCGTAGACCCGATTCCGGACGTTCTACTTCCGGTTTGTGATTCAGTCGGTTTACGCTGGCCGGATGTCCGCCCAACCGAGCCCGACCGCCCGCGCGCTCCGCACGCTGGAGATCCTGCAGACCCGGCCCGGCGTCACCGCCGAGGAGCTCGGCGAACGGCTCGGCGTCACCGAGCGCGCGGCCCGTCGCTACGTCGAGATCCTGCGCGAGGCGGGCGTACCGGTGGACTCGCTGCGCGGCCCGCACGGCGGCTACCGGCTGGGCCGGGGTGTACGCCTGCCACCGATCGTGTTCTCGCAGGGTGAGGCGCTGGCGCTCGTCATGGCGGTGCTGGACGGCCGACCCGCCGCGACCGATTCGGACGACACGGTCGGCTCCGCCCTCGGCAAGGTCATCCGGGCGCTGCCGGAGGGCATCGGCCGTCAGGCCGCCGCCCTCCGCGAGAACATCGCGGCCACCCCCGACCAGTACGCCTCCCGCCCGGATCCGGCTACCACCAGCGTCCTGGTCGCCGCCGTCGCCGAGCATCGGCGGGTCCGGCTGACCTATCGCAGCCCGCGTACCCGGCGGCCGGACGGTGACACCGACTGGGAATCCGATGTGGACCCCTGGGCGGTGGTCGTCCGATATGGACGCTGGTACCTGCTGTGCCACTCACATCGGGCGGACGCCGTGCGTACCTATCGGATCGACCGCATCAGCGCCGTCGAGCCGACGGATCAGCAGTTCATCCCGCCGGAGAACCTCGACCCCGTCCGCGCGCTGGCCGAGAACCTGGGATCGGGCTGGCCGATGGCGACCGAGGTGGTGTTCGACGCGCCGATGGCCGAGGTCGCGCCGTGGATCCGCCCGACGATGGGCCGGCTGGAACCGTGGGGCGACGGCTGCCGAGTGGTCGGCACGACGAACAACCCCGCGATGTACGCCCAGGAATGGCTGGCCGCCGTCCCGTTCGCGTTCCGGGTCGTGGGCGGACCGGAGCTGCGGGCCGCCGTCGCTGCCGTCGCGGCCCGATTCACCGCCGCGCTGGACTAGAGTCCGCGCCTTCCCCAGCGCGACAGCGTCCGGCGGGGCACACTGGCATACGGGGTGGTGACCATGGTCGACGCTGAACAACCCCGCGAAACCGGGCCGAACCGGTCCGAGGAGGCCCTCGAGCTCGCGTGGGAGCCGGATTTCGCGTCCGAGCACAACGGCCTGTCGGTGGCCGACCACGACTTCGGCCCGGAGGGGCGGCCGGATCACGAGACGCCCCGGGGCTACGGCGGCGCGGAGTGGTCCTACCACCAGCAGCTCGTCGTCTGAGCGCCTAATCGGCCTCGGCGCGGTAGCCGCTCGGGGTGAAACCCAGCCGCTCGCGGAACTCCCGGGTCAGGTGGCCGTGGTCGGCGTAGCCGAGTTCGGTGGCGATCCCGGCGAGGCTCACCCCCGGCTCGGTACGCACCCGCTGAGCCGCCTCTTGCAGGCGACGGCGGCGGATCATCTCCACCGGGGACAACCCCACATAGCGGGTGGCCAGGCGTTGCACCGTACGCGGGGCCAGGTGCAGCCGCGCGGCGGCGTCGTCGAGCGTACGCACCGTGGCGTCACCGTCCAGCAGGTCGGCCAGATCGTTGGCCTGGCGACCCTGATCCGTCGCGGGCTGGAAGTTCTTGTCCAGCCACGTCGAGAAGGCGTCCACCGCGGCGGCGTGCCGTTCGTCGCGATCGGCGACGGTCATCGCCGCCACGACCGCTTCCTGCAGCTCAGGTGCGTCGAACGGGCGTACGGTGTCGCGCAGATCGGCCGGTGCCTCGGTGAACGACGGAGTCGCCGCCGGGCGCAGCAGCGCGCCGACCGCCCAGCCTCGGCCGGTCAGGTCGCGATGGGACGCCCGCGTCTGCGGGCCGGACAACATCACCAGGTCCGGTTGCACGACCAGGTTGCTCGCCGGGAACGACACCAGATGCTGCCGCGAGGTACGCCCGGGGGCGATGTCCCACTCGGGGATCCAGAACCACCGAACCAGCTCGGCGACCGAGTCCGGGGCGGCCAGCCGCTGGAGGTCCGGCAGCCGGGCCGGATAGAGGATGCCGCGGTTCTCGCCACTCACCCGGCCCAGCCTACTGGCCGTTCTCGGCGAGCCGGCCTGCGCGTACCTGGCGCGAATCTCCAAGCCCGGCGGGCGCCGGCGCGAATAGGGTCGAACACATGAACGGACAGCACACCACCAACGGCATTCCCAACGGCCACACCAGCCTCACGCCTTTCCTCGCGATTCCGAACGCAGCCGGGGCCATCAAGTTCTACGAAGAGGTGTTCGGCGCGAAGGTCGTCGACGTCACGAAGTTCGGTGAGGTCGTCGCGCACGCCGACCTCGACTTCGGCCACGGCCACCTGCAGCTCGGCGAGCCCAGCCCGGAATATCACCTGGTCGCTGCCCCGGAGGGCGACGACGACTGCTACTCGATGGGCCTCTACTGCGCCGACGCCGACGCCCTCGTCGCGCGGGCCGAGGCGGCCGGGGCGACGGTACGCGAGCCGCTGTCGACCTTCGTCTCCGGCGACCGGTACGCGTCGATCCGCGACCCGTTCGGGGTGCGCTGGTCGATCATGACCCGAGTCGAGGACCTCTCCCCCGAGGAGAGCGCCCGCCGGGTGGCCGAGTGGGCTGCCCAGCAGCAGGGTTGAGTTGGCCGCGAACCCTGGGGGCCTGTACGCACCGAGCGACGGGCCCCCGCGGCATGGCAGGTTTCCGTAGTCTGACGCGGACCGGCAACCATCGACGGTGCTCCGCGCGTCTGGCCTCTCGGCGTACGCACGGTCGGGACGGAAACGGGGTGCAGATGACGGCGAACGAGGAACCGCAGGCGATCACACCAGCAGCACCGGAGGTGTCGGCAGAACCAGCTGGGCGCAAACGCCGGCGGAGCCGGAAGTATCGGGTTGTCGTGGCGCTGGCGGCGACCTTGGCCGTGCTGCTCGGTGGCGGCCTCCTGGTCACGACGTACTATGTGGACAGTGTCGATGCGTTGCAACCGGAGAGCTTCCAGTCTGCGGGCGTCACAACGATCATGGCCGCCGACGGCAAGACGCAGCTCGCCCAGCTCGGCACGGTGAACCGGATCGCCGTCCCGATGACGGTGATCCCCGACAAGGTGCGCGGCGCGCTGATCGCCGGTGAGGACCGGGACTTCTTCAAGGACTCCTTCCGCGGCTCGGAGCTCACTCACCGGTATGTGCGGCTCGCCACCCAGATGACCGGCAACTCTTATCGGGAGACGGTGCTCGCCCGCAAGCTCGAGGACCAATACGACCGGCTGACGATCATGGGGTTCTACCTGAACTCGGTCGACTTCGGCCGCGGAGCCGTCGGCGTGGAGGCCGCGGCGCAGGCGTACTTCGGCAAGCCGGCCAAGGATCTGACGGTGGCGGAGGCGGCCGTTCTCGGCAGTGTCCTGCACGAGCCGTACGCCGCTGACGGCGGGCTGAGCCCGTTCGATCCCGAAGCGCATCCGGCGGAGGCCAAGGACCGGTGGGCGTACGTGCTCGACAACTTGGTCGGGCGGTGGATCACGCCGGACGAGCGGTCGCAGCAGGCGTTCCCCTCCGTCCGGGCGTACGCCACGGTGACGCCGACCGCGGAGTGGGGCATCGTCGTCAAGCCCGGCGAGAACGCGGGACGCGCGACCGGCCACGTCGTGAACCAGGTATACGAGGAGCTCCGCCAGCAGGGCATCGAGCCGACGGACCTGCGCAACGGCGGCTACCGTGTCTACACCACGATCGACCCACGCGCGCAGCTGCTGCTGGAACAGGCCGCCCGGCCGGATCTCAAGGATTCCGAGCTTTACGGCACCAAGGTGGTACGCGACGCGAACGGCAAGGTGCAGCAGGATCTCGAAGCGGCCGGGGTGGTCCTCGACCACGCCACCGGGGCGGTCCTCGCGTACTACGGCGGGCTCGACGGCAACGGCCCGGACCTCGCCGGACTGAACACGGTGGACAATGCGCTGGTCGGCGGACACCCGGCGGGTGGAACGATGAAGGCCTATACGCTGGCGGCAGCGTTGGAGGCGGGAGCCTCGCTGGATTCGCACTGGAGATCCTTGCCCTACACCGATCCCACCGACAAGATCCGCGTCGGCAACAACGGAGCGTCCTCCGCTCCCTGCAAGGAGTACTGCACGCTCACCGAAAGCTTCGTGAAGTCGTACAACGTGCCGTTCTACTGGGTCGCCCGGCAGCTCGGCCCGGGCGCGATCGTGAAGACGGCGTACCAGGCGGGCATCCGCTGCATGTGGGACGCCGACGGCAAGGAGCAGCTCGCGCGCGCCTCGGTTCAGAGCCCGAACAGCCGCTTTCCGTTCGACCGCCCGGTCGGCTACGGCCAGTACGCGGTCACCGTGCTGGACAACGCGGCCGGCATCGGCACGATCGCCAACGGCGGCGTCTACAACAAGCCGTACTTCGTGCAGAAGGTCGAGAAGCGCGACCCCGTCACGGGAAGCTACCTGCCCATCGCCGGCGTCGGGGCGAAGCAGGCCCCGAAGCAGGTCATGCGCCCGGCCGTCGCGGGCGACGTCACCTACGCGATGACGCAGGTCGCGGCCGACCGGCGATGGACCGCCGCCGTGGACGGCCGAGAGATCGCCACGGTCGGCGGGACGTGGGAGGGCTCGGTGCTGCGCGACGGCAAGCTCCAGCCGACGCCCGAGAACGCCCACGCCTGGGTCGTCGGCTTCACCAAGCAGGTGACCGTCGCGATCTGGACCGGCAACGCCGCGGGCTCCGCCCCGGTGGTCGACCCGCTGACCAAGGCGACGATCACGGCCGGGACCGCGCCCTTCCGCATCTGGTCGGGCGTCGTCGCCGATTACAGCACGGGTATGCCGAAGGAGAAGCTCGCCGGACCGTCTCACGTGGGCCGGATCGACTTCCCCCTCGCCAACGGCGTCTCCCCGACGCCGTCCCCCTAGGACGGAGCCATCAGCCCGCCGCCTTCTTGACCAGCTCGGCGATCCGCTTCTCGTCGGCGGCGCTGAGCTTGGTCAAGGCGTACGACGTCGGCCACATGCCGCCCTCGTCGAGCTGGGCGGCCTCCTGGAAGCCGAAGGTGGCGTACCGCGTCTTGAACTTCGCCTTCGCCTGGAAGAAACAGACGACCTTCCCGTTCTTCTTGTACGCGGGCTGCCCGTACCAGGTCTGCGGGGTGAGTTCCGGCGCGACCTTCTTGACGATGGCGTGGATCTTCTCCGCCATCGCCCGATCGGAGCCGTCCATCTCGGCGATCTTCGCCAGGACCTCGGCCTCCGCGTCGGCGCCGGCCTGAGCCGCCTTCATCTCCTTGGCGTGCTCCTTCATCGCCGCGCGCTCTTCGGCGGTGAACCCGTCGTAGGACTTGCCGCCCTTGGGGGTCGCCTTCTTCGCAGTGGCCATGCCAGCTTCCTCCCTGTGAATCTTGCTCCCTGTGACGGTAAGCCTAGGGAGACGCCGGTGGCGGTGGCTTCTCCGAAACTGACCACCTGAGGGTCGTCACCAGATCACGGTTCTGGGTCTTATGCGCGCCAAGATTCGGCCCAGAACCCTGATCCAGCGCCAAAAAGCGCAGCTCTCAAGCGCAGCGCGGAAAAGGCGCGGGTCACAAGCGGCCGAGGCCGGCCTCCCGGGCCCGGACGATCGCTTCGGCCCGGGTGGCGACCTGCAGCTTGGCGAAGATCGCCGAGATGTGGTTGCCGACCGTCTTCGGGGCGAGCCCGAGCCGGGTGGCGATCGCCGCGTTGGGCAGCGCCGCTGCGATGAGGTCGAGGATCTCGCGTTCCCGGGCCGTCAGCTCCGGGAACGGCTCGGTCTGCGCCGCCGGCGCCGGGCCGGTGAAGTAGTCGAGGATCTGGCGGGCGACCCCGGGGCTGAAGATCGCCCCGCCTGAGGCCACCGTGGTGATCGCCTGCGAGATCTGGTCTTGGGCCGCGCCTTTGACGAGGTAGCCGCGCGCTCCGGCGCGCATCGCGGCGTACACCGATTCGTCGTCGTCGAACATCGTCAGGACGAGGACGGCGACCTCGGGTGCGACCCGGCGGATCTCGGCCGTGGCGGCGATGCCGTCGACGTCGGGCATCCGCAGGTCCATGACCAGCACGTCCGGGCGCTCGACGACGGCGGCCCGGATCGCCTCCCGCCCGCTCGTCGCCTCGCCGACCAGCTCGGTGCCGGGCAGCGAGGTGAACAGGGCGCGCAGCCCGTCGCGTACGACGGGATGGTCGTCAGCCACCACGATCCGGATCATGCGGAAACCTCCAGGGGCAAGACTGCCATGACGCGCCCGCCGCCGGGGCCGGGACCGGCCGTGCAGAGGCCACCGAGTTCGGCGGCACGCTCCCGGATCGAGGTGAGGCCGACGCCGGCCGGCCACGGACCGCCGTTGCGGCCGTTGTCGACGACGGAGACCTCGACCTCGGTGCCGACGGCGATCGTGACGGTGACGGCGGTGGCAGCCGCGTGGCGGGTCACGTTCGTCAGCGCCTCGGTGACGATCCGGTACGCCGCCACCTCCACCGCGGCGGGCAGCGCCGGCACTTGAGCGGGCGCTGCGAAGGTGACCTCCAGCGGCAGGCGCTCGCAGTGCCGTCGCAGCGCTCCGATCAGGCCGACCTCGTCGAGCGCGGGCGGACGCAGCCCGTAGACCAGACGGCGTACGTCGTCGATCGCGGTGCCGATGTCGGCACGCAGTTCGCCGAGGAGCAGCCGCGACTGGTCGGGGTCCGAGGTGGACAGGTTGAGGGCGGCGTCGGCCTTGTACCCGGCCCCGGTCAGCGTCGGGCCGAGCCCGTCGTGCAGATCCCGGTGCAGGCGGCGGCGTTCCTCCTCGCGCGCGGTGACGATCCGTTCGCGGCTGGCCTGGACCTCCTCCGCCAGCTCGGTCGCATGGAGCGCGGCGGCCAGCGGTGCGGCGAGCAGGTTCAGCACCGCCCGGTCGGCGTCCCCGAGCGCCTTGTCCCCGGCGCGTACGCCGACGAGCAGGTCGCCGACGCGCTCGCCGCCGTAGGTCAGCGCCACCGTCTCCAGGCGGCCGGGCGGCGTACCGGCCGAGGCGACCTCCCCGGATCGGGAGCGCAGCGTCGCGAAGGGCAGCCGCAACGTCTCCCGGATGCCGGTCAGCACTCCCCCGAGATCGTCGGCGGCCAACCGGGCCCCGACCGCGGACACCGTGGCGACCGGGTCGGACCGCGACCCGTACAGCAGCTGATCGACCGCCCGCTGAAGGCGTACCCGCACAGGATTGAAGAGGATCGCGATGAGCAACGTGGCCACGAGCGGCGCCCCCGCACCGCGCAGCAGGGCGTCGAAAAGCGCGACCAGGCCCAGGTACGCGACCACGACGCCGAGCGTGAGCAACAGGTAGAGCAGCGAGCGCGAGACGACGAGCCGGATGTCGAGCAGCTGATACCGCAGAATCGCGATGGTGATGGCGATCGGGACGAGCGGCACCGCGAGCAGCAGCAGGATGGGGCCGTCACCGACGATCCAGCGTGGCAGGTTGACCGCGACCGCCGCGATGAGCGCGAGGACGAGCCAGAGCAGCTGGCGGCGCAGGCGCTCGTCACCGCGCCGATAACGCACCACGAGGCCGGAGATCGCGCCGAGCAGGCCGAGCAGCGGCGCAGTGTTGGCGGCCGTCCACAAGGGACTGAGCTGATGGTAGAACGGCAGCCCGAGGTAGGTGCGGACGGCGACGCCGGACCGGAATTCCACCGGAACCGAGTCGAGCGACATCGCCGCGACGAAGCCGACTCCGGCGATCACCGTCACGACCACGAGCCAGCGCCACCGGGGCGTGACCGGACGGCCGTCCGGAAACAGCTGCAGCGACAAGGGCAGGAGCAGACAGATCCCCCACGGCCAGCCGAACACGAACAGGCTCGCCAGAATCCGCAGCACCGGCTCCGGCCAGCCTTGATCGAAGCCGTAGGCGCCCACTGCCCCGCTCGCCGCGGTGAGCAGGTGGGCGACCCCGGCCGCGAGCAGCAGCCAGCCGATCGGATTGCGACCGCGCTGCACGGCGAGGATGCCGCCGCAGACGGCGAATCCGACTCCCATCGCCGAGTTCGTGAGCAGGTAGCTGTCCACGACGTCGCTCGCGGACAGCCGCAGGGCCGCCGCCCCGGCGACGGCGGCGACCAGCAGCGCGGCGGCCACTCCGAGGAGCAGCCAGGCGAGCGGTCGCGTTCTGGTCACGTCTCCATGGTGGGGCCTGCTGGGCCTGAGTGGGTGGGGTCCTGCCCCTACGCGTCCCGGGCGTTTTCCCGGCACAGGCGGCGGCGGAGCCCCGGGCGCTCGGGGGCGGCTCCGGCGGAGCGTCAGTCCCATGACTACGACACTCACTCGCCCATCGGCCACGGCGCGGGCCGACACCCGCACGGTGCGGCGGGTCGCGGCGGCGGTCCTGCTGCCGCTCGGCCCGCTGACGGTCGCCGTCCTGCGCGGCATCCTGCCGTACCACACCACGGACGAGGGCCCGGACCTGCTCGATCACTCGGCGTCCGCGCTCGGCCGCTTGGACGCCGTCGTCTGGCTCGGCCTGCTCGCGACGCTCACGCTCGTGCCGTCCGCGCTCGCCGCCGGCCGCCTCGCGCAACGCCGTGCGCCCAGGCTGACGCTCGCGGGCCTCACACTCCTCGTGCCGGCCTATCTCGTGCTGCCCATCGTCAACAACGACATCCTGGTACGCACAGCCGCGGCGGACGCCGATCGCACAGCGGCGCTGCGCATCCTGGACTCCGCCGGTTCCCACGGAGCGGCGCTGGCCGCCGGGGTGCTCTTCGTCGCCGGGCACATCCTCGGCGCGATCTTGCTCGGCACCGCCCTGTGGCGGTCCGGCGCGATCCCGGCGTGGGCCGGAATCGCCCTGATCGTCTCCCAGCCGCTGCATCTCGTGTTCGCCGCGATCGTGCCCAACCCGATCGGCGACGCCGCGGCCTGGGGGCTCACCGCGCTCGGGTTCGCCGTCGCGGCGGTACGCGTACTGCGCACTTCGAACGACGACTGGGACCTCGGTCCCTCCGCCTGAAAGGAATCTTCCGATGACTGCTCTGCGTACTGGTCTGGTGCTCGCCGTCCTGCTCGGCCTGGCCGACGTCGCCCAACCGTTCAGCGGCGGTGACTTCCCGCCGATGGGGGTGGCGATCGCCGGTGCCGCCCTGGGTCTGATCACCATCGGGTCAGCGGTGTACGCCTGGCGCGGCAACCGGATCGCCACCGTAGCCGTGGTGGTCACCCGGCTGCTGTCGGCGCTGTCGGCGGTCCCGGCGTTCTTCGTGCCGGACGTCCCGGCCGCCGCTCGCATCGCCGCCGCCGCGATCTGCGCGCTGACGGTGGCCGCCGTCGCGCTGGTGAGCCCGGGGCTGCGCAAACCGCTGCCTGCCTGACCCTTCGCTGGATCATTGCGTCAGCCTCGGTGACTCGGCTGACGCAATGACCTTGTCAGCTCCGCGACCGCGTACGCACCGACTCGGTCGCATGCCAATGGGCCAGCCACCCGGTCACGGCGCAGACGAGGACCGCACCGATCAGGAGACGAAGGATGCCGGGCACCTCGTCGGCGAGGGCGGCCGAGATCCAGTACGCACTCGGGAAAGTAGCCGCGAACGGGAGCACGAAGCCGTCCAGCCCCATGACGACGGCACACATGGTGTGGAAGGCCACCGCCCCGGCCAGGGCGATAACCGTAGCGACCGGTCCGGCGAGGATGGCGACGAAGAACAACGACTCACCGACGATCGTGGCCCAGCCCAGCGTCCGGGCGAGCCCCGGCGAACGGGCCAGGCGGCGAGCGATCCGGCCGATGCCGAAGTACTCCGTCGCGAGCACCCCTCGCAGACCCACACCCGACCACCACATGGCCGACTGTCCTTTGGAGAGCCCGGCGACGGCGTACGCGAGGCACAGCTGGAATGTAAGAAAGCCGGCGGCCGCCACCTGCACCGCGTCGCTGCTGGTCAACGCCCGCAGGGTGAAAACTATCGTCACCACGCGGAGCATCTCGTCCCCGGCGTCCAGGCCGGGCCGCACTAGCGGTTGCGCCGCCAGTTCGGTGAGCCACAACAGCAGCAGCACGGGCCACGCGCGGGGGAAGACGAGGACCACGAGCGCTCCGGCGAACCGGGCCAGTGCGACGGGGACCACGGTCGCCCGGGCTCGCCGGAGCCCGACGAGCCGCCGGAACGCCCGATCGAGCGGGTTGCCCACCCGCCGCCCGGTCAGCCGGGGATCGAGGGCGCCACCGGGCGCGAAGTCCCGGCGAGTCAGGAGAATCTGTAACGCGGTGTGCGCGTGGGCGAGCGCCGCCAGGCGACATCCCAGGTCCAGCACCTCCCCCGCCGTCCAGCCGGTCGCCGTCACACGAGGTGCCGTTCGGACTCGTACGCCCCGATCCGCCGCGGCTGCTCGGAATAGTGCCCGGCGACGCACTCGACGCGGAACTGCACCGTGTACGCCGCCTCGTCCCGGCGAGCGTCCCGGGTGACCGCGCCGAGCAGGAGGAGATAGCTCGGCGTCGTGACTGGCGGCCGACGCAGGCTGAGCAGGTAATTCGCGCTGCCCCACTGCGCCTTGCGGGCCCGCCGGCGGGTGTTCATGACCGCGTCGAGCACCCGCCGCCGACCCGGCAGCGGCAGCCGTCGCCAGTCGTGGACCTCCTGCCCGGCCTCGTCCCACGCCCGGTAGCTCACGAAGTAGTCCGAGACGATGGGTCGCGGACCGAACAGGTTCCACACCGGAACGAGGCCGAGCACGTCGAACCGCCGCAGCCGGCGTACGCCTGGCCGCCGGATCTGAGAGATCGCTGAGGCCGCCGCCCACAGCGCGAAGACGCCGACGAGCACTACGGCGATCGCCGTACGCACGGCGGTCAGCCTTCGGCCGGTCGGTCGAGCGACTCGATGACGTCCTCGGCACTGGGCAGCACGTCACGCGGCCGACCGGCCTTCTCGGTCTCGCCGACCCTCGCGCCTAAGGCCTCCACCTCGTCGAACTCCGTCTTCGCCTTGACGACCTTCACTTCTCCGCCAGGCCAGAAGACACCGCCGTCACCGAGCTCGCCGCCATCGCCGAACTCGCCGCCATCGCCGAAGTCACCGCCGTCACCGAACTCGGCGCTCACGCCGACCTCGCCACTGTCACCGGTCTCCGCGGACTCGCCCGACTCGCCCGTCTCTGCGGACTGGCCCTGCTCGGACTGATCGCCTTGTTCCGTGCCCTCGCCGCCCTCGCCGAGATCAGCCCACTCGCCGAAGTCGCCCTGCTCGCCGCCGGGTCCCTGCTCGCCGCCGCCCTGACTTTGATCGCCGGTCTCGCCGGACTGCCCCGTCTGCCCGGCCTGCCCGCTCTGGCCTTGAGCGGCTTGCTCGCCAGTCTCGCCGGTCTCCGCGTGCTCGCCCGTTTCCGTGTGCTGACCCAACTCGGCGAACTCACCCGCGTGGCCCTCTTCGGCGAACTGCGAGCCTAGCTCGGCCATCTCGGCCGTTTGCGCCGTCTCCCCCAGCTCGGCGTGGTGCGCCACCTCGCCTAGCTCGGCGAGTTGCGCTCCCTGGCCCTCCTCGGCGAACTGCGACCCGAGCTCTCCCGTCTCGGCGGTCTCGGCGTGCTGGCCGGCCTGGCCCAGCTCTGCGTGCTGACCGGCCTGCCCCGTCTCCGCGTGCTGACCGGTTTGGCCCTCCTCGGCGAACTGGCCGCCCAGCTCGGCGAACTCGGCCTGCTGCGCCGACTGGGCCGCCTGCCCGATCTCGGCGATCTGGCCGGTCTGACCCTCTTCGGCGAACTGAGAGCCCAGCTCGGCGAAGTCCGCGTGGTGGGCGACTTGACCGGTCTCGGCGAACTCCGCGTGGTGGCCCACGTGGCCGCCGAGCGGGCCGAGTTCGCCCTGCCCACCGCCGGGGCCAACCGGTCCGACCTCGCCGCCGTGGCCAACCGGCCCGACGGCGAAGTGGCCGACCTGCGCCAGTTCGCCGGCCAGGCCGATCTCGGCGATGTGCCCGGCGTTCCCGACGTCGGCGAGCTGCGCCAGGTGACCGGTCTCGCCGCTCAGCCCGATGTCGGCCGACTCGCCCGCCTGACCGTGCCCGACGACGGTCGGCTGACCGGTCGAGGTCGGAATGAGCCGATGGTCGTCGATCCGCCGCCAGATCTCACGCCACAGGTCGGACGGTGTCGAGTACGGCTTGTGGTAGTCCATGAGGCCGGTCGACTTCAGGATGCCGGCGGTCGCGGTGACGCAGCTGTTGACGTCCAGATCGTACTGACCCGGATGCGCGGCCTTCTCGGCGATGGCTTGCTGACCGGCCGCGACCTGCGCGTCGGTGAGCTTGAAGGTGACCTTCGCGAACTCCGCCCGGCGCGCGTCGTCGACGGCGGGGTTGACGTACATCGACCCGTCGGCGGCTCGCCAGACGTCGAGGCTGCTGACCTTCCCCGTCGCGTCGTCGCGGACCTCGACCATGACGTGCCCGAAGTCGTAGACGTAACCGCCCTGCAGGGGGCCCTTACCGGCCCGATAGTAGACCGTGATCGATCCAGCCACGTGGCCACCCGTCCGTCGAAGCCGCGTCCATTGAGGATGCGCGCCCGTCGAATATAGGGCATTCCGTGCGCCGTGAGCAGCGCCGACACTCCCTCGGGGTACGCCGGACGTATCCTGACCGGCGAGGGCACTTTCCGGGCACGGAGCATGAAAGCGGGTACGCGTGGCAGCGATCGACCAGACCGGCCCGGCCCGCGACCTCGTCGAGGGTCGATCGGCGGCGGCCCGGCATGTGTGGGCCGACGCGTACGCCTCGCTCGCCCGCGCTGCGGCGGCCCGACCGTTGGCCCCCGACGACCTCTACCTGCTCGGCACTGCGGCGTACCTGCGCGGCGAGGTCTCGGCTTGCGTCGACGCGCTGCGTCAGGCGTACGAGATGGAAAAATCGATCAACACGCGCCGAGCCGCGCGGGCCGCCTTCTGGATGTCTTTCGCGCTGGGCAACCGCGGTGAGATCGGCCAGGCCAGCGCCTGGCTGGCCCGCGCCGAGGCGTTGCTGGAGCAGGACGGCCCTGATTGCGCCGAGCGTGGCCTCGTGTTGTCGGCCCACGCGTTTCGCAGCAACGCGGCGGGTGAGTTCGAGCGCGGCGCCGGTTTCGCCCGGCAGGCGGTCGAGATCGGCCGGCGGGCCGGTGATCCCGACGTCCTGGCGATGGCCTCGGCGCAGTGTGGTGGCGCGCTGGTCCGGCTCGGCGAGGTGGCGGAGGCGGTGCCGATCCTCGACGAGGCGATGCTTGCCGTGGTGAGCCGCGAGATCTCCCCCATCGCCGCCGGGACGGTCTACTGCGTCGTCATCTCGGTGTTCAGCGAGATGGCCGAGATCCGCCGGGCGCAGGAGTGGACCGACGCGCTCACCGGCTGGCTCGACCAGCACCACAACATGATCGTGTTCTCCGGGCGGTGTCTCGTGCACCGCGCCGAGCTGCGGCAGCTGCACGGCGACTGGCCCGGCGCGGTCGAGGAGGCCGAGCGGGCCTGTGATCGGCTCGCCCTCTCCCCGGAAGTGACGTCGAGCGGCGGCGCGCGGTATCAGCAGGCCGAAGTGCTGCGCCGATGGGGCGACTACGAGGCAGCCGAGCAGGCTTATCGGGCCGCCGGGGAATGGGGCCACGACCCGTGTCCCGGGCTGGCGCTGCTGCGCTGGGCCCAGGGCGACCTCGCCGCGGCACGATCAGCGCTGCGCCGGGCCCTGGGCGAGACGACGGACCGCCTGCGTCGCGTACGCCTCCTGCCTGCCCAGGTCGAGGTGGAGCTGGCCGCCGACGATCTCCCCAGCGCCCGGGACGCGGCGGCCGAGTTGGCCCGGATCGCCGAGCTTTACGCCACTCCGGCCCTGCGGGCCCAAGTCCGGTACGCCCAAGGCGCAGTCCTCCTCGCCGAAGAGCGACCGGGACCGGCGTTGGCCGACCTGCGGACGGCGGCGGCATTGTGGCGTGAACTCGACGTGCCCTACGAGGCGGCCCGAGCCCGGGTGCTGATCGCCCAGGCCTGCCGGGCGCTCGGCGACGAAGACACCGCCATCGGCGAACTGACCGCTGCGGAGGCAGCCTTCGCCCAGCTCGGAGCCCGGCCCGACGCCGATCGAGTGGCCGCTCTCCTGGGCGCTCCGACTGCGCCGAGCGGCCTGACGGCTCGCGAGCTCCAAGTGCTGCGGCTGGTGGCGACCGGCAAGACGAACAGCGCCGTCGCGCGGGAGCTGTCGCTGTCGGAGAAGACGGTAGAGCGCCATCTAAGCAACGTCTTCACCAAGATCGGCGTCTCGTCGCGGGCCGCTGCGACGGCGTACGCCTTCCAGCAGCACTTGGTGTCCTGAGGGATTTCCCTCAGCGCGTACGCGGCGGCATGCGGGATTCTGCCGAAGCGCGGAGGCAACCGTCGCTCATAGCGTCGGGGCATGGGTACGAATCATGTCGAGACACTGATCATCGGGGCCGGTCAGGCCGGTCTGTCCACCGGATACCACCTGCGCCGGCTCGGCCGGCCGTTCCTCATCGTCGACGCGCACGACGAGGTCGGCGAGGTCTGGCGGGAGCGCTGGGACTCGCTGCGGCTGTTCACACCGGCCCGCTACGACTCCCTGCCCGGAATGGCGTTCCCCGCTCCCGGGTTCTCCTTCCCCACCAAGGACCAGATGGCCGACTACCTGCGGGCGTACGCCGAACGCTTCGCGTTGGACGTGCAGACCGGCGTACGCGTCGACGGGGTCACCAAGACCAGCGACGGGTTCCTCGTCGACGCCGGGCCTCGGCAGTACACCGCGGACAACGTCGTCGTCGCGATGGGGACGATGCAGGAGCCCGTGCTGCCCGCGTACGCCGCCGATCTCGATCCGGCGATCGTCCAGCTGCACTCGTCGGCGTACCGCAATCCCGAGCAGCTGCGCGCCGGCCGGGTGCTGATCGTCGGGGCGGGCAACTCGGGAGCCGAGATCGGCGTCGAACTCGCGCGTACGCACGAAGTCGTCCTGGCCGGCCGGGACACCGGGCACGTGCCGTTCCGCATCGGCGGTACGCTCAGCCGCCTGCTGCTGAGCCGCATCGTCATCCGGTTCGTGTTCCATCGGCTGCTGACGGTGGCGACCCCGATCGGCCGCAAAGCCCGGACGGCACGCGCCGGTGGTGCGCCGCTGATCCGGACTCGGCCGCAGGAGCTGGCGGCGGCGGGTGTGGTCCGCACGGCCCGGATGACCGGTGTCCAAGATGGACTACCACTGCTCGAAGACGGCCAGGTGATCCAGGCGGCGAACGTCGTGTGGTGCACCGGCTATCAGCCGGGCTTCTCCTGGCTGAACATCCCGATCCTCGACGGGACGGAGCCCCGCCACGTTCGGGGCATCGTGCCGGAGGTCCCCGGGCTCTACTTCACCGGACTGCACTTCCTGTACGCCTTCTCGTCGGGCATGGTGCAGGGCGCCGGTCGTGACGCCGAGCGCATCGCGAAAGCCGTCGCCGCCCGGCCGATCCCCGTACGCGAACCCGCCGCCGTTCAGGGTTGAGCCGCCGCGCCGAGGTCGTCGCGGGCGGGAGGCGCGCCGGGCGGGTAGCGTCCGAGCCATGAGCTTTCTCGATGTCCCCGGCGCCCGGCTGTACTACGAGACCCAGGGCGAGGGCCCGTTGCTGCTGCTCATCGGCTCGCCGATGGACAGCACCGGCTTCGCCCCGCTGGCCCAGGTGATGTCGGACCGGCACACGGTCGTGACTTACGACCCCCGGGGGATCGGCAAGAGCACCCGCGAGGACGCCGATGAGGACATCACCCCCGAGATGCAGGCCGACGACGTCCACCGGCTGATCGAGGCGCTCGGCGGCGGGCCGGTCGAGTATCTGGGCAGCAGCGGCGGCGCGGTCGTCGGGCTGGCGCTGATCACCGCCCATCCGGGCGATGTGCGTACGCTCGTCGCCCACGAGCCCCCGGTCGTCGAGACGCTGCCCGACTCGGCGGAAGTGCACGCGAAGTTCGAGGAGATCTACCAGACCTATCTGGCGCAGGGCAGCATGCCGGCGTTGAACATGTTCCTCACGTACGCCGGACTCGGCGGCCTGGGCCAGCAGGACGACGTCCCGCGCTGGGAGCCGTCGCCGGAACAGCTGGCCCATATGGAGTTCACGAACAAGGTGTTCTTCGGTCACCTGATCCGGCAGACCACGGCGTTCGTGCCCGACCTCGAAGCCTTGCGCACATCGCCGGTACGCATAGTCGTCGGCGTCGGCGTGGCCTCGGAGGGACAGTTCGCGCGGCGGTGCGCCGAGGTGCTCGCGGGCCACTTGGGACTGACCCCGGTCGAGTTCGCCGGGGACCACGGCGGCTTCGCCGCGCACGCGCCCGAGTTCGCCGCGCAGCTCACCGCGATCCTGGGCTAGCCATTTGTGCCGGTCGAGCCCGGTCCTCGCGGGCTGACGCCCGCATCGAGCCGGACCGAGCCGAGCCATTTGTGCCGGTCGAGCCCGGTCCTCGCGGGCTGACGCCCGCATCGAGCCGGACCGACCGGGAGGAGGCGTGAAGGTGGGGGCTTGACGGCTTCGGCATGATAGGCCGGTGACTTCGAGCGGCCACGCTGGCACCGACGCCCTCACACCGGTGGCAGTGCTAGACGACAAGGGCAGAATCCGGATCGGTCGCGATCCGGGTAACGACATCGTGTTGCCGGACCTTTGGGTCTCCGGCTCGCACGCGGAGATCCGGCGCGTCGGCTCCGGGCATCAGCTGGTGGACCTGGGCAGCACCAACGGCATCCACCACAATGGACGGCGCGTCCAGAAGGGGGACCTGAAGCCCGGTGACCGGTTCACCGTCGGGCGGCACGAGTTCCTGTTCGACGGCAGCCGGCTGTACCAGCACGACGACCAGGGTCCGACGTCCTTCGTCGCGGACGACATCACCGTGGACGTCGGCAAGGCGACTCTGCTCGACGACGTGAGCTTCGCGTTGCAGCAGGGCACTCTGCTGGGCATCATCGGTCCGAGCGGCTGCGGCAAGTCCACCCTGGTCAAGGCGATGACCGGCTTCCAGAAGCCGTCGCGGGGCGGGCTGCTGTACGACGGGCGCGACCTCTACGAGCACTACTCCGAGCTGCGTCACCGCATCGGCATGGTGCCGCAGGACGACGTGCTGCACCGGCAGCTGACCGTCCAGCGGGCGCTGCGCTTCTCGGCCTCGCTGCGGTTCGCCGACGACGTGCCGCGCAGGCAGCGCAAGCAACGCGTCGCCGATGTGCTGGAGCTTCTCGGTCTGCGCGAGCGCGCCCGGCAGCGGATCGACACGCTCTCCGGCGGCCAGCGCAAACGAACCTCGGTCGCGCTGGAGCTGCTGACCGAGCCGTCCCTGCTGGCCCTGGACGAGCCCACCTCGGGCCTCGACCCCGCCCTGGACAAGGAGGTCATGCGCGAGCTGCGGCTGCTCGCCGACCGTGGGCGTACCGTCGTGGTGGTCACGCACAGCGTGCTGCACCTGGACATCTGCGACCGCGTCCTGGTCATGTGCATGGGCGGTCACATGGGCTTCTTCGGCCCGCCCGACGAGGTGCTGCCGTTCTTCGGCGCGGAGGACTACGCCGATGTCTTCCACAAGGTCACCAACGAGCCCCGCCGTTGGTCGCAGGAGTTCCGCAACTCCGAGGTCTATCGCCGGTACATCGGTGAGGTGGCCCAGGAACTCGCTCGCGTCGAGGACGCCCGCCGGGAACTCGTCACCGTGGCCACTGCTCCGGTTGCGGAACCCGCTCCCGTCGAGGACCCCGCCCCGGTTGCCGAGCCCGTCGCCGTCGAAGAACCCGTGACGGTCCCCTCAGTGCCACGACAGGCCGGTCCGCCGGAGGCGGAGACGACCCGGTTCGCCGATGCCGCCAAACCAACGCAGACCGCACCTTCCGGCGTACAAGATCTGTCCATGACACAGCGGGCTCGGCATCCGCGAGCGCCGCTGCGGGCTTTCCTGACGCTGTGCTGGCGAATGGTCGCCGTGATCGCCTCGGACCGCGGGTATGCCGCGTTCCTGCTGGGCCTGCCGCTGGCGCTCGCGGTGCTGAGCCGCGCGGTGCCCGGCGACAAGGGGCTGAGCGCGGACCCGGACGGCTTCGCGCTGGAGGGACAACGGCTGATCGTCGTGTTCGTGATCGGCGCGGCGTTCATGGGCGTGGCGGTCGCGATCCGCGAGATCGTCAACGAGCAGTCCATCTATCGGCGGGAACGGGCTATCGGCCTGTCCCCCACCGCCTACCTGCTGTCCAAGGTCGTCGTCTTCCTCATCATCGACGCGGTTCAGTGTGCGATCTTCGTCTACCTGGCGATGTTCGACCGGCCCAAGCCGCCCGCGGCGCTGGTGCTCGGCGATCCGATGATCGAGATCACGGTGGCGGCCACGCTTGTCGCCATCGCTTCGACGTCCCTCGGCCTTCTCGCGAGCGCACTGGTACGCACAACGGAGCAGACGACACCGATCCTGGTCGTCAGCGTGATGTTCCAGCTGGTTCTCTCGGGTGGCCTGTTCGAGATCAGCGGCCAGCGCGCCCTGGAGATCATCTCGGCGATCGACCCGTCACGGTGGGGCTTCGCCGCCGGAGCGGCCACGACCAACCTGGTCGGGTTCCCGTTCCCGGAGGCGATCTGGGCGCCGACACCGTTCAACTGGTGGCGGGCTGTCGCCGTCCTGCTGCTGCACATCGTTGTTCTGCTGGTCGCGGCGCGGTTCGCGCTCCGGCGGTTCGAACCCGGCCGCCACTGACCCGATCGGAAGCACCAGCGGGTGCCGCTCGTGAGCCAGCGGGCGGCACCCGCTATTTTTGGGCACATGCCCGAATTGCCGGAGGTCGAATCCGCCCGCAGGATCATCGACCAGTACGCACTCCGCCGGGTGATCGAAGAGGTCGACGACTCCGACACCTACGTGTGCCGGCCGCATACGCCGGGCGAGATCCGGTCGGCATTGCTGGGCCGGCGGCTGTCGGCAGTCCATCGCCGGGGCAAGAGCATGTGGTGTGAGACCACGGGAGTCGGCCGTTCCCGTAAACCAGGTCCGCTGCTCGGCTTCCATCTGGGCATGTCCGGCAAGATCGTCGTCGGGAAGGCGAACGGGTCCGAGGTGGACGGCGGCGACTACTGGGAACGTGGCCGCAAGCCCGGCGACCTGCGGTTCAGCCGATTCCGGCTCTCCTTTACCGACGGCGGCTTCCTCGTCCTGGTCGACCCGCGACGGCTGGGCCGCGTACGCCTCGATCCGCCGGTCGAGAAGCTCGGGCCGGACGCCGCGGTGGTCACCCGGGAGGAGTTCCAGTCGGCGATGCACCGTGGGACCGCACCCGTCAAGGCGCGGCTGCTGGATCAGGAGGCGCTGGCCGGAGTCGGCAACCTGCTGGCCGACCAGGCGTTGTGGACCGCCCGGATCCGGCCGTCGCGACCGGTCGACGAGCTGTCCACCGACGACGTCGACCGCCTCTACGACGCCGTACGCGAGTCCGTCGCCGACAGCCTCGCCAACGGCGGTGTGCATACGCTGTCGTTCATTCCGGCGCGCCGGGCCGGTGGCACCTGCCCCCGCTGCGGAGCCGCGTTGCAGGTCGGCGTCGTGGGAACCCGCACCACCTGGTGGTGCCCGGTCGAGCAGACCTAGGCGCGCTGCGTCAATTCGGTGAGTACGCCGGACACCTGCAGCACCGTCTGCACCATCCCGCGTACGTTGACGACGTAGAGGGCGCGGCCGTCGTCGCGCGCCAGCCGTTGCGCCGCCACGAGGGCGCCGATCCCCGCCGAATCACAGTAGGTCAGCGCGGCGAGGTCCAGTTCCACGATTTCCGCGGGCGCTTCGCGCACGGCCTGCGCGAACAGCGCCTTCGATGCCAGGTCGAGCTCGCCGGCCAGGGCGACCCTGGTCACGGCGGCATCGCCGGAGATCTCGACGCTCAACATCGCTACACCCTAACGTGTTTGATCACTACCTCAACTTGGTGATTGCGTGGACATCGTTCCGCGTACGTCGATCACCGCGGTGACCGTGGTGCCGAGCGGACTGGAGTCCACGGCGAACCGATCGGCGAAGACGCGGGCCAGCCAGAGCCCGCGGCCGCCCGGTGCGGACGGCGACGGCGGCCGCCAGCCCGCCCGATGACTCCGAGGTATGCCCGGACCCTGGTCGAGCGCCTGGCAGATGAGCCGTCCGCGATAGAGGGAGACCTGCAGGCGGCCTTCGCCCTCGCAGTGCACCACGATGTTGGCCACGAGCTCGGTCGCGACGAGCTCGAGCACCGAACGGAACCGGGCCGGTACGCCCCACCCCGCGCACTCCGCGTCGAGCCGACGCCGGATGGGCTCCAGATCCGCCGAGGTGAACGGGCCGTCGAAACGCACCCGGTGCCGGTCCAGGAGCGGGCGGTCATCAGAGTCGGGCATGCCGTCCTTCCCGTCGGCGGGCACTTCCGGATCGCTCGACTACCCTGCCACGCCGCCCGGCTAACCTGCGTTGTCCTTGATGCCCGAAACGTGTCGTGTGCCCGCTTGGCTACCCAGCTGCCGTCGCGTTATCCCAGGTGCTGCGGTGCCCGGTGCCGTCGCGTTATCCCGGGACATCGCGGTTATCCCGCGCGGAATAGGCACGTTATCCCGGATAACGCACAACACGGGGCTGGACGCCACGGGTAACGCGCAGAGACGAGCGCGCGAGGACCTACCGCCGAGCGATCAGCGCAGCGGTATGCCCGAACCCGAGCACCCACGAAGCGGCGGCGACCACAGCGACGACACGAACGAGGGCGCTGCCTTCGGCGTACCCCTGGACGAGGACGTTCCCGCCGGTCAGAGCGCCGACGATCAGCACGACGAGGGCGAACAGGAGTCGGCCGGTCCGGCTACGGACGCGGTCGGTGATGAAGTCGCGGATGAGATCGGCGTACGCGGTCTGCATGGCGCGCAGCACCGCGCCGAGTTTGAGCTGGGGCACGCGTACGAGGATGCCTGGTGATGGGCCCGGCGACCTCCGCCGAAGAACCTCGATCCGTGACCGACCGGACCCGGTCGACGATGGGACGAACCGTCGATGTCGTGCCGACACCGCGTCGTGCACCGCCGCGCCGGGCGACGGAGGGGGATCATGGGGACATGCCGCAGCGTATCGAGGATTACGGGCTTGTCGGGGATCTGCACACCGCCGCGCTCGTCGGTCGGGACGGTTCGGTCGACTGGCTGTGCCTGCCGCGGTTCGACGCCCCGGCGTGCTTCGCCGCGCTGCTCGGCGGGGAGCCCGCCGGGTTCTGGCGGCTGGCTCCGGCGGACGGCGGCCCGGCGCAGCGACGGCGCTATCGCGGCGATTCGCTCATCCTCGAGTCGGAGTGGGAGTCGGCGGGCGGCACGGTCCGGGTGGTCGACTTCATGCCGCCGCGCGGCGAGGCGGCCGACGTCGTCCGGATCGTGGAGGGCGTCAGCGGCAGCGTACCGATGAAGATGGCGCTGCGCCTGCGCTTCGACTACGGCCGCATCGTCCCCTGGGTACGCCACCTCGACGGTCAGCTGGCGGCCATCGCCGGACCGGACGCCGCCTGGCTGAGCAGCCCGGTCGTGGTGCACGGCGAGGACTTCACGAGCTACGCGGAGTTCACCGTGAGCGCCGGCCAGCGGGTGCCCTTCGTGCTGACCTACCGGCCGTCGCATGAGCCCCGGCCCAAGCACGTCGATCCGTACCGGGCGCTGGCCGACACCGAGCAGTTCTGGGCGGACTGGATGGCGCGCTTCCGTTACACCGGGCGCTGGCAGGAGCCCGTACGCCGGTCGCTGATTCTGCTCAAGGCGCTGACCTACGCCCCGACCGGTGGCATCCTCGCCGCGGCCACGACGTCGTTGCCGGAGCAGCCGGGCGGTCCCCGGAACTGGGACTACCGCTACTGCTGGCTCCGCGACGCGACGTTCACCTTGCAGGCCCTGCTCGGGACGGGGTTCGTCGCGGAGGCCAAGGCCTGGCGCGAGTGGCTGCTGCGGGCGGCCGCCGGCGATCCGGCCGATCTGCAGATCATGTACGGGATCGACGGTACCCGCCGACTCACCGAGTACACGTTGGACTGGTTGCCCGGCTACGAACGGTCGTCCCCCGTACGCGTCGGCAACGCCGCGTCGAGCCAATTCCAGCTGGACGTGTGGGGCGAGGTCCTCGATGGGCTGCACCAGTCACGCGCGGTGGGCATGGGCGCGACCGACGAGGCCTGGGACCTGCAACGGGCGCTGCTGGACTACCTCGAAAGCCATTGGGACGAGCCGGACAACGGCTTGTGGGAGGTCCGCGGCGACCGGCGGCATTTCGTCCACTCGAAGGTGATGGCGTGGGCCGGTTTCGACCGCGCGGTCCAGGCCGTGGAGAAGTTCGGGCTGCCGGGCGACGCGGATCGGTGGCGGGCCGCCCGCGACGCCGTTCACGCCGAGGTCTGCGAGCGCGGCTTCGACTCAGCGCGCAACACGTTCACGCAGTTCTACGGCTCGCGCGGGCTCGACGCCGCGCTCCTGCTCATGCCCCGCGTCGGCTTCCTGCCGTGGGACGACCCGCGCATCGCCGGGACGGTGGACGCGTTGCAGCGCGAGCTCAGTCACGACGGCTTCCTGCTGCGCTACGACCCCCGGGCCGACGGCGGCGTGGACGGCCTGCCCGGCACCGAGGGCGCGTTCATCGCATGCACCTTCTGGCTCGCCGAGGCGCTGTCCGGCATCGGCCGCGACCGCGAGGCGGTGGAGTTGTTCGAGCGATTGCTCACGCTCCGCAACGACCTGGGCATCCTCGCCGAGGAGTACGATCCGGCCGCGAAGCGCCAGCTCGGCAACACGCCGCAGGCCTTCAGCCACGTCGGCCTCGTCAATGCCGCGCGGCGTCTCGGATAAATTCGGTTGTTATACGCACAACGCCCGGCCCACGATGGCGACATGACCTCGATGCGACGGGCCGACATGTTCACCTCCGACGGCCGGCCTTCCGACGACGATCCCCGCGAGCACGGCCCCGCGATGGCCGACGAGCGCACCACGCTGGCCGAGTCGTTGCGCTGTCAACGCCTCACCTTGGAGCTGAAGTGCGCCGGTCTCGACGCCGGGCAGATGGCCCGGCGCTCGGTCGAGCCCTCGACGATGTCGCTGCTCGGGCTCGTGCGGCACCTCGCCGAGATGGAGCGCGGGACGTTCCGCGTACTGCTCGCCGGGCAGGACGTGCCGAAGTTGTACTGCTCCGAGACCAACCGTGACGGCGACTTCGACGGCGCGGTCGCCGACCCCGAGGTGGTAGCCGAGGCCTGGGCGACGTGGCGAGCCGAGGTCGAGTTCTCCACCCGGTTCCTCGCCGACGCGCCGAGCCTCGACGCGATCGTCGACGATCCCGAGAACAAGCACGGCAGCGGCGGTGGCTCGCTGTCCTATCGGGACGTCGTGCTCGGCATGGTCGAGGAGTACGCCCGCCACATGGGCCACGTCGACCTGCTGCGCGAACGGATCGACGGCCGCGTCGGCCAGTGACCCGGGCGGTCAGCTGACCGCGGTCTCCGGCTCCTCGTCGTCGGACAGCTCGTCCCCGGCGACCATCGGCGTGAGCACGACCTTGACGGCGGCGGCGATCGGGATCGCCATGAGCGCGCCGACGAGGCCGAGCACGGTCCCGCCGACGAGCGCCACCACCAGCACCGCCACGGCGGACAGGTCGACGGCGTTGCGCATCACCCGGGGCTGGATCACATAGTTCTCGAACTGCTGGTACGCGATGAAGAAGATCAGCACGATGATCGAGCGTGGCCAGAGCCCGACCGTCAGCAGAGACACCCCGACGCCGATCACCGCCCCGAGAGAGGCGCCGATCATCGGGATGAGGTCGGTGATGGCGACCGTGACCGCCAGTGGGACGGCGTACGGGACGCCGACGGCTTGGAAGCAGATGAACGACACCACTCCGGCGATGAGCGAGATGACGATGTTGCCGATCATGTAGCCGCCGACCTTGTCGACCACGACGGAGACGATGTTCGCACCCCGCGCGCGATGGGCCGGCGGGAACAGCCGCACGACGCCCCGTTGCAGCCGGGGCATGTCCGCCATGAAGTAGATCGCCAGGACCAGCACGGTCAGCGCGGCGGCGATCGTCCCGAAGAGCTTCTGGACGAAGCCGAGCGCGCCGTTGGCCAGCCGTCCGGGCAGCTCGCCGGCCAGCGCCGTCAGCCGATCCGTCAGGTTGTACCGGTCGGTGACCTCCTGGATGGCCCGCGACTTCTCCGACAGCGTCTGCACGTAGCCGGGCAGCCGTTGCAGCAACGTCCCGCTCTGGTCGACGACGGGCGGCACGATCGACCACACGAACAAGCCGAACAGCGCGACCAGCAGCAGCACCACGATGCTGACCGCCCAGCTGCGGCGCAGCCCCTTGCGTACCATCCAGCGGACGGCCGGGTCGAGACTGACCGCGACGAACAGCGCGATCAGCACCAGCACGAGGATGTTGCGGACGGTGTAGAGGCCGAGCACGACGGCCGCGACGGCGACGGCGCCCGCGGCGGCCGCGACGGCCCACCGGAAGACCAGCGACGGCGGTACGCGTTCCGCCAGTGAAGGTTCCCGGTTCTCCGGTTCTACCGCTCCGCCCACGGTCTCATTCAAGCACGCGACGCGTCACTCCTTGCGCATCACGATCTTCCCAACTGGCGCGTTTATTGATATCTATATGCGACCGAGTACCACCGAGTTCACCCCCGACCCGGAGGCCCCCTTGACTCGATCGCGTCTGCTCACGCTGACGGCCAGCCTCGCAACCACCCTCACAGTGCTGGTCGGCCTCGTGGCCACCCCCGCCAACGCGGCGTCCACCGTCCGTTACGTCGCCCTCGGCGACTCCTACTCCTCCGGCGTCGGCGCCGGCAGCTACACCGCCGAAAGCGGCTCGTGCCAGCGCAGCACGAACGCGTACTCCGCGCTCTGGGCGGCGGCCAACGCCCCGGCGTCCTATGTGTCGGTCGCCTGCTCCGGCGCGACCACGTCGACCGTCGCCAGCAGCCAGCTGTCCGCGTTGAGCAGCACCACGACGCTGGTCAGCATCACCATTGGCGGCAACGACATGGGCTTTTCCACCATCATGCGAACCTGCGCGCTGTACGGGACCACCGAATGCGTGGCGTCCGTACAGGCCGCGGAGGACAAGGCGAACTCGACGCTCAACGGGCTGCTGACCACGCTGTACGGCAAGATCCGGGCCAAGGCGCCGAACGCCAAGGTCGTCGTGCTGTCCTACCCGGTGTTCTACCAGCTCAACACGTTCTGCGTCGGATTGAGCGCGACCTCGCACGCGAAGATCGACGAGGGCATCAACCTCATCGACAACATCACCAAGACGGCCGCGCAGGCGAGCGGATTCGTGTTCGCCGATGTGCGGTCGATCTTCGTCGGGCACCAGTTGTGCAGCGGTGACAAGTGGCTGCATGCGCTCAACTTCGCCGAACTCAGCGTCTCCTACCACCCGTTCGCCAGCGGGCAGTCCGGTGGTTACTACCCGGTCTTCCGCTCGGCCGCGGCGGCCTGATCCCGGCGTACGCGAAGAGCACCGGCCGCCGGCGTGACACCGGCGGCCGGTCGGCGAAGCGACCTGCTTCAGTAGTGACCGCGCTGGCTCGCCTTGCCGGTCCGGTAGGCGGCCTGCGCCTCGGGCAGCGAGGGCGTCGACCCGGTCTGCGCCACCGGCACGTCCCACCAGGCGTCCGAGCTGGGAGCGGGATCGCCGATGAGCGCCGTGCGGGCGTACACGACCGTCGTGCGATCGGACTGCCGCGCCTTGTCCAGCGCCGATCGCAGTTCGTCCACAGTGGTCGCGACGAGCACCGCCGCGCCCAGGCTCGCCGCGTTGGCGGCCAGGTCGACCGGCAGGTCGCCGCCGTCGAACCCGCCCGTGGGCGAGCGATAGCCGTAGGACGTCCCGAGCCGCTCGCCACCGACGCTCTGCGACAACGCGCCGATCGACGCGAAGCCGCGGTTGTCGACCAGGACGACGGTCAGCTTGATGTTCTCCGCGACGGCGGTCGCCAGCTCCTGCGCCATCATCAGGTAGGAACCGTCGCCGACCAGCACGAACACCTCGGCGTCGGGGGCGGCGAGCTTCGCGCCCAGCCCGCCCGCGATCTCGTAGCCCATGCACGAATAGCCGTACTCGACGTGGTACTGCCCCGGCCGCGCCGCGCGCCACTGCCGATGCAGGTCGCCGGGCATCGACCCGGCCGCGCACACCATGATGTCCGCCGGCTCGGCCGCGTCGTTGACCACGCCGATCACCTGGGTCTGGGTCAGCGGACCCGCCGTCGCGCGGCCCGCGTCGATGCGTGCCTCCCAGTTCGCCACGCCGTCGCGCCAGCTCCGCTTGGGCGCGGTCCAGCCTTCGAGCAGTGTCCGCAGTTCCGCCAGACCCACGCGCGCGTCACCCACCAATGGCACCGAAGAACTCAACTTGTACGCGTCGAAGCCGCAGACGTTGAGGGTGACGAAGCGTACGGCCGGATCGGCGAACAGAGTTCGCGACGCGGTGGTGAAGTCGCTGAACCGGGTGCCGACCCCGAAGACCACGTCGGCGGCGCGTACCAGGGCGTTGGCCGCATCCGATCCGGTGACGCCGACCGATCCGGCGAGCATCGGCCGGCCGTGCGGCAGCGAACCCTTGCCGGCCTGCGTCTCCACCACCGGGATGCCGGTCGCCTCGGCGAAGGCGGCCAGCTCCTCGGAGGCGGCGCTGTAGACGACTCCGCCACCGGCGATGATCACCGGGCGTTCGGCGGACCGCAGCAGCTCGGCGGCGTCGCGAAGAGCGGTCGCATCTGGCCGGGGCCGCCTGATCCGCCACACCCGGGTCCGGAACAGCTCGTCCGGGAAGTCGTACGCCTCGGCCTGCACGTCCTGCGGCAGGCAGACGGTGACCGCCCCGGTCTCGGCCGGATCGGTCAGCACCCGGCACGCCGCCAGCAGCGCGGCGGGCAGCTGCTCCGGTCGGTTGATCCGATCCCAGTAACGGCTGACCGGACGGAGTGTGTCGTTGACGCTCACGTCGAACGATCGCGGGTCCTCAAGTTCCTGCAGGACCGGGCTCGCGACCCGGGTGGCGAAGACGTCGCTCGGCAGGAGCAGCACCGGCAGCCGGTTGACGGTGGCCAGTGCGGCTCCGGTCACGAGGTTGGTCGCACCCGGCCCGATCGACGTCGTGCACGCGAAGGTCGACGTACGCAGCGAGGCACGGGCGTACGCGGCGCCGGTGTGCACCATCGCCTGCTCGTTGCGCGCCTGGTGATAGGGCATCGCCGGACCGGCTTGCAGAAGCGCCTGGCCGAGCCCGGCGACGTTGCCGTGGCCGAAGATGCCGAACGTCCCGGCGATCAACCGCCGCCGTACGCCGTCGCGCTCGGTGAACTGGCTGGCCAGAAAGGCGACCGTCGCCTGCGCCACCGTCATCCTCATGAAAGCCTCCCTCGATGTGACGTCATCGGCGTCCGGGGGTCGATCCCCTGCTCCCGCCACGATTCCCGGATCCAGTGGTACGCCGGATCGTCGGTGCACGCCATCGTGCGTACCGGGGCGGGTCCGGCGAGGACGTTGAGGTAGTAGAGGTCGAAGCCGGGGGCGGCCATCGAAGGGCCGTGGTACCCGTCGGGCACCAGGACGACGTCGCCGGTCGACACCTCCGCCAGCACTTCGGTGGTGCCGTAGACCCGCTGGTACGCCAGCCCCGGCGTCTCGAAGTAGTAGATCTCCTCCAGCACGGCTTCGCCCGGTCCTTCGGCGTCGTGCTTGTGCGGCGGATACGACGACCAGTTGCCGCCGGGCGTCAGCACCTCGACCGCCACCAACTTGTCGCACTCGAAGGCTTCCGGAGCGCAGAAGTTCGTGACTTGCCGACTCGCCGGCCCCGCTCCGCGTACCTCTATGGGAATGTCTTCGGCCTTGGCATGCCGGAAAGGCAGCCGCCGGGCCGCCCGGGCCGACGGAAGCGCGAGCCGGACCGGGCCCGCGGACCGGAGCGTGACCTCGGCCTGGATGGGCAGGTACGCGAAGTCGGTGACGCGGGCGAAGACGTCGGCGCGGCCCTCGAGCTCCACAGTGGAGCCATCGCAGACGACCTCGCAGCCGCCGGACAGCGGCACGACGAGCATCTCGTCGCCGCCGGTCGACAGGCTGAACGAGCCGGTGAACTCGACGATCCGCAGGCCGCAATAGGTCCAGCCGGCCCGCTCGGGGGTGATGGCGACCGGCGTCTGCGAGCCGCCCGAGGCGGAACCGATCGGCAGGTACACGGCGCTCACCGCACCATCGCCGCAGCGGCGTCGACTGCGGCCGCGACGTCGTCGTCCGGCGGATAGAGCAGCGCGCGCCCCACGACCAAGCCGCGGACGCCGGGGTTGGTCAGCGTCTTCTGCCAGGCGTTATAGGTCTGCTCACCGCCGGAGTCGCCGCCGAGCAACAGGACGGGCAGCGTCGTGGCCTCCAGCACGCGGTCCATGTCCTCGACCACGGGCAGTTTGAGCCAGGTGTACGCCGACGACGCCCCGAGCGCCTGCCCGACGCCGATAGCACGGATGAGCGCGTCCGGATCGGCGTCCAGCACCGCCCGGCCGTCGGCCCGCCGCACGGGCAGCGGTTCCACCATCGCCATCATCTTCAGCCGGGCCAGTTCGGTGACCGCCCGGCCGCAGGACTCCAAGGTGCTGGCGGTGCCCGGGTCGCCGGGATCGATGCGGCACAGCATCTTGCCGCCGTCGAACCCCATTTCGGCGATCGTCCGGGCGTCGTAGCCGGTGAACCGGTCGTCCAGTTCGAACACGGTGCCCGTCAGCCCGCCCCGGTTCATCGAACCGATCACGAGCCGGTCGTCGAGCTCGCCCATGAGCAGCAGGTCCTCGACGATGTCGGCGGTGCCGACCACACCGTGCACGCCGGGCCGGGACAACGCCGTCCGCAGCCGCCGCAGCAGATCCACCCGGCTCGCCATCGCGTCCGGCCGATCGCGTACGCCGATCGCGCCGCGCGCCGGGTGATCGGCAGCGATGATCATCAGCCGCTGCTCACCCCAGCCCACCGGGCGGCGGCGACCGGCGGCGGCCTCGGCCACCTGCTCCGGCCGCCCGGCACGTTGCCGGACCAGCGACCGGATCTCGTCGTCGGAGCTCATCGGGTCTCTCCCATCAACTGGTACACCTCGTCGGTGGTGGGCATGGCGTCGGAGCAGGCCAATCGGGCGGCGACGTAGGCACCGGCGGCGTTGGCGAAGCGCAGGGTCTCGTCGAGCGGCCAGCCCCGGAGCAGCCCGAGGCAGAGCGCGCCGCCGAAGGCGTCCCCGGCACCGAGCCCGTTGACCACCTCGACCGGGCGGGGCGGCACCACGAGACGCTGCCCGACGGACGTCTTCGCCAGCACCCCGGCCGGGCCCAGCTTGACGATCGCAAGGCGTACGCCGTGTCCGAGGAGCACGTCCGCGGCTTGATCGGGATCGCTCCGCCCGGTCGCGACTTCGCATTCCTCGCGGTTGCCGACCGCGACGGTGACCGCACCGGCGGCCAGCGCCTGGCGTACCTCCCGCTCGGCGGTGGCACGATCCGGCCACAGCATGGGGCGGTAGTCCAAGTCGAGCACAGTCTCCCCGGCGTTCCCCCGGCGCAGACCGAGGATCGCCGCGTGCGCGGACCGGCTCGGTTCGGCCGAGAGCCCGGTGCCGGTCAGCCAGACGATCCGGGCCGCGCCCAGGGCGTCGGCGTCGAGTTCCTCCGGGCGGATCACCAGGTCCGGAGCGTGATCGCGATAGAAGACGATGGGGAAGTCGTCGGGCGGGAAGATCTCGCAGAAGGTGATCGGGGTCTTCCGGCCCTCGACCGGGGTGACGAAGGAGTCGTCTACGCCGTAGCCGCGCAGGGCGGTGTGGACGAACCCCGCGAACGGATCGTCCCCGGTACGCGAGACGACGGCCGAGCGCAGCCCGAGCCGGGCCGCCGCCACGGCGACGTTGGTCGCACTGCCGCCGAGGAACCGGGCGAACGTGTCCACCTCGGACAGTGGTACGCCCGATCGCAGCGGGTACAGGTCGATCCCGATCCGGCCGACGGTGACGAGGTCGTGGCTGACCGTCCGCATCCTCGAACTCCTCCCCAAGACCCGAGTGCTTACGTGGCTAGGTTTCTAGCCCACAAGCGCGATGTCAACTCATTGTCCTGACATTCTGACGTCCGATAGTGCGAATAATCGATGCGACCATCGGGCCATGTGCAGGTTTGTTGCAGGATTCCCGCAATTCGTTGACACGTTTTCACATGCGCCGATATCGTCCAGCTGCCGGAAAGCGCTTTCCCCCTGCGGTATGACCACCCTGCCCCGGGTGCCCTCCGCAGTCCACCCGCTACGAAGGCGAGACAGGAATGAAACGACCGATCGCATGGCGTTGGCTCGCGGCCGCCGCCGCCTCGCTGGCCGCCGCTGCTGCCGGGGTGGCCCTGCCGATGCTTCAGGCGTCCGCCGCCACCGGCGCCGCCACGGGTTACGCGACCCAGAACGGCGGAACCACCGGCGGAGCGGGCGGGCAGACCGTACGCGCCACCACCGGCACCGCCATCCACGCCGCGCTCTGCAACCGCGCCAGCAGCAGCACCCCGATCATCATCGAGGTCGAGGGCACGATCAACCACGGCAACACGACCCAGGTCTCCGGCGCGAGTTGCAACACCGCGGCCGACAAGATCGAGCTGAAGCAGATCAGCAACGTCACGATCATCGGCGTCGGCAGTGGCGCGATCTTCGACCAGCTGGGCATCCACATCCGAGAGTCGCGCAACATCATCATCCGCAACGTGACGGTACGCAACGTCAAGAAGTCCGGTTCGCCCACCTCGAACGGCGGCGACGCCATCGGCATGGAGACCGACGTCCGCAACATCTGGGTCGACCACGCCACCCTGGAGGCATCGGGCGGTGAGGCCGAGGGCTTCGACGGATTGTTCGACATGAAGGACAACACCCAGTACGTGACGCTGTCCTACAGCATCCTGCGGAACTCCGGACGTGGTGGGCTCATCGGGTCGAGCGAGACCGACACGACCAATGGCTTCGTCACGTTCCACCACAACCTGTACACCAACATCGACTCGCGTACGCCGTTGCTGCGGGGCGGCATCGCGCACATCTACAACAACTCCTACGTGAGCCTGAACGAGTCCGGCATCAACTCCCGGGCCGGCGCCAAGGCGAAGGTGGAGAACAACTACTTCAAGGACTCGCACGACGTCCTGGGCACGTTCTACACCAGCGCAGCCGGCACCTGGCAGGCCAGCGGCAACATCCTCGACAACGTGACGTGGTCGAGCCCGGACAGCGAGACCAACCCGGCCGGCCCCGGTATGCCGTCCACCACCACGGTGAGCATCCCGTACGCGTACCAGCTCGACGCGGCCAGCTGCGTACCCAGCATCGTCAGCCAGACTGCGGGGGCGAACAAGGGTCTGCTGGAGTCCAACGGCAGCTGCAGCGCGCAGTCTCCGACGGCTTCCCCGAGTCGCTCCGCGACGCCGTCACCCACCGCGTCGGCGTCGCCGACCACCTCTCCCACCAGCTCGCCCACCAGCTCGCCGAGCGGGACCAACCTCAGCATCGGCGCGGGTTCGGACGGGTCGAGCAAGGCCGACGGGACGAGCTACGGCAACGTCCGGGACGCCAACATGAGCACCTACTGGTCACCCGCCGGGTCGACCGGCGACATCGCGATCAAGTGGAGCACCGCCAAGACCATCTCGCGAGTCGTCATCCGGGAGGCCTCCGGCGGCGTCGGAGCCATCGGGTCCTGGCAGCTCATCAACAACGACACCGGCGCAGTCCTGAAGTCGGGCAGCGGCGCGGGCACCATCACCTTCACCGCCACTTCGATGACCAAGGTCGTCTTCCGGATCACCAGTTCGAGCGCGACGCCCCGAGTCGGCGAATTCGAGACGTACGCCTCCTGACCAGCACAGTCGCGGGGGCCGTCCGACCGACGGCCCCCACCGTGCTTCCCGTCAGGGTGCGGTGTGCAGGCTGGTCGGCGGCCATTGACCGTCCGCGAACGCCTTCGCCCAGTAGTACGGATGCACCTCGGCCAGGGTGTGGACCGACCATCCCGCCGGTGCGTCGGGATCGGGGACGGCGACCTGGACATCCGGTCCCCACATGGCCAGCCGCTCCTGACAGATGCCGCACGGCGCGAGCACCTTCGGCTCGCCACCGACCTCGCGGTATACGTAGACGGACGCGGTGACCCGCCGATCCAACGTGTACGCCTGACAGATCGCGCCGGTCTCACCGCACAGCGTCACTCCCCCGTTGACGTTGTCGAGCCCGACGCTCGTGACGATCCGGCCGTCGTCCAGATACATCGCCGCTGCGCCACCGGGCTCGTCGGCCGGCCAACGGCGCTCCAGCTGCGCGACCGCGGCGTCGAAGAGTTCTTGATCAAGATCCACGAGCCGATCATGGCAGTGAGCTACGAACCGGGCAACGCGTTATTCAACGCCTCCGCTGCCGGCGCGGCGCGCGGGGTTTAGCGCGCGGGTCCGGCGCGCGGGGTCAGGCGCGCGGGGGCTGGCGCGCGGGGGCTGGCGCGCGGGGGCTGGCACACGGGTCTGGCGCACGGGGTTTAGCGCGTTATCCCGGGACAACGTCGTTATCCGCGCACGAATAACCGCGTTATCCCGGGATGCGCTTCCCGGCGCGCGCGGGCCCAGCCCGCCATCCCGGAATGATGCTTCCCCAGGCGCGCGAGCCGGCCCGCTATCCCGGGATGGCGCGTCATCCCGGGATAGCGCCGCCCGGACTACGACTCCTGCAGGCGGCGGCGACGGCCGATCAGGGCGAACAGCACGCCCCCACTGATAAGCACGAGCGCACCGCCCAACAGCAGCGGCATCGCCACACCAGTGGTGGGCAGCGTCGGCTTGCTGGGCGTGGGGCTCGGCGGCACCGGGGTCGCGCTACTGCGTACCGGGCTGGGCGTCGGACTCGGGCTCGGGCAGGCGGGGACCTTGTCGATCGATCCCTTGACGTCCTCCTGATACCGGTCGGGCCAGGTCGCGGTGAACGAGATCGAGATCTTGGAGACGTCCGCCGGGACCTCATACGAGAACGTGTAGCTGCCGTTCTCCTTGATGGTGGTCGGCAGGCCGGGTTCGGCCCCGCCCAGCGGCTTGGGGCTCAGCGAGAGGTTCTTCACCGTTTCCTCGCTGTGCCAGTTGTTCTTGATGGTCCAGGTCACAGTGCGCTTGCCGGCCTGGTCGCACGGCGCGGAGCCGCTGACGACGGACGTGTGCGCGGACGCCTGCCCGGGGATCATCAGGGTGGCGCAGGCCGTGGCAGCGAGGGTGGCGGCGAGGACGACGAGGGTGTTCTTCCAACGCATTAATTCGCTCCGATGTCGAGGGACGTCGGACATTGTGTACCTATCCCGGGCGATCGCGCTACCTCAGGCGAAACATCCACACAGGAGACTAAGACGACGAAGAAGTCGGCCGCCGCCAGCCGATCCGCAGAGCCATAGTCGCCGAACTGCCGTCGACGTGGTTCCCCTGGCCTTGGGCCGCTCGGGCCGGGAGCGGCTGCTCGGGTTGGCCGCGATCGCGCCGATCGCCGTTGTCGGCCTCGGCGGCTACCTCGTCCTCGACTCCATTTTGGACGTCGCCTTCACGACCTCATGATCTGAGCCCCACCGGCTCGTCACAAGATCCAATGCCTCCGGTATGCGATTCCGACCCCATTTTCAAGGTCAAGTTCCCTGGATCTGCGCCGAAGCGGCCCTTGAGCGCATGCCTTGGGAACTTGACCTTGAAAATCGGCCTCCGAGCGCAGATCACGGGCACTTGACGTTGCCTGTCAACCGGAGGCCGCCCGCAATCCACCATGCGCACCGCCCATCGCGTTGATCATGGAGTTTCCAGTGACGACACGCCGGTCCAGCCGGACCCTGGGTTCATGATCAACGCGAGAGGCGCGGGGGCTAGGGGGCGACGATCTTGTCGCCGATCAGGGCCAGGTTCTGGATGGCGGCCAACCCGTAAAGCGCAGTCGTGTTGGTCGACACCCAGGTGGCGGCCTCGCTCGGATTCAGGGTGGATGTCACCTTAGTGCTCGTCCAGGGCAGTGCGGGACCGTAGCCGTCGCCGGTGTAGAACTCCTTCCAGGCACGAGCGGCCAGGTCGTCGCGGTTGAGCCGGACGGCCGCGTACGCGGTCAGCCGGGCATGCCCCTGCTTGAGGATCAGGTTGCCGAAGTTGGCCCCGCACTCGGCAGCCTGTTCGGTCTTGGACGCGTTGAACAGCCGGCAGTACTGGAGCCAGGCGTTCTCAAACCCGGCGACGTCCAGCAGCGCGATGACCTCGGCGCAGATCTCCACCTGGCCGAACATCGCGCTCAGGTGGGAGACGCTGACGGTCTTGTCGGCCACCGGGGCGAACCGGCCGGTGTCGAGATCGTAGAGGCCGCTGCCGGTGACGAAGCCGTTCGGCATCGCCGCGATCGTCTCCATGGTCGCGGTGAGCTTCGCCTTCGCGATGTCGGCCTTGGGCCCGTTGCGTTCCCATTCGGTCAGCCAGGCGGCGGCGAGTCCACTCCAGTCGGTGCCGAGCCCGATGGACAGCGCGTGCGGGTCCGGCGTGTACGGCTCGGTGCGGATCTTGCGAAGCGGGTCGAGCACGAGGAACGTGCGATCCGAGTCGACCAGGGACGACAGGAGATCACCCGTACGCTCGTCGGCGGTGAGGAAGTAGAAGACGCGCCGGTACACCGCCGTGCTGATGCGCTGCTGTTTGGCGCTGTCGGCCCAGTGCTGCACCCCGTGCCGGGTGCCGAGACCGGCCCACTTGCCCAGGTGGTAGACGTCGACCTCGCCGGTGTGCCGGGTCATCGCCTCGGCGAACCGGTAGATGTCGGCGCGGCCGGAGCGGAGGAAGGCGTACCAGAGCCACAGGTCCGGGGAGAGCTCGGAGTTGTCCCAGGCATACCCGCCGACGTCGTACCGCCAGACCAGGCGGTCCTCGTCGAAGGTGTGCATGATGTCGCCGTAGTCCCAGAAGCCGTACCAGTGCCGCTGCTCGACCTGACGCTGGTAGAAGCCGAACAGGAAGTCCAGGTGGTCTTCGATGACCGCCTTGACCGGGTGGGTGCGGTCGACCGGCGCGAACAGCCCGCCGAAGACCTTGCTGTCGACGAGGTGTGCGACGGGGTTGATCAGCTGCGGCGGCGTACGCACTTGATCCGCGATGTCGGCGAGCCGGTCGGCCGACGGAGTCGCCGCCAGCGCCCAGAAGGTCAGCTCACTGGTACGCGCGATGCCGTACGGCGTGCCGAAGCCGGGCTCGTAGTCCTCATAGGTGATGTTGAGGCCTTCGAGCTGCTCGGGATAGGTGTCCTGGCCCATGCCGTCGTGGTAGAACCGCATGTCCATCGGTTCGGCCTGGGGTGACCACAGCCAGACGGTGACCTCGGCTTCGTCGGTGTGGGCCTGCCGGATGTCGAGCTGCGTGGGGTGCCGCTGCCAGAAGTCGCGCAGGCCGAAGGCGAAGCCGCCGCTCACGCCGCCGACGTAGGCCACGCCGGAGGCGCGGCGTCCTTGGTCGACGCCGATCCAGCCGTAGCCCTTCTTGGTCCGCTTCTTGAGCGTGAACCCGTCGGCGGACAGCTGACTCAGCGTGTAGTCGCCCCACTCGGGGACGTACTGAAGCCGCGTCGTGACCCGCTGGTCCCAAGTGGACGGATCAGCCAGTTTCGCTCCGGCGACCTGGGCTGCGCGTACCGAGGCGCTGGGATCGCGGCGGAGGCCGGTGATGCCCTTGACCGCCTCGGTGAGCATGCCGTGGCCGTCGCCGACGAAGCGCACATGCCGGTCGTACGCCGCGTCCCGCATCGGGACCCGGAAGCGTACGCCGAGTCCGGCGATGTAGTCGTGGCTGCCGTCGCGGTCGTAGACGAAGGTGTGCATCATGCGGACGTTCTCCGCGCCGGCGTAGAAGTACAGCCGGACGGTGAACGGCAGCCACGACTTCCCGCGTTCGTTCGAATGCGTGCCCTCGATCCGGACGACCGCCCGGACCGGGCCGGACTGCTCGACCGTCACCGAACTGATCGCACTCTCGAAGCGCTCCCTTGGAACGGCTTTCTCCTCGTCCTCCTCGATGTGGTCCTGGCGCAGGTTGACCAGTACGCCCTTGCGAGCGATCTCGACGTCACCACGCCAGATCTGGCTGATGAGTTCGCGGCCGCTCTTGCGGATGCGTGCCCGGATGACGCCGGTGTCGACGTCGAGGTAACTCTGCTGATCGGTGACTTTCACGGCGGTTGCCGGGTTCGCCGAAGCGCCCGCGGCCAGGGTGTAGGAGGCGGCCGGGTTCGCCACGGCGGTCGCGTGCGCGCTCCACTTGAGCGTCCCGTCCGGCCAGTACGCCAACGGCCAGCTCTGCACCGGCACCGCGCTGCCGTCCGGGGCGGTGAGCTGGAAGGACTGGTCGCCGGGGACGGTTCCGCGGGGCCACGGCGTACCCCAGGTGGTGGTGGCGGAGCTGCCTGGCGCGCCTTCGAGCCAGGTCAGCTTCACGTCGGGGATCGGCGCCGCGGCGTACGCGGCGGTCGGGGTGAGGCCGGCGAGCGGCCCGAGATCGGGCAGCATCGTCGTCAGCGGTACGCCGGCGAGACCGGCTAGGACGGTACGTCGTTTGATCGGCTCCACGGGTCGGGACCTCCGAATGCAGTTGGGCGTTTGTCCGCGGCGAGCGCGAGCAACTGGATTGCGGCGAGCCCGTACTGGGCGGCGTCGTTGGTGCTCACGAAGGACGCCTCCGTGACGGGCATGAGCACTTGCGGGCCGGTGATCCGGGTGGTCTGCCACTGCGCTTGCCGTTGCAGTGGGTTGGTGTTGAGCTGGTCGCCTTCGTCGAGGCTGAACTTGCGCCAGGCGAGGGCGGCCAACTCGGCGTCGCCCGTGCGGGCGGCGGCGTACGCGGCCAGGCGGCTGTGCGCCTGGACGAGGGAGACGCCGGTCAGCGGCGCGCCGACGGCGGCGGCCTGCTGTTCCGGCGAGGCGAGATAGAGCCGGCAGTACGCCAGCCAGGCGTCTTCGAACTCGGGCACCCCGAGGTCGAGGTCCAGCAGTTCGGCGATGATCTCGGGCAGCCCGAAGACGGCCGACAGATGCGAGACCGAGATCCCCGGCCGGGCCGCCCGGAGATCGCCGGTGACCAGGTCGAAGAGGGCTTCCCCGGTGAGGAAGCCGTGCGGCAGCGCACCGATGCCGGCCATCGTGCCGAGCAGCCGATCCCGGGCCTGGGCGTCGCCGTGCCGCTCCCACCGGGTCAGCCAGGCGGCGGCGAGCGCGCCCCAGTCGGTGCCGAGCCCGATGGAGACCGCGCGCGGGTCGGGGGCGTACGCGTCGGCTCGGATCTTGCGGATGGGATCGATCGCGAGGAAGGTCGCCTCGGCGTCGGTCAGCTCGTCGAGCAGGTCACCCGTACGCTCGTCGGCGGTCAGGTAGTAGTAGAACCGCCGGTAGGCCGCGTTGGAGATGCGCAGCTGCTTGCAGCTGCACCCCCAGTGCTGCACGTTGTGCCGGGTGCCGAGCCCGCGCCAGCGGCCCAGGTGGTAGACGTCGACCTCGCCGGTGTGGCGAGTCATCGCCTCGGCGAACCGAAAGATCTCCGCCCGCCCGGTACGCAGAAACTGGTACCACAGCCACAGGTCGGGCGACAGTTCCGAGTTGTCCCAGGCGTACCCGCCGACGTCGTAGCGCCAGGTGTGCCGGTCGGCGTCGTAGGTGTGCATGACGTCGCCGTAGTCCCAGAACCCGTACCAGCGCCGTTGTTCCTGCTGATCGGCGTAGTGCCGGAAGAGGAAGTCCAGCCGGTCCTCGATGTCGGAGTGCCGGGGATCGGGCAACGCCCAGCTGCCGAAGACGTTCGCCGCGCGCAACCGCGCCGGGTCGGCGACCAGCAGTCCGGGCGCGTTCAGCTCGGCCACCTCGTCGGCCAGTTCCTCATGCGACGGAGTCGCCGGATACACCCGCAACCTGAGCTCGTGCGTACGCGCAATGCCATGCGGCGTACCGAATCCGGGCTCGTAGTCCTCGTAGGTGATCTCCAGGCCACGCAGCTGCTCGGCATGCGTGTCCTGGCCGAGACCGTCGTGCCAGTACCGCAGGTCCATCGCGGGCGCGCTCGGCGACCACAGCCACACCGTCGCCGTCGCGACGTCACCCGCCGCGCCGCGCACGTCCAGCCGCGTCGGATGCAGCTTCCAGAAGTCGCGCAGGCCGAAGCCCAGCCCGCCGCTCACACCGCCGACATAGGCGTACCCGTCCGAACGGGTCCCGGCCGGAATCGTGACCCAGGCATGCCCGGGCGCGGTCCGTTTGCGCAGCAGGAATCCGTCGGCGCTGGTCTGGTCCAGCGTGTAGTCGTTCCAGACCGGGACGAGGTCCAGCAACTCCGCAACGCCGGGCTCGATCTCGGTCACCGCACGCCCGGCGATCTGCGCCTGCCGCGCGCTCTCGCCGGGATCGCGGCGCAGCCCGGTGAGCCCGCGAACCGCCTCGGTGAGAAAGCCTTCGGGCCCGGCGAACCGCACGTGGCGATCGTGCGGCGGGTCGCGCAGGACGACCTCCACGCTCAGGCCCAGGCCGGCAAGGAAGTCCCGCTCCGGATCACCGTCCCACACGAACGTGTGCACCATCCGGACGTCGCTCTGCCCGGCATAGAAGTAGAGCCGGATGCTGAACGGCAGCCAGTCACCGTGCCGTCCGTCGAGCCGCACGACCGCCCGCACCGGCCCGTCCTGCTCCACCGTGACCTGCTCGACCACGCCGGTGCCCGGCACGCGCTCGCGGCTGCCGCCCTCGTCGGGCTCGTGCTGCCGCAGGCTCACCGGCCGCACCTCGCGCACGATCGGACGCCCGTCGTGCTCGATCGCCGCGATCACCCACGGCGCGCGCAACGTCCAGGTCACCGGCCCGGTCGCGACCCGCACCTCCCCCTCCGAATCCCGCACGGAGACCGGCTCCGGGGGCACGCTCGGTTCGCGTCCGGGAATCAACTGGTACGCCGAAAGCGGCGGACCGGCTGGGGAAAGGGCGTGGGCCGACCACTTGACCGAGCCGTCGGGCCACGTCGCCGTGACCCAGCTCTGCACCGGAGTGCCGTCGGCCAGCGCGAACCGGCTGTCCGCCGCGACCGTGCCCCGTGGCCAGGGCACTCCCCAGGTGGCGCCGTGCCGACGGGGACCGTCCAACCACGACACCGTCGTCGGACCGCTCATTCTTTGACCGAGCCGATCAGCACGCCCTTGGCGAAGTGCTTCTGCAGGAACGGATACACCAGCAGGATCGGCAGCGTCGCGAGCACGATGATCGCGAACTTCACGCCCTGCTGCGGGAAGAACGCGCCTTCCAACGCGTTGAGCGCGTTCTCCGAGTCCGCGTTGGGCGCGGTGAGCTGGCGGACCAGGACCTGGAGCGTCCACTTGTGCTCGTCTTCGATGTAGAGCAGCGGCGACATGTAGTCGTTCCAGATGGCGACCGCGTAGAAGAGCGAGAACGTGGCGATGACCGGTTTGGACAACGGCAGGACGATGCGCCAGAACACCCCGAGCTCGTTGCAGCCGTCGATCCGGGCCGCCTCTTCCAGCGCCTCCGGGAGCTCCTGGAAGAAGCTCTTGACGATCAGCAGGTAGAACGGGTTGATCGCGAGCGGCAGTATGAGCGCCCAGTAGCTGTCGAGCAGGCCGAGGTCCCGGACGACGAGGTAGGTCGGGATCATGCCGCCGCTGAAGACGAGCGTGAAGACGACCAGGTTGATGGCCAGCGTCCGGCCCGGGAGGAACCGCTTCGACAGCGGGTACGCCATCGTCAGGGTCAGCCCGACCTGGATGACGGTGCCCACCGCGGTGACGCAGATCGTCGTCAGCAGAGCGCGTACGAACGTCCCACCGGTGAAGATGTAGTCGTAGGCGTCCGTGGCGAAGTGCTGCGGCCACAGGAAGAACGGGCGCGAGTCGATCTCCGCCTCGGTGGCGAACGACCCGGCCAGCACGTAGAGCATCGGCAGGACGGTCACGGCCGCCAACGCCGTCAGGATGACGACGTTGAGGACGTCGAAGACGCGGCTGCCGACCGATTCGTGCTGCCGCGCGCGGCGTCGCTGGGCCGCCGGACCGGCGACGTTGTCGATTGCCATGATCGGCGTCCCCTCAGTACAGGCCGCGCTGGCCGAGTCGTTTGGCCAGCCAGTTCGAGCCCGCGATCAGCAGTACGCCGATCACGCCCTTGAACAGCCCGACGGCCGTGGAATAGCTGTATGCGCCCTGCGTGATGCCGATGTAGTAGACGTACGTGTCGAACACCTCGGACACCGACCGGTTGAGCGACGTCGTCATGAGCCAGATCTGCTCGAATCCGGAGTCCAGCAGGTGGCCGGAGGTCAGGATGGCCATCACGACGATCGCCGGCCGGATGGCGGGCAGGGTGATGTGCCAGAGCTGCCGCCACCGGCCCGCGCCGTCGACCCGGGCCGCCTCGTAGAGCTGGGTGTCCACGCCCGCCAGGGCGGCGAGGTAGATGATCGTGCCCCAGCCGGTCTGCTTCCACAGCAGCTGCAGGACGATGATCGGGCGGAACCAGCTTTCCTGCGCCACGTAGTCGGTCTGCTCCCCGCCGACGATGCTGTGGATGAACCCGGCGAGCACCCCGAAGTCCACCGAGAACAGCAGGTACGTCAGCGAGGCCACGATGGCCCACGACAAGAAGTGCGGGATGTAGATCAGCGACTGGATCGAGCGCTTGACGAACACCGTACGCAGCTCGTTGAGAAGCAGCGCGACCACGATCGGCGCGGGGAAGACGAAGACGATCGTCAGCAGCGCCAGGATCAGCGTGTTGAGCATGAGCCGGTCGAAGTCCGGCCCGGAGAACAACGTCTCGAACTGCTGGAAGCCGACCCAGGGACTGCCCGAGTAGCCGAGGAACGGCAGGTATTCCTTGAACGCGATGTGCAGGCCGTACATCGGCCAGTACTTGAAGACCAGGAAGTACGCCACGCCGGGCAGCAGCATGACGTAGAGCCAGCGATGCCGCAGTGCGGACGCGATGGTGCGAGCCCGCTGCCGCCGTCGCGCGCTGTCCGGCGGCGGTGGGCTGGTCTTCGGGGTCTCCGGCGTCACACCGGGGACGAGGTCGGTGGCCACGGCGGCCTCCCATCGAGGGGTGGGGAGGGCCCGGCTGACGCGCCGGACCCTCCGAGACCGTCACTTGAGCTTCGACACCAGGTCGTTGGTTTCCTGGGCGACCTGCGTGCCGCCGCTGTCGTACCAGCGCTTCACCTCGGCCCGCAGCTGTTCCTCGGTGATCTGACCGGACAGGAACTTGATCCGGGCGTCCGGGATGATGAGGTTCAGCGTCGCGCCCTTCTGCACCAGCGTCGGCGAGATGACCGCCAGCGCCGGGTTGTGGACCGCCGTCTTGAGGTCCTCGTTCATCAGGGTGGCGCGCAGGTCGTAGAGCTTCTGCGAAACCTCGTCGGTGTACGCCGGGGCGTACTGGCCGATGCCGACGCTCGCCCGGGTGCCGAGCTGGATGAACGCCTTGTCCACGTCGTTCTGGATGATCTTCACCTGGGGGTCGGTCTGGTTGATCGGAACCGCCTTGCCGTTCTCGACCTTGTAGTTCCGGCCCTCGATGCCGTTGCTGAGCAGGGCGGAGCCTTCCTTGGACTCCAGCTTGTCCAGCACGGTGAGCAGTTCGTCGAGCTGCTTCTCGGTGCGCACGTGCTGCTTGGAGATCGCGAGCACGTTGTTGTAGCCGGTGAACGGGGAGGAGAACTTCTGGCCGTCCGACCGCTTCAGGTTGCCGACCATGGTGACCTTGTCGAAGTCGTTCGGGGTCTTCTGCTTGAACAGGTCGATCAGCTGGTTCGCCCGGACGTTGACGTCGATGATGATGCCGCCCTTGCCCTGGACGAACGGGTCGTTCCAGTTGGCGCTGTCGAGCGTAGCGAAGTCCTTGTTGACCAGGCCCTCGCTGATCCACTTACGCAGCTCCCGGTTGGCCTGGATGAACTCCTCCGTGTCGAAGCCCGGCACGAGTTTGCCGTTGCGCTCGCCCCAGCCGTTCGGGGCCCCGAACCACGTCTCGAGCACGTCGTACGGGCTGGAGCTCGCGTAGTTTCCGGGCCACTTCGGGATGATGAGGCCGTAGGTGTCCTTCTTGCCGTTGCCGTCCGGGTCCTGCTCGGTGAACGCCTTGGCGATCTTGTAGAGGTCGTCGACCGACTGCGGCTCGGTCAGCCCGACCTTCGCCAGCCAGTCCTTGCGGATGACGACGGCCGACCGCAGCAGCGGGCGGATCCGGTAGATGCCGTACACCTTGCCGTTGACCGAGGAGTTGCGCTCGACCTGCTTGTCCGTGGCCTTCAGGTTCGGATACTTGTCGAGCTTGCCGGTCAGGTCCCAGAACGCGCCGGCCTCGGCGGCCTTCACGAACGTCGGGGACTTCTCGTCCACGGCCATCACGTCGGGGATCTTGTTCGACGCGAGCACCACGTTGGTCTTGTCGGTGTAGTCCGCGTTCGGCACCCACGAGATGTCGAGCTTCTTGCCGATCAGCTTCTCCACGGCCTTCTGCAGCTCCCCGTTCGAATCCGGGGCGGTGCCGAAGAGCCGGGTCATCATGGTGATCGTGTCGAGCGACGACTGCTCCGGTTCGTCGCCGCAGGCGGCGACACCCAGGACGCTCGTCAGCCCGAGCGCGGCCGCGAGAAGCCGGCGCCGCAGAGTCGGTTTCGTCATGAAAGTCCTTTCGATTGAAGACGCGCCTCGTTCTCCGCGAAGAAGCGAAGACAGAGCCAGGTGTCGAGCTGGATCCACCCGCCGATCGCCGCGACCGCCAGGAGGGGGAACAGCTGGACGGCGAAGGCCAGGGCCGAGAGGACGAGCAGCAGCAACGCCGACGCGCCCGGACGGGTGAGGGCGAACAGCGACGCCTTCGGCAGGTACGCGAAGGGCCGCAGGTCGTAGTGGACGAGCATGGGCAGCAGGTACGCCGCCACCACGAGGAGCAGCACGAGGGCGACCCCGGTGGCGACCCGGGCCGGCGAACCGCCCGGCCCCATGGCGGCGAAGTAGTGGTAGTTCGTGACCAGCAACAAGGCCGCCCCGGCGAGCGGGAGGACGGTCAGCTGACCGCGGCCGAAGTCGCGGCGGTAGGCCGCCGTGAAGGCCGGCCAGATATGAAACGATTCATTTCGAGCGTGCCGACGAGCCACCGTGTACGCCGCGAGCGTCGCCGGCCCGGCTCCCAGCACCACGCCGCCGATCAGCGTGAACAGGAGCCAGATCAGGGTGAGCTTGATCGACCAGAGCAGTTCGTCGGTGGCTTCGTAAAGCCGGACCGACCAGGCAGAGGTGGTCATCGCCGCCACCGATCGGATGGGGCGAGACCGTGCGGAGGAACATGTCGCTGCACCGGCCACCTGCCTTGTGACGAGGAGGTTACGGGGGAAAAGGTAGCGTGACGTTAGCTTTGAATCGTCTCAATGTCAACGTCCATATTGGATGCTCAGAGCCCCGCCACAGAAGGGTTAGAGATCCGTGACCCGGAGGTTGGCATACTCGCCGATCATGGGGGCCATCTGGCGGAAGCCGATCTTCCCGCCGACCAGCGGATTCTCGTCCCGCCAGCGGAACGAGACCAGGTCGGCGACCTCGAACGTCACCTCGCCACTGCGGACAGTGAGGCGCATGGCGTACGGGCCTTGGGCGTCCAGCGCCGCCGGCAACGGGTCCGGCCCCTGCGCCACCAGGTGGAAGCCGTAGCTCTTCCGCAGATTACAGGTGTGCAGCCGGCGCTCGGACGGCCACATCCGGCGGTAGTAGGAGACGTGGTACGCGTCCAGGTCGCCGTGGTGGTACTGGTCGTAGGGGCCGGTCCGGGGCTTGAGGTCGAACAGGTCCTCGCCTTGGCGTCCCCGGGCATGGAAGAACAGGATGCAGAGCCCGGGCTCGTGGATCGGCCAGAAGTCCCACTCCACCCGGATGTCGGGACCGAAGTCCGCCGGGCACCACAGGACTATGTTGGCGTCCTGGCCGTCTTCGGGCGGGCGCAGGCTCTCCAGCCGCAGCCGCCCGCGTGGGAACGACAGCGCGCCGTCGCCCTCCAGCCGGAAGCCCGCGAGGTCGGCGGGAGAGCTCAACGCGTTGTGGTACACCATGTTTCGCCTCCGGAACTCAGGGGCGTGCGACAGTTCAGAGCCGGGCGGCCGCCTCGCGCCAGCGAGCTTCGCCGCCCTGCGGTTCGTAGCGGCGTACGGACTGGGTCGTCCGCACCAGGGTGCGCAGCTCGGTCAGGCTCAGCGGCTCGCCGCTGACCGCGCGGGCCTGGATCAGCACGTTGCCCAGCGCGGTCGCCTCGACCGGACCGGCGAGGACGGGCAGCCCGCAGGCATCGGCGGTCAGCTGACACAACAACTCGTTGCGCGCGCCGCCGCCGACGATGTGCACGACGTCGACGGCCTGACCGGAAAGCCGTTGGGCGTCGTGGACGGCAGCTCGGTGGGCCAGCGCGAGACTGTCCAGGATGCAGCGCACCACCTCGGCCGGGCCCTCGGGCGCCCGCTGGCCGCGGCGTACGCACTCAGCCCGAATCCGGCCGGTCATGTCCCCGGGTGGCAGGAACACGGCGTCCCCGGCGTCCACCACCGCCCGCAACCCCGGTACGCCGCCCGCCTGCCGCAGCAGCTCGCCGAGATCGGGATCGCCCCAATCCCGCAGGCACTCCTGCAGGAGCCAGAGTCCCATGACGTTGCGCAGATAACGGATGGTGCCGTCGACGCCGGCTTCGTTGGTGAAGTTGGCCCGGCGGCTGTCGTCGGTGAGGACCGGCGCAGCCAGCTCCACCCCGACGAGCGACCAGGTCCCGCACGAGATGTACGCGAACCGCTCCCCCGAAGCCGGTACGCCGACGAGGGCGGAGGCGGTGTCGTGCGATCCGACCGCCGTCACCGGAACCGGGCCGAGCCCGATCTCCGGCCCCAGTACGCCGATCGGCGTACCGGGGTCGCGTAACGGCGGCAGGATCGAGCGCGGCAGTCCGAGCGCCGCCCCCACGTCGGCCCACTGTCCGGTGTGGACGTCGAGCAGCTGCGTGGTGGAAGCGTTCGTCCGCTCCGCCCCGATCTGGCCGGTCAGCCAGTATCCGATCAGATCCGGTATCAGCAGCAGCGTCTTCGCCGCCGCGAGCTGTGCGGTTCCCCGGGCGGCGGCGAGTTGGAAGATCGTGTTGAACGGCTGGAGTTGCAGGCCCGTGGTCGCGTACAACTGCTCGGCGGGCACCTGCTTGAGCACGTGCTCCACGACTCCGTCGGTACGCGCGTCCCGGTAGTGGACCGGGTTGCCCAGCAGCCGGCCATCGTCGTCGAGCAGTCCGTAGTCGACCGCCCACGAGTCCACGCCGATCGAGTCGACCGGTCCGGCCGCTCGCAGCCCGTCCAGGATGCCCTGGTAGAGCCGCAGGACGTCCCAGTGCAGGGTGCCGCCGGCCCGGACCGGTTCGTTCGGGAACCGGGCCGCCTCGGACAGCCGCAGCGTGCCGCCGCCGACCTGAGCGGTCATCACCCGGCCGCTGGACGCGCCGAGATCGACCGCCGCGACGGTGAGCTGATCCCTCATCGGAGGAACGCCGCGGCGACCCCGGCGTCGACGGGCACATGCAGTCCGGTGGTATGCGACAGCTCGGCCGAGGCGAGCACGAACACGGCGTTGGCGACGTGCTCGGGCAGCACCTCCCGCTTGAGCAGGGTCCGCTGGGCGTAGAACTCCCCCAGCTTCTCCTCCGGTACGCCGTACACCGCCGCGCGTTGCGCGCCCCAGCCCGAGGCGAAGATCCCCGAGCCCCGGACGACGCCGTCGGGGTTGACGCCGTTGACCCGGATCCCGAAGGAACCGAGTTCGGCGGCGAGCAGCCGCACTTGATGCGCCTGGTCGGCCTTAGCCGCCCCGTACGCGACGTTGTTCGGCCCGGCGAACACGGAGTTCTTGCTGGCGATGTAGACGAGGTCGCCACCCATCCCCTGCTCGATCATGATCCGGGCGGCCTCCCGGGCGACCAGGAACGAGCCCCGGGCCATGACGTCGTGCTGCACGTCCCAGTCGGCCAGGGTGGTGTCCAGCAACGACTTGCTGATCGACAGGCCGGCGTTGTTGACGACGAGGTCCACCCCGCCGAAGGCGACGGACGCCTGGCGCAGCGCTGTGCGTACCAGTTGCTCGTCGGTGACGTCGACCGTGACCGCGAGCGCCACGTCTGGGCCCAGGGAAGCCGCGACCTGCGCCGCCGCCTCGGCGTCGCGGTCGGCGATCACCACGCACGCGCCCTCGGCCGCGAGCCGCAGCGCGATGGCCTTGCCGATGCCCGAGCCGCCGCCGGTGACGAACGCGACCCGCGTGGCCAGAGGTTTGGGCTTGGGCATGCGGGCGAGCTTGGCCTCTTCGAGCGCCCAGTACTCGATGCGGAACTTCTCCGACTCGGCGATCGGCTGGTAGCTGGAGATCGCCTCGGCGCCCCGCATCACGTTGATCGCGTTGACGTAGAACTCGGCGGCGACCCGCGCGGTCTGCTTGTCGCGGCCGAAGCTGAACAGGCCCACGCCCGGGACCAGCACGATCGCCGGGTCCGCGCCGCGCATCGGCGGTGAGTCGGGATCGGCGTGCCGCTCGTAGTAGGCCGCGTATTCGACGCGGTACTCGGCGTGCAGTTCGCGTAGCCGCGTCACGACCTCGTCCAGTGGGGCGGTCGGCGGCAGGTCGAGCACCATCGGCCGGACCTTGGTCCGCAGGAAGTGGTCGGGGCAGGAGGTGCCGAGCGCGGCCAGCAGCGGATGCTTCGCGCGGCTGAGGAAGTCCAGGACGGCCGGGTCGTCGGTGAAATGGCCGACCTGCGGACGGTCCGTCGAGGCCAGGCCACGGATGATCGGCGCGAGCGTGGCTGCCCGGTCGCGGCGGTCGGCTTCCGGCAGCGGCTCGGTCGTGATCGGGCCGAACGGCTCGGACCGGCCGCGCTCGTCGATGAACGCCTGCGCGGTCCGGATGATCTCCAGCGACCGTTGCTCGCATTCGTCGCTTGTGGACCCCCAGGCGGTGATCCCGTGGCCGCCGAGGATGCAGCCGATGGCCTGCGGGTACGCCTCCTTGATCGCGGCGATGTCGAGGCCGAGCTGGAAGCCCGGACGCCGCCACGGCACCCAGACGACCCGGTCGCCGAAGCACTCCTTGGTCAGCGCCTCGCCGTCGGCCGCCGTGGCCAGCGCGATCCCGGCGTCGGGGTGCAGGTGGTCGACGTGCTCGGCGTCGACCAGGCCGTGCATCGCGGTGTCGATGCTCGGCGCGGCTCCGCCCCGGCCGTGCAGGCAGTAGTCGAACAGCGCGACCATCTCGTCCTCGCGGTCCACGCCCGAGTAGACGGCGGTGAGCGCACGCAGCCGGTCCAGCCGCAGCACCGCCAGGCCGGCTTCGGTCAGCGTACCGAGGTCGCCGCCGGAACCCTTGACCCACAACAGATCCACCGGCGTCCCGGTGACCGGGTCGACCGCGGTGCCCTTCGCCGACGTGTTGCCGCCCGCGTAGTTCGTGTTGCGGGGATCGGCTCCGAGCCGGCGCGACCGGGCGATCAGGTCTTTCCCGCTCATCACGCGCCCCAACCAGCCTGGGTGCCGCCGACCCGCTCGGCCTTGACCTTCTCGAAGTAGCCGGACCGCTTGTAAGCGCCGATCGGGTCGGGATCGAGGCCCATGTCCTCGCGCAGTTCGCGCAGCAGCGGGCGTACGTCGGTGTTGTAGGCGTCCATCAGCACCGCGTTCGCCTCCAGCACGTCACCGGACTCCTGCGCCTTGGCGAGCGTGTCGTGGTCGACCAGCAGCGCCTTCGCTGTCGCCTCCTGCACGTTCATCACCGACCGGATCACCGCCTGGATCTTCGGTTCCAGGTTGTGGCACTGGTCGAGCATGAACGCGATGCCCTTGTCGAGTTCGTCCGCCAGCACGATCTCGTGCATGATCCGGAAGAGCTGGAACGGGTCCGCGCTGCCCACCATCAGGTCGTCGTCGGCGTAGAAGCGCGAGTTGAAGTCGAAGCCGCCGAGCTTGCCCGCGCGCAGCAGCATCGCCACGATGAACTCGATGTTCGTGCCCGGCGCGTGGTGCCCGGTGTCGATCACGACCTGCGCCCGGTCACCCAGCGCGACACAGTGCAGGTAGGCGGTCCCCCAGTCGGGCACGTCGGTCATGTAGAACGCGGGCTCGAACAGCTTGTACTCCACCAGCATCCGCTGCTGGTCACCCAACCGCGCATAGGTCTCGGCCAACGCGTCGGCCAGTCTTCCTTGACGGGTACGCACATCGTCCTGGCCGGGATAGTTGGTTCCGTCGGAGAACCACAGTTTGAGGTCGCGCGACCCGGTCGCGTCCATGATGTCGACGCACTCGATCAGATGCGCGATCGCCTTCCGGCGTACGCCGGGATCGGGGTTGGTGACGCTGCCGAGCTTGTAGTCGTCGTCCTGGAAGACGTTGGCGTTGATCGTGCCGAGGCGTACGCCGAGATTCTCGGCATGCCGGGCCAGGTCGGCGTAGTCGTCCACCTTGTCCCACGGGATGTGCAACGCCACCGAAGGAGCGACGCCGGTGAACCGGTGCACCGTCGCGGCGTCGGCGATCTTCTCGTACGGGTCGCGCGGCACACCTTCCTGCGCGAACACCTTGAACCGGGTTCCCGAGTTCCCGTACGCCCACGACGCGGTCTCGATCCGCTGCCCACCCAACGCCGCCCTGATCGGCACACCGTCGCTCATCGCAAGTCTCCCAGTTGATCGTCACTCAGTTGATCGTCGAGGTTGAACACCTCGGTGAGCACGCGCATGTGCTGGTCCGGCCGGCCCGAGTCGAAGAACTCGGCCATCTGCGCCTGCCAGCGCGCGTTGACCTCGGTCGCGTCCATCGCGGCCAGCGCGGCCTCGAAGTCGTCGGTGAGCAGGTAGCCCACCAGCAGGCCGTCCTCCCGGAGGAACAGGCTGTAGTCGTGCCAGCCGGTGTCGCGCAAGGCGGCCAGCATCTCCGGCCACACCTGGGCATGGCGGCGCCGGTACTCCTCCAGCCGATCGGGCTTGACCTGAAGGGTGAAACAGATCCGGCGCACGCGGGGCCTCCTGGGGTGGGTTGGGCCGGAGGGGGTGAGCCGATGGCACGCCGCGCCGCGCCAACGCATGAAACGTTTCACCATCGGCTGACATGAACGGTAGAGAGCGATCCCCAGCGCGTCAAGAGGTTCCCCGCCGAACTTCTTCGCGTTGATCATGAACCCATGGTCCCGATCGTCGGCGTGTCACCGCCCCCAACCTCATGATCGACCCGCTTCGGTGGCGGCCGACCACTGAATGGCTGGTTGACGAGCCACCGGAAAGGGTGAGACGTTTCAACCACCACTTCAAGATTCAGCGAGGGGAAGATGGCTGCTGCGAGCATCAAGGAGGTCGCCCGGCTGGCGGGCGTGTCGCTGGGGACGGTCAGCAACGTCCTGAACCGGCCGGAAGCGGTGGCTCCGCAGACTCGCAAACGCGTACTCGACGCGATCAGCCAGCTCGGCTACGTCCGCAACGACTCGGCTCGCCATCTGCGGGCCGGGCAGAGCCGCACCGTCGCGATCGTGGTCCTCGACGTGTCGAACCCGTTCTTCACCGACGTCGTCCGAGGTGCGGAGGGAGCCGTCGAGGACGCGGACGGCATGCTCATCGTCTGCAACAGCGGCGAAGACCGAGCTCGGGAGGAACGCCATCTCGACATGCTCGAAGAGCAACGCGTACGCGGGCTGCTGATCACGCCGGTGGACGACGCCCGCCACGAACGCCTCGAGCGACTGATCGACCGGGGCATTCCGGTGGTGCTGGTCGACCGCGGTACGGGGCAGCCGAATCGGTGCTCGGTCGCGGTGGACGACGTGCTCGGCGGTCAGCTGGCCGCGCAGCACCTCGCCGACGAGGGGCACCGCCGGATCGCCTTCGTCGGCGGGCCGGCGTCGATCCGGCAGGTCGAAGACCGGCATGCCGGGGCGGCCGCCGCTCTCGAGGCGTACCCGGGAACGAGTCTTCAGGTGGTCGAGACGCGCTCGCTGTCGGTGACCGCCGGACGGGACGCCGCCGAACGCATCTGCGTCCAACCGGCCGCCACCCGGCCGACCGCCATCTTCTGTGCGAACGACTTGCTCGCGCTCGGTGTGCTGCAAGGGCTGACCGCCGGTGGGCTCCGCGTACCGGAGGACATGGCGCTGGTCGGCTACGACGACATCGACTTCGCCGCGGCGGCGGCCGTGCCGCTGACCTCCGTCCGGCAACCGCGCGAGCAGCTCGGCCGCACCGCCGCCGAACTGCTGCTCGAAGAAGCCGAAGATCCCGCCCGACACGGCCACCGGCACGTCGTCTTCCAGCCGCAGCTCGTCGTACGCCAATCCACAGTGAGCGGCACACGCGCCCGCCGTTAACCGCTACACAAAATGCCGCTACGCCAGGTGCCCGGCCCGGGTTGCGAGCAGGTCGGCCCGGATGGCCAGCTCCGTCGCGAGGAACGAGTGCGACTGCGTCATCGCGCGTTCGGTGCGGTCGGTGATGTCGCGGACGAGGTCGGGATAGAACGGCAGCTCGACGTCGGTGCAGTCGACACGCTCAGTCTGCGCCCCGTCGACGACGAACAGATGGTCCCCACCTGGTACGCCGGCCACGTCGACGTACTTGCGGATCTCCAGGTAGCCGTCCGTTCCCAGCACGGTCAGCCGGCCATCGCCCCACGTCGGCAGACCGTCGGGGGTGTACCAGTCGACGCGGGCGTACCCGTGCCCGGCGTCGCCCCGGAGCAGCAGCTCGCCGAAGTCGGCGAAGCGGGGCCGACCGGGATTCGCGTGGTTGGCGACGGTGCTCGCGACGACCTCGGCCTGAGTCGAGCCGGTGAAATGCAGGAACTGGTCTACTTGATGCGAGGCGAGATCGGTCAGGATGCCGCCACCCCGCGCCTGGTCGAAGAACCACTCCGGCCGGGTGGGGGCCGACAGCCGATGCGGGCCGAGTCCGATGGTCTGCACGACCCGCCCGATCCGGCCCTCGGCGACCACCTGCGACGCCCGGACGACCGAGCGTACGTGCAGGCGCTCGGAGAAGCACACCCACCAGAACCGGCCGGTGTCGGCGACCGCCTGCCGGATCGCGGCCAGCTCGTCCAGGCTGACACAGCCGGGCTTGGCGGCGAGCACGTCCTTGCCGGAGTGCAGCGCCGCCACTGCGACCGCGGCTCGCCGGTCCGGCACGTCGGCCGTCACGATCAGCGAGATCGAGGGATCGTCGAGCAGCCGGCGCGGATCGTCCACTTCGGTCACTTGCGGGAAGGCCGCCGCGAACGCCCGGGCGACCGCGCCGTCGCTCTCCCCCGCCCGGTTGTGGAACCCGGCGCACTCCGCGCCCGCGGCGAGCAGCCCCGAGGCCAGGTTGGCCGCGTGCGGGTGTTCCACTCCGACGACGGCGAATCGGACGCGGTCAGCCGACGGCATTGTCGTCGCCCTCACTCCACCGGAACGGCTTGCCCGTGGCCCACGCGACGGGCAGTTCGCAGAACAGCGCGCCGTTGTCGGCCGCCTGGCGTACGACGTCGTCGACGCCGGGCACGATCACCCGGTGGCCGTCCAGCCGCTGGAACCGGGCGTCGATGGGCGTGGCGGCCGGGCCCAGCCGGATCGCCTCCACCATCTGCATGAACGACCTCGTCTCGGCCAGCGGCGCGAACAGCGGCACCCCGTCGGCGACGTGGTCCAGCAGGTTGTCCAGCAGATCGGCCCGGTCGAAGCGACGTTCGCCGTCCGCCGTGCGCAGCCGATCCTCGGTGTACCAGAGCTCGGCCCGCCCGGCCGAGCCGACCACTTCGATCACCGGCTCGCGTGAGGTTTCGGCGCACACGGTCACCGCGGCGGTGACCGGCGTCCCGCTCGCGGTCGTCATTCGTGCACTGGCGGTGTCGTCGGCTTCGATCGGGTGCGCGCGATAGGTGTCCACCTCGACCGCGTCCACCGAGTCCGCGCCGGACGAGCCGTCGAGCCGCAACGCCATCGCCACCCCGTGGGCGAACGGATTGGTCAGCGCCCCGTCCATGACGGGGACCCCGTCGAGCGTACGCCGACCGGCCCAGGCCGCCCGGGTGTAGTACGACTCGGTACGCGTCCAGGCGCCGATCATGCCGATGCGGCGTACCTCGCCGAGGGCCCCGGCGGCGATCAGGTTCGCCAGTTCGGCGTACGCCCCGGAGCCGAAGGCTTGAAAGCCCACCTGACAGGCGACTCCGGCCGCCTTCTGCGCCGCGGCCAGCGTGTCGAACTCGGCCATCGTCGGCGTCGGCGGCTTCTCCAGGAGCACGTGGGCTCCGGCGGCGAAGGCCGTCAGGGCCAGCTGGGAATGCGTGTGCATCGGCGTCGAGATGACCACGACGTCCGGTCGGACCTCGGTGATGAGCCGGCCGGCGTCGGTGTCGAAGCGGCAGTCGCCCGCGAGGCTGCGCTGCTGGTCGTCCAGCGGGCGTACGTCGGCGACCCCGGCGAGCCGGACCCGGCCGGTGGCCGTCCGCGCGGCGAGCTGTTCCAAGTGCCCCCGCCCGTGCCCGTGCGCACCCACGAGTACCACGGACGGTGGCGTCCGGTCGCGACCCAATGTGACTCCTCGACGTGTGTGGTCAGCCGCTTGGAAAGCGCTTTCAGAAGGGTGATCTTACTGCTCCGCCCGCGCTGCGTCACCAGCCCGCGGGAACCCCCGATGTCACGGTCGGATCACCCGCAACGGGTGAGGCCGCCACCCGGCCGGGCGGATCATCGTGAGGACATGTGCCGCTGGCTCGCCTATTACGGCTCGCCGATCCGGCTGGACGAGCTGATCTACAAGCCCAGCCATTCGCTGATCGACCAGAGCCTCCACTCGAAGCTGGGCGTCGAGACGACCAACGGCGACGGTTTCGGCGTCGGCTGGTACAGCGGGCGCGAGCCGACCGTGTTCCACAGCGTCGACCCGGCCTGGAACAACCGCAACCTGCGCAACCTCGCGTCGCACATCGAATCGCCGATCATCTTGGCGCACATCCGGGCGTCGACCGGCACCCCCGTCCAGGAGAGCAACTGTCATCCGTTCCGCCACGGCAAGTGGATGTGGATGCACAACGGCTCCATCGCCCAGTTCGCGAAACTGAAGCGCGACCTCGTCCTGGCCGTCGACCCGGAGCTCTATCCGGCGATCGAGGGTTCGACCGACTCCGAGCTGATGTTCTTCCTCGCGTTGACGTTCGGTCTCGCCGACGACCCGCCCACCGCGGTCGCCCGGATGGCCGGGCTCGTCGAGGCCACCGCCGCCGCGCACGGCGTACCAGATGCTCTGCAGATGACCGTCGCCACCTCCGACGGCGAGCGGATCTGGGCGTTCCGCTACTCGACGGCCCGCCACTCGCGGTCGTTGTTCTTCAGCACGGACGTCCGCGCATTGCGCGAGCTGTATCCCGACCACGGCTGGTTGCAGCAGGCCTCGGACGAGTCGCGGCTGATCGTCTCGGAACCGTTCGGCGCGCTCGAAGGGGCCTGGAACGCGGTGCCGGAGAACTCCTACGGCGTCATCCAGGAGGGCAGCGACCGGATGGGCATCTTCCGGCCGCGCGGCTAACTCGCCGCGTCCAGCTCCTTCAACGCTTCGGCAAGCCCCGGGTAGGTCGCGTCTTCGGCGAGGATTCGCTGCAGGTCTTTGCGGGCGTACGCGATCTTCCGCTCGGCCAGGTAGGTGTTGGCCCGTTCCAGCAACGCCCGATGCCGGATCTCGACGTCGACGGTACGCTTCGCCACCACCTGTTTGAGCACCTCACGCGCGGCCTCGAAGTAGTCGAGCTCCTTCAAAGCCCGCCCGCGCAACACCATGAGCAGTGCGTGGCCGTCGCTTTCCGGGGCGAGCCCGTTGGTCATCTCGACGACCTCGTCGTGGTGCCCGGCCTCGCTGTAGAGCTCGGCGAGCGAGACCGCCGCCGAGAACGTCGGTTCGAGCTGCTCGACGGTCTCGATCGCCAGCCCGAGCCGGTCGCTGTACTGGTACAGCTCGGCCAGGGTCAACCCGACGGCTTCCCGGCTGATCGGCAGCATCACCTCGACGCCTGGAGCCAGTTCCAGCTCCACGCTCGCGTACGGCGCGTACCGTCGGATGAACGGATGACGGGCCGCATCGCGACCGGAGTCGAACGCCACCGCCAGCGATTCCTCCGCACGGTCGAAGTCCTGATCCCGGTACGCGAGCAGACCGTCGAGCGCCGCGCACAGCGGTTCCCACTCCGGATAGTCGGCCCCGATCTCGGCGATCGCCGCCGGATCCGGATCGCTGATCAGCGCCCGGTACAGCCGCTTCTCGGCCCGCGGCGCGAACAGGGCCGGCTGCGGCGGCGCGGGGATGCCCTCCACCTCCGGGGCTTCGGCCTGCACCGGTGCCGTGGACTTGGCCGGCTTGCGGGCCTGTTTGGCCGAACCGCGCAACGTCTTGACGTAGGACAACCCCGTCCCGGGTATGCCGATCGTGCCGACGACCTGGCCCCGTGCCGTCCTCGTCAGCCGCGCGCCGCGTACGCCGACGGAGTAGCCGATGCCGCTCTTGGACAGCGTCATGCGTACGCCCGGCAGCACTTGGAAGGTCTTGCGGATGCGGAAGCCCACGGCCCGCAGCCTAGATCACGGGGGCGACCGGCGTCCGTCGGGCGGCCGTGGCAGCAACCACCCGACGGGGCCGACGATCACCGCAGGTGCGGCTTCACCTGCGAGCTGTAGATCCCCTCGAGCTTGGCCTTGAGGTTGCTCAACTCGCTCTGCACGTCACCGTTCTTGGTCAGGATCGCCGCGCAGGCGTTGGCCATCTCCTGATCGGCACCGGGGAGGAACACCCGGGCCCAGTCCTGGTTACGCGTGACGGCCAGCTGATCGATCGCCACCTTCGCCTGCGGAGCCTTGGCGATCAGCGACGACGGGTCGGCCGACTTGCGTACCGGCATGTATCCGGTGGCCTGGGCGAACTTCAGGGTGTTCTCGGGCGTGGTCAGGAACTTGATGAACGTGGCGGCGGCGAGCTGGTTCTCGGGCTTGATCTTCTTGGGGATGCCGACGCCGGCTCCGCCCGTCGGGCAGACCGGGCTCGTGGCCGCCGGGCCGCCGGGCAGGAACCCCGCTCCGACGTCGAACTTGGCGACCTTGAGGATGCCGACGAGGCTGCCGGTCGAACCGACGGTCGCGCTGACCGCACCGGCCGACAGGTCGTTGGTCGAGTCCTTGCCGGCCACGCCGGACCACTTGTTCTTGTAGACCGCGTCGGCGAGGAACTGCAACGCGGCGACGGCTTCGGGCTTGTCGCAGGTGATGTCGAAACTGTCCTTGGCCGACCAGCTGCCGCCCCGGCCCCACAGCACGTTCTGGAAGCTCCAGCCCGCGTACCCGGCGAGCGCCGGGAGCTGGAACGCGTTCTGCGTACCCGCGTTGGCCGACTTCAGTTTCGGCGCCCACTCCGCGAACTCGTCCCAGGTCTTCGGGGCACGGTCGGGTAGACCGGCTGCCTGCCAGTGCGCCTTGTTCCAGTAGAACAGCGGCGTCGATCGGGCCCACGGAACGGCCCAGATGGATCCGCCGTACTTGTAGTCGGTGAGCAGCTGGTCGCGGTAGTCGCTGGTGTCCCAGTCGAGCGCGGTGAACAGCGTGTCGAGCGGGATGATCGAGTCCTGGAGGTAGTAGCGGAACCACCACACGTCCGACAGGACGACGAGGTCGGGCAGTTTGCCGCCGGCCTGGGCCGCCTGGAACTTCTGCGCGATGTCCTCGTAGTTGGACCCGGCCGTCACCAGCTGCACCTTGATGTCGGACTGGCTGGCGTGGAAGGCGTCGATGATCTGCTGGGTGACCTCCTGAGACGCCCCCGGGTTCGACGACCAGAAGGTGATCTCCCCGGCCGGCTTGACGCCGGTGAAGTCCAGCTTCGCGGCGTCGCCGCCGCCGTTGTCGGTGGAGGTCGACGGCCCGGTGCAGGCGGACAGGGCCGTCGCGGACAGCCCGGCGGCGGCCAGACCGAGGAATCCTCTCCGGCTCAGCTCGCGTGAACTCTCGGCGGGATCCGACTGGGACACGGTGCACCTCCTGGTTGATGGATGACTCATCCCTTGACACCGCCCTGGGTCAGGCCGGTGACGATGTGCCTTTGCAGCGCGGCGAACACGACGAGGACGGGCAGCAGGACCATGACGGTGCCGGCCATGACGATGCCGTACGCGGACGCCGAGTTCTCGCTGTTCTGCAACAGGGTCAAGCCCACCGGCAGGGTCATCATCTCGGGGTCGGAGACGATGACCAGCGGCCAGAGGTAGTCGTTCCACTCGAACACGATGTTGACCAGCGCGACCGTGGCGATGCTCGGCGCGGCCATCGGCACCACCATGTGCCAGAGCCGCCGCCAGTGGCCCGCGCCGTCGACCTCCGCCGCGTCGATCACGTCGGTGGGCAGGGTCAGGAAGGCCTGCCGCAGCAGGAACGTCCCGAAGCCGGTGGCCAGACCCGGCAGGATGATCCCCCAATAGGTGTCCTGCCCGCCCAGGCCGCTGATGAACACGAAGTTCGGGACCACGCTGACCTGCGGCGGCACCATGAGCGTCGCCAGCACCGCCCAGAACACGTACTTGCGGCCCGGGAACCGGACGAAGACCAACGCGTACGCCGTGAAGACGGCGAGCAGCACCTTGATCCCGGCACCGACCACCGTGACGACCGCCGAGTTCACGAACAGCCGCGCGAACGGCACGATACGGGCCGCGTCGGAATAGTTGCCCGGGTGCCACGGGTCGGGTAGCACGACGAGCCTCTGCGTGACCACGTCGGCGGGCGTCTTGAACGACGACAGGACCAGGTACGCCAACGGCAGGACCACGACGAGGATGGCCAGCAGGATCGGCACGTAGTCGGCGATCAGCGCCGCGACGAGGTTGCGGCGCGACAGGGGTCGGGAATCGACGGTCACCGGTAATGCACCCGCTTCTCGAGGAAGACCAGCTGGAGCAGCGTCAGGATCACCAGGAGCACGAACAGCACGGTCGACAACATCGCCGAGTAGCCCGCCTGGTTGTAGCCGCCGAACGCCCGCAGATAGGCGTCGTAGATGAGCGTCGTGGTGCCCCGGCCCAACGGGGTCATCACGCGGATCAGGTCGAAGGCCTGCAGCGAGCTGAGCGTACTGGTCACCAGGAGGAAGAACGTCGTCGGCGACAGCAGTGGGAACACCACCGAGAAGAACTTGCGCCGGGCGTTCGCACCGTCGATCGCGGCCGCCTCCAGGACGTCCGAGGAGATCGCCTGCAACCCGGCCAGATAGATCACCGCGGCGTATCCGAGGTTCTTCCAGACGTAGACGAGCACCACCATGATCAGGCTCAGCGTCTCGTTGTTGAACCACTGCGGACTGTCGACCCCGAAGCTGCGCAGGACCGCGCCGAGCGCTCCGACCGTGGGGTCGAAGATGTACTGCCAGGCCAGCCCCACCCCGACGCCGGACAGCACGAACGGCGAGAACACCGTCGCGCGGGCGAGCCCCGCTCCGCGTACCTTGCGGTTGAGGCCCAGCGCCACGAGCAGGCCCAGCGCCATCGACAGCAGCACGGTCGACAACGTGAACACCGCCGTCGTGAGGAAGACCTCCCCCGCTTCCGACGAGCGGAAGAACTCGACGTAGTTGGCCAGGCCCACCGGTCGCGCCGTCGGCGCACCCAGCGTCCAGTCCAAAGTCGAGTAGTACATGTTGAGGAACAGCGGACGGTAGGTGAAAAGGACGATCAGGGCGAGGTTGGGCACGGCGAACGCCAGGAAGATCGCCGCCTCGCGGCGTGCCCGGCGTCGCCGCCCCCGTCGCGCACGGCTACTCGCCGTGGAGGCCGAGACCTCCGGTGGCGACGTTGCCGGGCTGCGCTTGATCTCCGCAACCATGATCGGCAGCTAACCGACGTCAGATGTACGAATGATAACAGAAACGTGAATATATAACATCGACGATACTGCGCCGGTGAAATCTTTCCGAGATCGAGCCTGCCAGGGCCACCGGATCGGGGTGCCCGCACGGCGGCGGCGGTTTTGCGGCTAGATCACCTAGAGTATCCGCTATGTCCACTATTGACGTCGCGTCTACGGCAGACGACGACATCGCTCACCACCGTCGGGTCGTCGGCCGCCGATCGAGCCGCCGAGCCGACTTCGTGGTGCTGGTCATATACCTGGCCTTCGCGGGCTACGTGCTGGGGCATCTCTGGCCGGCTCCCGGCGAGCGCTACTTGTCCCACAGCTACAACGACCATTCGCAGTTCGAGTGGTTCCTCGCCGTGGACACCTACAACCTCCTGCACTTCAAGAATCCGTTCTTCACGGACTTCCAGAACGCAGGCATGGGCGTCAACCTCCTGGGCAACGCCAGCGTCCTCGGCTTGGCGCTGCCGTTGCTGCCGGTCACCATGCTCTTCGGACCCAGCGTCGCGTTCGTCATCGCGACAACGCTCAGCCTGTGCGCGACCGCCTTCGGGTGGTACCTGATCCTGCACCGCGAACTCGGGCTGCACCGGGCGGCGGCTGTTCTGGGCGGCGCTGTCACGGCGTACGCCCCGGCCGTCGTCTCGCATGCGAACGCACACCTGAACCTGATCTCGATGTTCCTGGTCCCGTGGATCGTCCGGTCCTCACTGCGGCTGTTCCACTCACATCGGCCGGTCCGGGACGGCGTGACACTGGGCCTCCTCGTCAGCTACCAGTTCTTCGTCGGCGCGGAGATCCTCCTGATGACGGCGATCGCACTCCTCCTCTTCGTGATCTTGTACGCGTTGCCCCCGCTGCCCGGGCTGTCCGATCTCCTCCGCCGGTTCTCCCGGGGCATCGGCGTCGCGTTCGCCGTGGCCGGCGTGCTGCTGGCGTACCCGTTGTGGGTACAGTTCGCCGGTCCCCGGCACTACGACACCCTCGGCGGGCTGGCCTACGTGACCAACGACCTCAGCACGCTGTTCCGGTACTCGACGAACTCGCTCGGAAACGCGGGCGATCCGCTGACCTCGACCAACTACGCCGAGGAGAACGCGTACTTCGGCTGGCCGCTGCTCCTGCTCGGCACGGTCGTCGCAGTCTGGTTCCGGCGTACGCGGCTCGCCCGCGCAGTCGGCCTGCTCGGCCTGATCGGCCTGATCCTCTCGCTCGGCCCCACGATCACGTGGAGGGGGTCGAACACCGGGATTCCGGGACCGTGGCGGCTGTTCCGGCCACTACCCGTCCTCGACTCCCTGAACATCGGCCGGTTCACCTTCATCACCGTGGTGGCGCTGGGTGTGCTGCTCGCGCTCGCCACCGACCGGATCGTCAGAGCCGCACCCGACTGGACGGCGAACTCCCGGCTGGCGTGGGACGCCGCCTTGGCTGCGGCGCTGGTGCCGCTGCTGCCCGTGCCCCTGCCCGTAGTAGGTCGCGATCCGGTGCCGCGATTCTTCGCCGACGGCGTCTACAAGCAGTACATCAGGAGGAACCACACCGTGGTGCCGGTGCCGGTCATGACCGCCGCCGGGCGGATGACCGTCGACGCGCTGCACTGGCAGATCGCGGCGAACATGGACTTCCGGCTGCCGGAGGGCTACTTCGTCGGGCCGAAGGACCCCTCGAAGGTCGCGACGAACCAGCCCGCGCCGGGACCGGTCAACTCGGTGCTGCTCGAAGTCACCCGTCACCGCCGGTCCGTCCAGCTCACGCCGGCCCAGCGAGCCGAGATCCTCGGCCAGCTACGCACCTGGCAGGCCGACGCCATCGTGGTCTACCGCTGCGGAGACGTGCTGCCGCAGCTGCAGGCCACCTTCGACCCCGTCCTGGGACCGGGGCACCAGGTCAGCGACGTGTTCCACTGGGACCTGCGTTCACTGTCAGCAGAGCCGGTCGTCGCACCCCACGGCGACGGAACAAGGTAGGGTCGGCTCCCATGCATTCGGTGATCACCTCCGACGGGCGCATGCTCGCCGTCGAGGAGTACGGCGTTCCCGACGGCGTGCCCGTGGTCTATCTGCACGGTACGCCGATGAGCCGGCTCGCCCGTCATCCCGACGACCAGATGTTCGCCGACCTCGGCATCCGGTTGATCACCTACGACCGGCCGGGCTTCGGCCGCTCGACGTCGGCCCCCGGTCGGATCGTGGCGGACGCCGCCGACGACGTGGTCACCATCGCCGACACCCTCGGGCTGGCCGGCTTCGCCGTCTTCGGGGTCTCCGGCGGCGGGCCACATGCCCTGTCCGCCGCCGCGGCGTACCCTCACCGAATTTCGCGAGTGGCGACCCTCGCGAGCCTCGCGCCCTGCGACGCGGACGGGCTCGAATGGACGGCCGGCATGACCGCGGGCAACCAGGAGAGCGCGGCCGCCGCTCGCCGTGGCCGTGGTGTGCTGACCGAGCACCTCGAGCGGGCGGCGACCGAGCCGTTGCGCCTGCCGGAGCGTGACCAGGCGGTGCTGGCCGACCCGGCGATCGCGGCGATGGTCCAGCCCGCGATGGCCGAGGCGCTCGCGCCGGGCGTGACCGGCTGGGTCGACGACGTGCTCGCGCTGTACGGCCTGCCCTGGGGCTTCAACCCCCGGACCGTGCGGGTGCCCACCCGCCTGTGGCACGGTGACCTGGACGAACTCGTTCCCGCGGCGCACAGCCGATGGCTGGCCGACCGCATCCCGGACGCCACCCTGGTGATCGACCCGGAAGCCGCCCACGCGGGTCATTTCGCGGCGACCCGCGACGTGCTGACCTGGCTGCGCGGTTCCTGATCCGTCTCGAGCGGCCGGGGTCACGCGTCGAGCCGGCCGGCGTCGAAGGCCGAGCCGAGCATCCGATAGCAGTAGGGCCGTGTGCCTCGGCTCGCTCACTCCGCGGGCAGTCCGGCGGCCTCCATGAGCGCACCCATCGTCTCAGCAGTCAGGGTGCCTCGGATCTGCTCCGGGGGTTGGAGGTCCAGCGCGTCGTAGAAGCGGTCGATCACGACGCCGTACCAGGAACGCGGCATCTCGCCGGGTGACGGCTCCGTGCCCGGATAGCAGATCAGGCTGGGCCGGTCGTTGGCGCCGTATTCCAGGTCGACGGTGACCAGGGATGGGCTGCCGGGATCGGGCCGCCACATCGCCGGGACGAGCTTCGTGATCGGCGCGGAGACCCCGTCGAGATCGACCCGGCCCTGGCGGAAGCTGTGGTCCGGGATGTACCCCTCGCGCCACACCGGGTCCACATCGGTCTCCGGGCTCGCCGGTCCGTGGGCGGGCCGGGCGATCTGGTGCACGTCCGTCATCGCGGCGAGGACCGCGGAGACGCCGGTGGGGTCGCTGCCGAGCGAGGTGAGCGCGACGATCGACGGCGGCAGGTCGACGGGCTCCAGCTGAAGCCACTCGTTGGCGTACTGCGGTTTCCATCCGCGCAGGCGCCGGCCCGGGTCGCCGTCGACCCGTACCCAGACCCGACCCGGAAGGACGAGGAACCACAATGGGAACGGCCTCGGCAACGAGCCGAACGCGTTCACCATCAGCGCGCACCCCGTACGCGCGTCGAAGTTCCCCGACGCCATCAGCCGGAAGGTCCCGGCGGTTCCACCGCCTACTTTGAAGCGGTACGGCCCTGGGAATCGGTACTCGTACCCCAGGCGCCCCTGGCCTCCCCCGGCCGTCGATCGGTCGTGCCGCGGCTCGCAGCCCGCCACGGTAGCGGCGGCCGCAGCCAGCGCGGTCCACATCAGTAGATCACGTCGCTTGGTCATGACGCTGAGACGGCAACGCATGCAAGTTCGTTCGCGCCGTGACGTGCTCGGTGCGTACCCTTGACCGGCGCGTGACCCGTTCGCCGGGCGGTCCATGAGCTCGGGCTGTCCATGAGCTCGGGTCGGCCATGAGCTCGGGTCGGCCACGCGCTATGGCCGGCGGCGTACGCGCCACCAGCCGGTGGTGTCCGTGACGTCCTCCGCCCAGAATTCCAGCAGGTCGCCGGGTGCCAAGCCGAGTGCGCGCTCGATCTCGGCGGCGGTCAGGCTGCGCAACGACTCCGAAAGCGATCTGGTCAGGTCCTGCCAATAGCCCCGCAGGGTGGACTCGCTGACGTACAACTGCTTGGCGACTTGGGCGTACGTCAGACCACGCGCGCGCCCGTGCAGGATCTGGCGCTGACGCTCACTGAGCACGGTGATGCAGTCACGGCGTACCAGCACCTCCAGGATGCCCACGACCGACTGCGGCACGACGGTCCCACCCGCGGCGACTTCGAGGAACATCCGCTGCGCCTGATCCGTCGGCAGCACCTTCGAGACCGTCCCGCTCGCCCCGGCGGCGATGCAGGCCGCCAGCACGAACCGCCGCTCCTCCTGGCTGTAGACGCACACCCGGTAGCCGTGCGCCGTCAACGCGCGGATCGCGGCGATCCCCTGCCGGACGCCGGGCTGCTGCTCGAGGTTGACCAGGTGCAGATCGAGCAGCACGAGGTCCACCGCCGGACTCGCCCGCAAGAGGTCCTCCACGGTCGCGGCGGTAAGAACGACGTCCAGGCCGGCCATGAGCAGACCCAGCGAGTCGCGGATCAACGACGCGTCGTCGACGACGGCGACCGTCGGTCTCATTGCGCACCCGTCTCTCGAACGATCGTCACCGTCGTGCCCTCCCCTTCCGCCGACGCGATCGTCACGTCCAGCCCCCGGCGGTTCAGCTCGCCGATCACGACGTCGCGCAGTCCGACGCCGGGCGGCACCGACTCCGGGTCGTATCCGACGCCGTCGTCGCTCACCGTCAACGCCCATGCGCCCGTCGCGTCCTCATCCAGGTGCACGACGACGTTCTCGGCTCGCGCGTGCGCGCGTACGTTGAGCAACAGGCTCTCCAGCGCCCGCTCGACCGCCTCGGCGTCCGCGCGGGGCAGGCGTACCGCCGCGCCGAGGTCCAGCAGTGCGTCCAGATGCAGGTCCGCGAAACGATCGCAGGTCCGCTCGACCATGGGGGCCAGGGCGATCGGATCGTCGCCCGCTCCCGGCGCGCCGGACTCCGGCTCCGATGATGTGGTACGCCCCCGCAGGTACGCCCGCATCCGTTGCACCTCGACCTCGGCCAGGCCGACGAGGCCGGACCGGGACGCGTCGGAGCCCGAGTGCGCCAGCATCTGCATGACGGCGACGCCGTTGTGCATGAGCACCCGGGCTCGGCGCTCCTCCTCGCGGCGGGCCAGCTCGGCGGCCAGCGCCCGGGAGGCGTCGGCGTCCTGGGCGATGCGCCGGATGTAGTTGAACAACATCCGCGCCACGACGGCGTACACGACGTAGGTGAGTTCGTTGCCGATCGCGGTGGTCGTCATGTGCGTACCGGTGTGGCCGATGAACACGAGATAGCAGACGATGACGCTGAGCATCCCGCCCGCCCACAGCAGGATGCTGCGTACGCCGCTGGCGGTGAGGATGACGGAGAGCGCGTACGCCGCCTGGAAGGCGACCCAGGTTCCGAAGCGCTCCCCCGGCACCAGAACCATCGGCGCGAGCAGCAGGAGCGCGCAGGCCAGCGCGAAGTCCGCAGTGGACGCCGCCGCGCCGAGCGGACGGCGATGGATCAGGCACACCACGGTCACCGCGACGGACGCACCCGCCGCAGCCAGCCAGCACGCCAGATAGGCAGTCTCGTTGGGCGACGTTTCGAGGCCGTCCTGGATCGCGGGGACCATCTGGGCGACGGTCCCCAGCCGCACGCCCGCGATGAAGTAGGTGAACACGCGCTCGACGCCGACCTGGGTCGTCGGCAGATCAGCGACACGCCACCGCGCGTTCCGCCCTGCCATCGTGGCCCCCAAGATGAGCGCTACCGAAGTGCGCCGTCAATCTACTGCACGCGCCGGGGCTCGCCGAGAGTCGATGCGGTTAGTGTTCGGCGGCTCGGCGACCGACCACCATGGACGCGTACAACGCGGGGTCGAACTGCTCGACGATCTCGGTGTCGAGCCGCGCGCCCAGCCCGTCCAGTACGCGGGTGAAGAAGCTGCGGGCGGCCGCGGCGTACACGACGTCGGCGATGTCGCCGTCGGCCAGACCTACCGCGCGCAGCTCGTCGACGTCCTTCTGATCCACCGAGGTGGCGTCGGTGGCGACCTTGGCAGCGAACCGATAAACCGCGCGGTCCTGCTCGTCCAGGCTTTCGCCGTCCGGCGTCTCGGCGATGCGGTGCAGTGAGGCCTCGTCACCGCACACGTCGCGGAGGAACTTCGAGTGCGCGGCGGTGCAATACGTCGACCGCAACGCCCGCGCCGCGGCGATGGTGGCGATCTCGAACCGCCGCCGGTCCATCCCGCCCCGGATCGCGAGATTGAGGGTGTTCCACGCCTGGGCGACCTCGGGACGGCGGCCGAACGCACCCGCGTAGTTCGGCAGGAACCCCCACGCGTCGCGTTGCTGCTGGTAGTACTCGGCGGTGGCGCCGGTCGCGGCTTGCTCGGAGATCGTCTCGATGAACATCACGTCATTGTGCCGGTACGCCGGCCCCGAGCACGTCACCTGTAGGTTTGCGGACAGAGCGAGCAGGTCTCCCGCCGATCAGTGCACATAGAGCTCTATCGGTGGACGATGTCGACGGAGATCTCCACCGCCGGGACCGTCCCCCGGTTCTCGAGCCAATGCAGGGTGGCGTGGTCCTCGGGCCAGCCGACGCCCGGGCCGTAGTCGGTCGCGACGCCGTCCCGGTGATCGGTGATCGTCCCCTGGAGGACGTAGACCGTTCCCGGCCGGCCCCTGTGATCATGAGTGGGACCGAAGACGCCACCGGGCTGGATGGTCACCATGCGCATCCGGAGCTCACGGCCTGCCATGCCGTCGATCTCGGGACCGAGGTCGACGGTGGTCAGCAACTCCACCGTGACGCCTCTCGACTCCGGTGCTACCTGGTCCTCGCTCATCGGGCCGCCCTCCGTGTCCCTCGCGCCTGGTCAGCTCGATTATCCCTGGCAGACGGCCGCCGGCCGGCCGTCACACCAAGTTCGACAAGGCCCGGTAGGTGTTCGGCCCGGGTACGCCGTCGACCGGGCCGGTGTATCCGCCGATCTGCGCCAGCCGCTGCAAAGCCAGGTAGGTCCCCGAGCCCGGCACGCCGTCGAGGAGCCCGGCGTAGCCGGACCCCCGGAGGCACGACTGGATGCCCCGCCAGCTGTAAGGTCCCAGTACGCCGTCGACCGGCCCGCTGTAGCCGCCCAGTTCGGCCAGGCGCTGCATCGCGGCGTACGTGTTGGTGCCGGGCACCCCGTCGATCGGCCCGGCATAACCGAACCGGCGCAGCACGGTCTGCACACCCTTCCAGCTGTTGACGCCCATGATCCCGTCGACCGGTCCGGCGTAGCCTCCGGCGATGGCCAGCGTCTGCAGGCCCTTGTAGGTGTTGGCGCCCGGCACGCCGTCCAGCGGTCCGGCGTACCCGTAGCCCCGCAGCACCGTCTGGACGCCTTTCCAGGTGTTGCCGCCGGGTACGCCGTCGATCGGCCCGGCGTACCCACCGGCCACCCCGATCCGCTGCAGAACCGCGCCGTCGGTGGTCGAGATCGGCCCGGGACCACCGTTGGTCACGCTCAAGCAGGTACGCAGGCCCGCGAAGGTGTTCGGTCCGGGTACGCCGTCGATCGGCCCGGTGTAGCCGTAGTCGGCCGCCAGCCGCTGGAGACCGCTGTATGCCTCCGGCCCGGGTACGCCGTCGATCGGCCCGGAGTAGTACCCGATCCGGGACAGGACGATCTGCACACCCTTCCAGCTGTTGACGCCCATGATTCCGTCGATCGGTCCGGCGTAACCGCCGCGCTGGGCGATCTGCTGCAGAGTCTTGACGTCGGTGATTCCGATGGTCACGTCGCCGGCCACCTGGTTCAGATAGCCACGCAGTCCGGCGTACGAATTGGGGCCGAGCACGCCGTCGACCGGCCCGGCGTACCCGCCGCGCTGCCCCAGGAGCTGAAGTCCCTGGTACGTGTACGTCCCCGGGACGCCGTCGACTGGCCCGCCGTAGAGACCGAGTTGGTGGAGCAGAGTCTGAACGCCCCGCCAGCTGTTGGGCCCGAGTACGCCGTCGACCGGGCCGGTGTAGCCGCCGAGTTGCGCGATGCGTTGGAGGGTGACTCCGTCCGACAGTGAGACGTCGGGCGTCGGATCGGGCACCGGGTTCGGCCCGGCGGGTGGAAGACTCGCCGAGCCGAACGCGTCGGCCCTCGCCAAGTTCATGTCGACGGTGACGCCCTTGACCGAGCCGGAGCTGCTGAACTGGTGGATCGCCCAGGACGGGTAGGCGGAGCCGATTCGCGGGCTGCCGGCCGGCGCGCCGTAGTCGGCGATCCACAGCTTCGCCCCGGTCGCCTGGGTCTGCGCCCACGTACGCGAGGTGAGCAACGCGGAATACGTGTACAGGAACGGCGTCGCACCGAGGCGGGACCGGACGATGCCGATGAAGCTCGCCGTCTGCGCGTCCGTCCACACCGGACTTTGATCGACACCTTCGACGTCGACCATCAGGGGGTCGCCGGGCCGGTAGTCGTGCAGGTGGCTGAGGAAGTAGTCGGCGTCGCCGGACGCCGTGCCCCACCCGGTCATCCAGTAATGGCTCACGAGGAGGCCGGCCGCGCGAGCGGCGTCGACCTGCCGCGCGTAGTACGGCGACGTGTACGGCAGATGCGTACCGTCGTTGGAGCCGCCGGATTTGACGACGCAGAAGCGGAAACCGGCGCTGCGCGCGGCCAGGAAGTCCAGACTGGACTGACTGGTGCCGACGTCGATGCCGTAGATCAGGCTGCCGTCCGGCGGCGTGGGTGCGGGGCCCGGCGCGGGCGGTGCCGACGGCGGATGCGCGGCCAGCCAGGTGGCCACGCCCCGGATGGTGTTGGGCCCGAGGATGCCGTCGACCGGCCCGGTGTAACCGCCGTCGCGGGCGAGGCTCTGGATCGCGCGGTAGGTGTTGGGCCCGGGTACGCCGTCGACCGGACCCGTGTAGCCGTAACCGCGAACGGCCGCCTGTACGCCCTTCCAGCTGTTCACGCCCATGATCCCGTCGACCGGGCCGCTGTAGCCGCCGCGTTGGGCCAGCGTTTGCAGCACCTTCTGATCGGCGGTCGTCAGCGCGTACGGGTCACCGCCCGGCCCGGGAGTACCGGCGTCCGCCATCCGGGAGCCGACGTTGTCGAGTGTCCACCCCAGATAGACGAGCCCAGTCAGCGAGGTGTAGCGGGCGATCGACTGCGTTCCGATGCAATAGCCGCCCGGGCCGAAGTCTTCTCCCCCGGACAGATGCGAGGTGGCCATGAGGCAGCGGGTGCCGCCGCCGTCGAGATCCAGCGCGACATGGCCCGGGTCGCCGGGATCGCCCCACCAGTGGAAGGCACCCCGCGGCGCGGCCGAGTAGTCGTGGTGGTCGGTCCCGGACGCGAGGTACGCCTGGAACGCGGTCGGAGCCGAACCGGCCAGATCGCAGGCGCGGAACAGCAACGCCTGGCACATGCCGGACCAGTTGTAGCCGTTGTAGAAGCCGCTTCCGCCGGCGTCGGTGACGTGCTGACGGGCCCAGGACTCGGCCCCGGCGACGGTTCTCGTCATCGGGCCGCCCTCCGGTTCAGCGGCCCGGCCACTCTCCGGTCCTGAGGCGGGGCCGCTCTCCGGTTCAGCGGCTCGGCCACCGAGAGGTGGGCGACGGCGAGCAGGACTTCGGAACCGACCAATTGGGCGCGCAGAACGGGATCGGCACCGGTGTCGCCGGTCGGCACCGGCCCGACGCGAAGCCGGTCGTCCAGGCGTACGCCGCCCCGGCCGTCCAGTTCGAGATCGACGTAACCGTGCCGGCGGGGCTGCTTGAGCCCGTCCACCGTCTCGAACCACACGCTGCGGTTCACGGCGTCGGCGGAGCTGATCGAGAACCGCACGCGCCCGGCCATCGGCCGTCCGTCGGCGAGCAGCGTGAACTCGACCCCCGTGGCGGGAACCCCACCGGGCTCGGCCGGGCGCCACGCGTACGCCTGCGCCGAGAACCCGCCGTCGAGGTCGGCTGCGGCCGCCACCGCGACGGTGCCGTCGACGTTCAGGAGCAACCCCGGCACGAGCGCGCCCGCGCCGTAGAGCACGGCGCGCCGGGACACGCCTCGATGGACGTCCGATTCGGGCATCCTGCCTCCCCACCCCCGAACCACCCGCGATACCAGCGGAATCCGCTTCATCGTGGCGTTTCGATCGATTGGGGGGACCCCACGAAACCGCGAACTTTCGCGCAGCGACGGCGTACCCGTGGAATGTGCGAATGCCCGGGCGTGAGCGATCAGAGCAGAGTGAGACCGAGGTCGGCCAGGAAACGGGTGAGCGCCACGCGGTGCTGGAGCACCGCATCGGTTTCGGCGGACGGCGGCGCGGCCAGCAGCTCGAACGGCAGTGAGGTGAACGCGGCCCGGGCCACGAGGCTGCCGAGGTAGCCGTAAGCGACCTCGTCGGCGTCGGCGGTGCCACCGTGCTGCCGCAGCCCGGCCAGGAACGCGGGCACGAGCTCGTCGTGGATGTCCGCGAGGAGTCCGGTATGGACGATGCCCGCGTGGGCCAGCCCGATCAGCAGTTGGCCGAGGTCGAAGCCGACGGCGTGCGGGCCCTGGAACGAGATGTCGATCGCGACGAGCGCCTCGGGATCGTCCACCGGAACGAGCAGGTTCTGTGGGCTGGCGTCGCCGTGCGGGATGGCCTGCGGCAGCGCGTCGAGACGATCGAGGATCTCGGGCAGGGCGTCGGCGATCCGCCGGAGGTCGGCCCGCAATGCGGGATCGGCCGCGAGCAGGGGATGTGCCCACAGCTCGTCGTCGGCGAGCGAGGGGACCGCGCCCTGCCGGACCCGTCCGTCGACGTATCCCCGCAGGCCCCAGCCCGGAGCGTGCGCGTTGGCCGCGATCGCCTCCGGCGTACCGCGCAACGCCGCCAGGCCACCGAGCAGGTTCGCGGCGCGCCGGTACCGCGCGAGATCCCAGGTGCTGTCGGCGCAGGCGTCGACGTCTTCCATGTAGACCATGAGCCGGTCGTCGCCTAGGTCGGCGATCCGGTAGAGGACGGGCACGCGCAGGCCGTCCGGCAGCCGCCCGGCGAAATCGTGGTCCCAGGCGGCCAGCTCCTGCCGCCACGGGAACTGCGCGGTGAAGGCGTCGCGGAACTGCGGCGGCAACTGCCCGAGCCGCGGCCAGTGCCGCGCGTGCTGCACCAGCTTGACGAAGACCCGGAAGGTACGCCCGTCGGCGGTGCTGCCGTTCACCCGCACCAGACCGCCGGTGGCGGGCGACCCGGACTCGTACGCGACCGGCCGGCCCTGCCACGTCGCCACCACCACGGGCTCGCCGAAGATCTGCGCCGCGACCTGGGCGACATCGGCGGCTGTGACGTCCATGAGCCCGCTCCCCGCTAGTAAGGCAACCTGACTACTTCGAGATAGTAAGGTAGCCTGATGACCTCCGTCAACGACGAGTCCCGAGGCCACGTGTTCGACCTGCTCGGCGCCGCTCTCACAGTGGCCAGGCGGCAGATGGAGGCCGAAGTCGCGGACGAACCTCAGCACCTCCGCGGTTCGCACCTGCGTCTGCTGTCGCTGACGCCGGCCGACGGCATCCGGCCGACCGAGCTGGCCGGGGTCATGGGCATGACGAAGCAGTCGCTCGGTGAGTTCGTGGCGAGCATGCAGAAGGCGGGCTTCCTCGACGTCAGTCCGGATCCGGCAGACGGGCGGGCCCGGATCGTGCGCCCCACCGCCAAGGGTCTGCGGATGCAGCAGCGAATCCTGGAGATCTTCGCCGGAACCGAGCAACGCTGGCGGGACGAGATCGGCGACCACGACTGGACGATCTTCCGCCGCGTCCTCGCCCGGCTCGCCGCCGAGAAATGAGCGGGCATAGCATGATCCGTAGCCGCCCGCGGCTGAGGAGGTGACCCAGGTGAAGATCGAAGCGATCGACGACGAGCGCCATCTCGTCGAGATCCCCTTCGACGAAGGCCCGGTCGAAGTTCTAGTACGCGCTTCGCCCGCCGCCGTCGCGCAGCTCGCGCCGGACGGCGTACCCACGGTGCGGGTGGTCGAGGAGACCATCGACTTCCTGCTGGCCCGCCAACGCGCCGACGATCTGCCGCCGCAGCTGGACCTCGAGGACGTGCTCCCGGCGTACGAGGGCTTCGAACAAGAGCTGCGCCGCCGTCTCAGCACCCCGTAGGCGACCGTCGCCAGTGGACCGTCAGCCGCCGAGCGCCTGGGCGACCGCCGCTCCGGCGTACGCCGCACCCAACCCGGCGACGACGCTCGCGACCGCGTTGAGGACGGCGAGCGATCGGGCCTTCTCCTGGAACAGTCGCAAGGTCTCGTAGCCGAAGGTGCTGTAGGTGGTGAGCGCTCCACACAGTCCGGTCCCCACCAGGGCCAGCACCGGCGCGGAGGCGTGCAGCGTACTCGCCGTGATCAGGCCGAGGATGAAACTTCCGGTGATGTTGACCGCGAAGGTGCCCCACGGGAACACCGAGTCGTGTCGCGCCTGGACCATGCGGTCGGTGAGATAGCGCAACGGCGCGCCGACGGCGGCCCCCAGCGCCACAAGCAACCAGGTCATGCGATCACCGACCTGCGGCCGGCGCCCGCATGATCAAGACTGAGCTGCCCGATGACCAGCCTGCGGCCGGTCATGCTTTGTCTCCGGGGCGGCCGACGTAGCGGATCACCTCGACGGGGTCGATGATGACCAGGCCTTCGGCGACCAGTTCGTCCAGCTGCGGCAGGAAGCCGCGGACTCGTTCCTCGTTGTCGACGATGACGATCGCGATCGGCAGATCCTCCGACAGCGACAGCAGCCGCGTGGTGTGTACGCGCGACGAAGCGCCGTAGCCTTCGATCCCCCGCAGCACGCTCGCCCCGGCCAGGCCGTACTGATGGGCCCGGTGAACGATCTCGGTGTAGAGCGGCCGGTGGTGCCACTGGTCGTCCTCGCCGATGAAGATGGTCAGCCGGACGGCGGGTCCTTCGATCTTCATGCGTGCTCCCCTGTGCGGCGGCGGGCGGTGAGTGTGCGGGTGACGGTCACACCGGCCCAGGTCGCGAGCAGGGCGGCGATCAGCGTCAGCCCGAGGTACGCCAATGCGGTGCCGGGCCGCCCGCGGTCGATGAGGTGCTGGGCGTCGACGACGTAGGTGGAAAACGTCGTGTAGCCGCCGAGGACACCCGTGCCGAGGAACGGCCGCACGAGGCGTTGAGCAGGCCAGACGTCGGTGACGGCGACCGTGAGCGCGCCGATGAGCAGGCAACCGGTGACGTTGATGGCGAAGACCGTCCACGGGAAGCCGCCGGGCGGCCCAGGAAACACCCCAGTGAGCCCAAACCGCGCGGAAGCCCCCAGAACGCCGCCGAGTGAGATCACACCCAGGACGGACCAGGGCACGCCGGCCGGCCGGCGTCGCCAGGTGGCGAACGGGCCCGGTCCGCTGCGGTCGTCGGCGGATCGAGTCGATACACGGGCGCCGGTGTGGGCCATGTGCCTACTCTACGGCCGCTCTAGCGTGCGGAAATGAGCCCCTGCTGGTACGCGTACCCGACCGCCTGGGCCCGATCGCGTACCCCGATCTTGGCGAGCAGGTGGTTGATGTGGGTCTTCACCGTCGCCTCGGAGATGTAGAGGCGAGCTGCGATCTCGGCGTTGGACAGCCCCTCGGCGATGAGGGTGAGCACTTCCGTCTCCCGGGGCGTGAGCGGGCTGGGCACGGGTGCGGCCACCGCCGACACGAGGTGGTGCTGGACGGCCGGATCGAGGACCGCCTGGTTGTCGCGTACGCGTCGGAGGGCGGCATGGATCTCCGTGCCACCGGCGTCCTTGGTGAGGTAGCCCCTCGCCCCGGCCCGCAGCGCCTCCAGGACCGAGCGGTCGTCGGAGTAGGTCGTCAGCACGACCACCTTGATCTCCGGGTACGCCTCCCGCAGCCGCCGGGTCGCCTCGACGCCGTCGCAGCGGGGCATCCGCAGGTCCATGAGCACGATGTCGGGAGCCAGCTCGGCGGCGAGCGCGACTGCTTCGTCCCCGTCGGCGGCCGTGCCGACGACCTCGACGTCCGGCAGCAGGCCGAGCACCAGGGACAGTCCCTCGCGGACTACCCGTTGATCGTCGGCGACCAGGACTCGGATCATGCGGGCACCCCTAGTTCGACCCGGAAGCCCGCCGGCGTCGACCCGGCCGTCAGCGAGCCGCCGAGAAGTTCGGCTCGTTCTCGCATCCCGGTGAGGCCGTAGCCCTCCCCCGGACGGGGTTGTGCGTCAGCCGGTGGTGGCGAGCCGACGTCCTCGACTACGAGCCGCGCCGACGTCTCCTCGTACGTCAACGTGATGGCGACCCGCTCCGGGCGGGCATGCCGGGTGATGTTCGTCAGCGACTCCTGGGCGACCCGGTACACGGCGACTCTCGCCTCCGTGCCGAGCGGACGGGCCTGCCCGGAAACGGTGTACTGACAAGGAATCCCGTACGCCTCGGTGAATCCGGCGGCGAGCCCGGCGAGCCCCTCCGGGCCCGGCAGTTCGTCACCGCGCAGCATCCCGATCGCCCGGCGAGCCTCGTCGAGCCCGGACTTCGCCAGGTGATGCGCCCGGTCGACCGCCTGCGGCAGACGCGGATCGGCGGGGTCCCCGGCGGCCAGCATCCGCGCGCCTTCGAGCTGCAGGATGAGGCCGGACAGCGAATGGGCCAGCACGTCGTGCATCTCGCGGGCGAGGCGCTGGCGTTCGGCCAGCCCGGCCGCGCGTGCCTCACCGGCTCGGCTGCTCTCCAGCTCGGCGAGGAGCCGCGCGGAGCGCCGGTTCGCCTCGTTGAGCCGCAATGCGAGGAAGAACATGCCGTAGAACGCGCCGATCAAGACCGCGTTGAGCACTCCTTCGGCGATCGAGCGGTGCAGGACGGTCGTCGCGAGCAGACCGAGACAGACGAGCCCGAGGACGGCGAGCAGCGCCGGGGTGCGACCGCGCAGGCGAGGTCCCAGCATCGAGATCCCGACGAAGATCCCGGCGATCGCCACTCCCGCGTGCAGCCACGTCAGGGTGACCGAGGCGGCCAGCAGTGCGACCACGAACACGAGCGGGACCGGCTTCGGCCGCCAGAGGGTCGCCACGACGCCCACGCTCCCGGCGACGAGAACCACGAACGCCAGGCCCGTCAGGTTGAGGCCCAGTCTCGGCATGGCGGCGGCGACGGTCCAGACGACGACGAGCAGCACCGCCGGCACCAGGAGCCGGAGCCAGCGCAGCACCGGTTCCTCCCGGCGCAGCGAGTCGTCGAAGGTGGACGGCGTCACCACGAGTCGACCATACGGCGCGCGTCGGCTGGCCACCACAAGCGGGCGGGCCACCACCAGCGGGCGGGCCACCACAAGCGGGCGGGCCACCACAAGCGGATCGCCGGGCTGCGCAAGCGCGGCCCGGCGATCCCGAGGAGACGGGGCTAGACCGGCACCTTCCAGCGTTGCGCCGCGGTCCCGTTGCAATCCCAGATCTGGAGCCAAGCGGCGTCGGCGGTCGACCCGTTCGGGCTGTCGAGGCAGCGTCCGGACTGCGGATTCAGCAGCGACCCGTTCGCCTGCGGCACCCATTGCTGGCCGCCGACGCCGTTGCAGTCCCACAACTGGACCTTGCTGCCGTTGGCCGTCACGTTGCCGACGACGTCCAGGCACTTGCCGAACGAGCGGGCCGTGCCGTCGGCCCGCATCTCCCACTGCTGCCCCGGTACGCCGCTGCACGTCCACAGCTGCACCTTGTTCCCGCTCACGGGGGTGTTGGTGTCGACGTCGACGCACTTGCCGGCGGTGTCGGGGCCGCCGATCGGCCCGGTCGGATAGCCGGGGAGGTTCCAAACCTGCGGGTAGAGACCGTTGCAGTCCCAGATCTGCAGCCACGCGCCGTTGGAGGTGGAGCCCGCCGGGCTGTCGAGGCAACGGCCGGACTGCGGATTCAGCAGCGACCCGTTGGCCTGCGGTCGCCACTGCTGGCCGCCGACGCCGTTGCACTCCCAGAGGATGACCTTGGTCCCGGCGGCGGTGCCGTTGCCGTTGATGTCCAGGCACTTGCCGTACGCGCGAACGGTGCCGTCGGCCCGGATCGACCAGCGTTGGCCGGTGGCGATCCCGCAGTCCCACAGCTGCACCTTGTTGCCGTTGACGGCGGTGTTGGTGTCGACGTCCACGCACTTGCCGTAGCCTGCCGGGCCGGTGATCTGCCCGACCGGGCCGCCGAGCGTACCGGTGCCGAACCGGACCTGACACTGGTTGCCGGTGAGCTGCGTCGCCGCCAGGTACAGCACCGAGGTGCCGTCCGCCCGGCCGACGATCGGGGAACTGTACCCGGGACACGACGGCACGCCCGCTGCGTACCCGCCGGTGGGGTTGATCGCCACCGGCGCTTCGATCTCGTGCCACGCCCCGACGCCGAGGTTCGTGTTGGCGAACAGCACGGTGCCCGACTCGACCAGGACGGTCTTGTCGCCGGTCGGCCCGGCGACGACCCGTTGACCGGAGAGCAGCAGGGTTCCGTTGGACCCGCCGCCCGGCACCCACGTCACGTACGGCGTGTGCAGCAACTCCCGGCCGTCGGTGGTCTGCACCAGCGTTCCCGCGCTGGACGGATTCCACGACAGCCCGTCGCTGCTCGTCTTGACGTAGACCTCGCAGGCGTGGTCGGGATCGGTCGCGTCCCGGCACAACTCGTACGCCATCAGGAACGTCCCGTTGGGCAGTGGGACGACGATGGACATGCCGGGCCGGGCGAGGTTGTCGGCGAGCGCCACGTCCTGCGTGATCGAGCCGCTCCAGGATGCACCGCCGTTCGTCGACGTGTAGTGCCCGATGATCTGGTTGTTCGTCGCCGTATTGGCCGGACGCTCGTCGGAGATGAAGCAGGCCAGCGTGTTGCTCGGGGTGAGCAGGAACCACGGCTCCCAGATGCCGTGGCCCCAGGTGTTCGGAAGGCCGCTGGTCTGCGTGCAGTTCGACAGGTACTGCCAGGTCAGCCCATGGTCGGTGCTCTTGAAGACCTCGATCTTCTGCGTCGTGTAGTTACCGGGCACCCAGGCGGTCCCGGCGGCGAGCAGGTCACCGGCGTTCAGTCCGGTGACGGTGCGGGGTACCTCGTAGAGCACGGGGGCTTCGATGGACCAGCCCGCGGTGTGCGAGGAGATGCTGGAGATCGGTGCGGCGGTCCAACTCTGACCGCCGTCGGTGCTGCGGTAGATCGGCAGCGTCGTCGGGCCGCCGTGGTTGCGGCGGGCGAACGTGGCCAGCATGGTGGCGCCGGAGCTGCCGTCGTGGTCGAGGCGGACGGCGCGCGGGTAGCTCGCGTCGCCCTGCGGATAGGTGGTGAGGTTGGGCGCGTACAGCACCTGCCCCGCCGGGGCGGCGAAGGCGGGTGCGGATCGGGTCGCGCCGATGGTTCCCGCCACGGCGAGCGTGGCGAGAACCATCGCGACGGCGAGCCCGATCCGTCCGATGCGGACAGACATCAGGCGTGCTCCTCACGTCGATGGGGACGGGGTTCAGTCCGCCGGGGCCGAGTCGACGACGACGTCGATCGCGGTCCGGGCGGCGGTGCGACCGGCCGCCTCGAAGAGCAGGTGCAGGCGGCCGTCGGCCCAGCCGTCGGGCAGGTTCACGAGGACTGTGACCGGCTCGCTCAGCTGGTACGGCTTGACGTGCGTGGAGGTACCGGTGGTTTGCCAGGCGGGCGATCCGGGCGCGGGAGCGTCACCGAAGCGCGGGGTCCAGGCCAGCCGCAGCGTCCCGTCGACCGCTTCGCCGCCGTGGTGCGAGACGCGTACGGCGATCTGGGTCGGCCCGGCAACGACGAGATCGCGGCCAGGGCGTTGCGGTTCGACGTCGGCGATCAGCACCGTGTCGGCGTGGACGTCGGCCGGGTCGACGCCGCCCAGGTCCTTGGTGCGCCGGTCATAGGTGTAGACCCCGACCGTCTCGTGCTCGATGTCGTAGAGCTCGGTGTAGATGTATCCGGCGACGCGCTCGTGCCGCCGCAGCTCCTGCGTCTGCCAGCGCTGGTGCCAGCCACGCTCCACACTGGTCGCGCCGCCGCCGTACTCGCCGTTGAGCCACGGGCGGCCGCTCTCGTCGAATCCCGGCACGTTGATCAGCTTCGTCACGACGTGGTCCGGGCCGAGGCGTACCGGGAAACCCGGGTCCGCGCCCGACACCAGCCGGGTCAGTGTCCGCGCCCACGACACCGCGTCGTCGTCGTAGTAATGCCAGTCGACCAGATCGGTCTCGACGTGGGTCCAGCCCGAGTTGTCCACTACCGGCCGCGTCAGGTCCAGGTCTTTCACCAGCTTGTACGCGCGGCGCACCGCGTCTTGTTTGGCGGTGTCGCCCGGCACGTCCCAGTCGAGGCCCCATTCCTCGTTGTACGCGCCCCAGATGACGATGCTCGGGTGGTTCCGGTCCCGGCGGATCATCCCGGTGAGGCCGTCTTCGAAGGCGGCGACCGCGTCAGCGTGGAACCGCCCGGTGGAGGCCGGTTCGGCCCAGACCAGTACGCCGAGCCGGTCGGCCCAGTAGAGCCAGCGGGGATCTTCGGCCTTGAGGTGCTTGCGGACCAGGTTGAAGCCGGCCGCCTTGGCCAGTTCCAAATCGCGCCGGAAGGCGTCGTCGTCGGGGGCGGTGTGCCCGCCCTCCGGCCAGAAGCCCTGGTCGAGCACGCCCCGCAGGAACACCGGTACGCCGTTGAGATGCAGCAGCCGGTCGTGCCAGCCGACGCTCCGCAGACCCGCGTACGCCGTCACGGTGTCCACACCGGATGGACTGGTGACCGTGGCCGTGACGAAATACAGGTGCGGATCCTCGACCGTCCACAAGCGAGGCTCCGCGATCGGCAGGGTGATCGGACTCGCCGGATCGTCGACGGTGACCGTCTGGTCCGCCCAGGCGAGCGTGATGGTGGCGGCGTCGGCCTCCGGACCGGCTAGGGCGAGGATGACCTCGATGCCGTCGAGGTCCGGGGTGGGCGTCAGATCCAGCCGCACCAGGTGGGTCGCCGGGCGGGGCTCCAGCCAGACCGGCTGCCAGATGCCGCTGGACGCGCCGAAGGCGCACCCGTCGTAGTCGTCGGCGGGCAGACTGCGCTGCTTGCCGTGGGGAATCCGGAGCTTGTCGACCGGGGCCTCGACGCGTACGACGAGAACTCCGGCACCCGCCGTGTCGAGCGCGTCGGTGATGTCCGCCTCGAACGGCAGATAGCCGCCTTCGTGCGAGACCACCGGCACGTCGTTGACCCACACCTCGGCCCGATGATGGACCGCGCCGAAGTGCAGGATCGTACGCTGACCGGCCCACTCGGCCGGGCGGCGGATCTCCCGCCGGTACCAGCCGACGGATTGCCAGTGCCGCCCGACGCCGGAAGCCGGGTGCTCCCACGGGAACGGCACGATGACGGTCCCCCAATCGGCCTGCGAGTCGGCCGATGGTTCTTCGGAGAAGTCCCAGGTCCCGTTGAGGCTCAGCCAGGCGGCTGAACGGTCGAAGTGCGGTCGCGGGTACTCGGGGCGAGGCGTGGTCACGAGTGGACTCCCAGGTGCGTTGCGGGCGGATCGTTTGTGCGGGCTGTGCAGTGCCGGCGGCGTCAGCCTTTGAGGCTGCCGGCCATGACGCCCTTGATGAGCTGGCGTTGCAGGACGATGAAGATCACGAACACGGGCAGGGCGGCGAGCGTGCTGGCGGCCAGCAGTTGGCCCCAGACACTGGCCCAGTCCGCGCCGAGCTGATGGCTGGTGATGCTCTGGCCGAGGGTGGCGAGCATGACTTGCAGGGTCTGGTGCTGCTGGTCGTTGACGGCCACGACGGGCCAGACGAAGTCGTTGTAGATGTTGATGAAGGTCAGTACGCCGAGCGCCGCCAGCCCGGGCCGGATGACCGGCAGCACGATCGACCCGAACAGCCGCAGATCGCCGCAGCCGTCGATGCGGGCCGCGTCGAGCAGGTCGTCGGGGATCGCCGCGATGACCTGCCGCATCCAGAACACCCCGAAGGCGTCGACCGCGCCCGGCAGGATCAGCGCCGAGAAGGTGTTGACCCAGCCGAGTTCGCTCATCTGCAACAGCAACGGCACCAGCAGGACGAGCGTGGGCAGCATCAGGGTGATCAGGACCGCGCCGAACAACAGCCGCTTGCCTGGGAACGAGTACTTGGCGAAGGCGAACCCGGCCAGCGGGCAGAACAGCATCGTGATCGCGCCCTTGACCGCCACGACGATCGCGGTGTTGCGGAACCCCACCCCGATCGGGACGGTGTCGAGCATCTCCCGGAAGTTGCCCAGCGTCGCCGTACGCGGATCGAAGGTGAACGGGTCGGTGATGATGCTCGCCCCCGGCTTGAACGCCGACGCGACCATCCACAGCAAGGGCGCCAGGCTCGCCAGCGCGGCGACGACGAGAAACGCGTACCGGCCGGCACTCCCCAGTCGTTTCACGAGTCCTCCCGGGGGCGCAGGATGCGGATGGACGCCAGCGACAGGCCGAAGACCAGGATCACCAGCAGGAACGAGTTGGCCGCGCCAAGCCCCAGGTCGGAGTTCGTGATGTGGCCGTAGAGGTAGAGCCCGGCGGTGCGGGTGCTGTTGAACGGGCCGCCGTCGGTGACCACGTACGGCTCGGCGAACAGCTGGAACACCGTCAGCGTGGCGATGACGACGTAGAAGCTGATCGTGCGCATCGCCAGCGGGAGGGTGACCCGCCAGAACTGGGTCCATGCCCCGGCCCCGTCCAGGCGAGCCGCCTCGTAGACCTCCGGTGGTATCGATTGCAACCCGGCCAGGAGCAGCACGACGGCGTACCCTGTGGTTCTCCAGAGGACGAGCAGCGCGAGCGTGGGCTTGGCCCAGGTGGGGTCGGTGAGCCAGCCCACGGCCGGGAGTCCCGCGGCCGTGAGCGCGCTGTTGACCGCGCCGAAGTCCTTGTCGAACAACACGATCCAGACCTGCGACATCGCCACGAGCGGGGTGACGAACGGCGCGACCAGCGCCCCGATGAACAGCCCGCGCAGCCGGGCGCGGTTGAGCGCGACCGCGATCGCCAGCGCCAGCACGACCTGCAGCGGAACCACGAGCAGCCACAGCACCGCCGAGACGCCCAGCGAACCCCAGAAGTCCTCGCTGGTCAACAGGTAGCGGTAGTTGGCCAGGCCGACCGATTCCAGCAGGCCCGCGCCGCGCCAGTTCGTGAAGCTCAGGCGCAGCGCGAAGCCCATCGGATAGAGCGCGAACCCGACGAAGATCGCCAGGAACGGCAGCACGAACAGGTACGGCGCGAGCGGCACTCGACGCCGGCGGCGCATGTTCATGGGCGGTCGACGAGGTTCTTCTGGATCTGCTGGGCCGACGTGGAGAGCACGTCGTCCGGGCTCATCTGCCCGTTGAGCATGCGCTGCAGGTTGACGCCGAGGTAGTCGACCGCCTTGCCCCACCAGACCGGGATCGTGTAGCCGCCGGGCACCTGCTTGGCGGCGTCGGTCGCGACCTTCCAGAGGTCCTGCCCGCCGAGCTCGGCGACCGGCTTGAACAACGCCTCGCCCGACAGCGCCGGCAGGTACGACGGCACCGAGGTGTTGATGCCACCCGGGTAGACGTCGTTGGGCCCGTAGACGGCGGTGTACCCCGTCTTGCTGAACGTCAAGTGCTCGTACAGCAGCCAGGCGAGCTGCGGGTTCTTGGCCTTGGCGGGGATCACGAACGACGAGCCGCCCATGACGCCGCCGCGGGCGCCACCGGCCTGCCAAGCGGGCAACGCGGTCGCCCGCCACTTGCCCTTGGTCTGCTTGAGCAGCTGTTGCGGGCCGAAGACGAACCATTGCGCCCACGGCACGAAGACCTGCGTACCGTTGTCGAGGGTGTTGACGTCGGTCGGCTCGAAGTATTTCGCGAGCGTCCCGAGATCTTCGGCGCGTACCTTGTCCAGCCAGGTCAACGCGGTTCGGTAAGGCGTCGTGTCCACCGCCAGCTTCCCCGCGCTGTCCACAATGGCCGCACCCTGTTGGTTGACGAACATGTCCAGCCAGAGCTGACTCAGGTACTCGTTCGCCTCGAGGTGGAGCGGCTTGCTCGCCGGGAACTTGCCCTTCACCGTCCGCGCGGCGGCGAGCAGATCGTCGTAGGTGGCGATCTTCGCGGGGTCGACGCCCGCCTGCTCGACGAGGTCGGCCCGGTAGAACAGCAGACCCGGGTCGAGGTCCCACGGCACGGCCACCACCCGGCCCTCGACCGTGACCACGCCCAGCTTGTACGGCGCGATGTCCTTCTTGTAGGGCTCGATGAGCGTACTGAGGTCGAACAGCTGCGGTGCGATGCCGGGGATGAGGGCGTCGTCGTAGAACGCGCCGTCGGGCACTTCGGCTCCGGAGATCAGCGTGCTGGGCAGCTTGGCGTTGATGTCGACGGCCAGGTGATTGACCTTGACCTGGGGGTACTTCGCCGTGAACGACGCGATCGCCTTGTCGAACACCTTGTACAGGTCGCCGGAGCGGTCCCAGATCGTCACTTCGCCGGCGGGCGGGGCGGAGAAGCTCGGCGTACCCAGCGGCTGCTGGTTGGTGCTGGCGGACGGGGCGCACCCGGCGAGGGCGGCCGCACCGCCGACGGTGCCACCGGCGAGCGCGGCCGCACCTATGCCCCGCAACATCGTGCGGCGCGAGAGAAGACGGTCATCCTTCATGATCATTCAATCCCTTGGGGCGGGCCGGAGCTGGGCGTACTCCGTGCTGTCGAGGGGGCTAGCTTGCCAGGTCGAGCAAGTTTGCAACGTTGCAAGCCCATGATGCACACTAGTTTGCAACGATGCAATACCATGGTCGGCGAAAGTTGCCTCGGATTTGAGGGAAGGGCGGCGCGATTTGTCCCCCACGCTGCGCGACGTCGCTGAACGAGCCGGTGTCTCCATCCGGACCGTCTCCAACGTCGTCAACGGCTTCGCCCACGTCGCGCCCGCGACCCGCGCCCGGGTCGAGCAGGTGGTCGCCGAACTCGGCTACCGCCCGAACACGGTCGCCCGCTCGTTGCGCCAGGGCCGCAGCCGCATGCTCGCCCTCGTCGTCCCCGAACTGGACGTCCCGTACTTCGCCGAGCTGACCCGGTTCGTCATCGAACACGCGGCCGCCCGTGGCTACACGGTGGTCGTCGACCAGACCGACGGCGACCCCACCCGCGAACGCGAGCTCATCATGAACGGCACCACCGCCAACCTGTTCGACGGCGTCATCTTCAGCCCGATCGCGCTGGGCGGCGCAGACCTCCGCGACCGCACCGTCACCACCCCGGTCGTGCTGCTCGGCGAACGGGCGAGCGCCGTCGGCCTCGACCACGTCATGATCGACAACGTGACGGCGGCCGGACTGGCCACCCGGCACCTGATCGAGCTGGGGCGTACGCGCATCGCCGCCATCGGCGACCAGAACGACGAGACCCGGCAGACCGCCCGGCTGCGTACGCTCGGCTTCCGGCAGGCGGTCACGGAGGCGGGGCTGCGAGTGGACCCGGTCCTCCTCAGGTCCACGTCGTTCTTCCACCGCGCCGACGGGGCGGCCGCCATGGCGGAACTGCTCGCCTTGGCCGACCCGCCCGACGCCGTGTTCTGCTACAACGATCTGCTGGCCCTGGGCGCTTTACGGACGGCGTTGCAGCACGGCGTACGCGTACCGGAGGACATCGCGATCATCGGCTTCGACGACATCGAAGACGGCCGCTACAGTACGCCGAGCCTCAGCACGATCAGCCCGGACAAGGAGCAGATCGCCCGCCTGGCGGTGGAACTGCTGGCCAACCGTCTCGACGGCGACACCACCGAGCCCGTCGAGGTGCCCGCCGACTTCACCTTGCAGGCTCGGGAGAGCACCTTGGGCCGCTGAGTCCGGCTCCTCCACCCACGGGTGGAGACGAAGGTCCACTCCGACGCCGAAGACCGGAACGGCGCGCGACGGCACGCTTCTGGGTATGCGTACTGTCAAACTTCTCGCGGCCGGCTACCTCGGTCTCAGCGTCCTCACCTTCGCCGCCGTCATCCTGCTGCGCCACCACGCCGACATCGTCACCGACGCCGTCTGGGTGCGTACTGGCATCGTCGTCGCCAGTTCGATCCTCGTGACCCTCTTCGCGGTACGCGCCGCCCAGGGATCGGTCGGCGCACTCCGCCGACTGCGCATCCTGTCCGCTGCGATGACGGTCGCCATCATCGTGATCGTCGCGCTGCCGGGGCTGTTCCCGATGTGGCTGAAGATCGAGCAGGCGGCGTGTGGCGTACTGCTGCTCAGCGTGTTCCTGCTGAGCCGCCGCGCGCAGATCGCGTAATCAGCCGACGCGTCCGCCCCGCCATCGATAGAGGTGCTCGGGGCGGCCGGTCGATCCGTACCGCAGATCCAGCTCGATCCGCCCGCTGTGGGCGAGGTCCGCGAGATACCGCTGGGCCGTCGCCCGCGAAACCCCGGTCACGTCGGCCACGTCGATCGCCGTCACCGGTCCCGGCGCGGCGCGTAGCGCCTCGAGGATGCGCTGCGCGGTCACGGCCGATCGGCCCTTCGGCAGCGCGCCCGTGGGCGCGTCGGCGTCGTGGAGCATCGCCACCGCCCGGTCGATCTCGGCCTGGTCCAGCTCGCGGTCCCCGGCCAGATGGCCACGGAATCGCGCGTACGCCAAGAGCCGTTCCCAGAGCTGGGCGGCGGTGAACGGCTTCACGAGGTAGTTCAGCGCACCCGTCGAGAGGGCGGATCGGACGGTGGCGGCATCGCCCGCGGCGGTGAGCATGATGACGTCGGCGTCGAGCCGCCGGACGACGCCCGTGCCCAGCCCGTCGGGCAGATACTGGTCCAGCAGCACGAGATCGGGGCGCAGCCGATCACACTCGGCCACCGCGGCGGCGGCCGTATGCGCGACGCCGACCGAGCGGAATCCCGGCACCTTGTCCACAAAGGAAGAGTGGAGCGCCGCGACCCGGAAGTCGTCGTCGACGACCAGTACGCCGATCATGGCGCCTGCCACGTGAGGGCGGCCGCCGGACTGAGCACTCCGGGCAACTCGGCGACGAAGACCGCGCCACCGCCGTCGCCGGGCGGGCCGAGGCGTACGTCGCCGCCGTGGTGACGAGCCGTGCGGCGAGCCAGCGCCAGCCCGAGGCCGCTCCCCGGGGAGTCCTTGGTCGAGGCGCCCGGCGCGAAGGGGTCGGGCAGGGTGACGCCGTCGCCGCTGTCGGCCACGTAGACGTGCAGGTCTTCGTCGTGGGCGAGCAGACTGACCTCCACCCAAGCGGGTTCCCGGGAGCCCAGCGCGGCGGCCCGGATCGCGTTGTCCACGAGGTTGCCCAAGACGGTCACGACGTCCAGCGGTGAGGTGAGCCGGCCGGGGATCCAGGTGTCCTCGCCCACCCGCAGAGTCACACCCGCCTCGGAGGCCACGGCACCCTTCGCCGCGAGCAGCCCGTCCAGGTACGGATCGCCGACCTGCCCCGGCGGCGCTCCGGCGGCTGCGGTCGCCGACAGCTCCCGCATGTACGCCCGCGCCCGGTCGGTCTCGCCGAGTTGCAACAGCCCGTCGAGCGTATGCAGCCGATTCGTGTGCTCATGGGCCTGCGCGCGCAGGGCATCGGTCAGCGCCCGGGTGGCTTCGAGCTCCCGGGCCATGTCGTCGAGGTTGGTGTGGTCGCGCAGGGTCAGCACGGTGCCGAGATCCTGGCCGCCCCGCTGGACCGGCCGGCGGGTCACCACCACCACCCGTTCACCCAGCATGCGCAGTCCGCTCGTCAGCGGCGACCGGTCTTCGAGGAGGGCACGGATCTCGTCGGTGGCCGGTGATCCGGAGGCGACCGGTTGCGTCAGAAGCCGGGCGGCCTGCTCCGTGCATACGCCGACCCGGCCACTGACGTCGACTGCCAGCACCCCGTCGCGTACGCCCTCCAGAACCGCCACTTGTTCGCGTACCAGATCAGCCAGATCGGCGGGCTCGAGGCCGAACGTGCGCCGCTTGAGCCGGACCGCGAGCAGAGCCGCTCCCCCGATGCCGACGGCGAGCGAGAGCACCGTGAAGCCGATGGCCCACGGCAGGATCTGATCGAGGCGATTGCCGATGTCGTCGGCGTGGATGCCGACGCTGACCTCGCCCACGATCGCGCCGGTCGAATCGCGCAGCGGGACCTTGCCGCGCGCCGACAGGCCCAACGTGCCGCGCTCGATGTTGACTTCCTCGCGACCCTGGAGCGGACCGGTCGGATCGGTGCTGACCCGCTGGCCGATACGGTCCGGTTCCTTGTGCGAGAAGCGGATGCCGTCGACGTCGGTGATCACGACGAACAACGCCTTGTTCGCGGCCCGGACCCGCTCGGCATAGACCTGGACCGGCCCATCGACATCGGGCCGACTGGAACGGACCTGATCGCCGAGCCCCGGCTCCTGCGCCACCGACCGGGCGACGGCGAGGGCTCGCTCCTCGTACTGCTGCTCGATCTCATGCCGCAGCAACAGCACGGCGAGGGTGAATCCGGCCGCCGCCACGATGGCGACCACGACCACTTGCAGCAGCATCGTCTGCGTGGCCAGGCGGAGGGGGCGGCGGCTCATGCCAGTCAAAGTACCTGGGAAAACGCGGTGAGCAGAATGAGCAGAACGCCATCTACGTAACTTGGCCGCGCAATGGACGAAACCGCGCGGAAACCTTCCGGCCACCTTTACGGTCTGCCGCTATGACCCAGACCACATCCGCCATCCGGCTGCAACGGGCGACCAAGGTGTTCCCCGCGGCCGGGGGCGGCACCTTCACCGCCATGCGCGAGGTCACCCTCGACGTCGCGCCGGGCGAGTTCGTCACCGTGGTCGGCCCGACCGGCTGCGGCAAGTCCACCACGCTGGCGTTGATCTCCGGGCTGGAACCGGCGAGCGCCGGTGAAGTGGCCGTCGCCGGTACGCCGGTCACCGGCATCCCCGGAAACGTCGGCTACATGTTCCAGCAGGACGCGACGCTGCCGTGGCGGACGGTCGTCGACAACGTGGCCCTCGGCCTGCGCTATCGCGGGGTGCCGAAGGCCGAGGCGCGCGAACGGGCCCAGGAGTGGGTCGACCGCGTCGGCCTGCGTGGCTTCGAGAAGTACTACCCGCACCAGTTGTCGGGCGGTATGCGCAAACGCGTCGCGATGGCGCAGACGTTGATCACCGAGCCGCAGATCCTGCTGCTGGACGAGCCGTTCGGCGCGCTCGATGTGCAGACGCGCGAGCTGATGCAGGCAGAGCTGCTGCGGCTGTGGGCCGGCACGGGAGCCGCGGTCGTCTTCGTGACCCACGACCTGACCGAGGCGATCGCGCTGGCCGACCGGGTCGTCGTGATGACCGCCGCCCCGGCGACGATCAAGAGCATCGTCCCGGTGACGCTGCCCCGCCCGAGGGACGTCGAGGCGATCCGGCTGGACCCCGCCTTCCTGGATCTCTACCGCGAGGTCTGGGACTCCCTGCGCGAAGAGGTCGAGATCGCCCGCGAGAGGGGTGCCCGCCGTGGCTGACGTCGGTATCGCAATGGTGGACAACCGTCCCGCCGAGATCACTCTCCAGCCTCTGAAGGAGCGCCGCTGGCGGGTGTACGCCGGCCGCCTCGTCCTGGTCGCGTTGTGGCTCGGCTCGTGGGAGGTCGCCGGGACCTACTGGATCGATCCGTTCTTCTACTCCAAGCCGAGCTTGATCTGGCAGAAGCTGGTCGACTGGTTCACCGAGGGCACCTCGTACGGCAGCATCTGGCTCCAGATCAGCTACACCCTCCAGGAGGCGGTGTACGGCTTCGCGCTCGGCGCGATCGTCGGCGTCGTGCTCGGCGTCGTCCTGGGCCGCTCAAGGTTCCTGTCCGACGTGCTCGCGCCGTTCATCAAGGCGGCCAACGCCATCCCCCGCATCGTGCTGGCCTCGCTGTTCGTCATCTGGTTCGGGTTCGGGATGAGCTCGAAGGTCGCCACCGCGTTCGTCCTGGTCTTCTTCGGCGTCTTCTTCAACGCCTTCCAAGGCGCGCGGGAGGTGCCCAAGGTCATCGACGACAACAGCCGCATCCTCGGCGCTTCCCGGCTGCAGATGATGCGTACGGTCGTGCTGCCGAGCGCCACCTCGTGGATTCTCGCCAGTCTGCACACCGCGTTCGGCTTCGCCCTGATCGGCGCGATCGTCGGCGAGTACACCGGAGCCGACAAGGGCCTCGGCATGCTCATCGCGCACTCGCAGGGCACCTTCGACTCGGCCGGCATCTACGCCGCCATGATCATCATGACCGCGCTGGCGCTGCTCGCCGAGGCGGTCCTCACCCTCGTCGAGCGCCGGCTGACCCGCTGGCAGCCTCGCTGAACCCCTCCCTCCTTTCGAGATTGGACCACTCATGCGTAAATCCATCGCACTGCTGGCCGTCCCGGCCCTCGCGCTGGGCCTGTCGGCCTGCCGCGGCCAGTCCCCGGCGGCCTCCTCCGACGGCGGCTCGACCCAGACGATCACGATCATGGTCGGCGGCCTCGACAAGGTGATCTACCTGCCCGCCAAGCTCACCGAGCAGCTCGGCTACTTCAAGGACGCGGGCGTCAACGTCGAACTCAAGAGCGAACCGTCCGGCGCGGACGCCGAGACGATGATGCTCGCCGGCCAGGTCGACGGCGTCGTCGGCTTCTACGACCACACCGTCCACCTGCAGGCCAAGGGCAAGTGCGTCGAAAGCGTCGTGCAGTTCGCCGACGTGCCGGGCGAGGCGGAGGTCGTCGCCACGAGCAAGGCCGCGACGTTGTCGTCCGCCAAGGACTTCGCGGGCAAGAAGCTCGGTGTGACCAGCCCCGGCTCCTCGACCGACATGCTCACCCAGGCCCTGGCCGTACGCAACGGCGTGCAGAAGTCGCAGTACACCACGGTCAAGGCGGGTGCCGGAGCCACCTTCATCGCAGCGATCGACAACGGCGGCATCGACGCCGGGATGACCACCGACCCGACCATCGCCAAGCTGGTCAGCACCGGCAAGGGCAAGGTCATCATCGACCTGCGTACCGAGGAGGGCACCAAGGCGGCCCTCGGCGGGCTCTACCCGGGTGCGTCGCTGTACATGCCGTGTGACTACGTGTCCTCGCACAAGGAGGCCATCCAGAAGATGGCGACGGCGTTCGTCAAGACGCTGAACTTCATCAACACGCACACCGCCGCCGAGATCGCCGCGAAGATGCCCGCCGACTACGCCGGTGGCGACGTGAAGCTGTACGAGCAGTCGATCAACGACTCCAAGGGCATGTTCACCGCCGACGGCGTCATGCCGGCCGACGGCCCGCAGACCGTGCTCGACGTGCTCAAGGAGTCCAACCCCGACGTTCAGAAGGCCGGCTCCATCGACCTGAGCAAGACCTTCACGACCGACTTCGTGAAGGCCGCCGGCTGATCCTCCCTGACGTCTTACGCTGACGTCCTCGCGTTATCCGCGGATAACGCGGCCTTCCGAGACTGGGAGGCCGCGTTATCCGGCATAACGCGCGACGCCGCATTACGCGCGGCCGCAAAGCGCGCGTGGCCGCACAACGCGTTAGGCCGCACAACGCGCGAGACCCGCGCGAAGGCGCGATCTGGAAAGTCGCCGGACTCCGCCAACCTTCTCCACCTCGGGGGCGTTTGTAGAGGTTGCGGTCCGACACCCCGGGGGATACCAGATGGCCCATGACGACGAGCTACGCGAGTTTCTGGCGGCTCGCCTCGATCGCTTGTCGGCGACGGCGTACCTGTTGACGGGCAACCATCACGACGCCGAGGACTTGCTCCAGGCTGCGCTGGTCAAGGTCACCGCCCGCTGGCCGCGGATCCATGAACTCCGCGATCCCGGGCACTACGTGTGGCGGGTGCTTTACAACGAGCATGTCTCCCTCTGGCGGAGACGCCGACGCCGCATCACCGCGTACGCCGAGGAGGATCTGTCGGCGTACGCGTCGGGGCGGGACGAGGCGGCCCATGTCGTGCGCCGCCTGGTGATCCAGCAGGCGCTGGCTCGGTTGACTCCCAAGCAACGGGCCGTCGTCGTCCTGCGCTATTTCGAGGACCTGACCGAGGAGGAGTCGGCCCGCATCCTCGGCTGCACGCTCGGCACGATCAAGAGCCAGACGCATCGGGCGCTGGCCAAGTTGCGGCAAGTTGCCCCAGAACTCGAGCACCTGTGGCTGGACGGGGCGGGAGTGCGATGAATCAGGTCAGACGGGCGTTGATGGAACTGGCGGCGGAGTCGCGCCCGTACACGGTGCTCGACAAGGCCATCGCCGAGGGGCTACGACGTCGGCGGCGTCACCGGCGCGTGGGATCGACGCTGGCGACCGTCGGCGTGGTGACCGTCCTCGGTGCCGGGTACGCCGCCGCCGGTCCGGAGCCGGGTCCCAGCGTGCGGCCGTCCGGACCGGTCGCCACCGCCCCCGTCGGCGCTTCCCCGACCGATTCGGGGTCGGTCGTCGGCCCGTCGGCGTGCGTGGGCAGTGTGCTGCCGGTTCCATCCGGCTTCGCCGGGCGCAGTGTCGCGATCGGCGGCGATCCGTCCGGACGCTTCGTGCTCGGCCGGGCCTACGAATCCGGTCAGGCCCGGATGGTGATGTGGACGGACGGCAGACCATCCGTTGTGGAGCTTCCCGGGAGCGGCGACGAGCTGCGGGACGTGACGACCTACGGCCTCGCCGTCGGCAGCAGCTACGACGGCGGACGCAGCCGGGCATACCGGTATGAGAACGGCGTCTTCGTCCGGCTGCCGGAGCAGGACGCCGCCGCCACAACAGTCAACGAGCGCGGCGACGTAGCCGGAACGGCCGGCGATCGGCCGGTGGTCTGGCGGTCCGGTTCGACTGCGGCGCAGCGTCTTCCGGTGCCGAACGTCACCGTGTTCGGTGACGCGCGGGGGATCGACGAGGACGGGACCGTCGTCGGTTCGGTCACGACACCGGGCGCCCACGCCGGTGACGAGGCCGTCGCCTGGGCGTACGCGTGGAGTCCGGACGGCACCGCCCAGGTTCTGCCGATCCCCCACTCCGACGCCGGTCCGGTCACGAGCGCGTGGGCCACCTCCGTCCGCAACGGCTGGGTGAGTGGCACCGCCCGAATCCGGACCGCCCGCGGCGACGCCATGTATGCCGTGCTGTGGAATCTGCGTACCAAGGAGGTCTCCTTGAGCGACCAGATCGGACCGGGAGAGGTCGTCAACGCGCGCGGCTGGCGGGCAGGCCGTGGCGCCGACGGGCCGGTGTTGCTGACCGCGGGCGCGCTGATACGCCTGCCGCTGCCGACCGCGAGCAGGTTCGACGAGGCGGTGGGGGTGAGTGACGACGGCACGGTGGTGGTCGGCACCCGCTACGACCCAGCCGACTCGCTGGCGTCCGCGGCGATGGTGTGGCGATGCCGGTGAGTCAAAGCAGCATGACCGCCATCCCGACGGACATCGCAGCGTGTGCCACGGCCCCCGCGGCCGGACCGGAGACCGCGCGCTTCATGGCGGTGGAGAGATTCGGAGCGGGGCGGTCGGTTCCGCAGCTGCGAAGCCAGCAGGCCTCCCGAAGCCACCAACCGGCGCTGATCACAAGCCCGACGCAGAGCACGGGCACGATGCCCGACGCCGATCCATGGGGATGATCCAGATGAGAATGCGGGAACGTCATCCAAACAGCGACGGCCGCGCCGAACCCATGCTGGACACAGCCCATCCGGTCGTGCCCGGTCGCCGGCCGGACGGGCAGCGCCCGCAGCAGCCACCAGCCGGACGCGAGCAGGAAGGCGGCGGCTTGCAGGCCCAGCGGGTCGGGCAGCGGACCGGCCGCCGCCATGATGGCCATGTCGGCGCACATCAGCAAGTGGAGGAGGGGGCCGACGCGCTGGCCGCCGACCCCCGGTCGCAGTGCCGTGGCCGTGAAGCGCACCGCCAGCACCGCGTACGCCATGCTCAGCATGATCGTGTGCCGTCAGAATGCCTGCGGCCAGCCTGCGGGCGAGTCCTCCCATGGTTGCTGCCGCCCGTAGGGGGTGAGGTCGAGGATGTTGTGGCCCCACAGGATCCGGTCGACCCCTCGCGAGGTCGTCGTGTAGGTGCGGAAGACGCGCTCGCCGTCGCGGAGGAAGACGCTGAGCAGGAACCCCTCGCCGACCCCGCAGTCCCGGGTGAACGTGCTGCCGTGCGAAGACACGAAGGTCGCCGTCCAGCCCATCCGTTCCTTGTACGCCTCGATCTGCGCCAGGGGCATGTCCGACGCCATCGCCCAGGTGACGTCCCGGACGGCGAGCCGGCGCGGCCCGGCGGCCGGGACGTTGTCGGCGAACGCCGTGCAGCCCTGACAGAACTCGTCCGGCCCCCGGTCCATGAATTGATAGAGGGCGAGCTGCGAACGGCCCTCGAACAGCTCCAGCAGCGTACGCGGGCCGTTCGGGGTGGCGAAGACGTATTCGTTGTCGAACTCGACCATCGGCAGGCGACGCCGCCGAGCGGCCAGCGCGTCGAGTTCCCGGGTCGCCGCCTTCTCCGCGATCAGCAGTTCCTCGCGTGCCTTCGCCCATTCGTCCGCCGAGACGATGTCCGGCATCGCCGTCGCGACCTGGCTCATGAGGTGTTCCCTTCGCCTGGTACGCCGCCTTCGGGCGTACTCACCATTACGTCGGGCGAGGAAGCGGGAATCGACAGCCCGCGCCCGGGGAAATCTCGTTAAGATCGCGGGCGATGTGGGGGGCATTGTGACCGGAGTCTGGCTGGGAGCTTTGGGACCGCTCAGCGTCCGGGTAGACGGCGAGCCGGTCGAGATCACCCGGTGGACGGTCCGTCGTCTCCTCGGCGCCCTGCTCCTGACCCCCGGGCAGCCGGTCCCGGTCGAGACTGTCGCCGAGCTGATCGGCGCGGGGTCCAAGGGCTCGGTGCAGATGGTCGTGTCCCGGTTGCGCGGCTGGCTGTCCGACATCGGCGGTGACGTCAGCGTGACGCTGACGCCGGCGGGCTACGTGCTTCACGCGGGAACAGCGCAGATCGATGTTGTGCGATTCCATCAGCTCTGCGCCGCTACTCCCCCGTCCCGCCGCAGCGCTCTGCTCGACGCGCTGGCCCTGTGGCGCGGCGAGGTGCTCGCGGATCTGGCCGAGCTGCGGGATCTGCCCGCGGCGGCCGCGCTGCGCCAAGCCCGGCGCAGCGCCGTCCTCGATGCTGCGGATCTGGCCGAGCCAGGTCCCAATGCGGCCGCTGTGCTGCCGCATGTCGCCGCGCTACTCGCCGGTTCGCCCTACGACGAGCCGTTGCAGGCACGGCTCATCGATCTGCTGGCCGCGTCCGGGCGGCGGGCCGAAGCGCTGCGCCACCACGCCGCGATCCGCCGCCGGTTCGCCGACGAGCTCGGCACCGATCCCGGGCCGGAGGTCCAGGCCGCGCATGTGCGTGCGCTCCGCGACTCACCATCACCGTCGGTTTCCACTGGTACGCCGAAAGCCGCAGTCGTGCCGCGTGAGCTTCCGGCCGCTCCCCCCGATTTCGTCGCCCGCCACGAAGAACTCCGTTCGCTGGACGCGGTCGCGCCGGCCGTCGTCACCGTGATCTGCGGCTCGGGTGGCGTCGGCAAGACGGCGCTGGCCCTTCGCTGGGCGCACGGCGTCACCCATCGCTATCCCGGCGGACAGCTCTACGTCAACCTCCACGGTTATGACGGCACCGCGCCCACTCCGCCGATCCGGGCGTTGACCGAGCTGCTCCAGTCGCTCGGCGTCGCCGGCGAACGGGTTCCGTCCTCGGTGGATGACGCCGCCAAACTGTACCGATCGGTACTTGCCGACCGGCGTGTGCTCGTCCTGCTGGACAACGCCAAGTCCGCCGACCAGGTGGTTCCGCTGCTCCCCGGAGCGGGCGAATCTCTCGTCCTCGTCACGAGCCGCGATCGGATGACCGGCCTCGTCGCCGCGTACGCCGCTCACCGGGTGACGCTTGCCGGGCTCGATGCAGACGAGGCACGAGATCTGCTCACCGCGATCGTCGGAGGCGACCGGGTCGCGGCCGAACCAGCCGCCGTCGTCGAGCTCGCCGAAGCCTGCGACCGCCTCCCGCTCGCATTGCGCGTCGTCGGCGCGCAACTCGCGGATCAGCCCCACCAGCGGATCGCCGACCAGGTCGACCGGTTGCGCGACGGCAGACTGGACGCGTTGTCGTTGCCCGGTGAGTCCATCGGCGTCCGGCTGGCCCTGGCCCGGTCGTACCAGGCGATCGCCGCCGACTCCCGACGACTGCTCAGCCTGCTCAGTCTCGTGCCGGGCGCGGACTTCCCGCTGGATGCCGCCACCGCACTCGCGGGTACGCCCGCAGCCGCCACCGCGGAGCACCTCGACCGCCTCGTCGCGCTGCATCTGGTCGAGGTACGCCGATCCGGCCGCTTCCACCTGCACGATCTCGTTCGAGCCTTCGCCGGCGAACGGTGCCAGGCGGAACTGTCGCCGTCGGATCGGACCGCGGCGTACCGGGCGCTAGGAGCCTGGTACCTGAATACTGTGGACACTGCGGACCGGCTGCTCTACCCGGAACGCCTACGCCTGCCGCACCAGCCGTCCCCGCCCACTGCCGAGAGCGCGTCGACGGCGCGTGACCGGCTCGCGACCGAGCTGCCGAACGTCGTCGCGTGGATCCGGGACCAGGCCGAGCGTGGCCCCGATCCGCTCCTCTGGCGGCTCACGGACGCCTTGCGCGGTCAGTTCAACGCCCGGCCGTTGCTTCCGCAGTGGGGCGAGATCGCTGACGCCGCCCTGGTCGCCGCCGACGCGCTCGACGCACCCGAGGGCCGGACGGTGGCACTGCTGAGCCGGATGCTGGTCAGCACCGCCCGAGGCGATCTCACCGACGCCCTCCGGCACGGCGAAACCGCCCTCGAAGAGGCCCGCCGTGCCGGCTGGGACAAGGCCGAGGCGGCGATTCTCGGCAACATCGGCGGGATCTACTGCGAGAACCAACCAGCCGAAGGATTACGACGGCTACGGGAGGCACTGGCCATCAATCGCCGTCACGGATGGCTCGACGGAGTCGCCGTCAACTCCATCAACATCGGATACGCATACGTGATGATCGGAGATCTCGCTCCGGCGGCGCAGGCGCAGAACGACGCGCTTTCGGCGTACCGGACGATCGGTGCGATGACGGGCGAGGCGTCGGCGCTCACCCATCTCGCCCGCACGACTCGGCTGGCCGGTGACCCGAGCACCGCCCGGGACCTCGCCGTCGAGGCGCGCGAGATCGCCCTGCGCGTCGGCGGCTCCCGTCATGCCGACTCTGCGAAGCTGGAACTTGGCCTGGCCCTGTGCGACCTCGGCCGGCACGACGAGGCCCGTGCGCTCCTCACGGAGGTCATCGATCGCGCCGATGAAACGGGCCGCATGAGTCTGCGCTCGGAGGGCCATCACGCGTTGGCGACCCTCGATGAGCTGACCGGCCGGGCAACCGAAGCGGAGACGGCGTACACGCTGGCCATCGAGGATGCGCGCGCGATCGGCTCACCCTGGCGGATCGCACAGGCGTTGATCGGGCTCGCCATAGTGCGTACGCGTACCGGCAAGCCCGACGCGGCCACCGAATGCGCCCGGGAGGCGGCGGAACTCGCGCGGGCGCACGGATATCGGGAGCTCGAACGGCAAGCGCGTGTCTCGACGGTCACGCCGATCTCCTCCGGCGAATGACCCACACCCCTGCCCCCACGAGCACCAGCCCGATCGCCGGGCACACTCCGTCCAGTGAGGATAATGGTGGCAGCACACGCTGCGCTTCTTGCTGCTCGTAGTAATCCCGAGTGTCGTCCTTCCGGAAATCACCCCCGCCCACTACGTAGATGTCGCAGGTATCTCCCGGCTCCATGGTCTTGCCGTCGCAGGTCGGTTCGGCGGGTGGCTCGAAGCGTTGCAGCTCGGCGATGCCACAGATGGCGAGGATGAGCAGCCCGGCGATGAGGAGCGCATACCGCTTCATCGGGATCTCGCCATCATCCGGCGCTGCTGCCATGCGACGGCACGCTGCCGGGCGGCTCCGCGCCGGCGGGCTTGGCAGTCCGAGAAGAACCGCCCGGAAGCGGGCTGCGCCAACAGAATGGACCCGCCGGCCACGGCGAACAGGCTGAGCACGGCCGTCACCGTGATCGACCAGCGATGCCACGGAATCACCGCCCGCGAGTTCACGAGCAGAACGATGCCCGCGATCGCCGCGGCGAACACGCTGTAGGTCCAGGTGAGCCAGCGCGCGATCGGCCAGCCGTACGCATCGAGCACCGTGCACAAGACGATCACCGCGCCGCCGGTCGAGGCCACGACTGCCACACCGGCGAGCAGCAGCGCAGGCAGCGAGCCGCCGCGCGGATCTTGATGCAGGTCGGCGTAGTAGACGCGATACTGCGGGATCGCGAACAGGGCACCGATGGCTGAGGTGAGCCACAGGGCCGCCGCTCCCCAGTACAGGTAGAGCGCGTAGAGCAGGATGCCCGGCCGGCTTGGTGCGATCATCGCCCGGTCACCTCCGTTCGGCGCTGCCGCACCATGAACGCGCCGAGCGCGAGCCACAACACGATCGGGAACCCGGCCAGACCCCAGAACTGTGGAGTCCGTAGTGGCGACCCCGGCAACGACCTCGGTGACGTTATCGGCAACTCCGCCGAAGTTCCCCCGAACCAGGTCAGCGCATCACCGTCGCCAAGAATCGGCGACTGCGCGGCCTCGTGGACGGTCGAATCCAGCCTCGGGTGCTCCCGGGCGAACTGGGCCGCGCTGATCAGCTTCCTGGGTATGTTCGTGAGGTCGACTCCGCCGTACACGTAGACGATGGTCACGGTGTAGTTGCCCTGACGCGTACGGTGCTCGACTCGGAACTCACCGTCGCGGTAGGACTTCAGGTAGCGCGCGAACACCCCCTGGGGACTCCACGGCACCCGCGCCGGCCAGGCGCTGGCGTCGCCCGAGTCGACCAGCCCGCTGTACGCCGTCGTCTTGGTCTTGCTCCGCTGGCGGTACCACTCGGCCGCGATGCGGCTCGCGTACACCCGCCGCAGATCGGCGTAGGCCGACGCGGTGTTCACCGCCTTCTCCAGTTCCGGCAGGATCCGGCGGCGATAGATCTCCTCGTTGTACGCCGTGTCGGCGGCATTCTGTTTCTCACAACCGAAGCCTCGGGAAACCCCCTCCGTGGCCAGGTACTCCGATTCCATCTTGACCTCGAGCGGGGCCTGGAGGATGTACAGCTCGTTGCCGCTCTCCCGGACGACCGCCGGACGCGGGACGATCCACTGCCGCATCGACATGCATTTCTGGTCGCCGTGCAGCAGTCCCCAGAACGATTTGCCGAGCGGGGTATCCGGATGGATCAACCGGCCGACCGACTTCTTCATCTGCAGGTCGGCTTCGAGCAGCACCCGACCGGCGTCCGTCTTGCCGAGCCGGTCGTCGATGATGCGGTCGGGTTCGTCGGGATTGAGATTGACGGTGAAGCTGGACGCCGGCAGTACCAGCCACGTGAAGAATGAATCCGCGGCGAGTTGTGCGGCCTCTCGTCCACCGTAGGCGACCTTTTCGCCCGGCTTGGCGTCGACCTTGTACGCGTACTGGACGCCGGTGCCCAGGCTCGAGCGGTAGGTGTCGGAGACGTACCTCAGCTCCAGCGTCGAGAAGTCCACGCCACCGAGATCGCCGGCCGCGCCCGGCGCGTCGGCCGGATCTTCGTACCCCATGTCCCGGGCGATGTCGGTCACCATCTCGTCCCGCTCGGCCTTGTCCTCGGGCGAACTCGGCGACTCGGCGATGGCGTCGGTCGAAGCGCTCGGCTCGACGTTCTGGCCGGACGCGGCGAGCGATCCGGCGGGCGCGGGAATGGCGCCTGACGAGGACTTGGGGCCGACCGGTCCGGACGGGATCGGGATACTTACCGTGCCCCCGCCCGGTGTCCCGAGTGAACCGGGCGGCGGCATGTTCGGATGGCGCCGACGTATGGCGAACGAGGGCCAGTAGCGATATTCGATGTGGAGCCTGTCGAGGGCGTCGAGCGTGTCGCTGTCAGGTCGCTGTCCGAAGATGTGAATCACCCGAAGGGTCGGCACCTGACGCATCAGTCCGGCGTATCTTTCGGGCTGGCCGTCCTTAGGCAACGGGCCCGACTTCATCTCCAGAGCCACCTGACCGATGACGTACGCGTCGACCTCGAAGCCGGAGTCTGGGTACTTTGCACCGAGCGTGTAGCCGAGATCCTTCAAATGAAAGTAGTCGGCATACGCCCTCTCAAAGGCTGCGCCCCGTTCGTTGCTGTCCACCCCGTAGATGAATTTGTCCAGTAACTTGTCCCACATCTCCTTCTTGTCTTCGTCGCTCATTTGCGATCCGTAGAAGTTGTTTCCCTTGGCTTGCTCGTCAAGGACTTTGAGTTTCCACGCATGCAGCAATGAGTTGAGCGTTCCGCGCTCCTTGAACGGCTTCCACGGTGGAGTGCTCCGGTCGACGTTGGACCATGCGAGCTCGGGGCTGTTCCACGGAATCTCCGTCCGGTACGCCTCGATCGAGTCGTAGAAGTACATATACGGCACCAGCCTCGGCGGCGAGGTCTCCCGTCCGGTCAGCGGCGGCAGCGGAACTTCCACCCGCGCCGGCGATGCCGTCGGCGTCGGCGCGCCGAGAACGGGCGTGCCGACAAGCACCAGGAGCAGGGCGACGAGGAGCCCGACGACCGGGCTGCGCCGGTTCAGCGCCCTGCTCACGACGCTTGCCGCCGGGCTCGCACCCTGTCGGCGACCCGCTGCCACAGCGGAATCACGACGGCGAACAGCACGACCGCCTCGGCGGCCAGCGTCACTATGGTCAGCATGATCACCCAGCCCTTGCCGAGCCCCGCGCCGTTGAGCAGATAGCCGACCCAGATCGCCAGGCCGAGAAACGGAATTCCCGCCATCGTGACCGTGACCTGCGAGAAAGCGGTGCTGAACGGCCCGGTCCGCACATTGCGGTAGTCGATCGGGAGATACACCGCGAAGGTGATCCAGGCCGCGGTCACCAACGCCCATCCTCTCGGCATCGATGTCACGTTCATGAGCACACCGGTGACCAAGAACATCGGCACGAACAACACGATCACCCAAAGCTTGATCATCGGACCGCCTCCCCCTCGTTCGATGTGGACCTTCGCGCCTTGCCGGTCCGGCGTCGGAGCCTGCCGTACGCCACTCACCGAACGCTGTCCGCGCGCTGTCCGGGCCCTCGGAGCCGCCGGGGATCGCCGTAGCGTTGCCCAGCGTGACAAGGACTTCGAGGATTCTCGCGACGGTCATGACCGGGCTGCTGATGCTCGGCGCGACGGGCTGCCGGAATTCCGACCAGGACGACCGGCTCCCCGCGGACTACGTCGGCGCGGCGTATGGCGACCTGGGCGGCGGCAAACCGGTCGACGCCGACGCCGCGAGGTTGGTCGGGCCGCACTTCGAGGTGCGCTACACGAGCGGCGAGGTCAGCGATCACACGAACGACTATCGGTACGCCGCGAAGGGCTACGAGCTGGTGACGCTCTACGCCGAACTCGACCTGATCCCGCCGAGATTCGCGACCGCCGATTCCGTCCCTAAGGCCGTGATCGTGGTCGACGGCGTACGCCGGGAGCTGCCCCAGGTCCCGTACCTCGGGGTGAGCGCGAGTGTCCCGTTAGGACACGACGCCTATCTTCAGATCACCGACGAGGCCCGTACGCAGTCGCTCAACCTACGTACGGGCGAACGCGGGACGGACGCGATCGAGGCGTATTACCGGCCGCAGCGCGTGAGCTTCACACCGTCGTCGTATCAGGGCTCGGCCGCCAGCCGCTACCGGGCGGCGCGGCTGGTCGCCACGGTGACGGTCAGCCTGGGCGACAACGGCGGCACACTGGAGCCCTGGCTGCCGGACATCGGCTGGGCGGCGAAGGGGCATCTCTGGCTCTACATCCCGAAAGCAGACGTCCAGGGCCGCGTGTACACGGACAACGCAAGGGAGATCGACGACCGGCTGCTCTTGGCGACGTTGCTGACCTTCCAATACGTCCCCGACCGTGTTGCGATGTTCGCGCTGACGTACGCCGGTGGCCGCTCGGCTCCCCTCCCACGCCCGGCTGCGTCGGCCTTGATCACCAGCCAGCCGCTGCTGTTCGAGGTACCGGAGTCGATCAGTAGCGGCACGCTCGTGGTCGACCCGGTCGAACACCTGAAAGCCGACTATGCGACGGCTCCCATCACGTGGACCCGCCGGTTCCCCACCACGGCACTCGCGTGGACGCTGACGTCCTGACACGGACGAAGGTCCCAGCCGATCGGGCTGAGCGGCACTTACCGCGCCGTGTTGCCATGCCGAAGCCTGAGACCATGACGACTACCGCCGACCGGCCCGGCACGACCGTGGCCGACGCGCTGCTAGCCGACGGCCGCATCGTTCACCTCCGTTCGGCCGCCGCAGCCGACCGGGATGAGCTGGCCGCCATGTTCCAGACGAGTTCCGCCGACGCGTTGCGGTTGCGGTTCTTCGCCGTCCCGGGACCGGCCGTCGTCGCGACCGAAGTGGCCCGGCTGACCAGACCGCGATCGGCCGATCACGCAGCACTCGTCGCGGTGGAGGTCGGTCGCATCGTCGGCGTGGCGTCGTATGAATGCGGACCTGACCCGTCAGCAGCCGAGTTCGCGGTCTTCGTCGCCGAAGATCAACGAGGCCGCGGCGTCGGGACCGTGCTTCTGGAACACCTGGCCGCGTTGGCCAAGATGAACGGCGTCAGCGAGCTGTCGGGTGAAGTGCTGCCCGTGAACTCCTCGATGCTGCGGGTCGCCCGCGACATGGCGGCGCACGCGCGTACCGACGACGAGGCGCAGGTAGTGGATGTGGATCTGCCGACGGGTGCCCGGGCAGCCGCGATCAGCGCGGCGGATCAGCGGCATCGGACGGCCGAACGGCTCTCACTGCGGCCGTTGCTCGCTCCGCGGTCGGTCGCCGTCGTGGGTGCGAGCCGCACCGGCGGGGTCGGCCATCAGACTCTGCGGGCGCTAGCCGAGTACGGCTTCAACGGCACCCTGTTCGCGGTGAACCCCCACGCCGACAGCGTCGCCGGGGTCCCGTCGGTCAAGTCGCTGCGCAAACTCCCGGGACTCGTCGATCTGGCGATCATCGCAGTGCCGGCTGCCGTAGTGCCGGAGGCGCTGCGTGAGGCCGGCGAGTCCGGCGTACGTGCCGCCATCGTGCTGAGCTCCGGCTTCGGTGAGGCAGGAGAACACGGCCAGGCCCTCCAGGCCGAGGCCGTACGCGTCGCGCGCGAACACAGCATGCGCCTGCTCGGCCCGAACTGCTTGGGGCTGCTCAACACCGATCGATCGGTACGCCTCAACGCCACCTTCGCGGGTGCTCCCCCCGTACCGGGCGGGCTCGGCGTCGCCTCGCAGTCCGGGGCAGTCGGCATCAGTCTGCTCGATCATCTGGCCCGCAGCGGATGCGGGGTCTCGTCGTTCGTGTCGCTCGGGAACAAGGCTGACATCAGCGGAAACGACCTGCTGGCCTACTGGTACGACGACCCGGCCACGAAGGCGGTCGCCCTGTATCTGGAATCGTTCGGCAACCCGCGCCGGTTCGCCCGCATCGTTCGGGACCTGAGCCGCAGAAAGCCGGTGCTCGCCGTGAAAAGCGGCCGGTCGGCGGCTGGACAGCGGGCCGGGGCGTCGCACACGGCGGCCGCTGCCGCCCCGGACGTGGCGGTGGACAGTCTGTTCGCCCAGGCGGGTGTCATCCGGTGTGACGACCTGGGTGAGCTGATCGACGCCGCGCGGATGCTCGTCGGCCAGCCGCTCCCGGCAGGCAACCGGATCGCCGTCGTGGGCAACGCCGGCGGGGTCAACGTGCTGGCAGTAGACGCGGCCGAGGCCGTCGAGCTGGCGGTGCCGGCGGTGAGCCCGGAGCTGGCCGCCCGGCTCGGCCCGGCCGGGCAGAACCCGCTCGACCTCGGCGCCGAGGCGACTCCCCAGACGTTGCAGGCCGCGCTCACGGCCTTCGCCGAATCCGGCGAGGTCGACGCGATCGTCGTCGTCGCCGCCGCGACTCGGGCCAACGATGTGCCCGGGATGCTCACTGCGGCCGGAGAGGTCTTCGACGCCCACCCCGATCTGCCCGCCGCCGGCGTCGTCGTCGGCCGGTGGGACGTGTCTCATGTGGCCGCCTGCCCGGAACGTCCGGCGTACGACCTGCCGGAACGAGCCATCCGGGCGATCGGGCACGCAGCCCGGTACGCCGCCTGGCTTCGGGAACCCCTGGGCGGTCCGCCGATTCTCGACGGTGTCGACGCCCCCGCCGCCGAAGCCGCGGTCGCCGCGGCTGGCGAGGGCTGGCAACCGGCTGACGTAGTCGCCGACCTGCTGCGCTGCTACGGCATCCCGCAGATCGCTCAGGCCACCGCGATCAGCGAGGATGCGGCGGTCGCAGCGGCGGATGAGCTCGGTTACCCGGTGGTGGTCAAGGCCGCCGTCCCCGACCTCGTGCACAAGACCGATGTCGGGGCGGTCCGGCTCAACCTCACCGACGCCCGGGCAGTGCGTCAGGCGTACCAGCTGATCGCCACGGCCTTGGACACAGCGCAGCCGCCGGTGCTCGTGCAGCCGATGGCCCTCGGCCCGGTGGAGCTGGCGGCGGGCGTCGTGCATGACCCTCTGTTCGGTTCGCTCGTCATGCTGGGTTTGGGCGGTGTGCTCACGGACCTGCTGGACGACCGGGTCTACCGGTTGACGCCGATGTCGGACCGCGACGGACGACTGATGTGGCGGTCGCTGCGCGCGGCCAGGTTGCTGACCGGCTATCGCGGCGCGCCGGGCGTCGACACGGCGGCGGTCGAGGAACTGGTCCACCGGCTCGGCCGGCTCGCCGCGGATCTTCCGCAGGTCGCGGAACTGGATCTCAATCCGGTCGTCGCGGGACCGGACGGCCTGGTCGTCGTCGACGCGAAGCTGCGCTTGGCAACGGTCGGCGACGAACCGGACCCTTACCTGTTCCGGTTGCGGTGAGTCAGCGGCTCTCGCGCAGCTTGGTCGCCAACACGGCAGCCTGCGTTCGCCGCTCCAGGCCAAGCTTGGCGAGCAGGCTCGACACGTAGTTCTTGACGGTCTTCTCCGCGAGGAACATCTGCGCCGCGATCTGGCGGTTCGTCAAGCCGTCGGCGATGTAGTCGAGGATCTTGCGTTCCTGCTCGGTCAGCCCACGCAATTGCGCCGGCTCGCGCTGAGGATTACGGATGCGATCGAGCACCCGTGCGGTGACCGCCGGGTCCAACAGCGACTGGCCTTCCGCCACCCGGCGGACCGCGTCGACCAGATCCGTGCCCTTGATCTGTTTGAGCACATAGCCTGCGGCTCCGGCCATGATCGCCGCGAACAGTGCCTCATCATCCTCATAGGAGGTCAAGATGAGCACCTGGATGCCGGGGTCGACCGAGCGGATCTCCCGGGCCGCGTCGATGCCGCTGCCGTCGGGCAGCCGTGCATCCAAGATCGCGACGTCGGGCCGCAACGCCGGAGCCCGGTGCGCGGCCTCGGTCGCGAGACCGGCCTCGCCGATCACCTCGATGTCACCCTGGGCCTCCAGCAGCTCACGTAGGCCACGACGGACGACTTCGTGATCGTCGAGGAGGAAGACGCGGATCATTCACTCAGTCTGCCAGCGTCCGGGCCGGTCCGCACAGGGACTTTAGTCCCATGATCGAAGGGGACAAGATGCCTATGGGGTTACCCCTGGTGGCTCTGACCCCGGAGCTGACGTCGAGCGCATCGTGATCTCATGACCACGAACGGACCGGCGACCGGCCGTACCCTCCGGGTCGCGGCACAAGTCGCGCTCAACGCCCCGTCGATCTTCAATACGCAGCCATGGCGGTGGGTCGTCGAGGAGCAGTCGATGCAGCTGTGGGCCGATCGCGCCCGGCAGCTGCTGGTCGCCGATCCCGACGGTCGCCTGCTGACGGTGAGCTGCGGCGCCGCGCTGCATCACGCCAAGGTGGCACTGGCTGTCGCCGGTCATACCGCCGACGTCCAGCTGATGCCCGATCCCGCGGAGCCTGACTTGCTCGCCGAAGTCCGCATCGGGCCTGACCACGAGCCCACGTCCGATGAGCGCGCGGCGTACGCGGCCATCTCACAACGGCGCACCGACCGCCGGGCGTTCACCGGAGAACCCGTCCCCGTCCTGGTTGTCCAGCGATTGATCGCGCTGGCCGAACGGGAAGGCACCCACTTGGCGGTCCTCCGGGGCGGCGAAATCGACGACCTGGCTATCCTCGCCGCGCGGGCGGCGGAGTTGCAGTTCGCCGATCCGGCGTACCGGCACGAGCTGGCGGCCTGGACGGCTGCGCCGAACGCTCCGGCCAACGGCTCCGGCGTACCGGCCGAGACAGCCGTGTCACCCTCGCCGCGCCGAGTTCCGATCCGGGAGTTCGCCCCACCGGGCCTTCCGACTCTCGATCCAGGCGACGGCACCGACGCCGGAACGCTCTACGCCGTGCTGTTCTCCGACGAGGATGGCCCAGCCGCGTGGCTTCGAGCTGGGCAGGCCTTGTCGGCCTTGCTGCTCGCCGCCACCGCCGCCGGCTTGGCCGGCTCGCCGATCAGCGACGTCACCGAACACACCCTGACCCGGGAACGCCTGCGCCACGTCCTGGCGGGAATCGGCGCGCCTCAGCTGGCCCTGCGGATCGGTTACCCGCCGGCCGGCACGCCACCGGCCAGCCCACGGCGCCGGCTGGGCGAAGTCGTCAACCTGACGGGCTGACACGACGCACCCGGTCGCCGTCCAGTCGTCCCACTTTCTCTGTCGAGCTGTAGTCGTCCCACTATGTCGAGCTGTAGGAGGCTTCGATGTCCCGCCAAATTGCCCGTCGGCCGGTCGTCGCCGGCGTCGACGGCTCTCCCGCTAGCCTGGCCGCCGCCCGGTATGCCGCCCACCTGGCCGAGCTCCGCGACGCGCCGCTGTCGCTCGTCTACGGTCTGCAGATCCCCGCATACGGATACCTGCCGATCGGGGTCGCCGACCGGTACGCCGTGGACGACCAGGCCATGCGGGCCGACGCCGACACCATGCTGGCTTCGGTGGTCAAACAGCTGACGGAGGACCACCCGGCTGTGGGCGACATCAGCGCCCGGGCGGTGTCCGGCGGTGCCGCTGCGGTACTGCTCGAAGAATCGCGGCACGCTCAGGTCACCGTCGTGGGGTGCCGGGGACTCGGCGGCTTCACCGAGCTCCTACTCGGATCGGTGTCGGCACAGGTCGCCGCACACGCCCACGGGCCGGTCGTCGTCGTGCGGCCGCCGATCACGGTCGGATCCGGTCCCGAGCAGCCGCCGATGCCCCCTCCGCTGGACGGGCCGATCGTCGTGGGCGTCGACAGCTCCACCGGCGCCCAGATCGCGCTGAAGTGGGCCGTCGAAGAAGCCCGTCTCCGGAACGCCGCGATCATCGCCGTGTATGCCTTCCCCATCGGCCGCGGTGAGCCCTACAACGAGGTACGCCAGGACGAGGCAGCCGCCGAGCAGATCCTGTTCGACGCGGTCAGCCCCTGGCTCCACCAGCCTGGCGTCGACATCGAGACCCGGACCATAGCGGCGCAGAACGTCGAGAAGGCGATGATCGACCAGACGATCCGGGCGGGTCTCACCGTCGTCGGAAGCCGTGGCGGCGGCGGCTTCGCCGGCCTGCTCCTCGGCTCGGTCAGCCGTGCCCTCGTCCATCACGCGCACGGGCCGGTCGCCGTCATTCACCCCGTCGAGTAACCCCAGCCGTCCCACCAGAGGGCCGTCGGCGCTTCGGGCCGGCGGCTCTCCCTTGCGCCGGGTTTCAGTTCGCCGACGGGTCTTTGGTCCCGTCACCGTCCACATTTCGGCACTGACCTCAGGCCGCCGGGCCCGCGAAGATCGGGCTATGACGATGACTTTCGAAGACGTCGCCACCTACCTCACCGCCGAGGAGCTGGACACCGTCGACGCCTGGTGGCGAGCAGCCAACTATCTGACCGTCGGGCAGATCTACCTGATGGGCAATCCGTTGCTCCGGGAGCCGCTGTCGGCCGAGCACATCAAACCCCGGCTGCTGGGGCACTGGGGGACCAGTCCCGGGCTCAACCTGTTGTGGGCGCATTTCAACCGGGCGATCGTGGCGCGCGACCTCGACGCGCTGTTCGTCACCGGCCCGGGCCACGGCGGCCCGGCCATCGTCGCGAACACCTGGCTCGAGGGCACCTACAGCGAGGTCTACACCAGCATCGGGCGAGACGAGGAAGGCCTGGCGAAGCTCTTCCGCCAGTTCTCGTTCCCCGGCGGCATCCCCAGCCACGTCGCCCCCGAAGTCCCCGGGTCGATCCACGAGGGTGGCGAACTCGGCTATTCGCTGATGCACGCGTACGGGGCGGCGTTCGACAACCCCGACCTGGTGGTGGCGTGCGTCGTGGGCGACGGCGAGGCCGAGACCGGTCCGCTGGCCGCGAGCTGGCTCGGCAACGTCTTCCTCAACCCCGTCACCGACGGAGCGGTCCTGCCGATCCTCCAACTGAACGGATACAAGATCGCCAACCCGACGCTGTTCGCCCGGATTCCGGAGGAAGACCTGCTGCAGGTCATGCGCGGCTACGGCTACCAGCCCGTCGTGGTCGCCGGAAACGATCCGGAGACCGTGCACCATGAGATGGCACGCGCGCTCGACTGGGCGCTCGACGAGATTTCGCGCCTCCAGCAGCGGGCGAGAAAGGGGGAGGACGGCAGCCGGCCGCGGTGGCCGATGATCGTTCTGCGTACGCCGAAAGGCTGGACGGGTCCGGTGGAGGTGGACGGCGTACCGGTCGAAGGCACGTTCCGGGCGCATCAGGTGCCCCTGCCCGGCGTACGCGAGAACGAAGAGCACCGGAAGCAGCTGGAGCAGTGGCTGCGTTCCTATCGGCCGGACGAGTTGTTCGGCCCGAACGGCGTACCCGCCGTCAAGCTGGCGGGGAACGCGCCGAAGGGCTCCCGGCGCATGTCGGCGAATCCGCATACCAACGGCGGTGCGCTGGTACGCGACCTGGCCATCCCCGAGATCGACGAGTACGCCGCCGAAGTCCCCGCACCGGGTGGCACGACGGCGGAGGCCACCCGGTTCACCGGAGCGTGGCTGGCGGAGGTGATCCGGGCGAACCCGGATCGGTTCCGGCTGTTCGGCCCGGATGAGGTCGCCTCGAACCGGCTCAACGCGGTGTTCGAGGTGACCGACCGGGCGTTCACCGGCCGGATCGTGCCCGGCGACGATCACCTCGCGCCCAGCGGGCGGGTGATCGAGGTGCTCAGTGAGCATCTGTGCCAGGGATTCCTGGAGGGCTACCTGCTCACCGGCCGGCACGGGCTGCTGACCAGCTACGAGGCGTTCATCCACATCGTCGATTCGATGGTCAACCAGCATGCGAAATGGCTCAAGACCACCCGCGAGATCGGCTGGCGGCAGCCCCTGGCGTCGCTGACGTACCTGCTGTCAAGCCATGTGTGGCGCCAAGACCACAACGGCTTCTCCCACCAGGACCCCGGTTTCATCGACCACGTGGTGAACAAGAAGGCCGAGGTCGTGCGGGTCTATCTGCCACCGGACACCAACACGCTGCTGTCCACGATGGACCACTGCCTGCGCAGCCGGCACTACATCAACGTCGTCGTCGCCGGGAAACAACCCGCGCCGAACTGGCTGACCATGGACGACGCCAAGCTGCACTGCCGCCGCGGGCTGGGCATCTGGGACTGGGCCGGCACCGCCGGGACGGGCGAACCCGACGTCGTGCTCGCCTGCGCCGGAGACGTGCCCACCCTGGAGACCCTGGCCGCGGCCGACCTGCTGCGCCGGCATCTGCCCGAGTTGAAGGTCCGCGTCGTCAACGTCGTGGACCTCATGCGCCTGCAACCGGACACCGAACACCCGCACGGGCTGCCCGACGGCCAGTTCGACGCGATCTTCACCCTCGACAAGCCGGTCGTGTTCGCCTACCACGGGTATCCGACGCTCATCCACCGGCTGACCTACCGGCGGCACAACCACCACAACATCCACGTGCGCGGCTACAAGGAAGAGGGCACCACGACCACCCCGTTCGACATGGTCATGCTCAACGACCTCGACCGGTTCCACCTGGTCACCGACGTGATCGACCGGGTGCCCGGCCTGTCGGTCGGCGCGGCCGCGTTACGCCAGCAGATGACCGACGCCCGCCAGATCTGCCGCGACTACACCCGCCGCTACGGCGAGGACCACCCCTGGATCCGCGACTGGAAATGGTCCGGATCCGCCGATCCATCGGCCTGACCCGGCCGATCAGTGGCGTGACATGGTCCGCCGGGCCTGTCACGCCACTGTCATTCGCACCGTGAACAGTCGTGAACAGTGGAGGTGTTCATCATGATCGAGACGACGTTTCAGACCCTGAGGTCCCACCCGTTCCTGACCGGTCTGTCGGACCGGCAGCTCGACCGCCTGTCCATGTGGGGCTACACCACGATCTTCCACCGGGGCAGCCGGCTGTTCACCGAGGGCGGACGCGCTGATCGCTTCTGGCTGGTCGACGGCGGGCACGTCGAGCTGAGCACCATCCTGCCGGGTCGAGGCGAGGTCGTCGTGGAGACCCTCGGCCCCGGCTCGGTCATCGGCTGGTCCTGGCTGTTCGCGCCCTATCGGTGGCAGTTCACCGGCACCGCCGAAGACCTGGTGCACGCCGTCGCGTTGGACGGCCCCGGCGTACGGGAACTCTGCGCCGCCGATCCCGAACTGGGCTACGAGTTGATGCGCCGGTTCACCGGTGTGATCGCCGAGCGGCTTCGGCACACCCGGGCGCGGCTGCTCGCCACGGAGCTCTCCACCGAACGCTCCATCGAAGCCGAGCCCGCTAACGGCGTCAGCTGAGCCGCTCAGCGGCGGCTCACGGCCCACAGCAGTAGGCCGGGCAACGCGGCCACAGCGGCACACACCAGCAATTGGCTGCCGGTGAGGGACTCCGTACGCAGGAGCGCCCGCAGCGGTTCGGCCAGCACCGCGCCGGCCTGTGCGATCGCGGAGAGTGCTACCGCCAGCAGCTAACCCGGATTCGCCCAGCGATCGGCGCGGTCGCGCCGGGCGCGTACCGCCAGCGCGACGCCGAGCTGGGCCAGGCCCAGCGTCACGAACAACATGCTCTGCCAAGGCAGCCCGGTGCTCGCAGCGACCGCGGCGAGTCCGGCCGACACCGACGCCACGAGGGTGCCGACGCCTAGGATCGTGCGCCCCAGTCCGCCGCCGAGCACCTGTTCCCCCGGCGCGCGCGGTGGACGCCTGAGCACGTCGGGTTCGGCCGGCTCCGCGCCGAGTGCGACTCCAGGCAGCCCGTGAGTCAGCAGGTTGATCCACAGAATCTGACCGGGCAGTAGCGGCACCGGCAACCCGAGGAACGGCCCCGCCAGCATGACCAGCAATTCGGCCACGCCACCGGCCAGGGCATAGCGCAGAAAGCGACGAATATTGTCGTAGACGCGCCGGCCCTCGCCGATCGCGGCGGTCACCGTGTCCAGGTTGTCGTCGACCAGCACGAGGTCGGCAGCCTGCCGGGCGACCTCGGTCCCGCCGCCCATCGCCACGCCGATGTCGGCCCGGCGCAGCGCCGGCGCGTCGTTCACGCCGTCGCCGGTCATCGCGACGACCTCGCCGCGGCTTTGAAGCGCCGCGATGATGTCCAGTTTCTGCTCCGGCCGCGTACGCGCGAAGACCCGCACATCGTGCGCCCGCTCGGGATGGTCGCCGGTGCCGACGCCGTCACCGTCGTGCCAGATGCCCAACTGTCCGGCGATTGCGGCCGCGGTGTTCGGATGATCCCCCGTGATCAGCATCATGCGTACGCCCGCCTGCCCGAACGCGTCGGCGCTGCGGCCGGCTCCGGCCCGCAACGGATCGCCGATGCCGATGACCCCCAGCGGCCACAGCCCCCGTGGATCAGCAGGGTCGATCGGAGTATCGGCGCTCGCGGCCGCGACAGCGACCACGCGGAGCCCTTCGGCGGCCAGCGCGGCGGCGGCTCGGCGCAGTTCCTCGACGTCCCCCGTGACCACCGGCGGCGTGAAGACTGTCTCCGGCGCACCCTTGCAGACGGCGTAGTACCCCGTGCCTCGCTTGTGGACGGTCGTCATCCGACGGGTGGCCTGGTCGAAGGGGCGCTCTGCGATCCGTGGGCACGCCGTGCGCTCCGGCTGCGGATCGAGGCCGCAGCGGGCGGCGAAGGCGACGAGCGCAGCCTCGACGGGATCCCCCACTGCGTACCACTGTGGGTGGTCGTCATCCGGCGGAAGCAGCACCGCGTCGGAGCACAGCATCCCGGCCAACGCGAGCTCCCGCAACGGAGGCTCCGCTTCGGGAACGACCACACCCACCGGCTCATACCCGGCGCCATGCACCTCGTAGGCGACGCCTTCGCTGACCGCCCGGCGTACGGTCATGCGCCCTTCGGTGACGGTACCGGTCTTGTCCGAGGCCAGGACGGTCACCGAACCGAGCGTTTCGACCGCGTGCAGATTCCGCGGGATGGCCTGGTGCCGGGCGATGCGCCGGGCACCGAGTGCCAGTGCCAACGTGACCACGGCAGGCAGCGACTCCGGCACGGCCGCCACGACGAGGCTGACCGCGACGAGCGCCATCGTGACGATCGGCCGACCCGCGAGAACACCCAGGACCCCCACGACGACGCTCACGGTCACGATCGCCGCGCCGAGGATCTTCCCTAGCCCGGCCAGCCGCCGTTGCAGCGGCGTCGGTCCCGCCTTGGCTCCCCGGGCCAGCGAGGCGATCCGGCCGAGCGCGCTGTCTCCGCCGATGCGCAGCACCGGTCCTTCGGCCCGGCCGGTGACCAGCACCGTGCCCGACAGGAGCTCGTCACCGGGCTCTCGGACGACCGGCAGCGATTCACCAGTCAGCACCGCCTCGTCGGCTTGGCACCGATGGGCGTACACGATGCTCACGTCGGCCGGGACGATGTCGCCCGCTTCCAGGCGGACCCAGTCCTCGCGTACCAGCTGGGCTGCGGGAACGACCAGGTCGTGGCCGTCGCGGACCACTCGCGCAGTCGGCGCGGTCAGCGTGTCCAGGGCCGCGATCGCATGATCGGCGCGGACCTGCTGGACCACGCCGATGGCCGTGTTGAGCACCACGACCAGAGCGATGATCGCCGTGTCGGGCAGATCGCCGAGGGCGATCGTGACGACGACCGCGGCGAGCAGCAACAGCACGAGTGGATCACGCAGCTGGTCCAGGATTCGCGACACCAGGTGACGAGGGCGCGGCCGGCTGACCTCGTTCGGACCCTCCCGATCGCGCCGGGCGGTCGCCTCGGCACTGCTCAACCCGGTGATCGGCGCAGCCGTCGCGGTCACCGGGGCCGCCGGCCAGTCGTCTCGGACCGCGCTTCTTCCTCGTCATCGTGGTAGACCACGCCGCGCAGATACCGGAGAAGGTGCTCCTGTGACTTCCGGGGCCGCTCCGGCTCGGCGGCTGCGGTTTCGCGGTCAGCTTCCTTGGTCGCCATACCTTCAGCCTCCGGCCGCCAGCCGATCGGTGGCAGTGCCGCCGGTCCCGCGACCGCCGGGTCTTTAGGCCCGGTAACCGAGCAAGGTCATCATCCCCGCCTCCGCGTGGTAAGCGTTGTGACAGTGCAGCATCCACCGGCCGGGATTGTCCGCGTCGAACAGCAGGACCACGGTGCGCCCGGGAAACACGCCGACGGTGTCCTTGCGCGGACCGGAAGGATCGCCCACGGCGAAGCTGTGACCGTGCAAGTGAACGGGATGCCACATCATCGTGGTGTTGGCGATCTCCAGACGTATCCGCTCGCCGGCAGACAGCACGAGGTCCACTCGGTCATGGTCGAACACCCGGCCGTCGAACCCCCACTCGAAACGCATCATGCCGCCCGTCAGGCGCGTGCGCAGGGTCCGCGCCCCGTCCCGGTCCGTCAGCGCCGTCTTGTCGTCGGCTTTCATCTGCTCGTACGCCGGGAGCAGCCCGCCGAGTTCGCCGGGGCGTACGCCCGCAGGCGGCGGCATCCCTCCGCCGGTACGCAGCAGCGCCAGTCCACCGCCGTTCTTGCCGTCGGCCAGAGCGACGAGCGGGAAGACGCCGTCTGCGGCGGTGACCAGGACGTCGTAGCGCTCCCCCATCCCGATCAGCAACGTGTCGGCCGGGACGGGCCGGATCGGCAGCCCATCGGTATGCGTGACGGTCATTCGATGACCACCCAGCACCACCCGGTACGCCGTGTCACCGCCGGCGTTGATCAGCCGGAGCCGGATCCGGTCGCCCGGCCGCGCGTGCAGCACGTCGGGGTCGGCCGGCAACCGTCCGTTGATCAGGTGATGCGGGTAGGCGACCGTGCCCATGACCCCGCGGCCCATCATCCCGCCCGGACCCGTCCTGCCGCCGGTGCGGATCAGCTCGGCGTAGATCGCCTCGGGCGTGCGATCGAGCCAGTCGTCGAGGACGACGATCCACTCGTGGTCGTAGGCCAGCGGCTCCTGTGGGTCGTCGACGATCAACGGGCCGGACAGCCCTCGGTCGAGCTGCAGTCCACTATGCGGATGGAACCAGTAGGTTCCTGGGGCGGGGACGGTGAATCGGTAGACGAACTCACCTCCGGCCGGGATGGGCTCCTGCGTGACATGCGGTACGCCGTCCGCGTCGTTACGCAACGTGACGCCGTGCCAGTGCACCGTCGTCTCCGCGGGCAGCCGGTTTCGCACCGTCGCAACGAGCTGCTCACCGGCACGCAACCGGAGCGCCGGTCCGGCCAGCCGCCCGCCGTAGGCCCACGCGGGCACGGTCAGACCACCGAGATCCACCTCGGTTGGCGATGCCTCGAGGACGACGAGGTGTTCCGGCCCGGGACGCCGGGCCGACTCGGCCGCAGCGACTTGGCTGCTCGACGGTGACACCAGTGCGTTCGATCGCCGGGGCCCACAGCCGGTAAGTCCTGCGCCGACCGTGGACAGTCCAGCGGTGAGAAGAACCCGGCGGGTCACCATGGCCGGTCGACCCCCGGTCGAGTGCCAAAGGCGGTGCTCATGTTCTGACGATCGATCGGCCCGGTCGTCTGCGACAGGGCGCGCCGGCCTCTGCTCGGGTGACCAAAGGCCCTGCCGGATGCCGGGGTTCTCGGGACTTCTGTCCATGGTTGAGGCCGCTGAGCAGCGATGGGATGGAAGAGAAAAGGGAGGTGTTCCATGACCACTCTGATGCCGAGATTCTTCGGAGAGCTGTTCGACTGGTTCGACCCGGACACGCTGACTCGCCCGGGCCAGCTGATCCGGGTCGAGGATCGGCTGACCGAGACCGAGTACCTGGTCCGGGCCGAGCTGCCCGGCTGCGACCCGCAGAAGGACATCCAGGTCGGCGTCGACCACGGGCTGCTCACCATCCGGTGCACCCGTGAGGAGCAGAAGCAGGCGCACGACCGGACCGAATTCCGGTACGGCGTGCTCCAGCGGGCGATCCGGCTGCCCGGCGCCGTCAAGGAGGAGAAGATCTCCGCGAAGTACGCCGACGGCATCCTCGAGGTGAAGGTTCCGCTGACGGAGCCCAAGCCGACCAGCCGTCAGATCCCGGTCGCCATTCCCGCCAAGTGACGACCATCCCCTCCGTCCGGCGGCTGCTCCTCGGCCGCCGGACGGCCGTACCATTCATCTGTGGAACAGCAGTGGAGTTCACTCGGTCTGTCCCCGCTGTCCCGCGTACGCCTGGACGAGCTGCTTCAGGAGCTGCTGGACCGCGTAGGCGACGTGATGAACAGCCGGGAGCGACTGCGCAGCCTCCTCGACGCGGTGGTCGGCATCGGCACTGATCTAGATCTGCACGCCACCTTGGAGCGGATCGTCGTGTCGGCCTGCCATCTGGCCGACGCCAAGTACGGCGCGCTCGGCGTGATCGGCGGCGACCGGCAGCTCATCGAGTTCATCACGCACGGCATGGACCCGAAGACGCATGCCCGGATCGGAAATCCGCCGACCGGTAAGGGAGTGCTCGGTCTGCTCATCGGCGACCCTCGCCCGGTACGCCTGCCGGACATCACCCGCCATCCGCAGTCGGCGGGGTTCCCGCCCAACCATCCGCCGATGCACAGCTTCCTCGGCGTGCCGATCCGCGTACGCGACCACATCTTCGGCAACCTGTACCTGTCCGAGAAGCAGGGCGCGCCCGAGTTCTCCGACGACGACGAGGAGATCATGGTCGCCCTCGCCGCCGCCGCCGGAGCCGCGATCGAGAACGCGCGCCTTTACGCCCTGGCCGGGCGTCGGCAACGCTGGTTGCAGGCCACCGCCGAGGTGGCGGCCGCGATCGCTGACGTGGACGACGCGGAGGATCCGCTGGCCATCGTCGTCCGCAAGGCCCGCGAGGCGGCCGACGCGGTGTTCACGACCGTAGTCCTGCTCGACGACGACGGCGAAAGCCTGACGATCGCGGCGTGCGACTCCATCGATCCGCTCGACGGCCTCGCCGGGGCCACGATCGCGTTGGAAGGCTCGTCGGTCGAGGCTGCGATCACCCGCGGCGAGCAGCTCGAAGTCGAGCACGTCGGCAAGGCCGCCAGCTGGCCCGTCGCAGTTCCAGAGTTGCGCGCGTCGATCTCTCCGTTCGGGCACTCGCGTGGCGCGCTCATCGTCGCCTACGCCGGCGAGCCCCGCGAGACCGAGGAATTGCGGCTCGTCGGACTGTTCGCGAGCCAGGCCGCACTGGCGCTCGACCGCGCTCAGGCGCACCTCGACCGCGAGCAGTTGCTGCTGCTTTCCGATCGGGAGCGCATCGCCCGGGATCTGCACGACGTGGTCATCCAACGGCTCTTCGCGACCGGCCTCCAGCTCCAGACGGTGGCCGCGCTGGCCACGAAACCCGAGGTCGCGACCCGCATCCATCAATCCGTCGACGACCTCGACGCCACCATCCGCGACATCCGCGGCGCGATCTTCGAGCTGCGCGCCCCGGCCTCCACCTCGCTGCGGGCCGAGATCCGCGGCCTGGCCGAGCGCGCGGCCGAAGGTCTCGGCTTCCGTCCGGCGCTGCGGCTCGACGGGCCCATCGACTCCGCAGTGCCGGTCGAGCTCCACGGTGATGTGCTGGCCGTGATCAACGAGGCTTTGTCCAATGTGGTACGCCATGCGCAGGCGACCGAGGTGGAGATGGCTGTCGCGATCCGATCCGGACGATTGACGATCACCGTGTACGACAACGGTCAAGGTGGGGCCAGGGAGGCCAGCGGGCTGGTCAACGCCCGGGAACGGGCCCGGCAGCGGGGTGGCGAACTGTCCTTGACCTCTCCGCTGGGCGAAGGCACCCGCATCGTGTGGTCGGTGCCACTCGGCTGACGGGACCTTCGGCCGCCCGAACGGGGCCGCCCGGCACTGACGGCGGTCGGCGGCCCGGAGCGATGGTGAGTGCAGGCATCAAGTGTCTCGCGAAGGAGACGACAATGACCACGCTCGCCAGCCGGCCCAGCGCCACGGCGCCTACCGCCGGCCCACACCGCCCGGTCGCCGAGACCGGTGCGCACAAGGCCGCCCGCTACGTCTTCGCCGGTGTGCGGATCGGCATCGGCTGGACGTTCCTCTGGGCGTTCCTCGACAAGCTGTTCGGTCTCGGGATCTCGACACCGGACAAGAACGCCTGGATCAACGGGGGCCACCCGACCGCCGGATTCCTCGGCAAGTCCGCCACCGGCCCGTTCACCGATCTGTGGCACAACGCCGCCGGCACCTGGTGGGCCGACTGGCTGTTCATGGCCGGACTGCTCGGCATCGGCCTGGCCCTGATCCTGGGCATCGGCATGCGGATCGCCGCCGTCGCCGGCACCGTGCTCTACGTTCTCATGTGGAGTGTCGTGCTGCACCCGGCGACCAACCCGTTCCTCGACGACCACCTCATCCAGGCGGGCGTCCTGGTGGGGCTCGCCCTCATCTCGGCGGGCGACACCCTCGGGTTCGGCGCCTGGTGGTCTCGAACCTCACTGGTCCAGCGTCTGCCGTGGCTGAAGTGACCAACCCACCCGAGGCCGGCGTCCGCGTACGCCGGCCTCGGCCTGCCGGAGAGGAGAAGTGATCATCATGAGGATCCCTTGGCGGGACACGGTCGCCACGCTGCTCGTCGGAACTGCCGTCGGGGTGTATCTCGCCCAGGCCGCCGGACCCGGGCTGCCCGGCCTGCACGCCGTCCGGCCGGTCGCCGGAGTCGTCGTCGGGCTCGGCGTGCTGGCCTGCGTCATCGCGGCTTGGCCTCTCGACGCCGCGTCGGCGACCTACGGCCGGTGGGTCGGCACGCTCGCGGCCGCGGCGGTCATCGCCGCCGGTGTCGCCCTTATCGGCGGCTCGTCGATAGCGCTCATGGCCCTGGTCGCGACGACGGCGGGTTTGTGGGTCGCGGCGACGGTACGCCACCTGACTCAGTCGCGTCCCCGGATCACCGACCGCGATCTGCACGACCTGATCGATCGCGAGAAAGTCACCCGCTGATCACCAGATTCGCCGCATGCTGAGACCGAACCGGCTCAGCATGCGGCCGTCTCATCCGGAGGAGATCGTCGTGGACATCACCCGCTCCGAACCTGCGGCGCTACTCGCCAAGGCGGCGGCCGCCGCCGGTTACGCGCCGTCCATCCTCAACACGCAACCCTGGCGCTGGCGCGTATTAGGCGACGTCTTGGAGCTCTACGCCGATCGGGCGCGGCAGATGCGGGCGGTCGACCCCGAAGGGCGGCTGCTCACCATCAGCTGCGGAGCGGCGTTGCAGCACGCGGTTCTGGCGCTCGCGGCCGAAGGCGTCACGGCCGACGTCGAACTCGTCGCCGACGACGATCTGCTCGCCCGCGTACGCGTCGCGGGGCGCCAGGAGGTGACCGGCCAGGCCATGCGGACAGTCCAGGACATGCGTCTACGGCATACCGACCGGCGACCGGTCTCCGCCGCCGCCGAACCGAGCGCCATCGCCGAAGTACGCCGGGCGGGCACGATGCCCGGCGTCGACGTGCACCTGCTGCGACCCGAGCAGGTATCCGAACTCGGAGTGGCCGCCGCGCACGCCGATCACAGCGAGCTTCTCGATCCTCGGCAGCGGGCCGAGCTGGCGTACTGGGTCGGCGGTGACCACCCCGACTCGACTGGGGTTCCCCTAGATGTCGTTCCGTCTGAGCCGACCGCCGGTCCGGTTCCCGGCCGGGACTACGTCCGGGCCGGCCGTCTCGACCCGGCCGACGGCAACGACGCGTACGCCACCTATCTGATGCTGTTCGGGCCGGGCGACGGTCCGGCCGACTGGCTGCGGGCCGGACAGGCGCTGGCCTCGGCCTGGCTGAAGGCGACCGAACTCGGCCTGTCAGTGTTGCCGTTCAGCTCGGTCGTCGAGGTCGCACCGGTACGCGAAACGCTGGCGGCGAGAGTCCTGTCCGGTCTGGGCCACCCGTATCTCGTGCTCCGGCTGGGTGCGACCGATCCGGAGCACCGGCTGCCTCCGCACACCCCCCGGCTCTCGGCCGACCAGGTGATCGAAATCGTGGAGCCCGCCTGAATCCACGGCCGATCAGCCGGACACGTCCGGCAGGCCGCTGTCCTCCACGCCTTCCATGACGCAGTCGGCCAGCGCCCGGCGGGGCGACGGCGGTGCCTCATGGGCGTAGCCGAGCCGGATGATCGCCTGCGCCACCCGGCCCTGCGCACTGTCGTCGAACAATGCCCGTAGGTCGGCGTACTCGAGCGGCTGAGTCATCAGCGTGCTCTGAACGCCGTTCGCGGTCGCCGTCAGCAGTACGCGCTCCAGTGCCTGCCCGGCCCGCAGCCATGCGTACGGCGAGTCGCCGGTGCTGTAGAGCACCGCCACAGTGGGATCGTCTTCGAAGACGGCAGGCCAGGCGTACCGCGCCGGACGGGCGAGCCCGAAGTCCCGCAAGGGGATGCGCTCGTCGGGGTCTGACGCGGCGTACGCCACCGCCGGCACGCCCTCCCGGCGACCGGGCGCGGGAGCCGTCCATTCGGCCAGCTCCACCAGGTACTCCGGGTCGGCCCGGCGGAGGGTCTCGGCCCGGCGGACCACCCCCAGTATTCCGTCGCGCAACGGCGGATCGGCGATCAGTAGATGACAGTCCTCTGCCCGGGCCGCCTGGCCGAGTTCTTCGAGGACGACGTCCGGTAGCTCGGCGGTCCGGAACGGCCGGCGGTTGGTATGTCTACGCGGAATGGCGCCCGCCAGCCGCCGGGCCAGGTAGGTGGGCCGGATTCGCCCGCCGATGGTGAACCTCGCCATCAGGTCCGGCTGCGACCTGTCGGGCAACAGCGCGTAGAGCGCTTCGTATCCACGCGCCAGCAACGCGACGCGCAGATTCAGGACCGCAGCGCCGATCGAGATCGTCAGTTCCCGGCCGTCCGGGTCGATCACCGCCAGTCGCCGGCTGCGGTCGGCGTACACGTCGATGGCATGTTCGCGCGGCAGGAACCGCCACGGTTGCGTGTTGTGAATGGACGGAGCCGCGACCGCGGCGTTCAGGCATTCGGCGAAGATTGCCGTTCTCATCCCTCCACGGTCGCCGCAGACGGTTCGACGGGCCAGGGCCGTGCGGGTTGGTCGGCGGGGACTTTGTGCTCTGCCCGAAGGCCGGACCGATGCGGTCTGATGGACTGGTCCGGACGACGGCTTCCCGCGAGGAGGGCCTGGGCGGACACCCGCGTGGGAATGCGGGTCAGCCGTACGCCGGACGTGGCGGTGTGGTCCTTCGAGGACCACACCGCACTTTGCATTCCCGGGCCGAGGGCCGTTCGGTCCCGCGTGGTCGGTGTCTTTGGTCCCACCGAATCCGGGAACTCGGTCTCTGCCACGTCGCTCGCCCCGAGCCGATGCTGTGAGGGCAACGAAGTGTTTCTCTCCCCTCCTCAAGGAGCACACCATGAAGCGCCGCACCCTCGACATCCTGTTCAGCATCGGCGGACTCGCCATCGCCGCCCTCCTCCTGGTCGCCGGCATCGTTCTGAGCGCCAACGCCAGCTTCGCCAACAACTACGTCCACGACCAGCTCGCCGCCCAGCACATCACCTTCAAAACCGCCGACACCCTCACCGGCGAAGAGAAGAAGGCCCCCTGCCTGACCGAGTACGCCGGCCAGCCGATGACCACCGGCAAGCAGGCCGAGTGCTACGCGAACGAATTCATCGGACTGCACCTGAAGTCCATCGCCAACGGCCAGACCTACGCCGACCTCGGCATCCCCCAGACGCAGCTGAAGAACCAGCTCACCGAGGCGCAGAAGGCGACCCCGGTCGACCAGGCCAAGGTCGACGACCTGACCAAGCAGTTGGCCGACGTCACCCAGCAACGCGAGACGGTGTTCAAGGGTGAGACCCTGCGAGGTCTGCTGCTGACCAGCTACGGCTTCAGTGAGTTCGGCGCCAAGGCCGCTCAGGCCGCCCTCGTGGCGTACGGCGCGGCCGCCCTGATGCTTCTGCTGGCCCTGGCCGGTCTGGCCCACGCGTTCACCACCCCGAAGACGACCGGCTTCGCCGTCGTCGAGCCCGAACGGGAGAAGGCCTCGGTGAAGTGAGCCGACCCGATCCGGCCCGGTGACGCACAAGCGTCGCCGGGCCGGATTGCTGCGTGCTGCCGGGCTAGCAGGTCTGCGCGCAGTTACGCAGCCCGTAGCGGAGATAGAGCTGTGTTCCGCCGTTGCCGTCCCAGTCGTCGACGTAGACCACTGTGACGGTTCCGTTCTGGTCGACGCCGATCGCGGCGTCGTCCTGGCGGTTGGCGGTGAAGACGCTCAGTCGGCTTTCGGGGAACAGGTTCGTCGTCGTGCCGGTTGCTCCGATGCCACGCGCCCACACTTCGGACCCACTGTTTGCGCTCGTGAGTCCCGTTGCCTGTCCGGTCTCTTGCCAACTGACCACGGCGTTGCCGGAGCCGTCCACGGCGACGTCGGAGTGCGTCTGGCGACCGACCCGGTCGGACTGGTACGCCGTCTGCGTGGTCACCGCGTAAGCGCCAGCGGTGTCCACGGTCCACTGATAGACGGGCCCGCTGACAGGGCGAGCCGCGAACGCCGCGGTGCCGCCGGTGAATCCCCGCACATAGATCAGCTGCTGCGGGTTGCCGTCGGAGCCTGTCCGGCCGGTGTAGTCGTCGGTCCAGGTGGTGTACCAGGTTCCGGTGGAGCCGATGGCGACGGCGGGATCCCACTGCTGGCCATCGGACAGGTCGCCGGTGTGCACCGCGACGATGGAGCCGAAGACCCCGGTGAGGGTGCCGGTGATGCCGCGGATGCTGTAACCGCCGTTGCCGTCCTCGTCGTCTTCCCAGGCCAGCACGGCGGTGCCGGACGAGTTCACGGCAACGTCCGGCTTGTGGTAGGTGCCACCGGCGACGGCCTGCACCGCGACGTCATATCCGCCGGTGACCGCCGACAACCGCGCGTCGGCCGCGGAGAACGCCGCGTAGCGGATGGAACTCGACCCGGCGGTGGACAGGTCTTCCCAAGCGACGGCGAACCGGCCGTCCGGCAGCACGGACACCGACGGCCGGCTCTGGTCGCCGTCGGCCAGGCTGTTGACGTTGACGATCGACGTCATCGTGCCGTCGGGATGCACCCGCCGGGATCGAATCTCGTAGCCGCCGTTGCCGTTGCTGTCGTCGGCCCAGACCACCACTGCGTCGCCGTTGGACGCCAGCCCGACGTCGGGTGTCTTGTAGTTCCAGCCGGTGGTGCCGCCGGTCCGGACCACGACCTCGGATTGGCGTACCCCGTCGACGAACCGGCCGAGACGGATCTCATTACCCGTGCCGGTCAGGAGGCCGGAGCTGAACGCGACCAAGCTGGTGGTGTGCCCGTCCGCGCCCCGGTAGGACGCGACCGCCGGCTCGAACTGGTCACCGGTGGCGCTGGCGTTGGCGGTGGAGAACAGGCTGTCGGGGTAGCGCGACGGGGAGATGTCGATGACGGCGGTCTTGATCGCGTCGTAGTCGGCGACGAACCCGTTGTAGACGGCGACGTCGTCGACGCGGATCAGGGTTTCGTCGTTCTTCTTCAGCGCACCGTTGGTCAGGTTGTGCGAGCCGGTGTAGACGTAGGAATGGGTCGCATTGTCCTTACGTGACACGCCCTGGGTGAGCAGGTACTTCGAATGGGCGCTGCCGTCGGAGCATTCGCTGTTGACGCCGGAGCCGACAGCGAAGAACGACTGCCGACAGCCGCCCGGATCCATGGAGTAGACCCGGATGCCCCGAGCGGCCAGACCGGCGATGGCGTCTTGATGCTCACCGGTCGCCACCTCGACGGTGCATCCGGCGTCGGCCTTGTCGCCCAGAGCATCGATGACCTCCGGGCGGGCGGCCCGGAAGCTCCACATCACCATGCGGATCACGTCGTCGGTGGCGGTGGTGGAGCACTGGACGTCGTCGATGGCGGCCGCGAACACGTCGTGCCGCGTGCTCTGCGGGTTGAACGACGAGGTGATCTCGGTGTCCTCGGCCGTGCTGGGCGAGTTGCGCGGCGAGAACCAGATCCGAAAGGCGCCGGCGTCCACGTGCCCGGTCTCGTAGACCTTGGTGGTCCCGGTGTTGGCGGCCTTGCGTCCGGCGTAGTCACGGTAGGCAGTGGCCAGTGCCGCGTTGCCGGAGACCTCGACCATGTTCTGGAACATCTGCTGCTGCGGATTGGTCGGGTTGTACGACCCGACGACCGTGACTTCGGTACGGCCGTCAGACAATGCGCTGAAGACCCAGAATTTGTTGTGGTCGATGCCCACGCCACCGCCGGCGCACGAGGCGTAGCACTGCTTCACCCAAGAGCCGGTGGCCCCGCTGGTATACGCCGGAAGTCCGGCGACCAGCGAGTCGGCTTGGGCCGACTGGTCGCAGTCCAGCGGGTCGCCGTCGAGGCATGCCTCCACGAGCAGCCGCACCTTGACTCCGCGGGCGTGCGCCGCCAGCAGATGGTCGGTGATCGGCTGATCGGTGAAGGTGTACAGGGACGCGTAAAGCGTGGAACCCGCCGATGACGCCTGCACTAGCGCGTCGATCTCATCGCGGAGCCCGGTCGTCTGATAGGGGGTGAACTGCGAACCGGTCTTGTACGGGTCGGGCGTGGCGTACGCGGAGTCAGGCGCGGGATCGAGGTTGGGCCGCAGGAAGAGGACCTTGGTGGAACCGCTGGTGACGGTGACGGTGCTGGCCGCTGCGAGGCCCGGGCTGAGAATCCCGGAACTCGTCGCGGTCAGGACCACCAGAGCCAGTGCCAGGAGGGGGCGGCGCATGGAGCTCCCTTCGAGGGTGGACGGTGCCCTAGGTGGAACGTGCTGGCAGGCGCAGCCGGACGTTTCGGTCCAGCGCGCCACCGACCGCCCCGGTGCGCCCGGCGCGGACGGCGTCGTTGTAGGCCAGCTCGCGATGAAGCGCGGCCAGCCAGGGGGACGTGTGACGGTCGGGGCCCGGCGCGGCCGGCGCTAGGTGGTCTATCAGGGTGCTGGTGATGCAGAGGCCACCGCCGGATTCGCGGGCGATCTGCAGTGTGCGGGCCTGTACCGGCCAGTCGGCGATCGCCGCGGTCGTCACCTCGTAGAGTCCGCCGCCATCGCCGCGATGATGCGCCACGACCCGGTTGGCGTGGTGGTGGCCGTTGAGCCACAGAATCACGTTGGGGCATCCCGTCGCCAACCGGAGCAACTCGTCGGCGTACGCGCGCTCACCGGGATGGTCCGGGCAGACTCCGTAGCCGTTGCGGAGCGAGCTCGTGGCGTGATGTGAAGCCAAGACGATCAGCGGGTCGTCCGGGCCCTGAGCACGCAGCTGGTCGGCGAGCCAGTCCAGTTGCGGCCGGTCGATGCTGCCGTCCCAGTGGCCGTGCGGGTTGTCGGTGTTCAGCACGACGAGCCGCAGGCCTGGCACAGGATCGTAGGTGTAATAGGCCGTCCCGTTCTGGTGGTTGGCCGCAGTGAAGCCGTGTCCGGCCGGTCGGGCATGGGCATGACTATGGGCCAAGACGAAGTCGGCGACGGAGGTGAACCGGCGGCCGGGCACTGCTGGAACCGGCCGGGAGGGGCCGGACAGCAACGCCGCCGGATCGGCCAGGAACTGCTGTAGTGCTTGCGGATGGTGCCGACCAGGCAGCGCGACCGGTTTGCTGTCCCCCACGGCCAGCGCCGAGAGATCAGCCCGATCCGGTCCGGTCGCGGCGGTGCCACCGACGAGCAGGTCGTGATTTCCCAGACAAGCCAGCCAAGGATGACCCAGCCCGGGTGCGGTGAATTCGGCCGCCGCCGCCTCCAGCAGACCCGGATGAGTGGGAAAGCCCCACAAGTCCTTGTACCGATCATCGCCGGGGTCCGGCCGCCAGTACCAGGGGTCGGCCCAGTCCAGGCGCTGGGGCCCGTGATAGCCGTGCGAGCTCAGCTCGACTCGTCCGCCGTCGAGCAACGCCAGGTACGCGGTGAGCTCGTTGACCTGAGCGTTGTCGATGTTGTCGCCGGTGACGACGCAGACGTCGAGGTCGAGCTCGGCCAAAGTCCGGATCATCGCCGCGGCCGCATGCGGCGCGAGGGTCTCCTGTGGACGGAAGACCCAATCGACAAGGCCTCCCCAGCCCGGCGTACCGGCACCAGTCCGCATGGCGAAGTCGAGGCGCGCCGGGGTGCCCGGATCGACGATGTGCAGATCGGTGAGATGCCCGAGAGTGGCGATGTGCGTCTGACCGCGCTGCGGCGCCGGTCCCGCCACGAAGTCGGTCCGCGTCGAATGGATCTCGCCTGCGGCGTACCGCAGCTGGTGGTACGGGGCGGCGGTGCCGACGCCGACGACCGCTCCGGCGGCCAGCGTACGCTCGACGGTCATCGCACTGCTCCGGCCGTCAGTCCACGCACGAGGTGGCGCTGGAAGACGTAGATCATGATCAGCATCGGGATGATGGCCAGCACGACGCCGGCGAAAATGACGTCGGGTGCCCGCTCCTCGACGGAGTTGAGCTGGGCCAACCCGATCTGCAGGGTCTGCATCTTCGGCGTGCTGGTGACCAGCAACGGCCAGAAGTAGTGGTTGTAGCTGCTGATGAACGCGTGGATGGCCAGCGTGCCCAGGGCGGGACGCGACAGCGGCACCAGAATCTGCCAGAGGAACCGCAGATGCCCGCAGCCTTCGACCTTGGCCGCCTCGTACACCTCCCGCGGGAAGCTCAAGAAGAACTGCCGCATGAGGAAGGTGCCGAAGCCGGCCGCGAGGAAGGGTAGGAAGAGCGCGGGGAACGTGTTCATCAGACCCCAGTCGGCCATCGTCAGATAGTTCGGGATGATCATGGACTCGGCGGGCACCGCCATCGTCGCCAGGAACATGCCGAATGCGAGTTTCTTGAGCGGGAAGTTCAAGAACGCGAACACGTAGCCCGACAACACCGATGTGATCAGCACGCCGCCGACGATCACCAACGACACCAGAATGCTGTTGGCGTACTGGCGAGCCAGGGGGATCGCGTGCAGCACATCGGCGAAGCTGCCCGAGTGCAGGCTCGTCGGGAACAGAGCGGGCGGAAACCGTGTGAGATCGTCGCGGCTCATGACCGAGCCGGCCACCGCGTAATACAGCGGGAAGACGACCACGGCCACGAGAACGGCGAGACCGGCGACGGTACCGGCGCGGCGCAGCCGGATCACGAGTAGAACACCTTCCGTTGCAGCACCCGGAACTGGATGGCGGTGATGGATGTGACCAGAAGCAGCAGCACGACGCCCTGAACGGAGGCCAGGCCGAAATCGGAGGCGCCGAACGCGAACGCCGACTTGTACAGCCCGTAGACCAGCGTGGTGGTTGCACCGTCCGGACCGCCGCCGGTCATGATGTTGATCTCCCCGAACGTCTGCAGGGAGCCGATCGTCGAAACGACCAGCATGAAGAAGATGGTCGGTGTCAGCAGCGGCAGGATGATGCCGCGCAGGATGCGCCACCGGCCGGCGCCGTCGAGTCGGGCGGCTTCCAGCAGTTCCTCGGGGATCGCCTGCAGACCCGCGGAGAAGACCAGCACGGCGTAGCCGAGGTCGCGCCACACCGACACCGCCGCCACTGCAGGCAGAGCGGTGGCCGGATCGGTGAGCCAGTCGACCCCGGACACGCCGACGTGACTCAAGATGCCGTTGAACACACCCAGGCTCGGGCTGTAGAACGCGTCGAACACGACCGCTGCCGACGCCGCCGAGAACGCGAACGGCGTAGCCATCAGGGTTCGGAAGAATCCGACGCCTTTGACCTTGGCCTGCAGTGCCACCGCCAGCCCGAGTCCGATGACCACGGTCGGCACCACGGTGCACAGCGCGAACAACAACGTCACCGGCAGGACCGCGCGCAACTGCGGATCGCTGAGGAAGTCGAGGTATCGCTCGAGGCCGACGAAACCGGTGGCGTTGCCGAAGATATCGCTGCCGTGCACGCTCAGCCAGATGGTCCGGCCCAGCGGATAGAAAACGAACAAAGCGAACACGACTGTGGAGGGCACGAGGAACGCGGCGGCGATCCCGATCTCCGCCGGTCGATACCGCGGTCGGCGCCGCGCTGGCGTCAACCTGGCCGTCGTCGTCGGCTCGAGCACCGCGGTCATGGCGCACCGACCGGTGCCGGGAAGGCGGCGGCCCGCCACAGGCCGAAGACTTCCTCCGTCACTCCTGGCACGGCGGCCAGCATGCCGTCGGCCGGCACCGCGTCGTCCAGGCCGCCCCGGCCGCAGATCTGCGCACCGCCTTCGCGGGCGATCAGGGCTCCCGCGGCGACGTCCCACATGTTGTATCGACCCGGCAGCAGCGCTGCGGTGGCCCGGCCCACGCCGACGCTGGCCAGAGCGAGCGCGCAGGAGCCCATGATGCGCGTTGCGCCGAATCGGGCCGACACGCCGGTCAGCACGTCGAACATGCCCGGCCACGGCTGCCCGCCGGACCATTCGGTCAGCAGGATGCCGCCGGCCAAGCCGGTGCCGGGCGCGCATCGGGCCGGCTCGCCGTCGATCCACGTGCCACCACCGCGCACGGCGCTGAGCACCTGCGCACGAGCGGCGTCGGCCACTACGCCGACGGCCACACCCTGTTCATCGCAGCCGGCCAGGCTGAACGACGCCCATGGCAGCCCGTGGACGAAGTTCGTGGTGCCGTCGATCGGATCGACATACCAGGTGAACGTCGCCTCCGGCGGGTCGTCGGTGACTCCGTACTCCTCGCCGATCACCCGATGCCGGGGATGGCACTCGGCGATCTGCTGCCGGACATGACGCTCGATAGCCTGGTCGAACGGAGTCACCCAGTCTGCCGGGTCCTTCTTGGTCGCGGCGTCGTCCGGCCGTGGTCGGGCGGCGGCCATCATCGTCATCGCCGTCTGGGCTAGGCCGACGGCGAAATCATGCAACTCGACGAGACTGTTCATGATCGATTCGCATTCGTCAGGGAAGGCCGCACCGCGGCCAGGTCGTTGCTGATCAGACCGTCGACACCCCAGTCCAGCGCGCGACCGGCCGCGGCGGAGTCGTCCACGCAGTACGTCCACATGCGAAGGCCCAGCTCAGTAGCCTGTTCCACCGATCGTTCCGTCAGGCTGTCGAACCGTAGATTGACCGCCTGCGGCCGGACCGATCGCAGCAACTGCGCCGGCGGCAGCTCGGGGCCCACCCACGAAAGCACGATCTCGGCTTCGGGCAGGTGCTCACGGACCACCGTCAGCACCTGCCACTCGCCGATGAACAGGGATCTTTCCAACGCACCGCCGGCGCGCAGGACAGCCGTCACGGCCGGCACGAGATCCGGCTCCTTGTTGTCGACGACCAGGCCGATCGGCACACTCTCGGCAACCTCGGCGAGCGTCGCGATGCGCTCGTCCGGGGCGCCAGTACGCAACTGCCGCAGCTCGTCGAGCGTCAACTCGCCGGGCAACCGGGGCACCCCCCAGAAGCGTTCGAGAGTCCGGTCGTGCAGCAGGATCGGCGTACCGTCGCGGCTGGAGCGGACGTCGAACTCCACAGCGTCGGCCCCGAGGCCGCCTACCAGTCGCAGAGAAGCGAGAGTGTTCTCCGTCCGGAGCGTCGGAGCGCCCCGGTGTCCGACCAATGTCGTCACGTTGCGCTCCTTCAGCTGCCGACGGACTTGTTGTAGGCGGCGATCACGTCCGTCATGGCCGCCTGAGCGTCGGTGATGGCCTTGTCCGCCGTGGCCTTGCCGAGGATGACCGACTCGACGACGTCGTTCATCTTGTCCCGGGCCTGCGGCATGACACCCATGAGGCAGCCGCTGCTCGCCGGGGTCGTGGCGGCGTCGCGCAGTTCGGCGCCCGGCTTGGCGAAGTCCGGGTAGGTCGTTAGGACGTCGGTGAATTCCTTGGTCTGCGCCGCAGCCGTCACCACCGGGATGTAGCCGGTATGCGCGGCCCAGTAGCCCTGTGCCTCCGGCGAGGCGAGGTACTTGAGGAACTCACCGGCCGCGGTCTGCTGGGCCTTCGGGTGCCCGGCCATCGTCCAGACCGACGCGCCGCCGTTGAACACGCCACTGGGCTGGGTGCCGTCCGGCCGGATGTAGTTGGCGACCCCCACCTCGAACTTCGAGCCCTTGATGATGTCGCGCAAGTTGGCCGAGGTGAAGGGCAGCATCGCCGCACGGCCCGCTTGGAACGCCGCCGACGCATCGGTGTTGTTTCGTCCGACGTTGAGCAGGTTGCCCTCCTTGACGAGCCCGGCCCAGGTGGTGACCACGCTGCGCAGCTGCTCGTTGTTCCAAGTCACGCCGGTCGCCCGGCCCGTACGGCCGTTGTCTTGGTCGCAGTACTGGACGCCGCCCGCGGCGAGCATCTGCTCAACCAGCCAGCCGTCGATCGAAGCCACCACGCCGTACTGGCTGACCTTGCCGCCGGAGCTGACGGTCAGCTTCTTGGCCGCCTCAGCCAGCTCGCTCATGGTCGTCGGCGGCTTGGCCGGGTCCAGCCCGGCATTCTTGAAGGCGGTCTTGTTGTAGAACAGGACCGGCGCCGACGCGTTGAAGGGCAGAGATTGCAGCTTCCCACCAATCGTGTAGTACTTGGCGATGCCCGGCTCGATCGTTTCGATGGCGATGCCGGCTTGCGACGCCATGTCCGCGAACGGCACGGTGGCCTTGGTGTCGACCATGAGCTGAGTGCCGATCTCGAAGACCTGCACCAGGTTGGGCGTCTGCCGTGACTGCACCGATGCCTTGAGCTTGGTAAGGGAGTCGTTGTACTTGCCCTGGAACGTCGCCTCAACCTTGATCTTCCCGCTGTGCTGCTGGTTGAACTGGTCGACGAGGTGATTGACGGCCTCGCCGTTCGCCCCGGCCATGGAGTGCCAGAAGGTCACGGTCTGCATTCCGTCGGCGGCGTCGTCCTCCCCGCCGCCACACGCGCCGAGGCCGAACACGGTCACCGCGGCCAGGGCCGCAGCGAGGTGGCGTCTATGCAACATGGGTCTCCTCCAGATAGACCGCTACGTCGCGGCGAGGGCCCGCGATCGGGGTGAGCGGCACATGTGAGATTTAACATCCAGAACGTTGTTTTCACAAGACTCTCATCATTGGAGAACTTGGCGGAAACAAAAAGCCGAGGTTAAGCGACCGTAACGGCACGGAACCCGCACCGCAAGATCGCCTCGGGGCAGTGAGAATTGCACATACATTATGCGAACATCGCATCACTGAAACCGCTTCATCACACCGTCCGCCAACGCGTCCGCCGCTGCCGCCAACCGCTGGCCGGCTACGTCGAGCCGTCCGAGCAGCAACACTGTCGCCACCTGCCTGGCGACGACGGGCTCGGCCAGCGCATCGGCGAGGGCCACCTGATACGCCGCCCGGACACCGGGCTTCTTGGCGGCCACCGCTGCCAGCGCCGCCTCCCGCGGGCCGGCCACCAGCAACGCCACCGCCGCGTCGAGCCGCACCAGGGCATCCGCCAGCCGGTCCAGGACCGGTCCGTACAACGGAAGCGGCACCGCGTCGAACAGATCGAACTCGCGGACGAAATCGCGGACCGCGTCGAGCACGTCGTCGACTCCCCGCGACACGCGGAACAGGTCCTCGCGGTCCACCGGAGAGGTCACGCTGCCTCGCAGCCGTCCGATGAGGTCGCTACGACGCGCGTCGCCCTCGTGCTCGATCTCGGCGATGATCTGCCGGGCCTGGCCCGATGGCACCTGGCCGTCCGCCAACCGCCGCGCCAGGTCGACACCTCGGCCGGCGCACCCGATCTGATCGCTGACGTGCCCGACCAGCAGGCGGTCGTTGCCGCCGGACAGCTGCCTGACCAAGCCCGGAACCCGGCTCAGAACGCCACCGACACCACGATCACGGCGCCTACGCCACCAGCGAGAAACGCCATCGGCAACGTCAGCATCCACGCCCAACCCAAACCTACGACTCTCGCCCATCGCACTCTCCTCGTTCCTCGGCGCAATCCCGTTCCCACCAGTGCTCCCGACATGGACTGCGTCATGCTCACCGGCGCGCCGACGGCCGCGGTGCCCAGTACGACACCGGCGCTGGACAGCTCCGTCAGCACGACGCCGTCCTGCCGGGCAACGGCGAGCCCGCCGCCCAACGGCCCCAACCTGCGCAGGCCGACCGCGCCGCCGAGCAGAAAACATCCCGCGATCAGGCCCGCCGCCAGCGGCGAGCGCGCGTACCGGTCGGGCTCCCCGCCCAGCAAGGCGGCGTACACCGCCAGCATCTTCTGGCCGTCGTTCGCGCCGTAGGCCAGGCAGATCGCGCCGAAGCCGCCCATGTGCAACCACTGCAGCCGACGTCCTGCGCCATCTCGGCCAGCCCGGCCGTGGACAGCCGGCGGGACCACCGCCAGCAGCCGGCCCACCGCGACGGCTAACGCCGCTCCGGCCAACGGCGCCGCCGCCGCGAGGCAGAGGACCCGTCCTACGACCGCCCAGTCGGCCGAGCCGGCGTCCGCTCCCGCCATCCGTCCCCCGAGCCCGGCACCGGCGATGCCGCCGATGAGGGCGAGCGTGAGGCTGGTCGGCAGCCGTCGAGCCGCCAGCGACACGGTGACCGCAACCGCAGCGACGATGCCGCAGAGCATCTGCGCGCGCGCCGGTCCATCGTCCGAACCGGACGGCACCAGCCGGCCGTCCAGCGTGGCGGCAACCGCCGTTCCGACGATCAAGGGCGTGCCGATCACGGCCGCGGTCAACAGCATCAGCGCGGCGAAAGGACGCAGTCCTCGTATCCCGCTGCCGATGCCGACCAGGACGCCGGCGTCGTTGAAACCTGCGAAGGTGGCGAACAGTGCAGCGATGCCCAAGACGGCGACCGAAGTGAACGACACCTGACCTCCGCGATGTGAAGATTACATCGGCAATGTCAAATCTCACGAAGCACGGTGGCCGCGCGGCCGAAGGGCCGGGCTAGCGAATTGCCTGCAGGGGAACGACTATCCGATGACACCAGCTAGCGCCGACGTTAAGTCGATGTTATCATAACGCTCAAGGTTGTTCTCTTAACAACGAACGGAAGCTGCGGCGCGCATGGGAACACAGCATCCAACCGGCCCAGACCTGTGGGCCGGCGTCGACGTCGGGACGCAGAGCATTCGCGTCATGCTGTGCGACGAGCACGGAAACGTCGTCGGACGCGGGGCGGGGCAGCTGAGCAGCTCTCGCGCCGGGACCCGGCATGAACAAGACCCAGAGCAGTGGTGGCTGGTGTTCTGCGAGGCCAGCCGAGCGGCCCTGCAGGAAGCCGATTCGGCTGGAAGACCTGCCGCACAGCGCGTTCGCGCCCTCGCCATCTGCGCCACGTCGGGCACCTTTCTGCTCGCCGATGCCAGCGGACGACCGCAGACGACGGGTCTGATGTACGACGACGCTCGGGCGGCCGCTGACTTCGATGCCGACCGGTGGCGTTCCGTCGGGCATCCGGCCCAGCCGACGTGGCCGCTCCCGCGGCTCGCCTGGCTGCTGGAACATGGATCGCCGGAGCTTCGTCGGGAGATGGGCGCAGGACAGCTCGGCCTACGTCATTGCGGCGACTACATCGCCGAGCGCCTGACCGGGCATCGCGTGGCCACCGACTGGAGTCATGCCTTGAAAACCGGCTATGACGCCGGTAAGCAGGCTTGGGCGACCGGCCCACTGGACCTCCTCGGTCTGCCGGAGCGGTTTTTGCCCGAGGTCGTGCGACCCGGAAGCACCATCGGCAGCGTCGGCCTAGCCGGGGCAGAGCACAGCGCATTCGTGGCGGGAACCCCGATACGCGCGGGAATGACCGACGGTTGTGCCGCCCAGATCGCCGCCGGCGCCCTCGATCCCGGCTCCTGGAACTCCGTCCTTGGCACGACACTGGTCGTCAAGGGCGTCAGCCAGCAGCCCCTCACCGACCCGGCGGGGGTCGTCTACAGCCATCGTCATCCCGACCAAGGCTGGTTGCCCGGCGGTGCCTCCAGCGTCGGGGCCGGCGTGATCGAACAATGGTTCCCTGGCATCAACCACGAGCTGAGCGATGCCTCCGCCGCCAAGTACGAGCCCGCCGGCGGGATCCTGTATCCGCTGGCGGGACGAGGCGAACGGTTCCCCTTCGTTCGACCCGACGCGGCAGCCTTCCATTCCGGTCATTTCACCGACGACGACGACCGCTACGCCGCGGTTCTTCAGGCGGTTGCCTACGTCGAGAAACTGACGTACGCCCATCTGCGCCGACTCGGCGCAGCCACCGACGGCCGGCACTACATCACCGGTGGAGCGACCCGAAGCCGATATTGGAATCAGCTTCGCGCCGACATTCTCGGTGTTCCCCTCGAACTGCCCTTTTCCGCCGAACCGGCCTTCGGCATGGCCGTGCTGGCCGCAGCCGGGGACGGCCCGCTCAACGCCACCGCCCGCCGCATGATCCAGCCCGGCACCCTTGTTCCGCCGCGTCCAGCAGCCGGCGACCGGTTCAGTTCCGCGTACGCGGACTTCGTCGCCGCGTTGACGACCCGCGGCTGGATCGACGAAGACCTGTCCCGGAATGCCTTGGAGTTCGCGTGAAGACAGTCGTACTCGTCCGTCACGGCCGCACCGCGTGGCACCATCCCAATCGCTATACCGGCCGGAGCGACATTCCGCTCGACGAGGTCGGCGAGCAGCAGGCCACAGCGCTGGCCCGGTGGGCGACCGGCCGAGGTTTCACCGCACTGGCCGCCTCCGACCTCGTCCGTGCGGTCGCCACCGCGATGCCGGTAGCGGCCGCCACGGGCCTGCATCTGCGTACTGATCCGCGGCTGCGTGAGCTGGACTTCGGTGACGCGGAAGGGGCGACTCTGGACGAGATGGACCCCGACGTCGCCGCGGCCTTCCGCCGTGACCCCGTCGCTCACCACCTCCCGCATGGGGAACACCCAGCCGACGCGGTCCGCAGGTTCCAGTCCGGACTGGCCGACGTCACGGCGGCGGCCCAGGGCACCGCCCTGGTCGTCTGCCACAGCACCATCATCAGACTGGTCGTCTGCGCCGCCCTCGGCTTGCCGCTCGCCGAGTACCGTCGCCGGCTGCCGAGCTTGGCGCCGACCGGAACGGTCGTCCTAGGGCTGTCCGACGACGGCACACCTTCCGCTCTACTCGCCTACAACGGCCGGTCATGACGGGCGGCAATAGGAAGATGGCTGCTATGACTAGCGATCCGACCGAACGTAGCCGCCCGGCCCAGCGCCAGGCTGAGATCTTCGAGCATGTGTTGCAGCACGGCTCTGTCTCCGCCAACGAGCTGGCGGAGCTGTTCCATGTCAGTCTGATGACCATTCATCGCGACCTGGACGAGCTCGAGCGCCAGGGCGTCGTCCGCAAACACCGCGGCGGCGTCAGCGCCCAGCCGTCTAGCGTCTTCGAAAGCAACGTGTCCTATCGGCTACGCGCGGCCCGGGCCGAGAAGATCGCCATCGCCCAGAAGGCGCGACAGCTCATCGAACCGGGCATGGCGATCATGCTCGACGACTCCACCACGACGCTAGAGCTCGCGCGTCTGCTGGAGGACGCGGCACCGATCACCGTGATGACCAACTTCCTGGAGACCATCAAGTTGCTCAGCACGATCCGCGGCGTACGGCTGCTCGCCCTCGGCGGCGACTACTTTCCGACGCACGACTCATTCCTCGGCGTGCCCTGCATCGACGCCATCGAGGCGCTCCGTGTGGACATGCTCTTCGCCTCCACGTCGGCGGTCTCCGGCGGCTACACGTACCACCAGGAACAGGAGATCGTGCTTGTCAAGCGGGCGATGATCCGCGCGGCGCAGCGCTCGGTGTTGATGGTCGACCACACGAAGATGGGACGCGTCGCGCTGCATCGCCTGGCCCCCCTGTCGGACATCGATCTCGTCATCACCGACAGTCAGGCCTCCCCCGAATCCCTCGTGGAGATGCGTGAGAACGGCGTGCGATATGAAATCGCCTAGCCAGACCCTCCCCTACGTCGTCGGCGTCGACGTCGGCACCACGCTCACCAAAGCCGTGGTGTACGCGGCGGACGGCACCCCGCTGCGCCGGGCCGCCCGGCCGACGGTCGTCGACCGCGACGGCCCGGGGCGGTACGAGCAGGACGTCCGCACCGTCTTCCGGTCGGTGTGCGAAGTGCTCGCCGAACTGGACCCGGGACCGGCCATCGCCGTCGGTGTCACCGGCCAGGGAGACGGGCTGTGGCTCGTCGACCGCGATGGCGAGCCGATTCGCCCGGCGATCTCCTGGCTCGACGGCCGGGCCGCGGACATCGTCGCCGAATGGGAGGCGGCGGGACTACTCGAGACTCTCTTCGAGCGAACCGGCAGCCTGCCGTACGCAGGCAACACCGGACCGTTGCTGGCGTGGCTGGACCGGTATGAGCCCGGCAGCCTCGACAAGGCCGCGACCGCCGCGCGGTGCAAGGACGTCGTGGTACAGCAGCTGACCGGGCTACGGGCGACCGACGTCTCCGACGCGTCCGTGCCCTTTCTCGATCCACGCACCCGCGACTACGACGCCGGACTCATCACCGCCGCTGGGCTCGCTCACCGTCGGGACCTGCTGCCGAGCGTCCAATCCGCACCCACCGGGCACCTGCGCACGAGCGTCGGAAGCCTGCCGAGCGGTACGCCCGTCGTGGCCGCCCCCTATGACCTGCCCGCCACCGCCTGGGGCGCGGACGTCGACGAACTCGGTGACGGCCTGCTGATCGTCGGGACCACGCTGGCCTGTCAGGTGATGACCGATCGAATCGGAGTCGGCGAACCCGCGGGGTTCACCCTGAGCACGTGGCAGCCGGGCCGGTGGCTGCGCGCCATGCCCGCCATGGTCGGCACCGCGACCATCGACTGGATTCTGGACCTCGTCGGCGCTCGGATCGAAGACCTGCCGTCGCTACTCGTCCAAGGCCGTTCCGAAGGGCTGTCGGTACTGCCGTTCTTCGCCGAGGGCGGTGAGCGCGCACCATTCGTCGCGCCGACCGCCCGGGCCCGCATCGACGGCCTGCACACCGGCGTCGGCCGGGCCGACATCGTTCGCGCCACCTGCGAGGCCATCGCCTTCAGCGCTCGGCATTGCCTGAGCGCCGCCGGCCTGACCGGGGAGTTGACCGCCTGCGGCGGAGGGATGCGCACCACCGCCTGGGCGCAGATCTTCGCCGACGTGCTGGGCCGGCCAATCCGGATCCTGACCGGCGACGAGGCCGGTGCGCGGGGCGCGGCACAGGCGGCGCTTCAGGCAATCGGAGTCCCACCGATGCCGACTGCGGCCCGACCGACCGTGGTCGAGCCCGCACGCGCCGATGCGTACGAGGACCGATATGCCGCCTACCTCGACACCGTCACCCATGCTCGCACCACCTGGAGGACATCACCATGACCCGTGTGCTCGTCGCCGGCGACCACTTCGTCACTCCCGGCCTCGTCACCGCCGCGCTCGAGGCTCGCCGCGGCCGACTCGGCGAGCTCGATGTACGCACTCACCTCGGGCCCTGGCCGCGTACGCCGTTCGGTCCCGTCGGTGAGGTCGACGAAGCCTCCGACATCGAGGACGAGCTCATCAGCCGACTCCCCGGTGTGGAAGTGCTGATCACCCAGATGGCGCCGCTTACCGAGCGGGTGCTCGCCGCCGCCGACGACCTCAGACTCGTCATCGTGACTCGCGGCGGCCCCGTGAACGTCAACTCCGACGCCGCCCAGGCGCGTGGCATCGAGATCAAGAGCACCCCCGGCCGCAACGCCCCGGCCGCTGCCGAGCACACGATCGCCTTGCTGCTCGCCGCAATGCGCGCCATCCCCAGCACCCACGCATCCGTCCTCGCCGGACAGTGGCGGTCCGACCTGTATGCGCTCGACGAGGTCGGCTCGGAACTCGGCGGCGCGACCGTCGGCCTGATCGGTTACGGCGCGATCGGTCGCCAGGTGGCCCGCATCCTCCGCGCGTTCGGCGCAACCGTCCTGATCCACGACCCCTACGCCGATCCGGCGACCCTCGACGGCACGGAACCGGTGACCCTTGAGGAGATCCTGCACCGCAGCGACGTGATCAGCCTGCACGCCCGGCTGACTCCCGAGACACGGGGCATGATCGGCGCCAAGGAGATCGCCCGGATGCGGCCCGGGGCGGTCCTGGTCAACTCGGCGCGGGGCGGCCTGCTCGACTACGACGCTGTCGCCGACGCCCTGCACACGAGACACCTGCGCGCAGCCGCGTTCGACGTGTTCGACGTCGAACCGCTGCCCGCCGGATCCCCCCTGCGGAGCGCACCCAACGTCGTGCTCACACCACACCTGGCTGGCGCAACCGTCCAGACTGCCGAACGGGCGGCCCATCAGGCAGCCGACCTGCTGGAGGAGTGGCTGTCCGCCCGCGCATGAACCTGCCGCCGCCAGGTCTTGAGCACCCGACGCCATTGCGCAGCTCCAGCCGCCGCACGCCCAATCGCGCGTATCAAGCAACCGTCGCTCGCGGGAGGAGTCTGGCTGCCGCGTTGCGCGCGAGGATGCCCAGGCGAGTCTTGGGAACCAACAGGCCCGCCACCAGCCCCGCTCCCCGGGCCCGGGCGGCGGTATGACGGCGGTGCTCGGTCTCGTAGCGCCGGAACGCCGTGACGTGGTCACTGTCGGCGATCGCATCGGCCAGCACCCGAGCACCCGCGATGGCGAGGCTCGAGCCGTCACCGAACAGCGACACCGACGCCGCCGCATCACCGAGGAGCACGACTCGCCCGGCTGACCACGACGGGAGAGCGACCTTGCTGACCGCGTCGAAGTAGAGGTCATCGGCGTCGAGCGCCCGGCTCAGCAGCTCGGGCACTCGCCAGCCGGCCTGTCCGGCGTACGCCTCGGCGAGAATCCGGCGATGTTGGGCGGTGTCACGATGGTCGAATCCCGGCACCGCCGGGCGACGGAAGATGAACGCGACCCCCGCCTCACCGCGTACCGGATGCATCGCCACGAGCCGTCCGGGTGTGTTGTGCAACAGCACGTCGTGCGGATACTCGGGCGCCTCGCCGAGCGGTGTGGTCGCGATGTAGATGCCGAGGTGACAGACGAAGTCGTGCTCGGGACCGAAGGCGAGCCGCCGCGTCGTCGAATGCAGTCCGTCCGCACCGACGACGAGATCGAATCGTCGTGCCGGACCACGTTCGAAGCAGACGTCCACTCCGCTGTCGTCCTGATCGAGACGGGTGATCGTGTCGTCGTAGACGAATTCCGCGTCGTCACGAACCGCCGCGCACAGGATCCGAGCCAGATCTGTACGCGGCACCTCCATCTCGCGCGTACCGGCTGCACTGCGGCTGACCGGCATCGACCTGGGGCGGCTCAGCCGGCCCGCCGAATCGACGAACCGTATGCCGGTCGCCTGGGTGGCCGAAGCGCGCAGCTCGTCGACCACACCCATCGCCTCGACCACCGGAAGAGCCGGGCCTCGCACGTCGACCGGGCTGCCGCTGGAGCGCTGGCCGGCCGCGCGCTCGACCACCGTCGGACGCCATCCGGCGCGGGCCAACCAGTACGCGAGGGTCGGCCCGGCCACGCCAGCGCCGCTGATGAGCACTGTCGACATGATGACGAGCGTAGATCCACGGAGCTGCTCGTAACGCCCCGGGCGGTGTCAAACCAGATCGGGAACCGGCAGGATCTCGCTGAAGTCCCAGCTATGGCCGTCCTCGCTGACACCGTGCGTGATGCCCAGGCCGGCACCCACGAGGTTGGCCTGCGAAAGGAAGAACACGTCAAGACGCGGCTTGCCCCAGGACACCAGCACCGGTGGCCCGGCGACGCCACGGCCGTCGGTGCTGCCGTCGACGTAGATGAGGTGCTGCTTGTTCCAATGACGGCCCAGCCAGCTCTTCATCGCCACGGCTCCCGGTAGCGGGCCGAACGGCCCATAGCAGCAGGCGACATGCATCGCACTGAGCTCCGGCCGTTCGTGGTTCTGCCACACAGCGACCGACGGCGTACTCGTGAGGAAGCCTTCGCCGGGCTCGTCGAAGGTCTCCCAGGCGTGGGCCTGGTCGCCGCCGATCCAGGTGCGCTGCAGCCCGTAGCCCTGGGTCAACCCGAACAGGTCGAGCGACCCCGGTGCGCGCGAGGCGAGCCCGGGCGCGGCTCGCAGCGAGGCGCGGCTCGCCGGCCAGCCGGGCGCGAGCTGCCGGCGCCACCGCCAGGGATCGGACGTGGTCGGGATGGATTCGATCGGCACGTCGAGCACCCGGAACCACACACCGCGGACGTCGGGACCGTCCTCGACAACCCGGACGGTACGCAGGGCGACGATTGTTCTGCCGGGACCGCTGGCGAGCGCAGCGGGCGCAGAGATGATGTCCCGGTCGCCGGGCCGGCCGTGATTGGTACGTGGCCATTCGCCTCGGGCGTCGAGGTCTCCGCTGCCGACGGCCTGATACAGCCGGTGGCTGCGACCGAGGCCGAACAGGTCGATCCGGCCGCCGGTGTACGCCGTCGCGCTGACGGCCGACGCCCAGAGGCCACCGCGTTGCCGCCACCCGCCGGACGGGTGCCAGCCGCTGCCCTCGATCCACCAGCGATGCCAGAGGTTGGGCCGACCCAGCTGGGCGAGTTCGGGGACGGTGAAGAACAAGTCGATGCGGCGTGATCCGGGACCGCCGGTGGCGACGGCGGCGGGAGCCAGGCTGTTGAGCGGATCGAGTAGACGCATGGTTTCCTCCAACCACGAGAAGACCGCTTACGTTCATGTTCCGGCCGCCGACCGTCCTCGGCTATTTGCGCAATAGGTCGGTATTGCCCAGGTAATCGGTCGGTAAGATCTCGCGCCACGAACACGGCAAGTCGCATACGCGTCACGCAACCGATAGGATGATCACCGGAGCGCCGGGAAGTCTGGTCGGCACAGTGTTCGCCGACCCTTGGAGATTCCCGTGCGCGCAGCCGACCTCGTTCAGCCGTACCCGACGGTCACTCTCTCGACTCCGGCGATCGAAGCCGCCCGGACGTTGGCTGACGCCGATCTGCCCGGACTCATAGTCCTCGACGACAAGGGCAAGCCGTTCGCCGTCTTACCCGGTACGCAGGTGCTCCGAATGGCGGTGCCGTCCTACTGTCAGGACGATCCCCCGCTGGCGCGCATGGTTGACGAGGCGGCGGCCGACGTGTTCATCCGTGAGCTCGGCGAGCGCACCGTGCGGGAGTTGCTGCCGCCCCAGCCGCACGAGCTGCCGGTGGTACGCCCGCAGGCGACCGCATTGGAGATCGCCGCCCTGATGGCCCGTACGCGCAGCCCCTTGGTGGCGGTCGTGGACGGCGAACTGCTGGGCGCGGTCACCCTGCACGCGCTGCTGGACCGGGTGCTGCCCGCATGAGCGTTCAGGCCTGGCTGGCGGTGGCCGTCTTCGCCGCAGCGTATGTCCTGATCGCCACCGAATGGGTCCACCGGGTCGCCGCCGCGCTCGGCGGGGCCATCGCGATGCTGCTCATCGGGGCCACGAACGCCGAGGAGGCGTTCTTCTCCCCCGAGTCCGGCATCGACTGGAACGTGATCTTCCTCTTGGTCGGCATGATGCTGATCGTGGCCGTGCTGCGCCGCACCGGCCTGTTCGAGTACTTGGCCATCTGGGCGGTCAAACGCGCTCGCGGCCGGCCGTACCCGGTGATGGTCATCTTGGTGCTGATCACCGGCATCGCTTCGGCGGGCCTGGACAACGTGACCACGATTCTGCTCGTGGCCCCGGTGACGCTGTTCGTGTGCGACCGGCTCGGCTTGCCCGCCGCGCCGTTCCTGATCGCCGAAGTCATGGCGTCGAACATCGGCGGCACGGCGACCCTGATCGGCGACCCCCCGAACATCATCATCGCCAGCCGATCCGGGCTGACGTTCAATGACTTCCTGTCGGTGCTGGCGCCGATCGTCCTGATCCTGCTGGTGGTGTTCCTCGTCCTGTGCCGGTGGCTGTTCCGCGACGCGTTCCGGGCCGACAGCAGCCGCGTCGCGTCCGTGATGGCGATGCGCGAACGGGAGGCGATCCGGGATCCGCGTCTGCTGACCGTGAGCCTGGCCGTGCTGGCCATCGTGCTGACCGCTTTCCTGCTTCACTCGGTGGTGCACCTCGAACCTTCGGTGGTCGCGATCGTCGGCGGGCTGATTCTGCTCGCCGCATCGCGGTTGGACCCCGACGAGGTCGCCCGCGACGTCGAGTGGCATACGCTGATCTTCTTCGCCGGACTGTTCGTCATGGTGGGTGCGCTGGTCAACACCGGGGTCATCGACACCGTCTCGCACGCCGCTACCGAAGCGGTCGAGGGCCGGCTGTGGGGAGCGACCATGCTCCTACTGTGGGCTTCGGCGGCGCTCTCGGCGATCATCGACAACATTCCCTATGTTGCCACGATGAGCCCGATCGTCGCCGACCTCGTGCACGCCGACGGCAGCCCGAGAGGCAACGTCTTGTGGTGGGCGCTCGCCTTGGGCGCGGACCTCGGTGGAAACGCGACGGCCATCGGTGCGTCGGCCAACGTCGTCATGCTCGGCATCGCCGAACGCTCGGGCAAACCGATCTCGTTCTGGCAGTTCACCAAGTACGGGCTGATCGTCACCGTCATCACGGTCGCGATCTGCGTGCCCTACCTGTACCTGCGCTTCTTCTGACCACCAGGCCCGGCCGTTCCGGCGGCCCGGCTCCCCTCCTGGAGGCCCGACATGCTCGTGCAGATCCTGCTCGCCCTCGCCGGACTCGGCCTGCTGACAGTGGCAGCCGACCACCTCGTCCTCGGTTCGTCCCGGCTGGCCGAACGCCTGCACGTCAGTCCAGTCGTGGTCGGCGTCGTCGTCATCGGTCTCGGCACCAGCGCCCCGGAGTTCCTCGTCTCGGCCCTGGCCGCCGGACGCGGCGACACCGGCATCGCCGTCGGCAACATCGTCGGGTCGAACATCCTCAACCTGACCCTGATCCTGGGCGTCGCCGCGCTTGTCACCCCGTTCGCCGTCGGTTCCACCGTCATTCGGCGTGAGGTCCCACTCGCCGTCGCTTCCGTGCTCGCGTTCGCTGTCCTGGCCACCATCGGCTTGTCACCGATCACGGGTGCCGTGCTCGCCGCAGGCCTCGCCGCCGCGTTGGTGATGCTTCTCCGATGGGCCCGTTCCATGGGCAACCAGCGATTGGCCGCCGACGTCGCCGACTTCACTGCCGAAGGCGGCGCGGTCGTCGCCCCACCCGCCCGCCAGACCAGGCCGTGGCTCGAACCCGTGCGGACCGTGCTCGGCCTGGCCGGAGTGCTCGGCGGTGCCCAGTTGCTGGTCGCCAACGCCTCGGCGATCGCCGAAGATCTCGGCGTACCTCAGATCATCATCGGCTTCACCTTGGTGGCGCTCGGCACGTCGCTGCCCGAGCTCGTCACCACCGTCCAAGCACAACGACGCGGCGAGACCGAACTCGTGGTAGGCAACCTGTTCGGCAGCAACCTGTTCAACAGCCTCGCCGGAGGTGCGCTGATCGGCGTCGCGGCGGGTACGCATACCGCGCGGGCGTCGATCGTGCTGGTGGCGGCGATGCTCGGCGCGACGCTCCTGGCGTGGGCGCTGCTGGCTCGCCGGCTGCGGCTCACGCGTACCGAAGGCGCAGTGCTGCTGGTCGTCTACCTGGTCACGCTGCCGCTGTTGTTGGCCGCATGAGACGACGTTTCCGAAGGTCGGCAAAGCCGGGCCGGCGAAGTCAGCCGGGCTTCGACCTGGAGAAGCAGAGGCGACCATCTACACAACCTGTGCACCCGGGAGAATGCGCGGCAGCACTTTCGGCTGCCCGGTTACCGGTGCGTTTGGTGTCAGCGAAGGTCGCGTCGGCGGAACACAGCCAGGCCCACGATCACCAGGATGGCGCTGACCGCGACCGGTAGTACGGTGGATTGCCAGGTCAGGCCGTTGCGCAGCGGGTCGGCGTCGAGCAGCCAGTGCCACGGGTTGGCGTATCTCACCGCGCGCAGGGCGGTGACCTGGTGGGACAGTCCTTCTGCGACGTAGCCGGCGACGGCCAGCCCGGCGGCCACCGCAGTGGCGGCGGGTTTGCTGCCGGTGGCCGCGCCGACGGCGTACGCGATAGTGGCGAACACGAGCGCGAGCAGGGCGCAGGCAAGTGTCGCCGCGGCGAGCCGGACGATGCCGAGTCCGGCGGTCAGTCCGGTGGACGGGGCGAGTGCGGCGACCGCGGCCCAGCAGACCACGGCGAGGACGGTCAGGAGGGTGAGCAGCGCGCCGTAGCGGGCCACGGCGATGCGGGTGCGGCTGATCGGATTGGTGGTGAGCAGTTCGAGGGTGCCGCCGGCCTCGTCGCCGGCGATCGTCCACGCCGCCGCGCCGACGGCGAAGATGAGCAGGGTCAGCGGCAGGATGTTGGCGTAGAACTGGCTGTCCAGATAGCCGGCCGGTGAGGTGAGCAGGTTTCCGTCGGACAGGCCGAGCAAGGCGGCCACCGACGGCGGCAGGTCGGCGAAGGTCTTGTCCAGTTCGCTGTTGCCGCGCACGGTGGGATAGGCGACGGCCAACAGCGCGCCAAGGGCTGCCAGGCTCACCGCCCACCAGATGGCGGCGGTGGTGCGCCGGCGCAGCATGTGGATCCAGACGCTGAGCATGTCTTCACCGCTCCTGGGTCGGGGTGGGTGTGCCGTAGAGGGAGACGAACAGGTCTTCCAGGTCGTCGCCGGCCGGATTGATGCGCACGAGCAGAGCGTGGCTGGTGGCCGCGTGCAGGGCCGGGCCGACTGCGCCTTCGACAGTCAGCGTGGCGGTGTGGTCGTCGATCTGCACGTCGACGACACCGGGTACGCCGTCGAAGACGCCCGCAGCGATCGGCTCGGCGAAGCGCAGTTCCAGGCGGCGACGAGCCCGGTCGAGTAGTTCGTCGATGGTGGACCGGGTCACGATCTGGCCGGCGCGGATGATGGCCACCGTGTCGGCGATGCGTTCGACCTCCGGCAGCACATGCGAGGAGAACAGCACCGCCGTCCCACGGGCGGCCGCCTCACGGAGGAGGGTGAGGAATTCCCGCTGTGCGAGCGGATCCAGGCCGGTGGTGGGTTCGTCGAGGATCAGCACGTCCGGGTCGTGCTGCAAAGCTTGGATGATGCCGACCTTCTGCCGGTTGCCCTTCGACAGGGTGCCGAACGGCCGGTCAGGGTCCAGGTCGAGTCGTTCGATCAGGTCGACGACCCGCCGGGTGTCGAGCCCGCCGCGGAGCTTGCCGTACCAGGCGAACAGTTGCATCCCGGTCAGCTTCGGGTCGACCCGCAGGTCACCGGGCAGGTAGCCGACCCGGCGACGGGACGTGACGTCGGCGGCCAGGTCGGCTCCGAGTACCTGCGCCGTGCCCGACGTGGGGCGCAGCGCGCCGATGAGCAGCCGCATGGTCGTGGTCTTACCCGCGCCGTTGGGCCCGAGGAATCCCATGATCGCCCCGGCGGGCACGTCGAGGTCGACGTTGTCGACCGCGGTCAGCGAGCCGAACCGCTTCGTCAGCCCGCGCAGCCGAATCGGCGTCTGCTGCATGGTCACCTCCATCAGCGCTCCCGCGGCCTCGGCGCAGAAACCGCCGACACCGGTAGCCGAATCGTTGCTAGTATGCAACTATTACCAGGTGGCACGTTACTCGTCGCGCGGTCGTCGCGCCAGCACCCCACCGCAACCGGCCGTCGACGCTCTGATGGCGCTGAGCCGCGCGATGGTCGCACTCACCGTGCGGTCCCTCAACGAGCTCGGCACCGACGTCACGCTGACCCAGTACCGCACGCTGATCGTGCTGGCATCGCAAGGCCCGCAGCGCACCGCCGACCTGGCCCGCGAGGTCAGCGTGCGGCCCTCGACCGTCAGCCGGATGTGCGACCGGCTCGTGGCACGCGGCCTGGTCCGCCGCCAGCCCGACGACACCGACCGGCGCGTGGTCTGGGTGGCGCTCACCGACGCGGGCAAGGACCTCGTCGGGCAGGCAATGACGTTGCGCCGGCAACTGCTGTCCGACCTCGTGGCCGCAACCGGCGTGCCGGACGCCGAAACGTTCGCCGCCACAGCGGAACGGCTGGCCACCATCGCGGGAGAACTACCCGATCCGATGTGGTGGAACCAGTGGCAACGCTCAACCGACCTCACCCGCACCCACAGCGATCAGAAGGCGGCGTGATGATGGGAACCGATCAGTCCTGGTGGTCTGGCTTGGCCAGTAACGCGATGAGGTCGGCGGCAGTGAGTACGCCCACCGGCTCGGCGACGGCGTCGACGAGCACCACGGCGTCGGTGCCGAGCCGATGCATTTCCTGGGCTGCCTGGCCGATCGTCCCCGTCGAGAGGATCAGCGGCTGATCGACCGTCAGCAACTCGGTGACGCGTACCTCGTCGAAGCACGTCGGATTCGCCGCCCACGCGCCGGCGACCAGCCGGTCGCTGAGCAATCCCAGACAGCGTCCCTCCGCGTCTACTACGACGAGGTGGCGAAGGCCGGAGACGGCGAACGCGGTGAGGGCATCACTCAGCGTCGCGTACTGCCGGACGGCGACGGCCGGGCGAGACATGATCGAGGCGACTCGCTGGTCTGTCAGCCGAGTACGCCGGGCGACAGTGGTCTTCATGACGTCACTCTCCTGCGCTTTGTTCTAGCGGACGGCCGAGCCGGCGGCCCACAGGCCGGCCGGCTCGGTTCTCACTTGGTGGGGGCGAGGGCTTCGGCGGGTGCGATCGGCTGTGTCCGCGGCGCGGGGAGCACCACGACGGGGCAGGTCGCCACGCGTACGCACTCGTCGCTGATCGAGCCGAGGACGGCCTGGTGCAACCGGCTGTGCCCGTGGCTGCCCAGCGCGAGCAGGTCGGCGTCGCGCGCGGCCCGGGTCAGTTCACGAGCGGGGTGGCCCTCGATGATGTCGGCCGCGATGGTCACGGTGGGGAAGTCGGTGACGACGGGATCGATCTCGCGCGCGAGCACCGCCTGCGCGCGATCGCGTTCCTCGGCCGGGGATGTGGCCATGGGAGCGAAGGAGCCCGTGCCGTCCCAGTTCCAGACGGTGATGGCCTGGACCGTGCCGCCCCGGGCCTCGGCCTCAGTCGCGGCCCAGCGCAGCGCGCGGCGGCCGGCTTCGGAGCCGTCGACGCCGACGACGATGCGGAAGTTCATGTCAGCCTCCTTGACGGATGTGTGCTCCCCGAACGGAGCTAGATGAACAGCAGTTGCGCGCCTTCGGTCTTCTCGATGAAATCGGCGGCGCTGATGATGCCCTCGACCGGCTCGTAGAGGTCGTTCTCGTCGATGTGCATCATGTCGGCGGACATGCGGCAACCCCAGAGGTGGCCGCCGGAGTCGACGATCTGGCCGAGCATCTCGCGGATGTCGGGCACGCCGACGTCGGCGATCTGCTTCTTCATCTGGTGCGTCGTCATCGCGGTCATCCCGGGCAGCCCGCCGAAGCCTTGCGGCACATGCGTCGCGGTGTTGCCCAGCAGGGTGAACTTCAGATGGTCCAGACGGGCTTTGGTGATGATGTCGAAGCCCCAGAAGGTGAAGAACAGATGGGTCTCGACCCCTTCGCCAAGTGCCGCGTTGGCGAGAATGAGGCCCGGGTACGCCATGTCGAGCGTCCCTTTGGAACAGATGATGGCCAGCTTACGCGTCGTCGGCTTCGTGTCGCCGAAGTCGGGGACGATCGACGGGACGTTCCGCTCAACTGTGATCATGACGGTCTCCCCTCACGTGGGTCGGACGCGGCGTCAGACGCAGCCGCGAGGCTTGGGCAGTCCGGCGATGTAGGCCATCTTCTTGCCGGGCTTGCCGGGGAACAGCTCGAACAGCTGCTTGATGGAGATGCCGGTCCCGGCCGCAGTACGGCGCAACGTCGGCGTCTCGCCTTCAGCGAGGTAGTCCTCGCGAAGGAAGGCGATGATCTCCCAATGGCGCGGGGTCAGCTCGATCCCGATCGCCTGGGCCAGGTCCTCGGCGAGCGCCTGATCCCACTGGTCGTAATCGGTCAGGAAGCCTTCGGCGTCGACATGGAACTCAGTGCCGTTGATGGTGGCGACGGACATCTCATTCCTCCTTCGGGCGGCGCTTGCCTGCCATCGACATCTCCGCCGGCAGCGGCAGCGGCCGGCCGGGCAGGAGAACGTGCCAGTAGAGCCAGGCGAACGCGAGCTTGCCCCAGTGGTTCAGTCGGGTGGCGCGCAACAGGCGCAGCGGCCCGACGGCGGGCAGTGGATACGTGCCCGGTAGCGGCTCGGTGTCGTAGTTGAAGTCGATGAGCAGCGCCTTGTCGTCACCGGCCTCGACGAAGCAGTTGGCATGTCCGTCGAAGGACTCGGTCATCGGATCGCCTCGGGCGAGCCGGACGAAGTTCGCAACGAAGACGTCGGCGGCGAAGTGGGCGACCGAGCCCGCCTTCGAGGTCGGCAGGTCGGCGGCATCGCCGATGGCGAAGATCGTGTCGTACGCCTTGGACCGCAGCGTATGCCGGTCGACCGGCACGTAGTTCAGCTCGTCACCGAGGCCGCTGCGAGCCACGAAGTCCGCGCCCATGTTCAGCGGAACCGTCACCAGCAAGTCGAACGGGATACGACGCTCGTCGTAGGAGACGAGTTCGCGGGCTTCGCCGTCGATGTGCTCGACGAGGAAATCGGTCTCCAGGAGGATCTTGCGGTCCGTCAGCATCGATCCGAGCGTCGCCGCCGCCACCGGCTTGGTGAAGGCGTCCGGCAACGGAGTCACGTAGGTGATCTCGACCTCGTCGCGTATGCCAAGCGCGCGAAGGTGGGCGTCGGCGAGGAACGCGAACTCCAGCGGAGCGACCGGGCACTTGATGGGCATGTCCACGATGTGCACGACGAGGCGGCCGCCGGTACGCGCGAAGCCCTCCAGTGCCTCGCGCAACGCGATCGCCCCGTCGTACGTGTAGAACTCGTGGATCGACTTGCGCCAAAGATCTCCGAGCATGCCGGGAGTCTGGTCGGGACGCGGCTGGGTGCCGCTGGCGATGACGAGGAAGTCGTAGTCGAGCCGATGGCCGTCGGCCAGGTGGACTAGGCGAGCTGCCGGTTCGATCCGGTCCACGTCGCCGACCACGAAGTCCACGCCGGAATCCAGCGAGCGTCTCCGTGGCTTGACCAGCTTCTGCGCCTTCCCGCCGCCGAACGGCACGAACAGCAGGCCGGGCTGGTACAGGTGGGCCACCTCATGATCGACGACCGTGATCCGCCACTCGCGTCGGGGAAGACGTCGACGCAGGCGGTTGGCGACCATGGTGCCGGCGGTGCCGGCGCCAAGGATGACCAGATCGCGCATGATCACCCTCCTGTACTGGCGGGCCCCGGCGGCCTCCTGCCGCCGCGCGTCCCTACATCTGAAGCTACGAGCACTCCCGGGAGCCGGTCAGAGACACCGGTCCCCCGCTGCGGGCCTAAGGTCCCGAGCCGCGGTGAGGCTCACACCGCGCCGATGACCTTGGTCCCTACCCGGCGTAGCCCTCAGTTGCGACGCTGAGCGCGGACCCGAGAAGGGATCGAAGATGAGCCTCATCACCAGAACGCAATGGCCTGCCGGGGATGGCGTCGAAGCGACTGCCGCCTGGCGCGGTTTCCGCGGCGGCGCCTGGCGCGACCAGATCGACGTCGCCGGATTCATCCGGGAGAACATGCGGCCGTACGAAGGCGACGGCGCCTTCCTCGCCGGGCCAACCGAGCGCACCACGACGCTGTGGCACAAGCTGACCGGGCTGTTCGCGGAGGAACGCCGCCGCGGCCTCTACGACGTCGACGCGAGCACCCCCGCGTCCATCACCGCGCACGCGCCGGGCTACATCGACGCCGATCTCGAACTGATCGTCGGCCTGCAGACCGACGCACCGCTGCGCCGGGCCATCATGCCGAACGGTGGATACCGCATGGTCGAGGCCGGGCTGCGGGCGTACGGCTATTGGCCGGACCCGAAGGTACGCGAGATCTTCACAAAGTATCGCAAGACCCACAACGACGGCGTCTTCGACGCGTACACGCCGCAGATCCTGGCCGCCCGCAAGGCCGGCGTCATCACCGGCCTGCCGGACGCGTACGGCCGGGGTCGCATCATCGGCGATTACCGCCGCGTCGCGCACTACGGCGTCGACGCCTTGGCCGAGGCCAAGCGGGCGGAGAGGGCGCGCCTGGACCCTCGACGCGCGAGCGCCGACGTGATCCGCGATCGGGAGGAGCTGGCCGAGCAGATCCGTGCGCTCGACGAGCTTAAGCGCATGGCCGCCGCGTACGGTTGCGACATCTCCGGCCCGGCGCAGACGGCCCGGGAGGCGGTGCAGTGGCTGTACTTCGGCTTCCTCGCGGCTGCCAAGGAGCAGAACGGCGCGGCGATGTCGCTCGGCCGCACCTCGAGCTTCCTCGACGTCTACCTGGAACGCGACATCGCCGAGGGCCGTCTGAGCGAATCCGCGGCCCAGGAGCTGATCGACGATTTCGTCATCAAACTGCGCATCATCCGATTCCTGCGGACACCCGAATACGACCAGCTGTTCTCCGGCGACCCGACCTGGGTCACCGAATGCCTCGGCGGGATGGCCGAGGACGGTCGCACGCTGGTCACCCGCACCTCGTTCCGCTTCCTGCAGACGCTGTACAACCTCGGCCCGGCCCCCGAACCCAACCTCACGGTGCTGTGGTCGCCGCGGCTTCCCGAGGCGTTCAAGCAGTTCTGCGCGCAGGTCTCACTCGACACCAGCGCCATCCAGTACGAAAACGACGAGCTGCTACGCCCGTACCTCGGCGACGACACCGCCATCGCCTGCTGCGTCTCGGGTATGCGGGTGGGCAAGGACATGCAATTCTTCGGCGCACGCGCCAATCTCGCCAAGGCCTTGTTGTACGCGATCAACGGCGGTCGCGATGAGATGACCGGAGCGCAAGTCGCCCCGCCGACTCCCCCGGTGACCGGGGAGGTGCTCGGGTTCGAGGAGGTGTGGCAGGCGTACGACCAGGTGCTCGACTGGCTGGCGGAGACCTATGTGGACGCGCTGAACACCATCCACTACATGCACGACAAGTACGCCTACGAGCGCGTCCAGATGGCGCTGCACGACTACCCGGTTCGGCGTTTCCTGGCCACCGGGATCGCCGGGCTCTCCGTCGCCGTCGACAGCCTTTCGGCGATCCGGTACGCGAAGGTCAGCCCCGTCCGCGATGAGACCGGCCTCGTCGTCGACTACATGGTCACGGGCGACTTCCCCGCGTACGGCAACAACGACGACCGAGCCGACGACCTCGCCGTTCAGCTGGTCGAGGCGTTCATGGCGAAAGTACGCCGCCAGCCCACCTACCGGGCCTCGATCCCGACGCTGTCGGTGCTCACCATCACCTCCAACGTGGTGTACGGCAAGCACACCGGCAACACCCCGGACGGGCGGCGGGCCGGCGAGCCGTTCGCGCCCGGGGCGAACCCGATGAACGGGCGCGATCGGCACGGTGTCGTCGCCTCGGCGCTGTCGGTGGCCAAGCTGCCGTTCGACCACGCCCGCGACGGGATTTCCCTTACCACGACGGTGATTCCGGACAGCCTCGGGCGTACGCCGGACGAGCGGGTGGCCAATCTCGCGGGCGTCCTCGACGCGTACGCCGACACCGGTGGCTATCACATGAACGTCAACGTTCTGCGCCGCGAGACGCTGCTCGACGCGATGGCGCATCCGGACAAGTACCCCCAGCTGACGATCCGCGTGTCCGGGTACGCCGTGAACTTCGTGCGGCTCACTCCGGAGCAGCAGCGCGACGTGCTCAGCCGGACCTTCCACCAGTCGATGTGAGGCAGTCATGGCGGCGTGGCGGACGGTCGAGGGCAAGGTGCACTCGTGGGACATCTCCACCGGTGTAGACGGCCCCGGTACGCGATTCGTCGTGTTCACCGCGGGTTGCCCGCTGCGCTGCTTGTACTGCCACAATCCCGAGACCTGGCGACTGCGCGACGGCGTACCGGCGAGTGCGGGCGAACTGATCGACCGGGCCGCCCCATTCCGCCGGTTCATCGAGGTGAGCGGGGGCGGGTTCACCGTCAGCGGCGGCGAACCGCTCCTGCAACCGGCCCTCACTCGAGCGCTGTTGACCGGCGCCCGGGAGCTGGGTCTGCGTACCGCTTTGGACACCTCGGGCTTCCTGGGTGCACGCGCCGACGAAGCATTGCTTGACGCGACGGATCTGGTACTGCTGGACATCAAGGCTTGGCAGCCACAGACCTACCGCGCGCTCACGAGCGCCGCGCTGACTCCGACGCTCACATTCGCCCGGCGGCTCGCTGCGGCTCGCAAGCCGGTGTGGATCCGCTTCGTGGTGGTGCCCGGCTGGACAGACGACGCCGCGCAGGTCGATGGGATCGCCGAGTTCGCAGCCTCGCTGGGAAACGTCGAACGCGTCGACGTGTTGCCGTTCCATCGTTTGGGTGCGCCCAAGTACGCGCGCCTGGGCCTGCGATTCCCGCTCGCCGAGGTCGCTCCGCCCCCGGCCGAGGTCGTGGATCGCGTACGCCGGCAGTTCGAAGCGGCCGGGCTCGTCGCGGTGTGAGCAGGACCTTCGGCCCGCAGGTGTATCCTCTTCGCCCCTCATCGCCGCCTGGCCGAAGCGAAACGCTAGAGGAGCAGAAGATCCACACCAATCGAGGAGGTTGGACATGAAGGCGCTCGTCTTCGGCGGCCCCGGAGAGAAGAGCTGGACCCAGGTCCCGGACCCGGTCGTCCAGGATCCGCGCGACGCGATCATCCGGATCGACGCGGTCACCATCTGCGGCACCGATCTGCACATTCTCAAGGGCGACGTCCCCGCCGTCGAGCCCGGCCGAGTCCTCGGCCACGAAGCAGTGGGCACCGTCGTCGACGTCGGCAGCGGGATCACCGGCCTAACCGAAGGGGACAGGGTTCTGGCCTCGTGCATCTCCGCCTGCGGGACCTGCCATTACTGCCGTCAGGGCAGCTACGGCCAGTGCCTCGGCGGAGGCGGCTGGATTCTCGGACACAAAGTCGACGGCGTTCAGGCGCAGTACGCCCGCCTGCCGTTCGCGGACCTCTCCACCTACAAGCTGCCGGCGCAGGTCTCCGACGAGGCGGCCGTGATGCTGGCCGACATACTCCCGACCTCCTACGAGGTGGGTGTCCTAAACGGCAAGGTGCGGCCCGGCGACGTCGTCGCCATCGTCGGCGCGGGACCGATCGGGCTCGCCGCGGTGCTCACCGCCAAGTTGTTCTCACCGAGTCACATCGTCGTCGTCGACAAGGCTTACAGCCGTCTACAGGCGGCCAAGCAGTTCGGCGCGGACATCACCGTACGCCCGGACGGCGACCCGCTGGAGGTGCTGCGCTCGATCACCAGCGGCCTCGGCGCAGACGTGGTCGTGGAGGCAGTCGGCATCCCGGAGACCTTCGAGCTGTGCACCAGCCTCGTGCGCCCTGGCGGACACGTGGCGAACATCGGCGTACACGGCAAGGCGGCCACCTTGCATCTGGAGGACCTCTGGATCCGCAACGTCACCATCACCACCGGACTGGTCGACACCTACTCGACTCCGGCTCTGCTCACGATGCTCGAAGCCGGACAGCTCGACGTCGAGCGCATGGTCACGCACCGGTTCACGCTCGACGAATTCCCCCAGGCGTACGAGGTCTTCGGCGATGCCGCGACTTCAGGTGCGCTCAAGGTCGTCCTGACCCGCTGACGTTCACCGGCCCGTCAAGTCCGCCGAGGAGGGCGCCGCCGTACGCACGGCGGCGCCCTCCGAACCGCCCGGAGGCGGTTCGGGGTCATCCGTCAGCGAACTGGCCGCGTAACGTCGCAAGAATCCGGGAGAGCCGCCGTGAGATCTGCATGTGGTTGACCCCGATCCGGTCGGCGATCTGCCGCTGTGTCATGTGCTCGATGAACCTAAGCCGCAGGATCTCCTGGTCGCGTGGCCGGAGGCTGGCTACTGCCTGGCGGAGTACCTGCCGGTCAAGCATTTGCTCGATCGCTGGGTCGGGATGCCCGAGCACTTCGCGGAGGAGATACCCGCCGCCAGGTTGCGTCGGGGCGTCTATCGAGTGGACCGTGTAGGCAGACGCGCACTGCATCGCCTCCCGGACTTCTGCCGACGAAAGGTGGAGTTGCGCGCCGATCTCCGCAGCGGTCGGCGTATGTTGCAGCCGCTGGCATATGTCCGGGAAAGCGGCAGATATCGCCACGTAGTGTTCCTTGGGACCACGGCTCACATGCAACATCCAGCCATGATCGCGAAAGTGACGGCGCAGGGCGCCCACGATGGTGGGGACCGCGAACGCGACGAATGGCCTGCCCAATCCCGGGTCGAACCGATTAGCCGCAGTGATCAAGCCGACGACCGCGACCTGAGTCAGGTCGTCCATCTCCTCACCTCGCTGCCGGAATCGAGCGGCGAGCCGACGAGCAAGAGGGAGATGGGTATGAATGAGTTCTTGTCGACTGAGGCCATCTACCGCTGGTAGACATTCCTCCACACCTCGCTCGGCATGCCGCTGGTCGCTGAATGCCGCGACCGTCCAATCGTCACGCACGGCGTGGTGGACTTCCCATTGGCTCACGATTCCAGGGTGCGCGCACGGAATGGCCCGAACCCAGTGTCTGCCTGCCTCCGCCGTTGGGACCTTCGGCCTACACCGTCAATACACCCGGTGGGTGCGGACATCCTCGGGCCACGACAGCGTCACGCCCAGAACCCCGGTAAGAACCCGCTGGTATTCCCGGAGTTCGATGACATCGGAGCGAACCGCCCGAGGAGCCGTCTTCCGGTCGAGGCAGTACGCCGCAAGCGCCCCGGCCGCCTCACCGACGCTCCACTCGACCGGGTGCAGGCGGTAGCAGCCGTTGGTGATGTGGGTGGTGCCGATGCACTTTCCGGCGGCGATGAGGTTGTCGACTCGGCGGGGGATGAGTGCGCCGAGCGGGATTTGGAACGGGTAGGACTCGATGTCGACGTACGTTCGCCCGGCGGTGCTGGGGTGCAGGTCGATGCGGTAGTGGCCGATGCCGACGCTGTCGGCGAAGATTTCGCTGCCCGCGCCGGGTGGGCGGGCGGTGACCCCGACATGTTGCTCCAGGATGGTGAATTCGGCGTGGATGCGGCGCGATTCGCGGATGTATGGGGCGAGTGCAAGTCCGTCGGAGGTGCCCGTGACGTCGCTGCGCAGCCGCAGGCCGGGGTAGCCGGCTTCGGTTTGCATCCAGTGGAGGAAGGACAGCGACAGGTCGCGTGCGCCGTCGAGCGCGGCTGTGCGCGTTGCTTCGTCGACGCCGAGCAGAGGTTTCTGCCAATAGTCGATCTGTGGCCAGTTGACCAATGTGATGTCAGTGAATTCCGGGCCGGTGAGCTGGCCGGCGGCCAGGATGCGCCGGTAGTGCCACAGGTCGTCGCCGCCCGGCGTACCGACGAACAGTGGCCGGTGACGGGTCCGGAGGCTTATCGGTTCGACGTCGGTCCAGGACAGCTGTGGTCCGGGCCAGAACGGAGCCATCTCCGTACGCCAGAAGTCGTATCCGGTGGGGCGGTCGATGGTGTGGTCTTCGCCCGGTCGGTGTTCGATCGCGAAGCACCAGGAGATCGCCTGCTGGTCGAGCGGATCGGCGACGGCTGGTGCATGTGGTTCGCCGGTGGTGTCCTGCCCTTCCGCACCGATGACGTGCTCGACCTCCGCGAGGGCAAGCACGTCACCGAGTTCCGTGGCATCGAGGATGTAGTCGGCCGTGACGATGATGGGCGTACCGTCGGGGCGGCGCAGGGTGACGGCGGTGATCCGGTCTCCGGCAGTTTCGGCTGCCGTCGGTTCGTGGCGGAGCAGAACCGTCACGCGACCGGCAGAACGCCACGGCGCGAGCATCTGGTAGATGACGGCCACGGCGGCCCGGGGCTCGTGGCAGAGCCGGCTCACGTGCCCGAGGCCTGGGTTGAGGTGCGGATCGGCGGCTGCGTGAGCGGTCAACGGATAGTTGTCGCGATAATAGCGGCGGATGCGGCGCCGGAAGTCGGCGTACCCGGCGGCGGTGAGTGGGGTTTCGATCCAGGTGTTCTCGTCTGGTGGCACCGCCTGGCTGGTCAGCTGGCCGCCGAGCCACTCGGTGGGCTCGGTGAGGATCACGGTACGGCCCAGCTTGGCCGCAGCGAGGGCGGCGGCGACACCGCCCACTCCCCCGCCGACGATCAGAACTTCGGCATGCAGTTCGGAACTCATGCGGCGCTCGCCTTCTCGCGTACGATGCGCGGCCCGGCGTCGCTGCGCAGCTGTGCGAACCACTGCTCTGCGAAGTCCAGGTCCGGGACCGTGTCGAAGGGCAGCACCAAAGCTTCCGGCCCGGGACCCACCCGCGTGTCCCGGGTGCGCAGGTCGGCGATGACGTCGCGGACGCGTGCGCCGACTGGCTTGACCCTGTTCGTCGCGTCGATCAGGCCCAGGCCGTATTCCAGCTCGTCGAAACCGGTGAAGCGGCGGTCGATGTCATGCGACGCCCACCAGGTCACCGCCTCGACTTCGGGGATCGAGGCGATCCGGCGCAGCATCCGCTCGGCGAAGTCCGGCACGGTGGAATGCTCGAGCCACAGCTCGGACACGCCGACTTCCTGCACCCACAGAGGTTTGCGCGTTCCGTCCATAGCGGCCAGTGCGACCTGCGCAAGGTAGTCGGGGATCGCCCACGCGCCGTGCTCCAGCTCACCGAAGCGGCGCAAGGCCCCGGTGAAATACGGCCACGCGTGGATCGCCACCAGGTCCGACCCCGCCACGACGGCATCCGCGGTGAGCGCGCAATCACCCGTCAGCCAAGGCTCATGATCCACGCCGACAGTCATTGGTACGCCGAGAGCCCCGCCGCGGGCGGCGGCAAGCATGCGATGCGCCCAATCGTCGCAGCTACCAGGCGGCAGGTTCGCTTGTCGCATGAGGACGTTGGGTTCGTTGCCGACGTCGAGGCACCACAGGGCGGGGTGTCCGGCGACGGTCCGGCCGACTTCCGACACGAGGGACGCGGCCGCCTCAACGGCGACGGGGTCGGTGAACGGGTCGTTGTGCCGCAGCCAGGCGGGCCGGAAGTCGAATCCGCTCAGCCAGCCGTCGAGCACGGTCGGGCAGACGGCGAGCCCGCGTTCGTGGGCGAGATCGAGCAGCTGGACGAGCCGGGTCAGCATCACCGGAGACACGTACGCCGGGTTCGGCTGGAACAGCGGCCACAGGCACTGGATGCGGATGTGGTCGAAGCCCATCTCCCGGATCACGTCCAGGTCCTCGGCGATGTCGCGGTCGTTCCAGTCGACCCAGGCGTACCACCAGTTGCGGCTGGGCAGGTAGTTGACGCCGTAACGGAGCTCGGTCACGACGCCACCCGGGCGGCGACGAACTCGGCCTGCAGAGGCCATTGACTCGCCGCACCACCTTCATGGTCGTCGATCCCCCGAGTCATGACACCGCTGGCCGCCGGTCCACTGCCGTGCGGGTCCGGAGTGACCCCGCCGACGCCCCACATCGCGCCCTGGCCCCGGGTGTCCATGACGAAGCACGCGGAACCCGCCGCCACCCACGGAAGCCATTCGTGGGGCAGACCACGGCCCGAGCCGTAGCCGAGGTACTGCACGACGACCGGCACCGGACCGTCTGCGCCGGACGGGATCAGCAGCCATCCGGCGATCGGCTCACCGGCGTACCCGGAGAACCGGACGTCGAAGACGCGACAGGCGGTCAGCGGCGTGCCGACGGGCGTGAACGCCGGTTCGTCACCGCCGGCGCGCGCCACGGCGAGCGTACGCGTCCAGAACTCGTCGAAGTCGGCGGGCTGGCGGATGTCAGGCCGGTACGCGCGAAGCTCGTCGAGGCTAAAGTCGAAGCGGGGCATGGCTTTCCGTTCAGTAGCGTCCGGTATGGACAGTGAGGGTGACCGTCGAGGTGACGACGGCCGCGGGGGCGAGCGTCACCGTTCCCAGCTCGTCGGCGGGATGGTCGTAACGTTGGGAGGCCGGTTCCACCGCGAGCGCGTCGGCGGCGGCGTACCAGGGGAATCCGGTGGTGGCGCGGCGTTCTTGCCACACGTACGCCCGCCCGAGCAGCCCGACGTCCCAGTCGAGTTCGACGCAGACGCCGCTCGAACCGAGAATGCGCGCGTGGCCTGTCGCGACGGGCCGATCCTCGAAGGCGCCGGTTCCGAGCGGGACGACGGCCACCTTCGTGTCGTCGAGCTCCACCTGCCCGCCGTCGAAGATTGCGGCGTCGAAGGACGGATGTTCGGCCCAGCCGAAGCGGACCTCGGCCGGACCAACGTTCCGTACCGTCGTGGTGACCCGCACAGCGCCGGGCCTGACCTCGATCGCGCGGTCGATGGACAGCGGCACGGTACGCAGAAGCACCGACGCGCGGCAGCCAGTGGCCGAGACCGGCTCGAGTCGCCACCTCCGCCAGGCCGCCTCGCCGTGGAACGGCTGCGCGATGGTGCCGACCGTTGCCGGGCCGAGTGGACGGGGCAGCAGCAGGTGCCATCCGCCCCGGTAACGCCGGTGCCATTCGGCTGCCGAACCGGCCATCGGCGGCCCGTCGTCGAGCCCGGCCCACGGCGTACGCAGCAGCAATTCACGACCGGAGGCGCGGATTGAGGAGATACACCCGCCGTCGGCGAGGATCTCAGCGTCCAGCCGGTCCGTTCCGATCCGGACGCTCACCCCTTCAGCGCTCCCGAGTTGCCGGCCGCTCGCAGGAACTGCCGCTGGAAAACGAGGAACAACGCCACCGGGATGATCACGGAGATGAACAGCGCCGCCATGAACTGCGCGAAGTCCCCGGAGGTCTCCAGGCGCGGCAGCGCCACCGAGATCGGCTGATCCTCCGGGTTCGGCAGCACCAGCAGCGGCCACAGGAACTCCTTATACGCGCCGACAAGCGTCAGCAGGCTCACCACGCCCAGGATCGGCCGGGACATCGGCAGGACGAGCGAGACGAAGATCCGGAATGGGCCGGCGCCGTCGATCCGGGCGGCCTCGAACAGGTCGCCCGGGATGGCGGCGAAGAAGCGCTGCATGAGCAGGACGTTGACCGCGTTGGCCGAGGCGGGCAGCCAAACCGCCCACAGGGTGCCGATCAGGTTGGTGTGCAGGAACGGCACGTCCATCACGGTCAGGTAGAGCGAGACCAGTGAAATGACGCCGGGGATGAACAGGGTGGCGAGGATCGCAGCGTAGACCGCTTTGGCGTACCGGGGTTTGAGGACGGCCAGCCCGTAGCCGCCCGTCGTCGCGACCAGCAGTCCGAAGAACAGGGATCCGGCCATGAGCCACAGGGTGTTGACGAAGTAGCGGGCGAAGTCGACCTTCGTCCACACCTCGGCAAAGGTGCCCCAGTGAACGCCGCTCGGCCACAGCGAGAACGGCGCGGACAGCGTCTCAGTCGACGTGGAGGTGGCCGCCTTGAACAGCCAGAACAGCGGCCCGACGCACAGCACGACGAGCACGGTGAACACCAGCACTCGGACGACGCCGAGCGCGACGCGTACGCCGGGTCGCCGCCGGTCGAGGCGGGACAGGATGCTGCGTTCGGTTTCGGCGCTCATGACGTGCTCCATCGCTTGGTCGCCCGCAGGTAGATCCAGGACAACGCCGACAACGCGGCCGCCAGCAGCAGGCTCAGCGCGGTCGCGCGCCCGTAGTCGCCGGATACGAAGGCGTACCGGTAGATCAGCATGAGGATGGTGACGGTGTGGTTCTCGGGACCGCCGTTGGTCATGATGTACGGCTCGGTGAACACCTGGAAGGTGCCGATCAGCTGCAGCAACAGCATGACGAGCAGTACGCCGCGCATCTGCGGCAGAGTGACGTGCCAGAACCGGCGGAACGCACCGGCGCCGTCGGTCTCGGCGGCGTCGTATAGCTCGGTCTGTACACCCATGAGAGTGGCGAGATAGATGATGGTCGCCGTGCCGAACGACGCCCAGGTGGCCTGCAGCACGATGGACGGCATCGCGAGATCGCCGTCGTTGAGCCAGGCCAGCGGCCCGAGCCCGAACCACCCGAGCGCGGTGTTGAGCACGCCGGTGGGGCTGGGGTCGAAGAACGCCTTCCAGAGCAGGACGGCCACGACCGGCGGGAAGATCACCGGGAGGTAGACCAGGACCGAGGCCAGTCCGCGAGTACGCCGCAGCTCGGCGATGACCACCGCGAACAGGATCGGCACCGGGAAGCCGATCACCAACGCCAGGACCGCGAACCACAGGGTGTTCAGCGACGCCGTGATCAGCAGCGGATCCTGCAAGACCCGGCTGAAGTTGTCCAGGCCGACCCATTCGGTCGTCAGGAAGTTGGTGCGCTGAACGCTCAGCGGCAGCGACCGCAGAATCGGCCACCAGGAGAACAATCCGAACGCCATGAGCATGGGCAAGAAGAAGACCAGTGTGGACAGCCCCCCTCGGCGTACCCATTGAAGGGGACCGCGCGGGCGGGACCGAGTCGGAGCGGTCAGGGCAATCACCTCGTGTCTCGGTGTGTCGCCGCGCCGCGGATTCACGCGGCGCGGCGACTGAGCGGTCGATGGTCAGCCAGCGTCGATGATCGCCTGGACCTTGCGCTGGGCGTCAGCCAGCAGGGCGTTGATGTCGGCGTCCTTGCGGGTGAGAACGGCCTGGATCACCGTGTCGAGGGTGCCGTAGGTTTCCTGAGCCTTGACTGGCGGCTCGGGGACGAGAGCCACGCTCTGCGCGGTGGCGAAGAACGAGGCGTAGTTCTGGCGCGGAACGTTGACGTAGTCCTTGACCCAGGCGAGGTACTTGTCGGTGGTGGCCTGGTCGAACAGCGGCAGCGCGGGCGCGCCGACCGGCTGCTTGTCCGCGGCCTTCGCCTTGGCGTCGGCGACGGCCTCCTGCTCGCTGCTGTACTTGCGGAAGTTGTCGAACTCCAGCCACTTGATCGCGGCCTTGACCTCGTTCGCCGACGCCCGCGGATTGATGATCGCCACCGTGCCGCCGCCAAGCGTGCCCAGGCCGTTGGTGGCTTGCGGCAGCGGCGCGAGACCGAAGTCGTCGGGCTTCATGCCCATGTTCGACACAACCATCGAGTACGCGTCCGCACCTTGCACGAACATGCCGACCTTGCCACCGGCGAACGCCTTCATGGCGTCGTTGTAGCCGAGCAGGAAGTTCGAGCCGAACGTGTTGTCGTCCCAGCGCAGCGATCGGTAGAACTGCAAGGCACTGCGAGTGGCGTCATTGTCCACAGTGGCCTTCTTGCCGTCCACCGTTTGGATGGTGCTGCCGTTGGCGTAGCTCATCGTGGTGAGCACCCAGCCGCCCGTGTTGTCCTTCGTCATGCTGGCGAAGCCCTGCACACCGGTCGCCGTCTGGATCGCCTTGGCCGCGGACCGCACTTCGTCCCAGGTGGTCGGGGGCTTGTCCGGGTCCAGGCCGGCCTTCTTGAACAGGTCGCGGTTGTAGAGCAGACCCATGCTGTACGCCTGGATCGGCACGCCGTAGATGTGGTCGGAGGAGTCCTTGGTCACCTTGAGGATGGCCGGGTTGATCCGGCTGACCGCCGAGTCGGCGGGCAGCGCGCTGGTGATGTCGGCGATCTGCTTGCGGGCGATCAGGCCCTGCATCTCGGTGAACGGAACGTAGAAGACGGTCGGCAGCTTGCCCCCGGCGAGCTGGGCCTGGAAGGTGCGGATGTCGAAGACGGCTTCGTCGCCGACGACTTTGATGTCGGGGTTGGCCGCGGTGAAGTCGGTGATCTTGCGCTTGAAGGCGTCCAGCTGCTTCGGCTGCTGGGCCGTCGGCATGCCGGCGACGGTGATCGATACTGGTCCGGATTTCTCGTTGTCCGACCCGCTGCAGCCGGCGGCCAGGGCGAGGGCCGCGACGGCGAGGACTGCCGGCGCGAGAATCCGTCTTCTGGTGCTTCTCATGAGTCTCCTCGCAGAATTCGTTGGGCTGGATCCCCGTGGGAGCGGTGCGTGGATCAGGGCGCGATGAGCGCCCCGTCTCGGCCGCGCACGCGCGCGGCCCAGGCGTCATGACCGGCCAGACCGGCCGGATAGCGGGCGGCGGCCGTCTCGTCGAGGTCGATGCCCCAGCCCGGCGTTTCGTGGGGACGCAGCCAGCCACGCTCGATGCGCAGCGTGCCGGGGAAGACCTCGTGGACGGCATCGGCGTACACGTGCCCCTCTTGGATGCCGAACGCCGGGCTCGTCACATCCAAGGCGACGTTGGCCGCCGCGCCGATCGGCGACGTGTCACCCGGCGCATGCCAGGCGGTGCGGACGCCGACCAGTTCCGCGGCGGCCGCGATCTTCCGGGCCGCGGTGAGCCCACCGATGCCCGAGATGTGCGAACGGATGAAGTCCACCCCGCCGCCGAGCACCAGCCGGGCCGCATCGGTGAGCGAGGTGGTCAGTTCACCCACGGCCAGGGGCACCGGCGAGGCCGCGCGGACTTCCGGCAGCCGGTCCCAGTGCTCCGGCGCGACGACGTCTTCCAAGAAGAACAAGCGGTACGCCTCAAGCGAGCGCGCGAGGACGACAGCCTGTTTCGGAGTAAGCCGCGAATGCACGTCGTGCAGCAGGGCGATGTCGGGTCCCAGCCGATCCCGGGCGGCCGCGAACAGTTCCGGCGTACGCCGGAGGTATTCCTCGACGTCCCAACCATCGGCGTACGCGTAGTCGGAGGCGGTCGACGGGAGGGCAGGTGCGCCGTAGTGACCGGTGCCTGCCTGTCCGGTTTGCAGGCGGATGTGCCGCAGACCCTGCTCACGAAGCCGTTCGGCGTGATCGAGGGTCTCCGCCACAGTCGCCCCGGCGGCGTGCAAGTAGGTGTCGGCGGCCGCGCGTACCTTGCCGCCGAGGAGCTCGTGCACGGGACGCCCGGCGCGCTTGCCCGCGATGTCCCAGAGCGCCTGGTCGAGACCGGAGATGGCGTTGTTGCCGACCGGTCCCTCGCGCCAGTACGAGGAGAACCGCGCGAGCCGGATCAGGTCCTCGATGTCGCCGGGATACCGCCCGACGACCAGCCGGGCCAGGTGCTCCTCGACGTAGGCGGCGACGGCCTTCCAGCGTTGCGTGAAGGTGGCGCAGCCCAGCCCGTACAGGCCGTCGTCGCTGGTCTCGACCTTCACGACCAGCAGCGGAATCCCTTCGGGGGCGGTCGCGATCGCCCGCACCCGGGTGATGCGCACGTCGTCGGGCGCCTCCCAGGGCTGGGCGAAGGCGGGCAGCACCGGCTGCGTACTCATGCGGATGCCTCCAGGGTCTGGCTGTCGTCGATCGAGATGGTGGGGGCGTCTATCGAGATGGTGGGGGCGTTTATCGAGATGGTGGGGGCCCAGCCGAGGACCCGGCGCGCGGCCGACGTGTCGACCGGCGCCTGCCGCCCGGCGAAGGTCCGGCGGCGTTCGACACCGTCGGCATACCGGTCTAGCAGGTCTTCAGTGGGTTCGGCCATGATCGTGTCCGCCGCCGTGACGAGCAAGGTGTGCATCCCGGCGACCGGCTCGGTCAGACCGCGGAGGATGGCGTCCACGGCGTCCGTCATCTCCAGGTACGCCCAGCCCTCCCGGGCGAGGCGGGCGGCCTCACCGGGGGCGGCGAGCATTTGCGGCACCGTCTTGCGGAGGACGTCCAGCTCTCGCACCAGCGGGAAACGGAGCGCGACGACGGTCATGTCCCAGCGGCTGGCGGCGTACGCGCCGATGCGCTCGTCCACCCACTTGGACAGCGAGTACGCGTCGTCGTGCGCCTCCGGTGAAGCCTCGTCCAGCGGGTAGTACGCCGGTTTGACGTCGTGCCGGTTCATCGGTACGCCGAACGCGTTGATCGAGCTGGCGATGACCGCCCGGCGTACGCCCGCCTCACCGGCCGCCGCGAGGACGGTGAAGGTGGCCGAGGTGTTGCCGACGAACACCGCCCGGGGCGTGTCGAGGCTCGGATGGGCCGTCGCCGCGAGGTGGACGACGGCGTCGACGTCGGCCAGCGCCTCGCGTACCAGGTCTTCGTCGGCGGCGTCGCCGGTGACGACCCGGTCCGCCCGGGTGGGCGCGGACCAGGTGCGAGACAGCCCGGTGACCGCGACGCCGCGATCGGCGAGCGCCTCCACCGTGGGCCGACCGAGCGTCCCGTCGGCGCCGGTGACCAACACCCGGGCGGGTGGGATGAGCTTCGGCACGCGCGTCAACCTCACAGTCGAGATGGATTTTGCGAAACTGCTTTCGCAGCAGAGAAACACACGTCCTTCGGCAATGTCAACACCCGGTTACGACCGGCGCACAAGAAAATGACCGTCCTGGTAGGACGGTCATGCGCGGCCCCGCTTCGGCGCTGGATCAGGGTTCCAGGTCGAATCTTGGCCGGAATACGACCCAGATCCGTGATCTGGCGGGACGGACGTCGCGTCAGGAAGACGGGCGTCGCGTCAGGAAGAGGGGCGTCGCGTCAGGAAGAGGGGCGTCGCGTCAGGAAGAGGGGCGTCGCGTCAGGAAGAGGGGCCGAGCACCAGCGTCGGCGGCACGAGATGTTCGCCCGGCGTGCGATCGGGCGCGAGCACGTCGGCCGCGGCCAGCCGCCCGAGCCGGTGCAGTTCCAGGTCGACGGTGGTGAGCCGGCGGGTGCTCTGGTCGAGGACCACGCCTTCCCAGTTGTCGACGCCGACCACGGCGACGTCCTCGGGCACCCGGAGGCCCCGAGCTTGGCAGACGCCCAGTACGCCCAGCCCGATGTGGTCGTTGCCGCAGAACACGGCGTCGATTTCAGCGCCCGAGTCGAGCAACGCGGACATGGCATCGGCGCCGGAGTCGCTGGCCCAGGTCCCGAACCGGGTCGGCCCGGCCTGCTGGAGCCCGGCTGCCGTGAGTTCCGCGCGCATCCCCCGCTCGCGGAGCTGGACCGCGATGCTGCCGGCCGTCCCGGTGATGTGTGCGATGCGGGTGCGGCCCCGCTCGATCAGATGCCGGGTCGCACGCCGCCCGGCCCCCTCGTTGTCAGGAAGGTAGACGACGTCGTCGAGATGGTCGGACGCGGCGAACGCGTAGGTGACCGGTACGCTGAAATGATGGGTCACCGAGGGCGAGACCCGCTCGTGGCCGTCGCCGACGACGAGCAGACCGTCGATGCGACGCGCCTGCAGCTCACGGATGCTGTTCGTGATCTCGCGAGGCACGAGCAGGTCCTCGTCGAACACCAGTGAGGCCTGCTGGAGTTCGCCGAGCTGGAGCACCGCCCCGATGAGGACCGGCCCGGCGAACGTGCTGGCCGCCCGGTAGGTCAGCACGCCGATCGTGCGGCTGCGCCCGAGCGCGAACGAACGGGCCAGCGCGTTCGGTTGGAAATCGAGCCGTTCGGCGATCTCGCGTACGCGTGCCCGGGTCTCCTCCGAGATGCGATCGCCCCCGTTCAGGGCTTTCGACGCGGTGGACAGCGACACCCCGGCGATCGCCGCGATGTCGCTCAACCGGATGTTGCGGTCCGACGGCATATCGGAAGCATACCGACGCGAAGCCGTTGACAGCGGTGCGGGCACCCGCGCAAAATCGCCCCAGCGCGAAACCGCTTTCGCAGCCTCATCACCCTCAGCAACGCGCTCGTCCGACGCTCATTGAGGAGTGCCCATGCCTGTCCCCGTCCGACTACCTCGCCCTCGTCCGAAGCTGGCCTTGCTGTCGTGCTTGGCCGCTGTCCTCGCGCTGGCGGCGCCGCCCCAGCCCGCCGCCGCGGCCACCGGCCCGGTCGTCATCGGCGACTTCGAAAACGGCACCAGTCCCTGGTTCCCCGTCACCTCGAGTGGTGCTACTGCGACCCTCGGCACCACCACCGACTCCCCGGCCGGCGGCAACGCCTCGGCTCGCATACAGGCGAACGCGCCGACCGGAACCGTCGAGATGGCGCGCTCGGTCGCCTCCCTCGACCTGCAGCGACTCGACCTGTCCGTACGCAGTGCCGAGCTCACCGGGCTCGTGCTGCGCCTGACCGACAGCACCGGGCAGGCGCATCAGCAGACCCTCACGCTCTCCCCCGGCACGCAGTGGCAGAAGCTCTCGATCACCACCTTCGCCGGAGGGCTGCAGTACGGGCACTGGGGCGGCGCCAACGACGGCGTCTGGCACGGTCCCCTGACCCAGATCTCCCTGCTCATCGACGCTTTCCGGATCAAGCCCGGCCCGACGGTGACGCTGGACGTCGATGACGTCGTGGTCCAAGGACCGCCGCCGGCCCTGGCCATCCGGCCGACGACGCTCGGCAACGCCTTCTCCACCGGCGACACCGTGGCCTTCGGCGTCGACACCGCCGCCACGTCGCTCAGCTGGACGGCGCGCGACGCGTACGGAGCGGTCGTCGCTTCGGGTTCGGGCACTCCCGCCCAGCTCGGCAACACCATCACCCTGGGCACGCTGCCGACCGGCTGGTACACGGTCGCCATCGCTGCCGTCCAGCCCGACGGCAGCACCGTCACCGGCGGCACCGACATCTCGGTGTTGCCCGCCAGTACGCTGCGCGAACGGCGCATCGGCGCATCCGCCCACTACGGCGGAACCTGGCCGGCCGCGTCCGCCCCGTTGCTCGGCGAAGCCGGTCTCGGCTTCGCACGGGATGAGGCGTACTGGTCGGAGGTCGAGCAGACCAAGGGCGTCTACGCCTTCCCGGCTCGAGTCGACAACGCCGTTACGGCGCTGCGCGCGAACGACGTCGACTCCCTGCAGATCCTCGACTACGGCAACGCCCTCTACCACTCCGGCGAAGCACCGGCGACCGACGCCGGGCGCGCCGGATTCGCCGGGTACGCCCTCGCTTCAGCCGACCACTTCGGCACTACCCACGCCGCGTACGAGGTGTGGAACGAGTGGAACATCCGCGACGCCACCGGCCCCGCCGGGGCCACACCGCAGAACTACGTCGCGCTGCTGGCCGCCACCGCCACCAAGGTGAAGGCCGCGCATCCCGACGCGATCATCGCCGGTCCCGCGCTCGCGCCGATGAACGACTGGCAGAGCTGGCTCGACGGCTTCATCGCCGCAGGCGGACTGGACTACATCGACGCTTCCACCACCCACCCCTACAACTTCACCGCCGAGCCCGAGGCTTTCGAAGCGCACGTGGCGATCCTGCGGCAGAAGTTCGCCGCGGCCGGCCATGCGGACATGCCGATCTGGTTCACCGAGCAGGGCTGGTACACGACTGCCACCCCGCCCGGTGTGACAGCGGGGGTCCAAGCCCGCAACCTCGCCCGAGCCCAGTTGCTGGCCCTCGGCAATGGCATCGGCCGGTACACCGTCTACGACTTCAAGGACGACGGCACCAGCCCGACCGATCCCGAGCACAACTTCGGGATGATCCGCAACCAGAGTGACGCGCGGGGGGCGTACGCCCCGAAGCCGGCGTTCACCGCACAAGGCGTGCTCACTCGTCAGACCGCCGACCGCGCGGTACGCAGTGTGCTGTCCGTGGGCACCGGCCGGTACGGCGTCGAGTTCGGCCCGCGTACGGGGGAACCGAGCGCGACGCGGATGCAGGCGCTGTGGGCGTTGACCCCGCAGACCTGGAGCGTTCAGGCGACCGGTCCGGTCAGCGTCACCAGCCTCTATGGCAGCGCCGCGGTCGTCGAGCCGGACGCCGACGGGCGCGTACACGTCTCGGTCGGTCCCGAGCCGGTCTACCTGCAGGGCGCGCTGGGTCAGGTCGCGACCGCCTCACCGTTCTCGCTGACCGTCACCGAAGCGGTCGGTGGGGTCGCACCCGACGCGACCTGGCGCATCGCCAACCCGGGTAGCTCCGCCCGTAGCCTGTCGCTCGTCTCGGACGGGCTCACGACGACGGCCACCGTGCCCGCCGCGACGACGCAGGACGTGCCGGCTCAGTTGGCGCCGTCCTCGGTCGGTACGCGTACGTGGGCCGCGGTCGTTCAGGAAGGCGGGCACACCATCGGCGTACTGGCGGCGACTGCGCAGGTCCAGCCCGCGTTACAACTGACCGGCACGCACGCGCTCTCGGCGACTGGTGCTGACGTGCTGCGACTCAAGGTCCTCAACCGCAGCAGCCACGCCGTACGCCTTGACGGCGTCGCCTGGAACGTCGGCGGAACCAGCGGAACAGTGCTCGCCGGGACGCAGATCGACGGCCGAGCCACTGCCGTGCAAGACATTCCGCTGACGACCTTCGGAACCTGGTCGGCGACCGTCGCCGGGCCGTCAACTGATACGGCGACCGGCGTCGTCGTGCCGGCCGGCGCCGCCGCGGTGGACGTGCCCTACCAGGCTGTCACGGTCGACGGAGTCGTGGACTCCGCGCTGGCGAACCTGCCCGCCCAGACCCTCGGCGCGGCCGAGCAGACGATCACCGGCTGGGGCGGGCTATCCGACATGAGCGGAAGCCTGTGGATCACCCATGACGACGACCGCCTCTACATCACCGCCCGGATCACCGACGACGTCCACACGCAGCCGGCGCGCGATGCCTCCATCTGGCAAGGCGACAGCCTCCAGCTCGGTTCGTCACCCGGCTGGCCCGGCGAGGGCATCTCGCCGGTGGGTGAGATCGGCACCGCGTTGACCGACGCCGGACCGGTCGACCTCACCCGCTGGCTACCGGTCAGCGGCGGCACGACCGGCCTCACCGCCATGGTGAAGCGGGACGAGGCGGCGAAGACGACCACCTACGAGCTCGCAGCGACGTGGGCCGCACTCGGCGTCGACCCGGCCGACCGGGTCATGGCCGCGACCGTCGCCGTCAACGAGAACGACGGCTCCGGCCGCCGAGGCTGGAGCAGTTGGGGCAAGGGCGTCGCCGAGTCGAAGAACCCGAGCCTGTTCCACGCCTTGCGGCTCATGCCGCCCGGCGGGGACGAGGTCGACCTGTCCACCCGTGCGCTCTCGGTCTGCCAGACCTCCGGCAGTGCCGTCACCGTGGAGGCGACGAACCGCGAGAAGTCACCGGCGACGGTACGCGTCACCACGCCGTGGGGCACGAAGGAATTCCGCGACGTCGCGCCCGGTACGCGCGCCACTCAGACATTCATGGCCGGATCGGTCGCGCTTTCGGCGGGGAAGGTGACCGTCGACGCCTCGGTGGTGGATGCCGACGGGCGGCCGGCGTACCAGGTCCGGCGGGTGCCGTACCCACCACTCATCTGTCCCTGACATGGCTGCTGAGCGGCGGCGGGACGGTCCGCCGCCGCTCACACTCGGCTGTCTTCCCGGTATCGCGACGGTGATTGCCCGGTACGCGCGCTGACGACCCGGCTGAGGTAGAACGCGCTGCGGTATCCGCACCGCTCGGCGATCGCCTGCAGGGTGTCGTCGGTCTCCACCAGCAGCTCACGGGCTTTCTGCAGCCGGACCCCGCGCAGATACGCCGCCGGGGTGACGCCACGTACGGCCCGGAACCGCCGCGAGAGCTGCGCCGGGCTGATCCCGAGCTCGGCGGCGAGCCGGTTGAGCGATAGATCCGGCCGGGCGAACTGATCCAGCAGGTACGCCGTCGCCTGGCGGACCAGGTCGTCCTCGGGCGCTTCGGACTGGCCGAGCACCATCAGGACGAGGTCGGCGACGACGTGAGCCGCCACCAGATCGGCGTGCGCCCGGGCCGCTTCGAGCATCCGGAGATCGACGCGGAGCCGATCGAGATCCCGTACGCGGGTGAGCCCGCTCGGCGGCTCCAGCTCCGTGCGGAAGCGAGCGTGGAATAAGGATGTCGGTGTCAGCATCCGCCGCCGGAGTGTTCCGCCGGGCGGGCAGACGACGACGTCGTGGCTTTGCGCCACACCCTGCCCACCCGTCGACAGTTCGAAGGCGAACGACCCGGTCCGGGCCAGCAGCAGACACCAGGTCTCGTAGGTGTCGACGGCTCGGCTGAACCGGTCCCGAACCGGAGCCAGCAGGTAACCGTCCAGCTCGATCATGGCAAGAAAGTACATGCTCATGCTCAAAGTCGCTATGTACAGGGAATGCTTCGCTCAGCGAAAGTACATGCCATGACTTCGACGAAGACGGCCGACGTTTGCGTCTACGGAGGCACACCGGCGGGTTGCGTTGCCGCGATGACCGCCCATCAGGAGGGCGCGTCCGTCATCCTCATCGAGCCGAGCCGGTGGCTCGGCGGCATGCTCAGCGCCGGCATCAAGCCGCGACAGGACTGCCCGGTTCCGGCGGCGGTCGGGGGCCTGACCCGCGACGTCATCCTGGAGCTCGGCGAAGACCCGCGCGACATCTTGCGCGGTTTCCACGAATGGATCGCCGGCGCCGGCCTCCCCGTGATCTTCGAGCGTCGCGTCCGCTCGGTACGCCGAGACGGCAACCGCATCGTCGCCCTCCAGCTCGAAACCTCCCAGCCCGACCGGTGGGGTGTGCCGTTACCCGCCTCCGAGTCGGTCGCCGACGTCGTCGTGGCGGCTTCCGTCTTCATCGACGCCTCGTACGAGGGCGACGTGATGGCCTTGGCCGGTGTGCCCTACCGCACCGGGCGCGAATCGCGGGATGCCTTCGGCGAACAGGTCGCCGGGGTGTGCCCGGTCACGAATTGGACCCCCATCGACCCGTACGCCGTGCCCGGCGACAGCGGCAGTGGGCTGCTCCCCCACCTCGAAGCAGATCACGGGCGACCCGTCGGTGCCGCCGACGAGTACACGCAGGCGTACAACTTCCGCTGGTACGCCACCACCGATCCCGCGAGGCGAGCCGAATTCACCCCACCCGCCGATTACGACCCCGCCGATTACGAGCTGATCCGGCGATACGTCCGCCACCAGGGCGATGACCTGGAGGCACTGCGCGGCGTCTTCCCCGGCTGGCTCAATTCGGGCGAGTACAACTACCAGCGGGCTTCCCTGTTCAGCAACGCTCCCCTCGGCCTGAGCCGGGCCTACCAGGACGGCGACTGGGATGAACGATCGCGGATCTGGCGACTCCACATCGACTATCTCCGCGGCCTGCACCACTTCCTGTCGACCGATCCGGCCGTCCCCACCGAATTCCGGGCCGAGACCGCCGCGTACGGGCTCGACGCGTCCGTGTTCCCAGACACCTACGGCTGGCCGCCTCAGCTGTACGTACGGGTGTCGCGCCGGCTCCACGGCCAATACACGGTCACGCACGCTGACGTGCTGAACCACACAGATCCCGCCGACAGCGTCGGTCTCGCGCTTTTCGGGGTCGACATCTATCCGACCCGGCGGATTCCCCATCGCCATCCGCGTACCGGGCAGCTCGGCGTGGCGACCGAAGGCGACATGTTCATCGGCGGGCACATGGGCACCGGCACGCCGTATCCGATCTCCTACCGGGCGATCACACCGAAGCGGTCCGACTGCGGCAATCTCCTGGTCCCCGTCTGCCTTTCCGCCACCCACGTCGGCTACGCCGCCACCCGGATGGAGCCCGTGTTCTGCGTACTGGCCGAATCCGCCGCAGTCGCCGCGGTACAGGCCCTCGCCAAGCAGATCGATGTGCAGGACATCGACTCCGACGCGCTCCAATCCCGCATCCTCGAACGTCGGCAAGTGATCACCTGGTCTTGACAGCCTCTTGAGCAATACAACAGCGTCCCGCTAAGGCGACTTACCGCCGAGCAGACGCGAGGTTAGCCGCTGATCCGGCGCCCTCAGCTGCCAATTGTCGTATTCAAGGAGGCGAAAGTCAGATACATCGCGCCTGGAGCCGTTTATTATGATTCGCGTATCATTTGGCAAACGTCGCGGATTGCCAGCGACACAGTTCATCCGCTGGAGTTGACATGCTCGGCGCCGAGCCGATGACGATCTCGCCGCAGGACCTGCTCTTCGAAGTAGCTTGCGTGGCATGTCGTGCGCCGTCGATCGCGAACTCGCAGCCGTGGCTGTGGCGCATCGACGGCGATGTCCTCGAGTTGCGGTGCGACCAGTCACGGCAGCTGCCGGTCGCGGACCCGCACGGCCAACTGATGGTGACGAGTTGCGGGGCGTTGCTGCATCACGCCTCCGTGGCTCTCGCGGCATTGGGGGCAGCGGCGACCATCGAACGAGTCGACGACCCGTCGGATCCCGCCCTGCTGGCACGGCTGGTGTTGACCGGCTCGCGGCGGGTCAGTGCCGAGGACATGAGAATGCATCACGCCCTACGCATCCGGCGCACCGATCGCCGGCCCTTCCGGGGAATCCGGCCGCTGCCGGACGCGATAGTCGACCTGCTGCGCCAGTCGGCGGTGCCGTTCGAGGTAAGCACCCATGTTTTCGATCCCGCGGAAATCGGCCTACTGGGACACGCCGCGCAGGCGGCGGCTCACATTCACGCCAAGAGCGATTCCTACCGCGAGGAGATGGCGGCCTGGACCACGTATCGAGATCCCGCTCAGCGCGACGGCGTTCCACCCACAGCGGCGGTGCCGCAGGTGCCTCGTCCTGTCCCGGTGCGCGACTTCGCGCCGGACAGCGTACCGCTGCTGGAGCCTGGGCCGGGTGACGACCGGTACACGACCTATCTCGCCCTGGCCACAGACACCGACACCCGATGGGACTGGTTACGCACCGGCGAAGCGGTCAGCGCCATGTTGTTGACAGCAACGACGCTGGGCATCGCCTCATCGGTGTTGAGTGAGGTCGTCGAGGTGCCCGGGGCCAGAGCGCTGCTTCGCGCAGTCGTCGCCCCCGCGGAGTTTCCGCAGCTGACCGTGCGGTTCGGGCTGAACGCGAGTGGCGGAGAACTCCGGCCGACAGCTCGCCGCCCCTGCAGCGAGGTGATCACGATCGTGCGCTGACGAATGCGCTCGGTCGGCGCGCTGAACCCCCGACAGTCACTGGGACCCGGTCAGTCTTCGGACGGGTGGATCACGGCGACCGGGTGGTGGGCGTGATGAACCAGTGCGCGGCTGACCGAGCCGAGCAGCAGCCCCGCGAAGCCACCGCGGCCCCGGCATCCAACGACCGTCAATGCCGCGTCGGCCGAGGCGTCGACCATCGCCTTTTCGACGTTGCCGGTGACCTTCACCCGAGTCTGCACCGTGATGCCGCCTTCTGCGTACGCGGCGACGGCGTTCGCGAGCATCTTCGCAGCATCGGTCTGCTCGCTGGGCACGCACGCGTTCATGACGATCAGCGGAGCGTCACGGCGGCGGGCCTCGTCGACGGCGAAGACCAGCGCCGCGCGCGCGGCAACCGATTCGTCGTACCCCACTAGGACGGGTGCTTCGGGGCCGGCGGAAGGCGGCGGCTGTTCTGGTCCAGGTTCGACGTCGCTCTCCGGCGGGCGGACCACGACCACGGGGCCGTGGGCGTGCGCGGCGACCTGGGCAGACACCGAGCCCAGCAGCAGTTCCGTGAAGCCGCCGACCCCGCGTGAGCCGACGACCGTCAGGGCGGCCTTACGCGATTCTTCGATCAGGACGCCCGCGGGAACTCCGGCGATCTCCTTCGATTCGACTGCGGTCAACGCCGGGTACTGTCGCTGAATCCGCTCGACCGTGTCGGCGAGCAGCTTGGCGACCTGTTCCTGGAAATGCTCGGCCTCGGCGATGGAGTACGACACCATGCCGACCGGCAGATATCCGTACAGCGGTGACTCGTGCGCATACACCAGACGGAGCGGCACACCCCGCCATACGGCGTCCCGGGCCGCGAAGGCGACAGCCGCCAGGCTCGACGGCGATCCGTCGACGCCGACGACGACCGGACGTGTGGCATACAGAGTGTTCATGCCTTCACAATCGACCCGGCCGACGTGAGGTGACAGGGTGCGCGGGCCTGTGATCAGGGGACCAAGGTCCCGTCGGCCCGAGCCGACGCTTCCGACGCGAAGGCTTGCCCGGAGTCGGCATCGAAGAAGTAGGCCTGCGCCAGGTCAAGCCGGAGGGTGACTTCCTGTCCGGTGAAGACGGCGGCGTCCGGTTCAACCCGTGCCGTCCACATCGATGTCAGCTCGGTCTCGGTCTCGTTGTGCCGTGCCACCACCTCCGGAACCTCGAAGGGGGGCAGGAACAGGACGTTCTTCTCGTCGCCGAGCGACTCGACGCTGACTGCGGCAACGCTGATCCGGGGTACGTCGATGTCGTCGACCGGACCGAGCAACCCCAGCGCGCCCGGGCGCAGTCCGACGACGACTCGATGTCCGGATAGGTGCCGGAGATCGGGAAGTCGGTTCAGCACGGCCTCCGGAACCAGCCAGCGATGATCGCCGACGATCAGCTCGACAGCGTCGCCGACCGACTCGATCCGCGCGTGGGCGAGGTTCATCGCGGGCGAACCGATGAATCCGGCGACGAAGACGTTGACTGGATGCCGGTAGAGCTCGTCCGGCGTGCCGACCTGCTGAAGCCGGCCCTCGTTGAGCACGGCGATACGGTCGCCCAAAGTCATCGCTTCGACCTGGTCGTGCGTGACATAGATCGTGGTCGTCCCGGACTCCTGGTGCAGACGGATGAGCTCGCCTCGCATCGCGACCCGTAGCTTGGCATCCAAATTGGACAACGGTTCGTCCATGAGGAAGACCTTCGGCCGTCGGACCATCGCCCGGCCCATGGCGACCCGCTGGCGCTGACCACCGGACAGCGCCTTCGGCTTACGTTCCAGCAACGGCTCCAGGGCGAGGGTCTCGGCGACCTCGTGCACCTGGCGGCGGATGTCGTCCCGCGGGGTATGGGAGATCTTGAGGCTGAACGCCATGTTCTCGGCGACGTTCATGTGCGGATAGAGGGCGTAGTTCTGGAAGACCATCGCGATGTCGCGTGCCTTCGGCGGCAGGTCGTTGACGATCTTGCCGCCGATGCTGACGGTGCCTTCGGTCGGATCCTCGAGGCCGGCGACCACCCGCAGCAGCGTGGACTTGCCGCAGCCCGACGGGCCGACCAGGACGAGGAATTCGCCGTCTGCGACGGTCAGGTCGACATGGTCCAGGGCGACGCTTCCGCCGGGGAAGACCTTGCTGAGTTCGGCGATGACGACTTCGGCCATCGGGATCACCTCACGGCTGTCGAAGGCAACCGCGTGCCGAGGGGTGACCGTCACGCGGGGGGGACATCGACCAGCCTGCGCCCGTTGTCGGGTTCCGCCCAGGGTCCAAGGTCCGGGCAGAGACGGCAGGTCGGCACTGTCCGATCGGGTGAACCGCTGTGCAAGGTCAGAGAGTGAGCGTTGTCGTCGCGCCAGCCGTGATGGGCGATCGGAAAGGACTCAGCTCCGCCGAGGCCGCTGAAAGACTGGCCGAGACCGGCGCCAACTCTCTGCCGACCGCGCGTCGCCCGTCGGCGCCGCTTCTCCTGATCAAGCAGGTCGTCCACTTCTTCGCCCTGCTGCTCTGGGCGGCCGTGGGTCTGGCGTGGCTGGCCGGCTTGCCCCAGCTGTCGGTGGCGATCGCGCTGGTCATCGTCGTCAACGGGATCTTCGCCTTCATCCAGGAATATCGAGCCGATCGAGCCGCCGACCGGCTACGCGACCTGTTGCCGGTGTCCGTCGCGGTTCGCCGGGACGGCCGCCGGCAGCCGGTCCCGGCGATCGACCTGGTTCCGGGCGACATCGTCCTGTTGGAGGCCGGAGACCAAGTCAGCGCCGACATGCGGACGTATGCCGGGCACGGCTTGTCCGTCGACGAGTCCACCTTGACCGGGGAGAGCGTCCCTCGCCGGGTGAACCCGGCCGATGCGGAGTCGGCGCTGATGTACGCCGGCACCTTCATCGTCGAAGGAGCCGGTGAGGCAGAAGTCGTCGCGACGGGCAGCCAAACCCGGCTGGCCGGGATCGCGGCACTGACCCGCCGCACCCGCCGTCCCCCGAGCCCATTGGCTCTACGGCTGAACACGGTGGTCCGCGTCATCGCGGCAGTGGCCGTCGTCGCCGGAATCGTCTTCTTCGCACTTGCCGTCCTGCTGGGGATGGCGCCCATGGACGGCTTCCTGCTCGCATTGGGGGTCACCGTCGCATTAGTGCCGGAAGGACTGCTGCCGACCGTCACGTTGTCGCTCGCGTGGGGCGCCCGCCGGATGGCCGAGCGCAAGGCGCTGGTCAAACGGCTGGAGTCGGTCGAAACGCTCGGCTCGGTCACCTTCATCTGCACCGACAAGACCGGCACCCTCACTCGCAATGAGATGTCAGCCGTAGAGGTGTGGACGCCGATCGGCGTCGCCCGGGTCGCCGGCGTGGGCTACGAACCCGTCGGTGACATCTCCGCAGACATCCCCGTGATGGCGGCCGTACGCCGCTTGGCGTACGCGGCAGCGCGGGCGTCAACCGGTCACCTCCGGCGGATCGACGGGCGGCTGGTGCCCGCTGGAGATCCGACGGAGGTCGCGCTCTACGTCCTGGCGGCGCGAGCCGGGATCGACCTGTCGACCCAGAAGCTCAATGAGCCGACCATCCAGCGGTATCCGTTCGATCACCGCCGTCTACTGGCATCGGCCGTCGCGGGTACGGAGCTCTACGTCAAGGGTGCGCCCGAAGCGGTCCTGGCGCGCTGTTCGGCCGGCCAGCCCCTTGAACAGGCCGGTCTGGCGGCCGCCGAAATGAACCGCCGGGGTTTGCGTACGCTGGCAGTGGCGGCGCGCGCCTTGTCTGGACCGGTGAACGCGCCGGAGACCGCCGAGGCGAAACTGACGCTGCTCGGGGTGGTGGGTTTGCTGGATCCGCCGCGCAGCGACGTCGCCGAGGCGATCGCGGAATGCCGGACGGCCGGCATCCGGATCGCAATGATCACCGGCGATCATCCGGGTACGGCCCGTGCTGTCGCCGACCACGTGGGCCTGCTCGGCTCGGACGGGCTCGTGCTCACGGGAGCCGATCTGCCCGCCGACGAACGGGCCTTGGCGGAACTGCTCGACCGCGACGGGGTCGTGGTCGCCCGCGTACGCCCCGAGGACAAGCTGCGGATCACCCAGGCGCTGCAAGGCCGGGGTCATGTCGTGGCGATGACCGGCGACGGGGTCAACGACGCCCCAGCCCTCAGGGTCGCCGACATCGGTGTCGCGATGGGCGCCACTGGGACCGACGTCGCCCGCGAGGCTGCTGACCTGGTGCTGCTCGACGACCACTTCGGCACCATCGTGGCCGCGGTCGAGCTGGGCCGGGCAACCTTCGCCAACCTCCGCCGGTTCCTCACCTACCATCTGACGGACAATGTGGCGGAACTGGCGCCGTTCGTGCTGTGGGCCTTGACCGGTGGCATGTTCCCGCTGGCGATCGGTGTTCTGCAGGTGCTCGCGCTGGACATCGGCACCGACCTGCTGCCGGCACTGGCGCTGGGCGCGGAGCCGCCGGGGCGCCGGGCCCTCCGCCGAGGAGCCAGCCAGGGCCGCCTGCTCGATCGCAAGGTTCTGATCCGGTCCTTCGGCGTACTCGGGCCGACGGAGGTGCTCACCTCCATGGCGGCGTTCGCCGTGGTCCTGCTGGCCGGTGGCTGGCGCTGGGGGCAGACGCCACCGACCGAGCTCCAGACGGTCGCCTCCGGCACCGCCTTCGCGGCGATCGTGCTGGGCCAGCTGGCGAACGCGCTGGCCTGCCGCAGTGAGAGTCGCCCGCCCTGGCGGCTGGATCGGGGACACAATCCGTTGCTGCTGGGGGCGATCGGGGTCGAATTGGTGCTGCTGGTCGGCTTCCTCGGCGTGCCGTGGGTCGCGGAGCTGCTCGGCGGATCCTGGCCGAGCGCGCTCGGTTGGGCGATGGCCTCGCTCGCGATACCCGCCGTGCTGGCCGCGGACGCGATCGCGAAGACGGTACGCGCACGCCGGACACGCCGTGAATGAACCGGGATCCCCTGGCCGCGTCAGATCCGGACCCGCTCGCCCGGCCGCGGCACGACTGCGCACCAGCCCAGCTCCTGGTCCACTCGGGAGGCCAGCTCCTGAGCCGCATGAACCTCACCATGGACGGCGAAGCAGGTTTGCGGCGGTCGCGGCGCGGCGGCCAGCCACGCGAGGAGTTCGTCGGCGTCGGCGTGGCACGAGAACTCGTCGAAGCCCTCGACCTGCGCCCGCACCGGGATGTAGCGGCCATGGGCTTTGATGACATGCGCGCCGTCCAGCAGCGCCCGGCCGCGGGTGCCGGCGACCTGGAAGCCGACCAGGGCGATCAGGTTGCGCGGATCGGGCGCCAGCCCGGCGAGGTGATGGACGACCCGGCCGCCGGTCGCCATGCCGGACGCCGAGATGATGATGCACGGCATCCGCGTCTCGTTGAGTGCCTTGGACTCGTCCACGGTCCGGCACGCGTGGAGCGTGCCCGTCTCGAACGGGTCACCGGTTGCCGGTTGAGGCCTCATCTGTGGCCCGCCGTTCGTGAGCGCCCGGCGATACACGTCCAGCGCGGCCAACGCCATCGGGCTGTCCACATAGATCGGCGCATTCGGGATCCGGCCGCTGAGCATGAGCGAGCGCAGCTCGGTGAGCAGGACTGCGGTGCGGTCCACGGCGAACGCGGGGATGAGCACCACTCCGCCTCGACCGAGCGTCTTGGTCAATGCGGCCGCGAAGTCGCCGAGGTCGCGTGGCGGGCGGTCTCGATCACCGTAGGTCGACTCGACGACGATCGCGTCGGCCGCTGGGGGCGGTTCCGGTGGCCGGAGCAGTGGATGATCCGGGTTGCCGAGGTCGCCGCTGAACACCACCGATCGTCCGCCGGCCCGAACCTCGATGGTCGCCGACCCGAGGATGTGACCGGCTCGGCGCAGCATGACATCGACGCCTGGGGCTACCTGCGTACGCCGACCGTGATCGATCGGCCGGAACAACGCGATCGCCTTCTCGGCGGCGGCCGAGTCGAACAGCGGAAGCGGCGGACGATGCTTGGAATACCCGGCTCGCCGCGCGTACTCGGCATCCTCCTCCTGCAAGTGAGCCGCGTCTCTCAGCACGATCGAGCCGAGCCGCCCGGTGTCCGGGGTGAGCAGCACCGACCCGGTGAACCCCTCGGCGACCAGCCGCGGCAACCAGCCGATGTGATCCAGATGCGCATGGCTCACCACGACGGCCGCCAGCCCGCTGGGCGCGATGGGAAACGCGTCCCAGTTGCGCCGGCGCAACTCACGCTCGCCCTGAAACATCCCGCAGTCGACCAGGAGCTGGGTCTCGCCCTGCTCCACCAGAAACCGGCTGCCGGTCACGGTACCGGCGGCGCCCAAGAAGGTCACGTACACGATGGCCACCTCCACCTACAGGCTCGCCGAGCCGTGTCCCCCGGCGCACCAGGCGGCAGACCTGGCGATCGGGACGAAAGTCCCGCCGGCGGAGCCCGACCGGCCGGGTCACGCGCACGGTTGGGGCGCGTGTGCATCCAGGGGCGCAGGGGGCATCCGGCCGGTCGGGACCTTCGGCGGGTCCTCGGCGGGACTGCCGACACTGTGCGGGCTCGGCTTTCCGCGATGTGCTGGAGGCGACCAAACCGATGTTCCGGGAGACAGCGATGACTAGTGTGCGTACGGCGGTTCCGGACAGTCCGGCTCGGCTGCGCTCGTCGCTCACGATCGACGTGTGCGGCGTGACACTGACAGGCGATCTTTTCACTCCGCTGCCGCCCGACGGCCTGGTGATCTTCGCGCTCGCGTCCTCCGGCGGACGGTACGACGCCGGCAACGTCCTGGCGGCACGACGCTTCAACGACGCCGGGCTGGGAACGGTCCTACTCGATCTGCTGACGCCGGCTGAGGATCTGGAACGCGCGCCTGCACACGACATCGAACTCATGGCCACCCGCTTGGCCGCCGCCGACCAATGGCTGCGCCGTCGGCATTGGTCGGCGGCGACGCCCATCGGATGGTGTGGAACCGGATCCGGCGCGGCCGCAGCCTTGTGGGCCGCCGGGGAGCCGGGAGCCGACGTTGCGGCCATCGTCTCGGTGAACGGCCAGGTCGCACTCGCGCCCGAGCGCCTTCGCGCCGTGCGCGCCCCGACGCTGCTGGTGGCGGGCGTCTCCGACACTCAACTCCTCGATGCCAACCGCGTGGCACAACGACGTCTGCGCTGCCCGGTCCTGCTCGACGTCATCGCGTCGGCTCGGCCGCTGGATGACCCGAGCGAGCGACATCTGGCCACCGACCTGGCCCTGCGCTGGCTTCGCCATCGCCTGAGCTCGGCCGAACGCTGACGGTAAGGCTTCGAGAGGAGAACGTAGGATGACCCATCTTGATCGCGTACGGTTCGAAACGCGGCGGCACCGCCGGCTTGGCCGACATGATCGGCGCCGAGCTCATCGCGCACGGGCTGCGCGTCGACGTCCGACCGGCAGCCAGGATCCTCTCTGTCGACGGCTACAAGGGCGTCATCGTCGCCGGAGCGCTGTACAACAGCCGCTGGCATCGCGACGCTCGCCGATTCGTCAACCGGTTCCGTTCCGCCCTGCAGTCGATTCCGGTGTGGTTGATCGCGAGCGGACCGCTCGACGACTCCGCGAACCAGGGAACGTTGCCGCCCGTGTCCCAGGTGGCGAAGGCCGCCGCGGTTGTCGGGGCCCGAGGCTCGATGACGTTCGGCGGACGGCTCGCCCGTGACGCCAAGGGTCTCGTCGCGTCAGCGATGGCGAAGACGAGGGCGGGCGACTGGCGCAATCCGGCCCAGGTGAAAGCATTCGCGGCGGCCGTAGCGGACGAACTGGCGCAAGCTACGCGGTGACCGGCACGACACGGCCGCCGAGGCGATTCCGGCGGCCGTGTCGTGCGCGGGTCATGCTGTGCCGTCAGGTCAGCCGACGGTTTGGCAAGCAATGCGATCAGACCGTTGCGGCGGTGAGAGCCCGCGCGGGCTGCGTAGCGGGCACCGGCGCCCGGTGGGGCAGAACCACGACTGGAACCGTCGAAAGCCGGACGCAGGCTTCGGTGACCGATCCGAGCATCGCGCGGCTGACTCGGCCACGGCCGTGGCTGCCGAGCACCAGCAGATCCGCTACCCGAGCCACCTTGACCAGCTCGTACGCAGCCCGGCCGACGACCACCCGGCCGCTGACCGGCACTCTGGGGTTGTCGGCCAGCGCGACCGTGATGGCCTCGCTCAGCAACGCCTCACATTGCGCGTGCGTCGCTTCAGCGTGAGTGACCTCCCGCCGGGGATCCCAGGGCCAGACGCAGACCGCCAGCACGCTGCCCCGGCGGGCGTACGCCTGTCGGAAGGCCCAGCGGAGAGCGGCGACGGAGGCCGGTGACCCGTCGACGCCGACGACGATGCGATAGGTGCTGGTCATGACGACCTCCCTGAGAAGTCAATGCCGGACGGCACTGGGAACGATGACGACCGGGCAAGCCGAGTGGTGCAAGACGGCCTGGCTGACCGAGCCGAGCAGCAAACCGGTGAAGCCGCCGTGGCCACGGCTGCCGAGCACGACGAGCTGGGCGGCGGCGGTCGCGTCGATGATCGTGCGGCGGATCCGACCGTGCGTCACCTGCTGGCGAACCACGACGTCGGGGAACTTTTCCCGCCATCCGGCCAGCGCCTCAGCGAGGACACGCTCCTCTTCCTCCCGGCCGACGGCCTCGTCGTAGACGAGGGGTTGCATGTCGCCCGGCCGGGCCGACATCGGATGCCGCCAGGCGTGGAGAGCGATCAAGGCCGTGCCACGCAAGGACGCCTCCTCGAACGCGAAGCCCACGGCAGGATCCGCCGACGGAGAGCCGTCGGTCGCCAGCAGCACTGGCGCGACCGGGTCGGCGTCTCCGCGTACGACCAGGACCGGGCACGCGGCGTGAGCAGCGACGTGGACGGCGACGGAACCGGCGAGCAGCCCGGTGAACGCGCCCAGCCCCCGGTCGCCCACGACGACCAGGGACGCCTCATGGGCAGCGGCGATCAGCACTTGCGCAGCGGAGCCGGTGACCACCCGGCCCGTGATCTCCGCCCCGGGAACGGCCTTCCGGCTTCGGGCGACGGCGTCGTCGACCAGCTGACGTGCCTCGTTTTCCAGGCCGCCCTGGATCGGGCCCAGATCGGACGGACCAAGCGGGACAGTACGCATGTAGGGCCAGATGAATCCATGCACGACATCGAGCGGCACTCGCCGCAGAACGGCCTCACGCGCGGCAGCTTCGGCCGCGCCCAGACTCTCCGGCGATCCGTCGACCCCGACGACTACGGGCTTGTTCACCATGGCTGTCCCCTTCCCCTCGATCGCCTACCGTCTCCAGCGAGCTCAGCCGACCGGCCCGGTGGCCGGTCGGCTCACGGTTCACCGGGCACTGACCAGCGCTTCCGGCTTCGCTATGGCCTCCGCACGCGCCGCGGGCACCACCACGACCGGGCAGGTGGCCGCGCGTACGCACTCCTCGCTGACTGAGCCGAGCACCGCCTGGTGTAGATGGCTGTGACCGTGGCTGCCGACGGCGAGCAAGTCCGCCTCGCGAGCGGCCCGAGTCAGCTCACGAGCGGGGCGGCCCTCGATCACGTCGGCGGCGATGGTGATCGTCGGGAAGTCGTTGATTATGGGGGCGATGTCCCTGGCGAGCACAGTCTCCGCGCGCTCACGTTCCTCGTCAGGCGAAGTGGCCATCGGCGCGAAGGTTCCGGTGCCGTCCCATGTCCAGACGATGACCGCGTGAACGGTGCCACCCCGAGCCTCGGCCTCGGTGGCCGCCCAGCGCAACGCACGCCGACCGGCTTCAGAGCCGTCGACGCCGACGACGATGCCGAAGTTCATGTCAACCTCCTTGGCAAATGTGCTGTGATCTGAGGCTGCGCCTGTGGCCTCGGCGACGAGCAGAGGCGATGGTCCCGCCCGGCAGGGCCACACCGCTCAAACGGCGTTCGCCTGGTGGTGCAGGATGTCCTGGACGCTGATGGGGTCGGCGGTGCCGTCGGCCAACTCCACGGAGACAGCCGGCAGGGGCGGCCGGATCGAGTTCTGGACGGTGCAGGCGTCGATCGCGCTCAGCAGACCGTGCCGGAGCGTCGCCGGGATCGGGCCGGGAGTCGTCACGCGCAGCCGGACACTGCCGACGGCATGCGGTGTCCCGGCTCTCATGAGCCAGTCGCACTCGACCGTCAGCTTCTCGTCCGGCCAGCCCTGCTCCAGCAGGTAGCGATGGGCATAGTAGGCGGCGCAGCCGGCCAGACTGGCGACGAACAGCTCCACCGGAGTCGGTCCCCGCTCGGCGCCCGTCCCCGTACGCTGGTCGACGAACAGCCGGTGCTGCCGGATGTCGACGGAGAACGCGTCACCGTCGAGGTGGCGTATCGTCATGCGGGCCATCACGGTCCTCCTTCACCTTGAGATCGCCGGCATCCGCCGAGCCGCGGCGTCGACCGCAGCGTCGGCGGTGATGCGGAAGACGGGGATGCGGTCGGCGATCTTCTCGAACTCCTCCAGCGGGGCGTGGCGATCGACCGGGATGTGCGGCCGTGCGCCAGGCGCGAAGTCCAGGTAGCGCTTGATGATGCGAGCCCGGTCCGCGACCGGGACCTCGACGAGCTGAACCGTCTCCCGGTCGCGATGCCGCAGTACGACATGCCCGTCGGCGGCGCGCACGTTGCGCACCCAATTCGAGTCGGGACCCAGCATCGACACCAGGTATCGATGACCCGCCACCGGAGCGACGACCAGGGGACACGAGACCGTTCGGCCGGACCGGAACCCGGGCACCTCCATGACGACCCATCGGCGGTTCGCGAGCACACCGGAGCGGAACTGGGCGACCGACACGTTGTTCAATGCCCGGGCGAGCCAGTTCGGCCGGTTGTGGGGGTACATCCATCTCTTCAGCCGGTACAGCGGCCGCGTGCGTGCGTGTCCCATGGGGCTGACGTTAGGGGGGCGACAACGGGACCCATCAGGGTCGAACGGCCCTGGCCGGAGCCCATCGGTCCCGCGAAGGCTGGAGACATGACGGCGATCGAGCGGCTGACGCCCACCGATCTGATCAACGTGTACGTCGAGACGCCCGCGGCGCCGGCCCGGGTCGGCGCGCTGGCGCTGCTGGACGGTACGCCTTCGCTGGACGAGTTGCGTACGCGGATCGCCGAGCGCGCGCCGCGAGTTCCCCGGTTGCGGCAGGTCGTCTACCGGCCGCGGTGGTTCGCCGGCCGGCCGATCTGGATAGACGCGCCGGAGGTCGACCTCGCCTATCACGTACGGCAGATCGCCCTGCCCGGAACCGAGCGGCTGACTGATCTCGCGGTACGCCTGACGAACGAGCCGCTCGACCCCGGCCGCCCGCTGTGGCGTGTCTGGCTGGTCACCGGCCTGACCGGGGGCGACCGGGCAGCGGTGGTGTTCGCGATGCATCATGTGGTCGCTGACGGGCTGACGACTGTACGCCTGTTCAGCGCGCTCGCGGACGGGGCTCGCCCCCTGCCGACGCCGACGCCGACGCCTCGGCCGGGCTGGGCGACGCTGGCCCAGGACAACCTCGCTCGCCGGTTGGCGGCATTGCGGGCGGTCCGCCTGCCGGACGTCTCGCAGTGGCGTCAGATGGCGGCGTTGCGGCACGCGCAGCGGACGTCGCTGACCGCTCCGGTCGGGGTGCGGCGCCGTCTGGACACCGTGACCGTGGATCTCCAGGAGGCGAAGGCCGCGGCGCATCGGCACGGTGGCAAGGTCAACGATGTCGTGCTGGCCCTGGCTGCAGGCGGATTACGCGGGCTGTTGCGTACGCGAGGCGAGGTGGTCGACGACGTGGACCTGCACGCGACCGTCGCCATGTCCTTGCGGGACACCGAACACACGGCGGACACGGCGAACGGCAACCGCACGGGCGGCGTCGCAGTACGGGTGCCGTTGTCGGCCGACGTCCACGATCGGCTGGCCGACATAGCCTGGCGGAGCGCTCAGGCGAAAGCACGTCAGCTGCCGACGGCCAGCAACGGTCTGCTGATCGGCTTGTCCCGGCTCGGTCTGCTCAGGTGGTTCAGCCGCCATCAGCGCATGATCCACTTTGTGGAGAGCAACGTCGCCGGACCGCCTGACGACGTTCGGTTGCTGGGGACGACGATCGTCGAGGTCGTCCCGATCGGCACCGTGGTGGGCAATATCAGCATCGGCTTTCTGGCCCTCTCGTACGCCGGGCGGCTGACCATCGCCGTGCAGGCCGATGCCGACGGCTATCCGGATCTGCCCATCCTGTTGTCGGCGATGCGCCGAGATGCCACCGCGCTGGGATTGACCCCTGAACCTGGGCGGGAAGCACTCCAGCCGGCACCGGCTGGACGAACATCCTCGCGCCGCTGTCGTTCGCCGGGCTGACGATGCTCTCCTGGTGGCTACGACCGGCGAGCCGCCGGCTCTGATGCCCGGCCACCGGGACCAAAGGCCCGGTCTGCCGGGGCATTGCGCCGCTGACCAGTCCGGCGTCGAACCTCCAGACTTGCCGGGAGGGGTGATGGGATGGCAAACCGCGCGTTCTGGGCCGGTTCGACCGCGGCGGCGCTGGCGGACGCGGGCGCGACCGCCGACGGCTTGACCTCGGCAGAGGCCTCGCGCCGGCTCGCTGCGTACGGTCCCAATCGCATCGCCGGTGCTCCTCGCAAGCAGGGTGTCCGGCTGTTGCTGGCTCAGTTCACCAATCCGATCATCCTGATCCTCGTCGCCGCGACCGTCCTGGCGATGCTTCTCGGCGACCTGACCGACGGCGTGATCATCCTTGCCATCATCGCCGCCAGTGGGACACTCGGCTTCTGGCAGGACCACCGCGCCGGTCGCGCTGTCGACGCACTGCTTGCTCGCGTACAAGTGCATGCCGACGTGCTGCGCGACGGTCGTGAGCGGCCCGTGGCGCTGGAGGAGGTCGTCGTCGGCGACGTCGTGGTGCTGCGGGCCGGCGACATTGTGCCCGCCGATTGCCGGGTGCTGACCTCGCGCAACCTCCTCGTGGACGAGTCGGCGCTCACCGGCGAGTCGTTTCCCGTCGAGAAGTCCGACCGGCCCGCGGACCCGCAGGCCGAGCTGGCGCAGCGCACGGACGCGCTGTTCATGGGCACCCATGTGATCAGCGGCGCGGGATCCGCGGTGGTCGCGCAAACCGGCCGCGCCACCGAGTTCGCGGCGGTCTACGAGCGACTTGCCGGGCGCGACGTCACGACCAGCTTCGAGCGGGGCATGACCCGCTTCGGTCTTCTGCTCGTACGCGCGATGGCGGTGCTCGTCACGGTGATCCTTGTCGTGAATCTCTTGCTCGGCCGACCGGCCTTGGACGCTGTGTTGTTCTCGCTGGCTTTGGCGGTCGGATTGACACCACAGCTGCTCCCCGCGATTGTGGCGCTCAGCTTGGCCGCGGGCGCCCGCTTGATGGCCGCGGAGAAGGTCATCGTCAAGCGCCTCGACGCGATCGAGGACTTCGGCGGCATGACCGTGCTGTGCACCGACAAGACCGGCACGCTGACGGCCGGTTCGGTCCGGCTGGACCGGGCGATCAGCCTCGACGGCGCCGACAGTCCGGCGGTCCTGCGGCTCGCGGCGCTGAACGCCGGACTGCAACGCGGCTTCGCCAATCCGATGGACGAGGCCATCGTCACGGCGGCGGAACCGCTGCCATCGCGTGTCAAGCTGATCGACGAAGCACCCTACGACTTCACGCGCAAGCGATTGTCAGTCCTGGTCGATGACGCCGATGGCCCCCTGATGATCTGCAAAGGCGCGGTCTCCGGTGTTCTGTCGACGTGTGGCCAGGCCCGGACCGCTCACGGAGTCGTACCACTGGACCTCGTCCGGCGTGACGTCGAAGAGCGCCTGGCGCAGCTGAGTGCACACGGCTATCGGGTTGTGGCCATCGCCAGCCGGGCGATGCCGAACCGGCACGACATCGGCCCGGCCGACGAGACCGGGCTGATCCTCGACGGGCTGTTGGCGTTCCACGATCCCGTGAAGGCCGACGCGGCCGACGCGGTCCGCGACCTTTCCGCGCTCGGCGTCTCCACCCGCCTGGTGACCGGGGACAACCGGCTGGCGGCCGGGCACATCGCGGAAGCGGTCGGGTTGCGTGGCCAGATGCTCGTCGGATCGGAGATCGACTCACTCGGCGACGCCGAACTGGCCGAGAAAATCGCCGACGTGCACGTTTTCGCCGAAGTCGAGCCGCTGCACAAGGAACGTGTCGTGCGAGCGCTCCGGGCTCGGGGCGAAGTCGTCGGCTTTCTGGGAGACGGGATCAACGACGCGCCCGCGCTCCACGCCGCCGACGTCGGCATCTCCGTCGACAGCGCCGTGGACGTCGCCAAGCAGGCCGCGTCGATAGTGCTGCTGGAGAAGGATCTGCGGGTGATCGCCGACGGCGTACGCCAGGGGCGGCGGACCTTCGCGAACACCCTCAAGTACGTGAGAGTGACCGTGAGCGCCAACTTCGGAAACATGCTGTCGATGGCCGCCGCCTCGGCGTTCCTGCCGTTCCTTCCCCTGCTCCCCCGGCAGATCCTGCTGCTGAACCTGCTCACCGACGTGCCGGGCACCACGATCGCCACCGACAGCGTGGACGCCGAACAACTCGCGTCGCCCCGACGGTGGGACCTGGCCGGCATCCGCACTTTCATGATCGTGTTCGGACTGCTCAGTTCCCTGTTCGACCTGGCCACCTTCGCCGTCCTGCGGTGGGGCTTCTCGGCCGGACCCGAATTGTTCCGGACCGGCTGGTTCATCGAGTCCACGGCCACCGAACTGGTGGTCATGCTCGTACTGCGCTCGGCCCGCCCGATCTCGCGCAGCCGTCCGTCCACTTTGCTGCTGCTGTCCAGCGCGGTCGTGATGGCGGTGACGCTGGCGTTGCCCTATCTGCCGGTACTCGCCGACGCGCTCGGGCTGACTCCGCCGCCGGCCGCGCTGCTGGCCGCACTCGCCGGCCTGACCGTGGCGTACGTCGGCGTCAACGAGATGGCCAAACGCGTCACCCGGCTGGTCGCCTGACGGCTGTTTCAGCGTCGCCGAAACCAAGACAGCAGGCCACGGGCCGGCTTGTCGGCGGCCGCGGCACAGTCACACCGCCGGCTTTGCGGCACCCCGGCGAGGACTTGCTCGACGTGCATTCCGCAGCCGGCGTACGTGGCCTTTCCACAGGTGCGACAGGTGACTTGCCGGCACATGCGCGGCTCCCTTCTGATGAAATCTGAAAACGCGCCAGGCATGGCCGGCGCCAAGCTTGCGGATCAGGCCAGGGACAGGAACAGCTTCTCCATCTGTTCCAGGTTGGCCGTCTGGTCCTCGCCTGCGTTCTTGGCTGTCATGCACTGCTGCAGGCCACTGGCGACGATCTTGAATCCGGCGCGGTCCAGCGCCCGGGATACCGCGGCCAGCTGCGTGACCACGTCGGCGCAGTCGCGGCCGTCCTCAAGCATCGCGATGACGCCGCGGATCTGGCCCTCGGCGCGCCGCAAGCGGCGTACGACATCGCCCACGGCGTCGGCTTCGATCTGCATGACGGGCTCCCCCCAGTCGTTGGACGTCGGGTTCAACATACACCCGGGGGTATGCATTCCAGCCGCTCGTGTGACCTGTCCGACGAGGTCCCAGCCTTGTTCCCGGCTTGACGATCCCCCGGATCGCCGGGCTATGGTGGAGGTGATCCGATACCCCCCTAGGTATTGGGCCGTAGATGAAGGATACCCCCGGGGGTATCTTGAAGGGAGCACTGATGCGCGAAATCGATCAGCTGGCGTTCGTCGCCGCCCAGACCGAAGGTGCAACGGTCGTCGACGTCCGAGAGCCGGCCGAGTACGTCGCCGGGCACGTGCCCGGAGCTCGCCTGATCCCGTTGGGCCGCTTGCCCGAGCAGCTGAACGAGCTGCCACGCGGCGAACGGATCTACGTGATCTGCGCGTCCGGCAATCGCAGTCTGGCTGGGGCGAACGTCCTCGCCCGCGCCGGCCACGACGCGGTCTCCGTCGCCGGCGGCACGAACGCGTGGCAGCGAGCCGGCCGAGCCGTCGTCCTCGGTCCACGCCCCACCGCCGTCTGACAGCTCCGAGAGGACTCCCTGTGATGCACATCGTGCCCATCGACACCCCGACCTTGGGCGATCGCAGCTATCTCGTCCACGACGGGCAGGCTGCATTCGTCGTCGATCCGCAGCGCGACATCGACCGAGTGCTCGCCCTGGCCGCCGAGGCCGGCGTGCAGATCACCCACGTCTTCGAGACGCACATCCACAACGACTACGTCACCGGGGGGTTCGCCCTCGCCGAGGCCACCGGCGCGGCGTACCACGTCAACGCGGCGGACCCCGTGGCCTTCGAGCGCGTACCGGTCTCCGACGGCGACCAGATCGAGGTCGGTGACCGCATGCGGGTCACCGTCCTGGCGACGCCCGGTCACACCTTCACCCATCTGGCCTACGCCCTGTCCGAAGGCGACCGCCAGGTCGCGGTGTTCACCGGCGGCTCGTTGCTCTACGGCTCAGTGGGCCGCCCCGACCTGCTCGGCCCCGATCAAACCGACCAACTGGTACGCCATCAGTACGCGTCGGCTCACCGGCTCGCCGCCGATCTGCCCGGGGAAACGGCCGTCTACCCGACGCACGGCTTCGGCAGCTTCTGTTCCGCCACCCAGTCGGATGCCGCCGCCTCCACTGTGGCGTACGAGTCGGCGAGCAATCCGGTCTTGACCAACGACGAACAGGGCTTCATCGACGCCATCCTGGCCGGGCTGGACGCCTGGCCCGCGTACTACGCCCACATGGCCACGGCCAACACGGCGGGGGCGACCGCACCCGACCTGTCGCCGCCCGAAGACGCCGACGCCGACGAGCTACGACGGCGTGTCGCCGACGGCGAGTGGGTAATCGACCTCCGCAACCGAGTCGCGTTCGCCGCCGGTCACGTCGCCGGCACACTCAACTTCGGCCTCGACGGCAGCTTCGCCACCTACCTAGGCTGGCTCATCCCGTGGGGCACCCCGGTCACGTTGCTCGGTGCGACACCTGGTCAAGTGGCCGAGGCTCAGCGGGAACTGGTGCGCATCGGCATCGACCGGCCGGTGGCCCAGGCGACCGGCGATCCGACCGGCTGGGTCGACGGCCGGCCCTTGGCTAGTTATCCGCGAGCGACGTTCGCCGAGCTCGCGCAGGTCCGGCACCACCGGCCGGTCGTGGTTCTCGATGTCCGGCGTGCCCTGGAGTGGAAGCAGGCACATCTGCCAGGCGCGATCCACATCCCGCTGCACGACCTGCCGCAGCGCATCGCCGAGATCCCGGACGGAGAGCTGTGGATCCATTGCGCCTCCGGCTATCGCGCTTCGATCGCCTCCTCGATGCTCTCGGCGGCCGGGCGCAACGTCGTGCACGTCGATGACGATTTCCGCCAGGCCATGGCATAGGGGCTTGAGGTGACCTTCGCCGTGGTTCTCGCCGCAGCCGTCGTCGTCGGCCTGCTGCTCGGCCTGCTCGGCGGCGGCGGTTCCATCCTCACCGTGCCCGTGCTCGTCTATCTGGCCGGGCAGCAACCGGATGCCGCCATCCCCGCGTCGCTCTTCGTCGTCGCGGTCACCAGCGCCGCAGCACTCGTCCCGCACGCGCGCGCCCAGCGTCTGGAGTGGCGCACCGGCCTCGTGCTCGGCACCGCAGGCTTGGCCGGGGCGTACGCCGGCGGACGGCTGGCGGCACATCTTCCCCCGACCATGCTGTTGACCGGGTTCGGGCTGCTCATGGCGACCGCCGCCACACTGATGATCCGCTCCTGCCGCCGGCCGTTACGGGTGCGCTCGCACACTGGCCGGCTACCAGCGCTCCTCACGCTCGGCTGCACAGTCGGGCTGGTCACCGGTCTCATCGGCGCCGGTGGTGGCTTCGTCATCGTTCCCGTACTGGTGCTGGTCGCGGGTCTGCCCATGGCGACAGCTGTCGGGACATCGCTGCTAGTCATCACGCTGCAGGCCGCCGCCGGCCTCGCCGGGCAGCTGCAGCACGCCACAATCGACTGGACGCTCACCGGGATCGTCACCACATTGGCTGTCGCCGGTGCCGTGGTCGGCGCCCGACTGGGCACCCGGATTCCCGCGCGGTTGCTGCGGACCGGCTTCGGCTGGTTTCTGGTCGTCATGGCCGCCTCGGTCCTGCTGGAACAAGCGCCGGCGGCGGTGCGCCATGCCCTCGCGGGCACCCTCAGCGGTCGCCTCGTCCTCGGCGCGGGATGTGCCGTTCTGGCCGTCGCAGCGGCTCGCCATGTGCACGTCTGCCGCACGACGCCCGTCAACTCGGCATGAGGCTGAACGCGTTCTCCTCCTCCTGCGCGTTGTGCAGGTTGAGGATCGCGTACAGGCCGTAGAGCATGGCGCGGATCTCCGTGATCTCGTCCGGGTCGGCCTGATCGCCCAGGTCTTCGCAGGCGCGGCGGAGGCGGCGTACCTGGTGCTCGATCTCGGCATGGGTACGGCTGAGCGCGGCCGTCGGATCAGGCCCCAGAGCACGATCGAGGATCGGCAGAAGATCCTGCTCTTCAGCCTGCTCGTGGGGGAGCAAGACGCGGTCCAACCGGTCCACCAGCTCGCGCACCATCGTCAAGTCAAGTTTGTCGCCGCCCAGATCATCGGCGACCGTGCGAAGCCGTTCGACCAGCGGACGGGTCGCTGCGTGCTGAGCGTACAACTGGCGGGTGATGGCCAGGTCGGCTCGCGAAAGCGTGACCGTATGCGTCCGCGTCGGAAGCAGCGCCGTCAGCGCGATGGCGATCGCGGCGACATCGATGACCTCCTGGAGGATGGCGCCTGCGGTCGGTGACAACAACCCGGCGGCGGCCGGGATCATCGCCGCCAGAGAGAGTGCCATGCCGATCCCGGCGGCGAGACGAGCGATGCCATGGCTGCGCCGGGCTATGAGGATGGCGTCGGCGAGGCCGTCGACCCGGTCTGCCGTCAGCACGACGTCGGCCGCCTCGGCTGACGCGGTCGCTCCCCGGGCGGCCAACGCGACGCCGACTCCGGCGGCGGCCAACGCGGGCGCGTCGTTGATGCCGTCGCCCACCATGACCGTCGGGGCGGCCTGCTGTTCAGCACGTACGATGGCCAGCTTCTCGGCCGGGTCCCGGTCGGCGAACACGGTGTCCACACCGACGATGCGGCCGATGCTTTCCGCGATGTCGGCACGGTCGCCGGTGACCAGGACCGTACGCCGGATGCCCGCCTGACGCAGTGCGCGCATCATGCGGGGGGCGTCCGGCCGCAGCGGATCGGTCAGCAGAAGCACTCCGGCCGGCCGGCCGTCGACGGCCACGAACACCGTCAGGGAGCCGTCCAACGCGGCTCGACGCCGGGCTTGGCGTACCCAGCCGGGAATCGGACCGTCCACGATCCAGGCGGCTTTGCCGAGCCGCACCGCCCGGCCGCCGACCGTGCCCTCGATGCCATAACCGTGTCTTTCCCGCACGCCTGACGCGGCGATCAGTTCGAGGCCACGATCGCGGGCGGCGGTGACGATGGTCGCCGCGAGCACGTGCGCGGACGCCTGATCGACGCAGGCCGCCAGGCGGAGGATCTCCTCCGGCGGTTCGGTGCCTGCGGTGATGATGCCGGTCAGAGCCGGCCATCCGCGGGTCAAGGTGCCCGTCTTGTCGAACAGTAGTACCCGCCCGGCTGCGAGACGTTCCAGCGCGGACCCTCCCTTGAGAATCACGCCATGCCGCGCCGCGCGCGACAACCCGGACATGATCGCTATCGGAGCGGCCAGGAGCAGTGGGCACGGAGTGGCGACTACTAGTACGGCGACGGCGCGGACCGGATCGGCGGTGACGGCCCAGGCCAAACCGGCCACCGCCAGCGTCAGGGGCACGAATGCCAAAGCGAACCGGTCGGCGAGCCGCACGAACGGCGCGCTACCGGCTTGCGCCTGCTCGACCAGGCGCACGACCCCGGCGTACGTGGACTCGGCGGCACTCTGCGTGGCGATGACACCGACGGCCGAACCAACGTTGACAACGCCACTTCGCACGTCCTCGCCTGCCTGCCGGTCGACCGGATTCGCCTCCCCGGACAACGCGGACTCGTCGAACACCCCCGAGCCGATCAGGCGTCCGTCGACGGGCACGATCTCCCCAGCGCCGACCAGCAGCCGATCTCCCACCACGACCTGCTCGACGGGGATCTCCTGGATCGAGTCGTGTTCTTGGCGACGAGCGGATCGCGGCGCCCGCGCTGCCAGAGAGCTCAGCTCGCGGCGGGCGCGCGCGGACGCCCGCGCCTCCAGCACACCGCCGGTGAACAGCATGACCGCGATGACGGCTCCAGCGACCGGCTCGCCGACGAGCAAGGCTCCGATCAGCGCCAGCCAGGCGATCACGTCCACCGACGGCTGACGGCGGCGCAGGGACACCGCGATCGTCACCGAGGAATACGCCAGCCCGACCAGGGTCGCGGCGATCCACAGACCGGTGGCCAGGTCGTGTGCGCCGAGGACGACGGCGACGACACCGCCGAGGAGAAGGACGACCGTCAGGCCGAACAGCAGGCTGTCGCGGACCGCCCACAACCGGACGGCACCGGACTTCCCGGCCAGGTCAGGCAATGCCGGTCACCTCCTCGGCCCGAAGATCTCCACCAACGCTGCCAGCCGGGCACGAGGCCTGCACAGTGCCGAAGGTCCCAAGGGTGCCGGCTCGAAGGCGAGGCATCATGGATGTCGTGCACTCCACGCCCGCACCCTCGGTCCTCATCGTCGAAGACGACTCTCGCCTGGCTGCCATGCTTGCGGAGCTCCTGACCGACGAAGGCTACGCGGTGGAGGTCGCCCTCGACGGGCAACGTGGGCTTCACCTCGGACTGACGTACGCCTATGACGTTCTGATCCTGGATCGCGGGCTGCCCGCGCTGGAGGGCCTGGATCTCCTCGCCCGGCTGCGCCACAACGGCGTCACCTGCCCGGTTCTGGTCTTGTCAGCGTTGGGCAATCCAGCCGACCGGGTGGAGGGCCTCGACGCCGGGGCCGAGGACTACCTGGCCAAGCCGTTCGACATCGACGAGTTGCTGGCACGGCTGCGGGCGCTACGGCGCAGGCACCTCGAGAAGGCCCGAATCGTGCGCATCGGCGATCGGCGGCTGAATCTCGACAGCCGGGAGGTCTGCTCCTCGTCGCCCGGCGACCCGGTGCGGCTGTCCGACCGGGAAAGCTCGCTTCTGGCGTACCTGGCCACCCGGCCGTCGCGGGTCGTCAGCCGAGCTGAGCTGCGCTCCGCCGTCTTCGTCGACGCCGAGAGCGACGTGGCGGTCGACACCTACGTGCACTACCTCCGCCGAAAGCTGGGACCGGAGGTCATCACTACAGTCCGCGGACGCGGCTACCGGCTCGGCCGCGCGTGAGCGGCCGAGAACGGGCACTACTCCGCCGCACCGCAGTACGGCTAGGACTGCAAGCCGCCGCGACGGTCGCAGTGATCGTCGCATTGCTGGCCGGTGTCGCCACCCTCGTGGTGGTACGCGCCCAGCACGCCGCGGCCGACCAGCTGCTCACCAGTGCGCTGACCCGGGCCGAAGACGTCGCCGATCCGCCGAACGGCGTATGGGTCGTCATCGACACACCTGGCGGGCGGTCGGCGACACCCGGCTTGCCTCCCGGACTTCCCGACCTCCCGGCGCAGGCCGCGCTGACCGCCGCCGGACGCGGCTTCGACGACCTGCACGTGGGTGGAGTCGAGTACCGGGTTCTCACCGAACGAGACGGCACCACCGTCCGGCAGGCCGCACTCGATTTGAGCACCGACCACACCGAGCGGCGTACGCTGCTCGACGCGCTCCTGCTGTGCGGCGTGCTGGCGCTGATTCTGGCTGCCGCGGGCGGGGCCTGGCTCGGGCATCGGGCCGTCCAGCCTTTGGCCACCGCTGCCGCACTCCAGCGCAGGTTCGTCGCCGACGCCGGCCATGAGCTGCGCACTCCGCTCACCTTGCTGCATACGCGGGCGCAGTTGCTTCGGCGGCGCATGAGGACCGGGGCGGATCTCGATCCCCGGGCCGATGCGGACCTCGACGCCCTGGTCGACGACAGCAGCCGGCTCGCCGACATCCTCGACGATCTGCTCGTCGCCGCCGACCCTCGCGGCGACACTCCGACTCGACTGCTAGACCTGCGGGAACCAGTGCTGCGGGCGTGCGAGGCCGCGCGGGCCGACGCTCGCGAGGCAGTCGTCATCGAGCACCGATCACCGAACCAGGTAGTTCCCGTCCGTGGCACCGCAGGCGGTCTTCATCGGGCGCTGGCCTCGCTCATCGACAATGCGGTACGCCATGCGCGAAGTCGCGTCCTCGTGACGACCGGCACCGACGGCCGTGACGCGATCGTCGAGGTGAGCGACGACGGTCCGGGAATCGACCCGACGATGACCGAGCGGATCTTCGACCGATTCGCCTCCTCCGGTGAGGCGAGAGAACGTCGCTATGGGCTGGGCCTCGCACTCGTCGCGGAGATCGCGGACCGGCACGGCGGCTCGGTCGGCGCCGCGAACCTCGGCGACGGCGCGACACTGACCCTGCGGATCCCGCTGGCAAAGCCTGTGCCCTGAGGCGGCGTCCAAGAGAACTCCAAAGATTCACGGCCAGGATCGGCGGTAACCGACATAGGGAGGTTCCGCCGTGCCGGAGACCGTCAACGGGCTGCCGCTGCATCCGCTCGTCGTACACGCCGTCGTCGTCTTGCTGCCGCTGGCCGCCCTCGGCGTCATCGCCGTAGCAGCCCGGCCCGCCTGGCGAAGCAAGTACGCCGGCCTGGTCGCCCTCGTGACACTCGGGGCGAGCCTCACCATCCCGCTGGCCACCGAGAGCGGCGAAAACCTCGAGCGCCAGGTCGGCCGGCCCGGCGTACACGCCGAACTCGGCGACTCGTTGATCTGGTTCGCCCTGCCCCTGCTGGCGATCGCCATCGCGTTGTACTGGACGAGCCGCCGCCGTCAGTCCACATCCGACGATGCGGTCGCACGCCCGGCTGCCGGCAAAGCCGCGGCGGCGACCTTCGCCGTGCTGGCCATCGCCATCGCCATCGCGAACCTCGTCCAGGTCTATCGGATCGGAGACTCCGGCGCGAAAGCCGTGTGGCAGAACACCCCGGCCGCGGCGACCCGCGAGCGCTGACCACACTGGATCCGTGACGGTGGCCCGGGGTGGTGGGCTGGTGCGGGCCGAAAGACCCTTGCCACCGGTGCGTTCCGGCTCTACGACTGTGGCCCGGCCGGACCTAGCGTCGAAGAATGGACGATGAGTATGCGCTCGTCGACGGCAACGAGGCGGCCGCGCGAATCGCGTACGCGCTCTCCGAGGTCGTCGCCATCTATCCGATCACCCCCGCCTCACCGATGGGCGAGTTCGCCGACGCCTGGAGCGCCGCCGGACGGCCGAATCTCTGGGGCTCGGTCCCCCGCGTGGTCGAAATGCAGTCCGAGGCAGGTGCGGCCGGAGCGTTGCACGGCGCGGTGATGTCCGGTTCCTTGGGCACATCGTTCACGGCGTCGCAAGGGCTGTTGCTGATGCTGCCCAACATGTTCAAAATCGCCGGTGAACTCTCCCCAGCCGTGCTTCACGTGGCGGCACGGGCCGTGGCCACACACGCGCTGTCGATCTTCGGCGATCACAGTGACGTCATGGCGGCCCGCGCGACCGGCTGGGCGATGCTGTGCTCGGGCACCGTCCAGGAAGCCCACGACTTCGCGCTCGTCGCCCATGCGGCCACTCTGCGTACGCGGGTGCCGTTCGTCCACTTCTTCGACGGCTTTCGCACCTCCCATGAGATCGGCCGGATCGACCCGCTCAGCCGGGATGATCTTCGGAACCTTGTCCGGGAGGACGACGTGCTCGCCCACCGACGGCGGAGACTGTCGCCCGACCACCCCACGCTGCGAGGTTCGGCGCAGAATCCCGACGTCTTCTTCCAGGCCCGCGAGGCCGCCAACCCGTATTACGAAGCGGTTCCGACCGCTGTCGCCGACGTGTTCGACGAGCTGGCTTCGCTGACCGGCCGCCGATACGACCTCGTCGAGTACGCCGGCGCGCCCGACGCCGACCGGGTGGTGATCCTCATGGGATCCGGCGTGGGGGCTGCGACCGAGACGGTCGAGGAGCTGAATCGCATCGGCGAGCGGACGGGTGTCGTGACGCTGCGCCTCTTCCGGCCCTTCCCGGCGGCGCAGCTGGTCGCGGCGCTGCCGTCGACCGTCCGCCGGATCGCCGTGCTGGACCGCACCAAGGAGCCGGGGTCCGCCGGCGAACCGCTGTACCTCGACGTGCTCGCCGCGCTGGCCGAACACGGCCGGACCGGCATCGAGGTGATCGGGGGGCGCTACGGGCTGGCCAGCAAGGAGTTCACTCCGCCGATGGTGCGAGGCCTGTTCGACGAGCTGACGCAGCCCTTGCCCCGGCGACACGTCACCGTCGGCATCGTCGACGACGTCACCGGTACGCACATCGTCCCGGACCAGTCGTTCCGCGTGCCGACACGAGCTACCCAGGCGGTCTTCTTCGGACTCGGCAGCGACGGAACGGTCGGCGCGAACAAGGTCGGGATCAAACTGATCGGCCGGCATACCGGGCAGCACGTGCAGGGGTACTTCGTCTACGACTCCCGCAAGGCCGGCGCCGTCACCGTCTCGCATCTGCGGTTCGGGCCCGACCCCATCCGATCGGCGTACCTAGTGGACACGGCGGACTTCGTCGCCTGCCACCAGTTCAGCCTCCTGGACCGGATGAAGGTCCTCGACGTCGCCCGCCCCGGCGCTACCTTCCTGCTGAACAGCCCGTACCCCGCCGAGGACACCTGGCGACGGCTGCCACCCGAGGTGCGACGCCAGATTCAGGAGAAGGGCCTCGACTGTCACGTCGTGGACGCGTACCGGATCGCCCGGGAGGTCGGGTTGGGCGGGCGCATCAACACCGTCATGCAGTCCTGCTTCTTCGCCCTCGCCCGGATCCTTCCTGCGGAGGAGGTCGCACCCGTGCTGAAGGCGGCCGTCGCCACCGAGTACGCAAAACGCGGCGAGCCGATCGTCGAACGCAATCAGGCCGCAATCGATCGCGCGCTGGCCGAACTCACACCGTTGTGCGTACCAGTTGAGAAGGAAGCTGAACCCGGCGCATTGCCGGAGCCGGATCTGGAGCCGAACTTCGTGCGGAGGGTGACCCGGCGTCTGCTGGCCGGCGAGGGCGATCTGCTGCCGGTGAGCGCGCTGCCGGTCGACGGCGCCTTTCCGAGTGGGACCGCGCGGTACGAGAAGCGCGCGCTGGCTCAGGAGATTCCGATCTGGGACCCGAGCATCTGCATCGACTGCGGCAAGTGCGCGATCGTCTGCCCGCACGCCGCGATCCGCGTGAAGGTCTACGATCCGTCGGGTCTGGACGGTGCTCCCGAGGGCTTCCCGCACAAGAACTTCAGCGGGCCTGAGCTCAAGGGTTCCCTGCTGACGGTGCAAGTCGCGCCGGACGACTGCACCGGTTGCGGGATCTGCGTCGACGTCTGTCCGGCGATCAGCAAGTCGGACTCCTCCCACAAATCGATCAACCTCGCGTCCGCGCTGGAGCATCGGGACCGCGAACGCCCGGCCTGGGAGTTCTTCGAGCGGATTCCCGAGGTGGACCGGGCCGCCGTGCGATCCGACACGGTCAAGGGATCTCAGCTGCTCCAGCCGTTGCTGGAGTTCTCCGGCGCGTGCGCCGGATGCGGCGAGACGCCCTACCTCAAGCTGCTGACGCAGCTGTTCGGCGACCGGCTGATCGTCGCCAACGCCACCGGCTGCTCCTCGATCTACGGCGGGAACCTGCCCACCACGCCGTGGGCGCGCGACCAAGCTGGACGCGGCCCGGCCTGGGCCAACTCGCTCTTCGAGGACAACGCCGAGTTCGGCCTCGGCCTGCGGCTGGGCTACGAACAGCAGGTCGACGAGGCGCACCGGCTGCTGGCTCAGCTCACGCCCACCGTGGGCGCGGACCTCGTCCGGGCGATCCTCGACGCCGACCAGACGACCGAGGCCGGCCTCGCGGCCCAGCGCGAACGCGTCACGCAGGTGCGGGACCGGCTGGCGGCGCGCGAGCCCGGCGACGACGTCCAGCGGCTGCTCGAACTCGCTGACGCCTTGGTACGCAAGACGTTCTGGATCGTCGGCGGAGACGGCTGGGCGTACGACATCGGCTTCGGCGGCCTGGATCATGTGCTGGGCAGCGGGCGCGACGTCAACCTGCTGGTGCTCGACACCGAGGTCTACTCGAACACCGGTGGCCAGGCGTCCAAGGCGACTCCCCGTGGAGCGGCCGCCAAGTTCGCGTCCTCCGGCAAAGCCACCCCGAAGAAGGACCTCGGCGCGATCGCCCGCGCGTACGGCGACGTCTACGTCGCCCAGATCGCCTTGGGAGCCAACCAGATGCAGACGGTACGCGCGCTGCGCGAAGCCGAGGCCTGGCCGGGGCCCTCGCTCGTCATCGCCTACAGCACCTGCATCGCGCACGGCATCGACATGGCCACCTCGATGAGTCACCAGAAGACCGCCGTGGCCAGCGGCTATTGGCCGCTTTACCGATACCACCCCAGCCCGGCCGAGGGTGCTCGTCCCTTCCAGCTGGACGCGAAGCGGCCCACGATGCCGCTGGTCGACTTCACCCGCGACGAGGCGCGGTTCAGCATGCTCGAACGAAGCGACCCTGATCGGGCCGATCACTTGATGCGGCTGGCCCAGGCCGACGTCGACGAGCGGTGGCACTACTACGAACAGCTGGCGGCCGAGGAACGGTCGCTGCCGACCACCGGGGAGCCGTGATGACCGACTTGACCACCATGTACTTGGGACTGCGACTGCGTACGCCGTTGATCGCCTCCGCCTCACCGCTCACCGGTCGCATCGACACGCTGATCGAACTCGTGGAGGCGGGCGCGTCCGCCGTCGTCCTCCCGTCGCTGTTCGAAGAGGAGGTGGAGGCCGAAGCCTGGCGCCTGCACCATCTCCTCGACACCCACACCGACTCCTTCGCCGAAGCCTCCGGGTTCTTCCCCGACTTCGACTTCGGCGACTCCGGGGTGCACGGGCACGTCAAACTGCTCGGCGCGGCGAAGGACGCCGTGCACGTGCCGGTCATCGCCAGCGTCAACGGCGTCACCCCCGGCGGCTGGACCCGGTACGCCGAGACGCTGGCCGACGCCGGAGCCGACGCGATCGAGCTCAACCTGTACGCGGTCGCCGCTGACGCGCATCGGTCCGGCGTACAGGTCGAGGAGGACTATCTGAAGGTGATCGAGCTGGTCCGCAGCCGGGTCGACGTGCCACTGGCGGTCAAGCTCAGCCCGTTCTTCTCCGCGACCGCCCACTTCGCCCGCCGGGCCGCCACCGCCGGGGCGGACGCGGTCGTGCTGTTCAACCGCTTCTACCAGCCCGACATCGACCTCAGCACCCGAGAAGTGCGCCCGAAGATCGAGTTGTCGCAGCCGGCCGAGCTTCGCCTGCCGTTGCGCTGGCTCGCGATCATCCGGGCTCAACTGCCCGGCGTGGGACTCGCCGCCACGACGGGGGTGCACAGCGGCTTCGACGCGGCGAAGGCGATCCTGGCCGGTGCCGACGCGGTCATGATGGCCTCGGTCCTCCTCCGGCACGGGCCGCGTTATCTCGCCCGGATCGAATCCGAGCTCGAGGCGTGGCTGATCCAGCAGGACTTTCAGACCGTCGGCCAGGCCCGCGGCAGCGTCAGCCGCCCAGGTACGGCCGATCCGACGGCGTACGAGCGGGCTAACTATCTGCGTACGCTGGCGTCGTATCCGCGGCCGACTCGGTGAGACGCGGCGCGGCGCCCACCACGAAGACGATTCTGACCACCGGGACGCCATCCGGCGTACGCCGGAACACCCGCCGGTACGCCGCGCGAGCGGCGGCTGCCTGTGCACCCGTCACCAGCTGCGCGACACCGTCGTGCCAACGCCCGTCCAACAGCAGTTGCACCGGCCAGGGTGAACCCATGATCCGCCACCAAGACTTGCGGTCGGCATGTCCGGCGGCCACAAGAACCGCGCCTTCGCCTTCGGTGACGTACTGAACGGGGAACGTGTGGAGCCGTCCGGTCTGCGGTCCGAGGTAGCGCAGGGCGCAGAGGCGACTGTCTAGAAATGTGTGGAGCGGGCTTCGGAGCACCGCGAGCACCGCGACGTTGCCGGTCATGCCTTCAGCTCATCCCCTGAGACACCGGGTGTCACGAGGCTACCGGCCGTCACGACAGGGCAGAAGGTCACGCGCCTTCTTCGTAGACCGATTCCGGCTCGTGATGCAGGCCGAGGGCGGCGAACGCCTCGCGCCGCCGTTGCCAGGCGATGTTCTCCCGCTCGAGCAGGCTCGTGTACTGCGCGAGGTCCGCCTTGGTCGGCGTACCTGGCAGCGCGTTGACGAATTGTGTTGTCGCGCGGACCGCCACGAAATAGGCGTACGCGGCCATCTCGGCAGCCGACTGGTGGATGGGCGACTGCTCGTCCTCCACCTTGGGGGCCGCTTCCGGGGCTTGCACGAAGATCGTCATGGTCTCCTCCTACCTAACGCCTCGGACAGCGCATCCACCGCGCCGATCGGCCGGTGGACCGACGCGCGCGGCGACGGTCGGGGCAGCAGCCGGGCTGGGTGGCCGGCCCGCTCGCCGGCGCCTTCGCCATGGTGGTTGTCGCCTCTTCGCGTGTCATCGTCATGACTTGGGTTGTGATCTGGGTGAACATGATTTCCTCCGGCAGCTCTTTGAACGCTTACCTGCAATTCCACGCCGTCCTCGTCGGGCGTCCTAGGCGCTGAGGTCCCGTGTCCGCTGTACCGGCCGGCCCGTATTCGCCGGATCGGACGTCCCAAACCGGACAGCAGCTGACAGCGCGGGCGGGACCAACGTCCCCGCGAAGGAGGACCAGATCTCTGGTGCGCTGAGCATGGCCGGACAACGCTCAGTGAGAGGAGGCTTCGGTCCACCGCCGAAGCGCCGAACAGAGGAAGGAGGCCGTCATGGCGCATCCAGTCGTGCATTGGGAGATCGGCACCGACGACGCAGCGGCCGCACGAGAGTTCTACGCGAAGGCCTTCGGCTGGACGATGACCGACGCCGGGCCCGAATACACCATGGTCCCGGCGGCCGAGAACGGCCTGGGCGGGGGCATCATGCAGACGCGCGCCGGCATGCCGTCGTACGTGACGATCTACACCCAGGTGGATGATCTCGACGCGAAGCTCGCCGAGATCTCCGAGCTCGGTGGGCACACGATCGTGACGCCCACCGAGATCAATCCGACCGCTTCGTTCGCGATGTTCGCCGACCCGAGCGGCAATGTCCTCGGACTACTGCGGGCGACCGGCCCGATCGCTGGGTGAGACCGCGAAGACTGACGCGAACGGCGGCCGCGACGGCCGCCGTTCGCTGCTTCGGCAAGCCACGGCGAAGGCACCCGTCGGCGCGGTGAAGACGAGCAGTGTGTCCGACGGCTATCCCATCTTGATGATGGTGGATCTTGCAGGTCGACTGCTGATCTCGGTCCGTTGTGGCCACTGTCGCCTTCTTCGTCGGCGGGTGCCTACATCTAGGATCGCCGATGCTCATCGCTTCGTCCACGGCCTTGCGGCATGTCCTGCGCGGACCTTCGTCCCGTCGGCTGATCCGGCACCGGCCCAGGTACAAAGCCCTGACGGGAGGCACCATCGGCCCTACCTGGCGCACAGTGCGGCAGCGAAGGTAAGACCATGGAGACGAATGTCCATCAAGCAATCGTGGTGGGCTACGACGGATCCGCGTACGCCGATCGGGCGCTCCGCTGGGCGGCCGACGAGTCGTTGCGTACCGGCGATCCGGTGCGGTTGGTCCACGTTCTGCCGCCGCCTTACGACCCGGCGGCATGGCAGGTTGAGTTGATCGATCCGGCGACTCGCATGGTCGAGCTGGCTCGGGCGGAGACGGTGGAACGCAGTCCGCGGCTGTCCATCACCGCCGAGGTGATCGTCGGCGATCCGATCACGGTTCTGCGTGAACTATCGGCGGAGTCGGGTCTGATCGTTCTCGGATCCCGTGGGCTCGGCGGCTTCACCGGCATGCTCGCGGGCTCGGTCGCCGTCGCCGTCGCCACGCATGCCGCGTGTTCGGTCGTCTTGATCCGGCGATTGCCGGAAGGCCTTTCGCTGCCGGTGGTGGCCGGATTCGACGAGTCGGCCCACGCACTGTCGGCCGTCAAACGGGCCCTCGTCGAGGCAGCCGTACGCCGGGCTCCGTTGACGGTGGTGCACGCATGGCGCCCGCCGTTGCCGCGTCCGCGCACGAGCGAACCGTGGCGGGCTGAGGAGATCGCCGAGATCGAGAGTGCCGAACGAGAAGTCATGCACAGCCGGGTCGACCCACTGGCGAAGCAGTATCCGGATGTCTCGGTCGGTCTGCGTCTGGTCGCCGGGTCAGCCGGTTCAGCCTTGATCGCCGCGGCCGAGCGCGCCCAGCTCGTGGTCGTCGGTCACCGCGGGCGCGGCGGTTTCACCGGTCTGCTCCTGGGCTCCGTCGGGTTGCACCTCATGCGTCACACCGACTGCCCGCTGATGATCGTCCGCGAGTGATCGCGGCACGCCGAGGAGGCTTGTCATGAAGACGTACCGCATCGTCGTCGGCGTCGACGGCTCACCCAGCGGCGCTCGAGCTCTTCACTGGGCCGCAGAGCAGGCGCGCGTACATCACGGAACCGTGCAGGCGATGTCTGTCTACGACTGGGCCGGAACCGAGGCCGCGTTGTTGGCGGGGCTCGGGCCCGATGGCGAGCGGCGGCGGGCCGAGGACATCGTCAATGCCGCAGTCGCAGATGTGCGGCAAGAGTTCCCGGACGTGGCCATCGCAGCCGAGGCCGTTTTGGGCTCACCGGGCCGCAAGCTGAGCGAGGCGGCCGCCGACGCGGACCTTCTCGTCGTCGGCAGTCACGGGCGAGGTCGCCTGCATTCAGCGGTGCTGGGTTCGGTCGCCGAGTTCTGCGTCCGCCGCTCCCTCCGACCGGTCGTGGTCGTCCCCGCGCCGCATCCGCAGTCTCAGGCGACAACCGAGGTCGTCGAGCGTTTCGCCGCGAACTGAAACCCCGCAATACCAAGGAGGTTGCCATGCTGGGACTTCTGCCGCCGGTAATCGTCGTCGCGCTGATCATTGGCGGTTTCTACTACTGGGCGCAGCGACGTCGTGATCGCTCCGCCACGCCAGGGTCATCCGCATCCACCGGCGGACGGCGCATCTCGTTGATCACCGAGGCTATGGCCTACGTCGGGTCCATCCTGGTGCTCGCCGGCGCGATCACCGCGGTCGGCCAACGCTGGGACGACATGACCGACTGGGGTCACGTCGCCGTCTTCACCGGAGCGGCGTTGTTCTTCCTCATCATCGGACTGCTTGTCAGGCGGGTACGCGAGCCCGCTGTGCAGCGCGTAATCGGCGTGGTCTGGCTGCTCTCGACAGCCGGAGTCGCCGGCGCGGTCGGATTCGCCGCATATCAGGTCGCCGGCTGGACGGCGGAAACCACAACGCTCTCGGTAGGACTGGCGACCTCGGCGTACGCGGCCGTCCTCTGGTTGATCCATCGCGCCGCGCTGCAGAATGCCGCCCTGTTCACCGCGTTCGTCGTGACCATCGTCGGCGTGAACCTCGTCGCGGTCGGCGACACTCCTCCGTCGCCATCGTTCGTCTTGGCGTTGTGGGCGTTCGGCACCGGATGGGCCGTGCTCGCGTGGCGGCACGTCATCGAGCCGCTCTGGACCGGGCTACCGCTGGGAACAGTGCTTGCGCTGACGGCGCCCAGCATCGGAGTCGCCGACCACGGTTGGCTGTATGCCGTCGCGATCACTAGCTCGGCGGCGGTCATGGCGTTGAGCGTACCCACCCGCAACCCGCTCTTCCTCGGGCTGGGGACATTGGCGACCTTCGGCTATGTCACCGCCGTGGTGATCCGCTACTTCGGCGACCAGCTCGGCGTTCCCGCCACGCTGGCGATCACGGGCGTTCTCATCATCGCGTTGGCCGTCGTGAGCGCGCGGTTGATGCGCGCGGTCCGGCCGCGAACCGCCTCGCGGCAGCCCTCCGAACATGCCCTGACTAGAACACCGACCAGAACACCGTGATGGCGCACCATGGGCCGGGCGGGCTGCGGAGTCCGCCCGGCTGCTACATGCGCAACGGGTGTCGGGCCTCATCCCGCGATGCCAGCCTCTCCAACGCGTGCCGATACATTCCTTGCGTCAACGCTCCGTCGAGCAGCCGGCGAGTGAGCAGCCCCTCGGCGAGTTCGGCGGCCTCGTCCTCACTGATCGGCGGGGCCTCAACCGGCGTGTCATCGCGGGCCGGCACTCGATATACCCGCCCGATCGCACTCGTCAAGGCGAAGGCGATGAGGTACACCATTGCGAAGATCAACAATACGTACAGCATCAGGCCACCGCCGTTCTCTGCCGGCTTCCGGCGGAATGACCGCCGGTCCCAGTGAGCCACACGCGACAAGCCGAGCAGCAGGGCCCAAAGTCCTTCGACGGTCCGCCGTGGGGCCCCGTCTTTCGCGACGAAGGCGTCACATCGGTCGGACGTGACCCTCCGGGCTCATGATGTGGCCGGATCTAGGTCGATGACCACCAGCGGGTCGTCTTCGACGGCGAGATCCGGAAACCGCGAAGCGTAGATGCGGGCGGCGTCGCTCCGTTGCGGTGCATCGACACCGACGATTCGGCCCGTTCCGGTACGCACGACGCCCCGCAGAAGCACCTCCGTCCGATGCGGTTGCCGGAAGTTTCGCCACCACCGCTTGGCATCCGGCCGGCCGACGAGGATGACCAGGGTGTCGCCGTGCTGGGCGTACATGACCGGCAGCGCGATCTCCCTACGGCTACGCCGAGCTCGGAAGCGCAGCTCGCACACCTGACGATCGGCGAGCCGGTGGAGCCTCGGCGAATGCAGGATCCAGACGGTGAAGGCGTTCCAGACCTTCCACCGCGACCGGGCGGGATGACGAGTTCCCATGACGACCATGGGTCTCACCTCCTGTCACAGAACCCCATTTCCACCCTGACCCGCCATGCCAAGCCGGACCAGGGCATAAGGTCCCGCCCAGTACCCGCCTCGCTATCCGAGCCGGCCGAGCCACCCGAGCAGGCCGACGAGCACCGAAGTGATGCCGATCGACTCTCCTCCATGAGTACGTTCGCCCCTGCCGAGCCGGCACCGGAAAGCGGACCGTCGAAGGTGGAGCCGCGTGTCCGCGCGGCCAGGAGGCGAAACTCGATGAACACATCGTCACGCTCGCGACTGCTGATCGTCGTCGCGAGCTTCAGTCTTACTTTCTTCGCAGCGGCATGCGCACGCCACCAAACCGGAGCGGATGGCACGCCGTCGCCCAGTCCAACGGCATCGCAAACGGCCACGGCGAGTCCCTCGATCTCGCCGACCCCCACACCCAGCACGGCGACCACAGCCCCAAGCGGGCCGGTATGGCCGTTGGACATCCGGACTCTCACCGCTTCGACCCCGACGAAGGCGCCTGCGCTGACCGCCGTCCGGACCGGCCGGCACGAAACCTACGACCGTGTAGTCTTCGATTTCACCGGACATTTCGGTTCGGTACGGGTGGCGTACGTGCCGGTCGTGCACGCCGATCCCTCGGATGCGACCGTACCGCTGACGGGCAACGCGTTCCTTCAGGTGACCGTCCATGACGCGTACGCCCGCTGGGGCGGCCAGAGTCCGCACTTCAGTGGTCCCGACAGCGCGACGCCGGCGTACGCGACCTTGAAGCAGATCACGATCTCCGGGGATTACGAGAACGTGCTCAGCTTCGGGGTGGGCCTCGACCGGGTCGCCGGATTCACCGTCACGAGGCTGGCGTCGCCGGACCGGCTTGTGATCGACGTCGCGCACCAGCCACTGTGGCGGATGTGGCCGGACACCAGCCTGGCCCAGGCCAAGGCGGTGCAATCGGCGTTCGACGAGGGTCATATGCCGTGGCGCAGTTCGGTCGTCGCCGCGTACGCGAGGCAGGTTTACGGCTGGACCGATCCGCTGATCACCCGGATCACCGGAACGAACGAGTACTGGGTGTCGGCGAAGAACTCGCCGGACCGGATTCGTGTCCGGCAAGTATGGCCGTTCCTAGCCACGCACGAGGTCTCGATCGCCGAAATCGCCGACGTCCGGTGACTGGCGACCCCCATGGGACCATCCGTCCCCGCAAGCCCCAAACGAGGTGATTCGGTGCAGGTGGCCTGCCGTCCCGGAGGCCCGACAAGACATAGTCCGTCCAGACGCTCCCGCGATGGCCGTGGAGCGTAACGTTGGAACCGTGCTCACCTCGTCCATCGAGCACGACTGGCAGGAGGGCGTCTGGCTGGCGACGCTGACCGGTGACTACGACCGCGCCGGCCACGCCGACCTACGGCGGCTGATTCGCAAATGCCTCGCAGACGACCCCGCCGCGATCGTCGTCGACGTCACCGGCGTGACGCCGACGGCCGATGCGCTGATGCCGGTCGCGCTCGCCACCGAGCAACGCTGGGTTGCTCGCCACGGCGTCCTTCTGGTCGTGGTGCTGCCGGAAGACGAGCTGGCTCGCACCCCGGTCGGCCGGCGTCTGACCACTTCTCCCACCGTCGCCGCGGCTCGGTTCGTCGCCACCAGGATCACGCCCCACCGTTGGCTCCATCTCGCGCTGGAGCCGCATCCCGAAACCGTCAACTACGCCCGCAATCAGGCTGGCGCGGCCTGCTTGAACTGGGACGTGCCCTGGCTCCAGGACGCCGCTCGGCGCATCACGACCGAGCTGGTCGCCAACGCGATCGCCCACGCCGGGGACGGCGCGGAACTCACCGTCTCGCTGCAATCGGACCTCCTCCGAATCCGCGTACACGACCACAGCGTCCGGATGCCCGTCTTGCGCCCGACCATTTCGATCCGGGATTGGGAACAGCAGCACGCTCATGGGCTTCAGCTGGGCTTCAGCGGGTTGCGGCAGCCGCCACTGCGTGGGGCATGCGTGCGGTCGCGGACGGCAAGATCGTCTGGGCGACCGTCCGGGCGACGACGGCCCAGTTCTCCGCTCTGCCGACCGCACGGCGGACGCAGTCCGGAAAAGGCGTCGACTCGTATCCGGTGATCACCTTCGGCGGCCTGATCCTCGATCGGACGCTACGCGAGGTCACCTTGGACGGCCGGCCGCTCGACCTGACGCCCCGGGAATTCGATCTGCTCGGTTACCTGATGCGGCGTCCGGACACGGTGGTGACCAGACGTGAGCTGTTGACCCGGGTCTGGCAACGCCCCGTCGGCTCCGACGACCGCACCATCGACGTGCACGTCTCCCGGCTGCGCCGGAAACTGGGCGAGTCGCCGGCCTCGCCGTACTACTTGCACACCGTCCCCGGTCTGGGCTTGCGCCTGAGCACCCCTCCCGAGGGGGGGCCGCCACTCTCAAGACAGGGTTAATGCTCCTACAAGGCTTCCGTTCAGCCGTTGTGAGCGCCGACGGCGGTTGGTAGGACCGAAGGCGATGGACAACACCCGATCGCTGCACCGCGCCTCGCCCGGACCGCTCGACACGGCCCGGGCGGATCGTCGCCCTACCGAACCGCACAGCTTCGACGCCCGCTGGTCCGACCAAGGGTGGTCACGGGAGCCTGACCCCGAGTCGATGCGCGACTGGCTCGGGCTGGCTCCGACGACGACCCTCGCGACGCTCCCCTCCAGGCCCACCGAAGCTCTCGACCAGGGCGAACGGGTGCGCTCAGCCCCCGCGTCGCGCGCCGTTCCCACCCAGCGATCCGGCCCTCCGGAACAGCCTTCAGGGTCGTCGAGCCGATCGGGCCGGTCGTTCTTCCAGATCATGTTCTGGTTCACACTGATGACGAGCCTGGAGCTGTGGTGGCTGGACACCCCGGCGCGCTCGCTCACCAGCCCGGCTGACGTCTGGATCGCGACCGGACGCATCACCGGCCTGGCCGGCGGCTTCATTCTGCTGTTCCAGGTGCTCACGATGAGCCGCGCCGGCTGGCTGGAGCGCTGGATCGGCGCGCACGATCTCCTGATCTGGCACCGTGCCCTCGGCGGCTATCTGCTGTTCGCGATCCTCGCCCACGTCGCCGCCACGATCGTCGGGTACGCCTTGCTCAGCCACCAGCCGGTGCTTCACGAGACCTGGACGATGGTCACCACCTACGAGGACATGCTGAGCGCGACCGCGGCGACGGGCATCCTGGTCGCGATCGGCTTGCTGGCGATCCGGGCGATACGCCGGTTGATGCGCTACGAGACGTGGTATTACCTGCACCTGGCCAGCTATCTGATCTTGATCCTCGGCTACGGGCACCAGTTCGCGACCGGCCAAGAGCTCTCGATGCCCGGCTTCGCGCGTTCCTATTGGATCGCCCTGTACGTCTTCGTACTGGCCAACCTGGCGTGGGGTCGACTGCTGGCTCCCTTGGCGTTGAACGCCCGCCATCGTCTGCGCGTCACCGGGGTGGTCCCCGAGGGCCAGGACATGATCTCGATCTACATCGGCGGCCGGCGGCTCGACCGGATCAACGCCCGCGCCGGCCAGTTCTTCCGGTGGCGTTTCCTGGCCCGCGGCTGCTGGTGGCAGGCGCATCCGTTCTCGCTGTCGGCGGCGCCGAACCACGAGTGGCTGCGGCTCACGGTGAAGGTGGTCGGCGACCATACCGAAGAGCTGCAGTACCTGGAGCCCGGGGTCCGAGTCCTCGCCGAGGGTCCGTCGGGGGTGTTCACCGCGGACCGCAGGGTCAAACGCCGGGCACTGCTCATCGCCGGCGGAAGTGGCATCGCGCCGATCCGCGCGTTACTGGAGGACCTTCCGCCGGGCACGATCATGCTCTATCGCGCGAGCACACCCGCCGACGTGGTCTTCCGGCGGGAGCTGAATTGGCTGGCCAGCGAACGGGGAGCCGAGGTCTGGTACGTCATCGGCGGTCGCGACGAACCGGGCCCCAGGCACCTTTTCACTCCGGTTGGCATGAAAAAGCTCATCCCGGACGTCACCCGGCGCGACGTCTTCCTGTGCGGGCCGCCGGGCCTGGTGGGCGCGTCGCTGGAGACTCTGCGGCGACTGCGCGTTCCGCGTCGGCAGATTCACCTCGACCCGTTCGAATTCTGAGCATCCGCAACCACACCGGCCAAGTCAGGAGAAGCGCACATGCGCCGAGGAGTCGCGGCGATCTTCGCCACCGTGCTGGGCACCATGTTGATGATCGGGGCCAAGCTGGGCCATCACGCTGACGAGCCCGACGACCTGCCCGCGGACGTGCTCGCCCCAGCGGATGGCACGCTCGCGACCCAGTCGGCGAGCGCCGAGACCACCCCGTCGGCACTCCCGTCGGGATCGCCGCTGCCCACGAAGTCCAGCCCCGGCGCGGCCCCACCGTCCGCGACGACGAGCGTTCGCCCGGCCGCTTCGCCGACACGACCGGCAACGCCTGCCACGACGGCCGCAACCGGCCTGCGAAACGGCACTTTCGCGGGTGCCGGGGTCACCGAACGCTACGGCGTGATCAAGGTGACGATCGTCGTCAGCGGCGGAAGGATCACCAACGCCTCGGCCACCTGCACCAATCCCTGCGAGGGCGAGTCCGCGTCGATCAGCTCCAACGCCATCGGCAAGCTCAACGCCCGCGTGCTGACGGCGCAAAGCGCCAGCATCCAGTCCGTTTCCGGCGCGACCTACACCAGCTCGGCCTACAAGCAGTCGCTTGCGGCCGCGATCAACCAGGCCCGCGCATGAGCAGGGATACGCACACCGGCGTGCACCGCGTCGAGCAGATCATGGGCACCGCCATCAGTATCGAGATCGCCGACCCGCTGGCGGGCGACCTCGCGCACGATCTGGTGACGGCGGCGTTCGACTGGTTCCGGGAGGTCGACGCGCGGTTCAGCACCTACAAATCTGACAGCGAGATCTGCCGGGTGCACCGCGGCGAGATCAGGTCGGACGACCGTTCGCTACCGCTGCGGCACGTCCTGGACGAATGCCACCGGCTGTGGCGGGTCACCGGCGGCTACTTCGACGTCTTCGCCCCCGGGCGGCTCGACCCGTCCGGCTATGTCAAGGGTTGGTCGGTTCAGGTCGCGTCCGACGCGCTCGCCGCCGCAGGCGCCCCCAACCATTGCGTCAACGCCGGCGGTGACGTCTACGCCAGAGGCCACGCCGGCTCCGGGCAACCGTGGCGTGTGGGTATTCAACACCCCTGGGAGAAGGATCAGGTGGCCTGGGTCCTCGAGCTCACCGGCACCGCCGTGGCGACATCGGGCACATATGAACGAGGCCTGCACGTGATCGACCCGTTCACCGGCCGCGGAGCCGACGAACTCGTATCCGTCACAGTCGTGGGCGCGGACCTGGCCACGGCCGACGCGTACGCCACAGCGGCGGTGGCGATGGGCCACAAGGGCTTGGCCTGGCTGGGCGCGCTCGACGGCTACGAGTCCGCGGCGATCACCGCGGACGGACACGCATACGTTTCAGCGGGTCTGCCGGTCGTCGACGCCAGCTATCAGTGATCGTGTTCGTCATCGTGGCCCACGGCTACTTGCGGCGTACCGCCCGCGCAAGTCACCCGGAGCACGGCCGCCTCCGACCGGGACTCGAACTCGACCCGAGCGGTCTGTGCCGGGCCCCGGCGCACATTCTCGGCGCGATAGCCTTGGGCCGGGCTCCATGACACCAGGTAAGCGTGACCGTTCGCGCATCGAGCCACCACCGAGCCCGCGGCTGTCGTCAGCGTGCGCTCCACCGCGGTCGGGGCTGGGTCGATGGTGGGTACGATCGACGGCGATGACGCGGATCCAGCGGGGTCGAGCCGCATCGTGGTCGGGGGCAATCGCCGGTCGACGAGCGAGCTGCCGATAAGTGACAGGGCGAGCACCCCCACAGCGATCGCCGTGACCGCACCGGCGCCCCAGGCGAGCACCCCGCCGACAGCGCGGCTCGGCCTCCATCGCATACCGGCAACGATGACACATCGTCGGATAAGGCGCGGTTAAGCACGACATAGATTTCCGCCGCGCTAGGTGGCCGACGGCCCGGCCACTAGTGTGGCTGCGTGGCCCATCTGCTGCTGGTCGAGGACGACCCGGAGATCCGCCGCGCGCTGATCCGCGCGTTGTCGGACCGGGGTCACTCCGTCGCGAGCGCGGCCAGCGGTTTCGCCGCGCTGCAGGCCGCCGTCGACAGCCGCCCTGACCTGATCGTCCTGGATCTGGGATTGCCGGACGTCGACGGCCGCGACGTGCTGCGCATGCTGCGATCGGTCAGCGACGTTCCGGTGATCGTGGCCACCGCACGCGACGGCGAGCCGGCCGTCGTGGAAGCCCTGGACCTCGGCGCTGACGACTACGTGCACAAGCCCTTCGGAGCAGCACAGCTGGACGCTCGTATTCGAGCCGTGCTGCGGCGGGGCGGTTCGGCGGCCACCCGTGGCCCGATCGCCGTCGGTGGTCTGGTACTCGACCCGGTCACTCGTGAGGTCTCGATCGACGGCCGGGCGGTGGAGCTGACGCCACGCGAGTTCGATCTGCTCAGCTACCTCATTCAGCGCCCCGGAGCCGTGGTCACCAAGCGCGAGTTGCTCACCGAGGTCTGGCGTCAGCCGTTCGGCTCGGCCGACAAGACCGTCGACGTGCACGTGTCATGGCTCCGGCGCAAACTGGGAGAGCAGGCGGCCGCGCCGCGCTACCTGCATACCGTGCGGGGCGTCGGCGTCAGGCTGACCGCACCCGGCGACGAGGACTGACCGGTAGATGCGCGTACGCCTGATCCTCCTGGCCGTGGCCACCAGCTCGCTGGTGCTGGTCGGGTTTCTCGTGCCGCTCGCGCTGCTCGTCCGGTCGGCGGCCGCCGACCGCGCCGTGGCGGCCACCTCCTTGGAGGCCCAGACGTTCGTCCCGACCGTCGCCGCCGGCACCGACGAGACGATCCGCCAAGCTCTCGATCAAGCCAATGTCTCGGCCGCACATCCACTGACGGTGTTCCTGCCGGATGGAGCCACGCTCGGCGTGCCGGCGGTCCGCACGGCCGCAGTCGCCGAAGCCTCCTCGGGACGCAGCCTGACCGGCGACGTGCCGGGTGGCCGCGAGGTGCTCGTCGCGGTGCAGGGCCGAGCCGACGGCACGGCCGTGATCCGCGCGTACGTGGCGGACGACGAGCTCACGAACGGCGTCGCGCAGTCGTGGCTCGTATTGGGTGGATTGGGCTTGGGCGTGCTGCTCGTCAGCGTCGTCGTGGCCGATCGTCTGGCCAACGCCCTGGTGCGGCCGTTGGCCGGGGTCGGGCGGCTGGCCGAGCGTCTGGCGACCGGCGACCTGACGGCACGCGGCGAGGTCACCGGTGCCCGCGAGGTACGCCAGGTCGCCCTGGGCCTGAACCGGATGGCAGCCCGGATCGGGGACCTCGTGACTCACGAACGGGAGGCGGCGGCGGATCTGTCCCATCGCCTCCGAACCCCGCTGACGGCCCTGCGCATCGACGCCGAGGCGCTTGCCGATCCGGCCGAACGCGCTCGTATCGCGGCCGACACGGCCGCCTTGGAGAAGGCGGTCGACGATGTCATCCGGCTGGCGCGCCGGCCCGTTCTACCGACCGATTCCGGTTCTTGCGACGCCGTACGCGAGGTCCGGGATCGGATGGAGTTCTGGTCGCCGCTTGCCGAGGAGGAACAACGCGGCTTCGACGTGGTGCTGCCAACCGGCCCGATGATGATCGGACTTTCCGCCGACGAGCTGGGCGTATGCGTCGACGCCTTGCTGGGAAACGTCTTCGCTCACACGCGCGAAGGCACGTCGCTTCGAGCCGAGCTGGTCCGAGACGACCGTTCTGGACGGGTGGGCTTGACCATCACCGACCACGGCCCCGGCATCCCGGCGACACTCCCGCTGCAGCGCGGGGCCAGCGGCGACGGCTCTACCGGACTGGGCCTCGACATCGCCCGCCGGACGGCGAGCGCGGCCGGCGGGCGGCTGACCGTCGGACCGACACCGGGCGGCGGAACGACGGTCGTCGTCGACCTCGGGCCCGAACTGCACATCGAGCCCGGCCACATTCGCGGCCGGGTCCGGTGAAGGCCGTCAGACCGCGCTGTGCGCGGTTTCGATCCGGGCATCGCTGCCGGGGAACACCAGCGCCTCGTGTCCGTCGTCGAGCCACCGCACGACGTACGGCGGTGTACCGTCCTGGTGCCGCAACTCGATCACTATCCCGACGCGCCGCCGGTCGCCGACATGCGTGCCTTCCAGGATCAGCCGATCACCGAGTTTCGCGTTCATGCCCTCACGGTAGGAGCGCTGGCCTGGGCCCGTCACGGGTCCGGCGGCAGCCAGGTGGAGGTCTTTGGTCCCTGGCTGGCGACACCTCGCGAGACCAGGCTCGAGGTATGGATGAACGCCTCTTCGTCGTCGCCGGCATCGACGGCACCGGCAACAGCCTCCTCGCGGCCGACCGGGCCGCCGAGGAGGCGAAGCTGCGCGGTTGGCCATTGCGCCTGGTGTACGCGCTGGACCCGGATCGGCCGCTCGGCCCATCGAACGGCTTCGACCTGCTCACGACGGCCGCGGAGCGCGTACGCCGTCGGCAGCCCGACGTACCCGTGTCCACCGTGCTTGGTCTGGGCAATCCGGACGAGGTTCTGCGGAGTTACACCGCGGACTGCGGACTGCTCGTGTTGGGCAACCGTGGCCGGGGCGAGCTGGCAGGTATGCGTCATTCCGTGGCACTGCACCTGCTACCGACGTTGACGGTACCGCTGCTGGTTGTTCGCGTGCCGGGCCTGCCAGAGTTCTCCCAGCGATCAGCCCGATCGGTGGTGGTGGGCGTCGACGGCACGCCCAGCTCGGAAGCCGCCGCCACGGCAGCCATCGCCGAGGCGAGGCTACGCTCGGCGCCGCTGATCGCGGTGCATGCGACGATGCGCGAGTCGGCTTATTCGGACCGGACCCCGGATCCGTTGCACAGCGGACCGCTCGCCGATGACGAGCTGCTCTCGGGCGTCGCCCTGCGCCGAGTGCCGGTGGAGGTCGATCCACGGGCGGCCCTGCTGGGCTTCTCCCGCCAGGCGTGCCTGGTCGTGGTAGGCAGCCGGGGCCGGGGCGCGCTGACGGGGTACCTATTCGGATCCGTCGGGCAGGCACTGATCAGGATGGCGCATTGCCCCGTGATGATCGTCCGCCGGCCGTCGTCCGCTGCCGAGCGGGCATCGCGCGAAGGCGCGGCCCGCTCGTTGGCTGACAGCGCTGCGGCCTAGGTTCAGACATGCCGCACCAGTCCCCCGATGCCGTCCTGCAGTCGGCTTCCCTGAGCCGGGGTCAGCACCCTGATCTCGGCTCGGGACAGCAGCGCCGCCCGGACGGCGACGTCGACGAGGCGACCTGCCTTCGGATGGCCTTCCAGCAGAGGTGGTGCGGGCTTATCGACGGCGCACAATAGCTCGGGGCTGAACCAGCCGAGCCGGCTGTCGCCGCTATGGTCGACAACCAGGAGGGTCCCGAGGCGGCCTTCGGCCAATGCCGCGGCGGTCCGAATCGCGCCTCGAACCGCGTCTCCGCACGGTCCGCCGTGGTCCACCACGTGCTCCACGAGCGCGGCCGAACGGGCGGCCGCGTACGCGGTGAGCGCTTCGGTGACGGCGGACGTGTCGCCGGATCCGCCACCCGGCAGGTATCGCAGGGCCGGCGGACGTCCACCGCTCCGGAGCCGATCGCTGACCAACTGCACGATCCGCGGGTCACCGCTGATCAGCAACAGCTCGGCGTGCACGCGAGCCAGTTCCTCCTGGCAGGCGCTCGCGATGGCGAGCGCGTTGTGCCGCCATGAATCCTCGGCTCGCCGCTGTAGACGTGGCTGCTGACCGCCACCGGGAAAGCGACGGCGGATGTCGTCGTCGGGACCGGTCACGGTCCGTGGGAGCCCGACCATGCTTCCGGCCGGGTACGCCACTAGTTCTGCTCCTGCGCGGTCGGCGACTACCTGGACGTGCGCCGGATGCCGGTGCAGCCAGGCCAGCAACGGGACGACCCGAGGCGGAACACCGTATGCCGCCAGGTCAGGGACGCTCGTGTCGGGCATCGCCTGAGACAGCAGTATGTCGGCGCCCCGGGCGAAGACGGCGCAGCCACCGGCGTACTCGGGCATTCGGGCCAGGTGGCCGCCGACGGCGTCGACGGTCGCGTTGTCCGCGCCCTGGTCGCCGAGCTGGCGGGCGATGGCCCGGCGGCGCAGCAGGAACTCCAGGTCCCCGTCGTCAGCCGGGTCGCTGTGCGGTCCCCAGTAGACGGAGGCGACGGGCGTCGTCGGCCGGACGAGCTCGCGCAGGTCGTGCAGCCCGAGCGGCGAAATCGTGGTTGTCATAGGGGCTCCTTTCCAGCCGAGCGCAGGTCGGCGGCCAGGGTCGCGGCCCACGCGTGGGCACGATTCATCTCGCCGTCGCGCAACGGGCCGAGGGTGTGTTCGACGAAGAAACTCTGTGGCGGCTCCTGCACTGCGAATCCGCGGCGACGCAGCAGTTTGGCGAGGCTCGCGGCTGCCGATCCGGTGAGCCATCGCGGCTTGTCGAAGCGAGTGTCGAAGGTGGCCATCGCCGGCCTCCGGCTGGAGATGCCGACGGCTGCGGCCCATTCGCGGACTCCTGTTTCGGCCGAGATCACCGGCTTCTCCTTGGCGGCGCCCGCCCGCGACTGCGGGCGGCTCAGCCCGTGCCCATGCGTAGGTGCCCCCACGACGACGAGTTCTACGTCGTCAGGAAGGTCGACGGGTGCCTGGGACACCTCGACGAGGCGTACGCCCGCCTGGGGTCCGAACCCGCCGGCGATCGCCCGGGCGATCGACTCGGTGTTGCCGTACATCGACTCGTAGATGATGAGCACGGTCATGGGGTGCCTCCGATGAGCCAGTCGGGCGGCGCGTAGAGGTCAAGCAGCCGCATCCGTGTCTTTTGCAGGCGGTCCACGACGACCTCCATGAACCGCCGAGTCAGCTCGTATCCGAAGGCGGGGTCCTCCTCGCACAGGCGGCGGACTCCGCCACCGTCGACGACGACGGCGTGGACGAGATCGACGGCGGTCGCCGAGAAGTGCCAACGATAGGGCGGGAACATCCAGGACCAGCCGAGCACCGTGCCGGGACCGAGGGTTTCCACAGTGACGTCGCCAGGTCCGGGCAGGTGCGTCTCCAGGCGTACGTGGCCGTCGAGGATCAGCCAGAACCGGTCGGCGCGGCTGCCTTCGTCCAGAACCCGCGCGCCGCCGTGCAGGATGGACCCGTGCGCCCACACCGACAGCCGATGGAGGTGCTCGTCGGGCATGCCTTCGAGGAAGGGATGCCGCTTCAACAGGTCGAACGTCGTCTCGGCCATCGTCGTCTCCTCACCCGCAGAGCGGCCCGACCCTCTGCGGAACCGCATTGACCAACGCCAAGTCCTGCATCGTCGACCGGGCCAGCGTCGTGGCCTGCGCCTCAGTCAGGACGTCGCAGATCCAGTCCCAGTGGATGCTCACCAATGCTCCACGCCGCACGCCGCAGGCGAGCCCGTAGCCGTCCTCGCGAAGCCGGACACGTTCCGCCCGTGGCGGGTCCAGGACGAGCTCACTACCGGTCCACCGCAACGGCCGGGTACGCACGACGGCGTACTCCAGGTCGGCGTCGACGACCGCGCCCCAGCGGATCCGGCATGAGTCCAGAACCCGTAGCGGCTCGAGGGAGTAACCGGCGCGCAGCATGCCGACCCACGGATACACGGCGAACACGTGGAAGCTGTGCTGCGGGCGGCCACCGCGGATCGCCATCGCCGCCAAGTCGTCCGCGGCCGAGCCCAACTGGGGCCGGAAGCGCTCTTCCAGGCTCGCGGCCAAGAGCCGTGGTGGGACCGCGTCGAGCAGCGTCCCGCCGATCCAGTACGCCTCGACGACGGCCCGGTCGAGCGGGTCGGCCCGGCCGGCCGCCCCGGCGATCAGCGCCAGATACGGCCAAGCGCCCTCGAATCGGCGTGCCAGCTCTACGAGTCCACCGTCGGTCGTCTCGGCGTCGGCGTATTCCAGCAGAGCCCGGCTGTCACCCGGGCCGCAGTAGCCGAGCGCGTTCGGCGGGTACGCGTACCGGGCGAACAACACCGGACCCGACGCGGTCATCGCCGGTCCGCCAGCACAGGTTGCGGGCGCCGTGCTGCCCCGACTCCGACGATGATCGCGCCACCGAGCAACGCTGCCAACGCCAGCAGGTTGACCGGTGCCAACGTGATGCCTTTGACCGCGACGTTCAATGCGCCCGTGACGACGGCCCCGGCGACCAGGACGGCGGTCACGTCGATCGCAGCGCCCCGAGCCAGGGCGGTGAACCAGATTCCGACGTATGCCGCCAGAATCACTCCGGTCACCATCGCCCATCGCCAGCCTTCGGCGGACAGCGCGGTCAGCGCATGCCACCGGCCGCTGACGGCGACCCAGCCGAGCAGCACCAGCACGCCGAGCCCCATTCGCGCGATCGCCACCGTCTGCGGGGAGAACCCGCGCAGCAGGCGCTTGGCCAGGACCACCTCGACCGCCCAGAGCAGCGTCGCCACCAGGATGAGACCCTCGCCCGGGCCGAAGCCGAAGCCCACGAGGCCGCTGTCCAGCACGACCAGGCCACCGAGCAGGAGCAGTAGCGCCACCACATGAGTCACCCGCAGCCGCTCCCCCAACATGGGCACCGCTAGCACGGCCACCCAGACGACCAGGCTCTTCTGCAGGAAAGCGGCATGGGTCGACGATGCCCGCGCGAGACCTTCGAAGAACAGCACGAACGGGATGCTCCCGCCGATCAGGCCCAGGGCGGCCAGACCAAGCCACGCGACCGGGCGGTGCGTCGTGCGTACCACTTGGGGCCGAGAACGGGCCACAACGGCCGCGACCAGGCCGATAAGGCCGAGTATCGCGGCGGCCACCAGGTTTTTCGCCGTGGTGTAGACGGTGGCGTCGGGCACCGCGCGCACGCCGTAGCCGTTGAGAAAGACCGCGAGGCCGCTGATCGCCGCAGCGACGAACGCCGCCGTCACCGCGCCGCGGGCGGAAGTCCGATTCATCTTCGCTCACCTCTCACCAGCTGAAGCAGCCGGGCATCGTCGTCGGTCAAGCGGCGCAGCGCGACGCCCGCGTGGATCAGCAGCCACTCACCGTCTGTCACCGCTTCGTCGAGGACCGCGAGCGAGACGAGCCGAACCCGGCCGTCGACCTCGACCTCGGCCACCTCGGCCCCAGAGTGCAGAACTCGGGCGGGCAGGCCGGTGCACATCAGCGGGCCGCCCATCGCTGGGTGACGAGCAGCTCCGCGATCTCCTCCACCACCAGCCCCGCGGCCCATTCGACCTGCGGAGACAGACCCACACCCTGGCTCACGTCCGCGACCTGCACGCCGAACAGCAACATCCGCCGGGGCATCCGGTCCAGGGCCCGCGCGAGCGCTACGGCATCACCAAGGGGTACGCCGTGGGAGCCGGCTGGTCCGCCGCCGCCGGACAGCGCCGGATGATGCAGGCCGAGCCGATAGATCCGGCCTGGTACGACGCCCTCGCCGGCGTCTACGGCGTCGATGACGATGGCCAACGGAGCCCCGTCCCACGCGTCGATGAGTCCGGTCGGCTCCCCGTCGCTTTCGACGAAGTCGACCGCCCGCGGGCGAAGGTCGCGCAGCCGCTTGGCGACGATCAGCCCGACGCCGTCGTCGTGCCGATACGCGTCACCGATGCCGATGACCACGGTGTTCATGGCAGCTCCCCCTCGTGGATGTCGAGCGTGAGAAAGTGCGTCGCGCACGAGATGCACGGGTCGTAGTTACGGATGACCTGCTCGCAGACGCTCGTCAGGCGGGCGTCGTCGTAGTCGAGCCGCGTGGCGACGAACCGCAGTAGGTCGTCTTCGATCGATGCCTGGTTCTGCGATGTCGGCGGCACGATCCGTACGCTGCGGATCACGCCGCGATCGTCGAGGTCGTACCGGTGGAACAGAGTGCCGCGGGGCGCCTCGGTGGCTCCGTAGCCGACGCCGGCTGCCGGATCGACGTGGACGACGGGCGGATGCGGCGGCTCGTACGCCTCGATCAGGGCGATCGCCTCCTCGATGGCGTAGACGAGTTCGACCGCGCGCACGACGATGCTCTGGAACGGGTTGCGGCACACCGCCGGCAACCCCGCTTCGGCGGCGGCCTGGCGGGCGAGCGGGGACAGCCATCGCCCGCTGAGCGCGTACCGGGCGACCGGCCCGGTCAGGTATCGGTCCCGGCCGGCCAATGTCGCGTGCAAGGCCGTCGAGTGTGGCACCTGATGTTCCAGCACCAGGTGGTCGAGTTCGGACACCGGGAACACGAGTCCCCGGTCGGTGTGCGGAACGCCGTGCTCGATCGCGTAGGTTCCCTCGCGGACGAGCGCCAGCAACTCGTGGTCGTGTTCGAAGTCGGGGAAGTCGAAACCGGCGACCCAGCCGACGGTGGCGATCGCGTCGTCCAGGGCCTGCCGCAACGGGTCGAGCAACGCGGACAACTCTGACGGCGCCGGTGCCCGGTAGAAGCCGCCAACGCGAACGTTGATCGGATGGATGGCCCGTCCGCCGACCGCCGTCATGAGCTGGTTGCCCGTCTTCTTCAGCCGCAGGCCGCGTTCGACCAGATCCCGGTGCCGCGCAGCCATGTCGATCGCCCCGTCGAAGCCCAGGAAGTCCGGCGCGTGCAACAGGTAGATGTGCAGAGCGTGGCTGGAGATCCACTCGCCGCAGTACAGCAGCCGCCGCAGTTTCCCGATGGCTCCACCGACGGTGATCCCGACGGCGTCCTCCATCGCCTGGCAGGCCGACATCTGGTATGCGACCGGGCAGATCCCGCAGATCCGGGCGGTGATGTCGGGGGCTTCGGCGTAGTCCCGCCCGGCCAGAAACGCCTCGAAGAACCGGGGCGGTTCATAGATCTCGAGCTGGACTTCGCCGACTTTGCCGTCGCGTACGTGGATGTGCAGCGCGCCTTCGCCCTCGACTCGGGCCAGGGCGTCGACTCGAAGCACCCGATCATGCCGATGCGTCATCGTTGTTCGCCTTCCTCGCCTCGAGCCGCGTCGGCGAACGCGGGCGCCGCGGCGTTGAACGTGCGGAAGATCCGGCGTACGCCGTCCTCGTCGAGCCCGGCCGCCCGCAGCGCCGGGATGAGCGCTGCGGTGTTGGGGTCGCCGATGGGCCCGTAGCAGCCGAAACAGCCGCGGTTCGCGGCCGGGCAGATCGCGCCGCAGCCCGCCCGGGTGACGGGCCCCAGGCAGGGCGCCCGCCCGGTGACGAGCAGGCAACTGGTACCGCGCAGTTTGCATTCGCCGCACACCGGCCGGTCCGGAAGATGCGGGCGGCGACCGGCCAGCATCGCGGTCAGCAGGTCCAGCAGCTGGCCGCGGTCGATCGGGCAGCCACGCAGTTCGGCGTCGACCGGCACGACCTCACCGATCGGCAATGACCGGTCCAGCGTCTCGATGTAGTCCGGACGCGCGTAGACGATCGACCGGAACTCGCTGACGTCGGCGAAGTTGCGCAACGCTTGAATGCCGCCGGCGCTGGCGCAGGCTCCGATGGTGACCAGCAGGCGGGAGTTCTGACGGATGCGCATGATCCGGTCGCGATCGGCCGGTGTGGTGATCGAGCCTTCGACCAGCGAAACGTCGTAGGGTCCGGCGACCGTCGCCCGGGTGGCCTCGGTGAAATGGGCGATCTGCACGCGGTCCGCCAGCGTCAGCAACTCGTCCTCGCAGTCGAGCAGAGCCAGCTGGCAGCCGTCGCAGGAGGCGAATTTCCAGACCGCCAACGTGGGTCGCTCCTCGGGGGTGTTCATCACAGCTCCCGGACTGCCATCAGCGGCTCGGCCGTGGCGTAGTCGGTGACCGGACCGTCCCGGCAGACCATCAAGGGGCCGTACTGGCAATGCCCGCAAACTCCGTAGCCGCAGCGCATGTTGCGCTCCAGCGAGACCTGGACCTGACCCGCGGTCAGTCCTCGATCGGTCAGGTTCCGGGCGATTACTCGCATCATGATCTCCGGCCCGCACAGGAACGAGGTCGTGATCTCGGGATCCAGCCGCAGCCGGTCGAGCAGACTCGTGACCACGCCGACCTGTCCGGACCAGTGCCTACCAGCTCGATCTACGATGACGTGCACACTGATGCCCGACTCCCGCCAGCGGTCGTACTCGTCGGTGAACAGCAGGTCGTCCGGCGTACGCGCGCCGACGAGCAAGTCGACCTCGCCGAACCGGTGTCGTCGGGCCATCACCGTACGCACCAGCGGTCGCAGCGGCGCCAGCCCGATGCCGCCACCCACCAGGACCAGGTCGCCGCGGTCGGGCAGACTCCAGCCGTGGCCGAACGGCCCGCGTACGCCGAGCACCGTTCCGACCGGAGCCACACAGATCGCGGCGGTGACCGCGCCGACCGACCGTACGGTGTGGACGATCCGGTGCCCCTCGCCGCCGCTGACCGAGAGGGGAACTTCGCCGACACCGAAGGCGTACACCATGGTGAATTGGCCGGGTGCCCAGGACTGCACCGGCGAACCCAGCGGATCGAGGTCGAGGGTGACCACGTCAGCGGTGTCTGGCCGACGCGCCACGACGCGATAGCGCAGCGGCGTCATGGTGTACGGCGTGGTGGTCATGACGGCACTGGCTGATCTATGTCAGAGGTCGCGGCCAGCGCGGTCAGTTCGGCGGTGACGTCGATGCCGACCGGGCACCACGCGACGCAGCGCCCACATCCGACACAGCCGGATTGGCCGAACTGAGCGTGCCAAGTACCGAACTTGTGCGTCAGCCACTGCCGGTAACGGCTCGCCCCCGATGTCCGCACCTGCCCGCCGTGCAACTCGGAATAGTCGAGGTCGAAGCAGGACGCCCACCCCTGCCACCGTTCGGCATGGTCGCCGGTGACGTCGGTGGTGTCCACCACGGACGTGCAGAAGCACGTCGGGCATACCATCGTGCAGTTGCCGCAGGTCAGGCAGCGGGACGCGACGTCGTCCCAGTGCGGCGACTCGGCCGCGCGGCGCAGCAGACCCGGCAGGTCGGTGTCGGGGAGCGCCCGGCTCATCCGGTTCTCCGCTGTGCGAATCTGATCGTTCGCGGTCGCGATGTCGCCGGGCTCGGCCGGTGCGTACACCACCTGGCTCAGCAGGGCCGAGCCTGTCTCGCTCCCGATCTCGACGAGATAACGCGAATTGGCGAGTTCGGTCAGCGCGAGGTCGTATCCGGTGTCGGCGCGCGGTCCTCCCCCGGCGGATACGCAGAAGCAGACTTCGGCCGGTTCCGTGCAGTTGACCGCGATGACGAAGGCCTGATCGATCCGCCGGGCATAGTCGCTGTCCTCGCCGAACACCCGGCGCTGGACGGCGATGGCGGCCAGGTCGCATGGGCGTACGCCCAACAGTGCGAGCCGTTCATCCGGATTCGCCGGTTCTGTCACCGTGAAGGACCCGCCGTCCCGATCAGCTGTCCAGAGCTGACGGCGCGGCGGATGAAGGAACTGCTTCCACGACTGCGGTCCCGCCGAGTGCCCGAAGGCGGCCGCATCTCCCCTGCGGCGCAGCCGGTAACGACCGGGCGCGGCGTCCACACCGTATCCGTAGGGAAGCTCATCGGCGGATTGGATCTCGTCGAGCACTATCGCGTCGTCCCGGACAGTGGGGCCGACGACGCGGTAACCCTCGGCGCGCAGCCGCGCGACGAGCTCGGTCAAGCCGGTCAGTACCACCATGCCCCCATGGCACCTCACCTGGCTCGCCGACGGCAGGGGCGAAAGTCCCGGTGGATCCGGTCCTTGGCATCTCGAACAGTCGGCAAGCCCCGGTGACGGAATCTCGGCTTCAGCTTCACGCCGTCGGGCGTACGCCGTCCCGGGCGAACCGCCACAACGCCCTCGACACCAGCAAGTACCAGATCTCCAAGAACAGGACCGAGAAGACTGCCACGTACACGCCGACGCCCGGCAGGTACAGACCCAACCCGGCGGTGTTCGCCAGAATCGCCAGCCAAGCCGTGACCCGGCCGAACACCGAGCTGCCAAGCATGACGACGCCGATCAGGATGCCGGCGAGCGATCCGAGCAGGTAGCCGACGTGAAACGCGGTCCCCTGCCAATTCGCCAGCACCGCCTCGCCGGCCGCGACGGCATTGGCCCGCGCCGCGTCGGACGTCGCTGCGGCATAGTCCTCGCTGAACCCGACCATCTGGACTGCCGGGTTCATCGCGATGAACATGATCACGCCGAGGAAACCCGCCGCGGTCGCGATCAACATCATCGGTTCCCGGAGCCGCCGCAAGACGACGAACAGCGCCAGCAGAATGGGCACGAGGAGAACATTGTCCAGGACAAGGAGCAGATCCAGATCCACCATTCCGGCAAGACGGTTGTCAGCGAGCAACGCGAACCAGTCGGCCGCGGTGCCGTCCAGGGGCGGTGGCCACACCAGGAAGACTCCGACCTGGATCGGAAGCAGCACCGCAGACGCCGCTGCGGCCGCAGCGGCGAGCCGCGGCAGTCCCGACCGAACCCGGATGCCTTCCGTGGCCGTCTTGGCACGAGGCTGAGTGGACAGCGTCATGACGATCACCTCGATCACGGATACTCGTCTCAGCCAACCAGCTGGGCCGTGCTGCGGACAGAGGCCAAGGACCCGGATCACTACGGGATGCCCGGCTGAGGTTGGTGTGACCTGGGTTACCGCTGTTCATAGCCGGCTGGGCTGTCTCGTCTCCCTTGTATGAAGATCTTCCTGGCCGGAGCGTCCGGCGCGATCGGCAGCCATCTCGTCACCCAGCTCGTGGCTCGGGGCCATGAGGTCGTCGGCACTACGCGTACGCCCGCAAAGCTGCGCGCCTTGCGGGAGTTGGGGGCCGAACCCGTCGTCGTCGACGCGCTCGATCCGGAGTCTGTGGCCGATGCGGTCGCCAAGGCCGAACCGGAGGTCGTGGTGCACCAGATGACGGCGTTGAGCGGACCGCTCGACTTCCGGCACACCAAGCAGATGGCGCTCGCGACCGACCGGCTGCGTACCGAGGGCACCGACAATCTGCTCGCCGCGGCCCGGGCGGTCGGCGTACGCGCCTTCGTGGCGCAGAGCAACGGATTGTGGTGCGACGTGAACGACGGCCCGATCGCCGACGAGACCGCCCGGATCGAGCCGAACCCACCGGCAAACGCTCGCGAGGCGGTCGACGCGCTGCGACATGTCGAGGACGCCGTCACCGGCATCACCTGGGCCGACGGCATCGCCCTTCGGTACGGTGGGTTCTATGGTCCGGGCACCGGCCTCAGCAGCGAACCCGGCGCTCCCATGGCCGAGCAGATACACCGTCGCAAGTTCCCGATCGTCGGGGGCGGCTCCGGCGTGTGGTCGATGGTGCACATCCACGACGCGGCGACCGCGACCGTGGCGGCCATCGAACGGGGCACGGCCGGTATCTATCACGTCGCCGACGACGACCCAGCGCCGGTCGCGGTGTGGCTGCCGGAACTTGCCCGGGCACTCGGGGCGAAGCCGCCGCGACGCATACCGGGCTGGCTGGTTCGCCTGGTCGCCGGGGAGGCTCCGGTGCACCTCATGACGAAGGCGTGCGGCATCTCCAGCGAGAAGGCCAAACGAGAGTTGGGCTGGACGCTGCGTTACCCCAGCTGGCGTACGGGATTCCGCGAAGGACTGGGCTGAACCGTGACCACGGAGACGGATCTGTACAGCGAGCTGCGGCCCCGCGCGTTCGCCATCGCGTACCGGATGCTCGGGAGCGTCGCCGACGCCGAGGACGTGGTGCAGGAGGCGTTCCTGCGGATGCACCAGACGCTGGGGCGGCACGAGCCGATCGCCTCGCCGCGCGCGTACATCGCCACCCTCGTCACCCGGCAGGCGATCGACCAGCTCCGGTCGGCCCGCGTACGCCGGGAGCAGTACGTCGGCGAGTGGCTGCCCGAGCCACTGGTCACCGATCCGTCTCCGGCCGATCAGGCCGAAACCGCGGACTCCCTGTCGTTGGCCTTCCTGGTGTTGCTGGAGAACCTGACCCCGCCGCAACGGGCGGCCTTCCTGCTCCGGGAGGTCTTCGACTACCCGTACGCCGATGTCGCCGAGATCATCGGAACCGACGTCGACACCACCCGGCACCTCGTCGCGAAGGCGCGTGCCCATCTTGAGCAGCGGCGACCGCGATACCACGCGTCCGCTCGCGAGCATGAGGAGCTGACCAGGCGCTTCTTCGCCGCAGCGGAGCAGGGCGACCTGCACGAGCTGGAGGAACTGCTCGCCACAGACGCGGCGTTGCACGGCGACGGCGGCGGCAAGGTACCCGCCATGGGCCGCCCGGTCACCGGCCGCGAACACGTCGCCCGGGTGCTGGTGCTCGGTCTGTCGACGCTCGCCCCGTTCGGCGTACGCGTCCAGCCGGCCACCGTCAACGGTCAGCCCGGTGCGCTGCTGTTCGATCCGCAGGACCACATCGTCGCAGCCATCGGGCTGGACATCGCCGACGGACAGATCCGGTCGATCCACTCGGTCGTCAATCCGGAGAAGCTGCGGCACCTCGGCCCCACCAGCGACGTGGGCTACCAGCTCGGGCCCCGGGGGCGTACCAGAAAATGATCGTCCAAGATGGCCAGTTGATGTTGAAGTCTGGCATGCTACCCCGATGCGTATCGCCAAACGAATCGCCATCGTCGTGATCGGGGTGCTCACCGCGGTCACCGCCGTGGCGACGCCCGCCTCAGCCGTCGTTCCCCCGCCCACCGAGTGGAACGAGGCCGTGTCCTACGGCATGGACCCGGTCACCGACGGATGCATGCTCAACACCTACGCCCAGGCGTGCTTCCGCAAGGACGGCGACATCTGGTTCGTCAAGGACATGGAGTCCGACGGCTACCCGAGCGTCGTGTACTGGCAGAACCACTACAACGGCGAGTTCTACCGCCAGGGCATCTGCATCAACAAGCTGACGGCCGGGCACTGGGGCACCTGTAACAAGGACTACCACGAAGGCAGTCTGCTGAGCTTCAAGGCCTGCCGCTACATCGACGGCGAGCTCAAGAACTGCACCGATTGGAAGGGCGTCAACGCCTGACAGCCCGAACCCGCGGGCGGCGTCGCTGTCCGCGGGTTCCGCTACAAGACCAGGCCGCCGAACGGCGCGGCCACGGACCATCCCAGCGCTTCATACAACGCACGCCCCTCGACGGTCGCGGCCAGCACGCCCGCTCGCGCTCCCCGGGCGACCGCAGCCTCCGCGAGTGCGGTCATGGCCCATCGGCCTAGGCCACGACGCTGATGCTCGGCCGCCGTCTCCACCATGTCGAAGACCACCGTGTACGCCTCATCGGCCGCAGCAGTCTGTGCGCGCGCCGCGAAGGAGCCGTCTTCGGTGACGATCAGCGCCTTGGTGATCCCGTTTCGGGTCCACAGTCGCAGCTCGTACCCTGCCGGCGCAGGCCGGTCGCGATGGGCGTCGAGTTCGGTGCTCATGAGAAAGACCGGATCGTCGACGCGCCAGGCCGTCCCGTCGGCGATCCAGGAGCCGATGGTCTCCGGTTCGAGGAAGGTCTTGATCCACGTGTTCGGCGCGGTGACCGTCTCGGTGAGCCGGCGTACGCGAGCCTCGTCGGCGTCGAACAGAACGTAGCGCCCGACGTGCGTCGTCAGGCCGACGTCGATGAACAGACCGCCGTCGACTTCCTGCGGCGGGGCCGCTCCCCGCGACAGCACCCATCCGTCCACCCAGGCGCGGGCCAGGCTCTCGTCCATCCGCCCAGCGTAGCCGCCAAGATCACCCGACCGGGTTAGGGTGGGTCGTGGACGCCGATCTCGTCAGTGCAATCGGTTCGCTTGCCAGTGTCGCTGTGGCTGTCATTGCCGCAATCGTCGCCTACTTCTCCTGGCGGGCTGCGCAGAATGCTGCGGACGCGACTGCCGTGTTGACGGAGATTGAGAAGGCACGGTGGCACGCCGAGAACCGCCCGGAGTTTCAGCTGGAGTGTGAGGGCCTGGTCATGGACAACCGGCTGGCCGCCTGCAGCATCACCTTGACCGACTCGAGGTCACTCGCCTGGGTCGATGTCATCGCCTCAGTTCGGCCTCGCGTCTTTGGCCGCACCGATACCGAGGCGGACTTCGGGCCATATGTCTGGGATGACGACAGCCCCTACTACGACGGTCCCATCGACACCGAGACGTTCCGGCTGCATCCCGGCGGAGATGAAACCCTCTACATGCGAGCCGCGTCCACGGAGGAATGGGAGAGATACACCAATCCAATCCGGCTGTGGCTGCACTGCACCGCAGAGAATGGCGACACCTGGATGGTTCCGGCCGCCACCAGACTTGTCCCACTCCAGCTCGCGGAAAGCATCGTGACTCGTGAGCAGATCGAGGCGCAAGCCGAGTCCCGGTTTGGCGGCGATCTGTAACCCAGCGCCGTCGCCATGCTCGGTTACACACGCGCGCCGCGCCAAGCCCGCTGACGCGGCCGCCGGCAGACGTAGGTCAGCGCAGGCGGGGCGTTCCACCAGACGCTCCGGCTCGTGATGACCTCGTCGAAGGACTCGTGCAGGTTTCGCCGCAACCGGCGCGCGCCGGAAAGCTGCAACGCGTGGAGGTACGCGAAAGTCGTGAAGGCGGCATCGGGCGCGAGGAGCCACCCGACATCGTTGAGGATCTTCCGCTGCTGTGCGGGCGGAAACAACGACCAGGGCAAACCACTGACAATCGCGTCCACTTGGTGGACACCACGGTCTTCGAGGATGGACCCGAGGCTGGTGGCATCGGCGTTGATGACCTCCAGGTCGGGTCGGCTGCGGCGCAGGCGCGTGGCGAACTCCTTGTCGATCTCCAGGGCGATGTGGCGGGAACCGGGCTGAAGGCGTTGCCTGATCGCATCGCTGACCGCCCCCGTTCCGGCGCCGAGCTCCACAACCGTCGATGGGCGTACGCTCGGAACGATCTGGGCGAGACGGCGGCAGAGGGCACGGGCGCTCGGCGCGATGGCACCCACAGTGCGCGGGTGGCGGGTGGCCACGCCCAGGAAGGTGAGCAGGTCGCTGGTCTTCATCGTCACGAAGATCAGCTTGCTGCGTACGCCGCTACGCCGCCTCATCATTGCGAGCCTGATCCAGGCGGCCGATGGCACGAGCGCCTCCTCCCAAGGAAGGATACGGCCAGGTCGCAGGGCTTCTACCATCGTGGCGTGAGGGTTACCGTCCGCCGCATTCCGCGGTCAGCGCTCGTCCGGCTACTGCCTGTCGCGTTCGCGGTGTGCTATCTGTCGGTCGCCGGCCAGCCGGGACAGCCCGTCGACGGCTGGGCCTGGGTGGCCGGACTATCGGCAGCTGCCCTGCCCCTGGCCGGCCGCAGGATGCCGTTCGTCGCCATCTGCGGCCTGACGGGCCTGCTGATCCTCACCGACTACCTGGGTACGCAGGCTGACTTCGTTGTGCTCCTGGCAACGATGATCGGCCTGATCGACTTGTCGCTGGCCCGGCGCGGCTGGCGGCTGGCCCTCGGCGTGTCCGTGGCCACGGCCGGCATGTTCGTGTCGGTCATCGACGTGCCGCTCACCGAGCTGCCGACGCCCTTCTATCCCATCACCGCTGTGGTGTTCTGCTGCCTCGTGGGTGCGCCGGTGTTGTTCGGAATGCGGCTGGCGACCGCCCGTCGCATCGCCACCGAGGCCGCTGAGCGAGCCTTGGACCTGGAACGCAGGCAGGAGGCGGAGACCGCAGCGGCGCGGGCCGTCGAACGGACGGCCATCGCCCGCGAACTGCACGACATCGTCGTGCATCACGTAGCCTCGATCGTGTTGCGCGTCGGAGTCGCGCGGCATCTCGGTGGCAAGGACAGCGAAGAGACGAAGGCGGCCCTCGACGACGTCCACGCCACCGGCACGGCCGTTCTCGACGACTTGCGCCGCCTCGTGGCCGTGCTGCGCGACCCCATCGCCGCCGGTGACGACCCGCACGCACCGGTGCTCGACCCAGCCGACCTTCCCGACTCCCTGGACCAGGCGGTGAACCGGATCCGCCAAGCCGGCCTCCCGGTCACCGTGGTCATCGATGACGCGTTGACTCACCTCGATGCCGTACGCGGCCTTGCCGTGCTCCGCGTCGCCCAGGAGGGCTTGATCAACGTTGTGAAACACGCCGGAGCCGGCGCGACGGCGACGTTACGGGTCGCCGCGACCGCGCAAGGAGAGGTCGAAGTGGAGATCACGGATGACGGCGGCCCGGCCGGCAACGGGCTCATCCCCAGTGGCGGTCACGGTCTGATGGGCCTGCACGAGCGAATGACCTTGCTCGGCGGCCGTCTGGAGGCCGGGCCAGGTCGGACGGGCTGGCGTCTGCTGGCCGTCCTGCCCGCCCGCGTTCGGCTGACGGTGGCCGCGTGACCATCCGCGTACTGCTCGTCGACGACCAGCGCCTTGTGCGCGCCGGCCTGCGCGCTCTGTGTGCGGCCGAGGAAGACATCGAGGTCGTCGGCGAGGCGGCCGACGGTCAGGAAGCCGTCCGCCTCGCCGATCGGCTCGCCCCCGACGTCGTCCTGATGGATCTGCGCATGCCACGCATGGACGGCATCACCGCGACGACGGCCATCCTGGCGCGCCGCCCACTTGCCAGGATCGTCATACTGACCACATTCGACGACGACGATCATCTGTACCCGGCGCTCGGCGTGGGCGCGTGCGGGTTCCTGGTCAAGGACGCGACCCCGGGTGAACTTCTCGACGGCATCCGGCGGGCAGCCCGCGACGAGAACCCCTTCAGCCCCGACGTGCTACGCCGCGTCGTCCAACAGGCTCTGACCTCCCGGGCCAGCCCGACCACCAGGCCCAGCATCGCGGCCGTGGACGTCACCGAACGCGAACAAGACGTGCTCGCCCTGCTCGGCGCGGGACTGTCCAACGCCGAGATCGCCGAACGGCTCCGGCTCGCCGTCACCACCGTCAAGACCCACGTCGCCAACCTCATGACCAAGACCGGAAGCGCCAACCGGGTTCAGCTCGCCATCCTCGCCGTCCGGATCGGCCTCACCGACAGCGCCCATAGGCACTAGACCACGCTCTGATCAGAGCTGGAGGCGCAGTTCGTCGCCTCGGTGCCGGACGGACGCCCATTCGGCGGCGGGATCGTTTTGCCAGCTTGATCCGGCGGCTACGAGTCTCGCGCGGATGGTTCGCTGTAGCGGCATTGCGGGGTATGAGCCGTTGCGGGCGCCGATGATGAGCGTTCTGGTTGCGTCGATCCAGCGTAGTTCAGTGCGCGCGTAGCTGCCCGCTTCGTAGTGCCAACCGTCGCCCTCATCTTCGTACAGGACGAAGGAACCGTCGGCTCCTGGGAACACCAGCAGATCTAGATCAGCGGACTCGCCCTGGGCGGGGGCGAGGGGAACGATGGATCCGGCCCGCGCGTAGATGGGAATGGTGTCCAGGGGTGCGGCGGCGTCGATGTGGGTGCCACCGTGATGCACGGTTCCGTCCCACACGTCGACCCACGGCCCGCCGGTCGGAAGGTACACCGGCCGGGTTGTCGACGCGCCGTGTATGGGAACAGAGTTCGGCCCGAACTTCTGGGCGGTGGTGATGGGGCAGACGAGCAGCGCCGGGCCGAGCATGAACTGGTCTTCGATTCGCAGCGCCTCGGCGTCGTGCGCGAAATCGAAGACCAGCGGGCGCATCATCGTGTATCCGTCGAGGTGGACGGCACCGGCAACCGCGTACAGGTATGGCACTAGGGCTTTGCGTAGCCGGATGAATCGCACGAGCGTGTCGTAGATCGGGCTGCCCGGTTCGCCGAAATGCCAGATCTCGCGCGGGGTGTCGCTGCCGTGGGCCCGGAGCATGGGCAGGAACGTCGCGTATTGGAACCAGCGCAGGAACAGCTCGCGGTAGCCGAGGTCGGCGACCCCTGCGTCGAAGTCACCGCGCCAGAACCACGGTTCTCGTGAAGCGGCGAAGAAGCCACCGACGTCTGTGGTCCAATATGGGAGGCCGGAAGCGCAGAAGTTCAGCCCCTCGGGCACCTGGCGGCGCAGGGTCTCCCAGGATGCGTTGACGTCGCCAGACCAGGCGAAAGTGCCGTAGCGCTGCTGCCCGGCCCACGCGGAGCGGGTCAGATTGAGCACCCGCTTGGGACTGCCCGACGCACGCTGCCCCTCCCACACGCCCTGGCTGTGCGCCAGCGAATAGGCGTTGGCCCACTGCGGGCCGAGGTACCGCTCGGCCATTTCGACGTTGACCCGCCACCGTTCCTCATCCGACGGCCGGTCGGAGCCGGTCCAGTCCGCCTCGAACGGTTCCGAGCAGTCGCACCACCAGGCGTCGACTCCGTTGGCGAACAAGCCTCGCTCGGCCTGGTTCCAGAACATGGCCCGGGCGTCGGGGTCGAAGGCGTCATAGGTGAAATCGTTGCCGAGTAGCTTGCCTGCGGCCGCGAACTCCAGTCGGTCGGCACCATCGTTGTGCAGATGCGGCCAGACCGACACCATCAGCCGTGTGCCCATGTCGTGAAGCTCCCCGCTCATCGCTTCGGGATCAGGAAAGCGCGGCGGATCGAACGACTTCTGACCCCACTGGCCGTCCGGCCAGTACTGCCAGTCCAGGACGATGCACTCCGGCGGTAGGCCGAGCTGGGCGTATCGGCGGGCGACGTCGAGCACCTCTTCCTGATCCTGGTAGCGCTCCTTCGACTGGACGAATCCGAACGCCCATCGCGGCGGGATGGGTGCTGCCCCGGTCAGGTGTCGGTAGCCTCGGATGATGTCGTCGAGACCGTCGCCTGCGATGACGAAGTAATCCATCTGTTCGGCGTACTCGGCCCGCAGGCAGGAGCCGGACGAGTCGTCGCGGAAGGTCATCGCCGAGTAGCCGTTCCACAGCAGCCCCCATCCGCGCGAGGAGACCAGCAACGGCACCGCGACCTTGAGATTGTGCTGGTACAGATATTGCGATCGGCCGCGATAGTCGAGCTTGCCGTCTTCATGCTGACCAAGCCCGTACAGCGACTCCCCTGGCGAGAACTGGAAGTCCAGCTGCGTGCGATAGCCATTCGCCGTGAGCTCGTCGCGCCGTGGCATCAGGAGCTTTCCGCCACCCTCGGGCTCTTGGAACAGCACTTCTCCCCGGGCATTGCGGTACGCGAAGGCACCCGTCGCGCCGTTGACATGCAGGCTCAAGATTCCATCGGACATCACCAGCTCGTCCGATGACTGATGCAGATCGAAGCGGACGTGCCCGCGTACCCGCCGAGGATCGAGCATCGGCCCGTCAGCGAGTCCCGGCTCCCCGACGCCGGCCGGGAGCGCAGCGATCCGCAGGATCCCTGGCGCCTGCCAGGACGCGCGAATGGCGAGACGACCGCATCGCAGAAGCAGACCGTCGTCGCGGGGCTCCCACACGATTCCACTCATGATGGACGGCCGATCCGCCGCCGCGCGTCGACGCGACCGACCGCCGCACCGGAACTCGTACTGGGAAGCCGATTCATGCGCAGACCTGCGACGTCGCGAGGTGCACCAGTCGGGCGTACGGGAGCAACCATGTCAGCAGTCTCGCACGGGGACGTGGCCCGCCTGACACGCCGGAATCATCGGTACGCCGCCACTTGTGCCGCAGCTCGCCAACCTGCACGAGGACCAGAGCGCCTTGGAACTGCGTGAAGGCACCATGAAGGCGATCTGAAACAGCATGCCGCGATATTCGGTGGTACGCCTCGGTTCGAGGCGGCCTGACCGGTTCGCAGCCGGACGGGACTTCCGGTATTCCCCATGGAGGTTCGGTGCACGTCCGGCGTGTGGTTTCCGGCTTGCTCGCGGTGATGGTCGCTGGCTTGGCCTTTTCGATCAGCGATCCCGAACCGGCCGCCGGCACGAACGGCGGCGAGCGGGCGAACGCCAGTGATGCGAGTGCGGAAGCACGGCGTCTCGGTCATCGCGTCGAGGTGCTCAATGATTTGGACGAGGCACGCGACGTGTATGCCGAGCCGGACGGCTCCTTCACATCGGTGCTGCATACCGTCCCGGTACGCGCTCGTAAGGACGGTCGCTGGGTGCCGATCGACGCGACCCTGAGCCGCCAGGCGGACGGCAGTGTCGCCCCGGCGGCGACTACCCGGTCGGTGGTGTTCTCCGGGGGCGGCGACCAGCCGCTGGTCACCGTCGCGAAGGACGGCCACCGCGTGATCCTGCGCTGGCCGGGCCGCCTGCCGGTGCCCAGCCTGAGCGGCGACACCGCGACCTACCCGGACGTGTTTCCGGGCGTCGACCTGCGGATGAAGGCCACCGCCGACGGTTTCGCCAAGGTGCTCGTCGTCAAGAACCGGGACGCCGCCGATCGTCTGACCGAGATCAGGTTCCCGGTGACGACCGACGGGCTGTCCGCGCGTACGGACGACCACGGTGCGATCGGTTTCGCCGATGCGGCGGGCAAGCAGGTCTTCGGCACCGGCGCGCCGATGATGTGGGACTCCGGCGGGCGGCGTACCACCGGTGGCCTGCGGCTTGACGACGATGCCCTGGTCCTGCGGCCGAATCGGGCGCTGCTGACCGATCCGGCGGCGGTCTTCCCGGTCTACCTCGACCCCGACTTCCCGGCCGGCGGGGCGGGCTGGGCGCTGGTCTTCTCCGGCGCCGCCTACGCCGGGCAGTCCTTCTGGGGCGGTGACGGGGACGGCATCGCCAAGGTCGGCCAATGCCCGACGAGCCTGGACGGCTTCTGCAACGGCATCGGCGACGCCCGTTCCTACTTCCAGTTCTCTACGGGTTTCCTGGTGGGCCGGCACATTCTGGGCGCCGAGTTCAACGCGTTGGAGACCTGGTCCGCGTCGTGCACCGCCAAGCCCGTCCAGGCGTGGGGTACGGACACGGTCGGGACCGGAACCACGTGGAGCAATCAGCCGTGGTGGCCGGGCACCGGCATCGCGCTGGGCACCCGGACCGTCGCGTATGGGCGGTCGGGTTGCCCGGCCGACTGGGTGGGCTGGGACGCCGCCCCGATCGTGAACTGGTCGGTCGGCCTGGGCAAGACCGCCACCACGATCATGCTGCGGGCCGAGAACGAGGCCGACGACTACGGGTGGAAGAAGTTCGCGACCAACCCGACGCTGACCGTGCACTACAACTCCTACCCGAACGCACCGTCGCTGCCCACTGTGGAGGGCAAGCCGTGCGCCGGGCAGCCGAACGAGCCCTACGTGAACCCGTACGTGGACAACGATCCGGCGAAGGGATCGCGTGGGCCCGAGCTGGCTTCGGTCATCTCCGACTACGACGGCGGCAACGTCATCGGCGGGTTCGAGTGGTACACCCGCGACCACGTACGCCTCGGCGGCGTCAACACGGCCGCGAAGGGCTCCGGGTCCACCTTCCGCGCGTCGATCCCGGCCCAGTACGCGACCGACGGCGCGAAGCTGTCCTACCGCTCCATCGGGTACGACGGCGTCGACTGGGGACCCTGGAGCGCGTACTGCGACGTCACCATCGACCGGACCGCACCGGCCACCCTGCCCGGCGTGAGCTCCACGACCTATCCGGAATGCGCCCCGCCGGACTACGATCCGTGCCCGACTGGGGGCGGCATCGGGCGGACCGGCGCGTTCACCTTGACGGCGAACGGCACGGCCGACGTCGCGGGCTTCCGCTACGACCTGCACGACCAGCCCGCCACCTACGTCGCCGCGGTCAACGGCGTAGCGCAGGGGCTGGTGACGCCGCCGGAAGACGGTCCGATGGATCTGTACGCGCGCAGCGTCGACCGGGCCGGCAACGTCGGCCCGATCCAGCGGTATCACTTCATCGTCGGCGCGGGATCGCCGCCGGTCTCGCGCTGGCGGATGGAAGGGCTGCGCGAGCCGGAGGTCCGCGACGAGCAACGCCACCACGACGGCACGACGGTCATCGGACCGGCCGAGTGGCGGGCCGGCCGGCTGGGGGACGCGTTGTGGCTCGACGGCACCGCCGACGCGGCGGTCGTCACCGGGAAGGGGCCGGCAGTGGACACCTCCCGCACATTCAGCGTGTCCGCCTGGGCATGGCTGGACCACGTCGGCGGCTATCCGGCAGTCGTGTCCGAAGACGGCGTCCAATCCCCAGGATTCCAGCTACAGGCCTCGCCCTCGGGGAACTGGGCGTTCGCCATGTTCGCCGCCGACGTGGCGGGCGGCGGCTCGGTCCACAGCCGCATCGTGTCGGCCACGCCGGCCACCACCGGTGCGTGGACGCACCTGGTCGGCGTCTACGACGCGGGGCGCAGCGAGATGCGGCTCTACGTCAACGGCGCGCTGGCCGCGACCGGTGCCAAGGCCGCGGGCTGGCGGGCGACCGGTCCGCTGACCATCGGCCGCTCCCGGTGGAACGGAGCCCCGTCCGACTTCTGGACCGGCGGCGTCGACGAGGTACGCGCCTACGACCGGGCACTGTCGGTCGAGGAGATCCACGACCTCGCCGGGCTGCCTGCGACGGAGGAGCTGTTCCTGCCGCTCGACGACGGCGCCCGGGACGGTGCCGACACGCCGACCGCGCTGGACATGTCGGGGATCTACCGGCCGGCCGTCGTCGAGGGCGCGGCAACGTGGACGACCGGACGCGTCGGCGACGGCGCGCTGCGGCTGGACGGCACGACCGGCGCAGCACGAACGACCGGGCCCGTGGTGCGTACGGACAACAGCTTCACCGTGACCGCCTGGGCGCTGCTCGACGCCGCCGACGGGCGTACGCAGACCGTCCTCAGCCAAGACGGCGTCCAGTACAGCGGTTTCGTTCTGCGGTACCGCAACGGGACATGGTCGTTCGGGTTGAACCAGTCCGCCACCGACGCCGGCCAAGCCGCCACGGTGAACGCGGCCGACGGCGCGTTCGACGGGGAATGGACGCATCTGGCGGCGGTGTACGACGCGGGCAGCCGCAAGATCCGGCTGTACGTCAACGGCGCGCTGGCCGGCCCGGAGGTCACGGCGTACTCGGGCTGGAACGCCGCCGGACCGTTCCGGGTCGGGCGCGACCAGACGACCGCCGCGATGTTCGCGGGCGTGGTCGACGACGTCCACGTCTGGAGCGGCGTACGCACCGGTGACGAGATCCGTAACGAGTACCTCAAACCGGCCACGCGCCGGGTACCCCTCTACGGCGGCGACCAGCTCAGCCGGTACGTCAGCGCCGACGGCCACCACATCGTCACGACCGAACGCGTACCCAATGGCTATCACTTCGAGCGTGGCCTCGGCCTGACCGCGCCGATCGGCACGCCGGGGACCCGGGTGGTGTACGCCTGCCGCCTCGGTGCCGACGACTACTTCCTGGCGACGGTGGCGACCTGCGAAGGCTTCACGAAACTGGGCACGGCCGGCGCCTTCTACGTCAATCCGCCCGCCGACGGCGCGATGCCGGTGTACCGCTGCAACATCCCAGGGCACAGCCATTTCGCGTCGCCCGACCCGGCGTGCGAAGGCCGGACGACCGAGGGGCTGCTCGGTTACACGCGGGCCTACGGCTACCTCGTGCGCAGCTACTCGTCACCTGACGGGGACCACCTGAGCAGCAACTTCATCACGGGGGCGCAGTACCGGGCGGAAGGCTCGCTCGGCCTTGTCGCGCTCACCTCGCGGTCCGGCGCGACGGCGTTGTGGACCTGCCGCACGGGCACGGAGACCTTCTCGTCCACCCAGGCCGACTGCGAAGGCGCGACAGTCGTGCGCTGGACCGGATACGTCTGGACCACGCCGCCGGAAGGGACTTCGGCCGCCGAGTTGTTCCGCTGCCGCACGGCCGCGGGCGACCGCTTCGATTCACGCGATCCGGGCTGCGAACGGCAGACGTTCGACCGATCGCTGGGCTATCTCCTCAATCGAGTCTGAAGGGAACCTGATGCGCCATCCGACGAAACGCGCGCGGCGGTGGGCCGCCGCGACCAGCACCCTCGTCATGATCGCCGTGTCGGCCGCGGTACCCGTCCGGGCGTTCGCCGCCCCGGCTGTCTTGCCGAGCCGGCCCGACGTGGTCAAATCCGTCAGCGGCCACGCCGCGCCGCCGGTCGCCACGGTGAAGACCGACTTCCCAGCCCCCCGGCCGGCCGCGGTCACCTGGCCGACGGCGGGCGCGGCGACGGTCGGCGTTCAGCGGTCCACCGCAGCCCGTGCAGGCGCGTTGCCGGTCTGGGTCCAGGCCACGACCGGCGCCGCCCCGGCCACCGTCGACGTGCGGGTCCTTGAACGTCCGGCAGGCGCGGCCGCGCGAACGGACAGCCTGTTCCTGGGGCTACGCCGGACCGACGGCTCGGCGACGAAAGGGCCGCTACGGCTGACCATCGACTATTCGCGCTTCAAGGATCAGTACGGAGGTGACTGGGCCGCCCGCCTGCGGGTCGTAGCCCAGGACGGATCCCCGGTCACGGGGCTGCGCAACGACCTGGCGGCGAGCCTGCTGTCCGCCGACGTCGCGGTGGGATCGAGCGAGGCCACGTTCGCGGTGGCGGCAGACGCGGAGGGGTCGACCGGCAGCTATCGCGCCACCTCGTTGGCACCGTCCGGATCGTGGCAGGTGTCCGCCCAGACCGGCGCGTTCAGCTGGTCCTACGAGATGCGTACGCCGCCGGTCCCAGGCGGGTTGCAGCCGACGCTGACCGCCGCATACAACTCGAACACGGTCGACGGGCACACCGTGTCCACCAACAGCCAACCGTCCTGGCTCGGCGAAGGCTGGTCCATGTGGCCGGGCTTCATCGAGCGCTCCTACAAGAGCTGCGGTGAGGACCTGGGCGGCAACAACGCCACCACCAAGACCGGCGACCTGTGCTGGGAGACCGACAACGCGACGATGTCCCTGGACGGACACTCCGGTCAGCTAGTCCTCGTCGATGGCACATGGAACGCCAACGGTACGTGGCGGCTCAAAGACGACGATGGAACCAGGATCGAACATCTGATCGGCGCGGCCAACGGCGACGACAACTCCGAGTACTGGAAGATCACGACGACCGACGGGACCCAATACTTCCTCGGCCGACGCGCTGACTCGACGTGGACCGTGCCGGTGTTCGGCAACGACGCCGACGAACCCTGCAACAAATCCACCTTCGACGCGTCGAGCTGCGACCAGGCGTACCGGTGGAACCTCGACCACGTCGTCGACCGGCATGGCAACTCGATGAGCTACTTCTACCGCGAAGAGACCAACAACTATGGCGTGAACCTGGCCAAGCGGACCGCCGCCTACACCCGCGGCGGAACGCTGGAGCGCATCGAGTACGGCACCCGCGAAGGCGAAAGTGGCCAGGCGCCGGCCCGGGTCTGGTTCGACGTGGCCGACCGCTGCCTGGCCAATTGCGCCACGCATACGGCGACCAGTTGGCCCGACGTGCCCTGGGACCAGCAATGCCTGTCCGGAACCTGTTCGACCCAGATCGCGCCGACCTTCTGGTCGACCCAACGGTTGGCGAAGATCACGACCCAGGTGTCCACCGGAAACGGCAACTATCGCAACGTCGAGCAATGGACGTTCACCCATGCGTTCCCCGTGCCGGGAGACGGCACGACCGCGAGCCTGTGGCTGAGCCGCATCGGCCACGCCGGGCTCGCCGCCACCACGGCGGCGACGCTGCCCGACGTCACCTTCGACGGGACGATGAAGCAGAACCGCGTGAACGCCGCCGCCGACGGACTGCCCAAGCTCAACAAATACCGGCTCACCGGCATCCACAACGAATCCGGCGGCGCGATCAGCGTCACCTACGCCGAGCCCGACTGCGCCGACGGCGCGGCCGCCCCGCCGGTCGACCGCAACCCCAAGCGGTGCTTCCCGGTGCGCTGGGCGTTGCCGCCGTCGCCGACCGTCCGAGAGGATTGGTTCCACCGGTACGTGGTCGCGAAGGTCGTCGCCGACGACACCGTCGGCGGCAACAAGGACGAGGTGACCACCTACGAGTACGCGGGCGACGGCGCGTGGGCGTACGACGACAACCCACTGATCGAACCGGCCAAGCGGACCTGGTCGCAGTGGCGCGGCTACGAGAAGGTCGTCGTCCGCAGCGGCGATCCGGTCAACGACTTGAACAAGCCGGAGTCGTGGACGCAGTTCCAGTACTTCCGGGGCATGAACGGCGACCGGCTCGCCGGCGGTGGGACGAAGACGGTCACCGTCACCGACTCCACCGGTGCTGCGGTCGCCGACGCTGAACCGCTAGCCGGTTTCCTGCGGGAGACCATCACCCGTGACGGCGTCGGCGGAACCGAGGTGACCGGGGAGATCCGTACGCCGTGGACCCGGACGACGGCCACTCGCGACGGGTTGACCGCCTACCAGGTGGAGACGTCACGCGTACTCAGCCGCACGCGGCTGGCCGCCGGAACGTTCCGCACCACCCAGATCGACACCGCCTACGACCACTACGGCAACGCCACCCAGGTCGACGACGCTGGCGACCTCGCCGACGCCGCTGACAACCAGTGCACGACCACGGCGTACGCCCAGGATCCGGCCACGCTGCTCGTGAACCTTCCGCGCACGGTCACCACCGTCGCGGTGGCCTGCGGCGCCACGCCGTCTTATCCGTCGGACGCGATCACCGTGACGCACACCTACTACGACGGCGGCGGCCTGGACAGTGCGCCGGACAAGGGCGATGTGACCAGCACCGAAACCGTCAGGGGCTACTCCGGCAGCACGCCGGCCTATCTCCAGGACAGCACCGCGACGTACGACAGATACGGCCGGGTCCTGATCGCCAAGGACGCGCTCGGCCGCCCGACCACGACGGCGTACACCGAGACGAACGGACTGACCACGACCACCACGACCACGAACGCGCTGAACCACGTCACCACGACGACGATGGACCCCGCCTGGGGCGAACCGACCCGGATCGTCGACCCCAATCAGCGAGTGACCCGGCTGGACCGGGACGGGCTGGGCCGGCTCGTCAAGGCCTGGCTGCCCGGCCGCAGCCCGGACAACGGCGACAGCCCACATCTGCGCTACACGTATCAGATCCGGGCGACCGCGCCGAGCTATCTCCGCACCGACACCCTCAAGGCCAACGGCAACGCTGTGGCGACCTACACCCTGTACGACGGCTTCCTCCGGGAACGGCAGACCCAAGCGCCCAGCCCGGCCGGGGGCCGCATCCTCACCGACAAGATCTACGACTCGCGGGGCCTGCTCGCGATCACTCGCGCGGCGTACTACAACGCGGACAGTCCGGCGGGCACCTCGCTATTCCTGCCCGACGCCGGGGCGGTTCCGCAAGCCATGGTGACCGTGTACGACGGCGCGGAGCGGCCGACCGACGCGATCTTCCTCCGGCTCAACTCCGAGAAATGGCGCACGCGGACCTACTACGGCGGTGATTACACCAGCGTCGTACCGCCCATCGGCAGCACCGCCACGACGACCTATGTGGACGCTCGTGGGCACACCACCCGCCTGCTGCAGTATCGGCAGCGTCCGCAGAGCGGGCCGCCGACCGGAACGGCCGACACGACCACGTACGCGTACACCAAGCGGGGGCAGTTGGCCACGACCACCGACCCGGCCGGCAACGTCTGGCGGTACACCTACGACGTACAGGGCCGCCAGCTCACTGCCGACAGCCCCGACCAGGGGCTCACCACCATGACCTACGACGACGCGGGACAATTGATCACAGCCACTGATGCCCGGCAGAAGACGGTGTACGCCCGATACGACGCCCTCGGCCGCAAGACCGAGACCCGGCTGGCCGCCGAGGACGGCCACCTGCTGACCCGGACGGTCTTCGACACACTGGCCAAGGGCTCGCTCACCTCCTCCACCCGGTTCGTCGGCGATGACGCCTACACCCGGACGGTCGGCGGTTACGACGCCGCCGGGAATCCGACCGGCGAGACGATCAGCCTGCCCGGCGTCGAGGGCGCCCTGGCGGGCGCATACCCGACAGAGCTGACATACACGGTGGACGGCAGTGTCGCGACCAAGAAGCTGCCCGCGCTGGGCGCCGACGTCCCGGCCGAGACACTCGTCTACGGCTACGACGATCTCGGGCTGCCCGACACGGTCACCGGCGCGACCACCTACATCACCGACACCGAGTACACCGCGCTGGGTGAACCGACCCAGCTGGAACTCGGCGTCACCGGCAAACGGCTGTGGCAGACCACTTACCGCGAGGAGGGCACCCGGCGGGTCACCGAAGTCCTCACCGAGCGGGAACAGGCCGGTGGCGTCATGGTCGACGACCTTTCGTACGCGTACGACCCGACCGGCAACGTCACCAAGATCGCCGAACGGGCGGCCGGCTCCGCCGCCGACGCCCAGTGCTTCACCTACGACTACCTACGCCGAGTCCAGGCCGCCTGGACGCCGACCGACGGCTGTGCCGCGACCATGCCGGCGGCCGGCCTCATCGGTGGACCGGCGCCCTACTGGACTCAGTACGCCTACGACGCCGTCGGAAACCGCACGTCGATGACGGCCAAGGGCTTCGCCGGCACAGCCGACCGGACGAGCACGTACGCGTACCCCACCGGGGGTGCCGGAGTCGATCGGCCGCATGCGGTCACCAGCATCCAGACGGGATCCGATGTAGACAGTTATGGCTACGACGCGGCCGGGAACACGATCAGTCGCCCGGCGCCGGACGGCTCGGCGGCTACGCAGACCCTGACCTGGACCGACGACGGGCTACTCGGCTCGATCCAGGCGGGTGCCTCGGCAGACGGCCGCACCTCGTACGTCTATGACGCCAATGGAGTACAGCTGCTCCGCCGGGATCCGGGCAAGGTCACGCTCTTCCTCGGTTCCGACGAGATCACCCTGGACACGGCGACCGGCGGCAAGACCGGCACCCGGCAGTACGACGGCGTCGGCAGCCGCACCGGCAGCGGCCTGACCTGGCTGGTCGCCGACCAGCACGGCACGTCGCAGACCGCGATCGACAGCGCCACCCTCGCCCCCACTCAGCGACGGCTCGACCTGTTCGGCAACCCGCGCTCGACTGCCGGGCTCACGGCGGGCGCGCTGACCGCGGGCGCCGGCTGGCCGGGCGGCGATCGAGGCTTCGTCGGCGGAACGGCGAACGAGGCGACCGGACTGACCCGGCTCGGCGCGCGGGAGTACGACCCGACGCTGGGCAAGTTCATCTCCGTCGACCCGGTGGTCGACCCCGCCGATCCACAGCAGATGAACTCCTACGCGTACGCCAACAACAACCCCACCTCGATGAGCGACCCGGACGGTCGGCGGTACTTCGTCGACGCCGGAGGCTACATCGAGGCACCGAGCGCCAAGCACATGACATCGGCCGCGATGAAGCGGGTGCAGAAGCGCATCGCGATGTACAAACCGATGTACGACAAGTGGCAGCGGCAGCTCCGGGCGACCCGGGCCGCGACCCGGCGCGCCTGGCAGCACGACCGCGATCAGCAGATGGCCGACGCTCAAGCCCGCGGGCGCGCCCGCAACCAGCAGCGGTTCACCCAGGCCGCAGGCGACCTGCCGCTGTTCTACGACATCACGTTCGACGTCGGCACCCCGCACGACATCTCCCAAGACACCGACAAGGCCGGAGGCTACCCCCAGACCCTCGACCCGCTGTACGCCTCTCCGCTGGACGCGATGAACGAGCTCAACCGCTGCTTCAACTGCAGCTTCCCGATCGACAACGCCCCTGGGCACTTCCCGGGCACGGGCGAGTTCATCCCGCTCAACGCGTGTCTCACCGCCCTCTGCAAAGGCGCGCCGGTCCGCGCGTACGCCATCAACGACGGGTATTACTTCATCGCCCAGAAGGGACACTTCGACGCGCCCGGATCGGTCATCCGGTTCCAGTTCCAGAACGGCAGCGACGGACGGCTGCAACTACGCGTGACGGCGTGGGTTCAGAGCTCGGCGGTGCCCGACGTCGTGAACAAGACGATCGCGCAGCACAATTGGCAGAGCTTCGCCGACAACCTCGCGTGGAACGTCATGACCAACCAATGCCACGGAACCAGTCACTGCTGATGCGTCACCGCTGATCGAGGCGGGCCAGCCGATCGAGGACCCCGTGGGCCTCCGGCTGGCCCGCCGCCTGGAAGATGGTCAACGCCCGGCGCCAGACCGTCCGGGCGTTGGCCGGGTCCTGAGCGGCCAGGTAGGCATCCCCGAGGTTGATCAGCTTCTCCGCGAGGAAGTAGGACGCGTTCATCTCCTCGAACATCGCCACCGCCGTCGAGTAGCAGCTGATCGCCTGGGCGTGCTCGCCGAGCCGGTGGTACGCATAGCCGAGGCTGTCCCAGGTCTCCGCCTCCCCGGAACGCTCGCCGACCTCCTGGAACAGCGTCAAGGCTCGCCGGCACTCGACGAGCGCGGCGGTGTACCGGCCCTGCTCGGCGTGGTACCAGCCGTTGCTGTTGAGCACCCGGGCCTGCCCGAGCCGGTCGCCCGACTCGGCGTACAACGCGAGCGCCTGATTCCGATGGCCACTCGCCTCCGCCAGCCGGCCCAGCGGGCTCAGCGCAGATGAGAACGCCAGATGAGTATGCGCCTGCAAGACCTTGTCCTCCAGCGCGCGGAACAGCTCCAGCGCCTGTTCCAGATGGGTCAGCGAGTCCTCGTAGCGACCCAGCCGGCCGGCGGCGTTGGCGATGCTGCGCAGCGACAACGCCTGCGCCCGCCGATCACCCCAGCGACGGGCGGCGTCGAGGGCGGTCTGCTGCGAGGCGTACCACTCCTGCCAATAGCCGCGCCGGAACAGGACCTCCTCCATGCTCCAGGCGAGCTGCCACGCGTGACGGTCGAAACCGGTGGCGGCCGCGTCCGCGAGCACCGCCGGTAGGACGGCGTGCTCAGCGGCGTACCAGGCGAACGCCTGTTCACTGTCGCCGAGCCGGTCCGGTCTGATCCCCGGTAGCGGCGGCGTCGGCGTGATGGGATCCCGGTGCGGATTGACCAGGTACGCGGCGGCCCGGCTTGTCTGCAGGTAGTGGTCCAACAGCCGCTGCCGGGCCGGACCGCTCTCAGCCGGTTCGGCCAGCTCGGCGGCGTACGCCCGCAGCAGGTCATGACCCGCAAACCGGCCCGGGACGTGCTCGGTGAGCAACTGCACGCGGGTCAGCTCGCCCAGCAGATGAGCAGCCCGCGACCGGCGTACGCCCGCCAGGTCCGCCGCGGCCGCGACGGTCACGTCCGGCCCGGGATGCAGCCCGAGCAAGCGGAACAGTCGCGCCGCGTCTTCCGGCAGTGCCCGATACGACCAGGAGAACACGGCCCGGACGTCGGTCGCCGCTTCCTCGCCGCTCAGCGCGCCGAGCGCGTCCCGGAGCTGATCGGCGATCGACGACAGGGAGAAATGCGGATGGGTGGCTGCCCGGGCTGCCGCGATCGCCAGCGCCAACGGCAGCCGGGCGCAGCGCGTGACGATGTCGTCCGTCGCCTCCGGTTCGGCGGCCAGCCGATCCGCGCCCAGGCGGCGCGCCAGCATCCGCCGAGATTCGTCACTGGACAGCAGATCGAGGTGCACCGGCCGGGCGGCTTCCGCGGCGACGAGACCGGTAAGCCGGTTGCGGCTGGTCACCAGGACCAGACAGGACGAGCTTCCGGGCAGCAGCGGCCGGACTTGTTCGGCGTCGCGGGCGTTGTCAAGCAGGATCAGCATCCGCCGGTCGGCCATCAGCGACCGATACAGTGCCACCTGCGCGTCGACCGTGGACGGCATCCGCTGCGGCGGAGTGTCGAGGGCTTCGAGGAAAGCACGAACGGCGTCCGCTGCCGCCATCGTCGGCGCGGACGCGTCGAAGCCGCGCAGGTTGACGTAAAGCTGACCGTCGGGGAATCGTTCGGTCACCCGATGCGCCCAGTGCACCGCCAGCGTCGTCTTGCCGACTCCGGCGGCCCCGCCGATCGCGGCGATCACGGTCGCCCGAGCGGTGCGGCCGTCCAGTTCGTCCGCGTACGCGTCAAGCAGCTTGAGGGCGTCCGCCCGGCCGACGAAGCCGTCGACGTCGGCGGGCAGCTGCCGGGGCACCGACGCGGCGGGAGCAGACTGCGGGAGCGGCCGGCCCGCCAGCAGTCCCGCGTACGCCTGGCGCAGCTCCGGTCCCGGATCGGTGCCCAACTCCTCGGCGAGCCGGAGCCGGATGATCTCGTACCGCTCGAGCGCCTCCGCCGGCCGGCCACCACGGTCGAGAACGGCCATCAGCCGAACCCAGAGCGATTCCCGTAGCGGGTACCGGACTGTCAGCTTCCGAAGCTCGGCGGCAAGGTCGCCGGCACGGTCGACGGACCCCCTGTTCGCCAGCTCCAGGTCGGTTCGGCGCTCGATCGCCGCGAGATATCGCTCGACCAGGCGTGGCCCCTCCGACCCGGCCAGCCAGTCGGAGTCCAGCCCGTCGAACGGGTCGCCTCGCCAAAGGTCGATCGCCTCATCCAGCAGGTCCCTTTCGGTGGCCGGGTCCGATGTCCGCGTGGCAGTCTCCAGCAAGTGGTTCAGCCGGAGGGCGTCAACCCGGTTCGATTCGACCCGCAGGTGGTATCCCGACGGTTCGGTCGCGATCAAGTCGGTGCCGATCGCACCGCGTAACCGGGTGACGTAGGTATGGATCGCACGGCGGGCATTGGTCGGCGGTTCCTCGCCCCACAACCCGGCCGCCATCCGGTCGACCGACACCGTCCTGCCGGCCGACAGCGCGAGCACCACCAGCAGTGTGCGCAGCCGACCGGCGGTCAGCTCCACCGGCTGGCCGGCTACCGAGACCTGCAGCGGTCCCAGAACGGCGACTGTCAGACCATCGACGACCTGTGCCACCGGCCCTCCCCTGCCCTGTGGTGCCCCGCGCCAACATACCGAAGTTCTGCAATGCGATCGGCCAGGCACACGACGTCAGACGCAAGGGTCGCCACGCTGCACGGCAGCTACCTGCCGATGGTTCACCCAGGACGGACCGGGTCACCGCACGATGGCCCGGTCCGCGCGTCCTACATCCGCCTACGAGGACACCACGCCGAAAGTCGGGTCGTCGATGAGGAACCGCCAACCGCCGTCCGGCTGGCGACGGGCGATCTCGCCGGTGATACCGGCGACTGCGCCGCCGTTTCCGGAGAATGTGGCCGACATCAGGGCGATGTCTCCGTGCGCGACGACCTTGCGGGTGCCGCCTTCGAGCTTGTCGACCGCGGTGACGAACTCGGTCAGCATCGTACGCAGGGCCGCTTCGCCGTGGACCCGGCTGCCGTCGAGGTTCACCGTCAGGGAGTCCACCTCATAGAGGTCAAGCAGTGCATCGACGTCGCTGTTGTTGACGCCTTCCAGGAAGAGCTCGTGTAGTTGCTGCGGTGTTTGTGCGAGGGTCATGACCGCGACCATAGGTTTACCCGCGATCGCGCCAGTACCCCGCAGACGAGGGATACCGTTGAGCCGGTGAACACGATCACGGCCCGAACTGTCCGTACGCAAGTGCAACGGATCGCCGAGTCGACCTCCGATGTGGACGAGCTGTTGTCGGCCGCAGGCAAGGTCATCCGCCGCGCGGTACCCGCCGAAGGCTGGTGTGGCTTCACCCTCGATCCAGACATGCTGGTCAAGACGGCCGGTGTGCACGAGGCCGGCCTGTCTCCGGCGCTCTTCGGCCACCTCGCCACTCTGGAGTACCGGCCCGGTGACTCCACCAGGTTCGTCGACTTGGCCCGCACCGGCCGCCCGGCGGCGATCCTCACCGATCACCGATCCAGCGAACGCTTCCACGAGATCCTCAAACCCTCCGGGTACGCACACGAACTGCGCATGGTCCTGCTCGACCAGGCAAGGGCGTGGGGCGGATTCGTTTTTCTCCGGGAACCGGCGTCACCGCCGTTCACGCAGACCGACAGCCGGTTCGTGACGAGTCTCGGCCGCGTGCTGGCAAGAGGCGTACGCCGGAGTCTGCTCCGATCGCAAACCGGTGCGGGCTCCTTGTCTGCGTCTCCAGGACTGCTGCTCCTGGACGAGGGCTACCAGATCGTTTCCATGTCGGCCGGCACGGAGACGTTGTTGGCCGAACTTGTGGAGCGTGGCGCGACACAACCACTTTTGCCTGCGGTCGTGTACGCACTGGCCGCGGCTGTCAGCGAAACGGCGGGCTCCGCGCCCATGGCGGTGCGGGTGCCTACCCGCACGAGGCGGTGGGCGACCTTCCACGCCTGGCGGCTCGACGGGCCGGTGCGTGTCGGCGTCTCCATCGGAAGCAGGCACTCCGACAAGGCTGGCGAGGCTGTGCTCGAAAATCACGGGCTGTCGCCGCGCGAGCGTCAGATCACCGAGCTGGTTCTCCGGGGCCGGTCCACGGCGCAGATGGCTGACAGCTTGTACCTGTCCCCGCACACCGTCCGCGACCACCTCAAATCGATCTTCGCGAAGACAGGCGTGCGAAGCCGGCATGAGCTCGTCGCGGTCCTCCTCAAACCCTAGGGCCTGTCTCCCTCGCGTGCGTTCCGGCCGACAGCAAGTCAGCGGTTCTGCGTCCGGTGCAGCCAGCCGGGCCAGACTCGTTTAGCAGTCTCGACACGGAGACGGCCGCCGTGCATGGATCGGGCGACGCCTCGATAGCCGGGCAGGATGCCGCTGGCGATCACGATGTGTCCGACCACGACCGGGGTGAGTGCGAACGTCGCCCAGCGGTGAATCTGGCGCAGCACGACGAATCCGATTCCGCCGTCGATGAAGGCCAGACCGACTCCACTGCCGATGAGCACGGCGAGGCATCCCGTCAGCACCAGGTTCGCCACGCGCTGCCCGGGGTCGAAATGGCCGTCGTGCGACGCGAAACGGCCCGTCCAAACTGCCGCGGGCCAGCGTACGAACCAGCGGAGGTCGCCTCGGCGGAAGCGGACCGACTCGACGAGGAACGTCCCGGCCGCGCGTACCCCCACGGTCACCGCCACGCCCGCCAGCCCCGCCAAACCCCAGCCCGTCCACAGGTGCACGGTGGTGTCGGCCAGGCCGGTCACGCGGGCCAGCGGGCTCGGGCGCCCCTCCCGGCCCAGGGCCAGCCACCATCCGGTCGCGAGCAGCACCAGCACCGCGACATAGATGCCCGCATGGAACCATCTGGTACGCCGGGAGTAGCGCTCGATGAAGGCCATCAGTAGCCGTACCCCCCGCCGTCGGAAGAGGCACTCGGTTGGGGTGCGGGGCTGGACGGCCCAGGGGTGCCGGAGACGATCAGAGTCACCTGGGTCTCCACTCCGGCCGCCGAGTGGTTGGCGTTGCGCAAGGAAAGGTGCATCACATGCCGGCCGGGCGGAGCGTTCGTGACCTGCACACTCGTCGACTCCACGATCAGGTAGTCGTTGCTGTTGTCGTCGAAGTACAGATGCACGTGGTGCAGGCCGGAGGCTTCGTCGCCGAGCGGGACGCTGCTGTCGAAGGCGACCGCGAACGGCACCGTGACCGTCGCGTCCGCCGCCGGTTCGCGTACCGACAAAGACATCGTTCCGGCGTCGCCGTCGGAGCCGCACGCGGCCGGCAACGCCGCTGTCATGATCGCCACCAGCGCGGTGACGCCGAACTTGCTCACCTCACGTCGGTTCATACAAGTTCTACGGCCTGGCCGCTCGATGGAGATTTCTCGGCGGCGGAGAAATCTGCGGACGGCCCGTAGCCGTAGTACCTTGCATGGCGGTGACAGACGAGGGACTGGTCGCCGGAATGGCGGCCGGCGACTCCCAGGCGGCCGCGGCCTTCGTACGCCGATATCAGGCGCGCGTCTTCGGTCTGGCGCTCACGATCGTCGGCGTCCCGGCGACCGCCGAGGAGGTCGCCCAAGAGGCGTTCCTGCGGGCCTGGCGGTACGCGGGCGGCTACGACCCGCGCCGCGGAGCCGTCGCGTCTTGGCTGCTCACGATCACCCGGAACGCCGCCATCGATGTCGTACGCGTCAGCCACGAACGGCCCTACGAGCCGGACACTCTGCTCGGGCTGCTCGATCCGCAAGCCGAACGGCCGCTCGAAGGCTGGCCCGACGCCGACCGGGTCCGCACAGCCCTGCACGGCCTGCCCCATGAGCAGGCCGTCGCCGTCGTGCTCGCCACGTTCTACGGGCTCACCGCCCGGGAGATCGCCGAACGGGAGGACATCCCGCTCGGCACCGCCAAGACCCGGATCAGGCTCGGTCTGATCCGGCTGCGCGACCAGCTCGAGGTGACCGATGACTGACCGCCCGGACTGCGAAGGCGTACGGCCGCTGCTGGCCGAGGTCGCGACCGGAGCCGCCACCGGCCCCGAACGCGCGGCCGTCCTGTTGCACACTGCGACCTGCGACGCCTGCCGCACCGAGCTGGCCGGGCTGGCCAAGGCCGCCGACGAGCTGCTCCTGCTCGCCCCGGCTCACGAGCCGCCGACCGGCTTCGAATCCGCCGTGCTCAACCGGCTTCACGAAGCCCGCCCCGCACGGCGTACCCCCATGTCGAAGCGGAGCTGGACCCGCCACTTGGCCGTCGTATGCGCGGTGCTGGTGGCGGCAGTGCTCACCGGCGCGGTGGTCTGGCAGGCGACGGCGACGGACCGGCGACTGGCCGCCGAACATCGCCAGACGCTGAGCGTGGCCGGCGGCCGGTATCTGAAAGCCTTGCCGATCCTCAGCAGCACCGGCGTCCGAACCGGAACCGTGTTCCTCTACCAGGGCGAACCGTCGTGGCTGTTGGTCAGTTTGGCCGGTGCGCCCACCGACGGCGAGTATCGGATGACCGTCATCGACCGCGACGGCGTGGCCCATCCGAGCGGCGCGTGCCAGGTACGCCACGGCGACGCGGTCGAGGGCTACCCGCTGTATCGGGCCGTGACCGAGATCGCGCGGATTCAGCTCGACGGACCCGGCGGCGTCCATTTGGAGGCGCACACCGCCTAAAGTCGAATCAGGCCAATGGTTTGCCGAAACATGTCGCCGAATCGGACGATCCCCTCTGATCGACCTATATCTATTATCATGCACATCGTTCTATCGATGGAGGTAGTATGCGCAGAGTCAAGATGGCGGTCGTGGCGACGATCCTGGCCGGTTCGACGGTGTTCGTCGGGGCCACGCCAGCACACGCCGCGACGAGTCTTCGCGGCGTCGTCTACGACTACTCAGAATGCGTCCGGATCGGAAATTACGGCATCGAGAACTACGGCTGGACCGGACCGCTGCAGTGCGTCTGGTACCCGACCGGCGGAAGCTACCCCTCAGGCTACTGGTTCATCTACGCCTGACGCGTGACGCCGACCTGTCGGCCCGCCGTTACGATCGCGGGCCGACAGGTGCCGATGGTGCCGTCATGCCGATTGCGACGGGGTCAAACGGCCCGGCGCGCGAACCGCTGATTGGCGTTGCCGTTGTACGCGTACTGCGAGATCCGCGCTCCGTCGGCGGTGGAGGCCTCCCACACGTCCAGAGCCAATCCGGACTGCCGGTTGATCAGGCTGATGACGCCGCTGCCCTGGTCGACGAGGCGCCATTGCTGGCTCGCGGCGGTGCCGACCGGCTGCTGGGTGACGTCAGCCCCGGAGGAGTTGCCGGCGACCTGCAGCACGAGCCCACTGTGGCGGGCCTTGACACGCACGTAACCGTCACCGGTGTCGGCGAACTCGAACTGCTGGTTGGTGCGTCCAGTGGACGGCCACTGGATGAGCAGCGCGCCGGCGGAAGTGGATGCCGAGTTGATGTCGGCGAGCTTGCCGCTGTGCTGGGCGACCAGGTTGTAGTAGGTGGTACCCGGGGGTGTGCTGCCGTCCACGAACTCCCATCGGGTGGAGGAGGAGGTGGCATCACCGGCGAGCCGGTCCCGGGCCGTGGTGTCGCCATACATGCTCCACCGTGCCCAGTCCACGACGGTGTTCGGGAACTTGGTGTCGCTCCAGAAGCTGGTGTGGCTTCCGCCGACGAAGGTAAGGAATCCCCTGGGCGCGGGCAGTTCCGAGTACGCCTGCCGGGCGGAGCTGTAGGCGCAGGTGGTGTCCTTGTCGCCGTGGACGAACAGGACTTTGGCGTGCACGCTGGTGGACGGATTGCCCATGTCGACGCACGACTGCGGGTTGGCGGACACGATCCGGGAGTCCGGCCAGGCCGTCAGCAGACCGTGGGTGGTCATGCCGCCCATGGAGTGACCTGATACGCCCACCCCGATGCCGGTGTTGATGTGTCCCGCGAGAGCGTCGCTGGAGGTGTTCAGTGCCAGCGTTCGCGTGAGGACTTCCGAGACATCCATCGACATGTTGCCGTTGTAGACGTCGTTGATGTTGATGTTGGGAAAGTACGGGGCGGGCACGATGAAACCTGCGGCCGCCAGCGGGCGGATCACGAACAGGGAGTTCTGGGGGCTGCTGCTGTATCCGTGGGTGAAGTTGTAGACGGGGAAGACGCCGGGAGCGACCGGGGCGTTGGTGACCGGGCTGCCCCCGGGGGTTCCAGTGGCCGGGTAGTACACGTAGGTGGTGATCTGGCGACTGCCGCGGGTCCAGCTGTATTGGCGCACGCCGACGGCGAAGGGCGTCGCCGGGGCGGGGTCGGCGTAGCCCTGGCCGGCTCCGAGTAGAGACAGACCTGTTCCGGCTGCTGCCGTGGTTGCGAGCTTGAGGACGGTTCGTCGTTGCATGGACACGATGCCTCCTGGCGTCCTGCGGTAGTTGAGGTGTGTGGGACCGACTGATCTCTCGGTGGGCATGGCAAAGGGGCGACCCGCGAAAGCCCACGGACCGTGCGCGGTCCGCCCAGCGACAGCGGACAGCTGACAGCTGTTTACCGTCCGGTCCGGTGCGGATCTGAAAGGGCGGCGGCACCCTCGCCGACGCGGGGCGGGTTTCCCGCTGTCGGCCCGAATCGGATATGCAACAGATAGATTGCCCTACGCTCATTTAAGTGTCAATCGAAGTTCTCCGCTTTTTGCTCCAACCGGAGGAGCACCCGTCGGGGTCACTCCCCTGTCGGCTGCGCCCATCAAGGAGATGACGGGCACCAAGTTCGGCGAGACGTCGATGGCAATGCCCGTCTGGCCCATCAGTGCCGGCGCCCGCGGCACACCAGACTGCGACCGCAGGTCAGCGTGAGCAGACGCCGCCAGATCCCCGGCCTGCCGTCCCCTTGCGACACTCCACCGGAGCGCCGATCGCTCGCCCACGCATCTGCAGGTCCGGTCCTCCAGACATCGACCCTTGACACGATCGAAATGTGTCACCAGACTACGGAATACGTTTTCCGACATGGGGTTCGGCACGAGCCCCATGCTGCTGCTCCGTGACCAAGGACGGAGGACCGGCCATCGGCACATGGCCATCCGCCGCCCGCGCTGCCACGCGCCCAGAAGTCGCTCAGGGTGCTCATAGTTAAAGGAGACCGCGAATCGTCATGAATGCGAAGACCGATGTCCGCCGGCGTACGGCGCTGGCGGCCGCACTCTCGTTGCTCACCTCGGGCCTGGTGGTAGCCATGACCGGTGCTCAACCGCTCCAAGCAGCCGGCGTCCAACCGAATCCGCTGGACAAGCCTGGCTGGATTCTCGATCGGCATGACGAGTTCGACGGCAGCCTCGACACCGGGCTGTGGGTCACGAACTATCTCGAATCGCGAACGCCGGAGTGGCGTTCCCGGGCGCGTTACGGCTTCCGGGACAACGCTCTCGTCCTGCGGATCGACAATGACCAGCCGACCTACTACGCCGACAATCCGATGAAGGTCTCCAGCATCCAGACGGGACAGCGGACCGGCTTGCATCAGACGTCGCCGTTCGATCACTCGATTCCCACGGTCATGAAGTACGCGCCCCAGTACGGATACTTCGAGATCCGCGCGAAGTCGTCCGCGCGTACCGGTATTCACACTGCGTTCTGGACGGTCGGCAAGCAGGACACCTCGACGCAGCGGGCCGAGATCGACGTCGTCGAGCACGCGCCGGGCGTACACGGGCTGCAGAGCTTCTACTACAACCTCCACAAGTGGTCCGACCCGAACCTTCCCGAAGCCGGGAACACGGTGTCCGTCGGCTTCGACATGACCGCCGACTTTCACATCTACGCCCTCGAATGGAACCCCACCCAGATCAAGCTCTACGTGGACAACGTCCTGAAGGACACCATCAACGCGTCCCCCGCGTACCCGTCGGTGTTCCTGCTGGGCATCTATGAGAACGCCGGCTGGACCGGCACCGTGGATCCGAACGCGACTCAGCCGAAGGAATTCGTCGTCGACTACTTTCGCGCGTACAAGCGCGCCGACACAGGCGGCGTCGTCAGTGGCGCCACGTACAAGATCCGGAATGTGGCGACTGGCAGATATCTGGACTCCGAGGCCAGTGGCGTCATGACGGTCGCGCCAGCGAGCTCCTATGACGACCAAGACTGGGTCGTGACCCAGGACCCCTCAGGCGCGTGGACGATCCGCAACGTCAGGACCGGGCGGTACTACCTGGACACCGACGGCGCCAACAACGCCGTCCTCTGGAACTCCGGCGAAGTGATCGCCGATTCGCTCTGGGGCTTGGAACCGGCCACTGGCGGCTACCGCCTCAACAACAGCCGCTCCGACCGCGACTACATGTACGCCACCGCGGGCGGCGAGCTGAAGTGGAACACCGGGTCGACCGACAGCACCACCGTCTGGGCCCTCGAGCGCAAATAGCGCCACAGATCCCCGCGTCGTCAGAGGAGCCCCTCGCATGCCTATCGTCATTCGCAGAACCGGAAGCCAGCTCGTAATATGGACCAGGCTCGTCGTCGCGGGGATCGTCGCGTTCTGCCCGGCCGTCGTGCCGGATGACGCCTCGGCCTCCGACGCCACGGGCACAGTGTTGATGTACGAAACATTCGCTGCTCAGACCGATCCGCCGAACTTCGGGTTCCCCATCGGAGCCAGCATCAGCAACGGCGTACTGAACGTCACGCAAGGCATGAAGAACTACACGACCTCGGTACGCCCGCTGTCGGCGTCGATCCTGACCGAGCGGACGCTCGACCTGCGGTTCGACTGGAAGACGGCGATCACTAGCGATGCAATGAAGACCGGCGTCGAGTTCCGCGACGGCAACGGGCATCTCGTCTTCGCCATCGCGGCGACCGCCTCGGAGCTCCGCTATGCGGTGGCCGGACCGGACTCAGCCTCCACCTCGGCTCCCGATTCGCTCAACCCGACGTGGATCAGGACGAGCTTCGACCGCACCAAGTGGTACACCGTCGATCTTCACCTCACCCTCCGACGGATCCAGTACACGATCACCAGCAAAGGGACTTCACCACGGGTGATCGCCTCGGCGACGGCGACCATCACCGGGACCAACCTCGCCCGGGTCGTCGCTTGCAACTACTACGGATCCGGCGTGCAGTCGATCGACAACTTCCGGTTGACCCGTCCCGCGTACGCCGCCAACGGTTCACTGGCCGGGTCGTCGGTCTACGCGTTCGGCGACAGCATCGTCTACGGGCATCAGTATCCGCGCAGCTTTGTCAATCTCGTCGCGGAACGGGAGAAGATGACGCTGACCAAGTACGCCAGGAACGGGGCGACCATCGGACCGTCCACCGCTTCTGGCGGGCAGATCATCACGCAGGTGCGAAACGCCAGCACCGTATCGCCGGCGTTCGTGGTGTTCGACGGCGGAACCAACGACGCCATCGAGATCCATGATCAGCACACGTACGTGATCGGCGTGGTCAGCCCGTCCCAAGATCCGGCGACCTTCGACACCCGGACGTACGCCGGTTCGCTCGAGGCCACCATCTATGCGATGAAGCAGAAGTGGCCGGCCGCCCAGATCGTCTACGTGGCCGTCCACAAGCTGGGCTCGCGAGACTGGGACACTCAACTGCCGCTCCGTCAGGTGACTCTGCAGGCCGCGCAGAAGTGGAATGTGGTCGTAGCCGACGTCTTCGCGGACACGACGCTCGACACCCGCGTCGATGCTCAACGAGTTGCCTACACGTTCGACAGCCTCGTCAACGGTTTCCCAGGCACCGGCGGCACCGGCACGCATCCAAACCTCGGGGGCATGACCGAGTTCTATGTGCCCGTGCTGACCGGGGCGCTACTCCGCCGGTCCGCCACGGCGTGATCAGCGGAGCGACGACGAGGGGCGGCGTAATGCAGGAGGGCCCGGCTGCGTACCAACGCAGCCGGGCCCTGTTCTCGTCCGTGGAGCAGGCGCTATGGCGTGGTCGCGACTTCGAGGTAGTCGAGGTTGGCCAGGCCGTTGGAGGTGGTCGGGTTGAACCGGATCGTGTTGCTTCCGGCGTTGAGCGAGACGGTCAGCGTCTTGGTGGCCCAGGTACTCCATCCGCCGGTGGCCTCGAACGACACAGTGGCCGCCGTGGACCCGTTCACGATCACGTCGGCGGAGCGGCCGGTCGTGCCGCCGATGGCGAATCGCACCCTCAACGTGGCCGTGCCGGCCGCCGGGGTGCTGACCGTGAACTGGGCGTACGCACCGACGGCGTTGTCACCGTTGCAGAATCCCGAACCCGAGTACCCCGACCAGTTCGAGTCGATCGTTCCGGTGCAGACCGCCGGAGCGGTTTCGGCTTCGTATCGGGTGGTCGAGCCGGTGGGCTGCTCGAACGCGCCGATGTCGGCGGCGCCGATGTAGAGGGTGTTGCCTTCGTAGTCGCGGCCGCCGTTGCCGGAGATCGTGACACCGCCGTTGACCGCGGGCGAGCCCGCCGACACCTTCAGCTCGTACGCAGCTGCGAGCGCCGGGCCGGTGGCCTGCGTACCGGACGGGGCGTTGATCGGGGCTGAGACGAACTGCGGGTTCGCCACCACGGCTCCGGTGTCGCCGCTGGGCACGGTCAGGGTCGCGCCGCCGTACAAGTTGTGGCTGTAGGTGATGGTGGAGCCCGTCGAGATGGTGGCGTTGGCCCGGGTGGAGTAGAGGATGTTGTTGCTGATCGCGTAAACAGAGGTCAGGTAGGTGCCGTAGCCGTAGATCAGATAGTTGCTGGCGTCGTTGTACAGGGTGTTGTTGTAGATCTGGGCCCGCGCCGCCGGGTCGGAGTGCAGGTAGATCTGGTAGCGGGTGTTGCTGGTGATCACGTTGTAGCGCAGGACGACGTTGCCGAAGGCGAACTGGCACAGCAGGATGCCGTCGCCGTTGCCGTGGACGTAGTTGTACTGGACGACTTGGCCAGTTGTGCCCTTGTCGGTGTCGATGCCGTTGGAGTCGGCGCCTCCGGCCTTCTGCGACGTGCCGAAGACCTCGTTGAACTGGATCGTCACGTTGTCGGCGAAGTAGGTCTCGATGCCGGAGGTGCCGGTCTTGTCGACGACGTTGCGTTCGATGGTGCCGCCGCGGACGTCGGTGAGGTAGATGCCGTTGCAGCCGTACGCCGTCGCAGCTTGCGTGATGTAGTTGTTGCGAATCGTCACGTTGGTGTGCGGCTTGAACGTCGTGTCGCTGGCGCCGGTGCGGGTTCCCCAGCCGGTGGCGACCGCGCCGGAGCTGGATCCGGTGTACTGCTTGACGACGATGCCGGCGAACGACGTGTTCGAGATCGACGAGTTCTGCACCGTGATGCCGTTGAGGATCGTCGGCGTACTCGGTGGGGCCGCGATGTTGGGCACGGTGGTGTCGAAGACGATCCCGCCCGTACGCTTCGACTTGTCCCAGCCGGTCTGGAAGGTGATGCCGGGCTGGTTGTCCGCAGTGTCGCCGCCGATCCAGTTGACCTGGCCGGTGACGTCGTGGACGGTGACTGCGTCGATGACGAATCCGTCGAGTGTCTGGCTGTTGTCGCCGCTGACGTGGATGCCGCGGAAGTCGCCGAGGTTCGCGCCGGGCGTTCCGGTGGGCGGCACGGTGTTGGTCACCTCGAGGTTGCGGATCGTCCAGTACTCCTGATTGAACAGGCGTACGGCGTCGGCGACCGTGCCCGCACCGTTGATCCGGGGTTTGCTGCCGGTGCCGTAGGAGTCGATGACGATCGGCGAACCGGCCGCGCCGGAGCCTTTCGGCCACAGCTGGCCGGTCCAGACGCTGCCGGCCTTGAGCAGGATCTTGTCGCCGGCGCCGAAGGTCGTGGCGTTGATCTTGCTGAGACTCTTCCAGGGATGGCTCTGGTCGAGGCCGCTGTTGGCGTCGGCGCCGGCCGAGGCGTCGACGTAGTACGTCGTGTTCGCCGCCAGCGCCGGAGTGTGCATCGCGGTGACGATACCCGTGCTGACGAGAGCGAGAACGGCCCCGGTGGCGAGCCGCCGGGCGCAGGTTCGGAACATGGGCGTGCTCCTCGGGTGAGATGAGTCAGGGTGATGGGACTCCTGAAAGGACCGTCGGGTGGGTGACGTCGTGGGCGCCGAGGCGACCGCACATCCCCCAGCGCGGCGGGTCGGTGGACGGTGACTCGTAGAGCACCGAGTGACGCAGATGCTCGCCGTTCCCGCGAGCGAGCGCGTCGAGCAGTTGATCGGTGCGGTGGGTCTCCCGTTCGACGGTCGCCGTCCAGGTCTCGCGCCAGCCGGCGATCTTCGGGCGGACGAGGGCGACGGCGGCGGCGTACAGGTCGTGCAGTGGGGTCAAGTCACCTTGCTGGGCGGCGGTGACCAGCTGGGTGAAGCCTTCGACAGCGAGGTCGCGCCGCCGGTAGACGGCGTCGGAGATCGTGGTGGGATCGGCGTCGAGCGGCAACGCCGCGGCTTGGGCGTACGCCGACGGGTCGGCGACGACCTCGGTCGGGAAGGTCATCACCGCGTCGCCGGCCTCGGGCAGTCCGGCGTTCTGCATGATGACCACGACGTGCAGGCGGTCGTGGTTGATCGCCCGGTGAATCGTGCCGGGGGTGAACCAGACGGTCGAACCGGCCCGCAACGGTGTCGCCGTGAACCCCGAGGCGTCCAGCGTGTGCAGCTCACCAGCCCCGGCTACGACCACGTACGCCTCGGTGGACGCGGTATGCAGATGCGGCGTTCCCCCGGCGAGCCCGTCGGCACACTGTCCTTCGTAGACGGACAGCCGCGAGATCGACGTGCCGCCCGGGAACCCGGTCACGCGACCACTCCCCCGCTCGGCGACGCCGGCACGGTTGCCGCGAGCACCGATCGACCCTGCTCGGCCAGGGAGATCGTGCCGCCTACGCCGTGATCGCCGGTGGCGACGACGACGGCGTACCGGAACCGCAGGGTACGCCCGTGCTCCAGGCTCAGCTCCTCGCTGAAGAACGGCGCCGGGCACAGGCAGGCGAACTCCTCGCTGCGGGTGAACCATTGCGGCGGATGCTGCGGATTGTCGGCGTCGTCGATCATGACGATCGTCGAGGAGCGGCCCGATTCGTCGTGGCGGCCCCGGTACGCGAACCAGTCGGCTCGCGTACCCCGCAGGTCGTCGGAGCCGACGCCGTGCGGCGACTGGGCGACGCCACCGGTGAACGAACGCGGTCCGCGCCAGAACAGGCCCCCGTAGCCGGCGTTCTCCCGGCCTTTGGTGGTCGGCGAACCGAAGTCCAGCGTGTCGCCGGACACGTTCGTCATGGCGGTGTCGAAGATCAGCGCCCAGCTGACGTCGTCGAGGACGGTGGCGGTGAGGGCCCGCTGCTCCTCGATGACCTTCTGCCCGGCTTGGGAGATCCAGTCGAGCCGGTGCGCGGCGTCGGCTCGGCCACCGTCGGCCGACAGAGCCGTCATCTCCCGGTGCACGGCGCTGCCGTTGTTGTCCAGCTGCACGTAGAACTGCCCGTGCACGTAGGTGGGACCGCCCCAGAAGTTGTGCTCGCCGACGTGTGGCAACGACCAGGCGATGCCTTTGTGCCACACGTGGTCGTGCGGGCGGAACAACGACACGAGGTCACCGGCCAGCGTGTGGATCGGGTGGAGGTAGGGCTTGGGCGACTCGATCCGGTCGGTGCTGGGTGCGTACACATAGGTGAAAAGCGGAACTTCACCAGCGCGGACGGTGACCGAACGGCCAAGCGCGTGATGCAGGAGCAGGGTCATAGGGTCCGGTTTCCGTTCATCTGCTGGGCGAAGGGATGGTCGGGGCCGATCTGACCGGCGTGAACGCGCTGGCCGGTGAAGGCCGACGCGTAGAGGGCGGCGACGAACTCCATGGTCCGGCGGGTGTCGGCGAGGGTGACCGGCGGCGCGACCCCCGCGTCGAGCGCGTCGTAGACGACGGTGAGCTGCCCCGTGTGGCCGCTCGTCTCGTCGGACAGGGCGGCCGACCACTGCTGCTCGACGGCGGCGTGGCCCGGGGCGGCCGTGACCGTCCAGTCGGCGTCGGAATACCCGTAGAGGTGGTCGAGCTCGACCGTGGCGTATTCGTAGTCGAAGCGCAGCCGGGACGTCTGGCGCGGCGACACGACCGAGTTGACGACAGAGGCGACCGTGCCGTCGGCGAAGGTGACCAACGCCATCGACACGTCTTCGGTGTCGACCTGCCTCGCGCGGCGCGCGGCCACCGCCGTCACCGTCTCCCACGGGCCGAGGATCGACAACAGCAGGTCGAACTGGTGGATGCCGTGCCCCATCGTGGGCCCGCCCCCCTCGGTCTCCCACCGCCCACGCCACGGCACCTCGAAGTAGGCCGCGTCGCGGTACCACTGCGTCTCGCATGTCGCCAGCAGCGACCGGCCCAGCTCACCCGCTCCCGCCAGCTGCCGCAGCCGGGCCGCGCCCGCGCCGAACCGGTGCTGGAAGACGGTCGCGACATGGGCTCCGGACGCCTCTGACGCCGTCGCGAGTGCGTCAAGCTCCGCGAGCGACAGGGTCGGCGGCTTCTCGAGCAGGACCGTGACGCCCGCCTTCAGGCACTCCTGCGCCAGCGCCGCGTGCGACGCCGGGGGCGTGCAGACGTGCACCAGGTCCACCGCTTGGTCGCTGAGCAGGTCGGTCAAGTTCGCGTACACCTGGGGTCCGTCCCAGGTCGCGGCGAACGCGGCCGCGCGGTCGCGGTCTACATCGACGACCGCGGTCAGTTCGGCCCGATCATCGTGTACGCGCACCGCCTGAGCGTGGGCGGTCGCGATCGCGCCGGTCCCCACGATGGCAGTCCGGTATCTCGGCTGTGGCATGAGTGTGTGGAGCTCCTTCGTTCGGTGCGACGGGTGCACCGGCCCCCGTTGCCGGCGCACCCGGGTTCTTGCGGTTAGGAAGCGGCCTTGATCTCGGCTTGCAGCTCGGCGATGAACTTGTCCGCCGCTTGCTGGGGGGTTGCGCGCTCGAACAAGACTTCCTCGGTGTGCCGCTTGAGGATGGCCTCGATGGTGCTCGCGCCGTTCGGCGTGACCCGTGGCGGCTTGCTGACCTTGACTGCGTCGAGGAAATCGGCCGCCGCCTTGTCGGTGCCGGTGAGCTTCGACTTGATCGAGGTGCGGATCGTGGTGTTGGCCGGTACGCCCCGGTCGGTGAGCAGGATGTCGGCGGCCTCCTGGCTGTTGGCGAGGAAGTCGACGAACAACGCGGCCTCGGCGGCGTGCTTGGACCGGGAGGAGATCGACCAGAACATGGACGGCTTGTAATAGGCGGCCGGGGCGGCGGACTTGGCCTCGCCGGGCAGCCGGAGCAGCTTCAGGCTCTTGCCGCTGGCCTTGGTCAGCGAGGTGATCTGGGTGTTCCACCAGGTGCCGAAGACCGACGTGTTGGTGGCGGTCCCGGACTGGTCGAGTCCCGCGCCGGCGCGCTCGATGGTCACCGACGGTTGCGGGGCGGCACCGCTCTTGGCCAAGTCCAGCAAGTATCTCCAGTAGTCGGCGAGCACCTGCGGTGGGATCGCGACGTTGCCCTTGTCGTCGTACAGCGACGCGCCGGCCTGCCGGGCCCAGATGTTGACGCCGCCGGCGTCGAAGCCCCACGACTGCACGCCGGTGATCTTGCCGCCGCCGGTTTGGGAGATCTGCTTGCCGATCGTCTTGAGGTCCTCCCAGGTCCAGGTGGCGTCGTCGGGCATCGGGATGTTGAGCTGCGTCAGCAGGTCGGTGTTGACCACCATGGAGTACGTGCCGAGGCCGACCGGCAGCGCGTACTGTTTGCCGTCGATCGCCCCGGTCGCCAGGGCGTTCGCGTCGAAGTCGGCGGTCTTGAGGTACTTGCCCGTCGTTCCCAGATCGAGCAGGGCGCCACGTTGTGCGTACGAGGCGAGGTAGAGCTCGTCCATCTGGATGATGTCGGGTGCGTCGTTGGCGGCGACGGTGGTGGCCAGGCTGTCCCAGTAGCCGTTCCACTCCTTGAACTCGCCTTTGACGGTGATGGTCGAGTGCGCCTTCTGGAACGCTTCGATGACCTTCTGCGTACGCTGATGGCGGGCGTCCGATCCCCACCAGGTGAAGCGGAGCGTGACCGGGTCTTTGGACAGTTCCGAGCCGGAGTCGCCGCCGGTGCCGCAGGCGTCGAGGGCGGCCACGGTGGGCAGTGCGAGGGCGAGCGCGAGCAGTTCGCGGCGGGTGGGTCTGTAAGGCATCTCGCGTCCTTTCGGGGACGGGGCAGGTGAGCGGAAGAGGGTGTGCGACTTACTTGATCCCGGTCGTGGCGATGCCCTTGACCAGGTAACGCTGGCCGATGAGGAAGGCAAGGAAGATCGGCACCAGCGAGACGACGCTCATCGCGAACATCGAGCCCCACGACGAGTCGACCGTGGAGTCCACGAAGGAACGCAGCGCGACGGGGACGGTGTACATGTTCGGATCGGTGAGGTAGATCAACTGACTGAAGAAGTCGTTCCAGGTCCAGATGAACGTGAAGATGGTCGTCGTGGCCAGGGCCGGGAGCATCAGCGGCAGGATGATCCGCAGGAAGATGCGGGGGTGGCCGGCGCCGTCGATGCGGGCCGCCTCGTCCAGTTCGCGGGGCAGGCCCCGGATGAACTGGACCATGAGGAACACGAAGAACGCATCGGTCGCCAGCATCTTCGGCACGATCAGCGGCAGGAACGTGTTCACCCAGCCGACCTGCGAGAACATGATGTACTGCGGGACGATGATCACGTGGATCGGCAGCATGATCGTGCCGAGCATGATCGCGAACCACCAGCGTTTGCCGGTGAACTCCAGCCGGGCGAAGGCGTACGCCGCCATGGAGCACGACACCAGGTTGCCGATGATGGCGCCGAGCACGACGATCGCCGAGTTGAGCAGATAGTGCCCGAAGGGCGAGGACAGCGCAGTCCAGCCGTCGGTGTAGTTGTGGACCTGGAGCCCGTCCAGTTCGAGACCGGGACTGCGGAAGATCTCGTTGTTCGGCCGCAGCGAGCTGACCACCATCCACAGCACCGGATAGAGCATGATCAGCGCGATCAGGATCAGAGAGGCATGCTTGACGACCGTACGCACGCGACCAGGGCTGTTCGTCGATCGCCGCAGGGAAAGTTCAGTCATGGTAGAAGACCCAATACTTGGCGGCCCAGAAGTTGATGCCGGAGAACCCGGCGATGATGATCAGCAGCAGCCAGGCCAGCGCCGAGGCGTAGCCCATGTCGAAGTTGTTGAAGCCGCGCTGATAGAGGTAGAGCGTGAAGAACAGAGTGGAGTCCGACGGTCCGCCGCTGCCGCCGGATACCACGAACGCCTGGGTGAACGACTGGAACGCGTGGATGATCTGCAGCACCAGATTGAAGAAGACGATGGGTGACAACAGCGGCAGAGTGATCTTGCGGAACTGCATCCACCTGGTGGCGCCGTCGACGGAGGCCGCTTCGTAGTACATGACGGGGATCTGCCGCAGCCCGGCCAGGAAGATCACCATCGGCGCGCCGAACGTCCAGACGTTCAGCACGATCAGCGTGGACAACGCGGTGCTCGGGTCGGAGATCCAGCCGCGTCCTTGCACTCCGACCAGGTCCAACACCTGGTTGACCATTCCCTCGGCACCGAAGATCTGCCGCCACAGGACCGCGATCGCGACGCTGGAGCCCAGCAGCGACGGCAGGTAGAACGCCGAACGGTAGAAGGCCAGCCCGCGCAGTCCCCGGTCGAGCAGCAGCGCTAGACCGAGCGCGCAGCCCAGTTGCAGCGGCACCGACACCAGAACGTACGTGAAGGTCACACCGAGCGCCTGGTGCAGCCGCTCGTCGGACAGCATCCGGCTGAAGTTGTGCAGGCCGCTGAACTTGGCCGGCTGAATCAGGTTGTAGTCGGTGAAGCCCAGCGCCAGCGAGGCGGCGATCGGGCCGAGGGTGATGAGCACGAGGCCGGCGAACCACGGCAGCAGGAACAGCGCCGCCGCCTTGTTGTCACGGTTGCGCCGCGAGCGCGCGGGCGTTCGAAACGACTTGTCGTCCCGGTTGCGCCGCGGGCGCGCGGGCGCTCGAAGCCGAGGCGTGTTCAGGCCTGACACCCAGCCCTCCTAAGGTGGATTCCCGCGAGTGGGAAAACGTATTCCGGAGTCTGCATGCCGACGGCTGCGGCGTCAAGACCCCGATGCGCTCGGGCCGGTTCCGCCGATTCAGCGACTGACGGTGCTCTCGCGGACTACGAGCGTGCCGCCCACGGTCTGGCGGACCGGGCCGCCAGGCGACGGCGCGAGCGCCATCCGAATCGACTCCGCGCCGATGTCGGCCAACGGCAGGGCGATCGTGGTCAGCCGCGGGGTGAGGTCTTCGGCGAGCGGGATGTCGTCGAAGCCCGTCAGCGACAGCCGCGCGGGCACATCGACGCCCGCCGCCCGCAAAGCGGTCAACGCGCCGATCGCGATGAGGTCGTTCGCGGCGACGATCGCGTCGGTATCGCCCAGGCCTCGCTCCAGCAGCAGCCTCACAGCGTCCAGACCGCCTTGCCGGCTGACCTCGCAGTTCTCGATGCGGATGTCCTGGATGTCGAGGCCTCCGGCCAGCAGGCCTTCCACGAATCCCGACGTACGCGACGACACGTTCATCCGGTCGCGAGCCCCGGCGAGGACCACGACCCGGCGGTGACCGGTCGCCGCCACGTGCTCGCCCATGAGCCGGGCCGATCCCCGGTCATCGACGCTGATCGAGTCGAACGGCATGTCGGTGACCCCGAAGATCACCACCCGGCCACCTTGCTGCTGGTACGCGAGCAACTCGTCGAGCAGCCGGCCCCCGGCCGACTGCGCCAGGATCCGCGCCGAGGTCAGCACCAGAGCGCGCGGACGGAAGGCGCACAGCGTCCGGACGGTCTCGTACTGCCGCTCCGGGGTTCCCCGGGTCGAGGAGACCGTCACGAACGCGCCGACGGTCCGCGCCTGGCGCTCCATCGCCGCGACCACCAGGCCGATCGACGGGGTCGTGAGGTCGTCGGCGACCAGCGCGACGGTGTCGGTCTCGCGTCGCATCGCGCGGGCGGACAAATCCGACACGTACCGCAGCGAGGCCGCCGCCGCGAGCACCTTACGCTCGTATTCCGGCGCGACCCGGCGAGAGCTGCCACCCAGCACACGCGAGGCGGTGGCCAGCGAGACGCCGGCGGCAGCCGCCACGTCGTGCAAGGTGACCGTCGGCCTGGATGGATGCGGCACGCGCAAAGAATATCCGCACGCCGGAGAGCCGGCGACAAACGTTTCCAGCATCGCCTCGGACGGCGTCAAACCAGCCAGCCGCCGATGGCACAATGGCGGCGTGGAGGACGCAGCCCCGCCAGCGGTGGGCCGCCGGCGTGTGACGCTGCACGACGTCGCGCGCGAGGCGGGCGTGTCCTATGCGACCGCGTCCCGGGCGCTCAACGGCAGCGATCGCGTCGTCCGCGCCGAGTACGCCGACCGGGTCAAGGCCGCCGCGCAGAAGCTGGGGTACGCGCCGCATCTGTCCGCCCAGGCGATCGCACGTGGCTCGACCAGCACCGTCGCACTGGTGGTCAGCGACGTCGAGGATCCGTACTTCTCCTCGATCGCGGCCGGAGTGACCGAGGCAGCCGAGGCCACCGGCCTCATCGTGACGATGGCCGTCGCCGACCGGTCGCCCGACCTCGAGCTGCAGATCGTGCGGACACTGCGCGGCCAGCGACCCCGAGCCGTCCTCATCGCCGGGAGCCGCATAGCGGGGACCGACACCCGGGCGGCGCTCATCGAGGAACTGATGGCGTATCAGGCGGCTGGTGGGCGGGTGGTGGTGATCAGCCAAGACGACCTGCCGTTCGACACCCTGGCGATCGACAACCGCGGCGGCGCTCGTAGCCTCGCCATCGCGCTGGCCGAACGCGGCTACCACAGATTCGCCATGCTGCACGCCGCCGACGCCATTCGCACCTCGCACGACCGCCGCACCGGGTTCACCGATGGACTGCGGGAGGCCGGTCTAACGGTGGACGCCGATCGGTCGATCGAGGTCGCTTTCACTCGCGAAGGGGGAATCGAGGGCGTACGCGAATTGGCGCGGCGCGGCCTGGACGACGTCGAAGTGATCTTCGCGGCCAACGACATGATGGCGATCGGCGCGATGACGGCGCTGCGTGACGCCGGGCGCATCCCGGGAACCGACATCGGCGTAGCCGGATTCGACGACATCGGCTCGGCGCTCGACGTCTCGCCCGCGCTGTCGACGGTACGCGTACCGCTGCGCGAAGTGGGGCTCCAAGCGTTGCAGATGGCGCTGTCCGGTCAGGAGCACGGAGCCGTGGCGGTTGCGACGCAGGTCGTTCTGCGCGACAGCACCCCGGATCGCCGGGAGATCACGCCCGCTTGAAGGCCCCTGCCACCTTGGATCGTTTCAATTAGGCATTCGAAATCGGGCCCCGCCGGTTCGGCGATCCGCCCGGTTTCACTGCACGCGCGGCCGGACCGAGTCGCGGATGACCAGGTGCGTACCGAGGACGACATGCGGCGGCTCGCCGCCCTGGCCCGCGTGTTCCAGTGCGAGACGCACGGCGATCCGGCCGATCTCCTCGTGCGGCAGGTGCACGGTGGTCAGCCCGATGTCCGGCGACGGCGGCAGATCGTCGAACCCGACCATCGACACGTCGCGTGGAACCTGTATGCCGTGCTCGGCCATCGCCCGGTGAGCGCCACCGGCGATGAGATCGTTGATGGCGAAGACGGCGGTGAAGTCGGGCGGCCCGGCGAGCAGCCGTTGCTTCATCATGCGGTAGCCCTCGTTCCACTCCATCATGCCCTCGACCTCGAGTCCGGGATCCAGCGGCAGCCCGTACGCCGTGAGGGCCTTGCGATACCCGTCGAGCCGTCCTTCGGCGGTGGTGTAGCCCGGGCGGCGGCCCAGAAACAAGATGCGCTCGTGGCCAGCGGACAGCAGGTGGCTGGTGGCCGCGAACGCACCACCGGCGTTGTCGTACTCCACAACGACCGCGGGCACGTCCGGGCCGAGCGGCCGACGTCCACACAGGACGAGCCGTGAACCCACGGCGCTGAGCGCCTGCGCGTACTGGCGCATCCGGTCTCGATAGTCGTCGTCGGCCACGACGTTGCCCACGAGGATGACGGCTTCGGCGTTCTGCTCACGCATGTGCTTGACCATCGCGAGCTCGCGTTTCGGGTCGCCGCCCGTCGTGCCGATCAGGCACAGTCTGCCTTCGGCGGTCGCCTGCGCCTCCACACCCTGAGCGACGTGGGCGTAGTGCGGCGAGATCACCGAGTTGATCACGATGGCCACGGATCTGCTGGCAGTTCCGGCGAGGCTGCGGGCATGTGCGTTGGCGACGTAGTCCAGCTCTTCCGCCGCCCGTAGTACCCGGGCCCGTGTAGCAGGCGAAGCCGGATAGGTGCCGGTGAGGATTCGGGAGACGGTCGCGACCGATACCCCGGCCAGGGCGGCCACCTCACGGATGGTCGATCGCCGGCTGCCCTCGGGTTGGCTCGCGCGCCGCATCATCAGCCCTGCCGCAGAAAGTTTCCGAAAACGGATACAGAAAGGATGGTGCTCCCCGGCGGCAGCGTCAAGACCTTCTTGTTGACATCGACCTATGTCGAGATCTACCTTCCTGATGGCAGAAATGTTAAAGCGTTTGCACACCCCTTCCTGAGTGGAGTGCTCATGAACCTGCTTCCGCGTCGCGGTCTACGGATCAACCCCCGCTCGACGGCCTTGTCCTTGGCGATCGTCATGATCGGCGCGGCCGGAGCGTTCGCGTCGCCGGCCCAGGCGGCCGGCCAGCTCTATTACGTGTCACCCAGCGGCAACGACGGCGCTGCCGGCACGCAGTCCGCCCCGTGGGCATCGATCGCCCATGCGCAGGCGGTCGCGCAGCCCGGTGACACGGTCTACTTCCGCGGCGGCACCTATGCGTACGTCCGCGCCAACAGCAGCTGCACAAGTCAGACCGCCAGAGTCGACGCGATCACCCTGAACAAGAGCGGCACCTCCGGCAGCCCGATCCGCTATTGGGCGTACCCGGGCGAACGGCCCGTCTTCGACTTCTCCGGTGTACGCGACGACTGCCGGATCAAGGGATTCGACGTGACCGGGAGCTACCTTCATCTCAAGGGCCTCGAGGTCACCGGGGTGCGCCAGAACAACGATCTGAACCACGAATCCTGGGGGATCTGGATCTCCGGGAACAACAACGTCTTCGAGCTGATCAACACCCATCACCACATGGGACCGGGGCTTTTCATCAGCGGCGGAGCCGCAAACCTCGTCCTCAACTCGGACTCCCACGACAACTTCGACTCCCGCAGTTCCAACGGCGCGGGCGAGAGCGCGGACGGGTTCGGCTCGCACTACACCCCGGCCGGGCAGGCGCCGAACGTGTTCCGAGGCTGCCGTGCCTGGTGGAACTCCGACGACGGCTTCGATCTCATCCACACGTATTCCTCGGTGATCATCGAGAACTCATGGGCGTGGCGGAACGGCTACATCCCGGGGACGACGACGAGCTCCGGCAACGGCAACGGCTTCAAGATGGGCGGCTTCGGCGGCGCCTACGACGCCGGCGCGGTCAAACACACCGTCCGCTTCTCGGTCGCGTTCGGAAACAAGGCGGCCGGTTTCTACTCCAACCACCATCCCGTGGCCAACGACTACTTCAACAACACCGGCTTCGGCAACCACCCCAGTTTCGACATGCTGGGTGTCGACTCGAACGGCGCAGCCGTCGGACGCGGGAATCTGCGCAACAACATCGCGTACACCGGCACGCTGACGTCGAACATGACCGGCACCAGCTCGGCGTACAACTCCTGGGATCTGGGCATCGCCCTGTCCGACTCCCAATTCCAGAGCGTGTCGACCTCCGGCTGGGACGCACCCCGCCAGGCGGACGGCAGCCTGCCCGGACTCCCCCACCTGCGGCTGGCCGCCAGCAGCACAATGATCGACAAAGGCACGAACGTCGGCCTGCCGTACACCGGGGCCGCGCCCGATCTCGGCGCCTTCGAGACGGCGACCAGCACCGCATCGCAACGCTACGAGGCGGAAACCGCCCCGGCGACCTGCCACGGCACCATCGACTCCAACTACGCCGGCTTCTCCGGCAGCGGATTCTGCAACGGCAGCAACGCCGTCGGCGCGTACGCCCAGTTCGCGGTGAACGCCTCAGCCACGGGCACGGCGACACTGACGATCGGATTCGCGAACGGATCCACCGCCGGCCGATCCGTCAACCTGTCCGTCAACGGGTCCACTATCACCACGGTGGTGTTCGAGCCGACCGGCAGCTGGGCGGCCTGGCTCACGAAGACCCTGACAGTTCCGCTGACCAGCGGCGGAAACACCGTCCGGCTCGATCCGACGACGGCGGCCGGACTGCCCAACGTGGACTATCTCGACGTGCGACCGGCTTAGCACGACGTATAACAGTTATCAACGCGCCCGAGTACGCACTTGACACATATAAGACCTTGAGTGAATCTGTGAGCGCTCACAGAACGTCTTCCACTCCCCCGATTAGGAGACCCGTGATGCTCGATAGACCCCTCAGCCGTCGCGGCCTGCTGTCTGGTACCGCTTTAGTTGCGGGCAGCGCTGTGGCAGCGCCGTTGATGGCGGCGTGCGACGCCGGTTCCGGCGGCTCGCACGGCGACGGCAAGACGGTGACGCTGACCGTGATGTACAAGAACAACGAGCTGACCAAGGAGCACGTCGCCGGCTTCGAGGCCAAGAACCCAGGCATCAAGATCGATTTAATCGAGTACGACGGCACACGGCTCAACGCGATGCTCGCCTCCAACGAGCCACCCGATTTCGTTCGCGGAGCGGCGGTCGGCAGTGCGAGCGGCAACGCGCAGAAGCTGGCCACCAACCTGGATCCGTATCTGGACAAGAGCTCCGTGCTGAAGAAGGACGACCTGCTTCCGGCCAACGACAGCTTCCGGTGGGACGGCAAACAGATCGGCCAGGGACCGTACTACGGCATCGTCAAGGACTGGAGCCAGGACGCCACGCTCTGGTACAACCAGGCGCTGTTCGCGGAAGCCAAGATCAAGATGCTCAGCACCACCGAGCCGATCTCCTACGACGAACTGCTGGAGATCGGCAAGAAGCTGACGAAGAAGACCGGCGGCAAGACACAGGTCTACGGACTCGGCGTGGAATGGGCCTGGAACCTGTGGGCGCCCATCTCGATGATGATCGTCCAGCAGGGTGGCCTGCTCTACAACACGGATCAGACCGAGACTGACATGACCACACCCCAGGCGGTGCGGGCGCTGCGGTGGTACGTCGAGTTCGCGCGCGCCGGCGTCGGGCCGACCTCGCTCGATCCGGCTCCGGACGGGGCGGACCTGTCGCTGTTCCTCGCCCAGCGCATGGCGATCACCCAGGACGGCTACTGGTACGGGGGCAACTTCGCCAAGGAGTCCGACGCGGTCAGGAATTCCATCGCCATGGCCCCCGCGCCGGTGATGGGCGACAAACGGATCAGCCCCACGTACGCGGGCTGGGGCGCGTACATCCCGGCGAAGGCCAAGCACAAGGACGAGGCGTGGAAGCTCATGGAGTACTTCATGGCCGGACCGCCGTCGGAGGAGCGCGCCAAGAGCGGCTGGGGCATTCCGGCGCTGAAGTCACAGCTTTCCCTGATGCCGCAGCAGCTGGCGTACCAGAAGCAGGTCTACCAGACGCAGCAGGCCGAGCTGCAGTACGCCGGGCAGCTGCCCGATTCGCCTTACGTGGGCGCTGCCGGGGCGTGGAATCCCGTGCTCGACAAGCACCTTCAACGCGCTATCAAGAACGAGATCACCGTTGAGGCGGCCGGGAAGGCGATCACCGACGACATGAACAAGCTGCTTAAGCAGGGCAAGGACCAGATCGGCTGATGGTCGCGACAGCATCGCCCGCGACGAGGCGCGGCTGGAGGCGGTACTCCAGCCGCACCTTCTACCTGTTCGTCGCGCCCTGGGTTCTCGGCTTCGGCCTGCTCACTGCCCTGCCGCTCGTGTACGCGTTGGGGATCAGCCTGACCAACTTCAACGGTGTCAGCGACCGGTGGCGCTGGGTGGGCCTGCGCAACTACGCCGAGCTGCTCGGCGACACCGACGCCATCGCGAGTCTGCTCCGCACCCTCGCCTACACTGCCATCGCGGTGCCGCTCACCGTAGGCGGCGGGCTCGGCTTGGCAGTGCTGCTGAACCGGCGGCTCAAGGCGGTCGGCCTCTTCCGGACGATCTTCTTCCTGCCCTCGGTCGTCCCCGTGGTCGCCATGGCGATCATGTGGAAGCTGATCTTCAACCGGGACGCCGGAATTCTCAACGCAATCCTGGAGAAGATCAGCGTCACCCCGATCTCCTGGCTGGTCGATCCGAACGCGTTCTACGCGCTGATCATCCTCACCTTGTGGGGACTCGGCGGCGGCATGGTGATCATGCTCGCCGCGCTGCAAGGCGTACCGTCCGAACTGGAGGAGGCGGCGCTCGTCGACGGGGCCAGCCGGTGGCGCGTGTTCCGGCACATCACCGTGCCGATGATCTCCCCGGTCATCTTCTTCCAGGTCGTCACCGGCGTCATCGCATCGTTCCAGGTCATCATCCAGCCGCTGCTGCTGGCCCAGACCAACCAGGTCGGCCGGGTCGCGGAGGTGCCACAGAGCACCCATCTGTTCATGGTGCAGGTGTATCAGGAGTTCTTCTCCGGCAACCGATACGGATACGGCTCTGCGATGCTGTGGATGTTCTTCCTCGTCATCCTGGCGGTCACGCTCGTCGTCCTGCGGTCCAGCCGGCTATGGGTGTACTACGAGGTAGACGGCGAGGCGGACCGATGACCCTCACGCGGCGACCGCGGCCTACGGCCGGCGTCACGGGCACCTATCTGCTGCTGATGACGCTCGCCGTGGTGTTCGCCGGCCCGTTCGCCTGGCTTGTGCTGGCGGCGTTGAAGACGAAGACCGAGTGGGTGGCGATTCCGGCGAAGATGCTCCCCGAGACCCCACGCTGGGACAACTTCACGGCGGCCCTCACCGAGATCAACTTCCCGGCGTACCTCGGCAACTCGCTGTTCCTGTCGTTCCTGTACGCGACCCTGGTGACCCTGTCCAGCGCGGCAGTCGGGTTCGGCTTCGCCCGCCTACGGGGGTTCGGCAAACGGCCCCTGTTCGTGGTGCTGCTGTCGACGATGATGCTGCCCCAGATCCTCACCCTGATTCCCACGTACGTTCTGTTCGCCCGCGCCGGACTGGTCAACACCTACTGGCCCTGGGTCTTGTGGGGCCTAGCCGGATCCCCTTATCTGGTGTTCCTGTTCCGGCAGTTCTTCGCCGCGATCCCCACCGAACTCGAGGACGCGGCGATCATCGACGGCTGCGGGTACGCCCGCATCTTCCTGCGGATCTTCCTGCCGTTGTCCAAGCCGGTGCTGCTGACGTCCTTCGTGCTCTCATTCACCTGGATCTGGGGCGATTACATCGCACCGGCCCTGTTCCTGGACCCGGACCACACCACGCTGGCGGTCGCCATCTCCGCGTTCTACCTCGATCCCCATGGAAATCCCGACGACACCGTGCAGGCGGCCGCAGCGGCCCTCTACGTGGTTCCGGTGCTGGCGGTCTTCCTGTTCGCCCAGCGCTATTTCATCCGGGGAATCGTCAGCTCAGGATTGAAGGGATGACCTACTTCCCAATCGCCGCCGGGGCTTGCTCACCGACTCCGGCGGCCATCTCGGCGACGCTGTGGGCCCGGATGTCGGACCAGTCGCCGTCGTCAGTCCGGCGGACCACCTCTCGGATGTGTCTCGTGGCGGACTGGGCCAACCCGTCATACACGGAGACGAACACCTGACGTGCGCGTAGACGTGGCCAGCCGGCCGGCAGCAGCTCCAGGGGCAGCAGTGGGTCGAGGCCGGGGAATCTGCGATACGCGTCCATCACCTCGGTACGCGCCTGGACGGCGGCGACGCCGGAGACACGGCGGACAGCGGACGCTGACGCGAGGCGGCTCCATTGCCGGATGAAGTCCTGGTAGCGCTCGGCGATCGCCGCGAGGTCCCAGGCTTCGATCGGCGTCCGGTTCGCCGAGGTCGGCAGTTCCAGACAGCTACTACGCATGAAGGTGATGGCGCTGGAGGCGTTCGCGGCCAGCTTGCCCTGCCGCTCCGGGCTCATCGGGCGAGGCGAGACCCACACCCCGTCATAGAGCGGTGCGAATCCGTGCCACCGCAGATAGTCCCGGATCGCGCGCCGCTGGTTGCCTTCTTCCTGAGGCATCGAGAAAGCTACGACGGTCCACATTCCGTCCCAGGAATCCGGCTCTCCCCCGAACGCCGCGACTTCGACGCCGCCGATCGCGAGACTGGCCGCCACTGGCGCGGTCAGGCGATAGGCGCTACGCCTGCCGTCCCGCCGGCCCTCCAGGACTCCCCTTCGAGCCAGTCTGCTGATGGTCACCCTGGCGGCGCTGCTGGTCACGCCGAATTGCCCGAGCAGGTCGACGATGGCCGCCGAGGGGAGCCAGGCGCGCCGGCTCAACGTGTAGTCGGCGATCAACGTGATGGTCAAGCCCTGCGGCGAGCCCTCCTGACTGCGCGGCAGCCGGACGGCTTCGGCCGCCCGGTCGGGCAGGATGTCGTCGACGTCGAACACCTGGGGCACGGGCACTCCGGCACGAGTGGGTCTGGTAGGCCGGTTCCGACTGTAGTCGTCTCGAGCGCCGCAGGCAGGCGTACCCTCGCCGGTGGGTCACAGGTGGCAGAGATTCTGCACCGTGTCGGCGGTGTCCATGCGCTTCTCGACGATCTTGTCCGCGAGCTCCGCCAGCTTCACCCGGTCTCCCTTCGCCGCGTCGAGGTCTGCCCGGGCCGTGCGTACTTGCTCCACCTCTAGCCGCATCGTCGCTTGCAGCTGCGGATCGGTGGCCGCGTCGGCGATCGGGACGAGCTTCCGCTCGTACGCCGTGAGCACAGCCTTCAGTTCGTCGACCGCGGTCGGGGTGCCTGCCGGATCGGACAGCTGGTGCATCAGCCGATCCACCACCGGACGGACGGCCGCAGTGGTCTGAGCCTCGGCGGCGGTGAAGGAGTCGCAGGTGGCCTTCTTCTCCGGCGATACCTCTTTCACCTCTCCGGCGCGGTGAGTCACGGCAGTTGGAACCGATGCCGGGCGGTCGGCACTACAGGATGCCGACCCCACCAGGGCGGCGCCAAGAGCCGCGATCGCAGCCATCCGTCGCATGAATCACATCCTCCGTGGAGCCCGGCCACGCGGGAAGCGCGACCGGGCAAAGGTTTCCAGACTGATCGGCGGTCAGGGGGTGGTGGTGACGTCGAGGTAGTCCACGTTCGGCGTGCCGGTCGTGCTGGTCGGATCGAGCCGGATGGTGTTGGCGCCGCTGCTGAGCGGAACGGTCACTGTCTTCGTGGCCCAGGTCGACCACGCTCCGGTCGGCTCGAACGAAAGGGTCGTCACCGTCGAACCGTTGACGACCAGGTTCACGGGCCGGGCACTGGTCGTGCCGTTGGCGAAGCGGATCGCCAGCGTTGCCGTGCCTGCTGCCGACACGTTGGCGGTGAACTGGGCGTACGCACCGATGGCGTTGTCGCCGTTGCAGAAGCCGGTGCCGGAGTATCCGGAGTAGTTGGAGTCGATCGTGCCTTGGCATACCGCCGGCGCGGTCTCGGCCTCGTATCGGGTCGACGGCGTCCCGCCGGAGGTCTTGACTAGCGAGAGACCGTCGACGGTGAGGGTTCCGCCACCGGTCCGGACGGTGACGGTCGCAGTTCCGGCGGCCAGCGAGATGCCCGCGAGTTCGCGACGAGTCCAGCTGCTGGACGACGGGATGCTAAGCGTACGCGTAGCGCCGCCGGCATCCGTGATCGACACCTCAGCTCCGCTGATCGTGCCGGCGGTCTTGGTGGACGCCGACAGCGTGTAGGTCCCGGCCGGGATGGTGACCTGCTGGCGCACGCCGGCCGAACCGGAGCCGAGCTGCAGCGCGAAACGGCTGCCGTTCGCGCCGGGGCTGACGTTGGTCACGGTCCCGCCGGTGTTGATCCAACCGGTCAGCGTCGAGACGGTGACGCGGTCGGCTTGGAAATCCGGGTTGAGGATGTAGTTGTTCTGCGGCCCGACCCGCCATTCGCCGGTGGTGGCGTTGAACTCCCACTGGCTCACCGAGCTCATCTGCGGCCGCGACCCCGGCTTGGTCACCGGCATCCACTGGTTGTATCCGATGCCGTTCCACGCGAAGTCCGACCAGCGGTCACCGGCGAAGATCACCGTGGTCTGCACGGTTCCCTTGACCGTCACGAAGAATCCGGTCTGCGTCACGTGGCTGTAGTCCATCTCGGTGCCGGCCATCGTGTACTCACTGCTGTAGGTGCCCTGGATGTTGCTCGACGTCGACTCGACGACGTGCGCGACGGAGCTGTTCCAGCCGTGCAGATCCGAGGTCGCCTGGTAGTACTTCCCGTCGAGTTTGAACATTGCGTTGCCTTCGCGGCCAGCGGCGTTGTAGCCGATCTGCACAGCCGGTTCGGCTCGCAGGGAGTCCGAGTCGCGCAGCTTCGAAACGAACGAGCGGGCACGACCCGACCGGTTGGAGAAGATCAGGTAGTCCTTGCCGTCGTCGTCGGTGAAGACCGTCTGGTCGCCGGTGCCGGTGGTGGGCGAATTGACGATCTGGTTCTGGTAATAGCCGTAGTCGAAATTGTCGGTGGGCGAATCGCCTCGCAAGAAGAGCACGCCGTTGCCGTCCCCGCCGAGCGACGGCAGGTACACCTGGACGACGAGCACGTACTTGCCGGTCGTTTCGTTGTAGGAGACGCCGAGACGCCCGACCCAACCGGCCTGGCCGAGAGTCGCCCCGTTCGCCAAAGCGGTCGACCGGGTGGCCACGTTGTTGGCGAAGGTCCAATGGACGAGGTCCTTGGAGGTGTAGACCGGGATGGACACGAACGACACGTCGCCGCTGTACGACTTCGTCGGGTTGGCCCGGTAGTACTCGGCACCGGTGTAGTGCACGCCGTACCAGTAGTACGTGTCACCGAACTTGAAGACTCCCCCACCCTGCGAGTAGATGGGGTTTCCGCTGGTGTCGTTCCAGAACGTGTCGTTGGTGATCGTCTCGAACGTCCCAGCGGCGAGCGGTGCCAGGTCCCCCGCGGCACTCACGAGAGCGGTCTTCGCCGCTGCCACATCAGAGGTGGTCGCCGAAGGATCCGCGGCCACAGTAGTCGCAGTCGTCAGCGCCTTGGCGAACGGTGCCCACGACTTTTCGGAGTAGTCCCCCGGGCGGCGGGCCGCATAGTCGGCGACCAGGGTCTTCAGGCCGCGTACCATCACCAGCCCGCCGGTGGCGACCCGGAGGCCGGCTTCTGCAGTTGCGCGCTGGTCGCTTGTCGCACGTAGCAACGTGCCGGTGGCGTCTCTGCTCGCGGAGAACGCGGCCCAGGATCCCGCCGTGAAGTCTTCTGCTCGGTATCCGGAGACGCGGCCGTACAGTTGGCCGAGGCTGTCGGTAGACGCCGCTTGGAGCGGAGCCCGGGAATCAGTGGCCACTGTGCTCGCAGACGCCGGCGCGGCCATTGACACGAACAGCGCCGCCCCGATCAGCACCGCCCATCGTTTCGACATCGAACTTGATCTTGTGGTCATGACGTGCCTTTCTGGTGTGGTTGGTGTGAAGCAAGAGGGTCGGCCGCGCCGCGCCCCCGGCGCGGCCGAGACCAGGCGGCTCGATCGGTCAGCGCAGGTAACCGACGAGCGACAGGTTGCGTTCGCGGATGCCTTGCACTACGAGGTCGGCCATCCTGCCTGCGCCGTACTCGGAGAAGTGCGTGTTGTCGGTGACGCCGTCGACCGACTGCTGCAGATAGAGCGCGGCGGAGGCGGTCGGGCCGAGCGACTCCACCAGCGCTTCGCTCTTGGCGGTCAGGTCGATCACCGGCACCCCGAGCGACGATCCGAGACTGCGGATCTCGGCGGGGAGGTTGACCCCGACGCTGTTGACGTGCAGCGCGGTGTCGGTGAGCTGGCTGCCGCTGAACAACCGCCGCACCGGCGGCGTCATCAGGACCGGTACGCCGCGCTTCTCGCGTACCTGGTTGATCATCGAGGTCAGGTTGCTGCGGAAGGTCGACGCCGTGGTGGTCTTGTCGTTGTGCCCGAACTGGATGAACACCAGGTCGTTCGGCTTGATCAGCGGCTTCATCGTCGGGAACAGCGCCGAGTTGCTCAGGAAGCTGCCGGAGCTCTCCCCCGAGTCGGCGTAGTTGGCGACGACGGCCCCGGCCGAGACGTGCGTCGGCAGGATCTGACCCCAGCCGGTGTACGGAGCGGTCGGCTGGTCGCAGACCGTGGAGTCGCCGGCGAGGTAGACCACCAGCGGACTGCTCGCCGGTTGGACGGTCAGTCCGGACAGCCGCGGCGACGACCCGGCGAACGTGACGTCCAACCCCGGTGTACCGGTGCCGCCCTGTCCGGTCGGCTGGCCCTCCGGCTGCCGAACGTTGACGGTGAAGACGTACTGCGTGATGGTCCCGGCCGCGGTGGTGACGGCGGACAGGATCCGCCGCCGTGCCTCCACCGACATCGAGGTGTTCCCAGCCGACGCCTGGTCGCCGATCCACGCGGTGACCGTGTAGTTGCCCGGGTTGACGTCGAAGTGGCAGGTGATCGGGGCGCTGCCCGTGCACTGCGGCGGGCGGCCGGGCGGGGTCGCGCTCGCCGAGGGCGAAGCACCGGGGCCGAGGTCGAGATAGTCCACGTTGGGCAACCCGTTGCTCGTCGTCGGGCTCAATCGGATGGTGTTCGAACCGGCGTTCACGGGCACCGTGACGGTCTTCGTCACCCATGTGCTCCAACCGCCGGTCGGGTCGAACGCAACGGCGGCCACCCGGGTCACACCGTTCACCAGCACGTCGGCCGGGCGGCTGGCGGTGGCGCCGTTGGCGTACCGGACGTCGACGGTCGCCGTTCCCGCCGCGGCCGCCGTCACGGTGAACTGCGCGTACGCACCGACGGCGTTGGTGCCGTTGCAGAACCCGGAACCGGAGAAGCCGGACCAGTTCGAGTCGATGGTGCCCGTGCACACCGCGGGCGAAGTCTCCGCTTCGTAGCGCGTGCCGGCGGCGGACGCGTCCGCCGTCATGACCACGATCACCGCGGCCATGGTTGTGACGGCGCCGGCCGAAGCCAGGGCAGCCCGTTGTCTCAGCGAAAGCACGATGGAACTCCTCGGAGGTCGATGGTGCGGGATGAGTCGTGAGCGCTCACGGTTGACGGCAGGCGTCAGTGCTCCAGAGGAGCTCTGGAGGTGGCGAAGAAGCCCTAGATCATCAGGGCGAGAGTTGTGGACCGTCGGCTACGACGGTCACCCGCGATCCGGCGGGCGCGGCGAGCTGGGAAATCGGTGCATCCGTGGGCTCCTGCACGACATGGGTGGCTGGCCGGGCCAGTGGGCGCTGGCGAATCTCCGGCTCCAGAAGGGACAGCTGAGACAACTCTGGCCGTCTCAACCTCAAGCAAAGTTAAAACGTTTCAATATAGTCGTCAAGACTCTTCGTCGAACGTGGCACATTCCCAGGTCGCTCGGATGCGACGGGTGAGGTCAGTCCGAAGGAGACGCCGGGTCCGCGTCCGGACGCCGAGTTCCGGCGATCAGCAGCGGCGCGGAGTCGGCGCGGGTCATCCCTTGAACGCCCCTTCCATGATGCCCTGCACGAGACGCCGGCCGACGAAGACGAACAGGATCAGCAACGGCACGGTGGCAAGGAACGAGCCGGACATCGCCAGTCCGAGGTCGATGTCCCGGTTGTTCTGCAGGGCCTTGATGGCGATCTGGACGGTGTACCGCTCCGGCGACTTCAGCACGATGAACGGCCACAGGAAGTCGTTCCAGGCGTTGACGAAGCCGAACAGGCCGAGGACCAACGCGACCGGACGGACGAGCGGGAAGGCGATACGCCAGAACACCTGCCACGTCGTCGCGCCGTCCACCCGGGCGGCGTGCATCAGCTCGTCGTCGATGGCGCTGCCGATGTGCTGGCGCATCCAGAAGATGCCGAACGCGCTCACCAGCCCGGGGACGATCACCGCCTGAAGGGTGTCCACCCAGCCGAGCTCCGACATGATCAGGTACTGCGGGATGACCGCCAGCTGAGCCGGCACCGTCATGGTCAGCACGACGATGAGGAACAGGATGTCGCGGCCGGGGAAGGACAGTTTGGCGAAGGCGAACCCGGCCAGCGCGCACAGCACCGCCTGGCCCACGCCGATGGCGGTCGCGACGAACAGGCTGTTGAGGAGCGCCTGCACGAAAGGCACGGTGTCGAACACGAGCCCGGCCAGATGCAGGAAGTTGTCACCGGGCACGACGTGCGGAGGCAAGCTCGTGGCCGCGGCGGAGTCCGTCGTGGCCACAACGAACATCCAGTAGAGCGGGAACACACTGACGAACACCATGATGCCCAGCAACGCGTACGCCCAAAAGGACGCGCGGTTGACGCCGCGCCGACGTCGCGGTGGCCTTGTGGCGATGGAAGGCCTGCGGTTCATGAGCGCTCCTTCTCTATCCCCAGCTGTGGCCTGAGGGCGATTCGGTGTTCGCCGTTGGTAGCCCACGGACGTCCTAGGGGTTGGGTAGGCTGTGCGATGTGGCGCAGCCGGTGAAGCGGGCCTACAAGTTCCGCTTCTATCCCACGGACGAGCAGGTGGCCGAGCTCGCCCGCACGTTTGGCTGTGTCCGCCTGGTGTACAACATGGCCCTGGAGGAACGTTCCCGCGCATGGAATGAGGAGAAACGCCGCGTTTCTTACACCCAGTCGTCTGCCGCGCTCACCGCATGGAAGAAGACCGACGGCTTGGCGTTCCTTTCCGAAGTGTCGTCCGTGCCGCTCCAGCAGGCATTGCGGCACTTGCAAAGCGCGTTCGCGAGCTTCTTCGCCGGCACAGCGAGGTATCCACGCTTCAAAAGCAGGAAGAAGTCTCGTGCGTGTGCCGAGTACACCCGGTCCGCATTCCGGTATCGGGACGGGCAGTTGACGCTGGCCAAGATGAACACTCCCTTGGCTATCGTGTGGTCGCGGCCACTCCCTGAGGGCGCGGACCCGTCCACGGTGACCGTGTCGCGAGACGCGACCGGGAGATGGTTCGTCTCCCTGCTGGTCGAGGAGAGCGTCACTCCGCTCCGCCGGATTGACCGAGCGGTCGGCGTGGACGTCGGTGTGACCGACCTGGTGACGCTCTCCACCGGCGAGACAATTGCAAACCCCAGGCATGAGCGTGCCGACCGCGCCCGGCTCGCCGCGGCTCAACGGACATTGGCCCGCAAGGCGAAGGGTTCGAAGAACTGGGAGAAGGCCAAGTTCAAGGTCGCTCGCGTGCACTCGCGGATAAGCGACCGCAGACGGGATTACCTGCATAAGCTGACGACTCGGCTCGTTCGTGAGAACCAAACGATCGTGATCGAGGACCTTTCCGTGTCCAACATGGTTAAAAATCGTTCCCTGGCACGTGCCATCAGCGACTGCGGCTGGGGCGAGTTGCGACATCAGTTGGAGTACAAGTGCTCCTGGTACGGGCGCGAACTCGTGGTTGTCGATCGATGGTTCCCGTCCAGCAAGCTGTGCGGAGCCTGCGGGACGGTCCACGGAAAGCTGCCCTTGCACATACGTTCGTGGACGTGCGCAGACTGCGGCGCACGGCACGAACGCGATGTGAACGCCGCGAAGAACATTCTGGCCGCCGGGCAGGCGGTGTCGGCCTGTGGAGCCGGTGTAAGACCTCAACGGGAGTCCTCCCGGACGGGGCAGTCGGCAGTGAAACAGGAAACCCAGCGGGTGACCGCTGGATTCGCCTCCCATTGGGGAGGAGAGAATGTCAAGGGCGCTCCGAGCGGATTCGGGTGACCAGCAGGTAGTTGAGCGCGGCGGCGATCACGACCATGACGAAGAGCGCGACGCCGATGGCCGCGCCGTAGCCGAAGTGGAATCGGCCGAAGCCTTGCTCGTAGAGGAAGAGCGTGAGGGTCTGACATTGCCTGGCCGCGCCACAGGTGAGCCCGCCCACCGAGTTGGCCAGCAGCGGCTCGGTGAAGACCTGTAGTCCGTAGATGGTCGACGTGACGACGGTGAACACGATGATCGGCCGCAGCGAGGGGATGGTGATGTGGCGGAACTGCTTCCAGCCGTTCGCGCCGTCGGCGGCGGCCGCCTCGAACAGCTCGCGCGGGACCGCTTGGAGCGAGGCGAGATAGAGCAACGTGTTGTAGCCGGTCCACCGCCACATGATCATCGTGGCGATCATGAGGTGGCTGCCCCACACCGACGCCGTGAAGTCGACGTGATCGAACCCGAGCAGCTGGAGAAACCAGTTGAGCATGCCGTAGTCGCGGTCGAAGAGCTGGGCGAACACGATCGTCGTCGCCGCCACGGAGGTGATGTAGGGGACGAGAACCGACATCCGGAACAGCGTCGCCGCCCGCAGCCGCAGGTGGTTGAGCACATGCGCGAGCAATAGCGCGACGAACAGCTGCGGGATCGTCGACAGCAACCAGATGCTGACCGTGTTGCGCAGCGCGCCCCAGAACCGCGGGTCGTCCACGAGCTGTCTGAAGTTCTCAAGTCCCACGTAATGGTGCTCGCCGATGGGGTTCCAGTCGAAGAGGGCGACGTAGAACGTGAACAGCAATGGGAAGAGCCCGAAGACGAGGAACAGCACGAAGAACGGCGCCACGTAGGCGTACGGCGCCAGTCTCTCGCGTACGCCCTGCCGGATGCGACGGTTCCGCAGCGGCGGAGCGGTCGCACCGGCGGTCGGGGCCGGGTTGAGCATGGTCGTCACTACGGGCACCTTCCCGATGGAGCGGCCGGGAGGTCCCGGCCGCTCGGCATCAGTCGTCTCAACCGCGAAGAGCGTTCTTGACGTTGGTCAACGCCGTGTTCCACGCGTCGTCTGGGGCGACCTTGCCTTGCTCGACACTGACCAGGGTGTTGAGCATCTCCGAGCCGACCGTGGCATCTTCCGGTCCGATGTAGAACGGTTTGATGCCCAGCACGGACTGGGTGTAGATCTTGCCGATCGGCGCGTTGGAGAAGAACGGATCGGTCTTGGCGACAAGTTGTGGGTCTGAGTAGACCGACGGGGTCGTCGGCAGTGCGCCCTGCTGGAGGAAGTGAGCGAGCTGGCCGCTCGGCGACTGCATCTCGGCGATGTACGCCCAGGCCGCCTTGGGGTTCTTCGCCCGCTTGGGGATGGCGAGGTAGCTGCCGCCCCAGTTCCCCGAGCCCCCGGGAATGGCGGCGACGTCCCACTTTCCCGCGGTGTTGGGAGCGTTGGTGTGGATGGCGTTGAGCATCCACGACGGCGCGGAGACCACCGCGAAGTCGCCCTTGCCCATGCCGGCCGTCCAGCCGGTCGACCACGAGGTGATCTTGGAGGTGATGCCCGCCTTGTGAATCTTCAGCGCCAGGTCGAAGGCCGCCTTGACCTGGGGGTTCTTGTCATAGGACAGCTTGTGGTCCGCGTCGTAGTAACGCTCGGTCCCCTGGTTGACCGCTTGGAAGAAGACGCTCGTCGACGTGTTGTCCAGGAAGGGCTTGCCGGTGGCCTGGACGTACTTCTTGCCCGTCTCCAGGAACCCGTCCCAGGTGGGCCACAACTGGGACACCTGGTCCCGGTCGGTGGGCAGGCCGGCGGCCTTGAACAGATCCGTCCGGTACGCGATCGCCATGCCGCCGACGTCCGTCGGAATGCCGATGATCTTGCCGTCCTGGGTCACCGACTGCTTCATGACCCAGTCGAGGTAATCCCCCTTCCGCTGGTCTGCGCCCAGGCTGGCCAGATCGACGAAGTTGTCGGCGGACTGCATGAACTTCGGCAGGTCGTCACCCTGGATCAGCACGAGGTCGGGCACCTTCCCGCCGGCCAACGCGGTGGTGAGCGCCTGAGCCGTCTCCGTCGTGCTGCCCACCTCGGTGAGCTTGATCTCCACGTCCGGATGGGCCTTCTTGTAGACCTCGACGTCGGCCTTCTGGTTGATCCCGGTGAACGACCAGAACTCGAACGATTTCGAATCGCCGGACCCACCGCCGCCCGATCCCGGCGAACAGCCGGTGACCAAGAGCATGGCCGTGGCGACGATGGCTGCGGTTGTGATGAGGCGCTTCACACGGTCCTCCGAAGGTCGTCGTGAGCGGAGCGGAGCGACAACGGGCGTGTCCGGCCCGGGCCGAAGCCGGACACGCCCGAGCGGTGGGCGAACGGAGCGGCCGCTGGGCGGCCGTCCGTCGCTTAGCGCTGCAGGGTCAGCACGCCCGGCCGCCACGGCAGCAGGTTGTAGTCACCGCCGGCGCTGGGGTTCTTGCCCTGGTAGAGGAGCTGAAGGTTGCACGGGTCGACGGTCTTGGTCTGATCCGGGTTGGTGCGGACCAAGTCGCCGTGACTGATGTCGTTGGTCCAGGTCGCACCGCTGTTGGCCTTGCCCGCGAAGGGGTTGCTCTCGCTGGCGGCCTGCGGAGTCCACGAACCGCTGAGGCTGTTGGCGGTGAACGAGCGGAAGTAGCGCCCGTTCGAGCCGATCGCCTCGACGATCATCAGGTACTGGCTCTGACCCTGAACCTTGTAGACCTCGACCGCCTCGAACAGGTTGTTCGTGGAGTCGGTCATGACGGTCGTGTAGCTGGAGCCGAAACTGCCCGGGAAGTTCCCGATCGGCATGCTCTGCCGGTAGATCTTGCCGTTGTCCCCGGCGAAGAACAGGTACATGTTCTGGTCGTCGCCGATGAGCGTCTGGTCGATCACGCCGTACGGAGCGTCGGAAAGGGTTGCGGTGGACAGCGCCTGCGCCGAGGACCAGCCGTTGGCGTTGGTCGGGTCGCTGGAGGTCTTGTAGTTGAACGAGTTCGGACCCCACTGGTACGCCAGCACCCAGACGTTCTTGGGCGCGAAGTAGATCAGCGTCGGGGCCACGGTCCCCTGGCTCATTCCGGTCTGGGTGGCCGAGGCCATGTCGGACCAGTTCGTGAACGTGCTGAAGTTCATCGAGCCGTACTGTCCGCTGCTGTTGACGTTCGACCCGTAGACGAGGTGCTTGCCGTTGTAGACGACGTTGGTGAAGTCCTTGAGCGAGACCCACCCGTTCTGCGGATTCGTCAGCGCGCCGGTCGAAGTCCAGCGGTACGTCGACGGCAGGGTGCAGCCGGTCGACGTCGACGAGGACGGCGACGGCGAGGTGCTGCCGAACTGCGTACGCCACTGCTGGTTGGCCTGCCCGTGGCAGTCGTACAGCTGGATCTGCTGCCCGTTGCCGGTCCCCCACACGTCCAGGCACCGGCCGGACTGTACGCCGCTGATGGTGCCGTTGGAGTTGATGTTCCACTGCTGGTTCGATCCGCCGTTGCAGTCCCAGATGATGATCGCCGTACCGTTGGCGGTGGCCGCCCCGTTCGCGTCGAGGCACTTGTTGCCGTAGACGGTCAGCTGCTTGCTGGCGGTGTAGGTCCACTTCTGGTTCGCCTGGTTGTTGCAGTCGTAGAGCTGCACCCGCGTGCCGTTGGTCTGTGTGGCGTTGGGTACGTCGATGCACCGGTTGGATTGAACCCCGACGATCGTGCCGGATCCGCTGGGTTGCTGGCTCGACGACGGCGAGGTGGTCGGGTTGACCGCGTTGAGGGCGTTCAGGACCGACGTGTACGCGGCCTTCTTGTTGCCGCCGCCGTCGAACAGCAGCGGGCTCTCGCTGGAACGCCACGAGTCGCTGTCGCGTACGCCCCAGACCGTGATCCCGATGCACCGTGCGACGTTCATGCACGCCTGGGTCAACCCGGCGTACTGCGACGTGGACGCGTTGGTGACGTCGACCTCGGTCAACGCCACGTCCACGCCGAGCGCGGCGAAGCTCGACAGGGTCGTCTGGAAGTTGCTCGGCAGCGAGCTGCCGCCGGTGAAGTGCGTCTGCAGACCGACGCAGTCGATCGGCACGCCCCGGGACTTGAAGTCCTGGATCATCCGATACACGCCCTGCGTCTTGGCGTACGACCAGTTCTCGATGTTGTAGTCGTTGTAACACAACTTCACCGACGGATCGGCGTTACGAGCCGTGCGGAACGCCACCTCGATCCAGTCGTTGCCGGTGCCCTGCAGATTCGACTGACGGCGGCTGCCGTCCTCGTTGAACGCCTCGTTCACCACGTCCCACGCGGCCAGCTTGCCCTTGTAATGCGCCATCACACCGTTGATGTGATCGATCATCGCCTGACGGAGGGTGGAGCCGGACAGGCTTTGCATCCAGCCGGGCTGTTGGGAGTGCCAGGCCAGGGTGTGGCCACGCATTTTGATTCCGCGTTGGGTGGCCCAGTTGTAGATGTTGTCACCGGCGCTGAACGTGAACTGCCCACGCTGCGGCTCCGTCGCGTCGATCTTCATCTCGTTCTCGGCCGTCACCATGTTGAACTCACGAGCCGCGATCGTCGTGTACGCCGAATCACCGAGCCGGCCACCCGCGATCGCCGTGCCGAAATACCGGCCCGACTGCGCAGCCGCAGCACCGAGCGTGGTCTCCGCAGCGTCGGCCGACGGCATCATCACCGCAGCCGTGGCCACTGCCACGACACTGACCACACCGGCGACGAGCGCTCTGACGATGAGCGTTCTCGGCCGTCGGCTCTCACCATGGTGGACGGAGGGGCTGATAGCCACCTTGGCCTCCTCATTGGCCAGCGTCCGAGCCGGCTCAGCGAGACGGCTGGGACGTCCTTGTCGAGAGATTTATTCGCGCCAATGCTGCCACCGCCCCTCGTTTCAGGCAAGAGTTTTCGGAAAAGTTCCGGAAACAAATTTGGAACCGTGGCGGTCCACAAAAGAGCAGGCAGATAGGCATCAGGCCGTGAAGAAAGTCGGGCCTGACGTCGATGGCTACCAGAAATGTGTGCGTTAACGTTCTTCGGAAGTTTCGGCCCCTGGGCATCGGGGTTTCGGAGAATGCAGCCAACCGGCGGTGGCGCTCGCGTTTCAGGACCGTGAGGTTGCCAGACCATTTCGAAACATTCAAGTGGCGACAGGCGATCCGTTCGGCGACGCGACCGAAGCCGACCAGGCCGATCACTGTCGAGAAGCTGGTCAGCAACCGAACCCGAGAGCGGCCGCCCGGAACAGCCGGAACAGAAATTTCGTGAACTGCCTCCCTCAGGCCGGATGCTCAGCGCGTTCGTGCGTACACTCGCTGCCATGTCGGAGAGCCCCGGTCCCCACCGGCGACGGCGCGGTGGCGACCTGCCCGTGACCGCGATCGCCGAACTCGCCGGCGTCTCCGCGCCGACCGTGTCCAAAGTGCTCAACGGCCGGGCCGGCGTCAGCGAGGAGACCCGTCGGCGCGTGGAGGCCCTGCTGCGAGACCACGGCTTCCGCAACTCCGGATCCGCCCCGTCGTCGCGCCACCTCGAGGTCGTGTTCCACGGCATGCTGAGCTCGATCGCCATGGAGATCATGCGTGGCATCGAAGAAGTCGCCACCGCCCACGACATGACCTTCGGCTACCTCGACGTGCACCGGCGAGGCAGAACGGGCTCGCTGTGGGTGGACACATTGCTGATCCGGCAGCCCGCAGCGGTGATCGCGGTCTCCTCCGCCGTCACTCCGGAGCACCGTGAGACCCTGGTGGGCAACGGCATCCCGCTGGTCGCCCTCGACCCCACCAGCGACCTGCACAGCACGCCCTCGATCGGTTCGACGAACTGGAGCGGCGCGCTCAACGCCACCCGGCACCTGCTCGACCTCGGCCATCGGCGCATCGGAGTGCTCGCCGGACCGGTCAAGGACCTCGCCTCCCGTGCTCGCCTCGACGGCTTCCGGGCGGCGATGGACGCAGCGGGCGTACCGCTCGACAAGCAGCTTCTCCGACATGGACTGTTCACCTTCGAGCAGGGACGCGACCTCGCGATCGAACTCCTGCGGCTGCCGGAGCCGCCGACCGCCGTCGTCTGCGGCGACGATCTGCAGGCGCTGGGCGTCTACGAGGCCGCCCGGCTCGCCGGCCGGTGCATACCGGACCAGCTCAGCGTCGTCGGGTTCGACGACGTCGAACAAGCCGCCTGGTGCGCACCGCCGCTGACCACGGTGCGGCAGCCGTTCGCGGCGATGGGCGCCGCCGCCGCGAAGTTCGCCGTCGCCTTGGCCGCCGGGGAGACCCCGAAGCGGACCCGCGTCGAGCTCGCCACGACACTTGTCGTGCGGGGCAGCACTGCACCACCGGCGTCTCAGCCGATTCACTGAGGGAGTTCCATGAGCGACATCGCGGTCATCGGGCTGGGAGCGATGGGCCGGCCCATCGCGCGCAATCTCGTCGCGGCAGGTCACGACGTCTTGGTCTGGAACCGCAGCGCCGCGGCGATGGACGAACTCGCCGCGGCGGGGGCGCAGCGCGCGGCGTCGGTGCCGGAGGCCATGCAAGCGCCGGTCGTGTTCTCCGTGCTCTCCAACGACCAGGCCGTGACCGAGACGTTCCTCGACTCCGGCGTTCTCGCCCACGCGCCGTCCGGAACCGTGCACGTCAACCTCGCCACGGTGAGTCCCGGCCTGGCGCACCGAGCTGCGGCCGCGCACGCCGAACACGAAGTCGGGTACCTCTCGGCACCGGTCTTCGGCCGGGTTCCCGTGGCCGAGGCGGGTGCGCTGAACATCCTCGCGGCGGGCGAGCCGGACCTGATCGACCGGGTGCAGCCCTACTTCGACGTGATCGGCACTCGGACCTGGCGCATGGGCGAACGGCCTGAGCAGGCCAACCTCGTGAAGATTCTCGGCAATTACCTGATCGCCTGCGCGATCCAGTCGCTCGGCGAAGCCGTCAGCCTCGCCGAGGCCGCCGCGATCGACGCCGGAGCGCTCATCGAGCTCCTGTCGGCGACGCTGTTCCCGGGGCCCGTCTACGCAGGTTACGGTTCGGCTATCGCCGAGCGGCGCTACCAGCCCGCCGGATTCACCACCGTCCTCGGCCGCAAGGATCTGCACCTGGCGCTCGACGCCGCCGCCGATCATCGGGTCCCGCTCCCGATCGGCGAGTTGCTGCGCGAGGTTTTCGCCCAGTCGATCGCCGACGGGCGCGGCGACGACGACTGGGCGGCCATCGCTGAACGACAGCCTCGGTGACCAGCTCGAACTCCTCAAGAAGCACCCTCATCCGCTGTCCGCGACGAGCCGCTGCCCAGCCCGCTCCGGCCTGATGTGCGGCCCTTTGCCGGTCGCTTCGGGCCGGTGGGCGAGCGCCGTGATCGCGTCTTCGTCGAGTTCGACGCCGAGGCCTGGCGAGTCCCCGAGGACGAACGCGCCGTCCTCGATGGACATGTCAAGCGACAGGCCCATCGGCGGCTGGAGGTCCTGCAACTCGCTGCCGATGTGATTCGGGATCGAGGTGGCCGCGTGCACCAGTCCGATCGGCGTGGTGCCGATCGGACTGACCGGCAGGTCGTGCGAGTGCGCCAGCGTCGCGACGCGCAGGAAGTGCGTCACGCCCCAGACGGCCGCGGTTTGGACGATGTCCAGCGCGGACGCGGCGAGCAGCGGCCGGAACTGTTCGAGCCCCGTCAGGTTCTCCCCGCTCGCGACCGCGGCACGAACTCCGCGCCCCACCGCGGCCAGTCCGTCGGCGTCCCAGCGGCGTACCGGCTCCTCGACCCACACGAGGTCCACGTGCCGCTCCAGCTCCGCGACGTGCCGCACCGCCTGCTTGCGGTTCCACGACTCGTTCGCGTCGAGCATCAGCCCAGGCCGGGCGCCCCTTCCGGCGGCGGCGAGCACGTCTCGGACCAAGAGCAGCCGATCACGGTCGCGGTCGACGTCCGCGCCACCCTTCAGCTTCGCGGCACGCAAGCCACGTTCGGCATACAACTGGTACGCAGTCAGCAGCTCGTCGTCGGTCAGCCCGAAGTCGAGCCCGGACGCGTACGCCGGAACCCGCCGGTCCCGACCGCCGAGCAGCCGCCACAACGGCTGGCCGGCCGCCTTCGCCTTGATGTCCCACAGTGCGGTGTCGACGGCGCCGATGGTGCCGAACACCGCCCCGGCGTGACCGGCTTTGAAGGTTCGCCGCAGCATGCGGTCGTAGAGCGACGTGACCGCCCTGGGGTCTTCACCGTCGATGGCGCTGAAGACCGCCTCGATGTCGGTGTGCGGGCCGAGGCCCACGCCTGAGATTCCCTCATCGGTGTCGATGACGACGATCGGCACGGTCGTGGTTCCCTTGTCGAACACGCCGTTGACGTCCCCGACGACTCTGCCCCAATCCTGAACGGTGAACATGGTGCGGTATCCGGTGATGCGCATGTCAGCCCTTCGTGGCACCGGCGGTGACGGCGTCGGCGATCTGGCGCTGGAACACCAGATAGACGACCAGGATCGGAACAGCCGCGATGAGCACGCCCGCGGCGAATGTGGGGATGTCGTCGGAGTACTGCCCGCGGAGCGAGGTGATGCCGACCATGAGCGTGCGATGCTGCGCCGACGGCATCAGCAGCAAGGCGATGAGCACGTCGTTCCAGCAGAACAACGCGTCGAGTACGCCCACCGACAGCAAGGCCGGAGCGCCGAGCGGAAGCATGATGCGCCGGTAGACCCCGTAGACGCTGCTGCCGTCGATGCGGGCGGCGTCGACGATGTCGGCGGGAATCCCACTGTAATAGCTGGTCATCAAGTAGATCGTGAACGGGAGGAACTGCGCGACATAGGCGAGGATGAGCCCCGGATAGGTGTCGATCAGCCCCATGCCGGTCATGGTGCGAGCGAGCGGCACCATGATGACCTGGAACGGGATGAACAGCGCGGCCAGACAGGCGAGGAACAACGCCCGCGAGCCACGGAACGGCAGGTGGCTCAAGGCGAACCCGGCCATCGATCCGAGCAGGAGCAGGAGCACGACAGCACAAGTCACCGCGATGAGCGAGTTGACGAAGTACTGCGAGACTCCGGCGTTCGCCCAGGCCTCCGCGAAGTTGTCCCAGTGCGCGGCCGGGGTCGGCGCGAACCTGTCGAGGATGTAGTCGTGCCGGGTCTTGAGCGCGACGTTGGTCGTGAACACGAGCGGATACACGGTTGCGACGGCGAGGGCCGCCATGGGCACAGTCGCCAGCCAGCGGGTGGTTCGAGCCGTCCGCATCAGTCCTCCCTCGTGGCTTTGCGAAGCAGGGCGATCTGCGCCAGGCCGACGACGAGCATCACCAGGAACAGCACCGTCGAGGCGGCCGAAGCGAGGGCGGGCCGGTTCATCTGGCCCTGCTGGATCCAGATGTAGTACTCGGGCAGATACGTGGCGCCGCCCGGTCCGCCGCTGGTCATCACGTAGAGCAGGCCGAACATCGAGGTCAGCATCCCGATCATGGTGGTGACGAAGACGAACTGGATGGTGCGCGACAGCCCGGGAACGATGACGTGCCAGATCACCTGGCGTAGTGCTGCGCCGTCCGTTCGCGCGGCGTCGATCAGCGTGGAGTCGAGAGTGGCGAACCCGGCCAGGAACACCACCAATGCCATGCCGAAGGTGGCCCAGATGTGCACGGCCGCAACGGTGAACATCGCGACGCCCGGATCGCCGAGCCAGTCCACCGGTTCCAGCCCCACGGTCTTCAGCGCCGCGTTCACCGGCCCGTCGTACGCCAGAAGCAAGGTGAAGATGGAGCCCACGATCACCGGCGACAACACCGCCGGGAAGAAGTAGACCGCCCGGTACAACCGTGCCCCAGGTACCCGCAGATAGAGGAAGGTGGCGAGCAGACCGGGGATCGCGACCGCCACCGGCAGCAGCAACACCAGCAACCCGACGTTGCGCAAGGCGATCCGGAACACGGGATCTCGCAGCAGTTCGGCGTAGTTGTCCAGACCGACCGCCAGGCCGTCGCGATCGCCGTCACCGGTGAACGAGAAGTTCACACCGAGCAACAGCGGCCAGAGCCGGAGACCGACGATCACGAGGACGGACGGAGCGACCAGCACATAGGCGGCCAGCCGCTCCGGGCGTACGCGTCGCGCACGGTTGATGGAGGTGGAGCTGCTGGTCCGCCCGCTCTCCGAACGGACCAGCAGCCGTGCGCCTGTCATCGATCGGCCTCAGCTCGATTTGTCGGACGCCGCGAGCTGGCTCATCGCCGCGTCGACCGTGACCGAGCCGGCGAGGAGCTGCTGGGACAACCGCCCCATGAGATCCAGCGTCTTGGCCGAGAGCGCCACGTGCAGCGCGGGCTTGCCGGTCTTGATGGCCGCCACGATCTTGGCCGCGGCGGGTCCGCTGCCCGAGGCGTCGATGGTGGTGTCCGACACGATGGCCCCGGCTCCGGTGTAGAAGGCCTTCAGCGCATCCGTCGAGGTCAACGAGCGTACGAGGTCGGCGGCGAGGGCCGGGTCCTTCGTCCACTTCATGATCCCGTAGCCGATGCCGCCGTCGTACGCGAGGCTGGGCACCGCGCCCTGAGTCACGACCGGCGCGAGGGTTGCCCCGACATTCTCCGGCTTGAGGAACTCGCCGAAGTCCTTCCAGTGCCCGATGTCGGACATCAGGCCGATGACCGTGGCGGCCTTGCCCGACTCGAACAGGGAGAAGGAGTCGTTGAACATCGCCGTCGAGTTGGGACCCTTGTTGTTCAGGCCGGCGTCGTTGGCCTCCTTCCACAGCTGGAAGATCCGCTTGACGTTCGGGGACTGCCAGTCCCGCTTACCGGCGATCCAGTCGTCGTACTCCCCCGGCGTCAGGATGCCCGAGCCCAGCCCCGACATGAAGAACTGGATTCCGTAGCCTTCCTTGTTGCCCAGGCTGAGACAACTCGCGCCGGTCGCCTTCTTGATGGCCCCGCATCCGGCCACGAAATCGGCCCACGTAGCGGCCGGGTGTTCCGGGTCGAGTCCGGCCTTGGCGTACAACGCTTTGTTGTAGTAGATCGGGTGTCCCTGCAGGGTCACCGGTGCCGCGTAGATCTTGCCTTCCTTGCTGAAGGCGTCCCAGCCCGCCAGCCGCGTCTTGTCTTGCGCGACGTACTGGTCGAGCGGCGACAGCGAAGCCGCGCGATCGCGGATCTGCCCACCGCCGTTGAACAGGACGACGTCAGGCCCCTTGCCGGCTTGGACTGCCGCGCCGAGCAAGGTGTAGTACTGGTCGAACGGCTGCGCGACGAACTCCACGGTGACGCCGGGATGCTTCTTGGCGAAGTCCGCCTTCGCTTGTTGCACATAACCACTGGCTGCCTTGTCGCCGGACTTCCAGTCCCAGACCACGAGCTTGCCGCTCGGCTGGCCGGAGGAGGAACCCGTTCCCGACGCGCTGCCACAGCCTGCTACGACCAACAGGGCTGTCAGCAGCGCGGGCCACACTGCTCGCTGACTCATGGCTCTCACTCTCGAAAAGGCCGTGCGTCCCGGCCGGATGGACGGATGTCCAAACGTAAGTCGTATGATGTATGATGTCAACACCGTGGGCGGGTAGACTACCGACGACTTTGGGCACGGCTCGAAGCGCCGGACCGGAGGGACATCATGAGGGCAGCGCGACCGACAGCCAGTACGCCACAGCCGCCGGCCTGGGTGCAACGGCCCGCCAACCTCGCCCATGCGCTGGCCGCCGAACTCGTCGAGCGCATCGTCCAGGGCCGGCACCCGTCCGGCTCTCCCCTGCCACCCGAGCCCGCCCTGTGCGAAACGTTCGGAGTGAGCCGCACCGTCGTCCGCGAAGCGGTGAAGATGCTGCAGGAGAAGGGGCTGGTTCAGGTTCGCCAAGGTGCGGGCACCGTCATCACCCCGCAGACCGGCTGGAACATGCTCGACGAACTGGTCCTGGCGGCGACCATCGCCGTCGACGACACGCTGGCCATCCTCGACGATGTCGTCGTCACCCGGCGCCTGCTGGAGTCGGACATGGCCCACATGGCGGCCAAGCTGGCCGACGCGGACGTGGTCGAGCGGCTGCGCGTACTCGTGGATCAGATGGACGAGCTCGTCAGCGACCCCGTGAAGTACGCCGACTACGATCGCGCCTTCCACGACGTGGTCATGCAGACCTCCGGCAACCGCATCGCCCGTGCCGTCGTGCGGTCGCTGGAGAGCCAGGTCATCAACACCGCCCGGTACACCGGCCGGACCGCACGCGAGCTGTGCGTGGCGTCGAACCAGGGACATCGGCGCATCTACGAACGCATCGCCGCACACGATCCGGCGGGCGCCTCCGACGCGGTCTTCCGGCACATCACCGAGGCGTGGCTGGTCCGCAGAGCCGCATCCGGCGATCCGGTACGCCTCCAGCGCTAGCCGAATCGGGCCGGCGTCGCCCAAAACGGCGCGGGGCGGCTCCCACCCGGGCTGCTCGCCCGGATGGGAGCCATCGTATGACCGGAGATCACTGACACAGCACCTTTCTCACCTCTGGTGAGTACGCGGATGTCTCGATCCAGTTCCCATACCCGTCCGTCCACCTCGTGGTGGCGTGGGTGAGGAAAGCCCTGCATTGGTCGTAGAGCAACTTCAGCTGCGCGGTGCTCGTGCCGGCCCGGTAGTCCCCGACGGTTCCCCAGTTCTCGATGTTCATCTCCCACCAGGTCCACTCGATGAAGTCGATGTCGAGCATTCCCAGGATCCGCACGATCACCTGGACGTTGAACACCACTCCGCGGCAACTCGCGGTGTTGGTGGCGGAGATCAGGTAAGTCTCCCCGCTCAGTTCCCGGAAACTCGGAGTGCTTGCGATCGTCGTGCAACCGCCGGTGTGGGTCGTGGCCCGTGCGGTGTTGGACGGGGCGCTCTCGAACCAGGAGTTGGCCGCGGTGACCCGGAAGTCGTAGGTCGTGTGAATGTTGAGGTAGTTCAGCGTGATCCACGTCGACGGCGTCGGGTACATCGTCCTGAGCCATGGTCCGTTGCGGTCCACATTGCGGTAGTAAACGTAGTACATGACATTCGCTGATGGGCTGCGTTTCCAGCTCAGGCTGACCGAGTTGTACCTCGCAGCCGCCACGAGGTTGGACGGTGGCGCGGGGGTCGGCGGCAGCGGACGTGCCGTGGCGACATTCGAAGGGGCGGAGTCCCCGGACAGGTTGGTCGCCCGCAACCGGAAGTCGTAGGTGACTCCGTTGGTCAGCAACGACACGGTGTTGGTGCAGCAGGTGGTGACGGGAATGCTGATCCGCTGCCACGCGCCGCCGTTGGCCCGGTACTCGATCCAGTAGTACACGTTCGGCGTCGGGCTGGCCGTCCACCGCATCGTCACCCGCCCGTCCCCCGCCTGCGCGGTCAGACCGCTCGGCGGCTGCGGCAACGGCGGCATCGGCCGCGCCGTCGCCACGTTCGAGGGCGTCGAATCGCCGGTGATGTTGGTCGCCCGCAACCGGAAGTCGTAAGTGACTCCATTGGTCAGCAACGACACGGTGTTGGTGCAGCAGGTGGTGACGGGAATACTGATCCGCCGCCACGCGCCGCCGTTGGCCCGGTACTCGATCCAGTAGTACACGTTCGGCGTCGGGCTGGCCGTCCACCGCAACGTCACCCGCCCGTCCCCCGCCTGCGCGGTCAGACCGCTCGGCGGCTGCGGCAACGGCGGCATCGGCCGCGCCGTCGCCACGTTCGACGCCGAACTGTTGCCCGAGGCGTTGGTGGCCCGTATGCGGAACTCATACGTCGTGCCGTTGTCGAGCAGCGACACCGTACTGGTGCAGCAGGTCGTGTTGGGCACGCTGATCCGCCGCCACGCACCGCCGACCGGGCGGTACTCGATGAGGTACCAGACGCTGGGGGTGGGACTTGCGGCCCAGCGCAGTGTGACCTTGCCGTCACCGGCCTGGGCGGTCAGCCCGCTCGGAGCCAGCGGCAGCCCACCGATCGACCTCACCTGGATGATGGCCGAAGCCGGTCCTTCACCGCCCTGATTGGACGCGGTGACTTTGAACTCGTATTCGTGGTCGTGGACGAGTGGGCCGATCGACACCGACGTCTTCTCGGTCGGCAGACCGAGTTTGATGAATCCGGCCTGCCCGGCCGTCACGTCGCGGTAATAGGCCCAGTAGTAGAAGTTTCCCTCGGCGGGCGGATCCCAGTCCAGGTCGACGTAGCCGTCCCCGGCGGCCTGGCCGGTGAGGTTGCGGGGCGCGGCCGGCGGGGCGTACGCGGAGACCGCCTGGACCGGGTCGGACAGCGGACCGGGTCGGCCGTTGGTGGCGCCCACCTTGAACTCGTACCGGCTGTTATGGGTCAGGTAGCTGACCGTGAAGGTGCAACATGTCGTCACCGGCAGCCCGATCTTCGTGAACGATGTCTCGCCCGCCGTCACGTCCCGCTGATAGACGTCGTACCAGTGGGGTCCGTTGGCCGGCTCGTTCCAGGTGAGGACGATCGTGCCGTCCGGCTTCGGCGTCGCGGTCAGCCCGGTCACCTTGCCCGGCAACGGCTTCTGCGGAGTTGCGCGCACGAGGTTGGCCGGCGCCGACTCGCCACCCTGGCCGGTCGTGGTGAGGGTGAACTCGTACTCGTCACCGTTGTCGAGATATCCGATCGACACGGTGCAGCAATCGGCTACCGGCCAGGGCAGCGGGCTGGCCGCAGTCTCGCCTGCGGTCACGTTGCGCCGATACACCCGATACCAGACGTACGGAGTCGGGCTGGCCGTCCACGTCAGGGTCACCATGCCGTCGCCTGCGGCCGCGGTGAGTCCCGTGGGTGGCTGCGGGACCGGATACGTTGAGACGGCCCGCGCGGTGTTCGACGGTGGGCTCTCGCCGCCGCGGTTGGTGGCCGACACCTGGAACTCGTACTCATGCCCGTGCATCAGGTACTGGGCCGTCATCGTGCAGCACTGCACGACCGGAGCCGGCAACTGGGGGAAGGCGCTCTCGCCTGCGGTGACGTCACGCTGGTAGACCTGGTACCAGACGTCGGGCGCGGGGGGATGCCAGTCGAGCTTGATGGTTCCGTCCGGGTTCGCGGTGGCGGTCAGGCCGGTCGGCGGGGCGGGCGGCTGGGTCCGGGCGGCCGCGCCGGCCGGCGTCGAGTCCGGGCCGATGCCGGTGCTGGTGAACGCCGCCACGGTGAACTCGTACGTGTGTCCTTCCTGCAGGTCTTTGGCGATGGCGGTGGTGCCGGAGATCTTCTCGCTGCGCCGGGTGAAGGTGGTCTCGCCCTCGCTCACATCACGTTGCGAGATCAGATACCGGACGTCCGGCTCGGGCACTGCCGTCCAGGCCAGCTTGATCGTGCCGTCGTCGAGCGAAGTGGCCGCCAGCGCGGTGGGCGCATTCGCGGGGCGCTGCTCGACGAACACCGACAGGTTGGGGGCGCCACCGAGATCCGTCAGCCGGTCCCGCGTCGCCGCCAGCCGCAAGGCTTCCTGAATCTCGGCGATCGTGTACGCCGGGTGAGCGTCGAGGATGAGCGCGACGACGCCGGCCACATGCGGTGCCGCCATCGACGTGCCGGTGAGCACCTTCGGCGGGAAGAGCGCGTCCGTGGCGTAGTCCGCCGATGGAATGTCGGTCCCCGGCGCCCAGATGTCGATGCAGGCCCCGTAGTTGCTCGAGGGGTCACGCGACTGGAGTTTGTTCATGTTGCCGACGGTGATGACCTCGTCCGACTGATTGACCTTGTCGGCGTGCGCGGGTGCCACGTCGCATGCGTCGTCGGCTGCCTGCTGCCCGGGGCGGCGGTTGCCGGCCGCGACGACGACCGGAATGCCGCTGGCGGTGGCGTCGCGTACCGCCCGATCCATGCTGGTGCGGCCCGAACCGGCGAACGCCCCGAGGCTCATGTTGATCACTGCCGGCCGCTGAACGGAGGCGATGACCCACCGCCCGCCGCGTTCGACTGAGGACGCGGTGGACTTTACCTTGAACTTGCCGTCCAACGGGTCGACATAGCAGTAGAACACCCGCACCGGATGCAGCTGAACGTCTTTCGCGACGCCCCACTGCGTACCGCCGATGATCCCCGCGACGTGCGTACCGTGGCCCGAGCAGTCCTCGGTGTCCGTCGTGGAGGGAATCCCTGTCGTGTTGATGCCATTGCCGATGCGTCCGCCGAAGTCGGCCTGCGTCGACCTGATCCCCGTGTCGAGCACGTACGCGTGCACCCCGGTGGCGACGTTCGGATAGCGGTATCGGCCGTCCAGCGGCAGCGTCCGTTGATCGATGTGATCCAGACCCCACGGCGCGCCCTGCTGTTCGCCTCCCGCGCTGGCGGCCAGTTCGATCTCGCGGTCCTGTTCGACGTCCTCGACGTCCGGATACCCGGCGAGGTCGATCGCCTGCCGCTCGGTCAAGGTCGCGCTGAACACCAGGGACCGGTCGGGGAAGAAATCGCTCACCGTGCCCCCGGTCTGCGCCACCAGCTCACGAGCCACGGCCTCCACCCCACGCCCGCGTGCTGCGGCGCTGGTCTTGAGCCCGACGATGTAGCGGCCCGGCAGCGATTCGGGCAGGTTCGCCAGCCGGATCGCAGTGGCGTCGCGTTGCGCTTGTGGCACGACCGCGACTGTGACCGAGAACGGTCCCTCACCGACCGAGTTCGCGGCGGTGACCGTGAATTCGTATCGGTGGCCGCTGATCAGCCCAGTGACGTCAGCCGACGGCTGCGTCACCGGCTGCGGCTGGCGAGCCGCGTGCGTCTGACCGTTGGTCACGTCGCGCCGGTGGACGAAATACTTGGTGGCCCCGTTTACCGCGGGCCACGTGAGGTGGACGACGCCAGCGGCGTCGGAGGTGGCGGTCAGCCCAAGGGGTGCCGCCGGCAATGCGGAGGGATCCGGCTGGGGCCGGGGCCAATCCAGTTCGACGAACCGCGGCCGGTAGAGGCGGGCGTCCGCGTAATTGTCGGCGCTGTCGAGACTGTTGACGTCGTACGACATCAGCAGCTTTCCCGAACGGGCCAGGTCGGGATGCAGCCGTGCGGTGTACACGATCTTCTGCGTACCGGCCTGCTGTTCCGGCGCGGTCAGCAGCTGTACCGGCCCAGCGAACGAGCCGGTCGGCGAGGTCGCCGTGTATGCCACGAACTGCGGGTCGAACACCGCGTTGGTCTCCTGCGTCACCAGCACGTACTGGCTGCCGACCTTCTGCACCGCGAAGGAGTTGCCGACGCCGCTCATCACACGTTTGGCCTCGGCTTCGGACCCGGACCACCCAGTCCCCGTCCAGTACTGCCAGGCTGCGCCCAAGCTGCCGACCGGAGCACGGGCGATGTGCGCGAACTTCATTCCGGCCAGCCCGGAAGACGTGCCGTAGATGTAGGTGTACGAGCCGTCGCCGAGCAGCGCCGAACCCCACTGGATCGACCGGCCCACCGGCAGATCGATCAGCGCGGTCTGGGTGAGGCCGGGCAGCGCGAAGGTGGCCAGCGACGTGCCCATCAGCTCGACATCGAGGCTGCCGGCGCCGAACCGGCGGAAGCGGTTGTACAGCACCTTCAACGCACCGGACTCCACGACCGCGTCGGCGACCCAGGCGAACTCGCCTTCCGACGCGGGTTTCACCAGCGCCTCCGGAAAGGCGGCCGACCCACCGTGCAGTGTCTCGGTCAGCGTGGTGCCGTCCTGAATCACCATGCTGTTGTTCACCATCGGCGCGTTGTCCGGCCGGGTGCTGTCGGCGTTCACCGTGCCGAGGAACGTGTCCGAGAACAGCCACACCACGCGACCGTCGGGCAACAGCACCGACACCGTGCTGTCCCCGCCGGTCCAATGCCCGCCCGCGTTCCCGTATTCGGTGAACATGGAGCTCACCTGAGCGGCCGTCATCCCCCCGGCGGGAACGCCGGCCGCGGCCGGCCCCGCTGCGCCGGCGATCACCACGACCGAAGTCGTCGACGCCGACAGAAAGGTGCAGACCGCGGCCGCCAAGCGGCGCAGCCTCCGATTCAGTCTCCTCATTGCCGAAGCATGGAGATCGGCTGCTTCAGATCAGCTTCACCGGAGCTTCACGGTCACCGGCCAGGCCACGCGCGGGAGGCCGGGGTCAGCTGACGTTCTTCTTGAGCCACGCCGTGAGGTCGGCGCGTACGCCTTCGCCGAACCGGAAGCCGTGGAAACCGCCGATGGAAGTGCCCGCAAGCGCGGCGGGCAGCGTGGCGGGCAGCCGGTTGAGCATGTGCTCGAGACCTGGGTAGACCGAGACCGCGACAGCCAGATTGGCGGCGCTGATCCTCGCGACGGAATCAGCCACGGGCACGGAGGTGTCGAACTCGCCGTACTGGAGATAGATCGGGCAGCGCAGCTGCGCGTAGTCGGCGGCGGGGTCATGATTGAGTTCCGGATCGCCGGGTCCAGTGAGGAATCCGATGAGTTCACCGGCGTCATACGACGGCGGCAGCGGAGAGAGCATCGGGTTGTTACGCACGTACTCCGGCGCGACGTAGCGGTCGAGGTCGGGCAGCCGGGTCACGGCAGCCAGCGCCGCGGACAGCTGCGCGGTCTGCTCGGGCGTGGCGGATCCAGCGCCGGCGATCGCGAAGACGAGGCGCCAAGCGGTGCCGACCACCTCCGCGGACTCTGCGCTGACGCCCGCATCTCGCAGCAGTTTGATGCGTCGGTGCGTTTCCGAACCCGCCATGGAGACGCCCGGTGCGCCGATCCCGGCGATGAACGCGACCTCCCGCCGCGCGGCGACGATCGGCACCGACCACATGCCGTTGCTGAACCCCGCAAGGCCGACTCGGGCCGCGTCCACCAGGGGCGATGCGGCGAGTTGATCGATGGCAGCCTCGACGCCGTCGGCCCAGCTGAAGATCGTGCCCTCGGGAGCCTTGTCGTAGACGTAGACGCCGATCCCGGCGTCGAGGAACGGCTGGGCGAACAGGCGGTTGAAGTCACGGCTGACGATGGCCGCACCGTGCACCTGGATAGCGACGGCGTGCGGACCGGGCCCGGTGGGCAGGATCAGAGTGCCAGTGCCGAAGTCGTGCTCGACGTAGGCGCTCGATCGGACAACCTTCGAAAGGTCCAGGACGCTGCCGTCCTCGCCCATCAGCGTTCCGTCCGCAACCGGGTAGAGCCGGGTGACGGCGTCGCCGTCGCAGCACATCAGCATGGGCTCGCCGAAGAACGGCTCCGGATACTGCGTGACCAGGACCGTGCGGTCGCCGACGGCATACCAGCCGACGTGGCGCCGGAAGTCGGTGGGCGGCGGCTCGATCGGCGTCAACGGAGCCCGGAAGACCTCGTCGCGAGGAAGGTCGACGACGAGCTCCCCGTCCACCCGGCGTACGACGACGGCACCGCCTGGTGTGTGCGCGATCCACGATTCAGCCATGGCTGGACTGTAGTGCCCGATCTTCCGGACGTGGGGGCGTCACACCGGCGGCTCCGGCCGCATCGACATCTACAAACTTACCTTTTTATGTCCTCCGATTGACAGCATACGTCATACGACTTATGTTTTCGGGCATCGACGTGCCCGGGGTTCTGCCCGGCTCCTCGGGCGCGTCGCTGGACGCACGCCCATGCGATCGAGGAGCTCCCATGTCCCATCCCGTACGCTCCATAGGCAGAATCCTCGCCCTCTCGGTGGCCGCCGCGGCCGGAGTCATCGCCGCAGTCGCCGGCGCAAGCCCGGCATCCGCCGCCGTCACGACCCTCTATGCCGCACCGACCGGCACGGGAACCGCTTGTTCCGCAACACAACCGTGCTCGCTGACCGCCGCCCAGACGGCGGTCCGCTCGATCAGCGGCGCCATGACCGACGACATCGTGGTCCAGCTGGCCGACGGCACCTATCGGCTGTCGGCGCCGCTGCGGTTCACCGCCGCCGACTCGGGAACCAACGGCCACACCGTGCGATGGCAGGCAGCCGCCTCCGCTCGACCGGTGATCACCGGCGCTCGTTCCGTCACCGGATGGACGCTGGCCGACTCCGGCCGCAACATCTGGCGCGCCAACGTCGGCACCGGGATCGACAGCCGCCACCTCTACGTGAACGGGTCAGCTGCGGTCCGGGCGCGTACGACGCTCAACCGCTCGGACTTCACGGCTAACGGCAGCGGCCTGTCCTTCAGCAACGGCGCGCTGACCTACTTGAACAGCCTGGCCAACAAGACCCGGGTCGAACTGGAGAGCATCGGATCGTTCACCGACCGGTACGTGCCCGTGCAGAACATCGCCGGGAACTTCATCACCATGCAGCAACCGGCGTGGAACAACAACAACTTCGGCTATGACACCTTCTGGAGCCCATTCCGGGCCGGCCCGCTGTACATCGAGAACGCGTACGAGTTCCTGGACGCGGCCGGTGAGTGGTACCTCGACACCGGCTCCGGCACGCTCTACTACATCCCGCGATCCGGCGAGAGCATGAGCAGCGCGAGCGTCGAGCTGCCCGGGCTCGATTCGCTGGTCCAGGTGGCCGGCACGTATGACGCTCCGGCCCATCACCTCGCCTTCTCGGGCATCACCTTCACCGGCACGAGCTGGCTGGGGGCCAGTAGCAACCAGGGGTACGCCGACCAGCAGACCGGCTCCTACATCGCCGGGAACTGGTCTTGGCCGGGCTTCGGATCCTGCACCTCGGGTTGTACGCAGTTCGAGGCCACCCGGCCGGCCTGGCGGCAGATGCCGGCAGCCGTGCAGGTGTCCGCGGCGAACAACGTCACCTTCAGCCAGGACCAGTTCGTCAACCTGGGGCAGACCGCCCTCGGCATCGGCAACGACCCGAATGCCCATGCCAGTGGTGTCGGTCTCGGAGCGGCTTCGATCACGGTCACCCGGTCGACGTTCGCCGGTGGCGCGGCTGGTGGCGTCGTCGCAGGCGGTGTCCAGGCCAACGCGCATCACCCCAGCGACTCGCGCATGACCAATCGTGACCTCACCTTCAGCAACAACGTCGTCCACGACATGGGGCTGGACTACCGCGGGATCTCCTCGTTCCTGCCCACCTACGTCACCAACGCCACCATCACGCACAACGAGATCTACAACATGCCCTACTCCGGGCTGACCGTCGGCTACGGGTGGGGCGCCAACGACGCGGGCGGCAGCAACGACTACGCCAACCGCGGCCTGTACAACTACCAGCCCCGCTACACCACGGCCACCACAGCGTCGAACTACCAGGTGACCGGAAACTACATTCACGACATCATGCAGTCGATGAACGACGGCGGTTGCATCTACACGTTGTCGGCGAATCCGAACGGCGTGATCCGCGACAACTATTGCCTGCGTCTGCACGGCTACTTCGGGGTGTACTTCGACGAGGGCTCGCGCTACTTCACGGCCACCTCCAACGTCTTCTCCACCAACGTCGGCTACCACTGGGCGACCATGAACTACTGCTGCAACAGCAACACCGGCACGGTCACGCTGACCAACAACTGGTACGACGGCGGTAGCACCAACTTGACCGACCCCGGGCACAGCAACACCGTCTCCGGCAACGTCCAGGTCAGCAACGGCGCCTGGCCCGCCGGCGCCCAGTCGGTCATGGCGTCGGCCGGTGTCCAGCCCGACGGCGGCAACAGCCAGCAGAACGTGACGATCGTCGGCACTGCGTCTTCCCGGTGCGTCGACGTGCCGAGTTCCAGCACCACCAACGGCACGCAGGTGCAGCTGTGGGACTGCCACGGGAACACCAACCAGCGCTGGACGTACACGTCGAGCCGCCAATTGACGGTGTACGGCAACAAGTGTCTGGACGCCAGCGGTCAAGGGACCTCGAACGGCACCGCAGCGATCATCTGGGATTGCAACGGTCAGCCGAACCAGCAGTGGAACGTCAACGCCAACGGCACGATCACCGGCGTGCAGTCCGGGCTCTGCCTGGACGCGGCCGGAACCGCGACCGCGAACGGCACGAAGATCCAGCTGTGGTCCTGCACCGGCGGCACCAACCAGAAGTGGACCCTGCGCAGCTGAGCAAACCTGCCCGTCCGATCACCTCATCGGGAGTCACCATGCGAAGGCTCGCCGCTGCGCTGACAGCGCTGTGCGTCGCCGTGGTGGGTTTGGCCGCATTGCCGCGACCGGCCGCCGCCGCGCCCTACGTAGCCCAGAACTCGAACCGTTCCGTGCTCAACTTCAACACTCAATGGCTGTTCGCCGGCGACGTGCCCAACGGAGCCGGACAGGCGACGAACCTCGACGAGAGCGTCTTCGTCCCGGTCAGCCTGCCTTACTTCCGGACTCACCCCCACAAAGGTTTCCCCAAGGGCGACTTCGAAGTGCCGGCCTCCTGGTACCGCCGACACTTCACCCTGCCCAGTCAGTACGCGGGCCGCCGGATCGCCGTCGAGTTCCAGGGCGTCGCCAAGGTCGCCGAGGTCTACGTCAACGGCACCCTCATCGGCCAGCACAAAGGCGCGTACACCTCGTTCACCTACGACATCACGCAGTACGTCACCGTCGGCGGCGCGGACAACGTCATCGCCGTGAAGGTCGATTCCATGACGCGTAACGACATCCCACCCGAGGGTGGTTCCATCGATTACTACGTCTGGGGCGGGATCGTCCGCGACGTCAACATGATCATCACCGATCCGGTGCACGTCGACTGGGTCTTCGCCACAACGCCGACCCTCAACACCGTCAACGCGCGGACTCGCGTACGCAATGACAGCTCGGCCGCCAAGTCGGTCACCGTGGTGACGCAGGTCGTCGACGCCGCCAACAACGTCGTCGCGACCGGCACCGGCACTCAGACCATCGCCGGGCAGTCGGCCGCGGAGTTCTCCTACAACACCAGCAGCATCAGCAACCCGAACACCTGGCATCCGGATCACCCGTACCTGTACACGATCTACACGCAGGTACGCGACGGGACGGCGTACGTCGACGAGCACAAGACCCGGCTGGGCATCCGCACCATCCAGTTCAGTCGCAGCGACGGCAAGTTCTACCTCAACGGGCAGCCGCTGAAGCTGCGTGGCCTCGATCGGCACGAGTCCTACCCCTACATCGGCCGGGCCGCTCCTAACCGGCTGCAGGTCAAAGACGCCGACATCCTGAAGAACGAGCTCGGCGTCAACATCGTGCGTACGTCGCATTATCCGCAGGATCCGGAGTTCCTCGACCGGGCGGACGAGATCGGTCTGCTCGTCATGGAGGAGATCCCGGGCTGGCAGTACATCGGCAACACCGCCTGGCAAGACCTCGCGGTGGAGAACGTACGCGAGATGATCACCCGCGATCGTCACCACGCGTCCATCGTGCTGTGGGGCGTACGCATCAACGAATCCGGCGACAACCACGGGTTCTACACGCGTACGAACGATCTGGCCCACCAGCTCGACCCGTCACGGCCGACCGGCGGCGTACGCAACTTCAAGGGCAGCGAGTTCCTCGAAGACGTCTACACCTACAACGACTTCTCCGGCACCGCCAGCGATCCGACGGTCCTGCCCTGGCTGATCACCGAATCGGTCGGCCACACTGCCCCCGTCCGGTCCTGGGATTCGGAGTCGGCGCTGTTGGGGACCATGCGCGTACACCTGAACGTGCAGAACACCGCCGCCAGCAAGTCGAACATCTCGGGCGCGATGGGCTGGGCGGCGTTCGACTACAACACCACGTTCGCCACGCCACCGTCCTGCGTCGACTACACGTGCTACCACGGCGTCTCGGACATCTTCCGGATTCCGAAGCTCGACGCTGCGGCCTTCGCCTCCCAGCGCGATCCGGCGCTGTACGGGGCGTACGTCTCGATCCTCAGCTACTGGCAGCCGGGCGTCTCCAGCAGCACCATCCAGGTGGCGGGCAACTGCCAGCAGGTGGAGCTGTTCGCCAACGGAGTGTCTCGCGGGCGGATCAACCCGAACGCTTACACAAGCCTGCCGCATCCGCTGTTCCAGTTCACCGGCCTGACAGTGGCTGCCGGGCAACTGCGGGCAGACTGCTGGATCGGCGGCCAGATCGCGGCGACCGACACGCGGTACACCCCGGGCGCGGCGACCCACCTGGCGCTGGTGGCCGACGACTCGGCGATCAAGGCCGACGGCTCAGACATGACCCGGGTGGTCGTCCGGGCCCTGGACAGCAACAACCAGGTCGTCCCGACGAACAGTTCCCCGGTCACGTTCGCGCTCACCGGTCCCGGTGCGGTCGTGGGCGAGAGCCCGTTGACCTTGGAGGCCGGCACCGGAGCGGTCTACCTCAAGAGCACCCTGGGGCAGACCGGCGCGCTCACGCTCACCGCCTCGTCGCCCGGCCTGACCTCGGCGAACGCGAATGTGAACGTCAACGCGTTCACCGACGCGGTGGTCCCGGGCGGGAGCGCCTACACGTTCGGCTTCCCGACCGACGTCAACGACCGGCAACGCTTCGCGTACGCCGGAACCTGGCAGGCGGGCACCGACAACCAGGCGTTCAGCAAGGACAACACCTGGAGCTCGACCGCAGGCGACACGGCGACGCTGAGCTTCACCGGCAACCGGGTCGTCCTGTACGGCATCCAAGATCCTACGCACGGCTCAGCAGCCGTCTCCGTCGACGGTGGACCGGAGCAGACGATCGGCTTCCGGGCTTCGGCGCGCCGGACCAACGTGGCGCTCTACACCAGCGGCACTCTCACGCCGGGTACGCACACCCTCCGGGTACGCGTCGTCGGCGACGGAGCGGTCGCACTCGACCGCGCCATGGTCGTGTCCGCCGCCCCGGCGCTGGTGACGCCACCGCCGCCGGGCAGTGACGGCAGCCGGCAGGGAACCCTCGTCGGCACGCAGTCCAGCCGCTGCGTCGACGTGCCCAGTGCGAGCACGACCAACGGTACGCAGATTCAGCTCTGGGACTGCAACGGTGGTTCGAACCAGCGGTGGTCGTACTCGTCGAGCCGACAGTTGATGGTGTACGGCAACAAGTGTCTGGATGCGTCTGGTCAGGGCACGTCCAATGGCACTGCGGCGATCATCTGGGACTGCAACGGACAGCCGAACCAGCAGTGGAATCTGAACGCCAACGGCACGATCACCGGAGTGCAGTCCGGGTTGTGCCTGGACGCGGCCGGAACCGCTACGGCCAACGGCACCAAGATCCAGCTCTGGGCCTGCACCGGCGGCACCAACCAGCAATGGACCCTGCGTAGCTGATCCCCCGAGTCGCTGACCGTCGTGACAGGACGGTCAGCGACTCCTCATAGCGCCCCGGACAACGGGGTGAAATCGGCCGGGCTCCGGGCCCCCGGCTTCGGCACAACCGTCTCCACGGACGCCACGAAAGGAATCCGACCATGACCGACTCCGCCCAAGAGCGGCGGCCCCGCGCCCGGTGGCTCGCCGCGCTGATAGCGCTCGTCGCCGCAGTGGCCGCCACGGCCTTCGCCGCCACGATCACTCACACGGCACTGGCGGCCGACGCGTCGCTCGCCGCCGCCAGTAGCGGCTGTGGCAAGACGCCCACGCTGACGAGCGGCACCCGCACCATTTCCAGCGGTGGCAAGAACCGCAGCTTCATCCTCAAGATCCCCGACGGCTACGACAACACCTCCCCGCACCGCCTGGCCTTCGGCTTCCACTGGCTCGGCGGCACGATGGATCAGGTGGCCGGCGGCGGAACCGACGGGTACGCGTGGGCCTATTACGGCATGCTGTCGCAGGACACCAACCACACGACGATCTTCGTTGCGCCGCAAGGCCTCAACAACGGTTGGGGCAACAGCAACGGCGAGGACGTCACCTTCACCGACGACATGATCCGGCTCATCGAGAACGACTTGTGCGTCGACACCACGCAGTTGTTCTCCGTCGGCTTCAGCTACGGCGGAGCCATGAGCTACGCCCTGGCGTGTGCTCGCGCCACGGTGTTCCGGGCGGTCGCGGCCATCGCCGCTCCCGGAGCCATCAGCGGGTGCAGCGGTGGTACGCAGCCGATCGCGTACATGGGCATTCACGGTGTCAGTGACAACATCCAGAACGGGCGCGCTCTGCGTGACACGTTCGTCCGGAACAACGGCTGCACGGCGCAGAACGCACCGGAGCCGGCGGCCGGAAGCCTGACCCACATCATCACGACGTACTCCGGATGCCGAGCCGGGTACCCGGTGGTCTGGGCCGCCTTCGACGGCGGCCACCAGCAGGGCCCGGTCGACGGATGCTCGGGCTGCGAAAGCGGCGCCCGCAGCTGGGTCAAGCCCGAAGTGTGGAAGTTCTTCACCCAGTTCGGTAGTGGCACCGGGAGTCCGTCGCCGTCGCCGTCGGTGACGTCGTCGGGTGGCAGCCGGCAGAACGTGATGGTCGTGGGTGGGGCGTCGGGCCGGTGTGTCGATGTGCCGGGTTCTTCGACTGCCAACGGTACGCAGGTGCAGTTGTGGGATTGCCACGGCAACACCAACCAGCGGTGGACCTACACGGCGAGCCGTCAGTTGACGGTGTACGGCAACAAGTGTCTGGATGCGTCCGGTCAGGGCACGTCCAATGGGACTGCGGCGATCATCTGGGATTGCAACGGTCAGGCGAATCAGCAGTGGAATCTGAACGCCAACGGCACGATCACCGGTGTTCAGTCGGGGTTGTGCCTGGACGCGGCGGGGACCGCTACGGCCAACGGCACCAAGATCCAGCTCTGGTCCTGCACCGGTGGCACCAACCAGCAATGGAGCACTCGTAGCTGACCGATCCCGCAGACCCGTGAGCGTAGGGACGTCCCGTGCCCTCGTCCCTACGCTCACGGCCTTTCGACTCTTCGACTCAAGGCGGCTTCGATGAGGAAGATCCTCAGATTTGTGATCGCGACGTTGCTGGTCGGCGTCGTGCTGGTTCCCGGCCCGGCTCGGGCCGACAATCCCATCGTTCAAACCATCTACACGGCCGACCCCGCGCCGCTCGTCTACAACGGCCGGGTCTACCTCTACACCGGACATGACGAGGACGGCTCGACCTACTTCACGATGCGCAATTGGCGCGTCTGGTCGTCGGCGGACATGGTGAACTGGACCGACCACGGCTCACCCATGAGTCTGTCCACGTTCAGCTGGGCAAGCTCCGACGCGTGGGCCGGCCAAGCGGTCTACCGCAACGGCAAGTTCTACTGGTACGTCCCCGTAAGGATGTCCAACGGATCGCAGGCCATCGGCGTGGGCGTCGCCGACTCCCCCACCGGACCCTTCCGGGACGCCCTCGGCCACCCGCTGATCCAGAACGCCGAGATCGATCCGACGGTCTACATCGACGACGACGGCCAGGCCTATCTCTATTACGGCAATCCGCATCTGTGGTACGTGCGGCTGAACGCCGACATGATCTCCTACTCGGGCAGCCCGACGCAGATCCCGCTCACCACAGCGGGGTTCGGCACCCGGACCGGCGACGCCAACCGCCCCACGTTGTATGAGGAAGGGCCGTGGTTCTACAAGCGCGGCGGCCTGTATTACATGGTGTTCGCGGCCAAGTGCTGTTCGGAGTTCATCGCGTACTCCACCGCGCCTGGGCCCACCGGACCCTGGACCTACCGCGGAACGATCATGCCGACCCAGGGCAGCAGCTTCACCAACCATCCCGGACTCGTCGATTTCAACGGCGGTTCGTACTTCTTCTACCACAATGGCGCGCTGTCCGGCGGCGGTGGATACACACGGTCCGTCGCAGTGGAGAAGTTCAGTTACAACGCCGACGGGACGATCCCGACGATCAACATGACGACGACGGGCGCGCCCCAGGTCGGCGTGCTGGACCCGTACGTGCGGCAGGAGGCCGAGACCATCGCGTGGGAGTCGGGTGTCGAGACCGAACCCGCGAGCGAGGGCGGGATGAACGTCGGGTGGATTCAGAGCGGTGACTGGATCAAGGTGAAGGGCGTCGGGTTCGGTACGGGCGCGTCCTCCTTCTCGGCCCGCGTCGCGTCCGGAACCAGCGGTGGCTCCATCGAGCTGCGGCTGGACAGCGCCACCGGCACGGTCGTCGGGACGTGCGCCGTCCCGGGTACCGGCGGCTGGCAAACGTGGTCCACGGTCACCTGCGCTACCAACGGAGCGACCGGTACGCACGACCTGTATCTACGGTTCACCGGCGGCAGCGGGTACCTGTTCAACCTGAACTGGTGGCAGTTCGCCAGTGGACCGTCCGGTGGTGGGTATCCGACCGGGTATCACCCGCTCGTGATCGGCAACAACAGCCTGTGCCTCGACGTGAGCGGGGCCTCGACCGCGGCCGGCGCGGCCGTGACGCAATACACGTGCAGCGGGCAGACCAACCAGCAGTTCCAGTTCGTCCCGGTGTCCGGCGGCTACGGCCGGTTGCAGGCGCAGCATTCCGGCTATGACGTGGCCGTCGCCAACAGCTCGACGGCGGCTGGTACGCCGAACATCGTCCAGCAGGCGCCGAACAGCGCGCCGAACAGCCTTTGGCTGCCCGTGCAGCAGTCCGACGGTTCCTACTCGTTCAAGAACCAGAACAGCGGGCTGTGCCTGGACGTCTACGGCGCCAACAGCACGCTCGGCCAGCAACTCGATCAATGGCAATGCAAGAACGCACCCGCAACGAACCAGGACTTCACACCCCGCTGAGCTAGCCGAACGAGGGGGGCGTGCCTCGCACGCCCCCCTCGTTGCTGTGCAGGTGTGGTTCAGCTTCGCAGACTCCACTGCTGGTTCGTGCCGGTCCAGCAGGCATACAACTGGAGCTTCGTCCCGTTGGCGGTGGCGGCTCCACTCGCGTCCAGACAGAGCCCGGACTGCACACCGCTGATGGTGCCGTTGGCGTTGACGTTCCATTGCTGGTTGGTCTGGCCGTTGCAGTCCCAGATGATCACAGCAGTGCCGTTGGTCGTCCCGTGGCCGCTCGCGTCCAGGCACTTGTTGCCGTAGACCGTCAGCTGCTTACTCGACGTGTACGTCCAGCGCTGGTTGGTTCCGCCGTGACAGTCCCACAGCTGCGTCTGGGTTCCGTTGGTCGTAGTGGATCCAGGCACGTCGACACACCGGGAGGAGGCGGTTCCGACGATCTCCACGTTCGACGTGCCACCGCCGGTGCCCGGAGAACCGATACTGCCCGAGGCCGAGAGCAACGCCTGGTACCAGACCGCCGCCATCTTGTCGTAACCCGTGGCGGTCGGATGTACGCCGTCGGTCAGATCCGCCGTCGTCAGCGCACTGTGCATGTCTACGAGGTGCACGTGCTTGCCCGCGTTCACCTTGCTCTGGACGATGCCCGGAATCGCGGCGTTGAAGGTGCGTACCGCGGATTCCTGACCGCTGTTGGCCAGCGGGATGATCTGCGCGACGAAGACCTCGGCATTCGGCGCGGTGTTCGTTATGTGGTCGATGAGTGTGGAGAGCCGGTTCGGCGCGGTGCTCACGTTGTAGTTCTGCAGCACGTCGTTGGTGCCGATGTGCAGCAGCACGGTATGCGGCTGATACGTGTTCAGCCAGCCGGTGATGTTCGCGTCGATCTGGTCGATCCGCCAGCCGGGATGCCCTTCGTGGTCGTGGTCGCCCAGGCTCGACGGGCCGTTGTACTGCGAGCCGACGAAGTCGACCGTGTAGCGGCCGGTGGCCAGTCGTTGCCACAGACCGATCCGGTACCCACCCGGCACCTGGGTGCCCTCGGTGATCGAGTCGCCCAGCGGCATGACCCGGACGCCGCCGTTGGACTCCGCGTACGCCGGACCGGACGGCACGGCTAGGAAGGCGACCGCGAGCGACAGCGTCGCCGTCGCCGATCGCCAGAGTTTCTTTCTCATGCGCGTACTCCTGTCGGGGCTATCGACGGGTCCAGGTCTGATTCGATCCACCGTGGCAGGTCCAGAGGATCACGGCAGTGCCGTTGCTGGTGCTGCCGCCGTTGACGTCGAGGCAGAGTCCGGATTGGACGCCGCTGATCGAGCCGTTGGCGTTGACGTTCCACTGCTGGTTGGACTGGCCGTTGCAGTCCCAGATCTGCGCCTTGGCGCCGGCCGTCGCGTTGAGCGGAGCGTCCAGACACTTGCCCAGGCCGCGAATCGTCAGGCCGTCGAACGTCCACCGCTGGTTCGCCTGACCGTTGCAGTCCCAGATGACCGGCTGGGTGCCGTTGGCGGTGTTGCTGTTGGGAATGTCCAGGCACCGACCCGACGCGGCGCTCACCACGGTGGCGGTGACGGTCCCGCTCGGCGAAGGAGACGAGGACCCGCTCGGCGAAGGAGACGAGGTCCCGCCGCCGCTGACTCGGTAGACGACCGCGCCGTGGCCCGGCACGCTCGCGGAGATCGCCCCGGTGGTGGTGCTCGTCGAGTTCGACCAGGCGTCGCGCAGTGTGAACGAGCTGCCGGACTTTCCGATCGCCGCTGCGCTGGTGGTGATGGTCGTCGCGGAGCTTCCCTGATTGAACAAGGCCACGGCGACGTCGCCGTTGGACAGCCGCTTGGCGAGTACCCGCCGGGTGCCGTCGAAGGAGACCTGATTGGCCTGCTGCCCCACGGTGTCCTGGTTGATCGCGATGAGGTTGGCGTTCAGCAGGATGGTCCGGGTGGCGGCGTCCATCGAACGCACGTCGTTTCCGGCGATCAGCGGCGAGGCCATCATCGACCACAGGGCGAAGTGCGTACGCATCTCGGTGTCGGTCATGCCGCCCCGGCCGACCTCCATCATGTCCGGGTCGTTGAAGTGCCCGGGCCCGGCGTACCCGGCGAGCGGAACGTTGACGTTGACGATGTTCTGAATGCCCATGGGATAGCCGTTGGTCTGACCGGTGTCCCAGGCGTTGGTGATGTCCTCGGTCGTACGCCAGATGTTCGCGACGTCACCCCAGTTGCGCTGCGGACCGGTCTTGGAGTGGATGCTGTTGGAGTTGATGCTGTACAAGATCGGCCGACCGGCGGCGGCCAGCGCGTCGCGCATGATCGAGAAGGTTCGCACCTGGTCGTCGATCGTCCCGGTCGGCGAGCACCAGTCGTACTTGAGATAGTCGACGCCCCAGGCGGCGAACTGCCGGGCGTCCTGAGCTTCGTGACCTTGGCTGCCGGTCGATCCGGGCCAGGAGTTGAAGTACTGCGCACAGGTCTTGGTCAACGGGGCCTCATAGAGGCCGAACTTCAGGCCTTTGGCGTGGATGTAGTCGCCCAGTGCCTTCATGCCGCTCGGGAAGCGGCTCGAGTCGCCTTGCAGGTTGCCGTTGCCGTCGCGGTTGGGGTTGAACCAGCAGTCGTCGATGACCACGTACTGGTATCCGGCGTCGCGCATGCCGTTGGCCGCCATGGCGTCGACGACCTGATGGATCAGCGACTCGTTGATGTTGCAGCCGAAGGTGTTCCAGCTGTTCCAGCCCATCGGCGGAGTACGCCCTACGCCGTTCTCCAACGCCTGCGCGCTTTGCGTGGACAGGAGTGCCACTGTGGCCACGGCGGCTACTAGAGCCGCCGACAAGCTCGCTGCTAGTCGCAGCCGGATGCTACGTCGCACCATCGATCCCTTTCGTGAAGGGCCGGGGGCAGGCGGCCCGCCCAGGCCGCCTGCCACCGGCGAGGAGTGTCAGCTTCGGGTGGTCCATTGCTGGTTGGTGCCACCGGTGCAGGACCAGAGCTGGATCTTGGTGCCGTTGGCCGTCGCAGTCCCCGCCGCGTCCAAGCACAACCCCGACTGAACACCGGTGATCGTGCCGTTGACGTTCAGATTCCACTGCTGATTCGCCTGACCGTTGCAATCCCAGATGATCGCCGCAGTCCCATTGGACGTGCCCTGACCAGACGCATCCAGACACTTGTTGCCGTACACCGTCAACTGACGACTCGCCGTGTAGGTCCACCGCTGGTTGGTGTTGCCGTGACAATCCCACAACTGCACCTGCGTACCGTTGGCAGTCGAAGAACCCGGCACATCGACACACCGGCCCGACGCCCCACCCACGACCATCACGTTCTGCCGGCTGCCACCCGACGACGTCACCGACGGCGACGGCGACGGACTCCCCGAATCACTGCCGAACTGCGAGATGAATCGCCAGGCCTCGCCCTTGGTCCAGGTACGGGTGCCGTCCTCGCAGCCCGAGCAGCCGTCGACCGGCCCCGGGCCGTGACCGCCGTCGAAGGCCGCCCACTGCACCGGGTATCCGGCCCGGCAGGAGTACTTGGTCGTGATGTGGGTTCCGCTGCCCGCGGCAGGCTCGGGGGCGTTCTGCGCGGCGCATCCGTTGTTCCGCAGGAACGTGTCGCGCAGCGATCGTCCGAGCGAGATGTTGAGCACGTTGTCGGAGACGCCGTGGATGCCGAAGTACGCGATCGGCTGCGTACCGCCGCTACAGCCGCTCAGTTGCGCGCCGGAGTAGACGACGACTGCCCGGAACACGCTCGCCCGGGCACAGGCGACCGCATAGCTCATCCCGCCGCCGTAGCTGAAGCCCATGGCGTACAGCTGGGCGGTGTCAACGCAGAGGTCGCCCTGGATCCGGCTGACCATGGCGTCGGTGAAGGCGAGGTCTTCGCCGTTGTTGTTGGCCCAGCCGTTGCCGAAGCCTTGCGGCGCCACGAGGATCGCCGAGTTGTTCGACTGCTCCTGCATGCCGTAGTACGCCCAAGAGGCCCCGCTGGTTCCGCCGGAGGCTACGTCGTTCATGGTGCCGCCGCGCCAGTGGTAGGCGAAGATCAGCCGATAGGGATTGGCGTTGTTGTAGTTCGCCGGGATGCGCAGGATGAAGGTGCGGTTGACGCCGCCGACGGAGATGGTGTTGGTTCCGTTGACAAGGGTGGGATTGCGTCCGCAACCGGCGGTCGCCGCGGCGAGCGCGGGGACGTCGGCAGCTGAGGCGGAGCCGAGGACTGCGCTGGCAGCCATGCCCGCCACGATCGTGGCGAGCGTCGCCCCGGCCGCCACTAACAGGCGGATCGGTGTGCGAGCAGGCCGAAGCCGGCTCAAGAGGCGTGTCATGAGATCTCCTGTGCTCACGGGGTGGTGATGTCGAGGCGCTCCACGGTGACCGCGCCACCGAGCGCTTGGGTGGCGTAGTTGAAGACGCCGTAGCGGTAGCCCATGAAGAACTGCCAGGCGTTGTTCAACGTGAAGCCGGTCCCGAGCGACTGGAAGGTGACGCCGTCGGTGCTGTACGCGAAGCGCGCCTGCCGGCCCGATCCGGGATTGACGTCGGCACTGACGCGGAGCCAGATACGACCGCCGGAGACGGCCGCTCCCGCTACCTCCGTCCCGGTGCTTGTGGTGTTCCAGTTGCCGTCCATGGTCAAGCCGCTGGTCATGACGACCCGGGTCGCGCCGTTGTCCCGCTTGACTCCGATCCACGCCGACGAGTCGCGGAGCATCGCCAGTCCGGCTCGGTCGCCGTCTCGCATACCCCCGTAGTTGAGGACGATCGTGGCCGTGGAGGTCGGACCTTGAATGCGATGAGTCAGGGTGTCGCGGGCCGCGTACAAGTCGTTGGTGACCGTGGCGGTGGACAGGTGAAGGCCGCTGCCGGTGGACCACTTCGTGTTGTCGGGATTGTGGTTCCACTCGTACTGCGGGCCGAGGGTGGCGGTCGTGAACGAGTCGCTGCCGATCATCGGGTTCACCGTGCGCGGCGGCGTGGGCAGGTTCGGCGACGGGTAGGAGCTGCCCCAGCCGCCGTTCACGGTGGTGATGACGGGCCATCCGTCGGCGGTCCACGTGATCGGCGCCATCACCGGGATCCGGCCGCCCGGGTACGCGTCGACGAACGCCATGTAGTACCAGTCGCCGTTCTGCGTCTGGACGAGTCCGCCCTGATGGGGCACCCCGCCGCCGGACACCGGCCCGGGCATGTTCAGCAGCACCTGGTGGACCTCGTAGGGCCCCCAAGGGCTGCTGGACTTGAGGATGTACTGGCCGTTCGCCGGCTTGGTCACGAAGATGTAGTACGAGCCGTTGCGCTTGTAGAACCGGGATCCCTCGAGGGTCCCGATGTTCGACGGCGAGCTGTAGACCTGCTGTGTGCGTACCTGGCTCAGGCCGTCCGCCGACAGTTGGGCCACGCTGATGTTGGTATTGCCGTACGCGACATACATGGTGTCGTTGTCGTCCACGAGCAGGCCCGCGTCGTAGTAGCAGTTGTTGATCTGCGAGCGCTTCGTCCAGCTGCCGTCCACTGCGGACGCCGTGTAGACGTAGGTCCGGTTGAACTCGACACAGCCGAGCCAGTAGTAGGTGCTGTTGCTGGCGCGGTAGTTGAACGCCGAAGCCCAGATGCCTTTGACGTACGCCCGGCCGCCGATCAGGTTGTAGGCGTTCGAGCCGAAGTCCAATGAAGGCACCGCGTGTCCGGCGTACTCCCAGTGGACGAGGTCGTAGGAGCGCAGGATGGGCGCGCCCGGCGAGTAATGCATGGTGGACGCCGTGTAGTAGTAGACGTCGCCGACGCGGATGATGTCGCCGTCGGCGAAGTCCTGCCAGACGATCGGGTTGGTGTACGCCGAGCCGCTGCTCCCCGGGTCGTATCCCGGGATCTGCCAGGTGCGGCTGGCGGCCGTACTGCACGGCAACTGCACGAGGCCGGTGTTGTTGGCGGTGCCGTCGCCACTAGGCACGATGCATTTGCTGGAGTGCACGGCGACGACGTTGAATCCTCCGGAGACAGCCTGGAGACGGAATCGCTGGTTGTTCGCCGTATGGCAGGTCCATTGGATGACCGCCGCATTGTCGGCAGTGGAGGCTCCGTTGACGTCGACGCAACTGCCGTTGGTGGCGGTGTGAATGGCGTACTGGTCGGTGGTGCCGGTGACCGGCGTGAACGTGAAGTTCTGGTTGGTGCCGCCCCAGCACGACCACAGGATCAGCTGGGTGCCGTTGGCCGTGGAGCCGTTGGGCAGGTCGGCGCAGGTGTGACTGTTCTGGTTGACGAGCGTGCTGCTGAAGGTGACCGGGGCGGCGTACGCCGGTGGCGGGCCGGCGATCAGCGCGATCAGCGCGGCGACCACCCCGAGCGCGAGCAGCCGCCTGGGTTTCGAGGACATGCGGAATCGACCCTTCTGCCGATGCGAGCGGGTCTGAGCCGAGCGCCCGGAACTCGGGCTCAGCGGAAAATGATCAGCAGGAGGAATTCGCGTGGGTGAGCGAACTCGGACGCGATGACAGGATCGCTTCGACCGTGGCGGCTGTCTGCCGGCCAGGGATGTGACGCCGGGCCAAGGGAACCATGTCTTCCTCCACCAGTGATGGTTGGGAAACGACCGCGGGCTCAACGGCCCGGCTTCACCACGCGGTCTTCACGCTTGCTTTACCGGAAAAGTATCGGAAGATCTTACCCCAGTCAATAGATCATCTTGACTGGGGTCCGCCGGCGGCCGCTCAGCTCGGGCGGCGTCCCCAAGCCGAGATCAGCGGCGCGAGCGTGAGATCGAGAACGCCGGCGTCGACGGCGGCGAGGTGCGCGTCGATCTCGGCGTCGTCGGCCAGTCCGGCGGCGAGAAGTTCGGGGCGGACCATGCGTACCGTCGCGGCTTCCAGGCGATCACAGGCCGTCCCGCCGACCGGGAAGAAGCCGGACGCGGACACTTCGTCCAGTCCCGCGGCCCGCAACGCGCGCGGAAGCGTACGGCCATAGCGCATGTCCGCGCCACGGCGAGTCATCAGCTCCCGCACGGCCCGCCGCAGGCGGTTGGCGCGTTCCTGGGCCGGGCCGACTTCATCGAGGCACGCCAGCGGCTGCAACTCGGTGTCGGCGTCCTCGATCAGCAGCCACCCGCCTGGCCGCAGCGCGGCCACCATCGTCGCCAATGCGCGGGCGCGGTCGGGCACGTGAACGAGCAGGAGCCGCGCGTGTACCAGGTCGAATGTGCCCGGCTCCGGTGGCGCGTCGGTGACGACGTCGTGCCGGAGCACCTCATAGCCTGCCTGGGCGTCCAGCCAGGCCGGATTGATGTCCGTGGCCAGCACATGGCCGGTCGGCCCGACAGCCGTCGCGAGCGCCTCGGGAATGCTGGAACCGCCGGCGCCGACTTCCCAGCAACGCGATCCCGCCTGGACACCGAGCCGGTCGAAATGCCCCCGAGTGACGCCGTCGAACAGCTCGGCGAGCCAGGTGAACCGCTCGCCCGCCTCCACCCGGGCGTTGTCGAGCAGATAACGCTGATCTTCGGGTTGCGATGCGCTCATGCCCACATCCTCGCGCCCCAGGGCGTGCTGGGTGAACGCGACACGGATCACCGACGTTCGGCGAGATCGTCCAGCGCGTCGGTGACGTCCGAGGGCAGCACGTCGTCCGGCAGGAACTCCGACGGTTCCGGCAACGAGGCGCGAGTCCACGGTGATCGCAGTGAGATCACGCTCGCTAGCGCGGTGAGCCCGGCCGCGATCAGGACAGCACCGGTCGTGGACGACGCCGCGGTCAGCTGTCCGCCGATGTAGGCCACCCCCACGACCAACGCCGCCGCCACGGAGATCCGCCAGCCCAGCCAGTCACGGAACCCGGACCATCGCCGGACGAGCTGGATCGATCCGGCCAAGGTCACGGGGAAGACCACCCCGGCCACGACTTCTGGCAACAGATGCTGGACCGCTCCGGCGGCGAGCGCCACGATCGGGATGAGGGGCAGCAAGGCGAGGAATCGCCGACGGGCCCGCCGGGCGGTCGCGGCCGCCGCCGCGATGGCCGCGCCCGGGTCGGCGCCCCGGGGGTTCATGAGCTTGACGACGGGAACCGTCAGGTGGATCAGGATGTTCGCGGCCGCGCGAAGCCGTTCCGTCCGGGCCCAAGCCGCCAGCAGGTAGGCGAAGCGGAACAGCACGGCGTCACGCGCCACGGTCTCCGCTGTCAAACGGCTGTCGTACGCACCCAGCCCGGAGGCATGGCGACGACTCACGGAGGTGAGCACCCCGGCGAGGTACGCCTCGATCGAGGGCCGGAAGCGGACGGCCGGCATCACGGCCGGCAGCCGGCCCGGGTCGTCGGCGTTCGGCACCGCCGCCCGATCGAGCGTGACGGCGACGGCCCAGGAGTGCTTGTCCGCCCAGAGCTCGGAATATCCGAGCCAGTCGATCAGCACGACGCCCGGCGCTGGAATCTCGCCGCGCAGACGGTCAGCCAGCTCGCCGGGCCGACGCCGGGCGAGTCGCCGGACGAAGTGCGACGGCTGGCTGTCCTGCGGCTCCGGCACGATCCGGCCGGGTGTGATCGCCGCGGAGCGGGTGTCGGGCAGCCGCACCAGATCCGACTCAGGCTTCCGTTTCTCGGCGACGAGGACATAGCTGATGAGCGACCGTGCTTCGACGCTGGTCGCCGGGTCCTCAGCGATCTGGGCCAGGCAGTCGAGCATGGCTTCTCGTGTCTGCTCGCGACTTCCGTCCGGTCGGCGGGCAAGGTCTTCGGCGAGAACGATGCCACTCCCCCAGGGGAATACGCCTACCTCCACCTGGCACCAGGCGACTGCCCAGCCCGCCACGATTCGATCGACCCGCGCAGCGTCCGGCAACGCGAGCAGCGCAGGGTGGGCGTACACGTCTCGCAGGGCGGCAACTAGCGGAGACCAGACCGTGCCGACGACTTCCTCGGCCAGGCGGTTTCGCCGGAGACCAGCGATCAGAGCATCGACATCCAAGGAGGCGGGCACAGCGCCATTGTCGAGCGCGGCGTCAAGCGTTCGGCGCGACCTCTGCGCATTGCCCCGACCGGTACGCTCGATAGCCGATCAGCCGTCGTGGCCCGCGCCGCGTACGGCCGGGATCGTCGGCCACGGGAGGCATGATGCACACCGGTATCGGGACATGAGTCTGACCATCAGGGTCCTCGGCCCGCTGTCGGTGTCCGTGGACGGTCGGCCGGTGGAGATCACTGCCGCTCGCCTGCGCACGCTGTTGGTGGCGTTGGCGTTGTCAGCCGATGAAGTGGTGTCGGTCGACCGGCTGGCCGGCATCGTCTGGGATGAGCGACCACCCGCCCATGTCCGGCGTACGGTGCAGACCTATGTGACCCGGTTGCGTCAGGTACTCGGACCGCAAGCCATCGTGACGTCTCCGGTCGGCTACCGGTTGGCCGTCGATCCCCAGCGGGTGGACGCCGTTGCGTTCGAGCGCTTTCTCGATATTCCGCCGAACCCCGATGATCCCGCGGCCGAGCGCGCGAGCCTGGTACGGGCGTTGGCGTTGTGGCGCGGAATTCCGTTCGACGGCCTGCAATCGTCCTGGCTGGCGGCCGTCGAATCGGTCCGTTTGACGGAACGGTATCTGGCCGCGGTGGAGCGGCGCATCGACCTCGATCTCGAGTCGGATGCAGCGGCAGAACTCGTCGCCGAGCTTCAGGATCTGACCGCCCGGCATCCCCTGCGGGAGCGTCTGTGGGGTCAGCTCATGACCGCGCTCGATCGCGGGGGCAGGCAGGCAGACGCCTTGGCCGCCTATCAACGGCTCTACCGGATGCTCGCCGACGAACTCGGCATCGAACCCGGGCATGCAGTTCAGCGGCTGCATCACCAGATCCTGACCGGGTCGAGCGATCCGGGTGCTTCCAGCCGTGCCCTGTCGCATAGTTCGGCTGTCCCGCGTCAGCTGCCCGCCGAGGTAGCGCCTTTCGTCGGCCGAGCGCGCGAACTCGCAGACCTCAATCGGCTCTGCGGTGTGAGCCCGGCGACGAGCATCGTCGTCGACGGGATGGCCGGGGTAGGCAAGACCACACTGGCGGTCCATTGGGCCCACCGGGTGGCCGACCGCTTTCCCGACGGTCAACTGTTCGTCAATCTGTGCGGGTTCCATCCGTTGGGCCAAGTGATGACGGCGTCCGACGCCCTCCGCGGGTTCCTCGAAGCGCTCGACGTGCCGCCGCAACGCATTCCGTCCACCCTCGACGCCCAGGTGGCGTTGTACCGGTCGGTGCTGGCCGACCGGCGGATGCTGATCCTCCTCGACAACGCACGGGACGCCGAGCAGGTTCGGCCGCTGCTTCCGGGCAGTCCGTCCTGCCTCGTCGTGGTGACCAGCCGCAACGAACTCACCGGACTGGTCGCGGCCGAGGCGGCCCGGCCGCTGATGCTCGATCTGCTGTCCAGCCGGGAAGCCCGCCGCGTACTCGTCGGACGGTTGGGCGCCGACCGGGTGGCCGCCGAACCGAGGGCGGCCGAGGACATCATCGCCAGCTGCGGCCGGCTGCCTCTCGCGCTGAGCATCGTCGCGGCCAGGGCAGCCGTCCGCCCGAAGTTCCCGCTGGCGGCGCTGGCCGCCGAATTGGCGGAACCACCACACCGGCTGGATGCGCTGGCCGGCACCGACGAGGTGACCGATCTGCGTACGGTGCTCGGTTGTTCCTATCGGACGCTCAGCACTGCGGCGGCACGAATGTTCCGGCTGCTCGGACTGCATCCGGGCCCGGAGGTGTCGACTGCGGCGGCGGCCAGCCTCGCCGGGGTCGGCAAGACCCAGGCGCGAGCGACGCTGGCAGAGTTGTCGCAGCTGCACTTGCTGACCGAGATCAGTCCCAGCCGATACGCCTTCCACGACCTGCTTCGTGCGTACGCCGTGGAACTGGTCAACGCCGAAGAGCCGGCGACGGAGCGTCAATGCTCTGTACAGCGGATGTACTGCCATTATCTGCACAGTGCACTGACGGCGGGCCATCAGCTCAATCCGCATCGTGTCCACCAGCCGGGACGACGCACGAGCCGCGCTGAACTGCCAGTCGGCGTGATTCCCGAGAGTCCAGGCGACACCGGGCAGGCCCTCGCCTGGCTGGCGGCCGAACACCAGGTGCTGAGAGGCACCCTGGCCGCCATGGTGCGGTCCGGACTGGACGATCAGGCCATCCAGCTCGCGTGGGCGATCGACGGCTACCTGGCTCGCAGCGGCCGGCGCAGTGAATGGGCCGACAATCGGCTCACGGCACTACGGGCCGTCCGACGACTCGGTGATCGGCTGGAGATCGCCTGGGCTCACCGGGGCCTGGCTCGGGCGTACCGCGAACTCGGTCGTTTCGCGGACGCGCGCGAGCAGCTGAGTCAAGCCTTGCCGCTGTTCATCGAACTCGGCGATGAGGCCGGCGCGGCGCACGCACACCTCTCGCTAGGGCAGATCCACGAGATGCAAGGTGACTTCGCCTCCGCGCACGCGTACGCACTCCAGGCGCTTGCCGTCTTCCGCAGTATCGATGACGTTCACGGCGTGTCCACCGCTCTGAACGCGGTGGGCTGGTGCCAAGCCCAGCTGGGTGAACCCGACGCCGGGCTGGCCACCTGCGAGGAGGCGTTGATCCTGCAACGCAAGACCGGCGATCGTTACGGCGAAGCGGGAACCTTGGACAGCCTCAGCGTCATCCACCTGCGCCTAGGCGTACCGGGGCGGGCGATCGACTGTTGCGGCGAGGCGCTTTCCCTGCACCGGGACAACGGCGACCGGTTCGCCGAAGCCCAGACGCTCATCCAGCTCGGCGCGTGCTACCAGGCGCTCGGCGATCCCGGCACGGCCGCCCGATCTCTGACCGAGGCGATCACGATCCTCGACGATCTCGGTCGTCCGGAGGCCGATGACGCCCGGCTCGCCTTGCAGGAGCTGACACTGCAGTCAGGTCGCTAGGTCGGGCAGTGGTGCGTGAGGGTGCCGACAAGGGCACCCTCACGCACCTGTTGTCCCTACCAGATGTATCCGAGGTAGAGGTTCGCGCCGGTGCTGGTTGCCGAGCACCGCCACGCGTCGGCGTCCTGCGCTGCGGCGGCGTCAGGGCCGGCGCTCTGGCACGCCGCCGACGACGGGTAGCTCCCGGCGTACTTCCACGTGTAGATCCCAGCACTGGCCGAGGTCGGCAGTGCGACGGCCCCTGCGACGGCGACGGTGGCGACGAACAGCGCCTTCTTCATGCGCGACATGGACAACTCCGCCTTTCTTCCTGAGAGGTGCAATCCACGCGAAGGTTACTCAAGATCCGTCCGAAGTGGTCGCCGACAGCGATCACGTATTCGTAACAGTTGATCACAACGACGCATCCTTTACCGCCGTCTCCACGCGCGGATCGCCGTGCTGCCGGCGAAGACGACGGCCGCCGGGATGAGGGCCAGACTCTGCCCGGGGTCCACGGGGGCGGTGTGCGCGAAGAACTGATCGCTGGTTGACTTGTACGAAAGCTCCGTGACGGTCTTGGTCATGCTTTGCCCGGCCGTCTTACGCTCTGTCCTTTTCTTGGACTCATCGTAGATTTCTTCAGGCAGACCGTCCTTCGAACGCGATTCGCGATCGTTGTCGATCCTCGTTCTGTCCACGCAGTCCCGGCAGGCCGGAGACGGACCGTCGTCGGCACCGCGGCGGCGGATTCGGATTACGCCGGTCAGCGCACCTTCACCTGCGGAGAGGGCAACGTCGACCACGTCGACACGTCGGGTGGTGATCAACTGGCTACCGGCTTCGCTGACCGCGCCGTCGACGGACCCGGCGATCATCCGGCCGCCGACCTTGGCGGCGAATCCGCCCAGCGCTCCGGCGATCTTGCCGGCGACTACGCCGCCGACGCCGCCGGTGACGATGCTGATGCCGCCTTGGAGCGCGCCTTGGCCGAGTGAACCCAACGCATCCTTGAAGCCGTGGATGTTGCCCTGAGCGGCGTCCTTGCCGAGGTTGATCACCGCCATCGCTCCGACGACACAGGCGACTGCGGCGGCTCCGGCCGTGACCGCGGTGCAGGCCAGCCCGGCCGCCACCCCGGCGACGATCGCGCCGATCTGGATGAGGGTGTCCTTGTGCTCCTTCACCCACTTCGCGGTGGCGTGGTAGGCGTCCTTGACCTTGTTGGCGACCTGTTTGACGGTCTTGGTGACCTTGTGGACGATCCGCTGACCGGCCTGCTTGACTCGGTGGTACGCCTTCTTGACCTTGTGCTTGACGTAGTTGATCTGCTTGGCGACGCTGTGCTTCACCCGGTGGTAGGTGCGCTTGACCTTGGTTACTGCTGTTCTGTACTTCTTCTTCGCATAGTGGTAGCCCCGGCTGACGGTGTGCTTGATCCCTCGGTAGGCCTTGTAGGCGCTCTTCTTGGCGGCATGCCCCAACTTCTTGCCGAAGTGCACCAACCGCTTCGTCGTGTGATAGAAGGACCTGCCGAGGCTTATGGCGGTGTGGAAGACCGTACGCTTGACCTGCTTCGCCTTCTTGTAGGCCTTCTTCGCCCACTTGATCGGATGCCAGCCCCAGTGCCCGGTCGGGTCGATCGTCTGCAGCGGGTCGCCGTCGCCGTACTGGTAGTGGTTCGCGTCGATAGAGTCCGGGATCGGGTCGTTGTCGACGGTGTCGCGGTTGTCGAACTGGCCGGTCGCCGGGTTGTACCAGCGCGCGTGCATGTTCACCCGGTTGGCGACGCTGTCGGTCCACTCCGACTGATAGCCCAGGCTGCCAACCTTGCCCACATTGGCCGTCACCGTGCCGAACGGGTCGTAGGTCACCGACCCGGCCAGCGCCGTCCCGGTCGCGGTGAACTGCCCGACCTGGTCGGTGTGCAGATCGGCCCAGGCGAACACTCCTGCGCCGGAGGTGGGTTTGACGCCGAGGACGTCACCGTCGGGGTCACGGCTGTAGGTGGCCGTGCCGTCTGCGGCCACGTCGTTGCCCTGGCCTGAGTACGCCAGCGTCGTCGACCCGGCGGTGAGCACCCGGCCGAGGCTGTCGTAGGTGTAGGCCTGCGTACCGACGCTGACCTGCTGGCCGAATGCGTCGCTGGTCAGAGTCTGCGTGCCCGACCCGGTCTGGGTGGACCTCAGCGTTCCCCGCGCCGTGTAGGTGTAGGTCGTCGAGCCGTCCCCGACCAGCTGATCACGCTCGTCGTAGACCATGGTCTTCGCGCCGATCTGCGTACGGTTGCCCGCCGCGTCATAGGCGTAATTCGTGATCGTCGTGCCGTTGTTCCACGATGTCAGGCGACCAGCCCAGTCATAGCCGTAGGTGTTCGCCGCCGAACCGGCGAACCCGGCCGTCGTCTTCGACGTCTCCCGCCCCTCCACGTCATAGCCGTACGAGATCGACGCCACCGTCGCGCCCGCCGAAGTCTTCAAGGTGTCCGACGCCAACCGGCTCGCGCTGTCGTAACCGAAGCTGCGATAGTCGCCCGCGCCGTAGGCCAGCTTCGTCACGCGGGACAAGCCGTCATACGTGTACGCCACCGTCTGCCCCGTCGACGAGTCCGTAACCCCCGACAACCGGTCCACTGTGTCGTACGAGTAGGTGCTCGTCCCCGCGGCGTCCGTGCGCGAGGCGACCAGACCGTCCGGGGTGTACCCGAACGACGAGCTTCCCGACGGGCCGGTCGCCGAGGTCAGCAAGCCGCGATCGTTGTACGCGAACGTGTCCGTCCCCGGGCCGGCCTTCATCGACGTCAGCTGCCCGGCCAGGTCGTAGCCGAAGGTCCGCTGCACCGTCGCCGCCTCGGCCCCGGCACCTGTCTGCGCGGTGAGGTTGCCGACGGCGTCATAGCTGTTGTCGACCACCACCCCACCGGGCAGGTTCTGCTTGACCGCCCGCCCGGCCGCATCGTAAGAGATCGTCCACGTGCGGTCGTTCGGATTCGCCGTCGTCGCCGGCTCGATCTGCGACTCCAGCAAACCCCACGAGTTGTAGGTCGAGATGTGCTTGTTCCCACGCCCGTCGGTGTACCGCGTCCGGCGGCCCTCCAGGTCGTACCCGAACGACGTGGTGATCGAGGCGGTCGCCGAGATCGGCTGCGTCTCCCCTGTCACCATCCCGGTCGCGTCATAGGCGAACGACGTCGTATGCCCGAACGAGTCGGTCGAGGACAGCAGGTTCCCGTTTACGTCATATCCAGCCGAGATCTTCGAGATCAGCGCACCGGTGCTTGCGTACGCCTTCGTCGCGATGTTGTTGCCCGGCTCGTCGTAGACCGTGGTGCGCTTGGAGCCGTCCGGTGCGATGACGCCGACCGGGCGCCCGAGATAGTCGTACTTGAACTGTGTCGCGTTGCCGGCCGCGTCGGTCTGCGTGATCAGATCACCGGCTGCGTTGGTGGCGTAGCTGACGTAGGACCCGGAGGGCTGCGTCACCTTCTGCAGGAAACCGGCGCTGCTGTACGCATACAAGTTGGTGAAAGTGCTGGACGTTGCCCGCTCGAAAGACGAGTCGGTGACCTTGCGCCCGAGATAGTCGAAGGTCGACTGGGTGTACGCACCCCGCGGGTCGACGGTCTTGAGCAGATCGTCGTTGAGGTCGTACGCGTAGGTCGTCACCGCGCCGTTCGGCTCGGTCGTCTTGGCCAGCCGCCCGAACTGGTCGTAGACATAGCTGCTGACGAAGCCCAGCGGGTCGGTGGTCGAGGTGACGTTGCCCGAGCCGTCGTACGTCCGCGACACGGTGGCGCCGGTGATCGCCGTGCCACCCGGAGGCGTGTAGGAGGGCAGCCTCGTGGCGAGCGGCCGGCCCGCCGCATCCCGGCTGACCATGGTGATGCTGCCGTCCGGGTCGCGCAGTTCCACCTCGTCGCCGAACGTGTCGTACCCGGTGATGGTGACCGGCCGGGCCGACACCGGAGTGCCGCCGTTGGTCTCCGCGTTGACCGGTACGCCGGTGGTCACGGCCAGGTTGCCGGACTCGTCGTATTCGTAGTATTCGGTATTGCCCAGCGGGTCGGTCTCCGACAGCGGCAGGCCACGCTGGTCGTAGGTGTAGCTCGTGCTGCTGATGACGTCGCCGAGGGCCCGGACCTCCGACCATCCCCGGCCGTACAGCATGGACACGTCCGACGCCGACACCGGCCGCTGGTAGACCTGCACCTGGGCGATCGACCCGGTGAACGGTGCTTCGGTCGCCCCGTTGTACTTGGAGCGGCCGATCGCCAGCGATCCGGTGGAGGCGATCGGCGTGGTGTCGGTGGCCGTGCCCTGCGCGATGCCGTTGACGTAGAGCGTCATCTTGCCGTCGGCGGCGTTGTAGACGCCGGCGAGGTGGGTCCAGGTGTTGAGAGTCGGTGCGGCGGTGGACTGCGCCGTCGCGGTGGGCGCCGCAGTCGCATCGGTCAGGTTCCGGCTGAACGACCAGCGGTTCTCCGTCTTCAGATACTGCAGCTCGAAGCCGGAATTGACGTTCGCGTCCTGCGACACGACGGATTGGACCGCGGAATTCGCCGCGAGCTTGACCCAGGCCATGACGGTGAAGCTCTGCGTGGTGTTCAGGACGGGCTCGGCTGTGGTGGCCCAGCCCGTGCTGCCGTTGAATGCGGCCGCACCGCCGGACCAGGTCACACCACTCGTCGCCGCCGCCGTGAAGTCGTGGTCGGAACTGTCGACCACCTCGGTGCCCTTGGTCGCGTTGAGCTTCCACCAGCCGGTCGGCGAGAGCGGGCCCGACGACCGGACGAAGTCCGACGTCATCCGGCCCGCGGTGTCGAACGTGGCGCCCGCCGCGCTGAAGTAGCCGGTGTAGTCGCCGTTCCATTTCATCGTCACGTTGTCGTCGTTGTCATATTTGTACTGCGTTTTACGTGCGACGCCGTTGGGGTCGAGCGTCTCGTCGGTGACTCGGCCGACCGCGTCCACGGTGTACTTGGTCTCGGTGACGTTGTTGTTGTCCAGCTCGCGGATCACGTTGCCGGCCGCGTCGTACTCGGTCTGCTCGGCGATGAACGACTGGCTGCCGTCCGCGTTGCGCTGGATGACAGCGACTTCGAGGTTGTTGTCGGTGTAGGTGAACGCGGTGACGAAGCCCATCGCGTCGGTGATCGAGGCGAGCCGCCCGGCCGGGTCGTACGCCCGCGACTCGGTGACTCGATCGGCCGCGGGCGACGGATTGTTCGGGTCGCCGGTGTAGCCGATGAGCGTGGTGGTCAGCAGGTGCCCGTTCGCATCATACGTGTAGCGGGTCTCGACGCCGGTCTCGTCGACCTCCTTGGTCATGTTGCCGTACAGGTCATACCCGAACGTCGTCACCTTGCCGGTCTCGTCGGTCGCAGAGGCGATGTGGCCGAGGGCGTCATAACCGTTCTTCAACGTACGCGCAGCGTCCCCGCCGGTCGCGTCGCTGATCGTCTGCTGGGTGATCTGCCCGTCGAAGTTGTACGTCGTGGTGGTCACCGCAGTGTGGACCGCGCCCGTCACCCGGTTGGTCGTCGCCGGATCGGTCTGCCGAACGATCCGGCCGAGCTTGTCGTAGACAACCTGTGTCACGACACCGTTCGGATACCCGTCGGAGATCTCCGTCTTCGAGACCACCCGACCCTGGCCGTCATAGGCAAGCTTCGTCACCAGCCCGGCCGGATCGGTCACCTGCGCCACGTCACCGTTGGCGAAATACGTGATCGTCTGCACCTGACCACCCGGTGACGTCGTACGCCACGGCAGTCCGGCCGGGGCGAACCCGCCGTCGGCTGCCGCAATCGTCGTACCGTCGGTGTAGTCGGTCTTGGCGATCCGGCCCAACGCGTCGGTCGTCTTCGTCTTGTTGCCCAACGCGTCGTACTCGAACTTGGTGAGGTATGTGTTGTCGGTCGCGCCGGCCGACCGGCCGTCGCGTACCTCGGTCAACTGGTCGTTGCGAGGATCGAGGGCGGAGGCAGTGTTCAGGAAGTACGAGTAATAAACCGTTGAACACTTCCCGGCCGACCGGTCCTGGCAGGTCTGCTCCGAGATCGTGTTGCCCCGCGCGTCGTACTCACTGGTGGTCACATTGCCGTTCGGGTCGGTCACCGTACGCAGGAAACCGTCCTTGTAGCCGTACGTCGTCTGCCGCTCGGAGCCGCCGTCGGCCCAGATCTCCGCCACCTGACGGCTGCCGTTGTCCACGTCGTACAGGTAAGTCGTCGTCGCGTTGAGGGGATCGGTCACCACGATCTTCTTGGCCAACGCCGCGCCCGCCGCGTTGGCCGAGGCGTTCTTGCCCGCTGCCACCTGGTCGGCGACCTGAGCGGCCGTCAACTGCGAGGTGAAGAACGCGAATTCGCCGATCGACCCCGGGAAGTAGCCGGACGAGTCCCCGTCGTAGCCCGCCCACACTGACGACCATTTGCCCGCGCCGAGGTAGGCGTACGCGGGCGCGGTGGAGGGTGCGACCCGGGTCGCGCTGCGAGTGCCGACCAGCGTCCCGTCCAGGTAGAGGGACTGGCTGCTGCTGCTCGCGGCCAACGCCACGTGGTGCCACTTGCCGTCGGCCACCGAGGCCGCGGTGGTCAAGACGTTCGCGGCGGTTCCGGTCCAGAAACCACCGCGCAGCTTGCCGTCCACGCCCACATACAGCGCCGGAACCCAGCTCCCGGCCGCGTCCACGTCCTCCATGGACATGCTCTGGTACGCGTAAAGCACGCCGCCCTTGGTCGATCCGGACGGCATGGTGAACCACATCGAGACCGAGTCCGGCGCAGTCCCGGGGATCTCGGTCGCCGCCAGTTGCAGGTAGGAGGTGGTCCCGTTGAACTTGGCCGCCGTCGCGTCGGCGAACGGGCCCGGCGAGCCGAGGGTCACCGTGTTGTAGGTCGCCACTCCGCCGTTGACCTCGTTGACCGCCTCGGAGACACCGGTCTCGTTCATCCGCAGGTAGTCGGCCGGGCCGCCGGACAGCACCGACGCGGCGTAGATCTGCGACGATCCGGCCACTGCCGGGGTGCTGATCTTCCAGGTGCCGTTGTGCTCGTCGATCACTTGAGTCACGACGCCGCTGACCGGGTCGTAGGAGATCTGCGTCGCCGTCGCCCCAGACGGCCGTACGATCTTCGTCAGCGGATGAGCGGCCGCCGAAGCCGTACCCCGCAAACTCGCCACGTCAGCCGCGGTCAGCGTTCGGTCGAACAGCGCCACATCCGAGATCGAGCCGGCGAAGTACGTCGCGACGGCCTCGCCCGGATGAGGCTGATCGGGCCAGCTGCCGCCGATGTACCCGGCTCCGACGTATTCGTGCGCCGTGCTGCTCGCGTCGGCCAGTTTGATCAGCCCGGCCACGGTGCCGACCGCAGTCCCGTCGAGGTAGAGCGTCTGGGTGTCGCCGGCCGCCGCCAGCACCACGTGGTGCCAGGCACCGTCGGTGACGGCGTTCGGCGAGCTCATCGCGCTGGCGGACGCGCCGTTCCAGAATTCCGCGTGCAGCTTTCCGCTCGTGCCGACGTATAGAGCCGGAACGTAGTTGGCGGAGCTGGTGCCGTTGGTGATCGGGTCCTTCTGATAGCTGAACAGCACGCCTTCGGGCGTCGTGGTCTTGAACCACATGCTCAGCGACTGGTAGCTCGCCGCGGTCACCAGTTTGGCCGGCATTTCGACGTAGGAGGACGTGCCGTTGAACCCGGCCGCCGTCGCCGACGACCCGGGCAGCGATCCCGGCTGGCTCAGTGTCACGTTCTTGTATGTCGCGGCATCGGTTCCGGCGTTGTCCAGCACGGTGCTGGTCGCCTTGGCCGCTCCTGCCGCCTCCGCCAACCGCCAGTACGAGCGTGGACCCGCGTCGAGCAACGCCGTCGGATACTGCGATCCCGTCCCGTATTCGTAGGTCGTGCAGTGCGTGGCGTCGGTCGGCGGGCACACCTTCGTGAGCTGGTCGCCGCTGTACGCGTACGACCAGAGGGAGACGGAGCTGGAGTCGCCCGCGACGGCCGGGTCGGTCGCGACCGTGGCGACGTGGGCCTCGCTCGCGCCCGCAGGCGTCGACCACGTCAGATGCAGCGCGCGGCCGGAGGCGGACGTCATGGTCTCGACCTGGCCCGCCGCGTCGTACGCCAAAGTCAGCGCCCGGCCTGCCGAATCCTTGATCGAGGTGAGCCCGTACGCCGCGGTGCTGCCCGCTGTGCCCGACACTCGCCGGGTGAACAGATAGGTCGTGCCGTCCTTGTCCAGCAACGAATACCCGCCCGTCACGGCGGTGAGCACGGAGAACCGGCCGGACGGCGGGGTGAAGCTCCCATCGGCGTTCCGCCCGAAGGCCACCTCGGTGCCCGTCGGATAGGTGATCACGGCCGTCTTCGCGTTCGCCGACGTGAACCGCTCGACGACGGTTGCGTCCACCACGGTCGACCAGCCCGCGCCGAACGCCGACCCGGTACGCGGATCGCGGCTGTTGTACGACCGCTGGATCGCCAGCGCCGGGCCGACGGTGGCGACCTGGGCGTCCATCGCCTCCGTCGTGTAGTTGCCGACGCTCGGCTCGAAGCCGCGCCCGCCGTCGTCCTGCGACAGGCCCGAGGTCACGAGGGGCTGCGGTGGTGGCGTCGACAGCGGGAAGTAGTACGCGACGTTCAGCGGATCAGGACTGGTGGCCCAGCCGTCGTAGGACACGACCCACCAGTAGTACGTCTTCGACCACTGCAACTTGCCGGCCGGCACCGTCCAGCTCGACGAGCTCGTCCAGCCCGAGGTGGCGACGAGAGCCCCGGACGCGTCGTTGACCTTGAAGTTGTACTGCATCGCCTTCGGCCACACGTCCGGATCGTGGCCGCGGGCCAGCAACTCCGGCGTCAGCGACGTCGCCTGGTAGTCGCGCGGCGGGTACTGCGCGTCGATCTGCGGCGCGATGTTCGGCGTGTAGGACACCGACAGGAACGGCGCGCACGTGTGACTGTCGCACACCGCACCGGACGGGCCGTTGCGCGACGTGAACCGTTTGAAGTCGGTCGTCTGGGTGGGGTTGGCGCTCACCAGCAGGCCGTAGTTGGGAATCGTGCCGTTGAGCCAGCCGTCGAGCGTCGCCTTGTCCAAAGCCACGCTCGTCCACTCGCCGACCGTCCGATCACCGCCGGTGTTGGCACACGCCTGCGAATAGCTCGTCGGCGTCTGCCGCCCGATCTCCGCGCTGTAGGCAGGGCCGGAGTAGTCGACGGTGCCGTAGCGGACGGTGCTCTGCGACCACGACTCGTTGACCCGGTGCACCGAGTACGGCTGCGCGGTGCAGCTGCCCTGCCAGGTGAGGAACAGGTACAGGCGGGCCGACGTGATCCGCAGCCCGTTGAACGTGCCGGCGAAACCGGAGAACGCCATCAGCGCCTTGCCTCGGTGCGTACCGGCGTCCCAGGTGCCGACCGCGAGGTTGTCCTCACCGGAGTGGTCCACGTCGTTGCCGTAGTACACGTAGGTGTCGGACGTGTTCATGAACTCCGCGGTCGGGTCGACCGTCACCGGGTAGACCCGCTCGGGCGCGGCGAGCCACTGCTCGTCGGCGATCACCTTCAGGCCGATGCCACCGTCGACCTCGACCAGTTCGTAACGGACGGCGTTCGACGTGGTGAACTCGCCGCTGGCGGTGTCGAACTTGGAGTCGTGCATCAGGCCCGGCGGGATGCGGCCCTTCACGGTGCCCTGGGCGTCGGTGAGCACGACGCCGCCGCTGGTGTCGAGCGCGGGAAGGAGCCCGTCCAGCCGGAGCGGGAAGACCCATTCGTGCCGCGCCCCGCGCTGCTGAAGCACGATCGACTCCTTGACCCCGCTCTCCCGCGACTCCACGACGAGGTCCGTCCCCGGCAGCACCCCGGCATAGGTCACCGAGTACGCCCCGGTCTGCGCCGGAACACCGGCCGCGCCGCGCAGTGAGTAGCCGAATCCGACTCCGTCGAACGACGCCGATACCAGCCGCTGATCGTCGCCTCGGCGGGCGAACTGCAGTCCCAGCCGGTTCGCCCGCTGGCCGAGCCGCTCCCCCGCCGACGTGACGCGCGCGTCGATCTTCTGCCAGTCGCCCTTGGCATCCCGGAAGTTGACGGTGCCCTGGGACACCTCCCGGGTGTAGGAGCCGTCCGGGTTGGCGAACAGGTCGGATCCCGCGTTCGAGTCCTTCGCGCTGCGTACGCTCCGGCCGGGTTCGAAGCCCTTGATGTCCGGTGTGGTCAGTTGCTGGACTTTGCCGTCCTGCCGTTCGGCGGGTCCCTTGTCGGGGGCCCGGCCCGCCCCGCCGGTCGCCTTCGTTTCGGCGTACGCGGCGTAGTGGCTCTTCCCCGCAGCTGAGCCGCTCTCCTGCCCGGGACCGATCGGCTTGCCGCCGGCGAAGGCCGACGGCGCGGTCAGCCACGACCACAGCCAGCTCACCTCCAGATCCACCGGACCGAAGACGGTCGCCGGTTGCGGCATGGCGCTGACCAGCAGCATCGACACGGTGAGCAGCAGGCCGACCAGCACACGGCGGTGACGACGGTCCATAACGGACTCCTCTCGAACGCGGGCACCCGGACGGAGTTCGAGAGAAAGTTAGCGGTTGATGAATCGATTAAGCAAGGGGCAGAATGCACTCCGGCATCCGTCACTCGCCGGGACCTGGGTAAACCTCGAAAAATTTCCATCGTTTGATGGAAAGTCGCCCAACCTGGTTCCATTTTTCATCGGCGTCGGTCAAGATGTGACGGATTTTCGCGTCCCGGGACGAGGACCCCCGGGTTCGAAGAGGGAGGATCTATGACCAGATCACGGAAGAATCCGCTGCTCGCAGCCGCATTGGCGGTGGTGCTGGCAGCCACGGGAGCGGTGGCGTTGGGCGCACCCGACGGGCCGGCTGCGGCCTTGGCGTCCACCGGATCATCGTCGTTCAGCCTGGCCGACCCGAGCACCGTGCAAGCCCACGACGGCACCTACGTCACCTACGGCACCACCGTCGGCTCAGGTGCCGGACCCCGTTGCGGCGCGGCGAGCGGCGTGACGTTGTACGTGCCGTTCCTCAACCACGGATCGGGTGACACGGTCGGGATGTCCGACTGCGTCGCGGGCGACGCGCTCCCCTCGGGGCCGGGCTCGTGGGCAGTCGACAACGGCGCCGTCTGGGCGCCCGGTGTAGCCGAGTTCAACGGCACGTACTACATGTACTACGCGGCGACGAAGGCCGGCACCAGCCAGAAGTGCATCGGGCTGGCCACCTCCGGCGGAGCCAAGAGCCCCTTCACGAACAAGGGCGAATGGGCCTGCCCGAGCGGCGGCCGGTGGGCCATCGACCCGAACCCGTTCGTCGCGAACGGCAAGCTCTACGTCGCCTATCGCGACGACGCGATCACCTCCTACCCGGAGACCGGCATCTCCATCGTGCAGGTGGGTTCCGACGGCTTCGCCCTCTGGAGCACCCGCCGCGACGCGCTGAAGAGCACCGACCTGGTCTGGGACACCGTCAACGACTCCGGCGAGACCCACGTCATCGAGAATCCGTCGATCTTCGTCGGCGGAGCGAGCCACTACTACCTGCTCTTTTCCGGGAACAACTGGAACAGCGCCCGGTACGCGACCGGCATCGCCGACTGCGGGACGAGCCCGATCCCGTCCGGCCGATGCACCCTGCTGAAGGACGGCGCCAACCAGCCCTACTTCGGTTACACCGGCAGCGGAGGGCTCGGGCCGTACCGGGGTCTGCCCGGCAACCACACCGGCCCCGGTGCCATGGCGGCGTTCTACACCGAAGGCAACCGCAGGTGCGTCGTCTGGGCCTGGTACGACACGGCGACCGGCAAGCGCCACCCGATCATCGGCGAGCTCAAGCTCGACTCCAGTGGCTTCTACGTCGAGTGACAGACCGGCGACCCTTCTTGCCCCTCGTGTCCAACCACGTAATTGACGGGAGTCTCACCATGAACAGCAACATGAGCAGGCGTAAGGCGCTCGCCCTCGGCGGCGGCGCGCTCGCCGGCGCCCTCGCGGGCGCGGGCAGCGCATCGGCGGCTACCGATTGGTTTCGGCTGCCGGTGATCACGGCGAACATCGGCCGCGACAACCTCGGCGCCCGGGACGCCGCGTTCGACGCCATTCGCAACTCCGACGGCGACAACCGGCCGCTGGTCTGCTTCCAAGAGATCAGCGAGGGCGACACCGGCGAAGAAGACATGATCGACCACTACTTCGGGCCGCTCTACACCAAGGCGTTCCTGCGCCACGAGACGTCGTTCCGGATCCCGATCTGCGTCGGGCGGCCGTGGATCGTCGTGTCCGCCAAGACCACTTTCGTGCACGGCGGCATCACCGGCGTGACCCCACCGCGATGGTTCAACGAGGTCGTCGTCCGGCACCAGGACTATTCGGCCGTCGAGTTCGCGGTGCTCAACACCCACTACATCGCGAACGCGTTCAACGGCGATCAGCGCACGGATCTGCGCGACGAGTGGTGGCTGATGCGGGATGTCCACAAGGCCCGGGCGCTCGCGCACCACAACGCTGGCCGGCTGGTGATCTGGGGCGCCGACACCAACCGCCCGGACTTCGGCACCGCCTCGGACCTGGCGGCGGAGCAGAAGGCGTTCGGCACCGGCATCGATCGCCTGCACTGGCTGCCCGGCGACGGTTCGGTGCAGATCACCTTGAACACCACCAAGACGATCGACATGAACGTCGACTCGCACAACGCCCGGCTAGCCATCTTCCACGTCCGCGCAGTCTGACGCACGACAAGCACTTCCGGTAGATGCGGGGTCGAAGGTCGGCGGTCGTCCGCCCTTCGACCCCGTCTTGCGCCGTGCCTGCTAGCGTGATCGCATGGGCAGACGGGTGACCTTGATCGACGTCGCTCGGCACGCGGGAGTGTCCCGGACTACTGCCTCGTATGTCATCACCGGCACGGGCCGGGTGTCGGCGGCCACCCGGGAGCGGGTGCTGGCGTCGATCGACACACTCGGGTATGTGTACAACGAGGGCGCGGCGTCGCTGCGGCGCAAAGGCCGGACCATCGGCGTCGTCGTCCCCAACATCGACCGCCCGTTCTTCGGCGAGGTTCTGATCGGGGTGGAGTCGACCTTCACCGAGAGCGGCTACATGTCGCTGATGGTGTCGACCCGCGATCAGCTCGACCAGCAAGCGCGTTTGCTGCGGATGTTGCGGGAGCACCAGGTGGCGGCACTGGCCATCATCCCGGCCACGGGCAGCGATCATGACCTGGTCGACGACCTCCGCTCATGGGATGTGCCCACGGTGTTCCTGAGCCGCTACATCGCCGGGGCGGCCGAGCCCTATGTCGGCTCCGACGAGGTCCGGGGTGGATATCTGGCGGCGGAGCACCTCGTCCGCGCGCACCGCTGCCGATCGATCACCTATCTCGGCGGGCCGAAGCGGGGCGTCGCGCGGATCGACCGGCTCGACGGCGTACGCCGGGCGCTGGCCGAGTCCCGGTCCGAGGTGAGCCTCGTCGACCTGACCAGCGAGTCCACCGTGGAGGCCGGCATCCGGGCCGGACAAGAACTTGCCCGCCGCGAGCTGCCGGACGGCATCATCTGCCACAACGACAGCATCGCGATGGGGCTCGCCCGGGCCCTGTTCGACGCCGGTCGCTCAGGAGCGACCCGGATCATCGGCTACGACGACGTCGCCGCCGCTCAGGCGTCGGTGCCGTCGCTCACGAGCGTCGCGACCAACGGCCGCCTCCTCGGTGAGACGGCCGCGCGGGCGTTGCTCGCAGTCATCTCCGGCGTGGAGCCCGCCGTGCGGTCGCACCTGACGGAGCCCCGGCTGATCGTCCGGGAATCCTGCGGCGACCACTCCGGCGAGGACGCGCCGACGAGGTAAGACGCAGCTGATGCCCGCAGCATCCCGGCAACGCTCTTGACACGAACTGATCCGCCTGGTTACCTCGTGCCCGACGTGGTGAATCGATCCACCAATCGCGGACCCGGTCACCACCCGATGTCGACAGCACGTCCTGACGAGGTGAAGGAGGCAGGCATGAGGCGCCTAGCGTACAGATTCACCGCCCTGTCCGCGCTGGTGGCAGTGGCAGCGTTCACGACGGCCGGCTGCGGCTTGTCCGACGGCACGGCGCAGTCCCCGGGCCAGACCACGGTCACCGTCTACTCCCCTCGTCCGAGCACCATCACCGACTACGTGGTCAAGGAATTCCAGGCGGCCCACCCCGAGTACAAGGTGCAGCTGCTGACCCTCGGTGCACAGGAGGTCGCCGACCGGGTCAACGCCGAGAAGGGCCGTCCCCAGGCCGACATCTGGTGGGGCGGCACGCCTACGCAGTTCGAGGGCGCCACCGCCAAGGGACTGCTCACCCCGTTCGGCGCAGACGTGCTGTCCCGGGTGCCGGCCAAGTTCCACGGCAGCGGCGACGCCTGGCTGGCCGAACAGCAGCAGCTGCAGCTCATCGCGTACAACCACGACATGCTCAAGGAATCGGACGTCCCCGGCGACTGGGCCGACCTGATCCTGCCGCAGTACAAGGACAAGATCCTCATCCGCGACGTCGCGCCCTCGGGCACGATGCGCAGCGTCTTCTCCGCCCTCATCTACCAGCAGTACGCGAAGACCTCTTCGCCGCAGGCGGGATATGACTTCCTGAAGAAGCTGGACGCCAACACCAAGGACTATGCGGCGAACCCGTCCGACCTCTATCTGCGCCTGCAACGGCAGGAAGCGGCGCTGACGATCTGGAATCAGCAGGACATCCTCGCCCAGGCGGCCAAGGGCGCGCCCTTCTCGATCAAGGTTCCGGCCTCCGGCGCTCCGATCAATCTCGACGGCTTGGCGAAGGTCAAGGGCGGCCCGAACGCCGCCGGGGCGGACGCGTTCGCCGGCTTCCTGCTTTCAGACAAGACTCAGGCGTGGCTGGCGAAGAACGCCTTCCAGATCCCCACGGCCGCGATCGCCGAGAAGCCGGACTGGCTGGCTCAGCTCACGTACACGGAGCTGCCGGTCGACAGCAAGGTGATCGCCGCCAACTCCGAGACGTGGATCCAGTACTGGATCGACAACATCAAGAACCGCGGCTGACGCCGGTCGCGTTCGCCAGGTTTGAGGGAGCACCCATGATCCCCATCCGGCTCGACCGGGTGAGCAAGACCTACGCCGCGTTGGCGGCGGCCGAGCCCACCATCTCGGCGGATCTGACGATCCGGGCCGGGGAGTTCTTCACCCTCCTCGGCCCGTCGGGCTGCGGCAAGTCGACCCTGCTCAGAATGGTCGCCGGATTCATCGCGCCGACGAGCGGCTCCATCTGGTTCGGCGACCGCGAGGTCACCCGGCTCGCACCGCACAAACGCGGGATCGGGATGGTCTTCCAGAACTACGCGCTGTTCCCGCACCTGTCGGTCGCCGAGAACGTCGCGTACGGGCTGAAGATGCGGCGTACCGCGAAGGACCTCCGCCACGCCCAGGTGGCTTCGGCGCTGTCGATGGTCGGGCTGGACGGCTTGGGTGATCGGAGCATCGACCAGCTCTCCGGGGGCCAGCAGCAGCGGGTCGCGCTCGCCCGGGCGGTGGTCATCCAGCCGGATCTGCTGCTGCTCGACGAGCCACTGTCCAACCTGGACGCAAAGCTGCGCGAGGAGACCCGCACCCAGATCCGCGAGGTCCAAGAACGCAGCGGCATCACGACGGTCTACGTGACCCACGACCAGGCGGAGGCGATGGCGGTCAGCGACCGCATCGCCGTGCTCGCCGACGGGCGGGCACACCAGATCGACGAACCACGCCTCATCTACCGCCGACCGGCGACGTCGTTCGTGGCCCGATTCATCGGCCGTAGCAACGTTCTCCCGGTCCGGGTGGCCGCCGTCGGCGACGACACCGCCTCCGTCTCGCTGTCCGAGGACGGCCCGGCCCTCACCGTGCCGCGCTCACCCGCCATGACCGTCGCCGCCGGGGCCACGGCACAGCTGTCGGTACGCCCCCAGGCGCTGAAGCTGGTGGCCGAGTCCGAAGCGCAGTTACACGGCGAGGTGAAGCGCGTCGAGTACCTGGGCGCGACCGTGACCGCCACCGTCGACCTTGGCACGACGACCGTCGTCGTGTCAGCTCCCGAACGGCAGACCGCACCCCAACCGGGTGAACGGGTGGGCCTGGCCGTCGACGAGAACGACACCTGGCTGATTCCGCAATGACGACCGACGTTGAGACCTCGCCCCCCACCGCGGCCACGGCGACCGCGGCCGGACCGGCACCGCGAAGATCACGGCGACGGACGACCGCGGGTGACCGATTCATCTACCTCCTGACGCTGCCCGTCTTCCTGGTGATCGCGTTCTTCGTCGTGGTGCCCATGCTGCATACCGCGGCGATGAGCGCAGAAGGCAAGGGGCTGTCCGGGAACTACGGGACATTCCTTTCGGGCAGCGCGCGTACGGCGCTGATGCTGTCCATCGGAACCTCGCTCGGCTCGGTCGTCCTGTGCGCCCTCGTCGGCACCGGTCTCGCGGTACTGCTGACGAGGTTCGACTTCCCGGGCCGCCGGGCGCTCGAGGTGCTGGCCGTGCTGCCGATGGCGTTGCCGCCGCTGATCGGCGCGGTCTCGTTCGTCCTGCTGTTCAGCGAGACGGGCATCGTGCCCCGCGCGGCGCACGAACTGCTCGGCGTCAGCGCCGGAAGCGTCTCGGTCACCGGCGTCGCCGGGGTGCTGCTCGTGCATACGTTCACGATGTACCCCTACTTCTATCTCACGGTCGCGGCCGGTCTCGCCGGTCTGGACCCGTCGCTGGAGGAGGCGGCGCAGAACCTCGGCGCTTCGCGATGGAAGGTATGGGCGACCGTCGTCCTGCCGATGCTCACCCCGGCTCTGGTCTCGGGCGGTCTGCTGACCTTCATGCGGTCGATGGGCTCGTTCACCGCACCGCAGCTCTACAACGTCCAGACCCTCACGATGCAGATCGTCGCGACGCGTACCGGTGGCATGTATGAGCTCGCCGCGGCGCAGTCGACCGTGCTGGCCGTGGTTTCGATCGGCTTCCTGCTGCTGATGCGGTGGTACCAGGGCCGACGCATTCACCGCAGCCTGTCCAAGGGGATCCAGCGATCGCGTACCACCACCAGAGGCTGGCGTTCCGGACTGGCTCTAGCGGGCAGCGTCGCGTTGAGCCTGGTGTTGCTGGCCCCGATCGCGGTGATCGTGCTCGTGTCGTTCTCGGTCGACCGTACCTGGACGATCCAGGTGCTCCCGCCCGATTACACGGTCGGCAACTACGCGCGGATCTTCACCGATCCGGGCAGCCTGCTTCCCATCAACGTCAGCGTTCAGACCAGCCTCATCGCCACCGGGGTGGCCTTGGTCATCGGCGTGACGGCGGCCTGGATCATCGCCCGGTGGCCGGCTCGCCGAGGCGGCTCGCTGCTGGATCTGGCGGTCATGGTGCCGTGGGCGCTGCCGGGCACGGTCATCGGCATCAACCTGGTGACCGCCTTCAGCGGGGAGTCGCCGTGGTCGCTCGGGCTCGTCCTGGTCGGCTCGATCGCGATCTTGCCGGTGGCGTATTTCGTGCGGTTCATGCCGCTCGTGTTCCGCTCCACCGGTGCGGCCATCGCTCAGGTGGACCCCTCCGTCGACGAGGCAGCGCAATCCTTGGGCGCGTCGCCGCTACGGGCTCTGCGTACCGTCGTGCTTCCGTTGATCGCGAAGGGTGTCATCGCAGGCGCCCTGCTCGCCTTCGTCGAAGGAGTCGGTGAATACGTCGCGTCGGTAATCGTCTACCCGGTCGGCTTCGCTCCCCTGTCGGTCGCGATCTATCAGCGGATCTATGCGGCCGACTTCGGCACCGCGTCGGCGTACGGCACGCTCCAGGTCGTCTTGATCTTCATCATTCTGGTCGTCTCCAACCGGCTCGAACACGGTCGCCGACGCCTACGCCGCATGGGGGTTCGAGGATAGATGACGGCGGGCTCCACAACTGACAGATCCCACACGACCGCACCGACCATCGCCGAAGTCGCGGGCAAAGCCACCCGGTTCACCGACTACAACCTCCCGGACGCGGGAATCCGCCCGCTGTTCACGACCGACAGCGTCTGGCAGGCGTGGCTCGATGTCGAGGCGGCTCTCGCGCGCGCCCAGGCGAAGGTCGGCCTCGTCCCGGCCGAGCAGGCCGCGATCATCGAGGAGGCGGCTCAGCTGAGCCGCATCGACACCCGACGAGTACGCCGGACGCTGGCCGAACAAGAGCATCCCCTGATGCCGCTGATCTCCGAGTTGGCCCGGGTCGCCGGTGATCCCGCGGGCGGCTACGTCCATTGGGGAGCGACCTCGCAGAACATCATGCAGACCGGGCACGCGCTGCTCCTCCGGCGGGCGCATGCCATCGTCTCCGGACTGCATCGCGAGGTCATCGCCTGCGTGGCGGATCTGGCCGAGGACAACGCGGAGGTGCTGATGGCCGGCCGGACGCACGGCCAGCACGCGGTGCCGATCACGTTCGGCTTCAAGGCGGCGGGCTGGCTCGACGAGCTCGTCCGCGCCCATCGGCGTACCGAAGCGGCTGTCCGGCCTTGTCTGACCGTGATGATGGGCGGCGCAGTCGGGACGTTCGCCGCGCTCGGCGAGCCGGGTCCCCAGATTCAGGAGCTGATCGCCGAGGATCTCGGGCTCGACGCGATGCCGGTGCCGTCGCGCGCGCTGCTCGACCCCTTCGCCGGGTACGCCACCGCGCTGGCGATCGCCTCGGCGGCCGGCGCCCGGATCTGCGCCGACATCGCCACCCTCATGCAGACCGAGTTCGGTGAACTTAGCGAGCCCGTCCCCGACGCGTCCGTCGGCAGTTCCACGATGCCGCACAAGCGCAATCCGAAGCTCACCTATGACGTCATCCAGTTGTCGGCCGAGATCCGTGCGCTCACCCCAGCCGCGCTGGAGATGCTCGTCCGGCCGAGCGAGGCCGACGGGGCGGCCACCGCGCTCATGACCGACATCCTCGAACGGTCGCTCATCGCGACGGGAGACCTCCTGGTGCGGCTGCGCCACATCCTCACCGGGCTGGAGATCTTCCCCGATCGCATGCGGGACAACCTCCGCCTGACCGGTGGGCTCATCTCCTCCGAGGCGGTCATGATCAAGCTGGCCGAGTTCGTGGGCCGGGACCACGCCCACACCATCGTGCACGACGACGCGACGAAAGCGGTCCTCGTCGGCGGCGACTTCCTCGACGTCCTCGGCCACGATCCTCGCGTGACCGGACATCTCGACCCGGCGCGCCTACGCCGGCTGCTCGCCCCCACTGCGCATACCGGGCTCGCGTCGGCGATCGCCCGCGACACCGCCCACCGCGCCCGGGACTATCTCGCTGGCGTGGACTATTAACTACCCGTCTCGCCAGCAGATCACGGTTTCGACGCCTCAGTGAGTAGGCGGCGGACCCAGCAGCTCGATCGCGTGCCGTGCCGCGGCGTGGCCGAGCGCGATGGGGTCGATCGGGCCGGGTTCCGGTATCTGCCGCGTCTTCGCCGGTTCACCGGCTTCGGCGGCGAACTGCTCGAAGCCGGGTGGCGTGGTGATCTGCAGGACCCGCAACGGTTCCCCGGCCCCGACGATGAAGGTATGCGGCAGCAGGGCGGGCAGCAGGACGAAGTCGCCGGGCCCGGCCGAGAACGCTTCGCCGTCACACCGGAACTCGGCGGTGCCGGACACGACGTAGAACAGCTCGTCCTCCTTCAGATGCCGGTGCAGCGGCGGGGCGAATCCGGGCGGATTGACGAACTCGACGACCGTGAGCGCACCGTGCGTTTCGGCGCCGGTCGCCTTGACCGTCATCAAGCTGCCGGAGAACCAGAGCGCCTCGCCCTCGCCGTCGCGCAGCACATAGGGACGAACCGATTCAGACTGGATCATGATCTGCTCCCAATTCATCGTACTGCCGTCTAGTGAATATGTTGCTAGTATGGCAGAAGCATGAGTGATGTCAACAGCGCCAAGAAGCGGCGGAGCTATCGATCCCCCACCCGTGACGAAGGAGCCCGGCGCACCCGGCAGGCCATCGTGACCACGGCGGCCGAGCTGTTCACCGAACGTGGGTACGCCGCCACGTCGCTCTCGGACATCGCGACCGTCGCCGGGGTCGCGCGACCTACCGTGTTCGCCTCGTTCGGTTCCAAGCCGGCGCTGCTACGTCAGGTACTCGACCAGGCGCTCGCCGGCGATGACGAGCCCGTAGCCGTCGCCGATCGCCCCTGGTACCGACCCGTCTGGGACGCTACGACGCCGGGCGCTGTGCTCGACGCGTACGCGGAGGTCTGCGTCCTCATCGGCGGCCGAGCCGCCCGCCTGTTCGAAGTCGTCAGGCAAGCGGCCGACGACGGGCCAGAAGTCGCGGAGCTTTGGACCACCCTGCAGCGCAACCGTCGAATCGGCGCGAAGATGGTCGTCGACCATGTCCGGACACTGGGCGATCTGGCGCCCGGGCTCGACACCGACACGGCGGCAGACGCCTTGTGGGTGTTCAACGATCCCGCCCTGTACGCCGCGCTCGTGCTTCAGCGTGGGTGGGCCGAGGACACTTTCCGGCGCTGGCTGGCGCACCGTATGCGCGACGCCTTGCTGACGACCTTCTAACCAGGTCCTCCCCCGGCGACCTGCGATTCGTCATCGGATCGTCACACCGATGGGGCACGGTCGTCGTGTTCGGCGCGCACCGTACACCGGCGGCCGCTGCCGCTGCCGCGGTCGTCGCCACCGGCACCGGCTCCACGGAGCAAACGGCGACCGCGACTCAGCGCGCTTCGCGGTCAGCAACTGGGCGCTGGCAGCGGCCGTCCACCAGCCCGCCGCTGCGCGCCGGTTGACCCGGCTGATGAGTTTGCCGGTTGACGACTCGACGGTGGACTAAAGCGCAGGCATCACGAGAGCATCTCGTCCGCCCAATCCTTCAGCTCGTAGGACGAGACCAAGCCTTCCAGCGCGAACGGGTCTCGCTCGGCGAACTCCTCGGCCGCCGCGCGGTGGCGGAAGATCGCCATGTTGCCGCCGTCCGTGAACGGGCCGATGCCGATGATCTCGCCACGGTTCTGGAATTCTTCGACGAGCTGCTTGTGCCGCGGATAGACCGCCATGATCTCGTCCCTGGTCCGGCCGGCACTGGCTCCGATGACGACTGTCTTCACGACACCTCCAAGATTGGGCCACCCCATCAGCCGAGTACGCGCTCTTGCCGTAGTAACAAGATCCTCAGCGTCGACGCCAGGGCGTCACGCTGCCCAGCTGACAACGGCTCAAGATACGACTCGTTGACGTCGATCAACGCGCGGAGCGCTCGGTCGGCGACCTTGCCACCCTTCGCGGTGAGCCTGACCAGCGATCCGCGGCGGTCAGCCGGGTCGGCCCGGCGACGGATGAGTCCGGCCCGCTCGAGCCGGTCCAGTCGAGCGGTCATGGCCCCCGTGGTGATGAGCGCGGCACGAGCCAGGTCGGTCGGCTTGCTGCCGTCAGGACTGCCGATGCGGTGCAGCGTATTCAGGACATCGAAGTCGGCGATGCTGAGCCGGAAGGTGTCCAGCGCGGCACCCGCCGCCCGTTCGAAAATGGGCGGTGACGTCACGCAAAGCGGCGAGAGGAGCACCTCCCATGCTGGTTGCATATGTTGTGATCACCGTCGCGGCAGCGATCGTCTTCGCCTGTGCCGCCGTCCTGAGCATCACCGGCCACCCGTCCGTGATTCGAACTGCCGAGGCCGTCCGAGTGCCGACGTCGTGGATGGTTCCGCTCGGTGCCGCACTGGCGGCCGGATCCCTCGGCCTGGTGGCCGGATTCGTCATCCCGGCCCTGGGCACGGTCGCCGCCTGCGGCCTGGTTCTCTACTTCACCGGTGCGGCGGTGGCTCACTTTCGGGTCCACGACACCAACCTGAACAACTGGATCAATTGGGCGATCTTCTTCGCCCTCGCGGTAGGCACGCTGTCCGTGGCTCTCGCCCATCACGGCCCGGCGTGAGGCGCACCGGTTTTCGAAGGGAATGAGTCGGCCTCGGCAACCAGTCGAGTCGCACCGATCACCGCCGCCCACCTCCGCACGTCGGTGGCCAGCAGGAGCGCATCCGCGGTGTCGCCGGATTCTTGGGCAAGCTAGGCGAGCAGAACCTGCTGCGCCAGAACCCCCGTCACATGACCTGCTCGGGCTGCCGCCTGCGCAGACTCCTGCCAGGCCGCAGCGCTGTGTGACCTGGCCGACTGCCGTTCATAGGGTCCAAGGCCGCTTCGTCTCTGTTGGTGAGCAGGAACGGAGCGCGTCCCTGCCACGCGAAGCCAGACAACCATGAAAGGGCACGCCGATGAACACAACCCTATGGATCTTCGCCGGCTTGCTGGCCGCGATCCTGCTGGTCAGCACGTCCAAAATGTTTATTCCCCGGGAGAAGATCGCCGCTGTGGGCGGTACCGCCGCGCAATGGGTCTTGGACTTCAGCCCCACCGCGCTCCGGACCATCGCCTCGCTCGAACTCCTGGCCGCAGCGGGACTGATCCTGCCCGCGGCACTCAACATCGCCCCGATCCTGGTACCCATCACGGCCACATGCGTGGCAGCGCTCTTCGCCGGGGCCGTGACCATGCGGCTCCGCCGCGGCGAACGAGCGACCGTCACACCCGACCTGATCTACCTCGCGCTTGCCATTTTCCTTGCCTGGGGCCGGTTCGGTCCCGAGTCCTTCACCGGCTGACCATCGCGGTGAGATCGATGATCCAGATCTGCAAACCGTCAGGGCCGGAGCGTGTGCGCCTCCCTCGTGCAGGGATGGTGGCCGCTCTCCTGGGGCAGGCGTGACCCTCGGGAGAAGGCGCAGGCTGAAGGCATGATCGAGAAGACGCACTGCGTCGCGGTCAGGTCTTGGCATCTACCGCTTCCCGCGACTGCCCGTAGCCAGTCACTAGGTACGCGAGGTGTGGACACGGCGTACGCATGGAGTGCACGTCCGGGGCGGTCGGTTGCTCGTATCGTCGAGATGTGAGCGAGGCGGCGGCACGGAGTGTGGAGGGCTGGGCGGCCCGGCTGAGTGACCGCGTACGCGGACTCGCCGCCGCGCACCCGGTCGCGGTCGACGGCGCCATCGCGACCGTGGCCGGCGTCTCGGTGCTGACGTCGTCGGCGGTCGGCGGCGCGGGCCGGACCGCCGCGGAGCACACTCTCGCCGTCGCCCTGGTCGTGGTGGCGGCGGGGACGTTGGCCGTACGCCGACAGTGGCCGATGGCGGTTCTGGCGGTCACCTACGGCGCGGCCGCTGCGTACTTGAGCGTAGGGCTGCCACCCGGCCCTGTCGTGCAGCTGCCGGGGTTCGCGCTCTACACCGTCGCCGCCTGGCGTCCGCTGAAGACGTCGGCAGCAGCCTGCCTCTTGGCGGTGGGCGGCGCTCTGATTCTGGCGCGGGGGGATTCCGCCCTGTTCCTGTTCCTCCTGGGTTGGCTGGCCCTACCGTGGGGCCTAGGCGTCGCCGTACGCGCATACCGACGAGTACGCGACGAGCTGGTCCGGGGTCAGCGCCTGGCGGCGGCCGCCGGGGAACGGCTCGCGATGGCGACGGAAGTGCACGATGCCGTCGGGCACAGTCTCTCGGTGATCAGCATGCGGGCCGGCGTCGCGTTGCACGTGCTCGCCGACCGGCCGGAGGAGGCCGAAGCGGCGCTGCGGGTGATCAGAGAGGTGAGCGGCCAGACGCTGGCCGAGCTTCGAGCGACGTTGGCAGCCTTTCCCTCGGCCGCCGCGAGTCGACAGGGTGGACTTGGCTCGCTGCCGACGTTGGTACGCAACGTGTCCGGCGGCGGTCTGACCGTCAACCTCACGCTCACCGGCACCGCCGCTCGCGTCGCCGAACCGGTGGATCAGGCGGCGTACCGGATCATTCAGGAAGCGCTGACGAACGTGTTGCGGCACTCCCAGGCGACCCGCGCCGAGGTGGGCATCGCGTTCGCGCCGACCGAGCTGACCCTGTCGATCTGTGACGACGGCACCGCCGAAGTCGCCTTCCTCGAAGGCCGCGGGCTGGCCGGAATGCGGGAACGCGCGTCGTCACTCGGCGGGACGCTGTCGGCCGGGCCACAGGAGGGCGGCGGGTTCGCCGTGCGGGCCACCTTGCCCTACGAGGTGCGCCCGTGAACAGCACCACCGGCACTCGCACCGACGACGTGGAGGCACAGCGATGACCATCAGGGTTGCCGTCGTCGACGATCAGTCGGTGCTCCGCATGGGGTTGCGGGTGTTGCTGTCGACGGAATCAGATCTGGAGCTGGTGGGTGAGGCAGCCGACGGCGCGCAGGCGCTGCGAATGATCCGGCAGGAACGCCCGGACGTCGTCCTGATGGACATCCGTATGCCGGGGATGGACGGGATCGAGGCGATTCGCCGGTTGGCGGCCGACGCCGAGTTGGCGGCAGTACGCGTCGTCGTGCTCACCACCTTCGATCTCGACGAGTACGTCCTGGACGCACTGAGCGCGGGAGCCTGCGGCTTCGTGCTCAAGGACGCCGAACCAGCCGAGCTCCTACGAGCCGTCCGGGTCGCCGCCGCGGGCGACGCGCTACTGTCGCCGCAGGTGACGCGTACTGTGATCCGTCGGCTGGCGGCCCACGGCGGGACGTCCCGCCCTGATCCGGCCCTGTCGACCCTCACGGAGCGGGAACGGCAGGTCGTGGGTCTGCTCGCGGTCGGGCTGTCCAACGACGAGATCGCCGCCCGGCTGGTCGTCTCGGAGGCGACGGTGCGTACGCACATCAGCCGCGCGCTGGCCAAGACGGGTGCGCGGGACCGTGCGCAGCTGGTCGTACGCGCGTACCGGGGCGGATTGCCGATCCCCGAGATCTGAAACGCTGCTCGGCGCAGTGTGCAGCCGAAGACCCACCCCACGTTGACGACGTAGGTGCGCCGGCGGCACACCCTCGACGCATGCGAACTCTGTGGCAGCGAATCGGTCTGGTGCCGTCCCACCGGCCCGGAAAATGGATCGTCGTGGCGGCGTGGCTGGCGGCAACTGCCACGGCGACGCCGGTAGCGGGGACGATCGGCCAGATCATGGCCAACGACGAGCGCAGTTGGCTGCCCAGGAGCGCGCAGTCGACCCGGGCCGTCGACATTCAGAAGACCGAGTTCCCCGCAGCCGACCCCGCCGACCTGCTCGTCGTGTACGAACGGGCATCCGGGCTGACGAGCGGGGACCTGGCGACAGCACAGGCCGATCGAAGTCGGCTGACGGCGTACGCGGACACGCCGATCGGTCCGGTGACGCGCTCATCGGACGGGAGGGCGCTCCTGATCACCGTTCCGATCGCGAGCTCCACGCTGGAGACCGGCGAGGTGGAGTCCATTGTGGATGCCGCTCGGGACGTGCTGGCCGGCTCTGCCCGCGATGGGCTCACCGTCCTCACCACTGGTCCCGCCGCGTCACGGGCGGACACGACGCGGGCGTCGGGCACGGTGGAGACCGGGCTCCTGATCGTGACGCTGGCACTCGTCGCACTGATTCTTGCGGCGACATACCGCAGCCCGATACTCGTCGTCGTGCCGCTCGTCTGCGTCGCCCTCGCCAGCGTCACAGCCCAGGCCCTGGTGGCGACCCTCGCCCGGTACGCCGGACTGAACGTCAACGGCAGCAGTCTGGTGCTGCTGGAAGTTCTGATCCTCGGGGTGGGAACGGACTATGCGCTGCTGATGATCTCCCGCTATCGGCGGGAGCAGGCGATCGAGCCGGATCGGCCCGCTGCGATGGCCCGAACCACGGTCAACACCGTGCCGACCGTGCTCGGGGCAGCCGCCACGGTGATCGCGGCCTCGCTCGCACTCCTGCTCGCCCGGATGAATTCGACGCGCAGTCTCGCGCCGATAGTGCTGATCGGGGTGCTCTGCGCGATGGCCGTGATGACGACGTTGCTGCCGGCCGTGCTGCTCCTGTTCGGGCGGCTGGCCTTCTGGCCCCGCAAGGCATCAGCCCGTTCCAGCGGCGGGTGGCAGCGCCTCGCCGAGTCACTCGACCGCAACCCACGCAAGGTGTGGACGACGTCCGCGCTCGCGCTCGGAGCGCTCTCCTTCGGCGCGCTGCTGCTCACGATCGCTGCGCCGCAAGGTGCGCAGGCGTTCACGCGTACGCCGGAGTTCGTCGCCGGGCAGCAGATCCTGGCCCGGCATTTCCCGTCCGGTTCCGTGTCACCAGCCCAGATCTTCGCGCCCACCGCGTACGCCGACCGCATTCGGCCCGCTGTCACCGGTGTCCCCGGCGTCGCAGAGGTGACCGACTCAGAGGTCTCTCCGAATGGTTCATGGACACGGATCACGGTGGTACTGGCCGACGATCCGGGTTCGACCGCCGCTCGGCGTACCATCCGCCAATTGCGCGCGATGACGGCGGAGATCACGCCGGACGCGGTCGTCGGCGGCCGGACAGCAGCCACCCTCGACCAGAACGAGGCCATGATCGCTGACCTGCGGACGGTGGTGCCGTTGACGATTCTCGGCATCGCGATCGTCCTGGCCCTGCTCTTGCGGACCCCGGTCGCCGCCGCGGTCCTGGTCGGCTGTGTCCTGTCGTCGGCCGGAGCCGGCCTCGGCATCGCCGGCCTGGTGCTCGCCGCGATCGGCCACCCCGTCGTCGACCCGGCCGCGCTGCTCCTCGGCTTCATCTTCCTCGTGGCGCTAGGCGCGGATTATGCGATCTTCCTGATGAGCCGAGCCCGGCAGGAGGCCGAGTCAGCCGGGCACCGCCAAGGCGTGCGGCAGGCGCTCGTCGGCACGGGTGGCGTCATCACCAGCGCAGGGCTCGTGCTCGCAGCCACCTTCTCGGTTCTGATCGCCACACCGGTCGTTCTCAACCTGCAGATCGGCATCCTCGTCGCAGCCGGGGTCCTCGTCGACACCTTCGTCGTCCGCACTCTCCTCGTGCCGGCGCTCGCGCTCGATCTCGGTCCCAGGACGTGGTGGCCGAGGAGGGTGCAGGTGTGAAGGCAGGTGCCGTACGCGGTGTCGGTGGGTTGGCCTACTGTTGGCCCCATGTCGTCCGAGGTGAGACGCACCAGGCAGTACCGGCTGCACCTGGCCGGGCTACGGCTCGCGCTGTCCGGCATTCTCACCTGCGGCGTCTCGGCCGTGCTCGGCGAAGTCGGCCACCTCGTGACCGCCCTGGTCACGGTGCTGGCAGGGTTCGTGTTGATCCTCTATGGCCTGCTCCTGACCAGCCTGTCGCTGATGGCCATCCGAGACACCCGAGGCGACCTGTCGATCTGGGCGACCACTCGATGCGCCCTACGGGACCTGCTGGGCTTCGCCCGGCCCCTCGACCGGCCCTGAGCGCCCTCATGCACGGACACGCCGCATGATCGACAGCCCGAAAAGTGTCACAGAAGGCTCCGTTGATGACACGAAACCGGATGTCGATCTTGACCAGGAAGCAGGACAGAGCAGAGATGACCTCCGATCGGGTGAAACCCGACGCCATGTACCAGCTCGGCGAGCGCGACCTGCTGACCACCATGCTGGACAACCATCGCGCCACGCTGATGTGGAAATGCTCGGGGCTGACCGACGAGCAGCTTCGGCTGCGATCGGTGGAACCGGCGACGCTCTCGCTGATCGGCCTCGTCCGTCACCTGACCGGAGTCGAGGACGGCTGGCTGGCCGAATGGGACGACCGCGAGCCGACGATGATCTACGGCACCGGCGGGGCGTCCTTCGACGAGGTGGACACCGCCGACGTGGCGGCCGCTCTGGCGGCTTGGCAGGCCCAGGTCGTCGAATCACGGCGCATCGTCGCAGCGCACGACCTCGACAAGGTCCTTCGATACAGCGACGGTGATGAGGTGTCCCTGCGCTACGTGCTGGCGCACCTGATCGAGGAGTACGCCCGACACAACGGCCACGCCGATCTGCTCCGGCAGCGCATCGACGGCGCGACCGGCGAGTAAGGCGCGCCCGCGAGTAAGGCGCGCCCGGCGAATGCCACCTCAGAGCGAACGGATCAACCTCGTGACCAGCGGCCGCAGTGCCTGCACCCGTTCGCGCCGCCACGTCGAGATCATCGGCATGACGGTGTCCGGAATCGTCGCCGCTCTGATGCGCCACACGCCGCTCTGCGCCACCACGAACCGCGCCGCGTCGACTGGCAACATCTGGATCAGCGCGTACGCGCGATCGGTCGCCACCTGCGGACCGTGGATGTGACCGGTGCCGACGATGTCGGCGGCCAACTGGGCGAGGTCCAGCCAGGGCGAGCCGGCAGCCGCGTACGCCCAATCCAGCAAGGTCGCCGAACCAGTCTTCGCGTCCACCGCGGTGTTGTCGGCACGCAGGTCGCGATGGACCAGCGCGTCGCCGGAGGTCCACCGTTCCCAGCCGGCCACCACCTCGGCGGCGCGGCCCGCGTATTCGGCTTCCCAATCGTCCGCCGGTCCCAACGCGAGCACCCGCTCCCAGCCGTCGAAGTCGAAGATCCGCTCGACGACCGGCCGCAACACGTTCGGCGCTCGATGTTCGCCGACGATCCGGCACGCTCTCACTACCGCCTTGATCGACTCGTCGGTCCACGGCCCGTTGAACGTTCCGTCCACCCATGTCGTCACGAGCGCGACCCAGCTTCCCCATTCGACGGTCGCAAGGCGGCGCGCGGCCGGCACCGTTTTAGGCAGTGCGTCGAGGACGGCCGACTCGCGATGAAGCAGCATGTGGTTGTGCGCCCGGACCTCGGACGAGATCGCCTTGGCGAACACACGTCTCCCGTCGGCCAGCTCCAACGCGGCGGCCGGACCCGGCGACATCCCGCCGTGCAGATCCCGATGACCGACGATCGCGCTGCCGAGCGCCTCGGACACAGCCGCCCGCAGCGGCACAGGCGAATCGCTCCAGGCCGTCCGCGGCGTGAACAACCCCGTGTGCTGCGTCAACGCGCTTGTCCCACCCACGCGTCGATCTGCCCGACCGCCACCCGCACGGCCGCGACCGCCCGCTCGATCACGACCGCGTAATCCGCCACCGAGCTCCGGTAAAGCTCGACCAGCCGCCGGTCGGCGTCGGCCAGCGGCACCCGGCGCTCGGCCCATAGCGAGATCACCCGCTCGCGCTGCGAACTGACCGTCCCGAACGCCAGCTCCAGCTCACGGCCCACACGCTCGACCGCCGCCAGCGCCAGCGCGAGGTCCGGCGGCAGCAGCGCCACCGGCTCGCCGCGCAACAAAGAGCTCAAATCCAAGCCGCGGGCACTGACCGTGTTCACCGCGGCCACCCACTGGGTCTCGGTCACATCTTCAGGGGTACGCGCAGCGAGCCAGACGTCCAACGCGACCATCTGCTCGCCCAGCACGCCGTCCGCCAGGTGCGACGAATCAGTCTCGGCGTGGAACAGCACCGACAACTGCCGCAGATGCGTTCGAGCCCAATGCCGGGTCTGCCGCCGCTGGCGGTACTCCTCCGCCGCGAAGGCCAGGTAAGCCCCCAGAAAGACGGTCGCGAACTGAACGGCGATGTCAGCGAACACGTACGCACGCTACTCCGCACGCGACATGCCGTGGTGCCGCGAAGGCAGTCGTTTGGCCCCGCCACCTAGGCTGACCTCATGACTGTTCCACCGCCGCCTCCCTACGGTTCTCCGATGCCGCCGGCCCCACCGGCGAAGAAGCGTTTCTTCACCCTTCCGAAGATTCTGATCGCGGTCGGCATCGTCGTAGTCCTTTGTTGCGGCGGTCTCGCGCTCGGCGGCTACAAGCTGTTCGACACTGTCCGAGATGCGGTCACCCCGGCGCGCGACGCCGCCGCGGCGTTCCTGGACGACGTCGAAGCCGGCGACGACGCCGGGGCGTACGCCATGTTCTGCGACTCGATGAAGCAGATCGCTACCGAGAGCCAGTTCGAGTCGCGCATCGAGCAGCGCGGACGAACCAAGGATCACAAGATCACCGGTGTCTCCGTCAACTCGACCAACGGCAAGACCTCGGGAACCGTCACCGCGACCCTGACGCTCGCCGACGGCAGCACCAAGCAGACGATCATCGTCCTGACCAAGGAGGGCGACGCCTGGAAGGTGTGCAGCAACCCCTTCTGACGGGTCAGACGGTGTAGCCGCCGTCGACCGCAAGCGTCGTGCCGGCGATGTAGTGTCCGTCTCCGCCACGTGCTGGACGAGGTCATCGAGTCCGCTTCCTGACCTGCCTCCAGCGAGTCACATCCGGGCGCGCAGCACGTCGAACTCGCAGCCGGGCGAGTCGGGGTCGAAGCCGTGCTCGATCAGCCAGCGAGATGCCACCAGGCTGCGCCACGACCACCATCCGCGGATCACGTCAGGGTCGGCATCGGTGCCGTAGCCGCCGAGCAGATCGTCCAGGCATTCCTCGTGCCCGAGCGTCAGAACGGCGAGGTCGTACATGGCGTCGCCCTGAGCGGCCTCCGACCAGTCGATCACACCGGTAACCGCGTCGTTCTCGACGAACACGTGGGTGATCTGCAGGTCGCCGTGTATGAACACCGGTTTCCAGGGCCGCAACGCCGCCGCAGCGACCTCGCGGTTGCGCATGACTAGATCGGCGGGAAGGACGCCGTCCGCCAGGAGCAACTCGCATTCGCTGTCCAGCCGAGCGACAAGCTGGTCGAGATTCTTCCCAGGCCAGGGCGGCAACGGCGCATCGTGCAACGCCCGTATCGCCGCACCCGCCGCGGCCCAGTCGGACGGCGACGCGGGCGACGGCTCGCCGAGGCGGCCCAGAGCAGTCCCCCGCACCGCCGCGAGCGCGAGCACGGGCGGCTTGCGCCACAGCACCGTCGGCGTCGGGACCGGCGCCAAGGCCATCGCCTCGACCTCGACGTCGATACGCGTCTGATCGGCGTCGACCTTCAGGAACACGTCGCCGACGCGCAGGGTCGCGCGCTCGGAATGCGCTACGACGACCTGAACCTCATCCACGACGGCCATTATCGCGGAACGATCATCGACGACGCCCCTGGTTTTCGGCGTAGCGGCCGAAATGCGTCATGACGGACTCGGGCCCATCGCACCCTCGTGGTTTGACGTCATGCCCGAGGATTGATGCATGACGTTCGCACTCGGGATCTTCGAGCTGTTCACCTATGCGATTCCCGGCGCGATGCAACTCGCGGTCCTGCTGTACCTCGCCGTCCGACTCGACCTTGTCGATTGGTCTCAGATCACCTCGGCGTCCGGTGTTCTGCAGCTCGCGGCCGTACTGATCGCCAGTTACCTTCTTGGCCACACCACCTACGTGGTGAGTGGATTAGTGGACCGCGTGACGACGTTCGGGTTTCGCAAGGACGCATCGGACGCGTGGGAGAAGGTTGCTGGTGCCGCACAGCGAGCAGGTGCACCGGCGGTACCACGGATGGACGTCATGTTGCTGCTCGCCCGAATCCAGTTGAGCCACCTCGATGCTGCAGCTGAGATCAGTAGGTTCCGCGCGACAGGACTCATGCTCCGCAGCGCGGTAGTACCGATGGCCGCGGCGACGACCGTCGCGATGGTGGAATCCATCGCGGGACCGCGGCACCTTCTCGCCATGACTTGCACGGTGCTCTCCGCCTTCATAGCCATCGGGTTCGCCTGGTATGGACAGAAGATGCGGTTCTGGGCGAACACTAAGACCTTCGAATTCGCATGCTGGACCGGTGTCGCGCATCCTCCCGGGGAGTCAGGGCAGCCTCTCGATGGGAAGAGCGCGGCTGCCTGATCGCCGGCCACGTGCAAGCCCGACTCCGCGAGGTCAGCCGACTCGCAGTTCCGTGCGGCTGCGATAGTCCTCGCCGGGCCGCAGCGTCGCACTCGGGTACGCCGGTTCGTTGGGCGAGTTCGGCAGTCGCTGCGTCTCCAGGCAGATCCCGGCGTACTGGGGAAAGAGCTCGCCGTCGAGCCGGTTGCCCGTGTAAACCTGGATTCCGGGCTCGGTCGTCCACACTTCCAGCCAACGACCGCTGACCGGGTCGGCCAGCCGGGCGGCCCGGCGCGGCCGGCCGGTCGCCGGCAGCAGCCAGCAGTGGTCGAACCCGCCCGCGACGGCCAACTGCGGATCGTCGGCCTTCAGGGCGTCGCCGATGAGCTGCGGTACGCGCAAGTCGAAGGGCGTACCGGCGACCGGGGTGGACGGGCCGAACGGGATGGCCGCCTCGTCGATCGCGAGGTACGCCTCGGAGTCCACCACGAGTTCGTGGCCGAGCACGGAGTCGGACCCGGCCAAGTTGAAGTACGCGTGGTTGGTCAGGTTCACCACGGTCGGCCGATCCGTACGCGCTTCGTAGTCGAGCGCCAGAACACCGTGCTCGTCGAGCGAGTACGTGACGGAGGCGGTGAGCGTACCGGGGAATCCCTGGTCGCCGTCGGGACTCGTCAACGTCAGCCGCACCACAGCGCCGTCCAGCGCCTCGTCTGTCCAGATGCGACGGTCGAAGCCGTCCGGCCCGCCGTGCAGCGTGGTGTCGCCTTCGTTGGCGGCCACCGCGTACGCCTGACCGTCGAGCTCGAAGCGACCACGAGCGATGCGATTGGCGTAGCGGCCGACGACCGCACCGAGATACGGGTGCCGTCCGGCGTACGCGTCGATGTCCTGTAGCGCCAGCACAAGCGGCGCCCCGTCGACCGCGAACCCGTGCAACGTCGCACCGAAGGTGAGGATGTCGGCCGTCACGCCGTGCCCATTGTCCAGCCGCCACCGGCCGACCTCCGTGCCTTCGGGAGTCGTGCCGAACGGGTGCCGCGTCGCAGTGCTCATGAATTCAGTGTGGCGGCAGCCCGTCGCAAGTGGCGTCCGGTCTGGTCATCTGCTCAATCAGTGAGAGTCAGATCCCGGTCCTCCAGCTCCCACGCGTGGTCGAGCATGTGCCAGGTGCACCGCCGGATCAGGAATTGCAGCGCCCACGATCGCGCCGGCTCGCCGCTGCGGTGATGCTCCCGGATCTCCTCGACAAATTCCATCCGGTACGCACGAAGAGCCTCCGCGCCGCCGATCGTCTCCCGCGGCACCTTCACGCCGACCTTCGGCGCGAACTCGCCGATCTCCGCGCCGTTGACATGCCAGATGATCTCGTCTCGCTCCCGGCCGCCACCCCGTGGACCTTTGCGGAGTTCGGCCGAGACCCGTGCGGCGACGGTGTCGAACAGGATCCACGACGCCCGTAGCAACGCGATCTTCCGCTCACACTCGGCGTCGGTCATCGGTTCGGTCTCCGGGGTCGCCGCCCGGCCGGAGACACCGTAGTAGTCGGTCATCCCGATTCCGTCGAGCTGCTCGATCACCTCGAAATCGCCCGTGGCCGTGAACTCGGCGCCATACCCGGCCAGTTCGGCGACTCGGGCGTACCGGGGCCGATAGGTGGCGAGGACGGCGAGCGCATCCGCACCGATCCGGGCGCTCCGGTCCCAGCCCGGCCAGTCGAACGCGCACGCGACCAGCCGCTTCTTCTTGCCCTGTTCGAGCATCACGCGAACCGGTTCGGCCATGCCGTCACTGTATGCCGCTCGCCCGCCCGGCGCGGGGCCCGCAATTGGCCCAATGGACCCTTGACGCGCAGCCGTAATGGGTCTGAGCTGGTGTTATGGCGTCCACCACCGGGACGTCGAGCACAGCGTGAGGGGGCACGCAATGGCTTCGATGGATCACAAGGACATGATCCGGCGGATGACCGACGAGCTCTGGAACAAGGGCAACCTCGAGATCTGCGACGACATGTTCGCCAGCAACTGTTCGTTCCACGACCCGAGCTTCCCGATCGACGGCGTAGCCGGGATGAAACAACAGGTCAGTGAACTTCGGGCGGCTCAGCCCGACCTGCACATGGACGTCCAAGAAGTGATCATGGACGGTGACCTGACCTGCGCCCGCTGGACGTGCGGCGGCACCGCGCGCAACGAGTTCCGGGGGCTTCCGCCGACCGGCAAGAGCTACGTGATGACCGGCCTGACCATGGACAAGTGGGAAGGCGACCGGATCGTCGAGGAATGGGTCAACTACGACCTGCTCGGCGCGCTGACCCAGGTCGGCGTGATCCCGCCGATGTCGGAGACGCGATCCGCCGACCGACAGGAGTCCGGCCTCGCCATGTGACCCGGCCAAGCCGAAGCCGACCTGGTACGGCGGCACCGGGTCGGCCGGATACGCCGGGTCGCGCTGTTCAGCCTAGGTATGGAGTCGAGCGTCGTTCGGCGAAGTGACGCAGTCGGAGCCGGATTGTCTCGTGCATGGGCAGGGCGTCGAGGTCTGCGGGGTGGACGAAGCGAACATCGGTGGACTCGTTGCTGCGTTGGAGTTCGCCGCCGGTGACCGTGCCGGTGAAAGTGATGTTGAACTGCTGCCGGACCTCTCCGTCGTCGTACGCGATCACGTGGGCGGGGTCGGTGTAGATGCCGACCAGGCCGGTGATCTCAATGTCGAGGCCGGTCTCTTCGCGTACTTCCCGGATGACGCACTGTTCGAGCGTTTCGCCGATGTCCATGACCCCGCCGGGTAGCGCCCAGTTGCCGGAGTCGGCTCGGCGTTGGAGCAGAATGCGGCCTAGTTGATCGGTGACGATGGCCGAGCCGCCAGCAACGATGGTCGTCGCCTGGGGGGCGTTCGGGTCGTGGTAGTAGTCGCGTCGGCCGGTCAAGATGTGCCTGCCCGTGGCGGGTACGGGGTGACGGTTTGCCAGATCTGCTCGAACTGGTCGGCGTACGAGGCGAAGATTCCGTGCGGGGACAGCTCGCGCAGGTGCAGCGCGGTGTGCTGGTAGCCGCGTGCCCGGTACAGGTACGGGGTGACGATCATCTGTGTGTCGAAGCGGAACACCGCGTTGTACAGGTGAACCGTGTGCAGGCCGACCTGAACGCCGCTGACGTCGAGGAGCGGGCCGAAGAAGTTCAGGGCGTTGCGGATGCGGCCGGGCAAAGTGCCGCCCATCTGTTCGAGCTGGTCGCGTTCGGCGACGTGCGCGCAGTCAGGGTCGGCGAACGCCATCCGCAGTCGCATTCCAGCCTGACACTTGGCGGTGAGCAGGGGAACGGCTTCGGGCATGGTCTCCACGATGAACGGGTAGGCGTAGCCGAGCAGGTCGACACGGTCGCCCGCGCCCGACAGCAACGTCGCCCAGAGCGCCTGTGGGATGTCGGCGCGGTGGGCGTACGCGCCGACCACCTCTCCCAAGACGTTGCCGCCAGGCGCGAGGTCCGGCCGGGACTGCGGCCAGAGATCGGCCTCGCTCTCGCCGAGGACCACGGCGACGGCGATCCGGGTTCGCTGGTGTGGGACGCGTCCGGCCAGCCATCGGTTGACTGTCTTGACGTCAACCGACACGGCAGAGGCGAGCCCAGCGGAGTCGAACTGGGCTCTCAGCATCGCCGTACGCAGGCGCGGACTCACGCTGTCCACGGTAGCGGACGCAGGCGGGACGTTTCGAGACCGTTGAAGTGTCCGAACAGACGTCCCAATGGGCGTTCCAACGTCCCACGTGCGATCCCTATCGTCGCGGCGGGGCGTTTCGCGGAACGCCAATATGCGCCGGGGCTGCGTCAGCCCTCACAGTGGGAGGGGCGATGGACGAACGGAGAAACCAACGGCTGCGCAACGCGATGAAGGCCGCTGGTCTGACCTACCTAGCTCTGGCGACCAGAGTTGGCTGCAATCTCAAGACCGCTCAGCGATGGTGCAACGAAGGCCGCGTGCCTCGTCGGCAGCGGGCGCAGCGGGTGGCCGATGTCCTCGGGGTCTCGGCCGAGTGGTTGTGGCCGTCGTTCGCAACTGAGCCAGGCGGTGCGGACGCCCGGTCGGCGATCGAGATCAGCCTGCAGCTGTCACCGGAGACACGGATCGGTGCCGACCAGGGAGACGACCCACCCGCGCTGTGGATCCGCACTGATGCGGCGGCGGTGAGCATCGCGCTCCGAGCGATCGGCGACAGCCGGCCATTGGATCGCAGCGACCTCGAGATCGCATCCGACATCGTGATGGCGGCGGCCGATTTCCGCACCGCCATCGTGACGGAGTTGACGAAGACAGGAGTGATCATGATGCCCGACCGGCGGCCGCGCAATCGACGCTCCCTCAACGGATGGCCTACATCGCAGGCGAACGCCGGTCCGAGCGCAGTCGGACGTGAAGCGTCCCGCCCCGCAGAGTGACGGGTCCGGGACGGGACGGGACGCGTCGCGGACGGCCGGAAGCACTCATGGATGGATCGTCGCCGAAGTCGTAGTGGGACGGGTTACGGGGCAGTGCCAACGTCGTCGATATCCTTCTGCTCGATCACCGAATCTCATAATCAACCTGATGTATTTCGTCAAAATAAACTACGCGCCAATCGAGACCGAGCTCCTCTTTTACTCGTTCAGCGAGACGTTTGCCTCGTTCAGCAAAATCAACCTTCTGTCCCACGGTGACGAAGCCCGAATCAGCCGGATTATCAATATCCAAGGTGGAATCATATTCCTCCGACCAGGAAAGCAGCTCATCCCTTAGCTCGGTAGAAAGCGGAAAATCATGGGGAGAAATATCCACTCCGTTCAGCCAAAGAGGATAGCATCCATACTCTGGCATCACTTTGACTGATTTCATGACCGGAAGTTCGCTCCCACGATGTACCCATTGCTCCCTGTCGTAAGCGCCATTCGGTAGGTACTCCCCCCATATTCGAACTCGACAATCGGTCGCCACGACCGTCTCCGAAGCGTCGACGGCTTCGGCCGACTCGGTCTGCGCAGTTGCAGTTCCGGCATCATCGGCCGAAACAGCGGCGTCCGCCGAAGCGAGGTCCAGCTCCGCGGAGACCGTACGATCGGCTGCGTTGTTGACCGCGTTCAACGGCGTGCGTGCGACGCACTCGGGCACGTCTGGCGTCGTCAGCGCACACGCTCGAAGCTGCACCAGTTGCAGCCGATATTTCCAGTCCGCTCCGTACGCATCGGCGAACGCGCCATAACCAGCGGTGACCTTCACCCGCGCCGACGACGCCACCCCATCGGCACGCGAAACCCGCAATACCAGCGACACCGCAGCCGCCGATGCCTTATCCAGGGGCGCGACCTCCACCCGGACCCGGGCCGGCGCCGCCGCCACCGCAGCGGCACGATCAGCCGCAGCGACATCGCCCGCAGCCGGGATCACCGGCTCGACCCGAACCGGCAGTCCACCCACCGTCGTCGAGGTAGCCGATCGCGTCAGACCATCCGTCGCCACTGGCAGGTCAACCACCGCCGAAGCGGCGGTCGGCCACACCGGCGTCTGCGCCTGCCACGCCGGCATCGCCTGCGCCTTCGGCGTCGCATTCGCCGACATATTCGCCACCGCGACCGACTTGTCCGACGACGATGCCGTCGCCGACTGTGCCAAAGCCGGATTGGCAGGCAGCACCCCGACCAAGCCCGCGACCAGCGTTACGGTCAGCAGGCGGGCGACACCACCACGCAGGCCAAACCTGCGTGCGGGCACGCTGACAACCGATCGATCCCCCGTGAACATCCGACACACCTCGACAAAGTCAGACGGCAATGCCGGAGCATTGCATCGGGCTCAGCATGGCCCACCGTCAAGATCACAAAACGGACTCGTCCGAATCCGGCAGGTGAATCCAGTTTGGGCAAGCGACTACCGCAGCCAGCAGGACGATCCGCGAGGTCGATGCGGAGTCGTCTGGCAAGCTCGAGTACCCGTGGCCAGCGTTTCGCAGCCGATTTCGAAGATCATGTGCCCACCATCAGCGCGGAGGGCATGGTTATGCGCAGACCATGGGAACTTGATCACCAGAATGGCCGCGTTTCCGCTGGCCCAGGGCACTTGATCTTGATCCCCGAACGGTCGGTCATGACGAGGCGCGGACGACCGGGTGATCACCGGCGAGGACCGCGGCCAACAGAACGATCCGCGCCGGGTCGATGCCTCGCAGCGCGAACGCCCTACAGGAGTCCGCCGTGGATCGCAACGACGACGGCGCCGCAGCCGAGAAGGTTAGGTCAAGGGGCTTTGGTCTAGCTCGTTGAACAGGACGTAGCTGACGATGCTCCGAGACCTGAGCACCTTCAGCGCTTTACGTCGATACGCAATGAGGTATTCGATCTGCGTCGGCGTCAGGGACTCAAGCTCCACCGCTGGCGGCTTCCCGTAGTAGGTGCAGCGAAATACCAGTGGCACAGATGCGATGGCAAGCAGCAGAAGCAGCCACATGGGAATCATCAGCAACCAGCGGTCGGACAGCTCGGGGAGCCTTGCGTACAGGGCGGCTAGCGAACCGACAGCACACGCACCTTCCATCGCAGCGATCCCGAGGATCGTCCTGCTCCACTGCCGGTACGGCGTGGTCAGCCAGTCGACCCACCAGTGCAGAACCGTGAGGCAACCCATGAGGAAGCCGGCGGCGCAGAAGATCTGCAAGCCTGCCTCGAACTCCTCGGGCCGCACCCGGAGAACCATCAGAAATGCGATGCCAGACACGACCAGCCCGCAGATCATCACCACGTATGACGCCGCGACCAGGAACTTGCCGAACCACGACCGGCGCTCGTCCCGCTCGCGCCGCGCCAGCTCGATCGACGCAGACTCGCGTACCACCCGGTTCAGCTCTTCTGGCTCGAACTTCGCGGACGGATCAACGATCGTGGCCCACTCGGGTGCATCCATCGCTGTCGCCCGAGGCACAGCCAGCCCCTTCCCTCCCCGCGCGAGGCGCAGCCGCATCGCTTCCTCATACGTGGGCGCAATGTTATCCGGGGCTGCGATGCAGTCAGAACGAGGCGTCGACGACGGCGGCCGCGGCGACGTCCAACGCGCCGTGGCCGGTCGACTTGAACACGGTCAGGCGGTCGTCGACGACCGGGTGGTCGCCGGCAAGGACCGCGCCCAACATTACGATCCGCGCCGGGTCGATGCCTTGCAGCTCGTACGCCCCGGCCGGCGGGGCCGACGTGGCCGCGCCTAGCCATTCGGCGTACAGGAGTCCGTCGTGGATCGTCTCGGCGTCCAGTTCGTGCCCATGTGATCCGCCGACCGAGCTGACGTGGGCGTACGCACGCAGCCAGGAGCGCCGCAGCACCGGTTCGCGCGCACCCGTGCAGCAGAACACCGCGTCGGATGCGCGTACGGCGTCCTCAATGGACGCTGAGTCGGCGTGAGGATGAAGGCGGGCCAAGTCGCGGGCGCGCTCGGGGTCGCGTCCCGCCACGATGACGGGCGTCTGCGGTCGAGTGACGGCCAACATGGCGAGCTGTGCGGTCGCTTGCACGCCGGTGCCGACGATGGCAATGCAGTCCGGCTGCCGTCCGCGTACGCGCAGACTCAACGTCGCCGACGCCGCTGTGCGTACCGCCGTGAGAGGCTCGGCGTCCACCACGGACAGTGGGCGGCCGTCGTGTTCGTCGAACAGCGCGACCAGGCCGCGATGGCTGCTGCGACCGGGTTTCGCGGGGTCGGCGAAGACCGAGACGAGCTTGGCGGCGAGCCCGAGACCGGGCACGTACGCGGGCATCGCGCCGAGCAGGCCGGCCGGAGCGAGAGCCGCGATGCGAGGCGGAGCTGAGACTTCGCCGCGGCTGAGCGCGATCAGGGCGAGCGCCACCGCGTCGAGTACGCGCTGCGGGTCGAGCGCGGCCCGGGTCTGCGCGGCGTCGAGGACCCTCATCGTTCGGCCACCTCGCCGAGGACCGTGGAGACCTGAGCGGTGGCGGCGGTGAGTTCACGCCGGAGCTGACGCAACCGGGTCTGGGTGAACTCGGCGTCGGGGCCGACGATCGTCGCCGCGCAGAGCGGACGGCCGTTGGCAGCGACGACGGCCCGGCTGATGGAGGCGATGAGTTTGTCGTTGCGCCCGTGTTCCACGGCGAATCCGTCGGCGCGTACGCGATCGAGGTCGGCGGCGATGTCCGCCGGATCGTGGCCTTGCGCTTGGGCGACCGCCACATACGGATCCCGAGCGGGGCCGTCGAGCGCGGCGACGAGGGCGAGTGGACCGGCGAAGCGGTGCACCGGAAGTTGCTCGCCGAGCAAGTCGCTGATCATGCCGAGGCGGCTGGGCCGGACGACGTCGATGACGCGCGACCGGTCGGTCTCCAGGACTTGCAGGTTCACCATCATCTCCGTCCGTTCGGCCAGGTCGATCAGCGTCGGGCGGCACAGCGCGGTCAGCGAGTGGTTCGTCGCGGCGGCGGACAGCCCGATGGCGGTGGGACCGGGCAGGTAGTGCTCGCCGACTCGCATCACCCAGCCGCGGCGGACCAGATCGAGCAGGACCCGGTACGCCGTCGCCCGATGCAGTCCGGCGGTCTGCGCGAGTTCGGCCAAGCGCTGAGGGCGGTCGGCGCGCGCCACCGCCTCGACGAGGTCGAGCGCTTTGTCGACCGCGGAGCTGGCGGATCTCGGCACGGGCGGCCTCCTGCGGTACAGTTCTCGCGTTGCGTTAAACGATACACATGTTACGTCTGTTGTAACACGGCTGGACCGAGGAGTCGCTCGATGGACGAACCCGCGCCGACCCCGTACGCACCGCCCGCCTCGGGTTCGGTCACCGTCTATCGCGGTGGGACGCTGATCGACGGCACCCAGAGCGCGCCGCGTCCGCGTACCACCGTGGTTGTCGACGGCGCTGTGATCGCGAGCGTCGGGCCGGACGAGCAGCTGGCCACGCCGGAGGGCGCGCAGGTCGTGGACCTGGCGGGCCGGTTCGTGATTCCGGGGCTCATCGACTCCCATCAGCATCTCGCGACGCCGCCCAACCGGCCGGTCGCCGAGGCCGCGCTGCGCCGCCAGGTCTACTCGGGCGTCACCGCGATCCGCGACATGGCCGACGACCTGCGCCAGATCGGCGACCTGGCGCGGGCGACGCGCGTGGGCGAGATCGCCGGGCCCGACATCCACTACGCGGCGCTCATGGCCGGTCCGGGCTTCTTCGACGACCCGCGCACCTGGCAGGTCTCCCAAGGCGAGACGCCCGGTCACGTCCCGTGGATGCAGGCCGTGGACCAGGGCACCGATCTGCCGCTCGCGGTCGCGATGGCGCGCGGGACACACGCCACAGCAATCAAGGTGTACGCCGACCTGCCGGGTGAGACCGTGGCGGCCGTCGTCGCCGAGGCGCACCGCCAGGGCATTCAGGTGTGGGCGCACGCCGCGGTGTTCCCGGCGAGCCCGGCCGAGGTGATCGACGCCGGGGTGGACGCGGTCTCCCATGTGACCTTGCTGGCTCAGCAGACGGCTGACGAGCCGCTGTCGTCGTACAAGACCAAGCCGCTGCTCGACATCGAGCGGTTGATCGAGTCGGGTGATCCCCGCCTCGACGCGCTGTATGCAGAACTCGGTCGCCGAGGAACGGTCCTCGACGCGACCGCCGGGATGTGGTTGTGGGTCGCCGATCAGGCCGACGACGCCGAAGCCAAGGAACGGGCGCTGGCCAACGACCGGTTGTCGGCGAAGCTGACTGCCGACGCGTTCCGGGCCGGGGTGCCGATCAGCGCCGGGACCGACTACGAGAACGATCCGGCCGAGCCGCTTCCCGCGTTGCACAGTGAATTGGCGTACTTGGTGAACCGGTGCGGCATTCCGGCGGCCGACGCGATCCGCAGTGCCACCGCGATCGGGGCGGCGAGCATGGGCGCGTCCGACGTCATGGGGACGGTCGAACCGGGCAAGCTCGCCAACTTCGTCGTCCTCGCCGCCGACCCGATCGCCGACATCTCCCGTCTCGGTCAGGTCGTGTTCACGGTCAAACGTGGCCGACGGTTCGACCGCGACTCCTTCTTCTCGGTCGAGGGGCGAGCATGATCATCAACGCGCTCGGCATCCTGGATAACCCCAACGCGGCGGGCTCACTCTCCGCCGCGCACAAGCTCGTGCAGGACAGCGAAGACCTGACGATCGACGCGCGTACGCTCGCCGACGCGCACGCCTCCGGGCTCACCGCCGTCACGATCACCCTCGGGTACACGATCGGCGACGCCGAGCCCTACTCGCATACCTTGCACGAGATCGAGGTGTGGGACCGGATCATCGCCTCGCACCCCGACCTTGTGCAGGTGCGTACGCCGGACGACATCCGCGCCGCCGAGCGGGACGGCCGCATCGGCGTGGTCTACGGCTTCCAGAACACCGTCGCCCTCGGCTACGACCTGAGCCGGGTGCACCAGTTCCGCGATCTCGGCGTACGCGTCATCCAGCTCACCTACAACCAGGCCAACCACCTCGGCGACGGCGCGATGGCCCCCGCCAACGGCGGCTTGACCCCGTTCGGCCGGGAAGCCGTCGAAGCGTTGTGCGACAGCCACATCATGGTGGACCTGTCGCATAGCGGCGAGAACACCTGCCTGGATGCGATCCGCCACGCGAAGCTGCCGGTGTCGATCAACCACACCGGTTGCCGGGCGCTGGTCGACCTGCCCCGCAACAAGACCGACGAGGAGCTGCGCCTCGTCGCCGAGGCGGGCGGGTTCGTCGGCATCTACTTCATGCCGTTCGTCCACCCGACCGGTCACGCCCGAGCCGACGACGTCGTCGAGCACATCGTGCACGCCGTGAACGTCTGCGGCGAAGACCACGTCGGCATCGGCACCGACGGCACCGTCACGTCGATCGACGACCTGGACGCGTACCGGGCCCGGCTGGCCGAGCACGTCGCCCAGCGGAAGGCGGCCGGCGTCGGCGCAGCCGGGGAACGGGCCGACACCTATCCGTTCGTCGTCGACCTCCGTGGCGTCGACCAGTTCCGCACACTCATCGGACTCCTGGAACGGCGTGGCTTCAGCAGCGACCGGATCGAGAAGATCATGGGCCGCAACTTCCTCGCGTACGCCGACCGAGTCTGGACCGCCTGATATGAGGCATTTGAACGAGCCGGAGCTGTTGTTCTGGCAGGCCTACCTGCAGACTCTCCCGCCGGAGAGCCGACCGGCCGAGCCCTTCGTCGAGGCGTCCTTCGCCGGGCCCCGGGAGTCGACGGACGAGCTCCTCAGCTTGTATCTGACGGGGCGCAAGACCGCGGGCAGCAGCATCAAGGAAGACTTCATCGCTGCGGGCGACCCGTTGCCAAAGGTCGGAAACTTCTGGATCCTGCTGAACAGCCGCGAGGAGCCGGGCTGTCTCCTGCGGACCGAGAAGATCGTGGAGCACAAGTTCTACGACGTGCCGCCAGAGATCGCCGTGGCCGAAGGCGAAGGCGACCTGTCGCTCGAGCACTGGCGGCGAGTGCATCGGGCGATATACGAGCCGCACCTCGCGGAGTGGGGGCTGGCATCGATCGCGGACGCGACCGTTCTGACGGAGTACTTCGCTCTGGTTTTCAAGTAGCCGCCTTATGGCGCGTCACACGCGCTTTCCTCCCGGCGCGTCATACGGCTGACGTCGCGCGATCGCCCTCTGTCGTGGCCGCGTCACGGTTGCGTCCATAATTGTCGCGTTGACGGGGATTGCACCCTCCGGCAGGATGACCGGCGAAGATCATGCGGCCGCATTGGAGGATTTCGCATGCGTCATCTCTGGAGCCTGTTAGCCGGTGTCGTGATCGCCCCGCTCGGCTGGGCAGTCATCGCTTTCGGTCAGGCCGTCATCCACGACGCCGTCACCGCCGGTCCGCTCACCGGCCAGTCGAGCAAACTCGTGCTCGCCGGGGCTGCGTTCGCAGCTGTCGGACTCGTCGTGGGCACGCTCGCCTGCCTGCGGATCTCGCCCGTCGGTCCGCTGGTGATCTCCGTGTTCTACCTGGCCAGCACCGCTTTGCTGATCTTCTCCCCGAAGAACGGCCTCGACGTCTTCGACCGCGTACGCAAAGATCTCTTCGGTCACGACGTGTCCCTCCTGAGCCCGCTGACCTCGGGTGTCATCGCGATCCTCGGAGCTGCGCTGCTGATGGCGGTGTTCAGCGGCAAGCGCTGGCGGTCGGAGTCCGAGCCGGAGGCGACTCCCTGGTCCAGTGACTGGAAGACCAGTACCAGCGGCACCTTCGCCGACCTGACCTCCGCCGGGGCGAGCAGCGGCGGATCGTCGCCCTGGGGTTCGCGCTGACCGGTTTTCCCGTTAATGGTCGCGGGCTGTCCCGCTCATGATCGCGCGCGTTATCCCGGGATATCGCGGTTATCGTCGCCGCTGAGGCCGCGATATCCCCGGATAACGCGAACATCCCGCCAGCGCAAGCGCCCCGCGAGCACCTCGCCAACGCGAGCGCCCCATTGGGGCGACGGTCGCAGCATCGTGCGGTTGTAGAACTGTTGTAGATCCACTCAGTACGGTTGCCGCAAGCGACACTCCTCGGAAGGAGCCGCACCATGAATCGCATACCCGCCGACGGCTCGTTCCGCCTCCCGCAGCGGCGGCGCGTCCGGCAGACCCACGCGGAACGACAGATGCCACCACTCTCGGAGGCACAGGTCGAGGCGCTCGAACTGGTCTACCGGTGGATGGTCGCGAACTGGCGCAGCGGTGAATGCCCGGTCTGACCTCCGGTCAGGACTTCTTGCGGTTGCGCGCTGCGGCGACTCCGCGCCCGACCCATCGTTCCAGGGCGGCGTCGTCGGCGCAGACCGACTCGTCGACTCGCACCCAGCCGCGCATCTCACGGCCCCCCATGATCGCGAGCTCGGCTCCCGGCTCCTCGAGCGCGGCCTCGGCTTCAGCGGCCGGGACGTTGACCAGCAGGCCGCCGTGCGTACTGACCGCGACGGCCAGCTTGCCGTCGATCAGCGTGGCCAGCCCGCCGAACATGCGCTTCTCGGACCAGCCCGGCTCACTCTGCGCGAATTCGCGCACGCGTTCGGCCAGATCTTCGTCGTACGCCATGAGGACATCATCGCAGCCGGGACCGACATTCAGTGGCGTACGCGAGCCTGGCCGAAAGGGTTTCCCCGGCGCACCATGGGTCGGGTGGAGCGATGGACGATGGAACGGCCCTTCCGCCTCTGGCACTTCGGGGTCGGCCACGGAAGGCTGATCCTGCACTCGTACGCCAGAACCGGCGAACCTGAGAGCTACTCGGTGTTGTTCGGCGGGGTCCAGGCTATGCAGTTGCACGCCATGGCATACGACCCCCTGATCATCGAGCCGGCCGACGACGAGAAGCGAGCCGAGATGCTGGCCTTCGCCGCCGTCCCCGATCGGCACCACCACCGCATGCTCAGCCTGACACTGCCCCACCATCGCACCGGCGCCGGCTGGATCCTGTGCTTCTTCGCGACGGTGTTCGCGCGCCCACACGACCGGAACGGTACAGACGCGCGAGCCTTCGACGACGCGCGCTGCGTACAAGTGATGAAACCACCCGGAAGATGACGGGTACGCTGCGGCAATGACCGAGCTGGAGACCGCCCTGATCGTGCCGATACCCGAAGCGGAACCGGCGGTCGGCGCGCTGCGCGCGCGGCTGGACAGCAGCGCGGCCTGGGGCGTGCCGGCCCACATCACGGTGCTGTACCCGTTCCTGCCGCCGGAGCAGCTCACCGACGATGCGCTCGCGGCGGTGGCCGAGGTATGCGCAGCGACCCCACGGTTCACGACGAAGCTGGCGAGCGTCCGCTGGTTCGGCGACGCCGTGGTGTGGCTGGCTCCGGAGCCCGACCAGCCGTTCCGCGACTTGACCGATGCGCTGTGGCGACGGTTCCCGCAGGCGCCGCCCTATGGCGGGACGTTCGACGACGTGGTCCCCCATCTCACGATCGGGCACGACGCCGGGCGGGAAGCCTTGGACGCCGCCGAGCAGGCGGTCGCCCCGCACCTGCCGATCACCGTCGACGCAACCGAGGTACGCCTTCTGCAAGGAGCCTCCGGCTCCCAGCCCTGGGTGACCGTACGCTCGTTCGCCCTGGCCTGAAGCCCGGGATCACGAGCTCTGGGCCGGTACGCGCAGTCGTCCATCGTGGACACCGACCACTTGGTCGGCCGCTTCGAGATGCGTGTGGTCGTGCGTGACGAGCACTGTCGCGGTTGCCCGTTGCCGGGTGAGGCGGGCGATGAGGTCGATGACGGCTGCGCCGCGATCGTGGTCCAGCGCGCTGGTGGGCTCGTCGACCAGCAGAAGGGTCGGGTCGTTCATGAGCGCGCGGGCGATGTTGACCCGCTGACGCTGGCCGCCGGAGAGTTGATGTGGGCGGCGGTTCGCCTCGGCGGTCAGCCCGACCGCGTCGAGCAATTCGCCGGCACGGCGGCGGGCCGATGTCGCGGAGCGGCCGTCGATGTGTGCCATGACCTGCAGCTGTTCGGTGGCGGTCAGCGAAGGCAGCAGGTTCGGCTGCTGGAAGACGATGCCGATCTTGTGGCGGCGCAGCTCGGTCAATGCCGCCCGGGACAGCCCCGGGACGGTGGTGCCGTCGATGACGACCGTGCCTGTGTCCGGGGTGATCAGGGTGGCCGCCACCGCGAGCAGGCTCGATTTGCCGGAGCCGGACGGCCCGACCACGGCGGTGAGACTACCCCGCGGCACGTCGAGGCTGACCGAGTCCAGCGCGGTCAACCGGCCGTCGCCGTCCGGGTAGGTGAGGGTGACGTCGGTCAAAGACAGGCTCATCGGGCACTTCCCAGAGCGATCAGCGGGTCGATGGAGGCGATGCGGCGTAGTGGCAGCGCCGCGCCGACCGCGCCGAGGGCGATCATGACGGCGGCGGGAACCAGGACGGTGGCGGGCGTCAGCTCGAACGGGATCTTCGTCCCGGCGATCAACGCGCCGAACCCGGCGGCCAGACCGGTGCCGATCAACGTGCCGAATCCCAGCAGCACTACTGCTTGGCCGAGCGCGTCGGTCAGCAGCCTTCGGGTGGGCGCGCCCAGCGCCTTGAGGATCGCCACGTCGCCGCTGCGCTGGATGGTCCAGACGGTGAAGAAGGCCCCGATGACCAGCGCGGAGATCGCGAACAGGAAGCCTCTCATCAGCTGAAGCGACCCGTTCTCGGAGGTGTAGGAGCCGATCGCCGAGAGCGCGTCGGCCCGGTCGACGGTCTTGGTGCCGGCCTCGCTGTCGACGGCTCGAAGATCCGTGCCGTCGCCGACGGTCAGGGCGATCACGGTGGCGGTCTGGCTCGCCGACGACCCGGTCGGTGGCGCGAGCTGCCGCCACAGGTCGAGGTCGGCCCAGAGGACCGGGGTGTGGCTGAACGAGGCGTCGCCGCTGACCGCCGCGACCGTCACGGTCTGCCCGGAGAGGGTGACGGAGTCGCCGGTCGTGACGCCGAGATCGGCGGCGGCCGCATCCGACAGCACCACGGCGCGATCCCCGATCCGGTCACCGGCCGGAGCCAGGCCAGAACCGGGCAGCACGCCGAACACGGAAACCGCCACGTTGCGGTCGCCGGCAGTCGCCTTCGTCGTCGCGATCCCCAGCGGCTGCGCACTGCGTACGCCGGGGGTGGCGGCCCACCGCTGCCACTGCGCCTCGGTGACGACGGAGTTGGCGAAGGACAGACTCTGCCCGGCGGACGGAGCATTGAAGGCAATCTTGTCGGCAGGCAGACCCATGATGGCCGACACGTTCTGCCGGCCGAGTCCGGCGGTCAGCCCCGACAGCAATCCCACCAGCAAGGTGATCAACACGATGACCAGCCCGATCAGGACGAAACGCCCCTTCGCGAACCTCAGGTCTCTCCAGGCAACAAACACGTTCTCCACGGTGCTCGGCAGCGCGCTCAACCGCGTCTGGCGTACGACTGGATTCGGGTTCTAACTTTCGACACAAGCCGTCCCGGCCGGAGCTGTCTACGCTGGTAGGGCCATGAACACCGAAACTCGCGCCCTGACGCCCACCACCGGGATCTTGGCGTGGTGTCTGCACCTTCTGGTCTTCGGGCTGCTGGCGGTGGTCGCCGTCCGCGCGATCGGCACCCCGGTCGTCGCCATGGCCGCCGTCTGTCTCATCGTGTACGCCACGGGGCCCCTACTGCTCCGGAGAATGCGTACGCGCCGGGCCGCCGTCGCCTGGATCATCGGATTAGGCGTCGCATGGCTGCTGCTCCTGATGCTCACCGCCGACGCGGTGTGGCTGGCCTTCCCGCTGTACTTCCTTCAACTGCATCTGCTGCCACGGCGAGCGGGACTGGCCGCCGTCGCCGCCACGGCTGCGCTCGCAGTCGGCGGGTACGCCGCCCACCAGGGCTCGATGAGCGTGGCGATCGTCATCGGGCCGGTTCTCGGTGCGGCGGTCGCCGTCGCCGTCGCGTGGGGCTATCAGGCGCTCTATCGAGAGAGCGAACAGCGACGGCGGCTGATCGAGGAGCTGACCGCAACCCGGGCCGATCTCGCCGCTGCTCAGCACAAGGCGGGCGTACTCGCTGAACGGGAGCGCCTGGCCCGGGAGATCCACGACACGCTGGCCCAGGGCCTGTCCAGCATCCAGTTGCTGCTCCGCGCGGCCGAACGGGCGCTGCTGAGCACCCCGGACAGCGCCGCTCGCTACCTCGGGCAGGCCCGGCAGGCTGCCGCCGACAATCTCGGCGAGGCTCGGCGGTTCGTCGCGGCGCTGGCCCCACCTGCGCTGGACGACGCGACGCTGGCGGCCGCCTTGGAACGGCTCTGTGCCACCACCGGCAGCCAGCACAAGATCGCCGTACGCTTCCGCGTCGTGGGCGAGCCGGTTCCGCTGCCCACCGGACGCGAGGTCGCCTTGCTCCGCATCGCGCAGTCGGCCATCGCCAACACGGTCCAGCATGCCGAGGCGACCTTCGTCGAGCTGGCGCTCTGCTTTCGCGACGGCCACGTCGCCCTCGTCGTCACCGACGACGGACGCGGCTTCGACCTGGCGCAGTTAAGCGACGGATTCGGGCTGACCACGATGCGCTCCCGCGCCGAGGCTCTCGGCGGAACCTTCGCTGTCGAGTCCGCCTCCGGACGCGGCACCGTCCTGACCGCCGCGCTGCCCCTCGGCTCCACCGACGCGCACTCTTCTGCGCCGGGTGCCGCCGATCGACCGCCCGCTTTGGCGCCGGGCGCATTCGGCGGACCGCCCGCATTGGCGCCGGGCGCATTCGGCGGACCGCCCGCTTTGGCCCCGGGCGCATCCGGCGGACCGCGCCGGATCACGGTTCACGGTCGTATCTTGGCCGAAGATTCGACCCACATCCCTGATCCAGCGCCTGCGCCCATCCCGGACACAGCGCCCGCAGCGCCCGTAGCCAAGGGCGGACGCCGGTGAGCGACCCGCGCATCCGGCTCCTCCTGGCCGACGACCACCCCGTCGTGCGGGCGGGACTACGGGCAGTCCTCGAAACCGAGCCGGACCTGGTCGTCGTGGCCGAAGCCGCCACCGCAGAAGCGGCGGTAGCCCGCGCGAGTCAAGGCGACGTCGACGTAGTCCTCATGGATCTCCAGTTCGGCAAGGGCATGACCGGCGCGGAAGCCACCGCCGCCATCACCGCGCAGCCGAGCGCGCCCCGCGTCGTCATCGTGACCACCTTCGACACCGACGCCGACACCCTGCCTGCCATCGAAGCCGGCGCGAGCGGTTACCTGCTCAAAGACGCCGAGCCGGAAGACCTCGCCGCCGCCGTACGCACCGCAGCCGCTGGGCGTACGACGTTGGCGCCGACCGTTGCCGACCGGCTCCTGAGCCGGCTCCGCTCCCCCGCCGTCACTCTTACCCGACGCGAGATCGAAGTCCTCACCCTCGTCGCCGATGGTCTGTCCAATCAGGGCATAGCCAGTCGGCTGCACCTCACCGAGGGCACCGTCAAGTCACACCTAGCGCGCGTTTACACCAAACTCGGCGTGGAGTCGCGTACGGCGGCTGTCGCGAGCGCAGCCGATCTGGGGATCATCCGCCGATGACTCGGCATGGAGACGCATAGAGCCTGTTCGCCGTTGCCGAATTGTCCGAGCTTCATGATCAGCGGAAGATTCGCGGTGCCATGACCCCACATTTTCTCCGTTGATCTCCGCCAAGAACGTCGCAAGCCGACGATCATCCGCGCGCGATCCACCAAACTGTCGGGAACCGACGATCATGGCCTCTCATGCTTTGCCAACAGGCTCTTATGCTCGCGACATGAGGGAGAACCAGCAGGCACCGCAGTCGGCGGAGGGCGAGGCGAAGGTCGTCACGCTGTGCGGCTCGACCAGGTTTGAGACTGACTTCGCGAAGGTGAGCCAGAGGCTGACGTTGGAAGGTTGCGTCGTCATCAGCCTCGGGATGTTCAGCCTCCCCGATCCGGCGGACTGCGGCTGGGCGGCAGACAGCTCGGACCTGAAGGAACGGCTTGGCGCCTTGCACTTCCAGAAGATTCGTATGGCCGACGAGGTGTACATCGTGGATCCGGGCGGCTATGTGGGTGAGTCGACCCGACGGGAGATCGCCTACGCAGAGTCGCTTGGCAAGCCGGTTCGTTATCTCAGCCGCGAGCGCTTGGCGTCAGTCCCCGCCGATGACCGGCGCTAGTACGCGTAGCTGACTCGCCCGGCGTACGCGCGAAAGCGGCAGCACGCAGGAAGCACCGGGAACGGACGCAGATCGGAGTCGCCGGGGCAACCCGGTCTCGGGATCGAGCCGGAACGTCGTGATGTCCCCGGAGTGCTGATGCGCCACGTACAACAGGTCGCCGTCGACCGCGAGGTGCCGTGGCCAGGCGCCGCCGCTGGGAAACTCCGCCACCAGCCGCAGATCCTGCGGAGTAAGCACGGCGACCACATCCGGTCCTCTATCGGCGACGTAGAGGAAGCGGTCCCGATATCCGGCCACTTCGGACGGTCGGGTCAGGCCGGCGTACCGGGCGATCGGTCGCCATTGCGCGTCGAAGGACGCCACCGCGCCGTCTCGTTCGCAGGTGATGAACCAGGTGTCGCCGAGCCGCCGGAAGTGCCGGGGGCCACCGGGGACGGCGTACTCCCCCAGCATCGTCAGCGAATCACCGTCCAAGGAAAAACTCCCGACGACGTCGCGCCCGAGGTCGCTGACCAGCACTTCGCTGGCGTATGCGGAGATCATGTGCGGGTGCACGAACCCGTCGAGCACCCGGGACGGCGGACCGATCGTGCCGTCGGCCGTCAACGGATGCACTCGGACGGTTCCGGCCGAGTATTGCGCGGTCATGAGGTGGTCGCCGACCACCGCGAGGTGACAGGAGTCGGGGTCAGTGGCGTAGACGATCGGCAGGCTCGGGTGCGGGGCCAGGAACGACGGCGACGGCAGCCCGGCGAGGAGGCGTACGCGCCGATCGGGGAGGACGCGGACGACGCCCGCGCCCTCCCCTCGGGGTGGTGTGTAGCACCCGGCGAGCAGCACGTCAGATCCGGACGAACTTCACCGCGTCCGCGCGGGCGCAGCCGGTGCCGCTGGACGTGAGCTTCACCGCGGTCGAGGTTCCGGCGGGCAGGCTGAAGCTGCCCAGCGACACCCAGCCCGAAGTACCCGTGGTGCCGTTCACGTAGGTGGTCGTTCCAGCGACGTCATACCGCGCGTTGGCGTCGCTGTTGGCGGCCACGATCTTGTGGGCGTACACCTGGTACGTGCCTGCCGCGCCGATGTTCGGCCGCCAGGTGGCGGTCGCCCCGGCGACGCCGCACGCGGCGTACCGAGTCGGCGAGGCGTAGGTCCAGCCGGTCAGCGACGAGTCGTACCACGTGCCGGTCTCGCTGTAGCCGTACGCGGCCGGTCCGTCGTTGTCGACGTAATAGTCCTTCTGCCAGTAGCGGATGTAGTCGAACTGCACCGCCGACGGCAGGAACGCCGGATCCGGCGAGGTGCCGTAGCCGATCGAGGTCAGCCAGATGTTGGTGTAATCGTGGGTCCACTGGCTCGGCGTGTACGGGGCGGTGTACTTGAGCAGACCGTCCACATAGAACTTGACCGACGTCTCCGCCCAGTCGATGCCGTAGACATGCCACTGCCGCAGATCGAGGCCCGTGTTGTAGTTCGAGCCGGAGCTGTAGGGACCGGCGACGCCGTTGCCCTTCCACGTGAGGACGCCGGAGTGGCTGCCTGTCAGGGCGGTCGGCGACGACTTCGAGTCGATCTCGAACCCGTCGATCTCCGTACGCGCGGTCGCCGAGTACGTCGTGCTGCCATCACCGGACATCAACCAGAACGAGCTGTGCCAGCCGACCCCGTCGTTGATCTTCGCGCGCGTCTCGTAGTACCCGTACCGGAAGCTCTGCTTGCTGATCAGGCCGCCGCCGGTGAAGCTCTTGCCGGCGTACGCCTCCTGCTTGAGGTTGATGGTCATGAGCCCATCGGCGACCGACACGTTCTCGGGCCGCTGCGCGCTGTACGCCTTGACGTCGGTGCGGTAGTTCCACTTGGCGGTGTCGACCGCGGTGCCGGAGAAGTCGTCGCTGAAGGCGAGCGTCCAGCCGGTGCCGCCGACCGGATCGGCGTGAGCAGGAGCCGGAATCAGGGCCACCGTCAGCGAAAGCGCGACGAGTGCGAGTGTTGAGCGACGCATCAGTTCCTCCCGTAGTAGAGGCGCAGATTGGTGAGGTCGACGAGATAGAGGATGTCGACGCCGGCCCCGTCGCGTTCGACGGCGAGCCGTTCGACCGGTACGCCCGGCGCAAGAGACGTGGCCGTCCACGCCGTATCGGGTTTGGTGGCCACGAATGCCCGATCGGTGCCGGTGCTCGTGACGTAGTAGATCCGCTTGCCGTCGGTGGGATGCCAGGTGATGTCGACGGCGGCGGTGGTCTGCCCGCCGTTGTAGACGACGTCCCGAACCCACGAACTGCCCGAGAGGTACGCGTACCAGACGTCGAAGTTCGTGGCCTGCCGGAATCGGTAGACCACCTTCGGGCTGGTGCCGTCGACGGTCAGCTTGGCGCTCTGCACCGACGGCCCGGTGTCGTTCCCGTACGCCTCCCCCGAGATCAGGGGCTGGATGACGTCGGCGGTCGCCGTCGTGACCGGGGTCGTGACGGCCGCGCCGGTGTGGTCGCGGAACGTCCCGGAGGACGGCGAATACAGCAGGTAGCTGAGTTCGTGCCGATAGGTGGTCGCCGGGTAGATCCCCCACTCCCACAGGATGTGCAGGTTGCCGGCCGAGTCGAACTGCAGGTCGTCCGGGTAGACCGCGCGGTTGTCGGACTGGGCGAAGATCGCCACCCGGCTCCACGTCGAGGCCGCGTTGTCCCATCGGTACAGCCGGCCCGAGCGAGCGGTAGTGCCGTCCAGCCGGGCGATGAGGTAGAGGTCCCCGTTCGGCGCCGTCGTCACCACCGGATACGTGACGCCGATGCCTTGATCCGGCAGGTCGGCGGCGTGCCATTGCGGTACGCCGCCGGTCGTGTCCGAGCGGAAGTACCGCCAGGTGTTGTTGTGCATGGACGCGAAGACGTGGAAGCGTCCACTGCCGTCGCGGGCCATCGAGGGCTGGTTGTGGCCGATGTCGTCGGTGAACTCCGGTTGCGTCGTGCCGTTCAGCGCGGGCAGGCGCGTCCAGTTTCCGGCGTTGTCGCGCCGGGCGATGGCGACCTTGTGTGTGCCCGCGGTGGAGCCGGGCTCGTTGAAGGCCAGGTACGCGTACTCGTTGCCGCTGTAATAGGTCTCCAGCGGAGACCACCAGCCGGCTTGGTTCGACGAGTCGATCGCGTACGGGACGAGGGTGAGGGAGGCGGCTGCGGCGGCGGGCGTCGCCGGGAGCAGCAGGACCGCCGCCGTCAGCAGGGCGAGGGGTCTGCGCATGTCTCTCCTTTGTGGATGGAAGGAGTGCTATGCCGTGCCGATGACCTGGCGCTGCCGGCCCAGCCCGGTGACCTCCAGCTCCACGATCTGACCCGCCCGCAGATAAGGACGGCCGGGCAGGCCGATCGCGCAGCCGGGCGGAGTGCCCGTGTTGAGGATGTCGCCGGGACGAAGGACCATGAACTGGCTGGCGTACCAGACCAGCTGCGCGGGATCGAAGATCATGTCGCGAGTGGACGCGTCTTGGCGTACCTCGCCGTCGACCCACAGCCTCAGCCGCAGGTCGGTGGGATCGCTCAGCTCGTCCGGGGTGACGAGCCAGGGTCCGAGTGGGTTGAAGGTCTCGCAGCACTTGCCCTTGTCGATGGTTCCGCCGCGTTCGTGCTGGAAGGCGCGTTCGGAGACGTCGTGCGAGATCGCGTACCCGGCGATGACCGCCTTGGCGTCCGCGGGCCCGTCCAGATAGCGGGCGGTCGCGCCGACGACCACGGCCAGCTCGATCTCCCAGTCCACGGCGGTGCCGCCACGGGGAATCAAAACTTGGTCGTACGCACCGACGACGGTGTCCGGAGCCTTCAGGAACAGTGCAGGTTCCACCGGCGGCTCGAATGGGGGCGGCTTGCGATAGTTCGGGCCGACGCAGATGACCTTGCCCGGCCGGGCGACCGGCGCGCCGATCCGTTCACCGGTGATGGCACGACGTGGCAGCGCTTCCGCAGCGAGCGCCCGCTCGACGGCGACGACGCCGTTCGCGCCGAGGAAGTCTTCGTCGATGTCGGCGGTCAGCGGCGACAGGTCGTAGACCACGCCGTCGGCGTCCATCACGGCGGGACGTTCCCCGCCCAACGGGCCTACGCGCATCAGGCGCATGTGTCCTCACAAAGTGGTTCGGGCCGCCTCGGTGCGGTCAGTTGATCATGAGGTTGGGGGCGGCGACACGCCGTCAGATGGAACCCTGGGTTCATGATCAACGGGAAAGGCGGAGGTGGCGGCGGCGAGGAAGCCGGCGGCGCGCGAGCGCAGCGCGCCCCAATCGCCGGCGGCGACGAGACGGGGGTCGACGAGAGCGCTGCCGACCCCGACCGCCACCGCGCCGGCGGCGGCGTACGCCGCGACCGAGTCGGCGGTGATCCCGCCGGTCGGGGCGAGCCGCAGCTCCGGCATCGGGGCCAGCAGTTCGCGAACGTACCCCGGCCCGAAGGCGCTGGCCGGGAACACTTTCACCAACGCCGCTCCGGCCAGGGCGGCGGTCTCGATCTCGGTCGGCGTCAGTGCCCCGCACACCACCGGCAGGTCGGTCGCCGACAGGACGGCCGGCCGAACCGTTGGGGTGACGAGGAACTGTGCGCCGGCCTCATGCGCCGAGACCGCCTGCTCCGCTGTGCGTACACTTCCCGCTCCGACAAGACACGCGCCTGACACCGCGGCGCGCAGCTCGCGGATCGCGGACAGCGCGCCGGGTGTCGTGAGCGTGACCTCGACCGCGGGCAGTCCCGCGTCGGCCAGGATCTCCCCGACGCGGGCCGCACCTTCAGCCGACGGCAGCCGGATGATGGCGATGACCCGGCCGAAGCTGACCGCACTTCTGGCGGCTCGGCCGAGAGCCTCCCCGGCGCTGGTCATGAGGTGAGCGCCGCCATCTGCGACTTCGCGGTGGCGAGCGCGTCCTTCGGGCTGGCCTTGCCGATCAGCGCCGACTGGACCGCGTTGGCGAGCGCGGTCTCGATCTGCGCGAACTTGGGGTAGATCCAGAACGGGTCCGGCGTGGCGTGCGCGCCGATCGCGCTGGTGAACGCCGTTACGAACGGATCCGCCTTGACCTCGGCGCTGGCGAGCCCGGCCGTGGTGGTCGGCGGCAGCCCGGCGCCCTTGTACCACTGCGTGGTGTAGGTCGGGTCGCTGGTCATCGCGCTGACGAACTTGGCCGCGGCGGCCGAGCTGTCGCCTTGCAGGACCGCGAGCGCGTGGCCCCAGGCGAGGTGGCGCGACTTGTCGCCGGAGTTCTTGACCGGCCGCGAGATCGGCATGAGTTTGTCGCCGAGCGACTTGTCGGCCGAGGCCTTCGTGACCGCGCCGCGTCCGCCGATCGCGTCCTCGTAGTAGCCGACCTTGCCCTGGGCGAACAGCGCCCGCGCGTCGAACCGGTTGACGTCCGGCGCGATGAGCTTCTCGTCGTAGAGCTTCTTGTACCAGGTCAGCGCCTCGACGCTGGCGTCGTCGCCGACGGTGATCGTGCCGTTGTCCACGACCGGCGAACCGAAGACCCACATCCACGGGATGAAGTCCTTGAGCTGGTCCACCTTGGTCATCGCGGCCCATGGCACGACCCCGCCGCCGAGGCCCTTCAATGCTCGCAGCGCGTTCTCGAAGTCGGCGATCGTCGTGGGCGCCTGGGCGACGCCGGCCCGCTCCAGCAGTTCCTTGTTGCCGATCAGGCCGATGCCCGCGGTGGTCCACGGCAGTCCGTACTGCTTGCCGCTCGCCTTCGCGATGCCGAGCGCTGCGTCGGTGTAGCCGCCCTTGCCCGCGATCGGGCCCAGGTCGACGAGCTTGCCGGTGGCGGCGAGGGTGGCCAGCCAGGCGACGTCGGTCTGGATCACGCCGGTCAGGGTGCCGCCGCGTACTTGGAGCAGGAGCTGGTTCAGGTAGTCGTTGTAGGGATACGACGCCGTGGTCACCTTCGCCCCGGCGCTGCCGGCGTACGCGTTGACCATGGTGGTGAGCACGTCCTTGGTGGACGCTTCGTTCAGCGACCACGCGGTGAAGCTGAAGTCCTTGACGCCGTTGTCGGCGAACGGATCGCCGGACGACTTCGAGGGGCTGCTGGTGCCGGGGGCACATGCGCCGAGGACGGTGGCGCCGGCCGCCAGACCGAAGAATTTGCCGAGGTCACGGCGAGTAATCGGGTGGGACATGGCGTACTCCTGAAGAGGTGGGAGGGGTCAGCCCTTGACCGCGCCGCTGACAAGTCCGGCGACGAGGTAGCGCTGCAGGATGACGAATCCGCCGACGACGGGGAGCGAGACCACCAGCGAGGCGGCCATCAGGTCGGGCCAGGCGGCCTGGAATTCGCCGAGGTACGTGTTGACCAGGCCGGGCGGCAGGGTCTGCTTCTCCGGACCGGCGAGGGTGAGGGCGAAGATGAAGTCGTTCCAGCCTCGGATGAACGCGAACAGGCCGGTGGCGACGAGGCCGGGCAGGCTGACCGGCAACAGGATGCGGTGGATGACGCTGCCCTGGCCGGCTCCGTCCACCTTGGCCGCCTCCAGCAGCTCGTCGGGGATCGTGTCGAAGAATCCCTTGAGCATCCAGACGCACAGCGGCAACGTGAACGTGGTGAACGACAGGACCAGCGCCAGGTAGGAGTTGAGCAGTCCGAAGGCGCTGAACAGCAGGTAGAGCGTGATGAGCAGGAGCGCTTGCGGGAACATCTGCGAGGCCAGGATCAGCGACATCAGCGATCGGCGGCCGCGGTAGCGGAACTTGCTGAACGAGTACGCCGTGTACGCCGAGACGAGCACCGTCAGCACGGCGGTCAGCGACGACACGATCAGGGAGTTGACCAGGTACCGGCCGAGCACGGGATTGTCGGCCAGGTTGGCGAAGTGCTCGAAGGTGACCGTACGCGGCCACAACCGGGGCGGGAATTGGAAGGCGTCGCCACTGGGCGTCAGCGCGGTGACGATCAGCCAATACACCGGGCCGAAGGCGAACAGCCCGATCACGATCACGGCGATCATCGCCAGCCACGGCCGGGGTTTGCGCGGTTTCCGTGTCTGCGGCGGCGCGGCAACTGTCAGGGTCGTCATCGCTTCTCCTCCCGCTCGGCGAGGCGTACGTAGCCGACGACCAGCACGAGGAGCAGCAGCAGCCAAAGTGCGCCGAGCGCGCCGGCCCGGCCGAGGTCGAAGCCCTTGAACGCGGTCTCGTAGACGGCCACGGCGAACGTGGTCGTGGCTCCGGCGGGCCCGCCGCCGGTGAGCACGTAGATCATGTCGAAGTGCTGGAAGTTCCAGATGACTTCCAGCAGCACGACGATGCCGATGATGCCGCGCAGGTGCGGCAGGGTGATGTGCCAGAACCGGCGCAGCGTGCCCGCGCCGTCCATCGCGGCCGCCTCGTGCAACGTGGCCGGCACCGTCTGGAGCCCGGCCAGCAGCATCACCATGATCCAGGGGAAGCTGGCCCAGGTCTTGGCCACGATGACGGCGAGCATCGCGGTCGTCGGGTCGCCGAGCCAGCTGACCGGCGCGTCGATCAGCCCCAGCTGCACGAGTACGCCGTTGAGCAGCCCGTAGTTCGCGTTGAAGATCCAGAGCCAGGCGAACGAGACGACCACCCCGGGGATGACCCACGGGAACAGGAACGCTCCCCGGAGGACGGCCCGGCCCGGCAGGCGCGTGTTCAACGCCAGAGCCAGGGCGAAGCCGAGGATGAAGGGGCATGCCGTGCTGAACACCGTGAAGACCAGGGTGTTCTGGAGCACTGGCCAGAACTGGTCGTCGAGCACGTGGCGGAAGTTGTCCAGCCCGACGAAGCTGCGCCCGGGGATCACGAGGCTCTGCTGGAACAGGCTCGTCGTCAGCGACCCGATCAGCGGGTAGAGCACGATCGCGGCGAACAGCACCACTGCGGGCAGTGTCAGCAGGAACCCGAACGTACGGTCCGACAGGTGCTTTGGTTGCCGCGCGTTATCCGGCATATCGCGGTCTCCGCCCGCCGGAAGGGGACGTTTTCCCGGATGACGCGCGGAAGAACCGGGCCGTGCGGAAGACGCCAGAGTCATTCCGACACCGCCGATTGCAGAGGTACGCGAGCCGGCCCGTGATACCCGAGCCCGATGCTGATCGAGTCGGCCGCCTCGATGACGGCGCTGGCCAGCGTGGCTTCCCGGTTCGGCAGGTCGATCGCCGACAGCGGCCCGGAGACGGACAACCCGGCGACCACCGCGCCGGACGCGTCACGGATCGGCGCGGCGACGCAGGCCCGGCCGAGCGCGAGTTCCTCCACCTCAGTGGCGTACCCCCGGGCGACGGCGAGCGCGATGGCGTCGTCGAGCTTGTCATGCGTGACGATCGTCCGTGGCGTGTACGCGTGCAGGTCCTCGACCAGCACCCGCCGCTCGGTCGGGCTGAGCCCGGACAGCAGTGCCTTGCCCAGACCGGTGGCGTGCAACGGATTGCGCTGCCCGGCCAGCACGAACGGGCGCGGCGCGAGCCGGCCTTCGAAGTTGAGCAGGTAGAACAGCTCGTCGCCACGGCGTACCGCGACGTTGGCGCCCAGGCCCAACTCGGCGGCGAGGTTCTGCGCCACCTGCCGGGCCTCCCGATGCACGGGGTGGCTGTTGAGGACGGCACCGCCGAACGACACCATGTCCAGTCCCAGCCGGTAGAGGCCGCTGACCGGATCGCGGTCGACGAAGCCGGCCGCCTCCAGCGTCTGCAGCAACCGGCTCGCGGTCGACAGCGACAGCCCGACCGCACTGGCGACGTCGGAGACCCGCAGCTCAGAGCGGCCGGCGGTGAAGACGCGCAGCACACCGAGCGCTCGTTCGACGCTCTGCGTGCCGGTTTCCGAAGCCATCGGGTTCCACCCTCTCTGGATTTCGCTTGCGTGATACGGCAAGATATCCCGCATGTTGCAAGCGGTCAACCAGTGAACGGGAGAAGCTTGTGAAAGTAGTGGCCGTAGAGTCCTATGTCGTCAAGCTCCGCCCACCGGAGGCATACCTCGGCGTGCGTCCCAGCAGCGCGAACGGCGACAGCTATTACGTACGCCCACCGTGGCGCAGCCTGTACTCCGACCGCTTCGAGACGCTGATCGTGCGAGTGACCTGCGACGACGGCATCACCGGCTGGGGTGAGGCGCTGGCCCCGGTCGCGCCCGAGATCGCCCAAGCGGTGGTCGACCGGCTCGTCACACCTGTCCTGATCGGACAAGACCCGCGCCGTGTACGCCCGTTGTGGACCACGCTGACCGGGCTCATGCGCGAACGCGGTCACCTCGGCGGGCATCAGGCCGATGCGCTGGCCGCCGTCGACATCGCGCTCTGGGACCTCGCGGGCAAGGCGTACGGCGTACCGGTGCATGCGTTGCTGGGTGGGGCGTACCGGGACGACATCCCCACGTATGTCTCGGGACTGCCCCGCTCGACCGACGGCGAACGCGCCGAGCTGGCCAGCGAGTGGGTGTCGAAGGGCGTACGCGCGATCAAGCTCCACCTCGGCAATGGAGTGGACGAAGACCTCGCAACCTTCGACGCCGTGCAGAGTGTGCATCCCGAACTGAAGGTGGCCGTCGACGCGCATTGGGCGTACGCCCTCGCCGACGCGCTGCGGCTCGGCCAGGGACTGGACGAGCGAGGCGCGTGGTTCCTCGAAGCGCCCCTCGTCCCCGAGGATCTCGCCGCGCACCGGGAACTCGCCGCCGCCCTGCGAACCCCGGTCGCCGTCGGCGAGGCGATGCGGCACCGATTCGAGTTCCGCGCCTGGCTCGAAGCCCGAGCGGTCGACTTGTGCCAGCCGGACGTCGGGCGTACCGGGATCACCGAGGCCATGGCGATCGCCGAGATCGCGGCGGCGCACCACATTCCGGTCGCACCGCACCACTCCGTCGGCCTTGGCGTCGCCGTCGCGGCCGGTCTGCACGTCAGCGCGGCGATCGAGGCGATGCCCGCGTTCGAGTTCCAGCCCACCACCATGACCGTCGCCAATCGCATCCTCACCGCACCGCTGGTCGGCGGTCCGGTGAGCTTCGCCCTACCACAGAGTCCCGGCCTCGGCGTCGAGGTCGACCCCACCACCCTTCAGGAGGAAGAATGACCCGCTCGTCCGACGTCCGCGGCTTGATCCCGGTGCTGGCCACGCCGTTCACGGCGACCGGCGACCTCGACGCCGCGTCGCTGAACCGGCTGGTCGAGTTCCAGATCGCCGCCGGGGTGGACGGGGTCGCCGTGTTCGGATTCGCCAGCGAAGGGTTCTCGCTCACCGCGGCTGATCGCGCGGACATTCTGCGTACCGTCACCGCGGCCGCCGGGCCCGAGCTGCCGGTCGTCGCCGGGGTCGCGGCCACCGGCACGCAGGAGGCGATCGACCAGGTCCGGGCGGCTGCCGACAACGGCGCGAGCGTGGTGATGGTCGTGCCGCCGTTCATGGTCAAGCCCAGCCCGGCGCAGCTCGTCGACTTCTACGGCCGCGTAGCCGCCGAAGGCGGTCTGCCCGTCATGATCCAGGACGCCCCCGGCTCCACGGGCGTCACGATGCCCGTGCCGCTGATCGCCGAACTGTCCAAGCTGGACGGTGTCGACTCGGTCAAGATCGAGCCGCAGCCGACCACGCCCAAGGTGGGCGCGGTCCGCGAGGCGACCGCCGCCGACTTCGTGGTCCTCGGCGGTCAGAACGCCCTGTTCGTCCTGGAGGAATACGCGCGCGGGGCCGAGGGCACCATGCCCGCCTGCGAGTTCCCCGACCTGCTCGCACCGGTCCTGCGCCAGTGGCACGCCGGCGAGACGGCGGCGGCTCGCGGGTCCTTCGCCCGGCTCCTGCCGCTCATCCGCTTCGGCCTGCAGCCGGGCATCGCGTGGTCCATTCACAAGCATGTGCTGGTACGCCGAGAGCTGATCACGTCGTCCGCAGTGCGGCCACCGGCGGTGGACGCCGACGCGCAGACCCTGGCGTGGCTCGACGACATCCTCCGCGACCTGGGACTTGTGGCGTGAACCCCGCATCGCCGCAGGGTCGCGGGGTATTGGTCGTCGGTTCCAGTTCGCCGATCGGCCAGGCGATCCAGACCCGGTTCGCCGGGGACACCGTCGTCGGAGTGGCGCTCGACGAACCGGCCGATCTGGTGGCCGACTGCTCGACGGCGGCCGGTGCTGCGGCGGCAGTGCAGACGGTCGTCGACCGAGCGGGCTCGCTCGACGTCGTGGTCCTGGCCGCCGCCGTCATGCCGGTCGCGCCGATCACCACGACGACCGACGCCCAATGGCAGTCCGCGTTCGACGCGATCCTGGGCACCGCGTTCGCCGTATGCCGGGCGGTGTTGCCGATCCTGTCGCCGGGCGGGGCGATCGTCGCGGTCAGCTCCGTGAACGCCACCCTCGCCGCACCCGGGCTTCCGGCGTACGCGGCCGCCAAGGCAGGTCTCGAAGGACTGGTCCGCCAGCTCGCCTTGGACTTCGGCCCCCGCGGCGTACGCGTCAACGCAGTCGCGCCCGGGTTCATCGACGACGGCTCCGATCCGGCGAAGGCGGCGGGCTATCCGCTCGGCCGCACGGGCCGGCCCGCCGAAGTCGCCGACGCCGTGCACTTCCTGGCCGGAGCCGGGTTCGTCACCGGCGTCGTGCTGCCGGTCGACGGTGGCCTGTCGATCGCCTCCCCGGCGGCGTTCCTGCGCGACGACCTCCGCGAACGGTGGCTATGAGCAGATTCGATCTCGTCGGGTTCGGGGAGGCGATGGTGCTCTTCCAACCCGACGGCGCACTGCGTACGGCGACGCACGCGACCGTGCACGTGGCGGGAGCGGAGCTCAACCTGTGCGCTGCGGCAGCCCGCGCCGGGCTGCGGACCGCGTACTGCAGTCGGGTGGGGGCCGACCCGCTCGGCGAGAAGGTCCTCGACCACGCCGCGTCGTTCGGGATCGCGACCGATCTGGTGACCACCGACGCCGACCGGCCGACCGGGCTGTTCCTCAAAGACGTCCGGCCCGACGGCGTACGCCGCGTGCACTACTACCGGCGCGGTTCGGCCGCCTCCGCTCTGTCCACACAGGATGTCCAGCGCGCCTTGGCGGCGCGTCCCCGGATGGTGGCGGTCTCCGGCATCACCTCGGCGTTGAGCGACTCCGCCCGGGAGGCCGTACGCACCCTGCTGGCGCAGGCCAGGGCTTTCGGCGTACAAGTGGCTTATGATCCGAACCTTCGTCCGGCGCTGGGTGACCTGGACGCGCAGATCGCCGAAGCGCGTGACCTGCTCCCCCACGTCTCGATGTTGCTGATCGGCGCGGACGAGGCCGAGCCGTTGTTCGGAACGTCGGACCCGGCGGCGGTCTTCCGGGCGGCGCGGGCGGCGGGCGTGGCCGAGACGGTGCTGAAAGCGGGACCCGAAGGGTGCTGGTACGCCGACGGCGACGCGCCCGCCCACCTGCCCAGCGCGGCCACGTCGGTGGTGGACCCGGTCGGCGCCGGTGACGCGTTCGCGGGCGCCTACCTGGCCGGACGGGCGCGGGGCGCGAACCCGGCCGGAGCCGCGTGGCTGGCCGGGCAGTTCGCCGCCGCGATCGTCGCGCGACCGGGCGACACCGACGGACTTCCCTCCGCCGCCGAGGCCGAAGCCCTTGTCGCCGCCGCCCTCCGCGCGCCGTCGCGTTGATCATGAACCTATGGTCCCGCTCGTCCGGCGTGTCGCGCCCCCAGCACCCTGATCAACTCCCCAACGGCCTGATCAACCGAGCGTAAGCGCCGCCAGCGCTCGCCCTAGTCGACCGCGCTGGCACGCTCCGTTTGGCGCTGGCCGTTTGGCGCTGGCCGTTTCGCGCTGGCCGTTTCGCGCTGGATCACGGTTCTGGGTCGAATCTTGGGCCATGATTCGACCGTTATCCGTGATCCGGCGCAGTCGAGCGCGGGACGGGCGCAGTCGAGCGCGGAGCCGGCGCAGCCGAGCGCGGGGCCGGCGCAGTCGAGCGCGGGACGGGCACGCTCACCGCTCGGCGACGAGGGCGCGCAGCACCCGGCCGAGCCGCCGGGCGTACGCCCGCTGAATCAGGGGTACGACCGGACCGGCGAGACGGGCGTACCACGCGGCCGGGCGGCTGAACGCGACGACTTCCAGCCACGTCTGCCCGTCTCGGACGACCACGAGGAACGCCTCCTCGCCGCATTCGGGATGCCCCGCCACCGTCCCGTACGCGAATCCGGCGCGATTCGGTTCGTCGACGACCGCGACGACTTCGCACACGACCGGCATCCCGAATCTCGGATGGCCGAGCCGGCCGGTCACGCGCAGTCCGGGCCGGGCGATCTCGGCGTCGACGAACAATCCGGCTCGGCTGTGCATCCGCCAGGAGAGCACCGCCTGCACCGCGTTCGCATACACCTGCGGCGGCCCGACCGGTACGCGTACTCGAAGGTGATTGTAGTGAGCGGGAAGCTCCTCCTGGAGCGATCCTCCGACCTCGGCATATGTCAGGTTCACAGTGGACCCACCTGGCGTGACCGGTACGCGAGCAGCGCGCACAGCGCGAAGCCGACGGCGTTGGCCAGCCCGTGCGTGGCGGCCATCCACTGGATCGACGGGTGGGGCAGCCCGGTCGCCTCCCCCATCGCCCAGCTCAGCGCGAGCGCCATCGTGACCGCGACCGTGACGGCCGCGATCCGCGCGACGCCTGAGCGCCACAGCAACCACGCCGTCGTCCACAAGCCGGCCGTGAGCACGATCGCGCCCGCGAGCTCGGCGGCGTCGTTCACGAAGTATCCGGCCAGGACCAGCAGCGTGCCGACCGGAACCGCCAGCGCGGACAGCGTCGGCATTCGCCCGTCCCCGGCGGCGCGGCTGGTCAGGCCCGCGATCAGCGCCGCCGCGAAACCGGCGAAATGCAGGTGCGGCAGCGTCAGCGCCAAGATCCCCAGGCTGAAGCCGAACAGCCGCACGCCGCCCCGCTCCGCAACCAGCGCGATCGCCCCGGCCAGCGGTGTGACCAGCGCCGTCAGCGCCGCGACATCGAGCACAGTCACTCGCCGATCGCGCGCGAAGCGACGCCCCGCGCACACCGCCAGCCACGCGGCCGGCACCAGGTAAGCCGCCGCGAGCAGCACCGCGACGCCACCGCGCGGCAGCCAGACGGACGCGGCACCAGGTATCGCGCCCACCAGCCACCAGCGTCGCAGCGGCATCAGGCCCGGCGCCTCGATCAGTGCCAAGCCCAAAGGCAGCACAACGAGTACGCCGAAAGCCGAAACGATGTTCACCAGAACGGTCACGAGCCGAGCTTAGAGTGCAGAGTTGAACACGTTCAAGTACGGTTGCGTCACACCGGCACCCGCCGATAGCCCGCGATGGGCAGGTACGCGCTGTCGATCTTCGCCATGCGGACGAAATCGCCGGTGGTAGGTGCGTGGACCATCCAGCCGCCGCCGACGTAGATGCCCATGTGGTGCAGGTCGGAGAAGAAGAACACGAGGTCGCCGGGGCGGAGGTCGGCCCGGGAGACCGGCTTGTTGTCCTCCCACTGCCACTTCGTGTAGTGACGCAGAGTGACGCCGGCCGCCTTCCATGCGGTAAGCGTCAGACCGGAGCAGTCGTAGCCGCTCGGCCCGGCCGCGCCCCAGATGTAGGGCTTGCCGATGAGGCTGCACGCCTTCTTGGCCGCGGTGCCGCCCGGGCCGCCGAGATAGTCGACCGGGCACGCGACGGGCTTGAGTTTGCCGACCGCGCCGGATGAGCCGTACACCTGCTGGCGCAACTTCTGCAACGCCGAGATCTGCTTCTCGATCGTCTTCTTCTGCGCCGCCAACGCGGTGTCCTGGCCCGCCAGCTCGGCTACGAGCGCGTCCAGTCTCGCCTTGTCGGCGGCGTACTTGTCGCGCATCACGACGACGCCTGCGATCTGCTGCCGCTCGGACTGGGCGAGCAGTTCCAGCGTGGTCATCTTGTCGGCGAAGTCGCCCGGATCGGGCGCGGACAACAGCGCGTTGAGCCGTGACATCTGGCCACCCATGTACATGGTGGCCGCCGCGTCGTTCAGTCCCGCCGCGGACAAGTGGATCTGCAGTTCGAGCGGGCCGAGCTGCTTGTTGAGCGTGGCGACCTTGGCCCGGTTCGCGGTCAGTTGTCCGTGGATCATGTCGTACTGCTCGATGATCGGCTCGAGCTTGTTCCAGGCGGCGTCGATCTGCCGCTCGAGTTCAGCGACGGACGGTGCGGCGGCGGCCGGGCCACCCAGGCCGATCGTGGCGGCGACCAGGGCGGTAAGTGTGAGGATGGCACGCAGAAGTCGATGCATTACGGGGGTCTCCGTTTCCGCGGGAGTACGCGGGGTTCTGAAGGGATCAACGGCAGCGGACGGCAGGCAGCGTCGCGTTCCGCGTATGGGAACGCCGTGACGCGCCGCTCCTACGTGCGCGAGATGCCTAGTTGCGCCAGAACCGGAGATCGATCGGCCGCCATCCGGACGACCCGAACAGCGCGTGGCACGCCTAGTCCGGCCCACCGGCGGGCCGGGGCGGTGAGGAGCACCATCGCGCCCGCGATCCCGGCCAGCATGGTGAGGCAAAGTCCGAGCAGTTCACCGGGCGTCGCCGGATGGTGTGAATCGGTGTGCAGACCCGGGAGGTGATCCACCGTCGCCGCCGTCGTCGCGGGAACGCCGAGCGCGTGGTCTTCGGCGCAGTGCCGCCCCGTCGCGTACGCGAGCCCGACGAGCAGCAGGATGATCAGCAGCAACCGCAGCGGCAGAGCCGGGCGCGCCTTGTCGATCATCCGCACCGCGCCAGGATACGCATACGGCGGGACTTTGTCCCCTTGCACCCGGCGTTCGTCCGGGCCACCCTGGAGGTAGGTCCAGACGGATCGGCGGTTGGGAGGCAGGGCCATGATGAGCGGATATGGGCTCGGCAGCGGCTGGATGATGCTGATGCCGCTGGTATGGATCGCGCTGGTCGCCGCCGGCATCTGGGCGATCGCGCGACTGCTCCCCCGCCAGGAAGCCGTGCGAGTGCGCGCCCGCCGGGAATCCCCGCTGGAGATCCTCGACCGCCGCTACGCGCGCGGCGAGATCGACGACGACGCGTACGCCGCGGCCCGGGCGAGACTGACCGGCCGCCGCTAGGACGGATCGACGATCTCAAGCGTGCCCTGCATGCCCGACGTCACGTGGTACGCACACGGCATCGGATAGGTGCCGGGCTGCGTCACGGTGACGGTGACCGTCCGGGTGTCCCCGCCGTTGACGTTCCCGCCGTCCACCGCGGGAACGGTGTCGACGCTGATGTCGTGCGGCGTGACACCGCTGTTCCGGAAGGTGATCTCGATCGTGCCGGTGGTCGCGCGTACGGTGTCGGGTCGCAGTCGCAGGTCGTCACCGATGGTGATCTCGATGCGCTGTACGCCGTCCGCCCCTCGCGAAGCGGTCACCGGCACGGACGACGCCTCCGCCGTGGCAGTCGGCTTCGCCGCTCCGGCACCACTGGGACCGCCCTCGGTGCCCCAGATCGCACATCCGGACAGGCTCACCACCGTGAGGAGAGCGACCAGCCGCCGGATCATGCCGCGTCCTTCCCGAACAGGTCTTGGCCGACGAATCCGCCGTCCGGTACGCCACCCGGAACGGCGAACAAGGCACTCGCCTCGTGCCGGATGAACCTCGACAGCGCGTCGTTGCCGGCCAGCCGTTGCTGGACCGGGATGAAGCCACGTCTCGGATCAGCCTGGTACGCCAAGAAGAGCAACCCGGCCCGGTCGCCGTCGGCGTACGACCAGCCTCGTCGCAGCATGGCCGCGCCGTTGTTGAACGCCGGTGCCGCCATCCGGATGTGGGCGTTCACCGGGATCACTGGTGAACCGTCGGCCTGGGTAGTCCCGTAGTTGGCCGGGGTGGTCTCCTGTCCACCGGACAGCGGCGCGCCGGTGTCCTTGCGTCGGCCGATGACCTTCTGCTGCGCGTCCAGGGTCAGCCGATCCCAGTCGTCGAGCAGCATCCGGATGCGGCGTACGACCAGGTAGGAGCCCTGGCGCAGCCAGGCCGGCTGATCGTCGCCGGTGACGAACACCTTGGCGGCGAAGTCTGGGTCCGCGGGTTTCGGATTGTTAGTGCCGTCCACCTGGCCCATGAGATTGCGGCCGGTGCTGCCCAGCGCGGTCGCGCCCGGCGTCGCGGCGAACCCCGTCTGCCGCCAGCGCACCCGTGCGACCGGCGCGGCGATGCGCTCCAGCACCCGCGCCGCGTGAAAGACCACCAGCGGATCGTCGGCCGCCACGACGACGCCGAGGTCACCGTCGCTCGCCCCCGGATCGAGCCGCTCGCCGGTGAACGCGGGCAGCGGAGCGAGCGCAACCGGTCGCGCCGTCTCCGGTATGCCTGCCTTGCCGAACAAGCTCGGCCCGAACCCGAAGGTGACCGTCAGCGCGCAGGGTCCCGAGCCGGTGACCAGGTGATCGTCGGGTTGGCCGACACCCTGCCCGTCGGCGAGCCGGGCGGCAGCCGCCGACCACTGCCGAAGCAGGCCTTGCAACGCCTTGGCGTCGACGCCGTCGACGAGGTCGAACGCGGCCACCCAGCTGTGCGCCTGCGGCCGGACCGGCACCGCGATGCCCGCCTGACGCAATCCGTGGTACGCCACTCGCGCCGCACCGACGTCAGACAGCGCCGGACCGGTTGTGGAGGTGGACGCCGAAACCGGAGCATCCCCCGTACGCAGCCCGATTCCGACCGCTGCACCCGCGACGACGCCTACGCCACTGGCCGCCAGATAACCTGCGACGCTGCGCCGCGCGACCCCGGACGGCCCGCTCTCTCCGACGGCGACGACATCGCCCTCCCTGCCACCGCCGTCGCTAGCCGCCCCACGGCCGGTGTCGCCGCCCTCGTCGCCGTCATCGCGGGAAAGAGACCCGACGGGCTCGCTCGCCGGCTGCGTCGCCGCGTCCACATCGGACTCACCAGTCGCCGTGCCCGAGCGCGCCACAGCAGCGGCCGCCTCAGCGGCAGTGACCGCCGCGGCGCGCCGAAGAGCCGACCGCAAGCCGAGCGCGGCGACGGCGATGATCAGCCCGGCGCTCGCCCCGATCACGACCGCGACGGTCACCCGGTCGACCGTCATGCTGAGTCCGGTCGGCGCGGAGGAGCGCCACCACACCGGGGCGTCGTCCAACGCCATCGAGAAGCCGAGCAGTGTTCCGACGCACGCGGCCACAACCGCGGCGAAGCGGGACGCGTACGCGAGCCGCCAAGCAGCCAGGATGCCGAACGGCCAGACGAACAGCGCGATGGCGTCGGCTCCGAAGAGGGCGCCGAGGCGTTGCGCCAGACTGCCCGTCTCGGCGACCGCGACTCCGGCCGAGTGCAGCAGGTCGGCGGCGAGCAGCAGACCTGTTCCGGCCGCGAGCAACCGGTAGCCGCCACGCGGCAGAATCCCGCCCGCGCCGACGAGGATCGCAATGGCCATGGCGAGAAGCAGCCACAGCGTCGGCGACGGGCCGGGCACCCAGTCCAGCGATCCGGTCGCCGTCAACGTCTGGCCGCCGTAGTCGAGCGCCACCGTCCAGTCGCTCACCCGATGCTCGGCCGACGGATCGGCGGCCACCGGCGCGGGGAGCGTCTTGAGCATCCAGTGGATGCGGTGATCGTGCCATCGGTAGACGTTTTCGCTCGACACCTTCCGCCAGCGCGGCTCGCCCTTGCCGTCCACTCCGGACGGAACCACCGTCGTCGCGTACCGGTCGGTGTTGAGGTAGGTGGCCGGTGAGTTGTCGTTGACGAACACGCCGTCCGGGCCGATCTTGGCGTACGGCTCACCGGTGTAGCCCTGGACGATCAGGTCCTCGCCGGTCACGTTGACCGCCTGCAGCCGCGATCCGTTCTCCACCACAGAGAGGCTGACTCCGCTGACCGCCGGAGCGAGCGCAGACAACGTCGTGCGGAAGTTGGTCGCCCCGGCCCCGGCCACCTCGTGCGCCTGCGCCGCCGACGCCGGCCACACCACACCGGCCGACGCAGCGACGACGACCAGGACTCGCAGCAGCAGGCGGGCCGGCCAACCGGCGAGACGATCACGCATCGGCGGCACCGTTCACGTCACCTCAAGTCAGATCCAGCAAGCAAGGTCAAGAGCGGACGCAGCTTACCGGGCGTAGCTGAAACGCCTGATCATTGCCGGAACCAGTGCGAGACCTGCCACTGCGGAACCCGACAGGGCTGAAGCCGCCCGGGTCGCGTGCGAGGTGACCTTGGCGAGAAATGGCGGTCAGGACAGCCGTTTCTCGCCAAGATCACCGGATGGGTGTGCGATCAGTGGAAAGGTCAGGGGCAGACCGTCGGGTCGACCGCCAGCACCAGGCCGAGCAGGTCGCCGAGGGCGTGCGCCAGCCGCTGGTCCGACAGCTCATAACGGGAGCGGCGACCCTCGGCGACCGCGACGACCAGCCCGCAGCCGCGCAGGCAGGCGAGGTGGTTGGACAGGCTCTGCCGCGACACCCCGAGCAGGTCGGCCAGGTCCGACGGGTACGCCGGGCCCTCCCGCAACGCCAGCAGCAGCCGGGCCCGGGTCGGGTCGGACAGGGCGTGGCCGAACCGGGCCAGCACCTGCCCACGGGTGGCCACGGGGATGGCTTCGTCGAGGGTCCTCACATCGATGACAGTACAGCACTTGCTGAATACAGCACACTGTGAATCGGGGCAGTACGGAACAGAACGGGACAGCTCAGGATCGGGCCCGAGCCGACCGAACATGGTCGATGTAGTCGCGGGACTCGACGATCAGTCCGTCGCGCACACGCATGACGAACACACACGGGATGGCGAACGGCTGACCGCTGGCGACATTGACGCCCCGGTACGCGAATTCGGCGACGATGACCTCGGGATCCGCCGTCTCGTGTACGAGAATGTCGGCGGGCTGCCGCCGGATCGGCGAGACCCAGCCCGGCGGTGGCGTGAAATGGTGCCGGAGCTCCTCCTGACTCAGCATCGGCCCCGGATCCTCCGCGAACGGATGCGACACGTGCGTGCGGTCGGCGTACAGGGCGATCGCATCGTCCCAGCGCTCGTCGCACACCGCGTGAACGAGGCGGTGGAACACCTCGGTCGGCGTGACCTGCTCAGCAAGTTCCTCCATGATCCGATTATCGTCGAGCCGTGCCTGATCCGAATCCGTCGCCGAGCAGCCGCGTCTTCGGCGCGGTTCCGCCCACGGTGCTGGTGCTCCTCGGCATCGTCAGCGTCCAGCTGGGCTCGGCCGTCGCCAAGCACCTGTTTCCCGCGGTGGGCAGCTTCGGGACGGTGGCGCTGCGCCTGTTCTTCGCGGCGGCGGTGCTGTTGCTCGTCTGGCGACCCTCGGTACGCCTGAGCCGCCGGGCCTGGACGATCGTGCTCGGCTACGGCGTGATCCTCGGCCTGATGAACCTGTGCTTCTACCTGGCCCTGGCCCGGATCCCGCTCGGCATCGCGGTGACCGTCGAATTCCTCGGGCCGCTGGCGGTGGCGCTGGCCGGATCACGGCGCTGGCTCGACGTCGTCTGGGTCGCGCTCGCAGGCGGCGGGGTGGTCCTGCTGATGGAGGGCGGCGGGGGCTTGAACCTCGCCGGTTTCCTGTTCGCGCTGGCCGCCGGAACACTGTGGGGTCTGTACATCCTCATCGGCGCGGCGCTGGGTCGGCATACGACCGAAGGCAACGGGCTGGCCCTGGGCATGGCGATCGCAGCCGGCATCGCGGTGCCGTTCGGCGTCGTCGATGCGGGGACCTCGTTGCTGCAGCCCTGGGTGCTGATCGCGGGCGTCGGCGTCGCGCTGCTGTCCTCGGTGATCCCCTACACCCTGGATCTCGAGGCGCTGCGCCGGATCCCGCCGAGCGTCTTCGGCATCCTCATGAGCCTGGAACCGGCGGTGGCCGCGCTGATCGGCCTCGTCGTGCTGCAGGAGTCACTGGACTGGTCCCAGTGGATCGCCGTGTTGTCCGTCGTGGCCGCGTCGGCCGGAGCCACGCTCGGCGTCCGACGTTCTTGACGGAGATCAACGGAGAAAATGTGGGGTCATGGCACCGCGAATCTTCCGCTGATCATGGCCCTATCAACAGGCTCTAAGTACCCGAACGGCCGCAGATCTCGACGCAGCACGCGTCCGGCCGGGGAGCCAACCGCGCGGTGAGCGACGGATCGTTCGACAGCAGTCCCTCGACGTACGCATGGTTCAGCCCGCAGACGAGGTCGGTCTGCTCGGCGGCCAGCGCGTGGAACGGGCAGTTGCGCAGGATCAGCCGGTCGGTCTCGCCGGATTCGAGCGCCGGTTCGAAGCCGAGGTCGTCCAGCGTCTGTGCGGCCGCGTCGAGGCCTTTGACCGAACTGCTGCGCAGCTGGCCGCGGGCGTACGCCTCTTCCCGGGCGGCCTGGCCGGCGTCGGCCGGCTGCCGGGCGACCGCAGCGGCGAGGACGCTGGCGATGAGTTCGTAGCGACGGGGCGGGATCACGACTTCGAAGTCGTCCCCGGCCGAGTAGACCTTCGGGGTCCGCCCCCGGCCCCGAGGCCGATCCGCGGGTGCCTCGTACGCCGTGCGCAGCAGTCCGGTCTCGGCGAGTTTGTCGAGGTGGAACGCGGCGAGGTTGCGTGAGACGCCGCAGGCGTCGGCGGCCTCCTCCCGCGTCACCGGGCGGTGCTGACGGCGTACGTGGTCGAACAGGGCGCGCCGGACCGGGTCGGCCAGCGCCGACACCGACTGCCACACCTGTTCCGCCACGCCGACAGAATATCACCAGTGTCGGCTATTGAAATAACGGCGCTCCGGATGCAGGATGCGATTAAGACCAACTCCAGTTGGCGAAAACATGGGAGTGATCATGCAGCTGACTGCCGTGCGGCCGCGGGCGGACCGTGACCTCGTCGCCGCCGAGGTGGCGGCGACCGCGTTCCTGACGGCGCTCGGGCTGGACGTCGACTCGGAGAGCATGCGCGAGACGCCGGCCCGGATGGCCCGCGCCTACGCCGACCTGCTCAGCCCCCGCCCGTTCCGGCCGACGACATTCCCCAACGACGAGGGCTACGACGAACTCGTGCTCGCCCGCGACATCCCGATCCGATCCGTGTGCGAACACCATCTGCTGCCGTTCGTCGGCGTCGCGCACGTCGGCTACCTGCCGGGCGAGCGCATCATCGGGCTGTCCAAACTCGCCCGCGTCGTCGAACTGTTCGCGCACGGCCCGCAGGTGCAGGAACGCCTCACCAAACAGATCGCCGACTGGCTGTCCGGGCAGCTGGCTCCCAAGGGCGTCGGGGTGGTCATCCAGGCCGAGCATCTCTGCATGACGCTGCGCGGCGTCCAGGCGACCGGGGCCACCACCGTCACCTCCACCTTGCTCGGCGCGCTGCGCGACGACGCCCGCTCCCGCGCCGAATTCCTCGCGCTGACTCAGCCCCGCTGACCGTCTCGAAAGGACGTCCACATGCGACACGTCATCATCGGCGCCGGGCTCGCCGGGGCCAAGGCCGCGCAAACCCTCCGCGACGAGGGCTTCGACGGCGACATCACGCTGATCGGCACCGAGGCCGAACTGCCCTACGAACGGCCGCCGCTGTCCAAGGGCCTCCTGCTGGGCTCGACGCCGCGCGACGAGATCTACGTGCACAAATCCAACTGGTACGCCGAAAGCAGCGTCCAGGTCCGGACAGCGACGACCGTGGTCGACATCGACCGCAACGCGCACCGGATCACGACCGAGGCCGGTGACCAGCTCGGCTACGACAAACTGCTGCTGGCGACGGGCTCCAGCCCGCGGCGGCTGGGCGTACCCGGAGCCGACCTGGACGGCGTGCGCTATCTGCGCACTCTGGCTGACAGTGATCGCATATCCAGTGCACTGCTTGACGGCGTACACGTGCTGATCGTGGGAGCGGGCTGGATCGGCCTGGAGATCGCCGCGGCGGCCCGCACGCGCGGCGCCGACGTGACGGTCGTGGAGACCGCGAGCCTGCCGCTGCTCGGCGTGCTGGGCGCTGACCTGGCGCGCGTCTTCGCGGACCTGCATCGCGCGAACGGCGTGCGATTCCATTTCGACGCGCAGGTCAGCCGGTTCGACGGCGACGGCAGCGTGCGATCGGTCGTGCTCGCGGACGGCACTACGCTGCCCGCGGACGTCGTGGTGGTCGGCGTCGGCGCGCGCCCGAACGACGACCTCGCCGTACGCGCGGGCCTCGACGTCGGCAACGGTGTCGTCGTCGACTCGCAACACCGCACCTCCGACCCGGACATCTTCGCCGCGGGCGACGTCGCGTGTGCGTTCCATCCCGTCTTCGGCCGTCACATCCGCACCGAGCATTGGGCCAACGCGCTCGACGGCGGACCCGAGGCGGCGCGCGCGATGCTCGGCCTGCCGGTGCCCGGCGATCGGCTGCCGTTCTTCTTCACCGACCAATACGACCTCGGCGCGGAGTACGCCGGATTCGCCGCGCCCGGCGACGCCGACGAACTGGTGATCCGGGGCGACCTCGATCGGCGCGAGTTCGTCGCATTCTGGACGCGGAGTGGGCGGGTGCTCGCCGGGATGAACGTCAACGTCTGGGACGTCACCGACGACATCCAGCGGCTGATCCGCACTCGCCAGCCGGTTGACCTCGGCGTACTCGCCGATGCGTCAGTGCCGTTGAGCGACGTGCAACCGCGCTGACCCCGCCGCTACTCACTCAGCTTCCGGCGCTCGGGCAGGACCATCAGATGACCGAAGATCGTACGCCGATCACAGCGGCAGGAACGCCCGCAATTCGGCCAGGAACTCCTCCGGGCGTACGCGGTGCACTTGGTGTCCCGCCTCGATGGTGACCAGCTTGGCGTCGGGAATCCGCGCCACCGCTTCGGCAGCCAGCCCAACCGGCAGCGGGCTCGTTGCGCCTCCGCTGATCAGCAGGGTGGGCACGGCGATCTCCGCCAGCCGCTCCCACCAGGCCGGATCTGGCTCGTTGAGCTGCCTGAGCAGGCTCGGCATCACCGGCCAGTCGTAGTCCAGCTCGTGCTCGGGCCGATCCGGCACCGGGATGACGAATGCACCCGGACGCGGCGGCGGCGAGTCCTCCACGACCAGCCGCGCCAGCCACGACGGGCGCTCCTGCGCGACCAGGCACGCGACGGTCCCACCAGCGGAGTGACCGACCAGCGTCACCTCCCGCAGCCCGAGCCCGTCAGCGAAGCCGAGCACATCGTCGCGCATGAGCTCGAACGAGTACTCCCCCGGCCAATCACTGCGTCCCTGGCCTCGTTGATCCAGCGCGTACGCGTGGTGCGTCGGCGCGAGCCCGGACATGGTGTGCTCCCACGTGGTCGCGTCGCTCGGCAACCCGTGCAATAGGAGTACTACTGGCTCGCCTGCGTCACCTTCCTCCAAAAAGGACAGTCGTACGCCGTTGGCAGTGAGTTCTCCCCGATTCATGGGGGCCACCATAGCCGCTTCCGCGTTGGGCGTTCCCGTCTCGAACGCGCCGGCCGAGGTCGGGCTCCGCTCGGGTGGTACGCCATCGACGTCTCCGGGCTCCGGAAACGTCGATGGCGTACCACCGGCGTCGGCATCTCCCGCGAAGGAGGGCTGTCCCGCGGAACAGCAGCGTCGAAGGTGCGCCGTGGTGCTACGGTTCGTGCCACCCGCGCACTCGGAGGTTGCAATGTCGACCGGCGTACGCGTCCTGATCGCCACCTCGGCTTGCACTGTGCTCCTCTTTGCGGCGGCAGTCGTCATGCGGTCGCTCCAGGCGAGTCCAGACGTGGTCCTCGAAGTCACCGAGGCCCACGTCGACAAGGTGGGGTCGGTCAGCCGGACGGGCGATCAGGAGGTGAAGGTCTGGTTCGATGTCGTCAATCGCGGCAGCGACGACGCCGTGTCCTGTATCGCCGAGTCCGACCTCGGCCGTGGGCTGGTGGGCGCTCCAACCGCCATCAACGCGGGAACCGTCGTGACGTTCAACCTCGAAGGCGTTCAGCACACCGATCCGCAGGGGTTGCGCTTTGAGACCGATTTTCACGTCTGGGCGGATTGCGGAGGGATCAAGTCCGGACGGCAGTCACTGAACCTTGTGATCGAAGGCCCTTTGTCAGCCACCTCACCCGCGTGATCACACCGTCATTGTGCCGGGTGCTGCAGCCAGGTGGTCGCGCCGGCGACCGCGTGGTCGAGGGCCGCGAAGATCGTCTCGTCCGCGACGAACACCGAGTCAGGCCCCAGCGCGTCGGTCAGCTGCGAGGCCTCCAGGGTCTTCGCGAGCAACGGAGTCGCGCCCGCGATCATGAGCCGGCCGCCCGCTTCGCGCAGCTGATCGGCTCGGCGATGGAGAACCTTGATCATGGTCGCCGAGGGCACGTCGGGCAGGCCGCGGAACGACAGCACGACCACCGGTCCCGCTCCCGGCGACGCCGAGGCCGGCTCGGGATCGGGCCACTGCTGGTCGATGCCCGGCAGCTCCGCGAACAGACTCGCGCCGCCGTAGTGCAAGACGGTCACGGCTCGTCCGGGCAATCTCTTCGGAACTTCACTGGTACGCCATTTGCCATCCCGTTGCTGGACAAGGGCGACCAAGTGAGCTTGGCGGGCGGCTTGCACGCAGTAGAGCAGCAGCGACAGCACTGCGCCGAGGATGATCGCCCGCTGGAGCGGCAGGCCGGTGGTGGCGAGGAAGGTCACCACCATCGCCGCGGTCGACAATTTCGAGGTACGCCAGACCAGTGCGACGTCGCGCCGCCGCCCGTAGATGATCTCCGCTCCGACCACCATGATGAGTCCGCCGATGACCGGCATCGGGATGCGCTCGGCGAGCGGCGCGAAGGCGAGCACGATGAGGGCCAGCCAGACGCCGGAGAAGATGCCGGCCCAGCGCGTCTTCGCCCCAGCGGACACCGACACCCCGGTACGCGACAACGACCCACCGACCGGCAGCGCCTGGAACAGCCCGCCCGCCACGTTGGCCAACCCTTGGCTGACGAAGTCGCTATTGGTGTCAGTACGCGATCGGTCGGGGTTCGGCACACTGGGTGCGATGCTGGCCGCCTGCGCGAGCGCGACCAAGGCGACCGCCACTGCTCCCCCGGCCAGGGTCGGCATACTGCCCCAGTCGGGGAGGCTCAGCTTCGGCAGGGCGGCGGGGATGTCGGCGATGTCGGAGACGAGCTCGACGTGCGTACCGAGGATTGCCACGACCGCGGTCACGACGACCATCGCGGCCAGGAGGGCGACGGTTTGCAGTCGGCGTACCAGATGAGCAACGGCCCAGACCACGACGGTGCCGGCGCTGACCGCGACCGCCGCGGCCTGCCAGGAGCCGATGTGAGTGAGCGCGTCGGCGAGCTGGACCAGCTTGTTGCCGCCTTGCGGGTGGTAGCCGGTCGCGTCCTTGAGGACCCCCACGATGATCTGCACCGCGATGCCGAGCGAGAAGCCGGTCATGACAGCGTGCGAGACGAAATTGAGCACGACGCCGAGCCGCAACAGTCCTAGCAGGAGCATCACGAGGCCGGTGAGCACCGCGAGCGCGGCGATGTTCCCGGCGGTGAACTCCAGCCGGGCGTCGGTGAGCACGCTGTTGGCGGTGAGCGCGATCGCGCTGGTCAGCGTGGTGACCATGAGGACGGTCCGGGCGGTCAGCGAGCCGACGACGGCGGGCACCACTCCCGCGAACAGCCCAGCGATCGGATTGAAACCCGCGATCGAGGCGTACGCCATGCCCTCCGGGATGCTGAACAGCCCGGTCACCAGCCCGGCTCCGACGTCGCCGGGGCGTGGACGGCCCAGCCGCGGTCTCATGAGCCAGCGCCCTCCCCCGCATCCTGTCGCGCCGACATCTAGGGCGACGTTCCGCCAGGATAAGCGCGCAAAACATCTCATGTCGGCGGTTTCGCGGCGCGACTCACCGAGGCAGAACCTCCATATAGGCATCCTATGCCGGTATTGTCCGGCTGGTTGCGCTGCCGAACATCCGCCGGTCGCGCCCCAGCACACTCCGGCTGGTCGCGTTGTCGAGCATTCCCGCTGGTCACATCGCGGAGAAGCCGCCGAGATCCGAATCAAGGGGAACTTTCACATGACGACACGCCGAGGACGCGCCATCGGCATCGGAATCCTGGCGCTGGCGGCCGCGTTGGCCCTGCCGACCGGGGCAACTGCTCAGGCCCCCGGCTTCCAGCCGCCGAAGGTGTACGCCCAGCCGTCGGACAGCCGCGCCGAATTCCACGACGGCAACGTGACCACGTGCGCGGCTCTGACCGGCGTACCGGACGACGACATCCAGGTCGGCGGGCAGGGCGACGCCGGCGCCCAGGACCAGTACGTGGTTGGGACGACCTCCGGCGGCAAGTACGTCAACGTCGCCATCACCCCGGCCGGCACCGCGGCGGGCGTGGTCGTCGACGCCGTGGTCGTCAAGGGCGGCGACGGCTACAACGTCTACCGCGCGCCGTATGTGCCGCCGACGCTGCCGCCGGACCAGAACTACCAGTCGCCGCTGACCAACGGCGGCAACGTCCCCGACATCAGTCACTGGTTCGTCTGCTACCACCTCGAGGAACAGCCCGGCACGAACGAGCACGCCGTCCTGAGCAAGGTCGTGATCCCGCCCCCCGGCGTACCGGTCGAGGACTTGCCGACCACCTACACCGTGACGGTCAGCTGCACCGGTTTCCCGCCGTTCGACGTCACCTTCAACTCCGGTGGTGGCGCGGCGATCGCCGGGCAGGAGAAGCTGGACCTGATCCCCGACGGCACCGTATGCACCGTCGCCGAACAGAACACGGACACCTTCCCCGACGGCAGCACCGTCACCTACATCCCGGCCAGCGCGGCGACGACCGGTGTGGTCAAGGGCGACGACCCGCTCGTCGCGGTCGTCGTCAACAACTACTCCAAGATCGACGTGGAGAAGACCAGCCTGAACGTCACCAAGGTGGTCGACGCGACGGGCACGACCGTCCCGGCCGGCTTCACCGTGGGCATCACCTGCGAGGACGACCACGGCGACCCGACCGGCGAGATCAACGGGCAGGTCACCCCGCAGGTTGTCGACGTCGCTGCCGGCGGCACCGTCCAGGTCTCCGACATCGCGGTCGGTTCGACGTGCGCCGTCCAGGAGGACAACGCCTCCCTGCCCGCCGGGTGGACGGTCGCCTACACCGTCGGCGACGGCCAGCCGAGCGCCCAGTACCCCGAGTTCGAACTCGACGAGGACGCGACGGTCACGATCACCAACACCTTCTCGCCCGCGCCGTCGGTCTCGCCGACCGGTCCGACCCTGGCCAACACCGGCGATCAGGTCGGCCGCGTGCTGTGGTGGGCGATCGGGCTGGTGCTCGCCGGTGTCGTCTTGCTCGGCGTGGCGGCCCGGCGGCGTACGCGGTCTGCGGAGCGCTGAGGTTCCTTCCGGTGGGTGCGAGGCGGCAGGTCGCCCATGGTGAATGCCGCCTCCACCACCCCCGACATCCCGGCCGACGCCGCGACGACCGGCGTGCGCCGGTCAGCCGCCGACCGGCCGGGTTATGCGCGCGGGACCGCGGGTACAGGCCGCCAGAGCCCGCCCGAGGAGGTCCCCATGTCCGAAGCGGATAAGTACGTCAGTGTCCGTTACATCGTTGACGACGTGCAGGCCGCCGTCGAGTTCTACACCACGCATCTGGGATTCCGGGAGAACACGAGTGCCGGGTCTGCGTTCGCCGACGTCATTCGGGGTTCGCTGCGGCTGCTTGTCTCGGGCCCGGCCAGCTCTGGCGCCCGCGCCACGCCCGCCGACCATGCGACTCCCGGCCGTAACCGCATCCACCTGGTCGTCGAGGACCTGGACGCCGAGGTCGAAAGGCTGCGAACGGCAGGCGTCGCGTTCAGCAGCGACCTGGTGTCCGGACCGGGCGGGCGACAGATCCTGCTCGCCGACCCGGCCCTCAATCTGATCGAGTTGTTTCAGCCCGCCGGCGGCTGATGATCACACCGATTCCGTTCTGCTCACCCGTGGAAGTCGGTGGACATGGAAACTCGATCGAACAGAGCAGCGGCGAGATCGTCCCGACCGATCACGTAGAAGACGGTGGCGAGGTCGGTCTCGAAGTCCTCGCCGACCTCGACCTCACCCAGATAGAACTGAGCCAGCAACACCTCGATTTCCGGAGACCGGACCGGAACGCCCAATCCACCGGTGTTCGAAGTGCCGTACCCACCGAGGATCAACGCCGCCTCGGGCCGGTCGAGATACCACACGATGTCGATGTACTCGTCCTCGTCCGGTCGATCGTGTCGGTACTCGGGGCTGTCGGTGGGATCCCCCGGCAAGCTCCAGTCCGCGTTGGCGTGCAGGGGGAAGCGGTCGTACACAGTGGAGCCGGGTGGCTCGGCTTCGACGACCGCAGCACCGGCCGGCACGTGGATGACGCGACCGACAGTGGAGGTCATGCTCGGCGCGGCGAAGAACAGCAGGGCGCCGTCAGCGGGAAGATCGAGGTCCGTCGAGCCGTGTGGGACTGCGGCCAGGTCGAGCGTAGCCAGGTGAACCATTCCCTCAGGCCAGACGACCGTGGCGGGCAGCGCCGGGCGGCCGCCGAAATATCCGACCACCGGGCCGGACCCATCACGGCTCAGGTACAGGCAGGGGCGCGCGAGTCGCAGCCACCACTCGATGTCATCGTGTGGCATCGCCTGCTGCTGGGCAGCAGCCCGGAAGGCATCCAGCATGATCATGTGTGACACGATCCCAGGTCCTCACCGGCGATTGCCAGCGGGGTCGGTAAGCCCCTGACTGATCGTCGGCTCGAACGCCGACGTCGGAGCTGCGGCTACTGGCTGAATCTCAGGGTGTGACGTCCACCAGCACCTTGCCGACCGTGCCGGTCTCCACTGCCCGATGGGCGTCGGCGGTGCGATGCAGCGGGAAGCGGATTAGTGGCAGGCCGTGCTCCTTGCCGACCGGCAGGGCACCGTCGTGGACCGCTGCGGCGACGTCCTCGACGGCTGTGGCGCGCGCTTGCGGGCCGGCCGTGTAGAGCACGAGGAATTGCAAGCGGGTGTTCAGCACCATGTTTTGCCCCACGTTCAGCTCGACCGGTTGTCCGCCCTCGTTGGCGTAGGTCGCGATCGTGCCGCGTGTACGCAGCACGGCCAGGTCCAGGGCGAGGTTCGCGCCCAGCGCCACCTCGGCGACGATGTCGACGCCGTGGGGGGCGATCGCACGGATGGCGGCGGCCGGGTCGGTCTCGCGATAATTGATCACATGATGGGCGCCGGCCGCGGTGGCCAGCTTTGCCTTCTCCGGGCCGCTGACCGTGCTGATCACGGTGGCGCCTGCCCATCGGGCGAGCTGGATGACCGCGTGCCCGACCGCACCGGCCCCGCCGGCGGCGAGCACCACCCTGCCGTCGAGCGCGCCGGGGTGCAGGCGGCGCGGCCCGTCCTCGGCGACGGTCAGTGCACGGTGTGCGGTGAGCGCGGGTACGCCGAGCGACGCACCGACGTCGAAGCCGGCTTCGTCGGGCAGCGGCACGGCCTGCTCGGCGGGCACGACGGTGAACTCGGCGGCCGTGCCGGTGGGTCTCCCGGCGGCGGCCATGAACAGCCACACGCGCTGCCCGACCCGGCCGACATCGACGCCCTCACCGACGGCGTCGATCACGCCTGCGCCGTCGAGGTGCGGGGTGATCTCGGGGAAGAGCTTGCGGTGGGCGGTGCCGGAGCGGGCCTGCCAGTCGGTTGGGTTGACCCCGGACACGGCGACCCGGACGCGGACTGTGCCGGGCTGCGGTGTGGGTTGGTCACGTTCGACGAGTTGGAGAACGTCGGGGCCGCCGTTGTCGCGGTAGATGATCGCCTTCATGATCCGTCCAATGTTCGATTTGCGTCGTACGGTTCGATCTGCATCGTACCGTACGACCTCAGTCGAACTTTACGCAAGAGGCGGCTACGCTTCGTCTCGTGACCGAGGTGACCGAACCCGCCATCGAGACCGTGACGATCGACGTCGTGCTCAGCGCGCTCGCCGACCCCGTACGGCTCACCTTCGTGCGAGCACTCGACGCGGCCGGGGACTGGACCTGCGGCAGCGACGTCCTCAGAGAAACCGGCGTCACCATCGGTAAGTCCACCCTGTCGCACCACATCAAGGTGCTGCGCGATGCCGGCCTCATCCGCACGCGCGTCGACGGCATCCGTCGGCTGGTGACGCTACGTTACGACGAGGTGGAACAACGCTTCCCCGGGCTCCTGGCCATGCTCCGTGAGCACGGCCCGGCCCGTGCCCGCGGCATTTCGTCCCCGTACACCTCAGGATGACGCTCACGGCCGCAGCTCCGGGAACTCCTGGAAGAACTCCTCCAGAGCCTGAGCGGCTTCCCGGGATCCGGGTCGCAGGTGGACGTGTTCCTCGCCGACTTCGTGGCCACGCTGCAGCCAGTCCATGAACCTGCGGCGTACGTCGGGGTTCGGCACCTCGTCCTTGAGCCAGCCGGAGTCTTCCAGCTCCATCTTGTTGCCGTCGCTGATGCGCTGGTCACCGCCCGGCTCTTCGCCGTATTCCTCGCCGTACTTGTCCTCGTACTCCTGTCGGCGTTCGCGTTGTTCGCGGGCTTGGCGTTCGCTTTCCGACTCGCCCTCGCCCTCACCCTCCCCTTCTCCGGAGCCTTCGCCTTCGCCGGAGCCAGTGCCCGAACCACCGCCGGCAGCCATGGCGAGGATGAGACCGAGCGCGCCCATGACGCTCATGCCGGCGATGGCGATCATCTGCAGCAGTTCCAGCATGCTGATCCGGGCAGCCGCCATGACGAGCGCGCCGCCGAGCCCACCAGTGCCACCCATGAAGGCCGCGAACAGTGCCAACAGGGACAGTGCAAGCAGGCCCAACGCCAGAATGTTGGTCATCTGGCTGATCGCGTCGAGGATGTGCACATTGGATACCGGGTGCCCGGTCGCCCCGGCTCCGCCGATGACCTTCGACATGCCCAGCAGGCCCACACCGAGGGAGCCTGCCCCTACCCCCGTGCGGAACGAGGTGCTGACGGCCGGGTCGGCGTACGCCTCCCGGAAGGCGGCGGGCATCCGGCGAGCCGTCACGAACACGCTCCACGCCACCATGGCGAGCGCGGCGATCGAGAAGATCGTCAGTACGGCGAATACCACCTCGGTCGCCATCAGCTTCTGGATGCCCGAGGTCGCCGGGAACCCGCCGAGGACCAGAAAGAATACGGACGGCACCGCGAGGATCAGCGACACGCCGACCTTCCAGTAGCGGCCGAGCAGACTCCCTCGCGGGCGCGCCGGGGCGGCCTGTGCCCGGCGGGCCGCCATCGCACGCCAGACCGCCGCGTCACTTGCCCGCTCCATCTGCTCCCGCACCGCGCGTACCTGCCCGAGCAGTCCGTCGGCGACTGTCGTGTCGCGTGCGTGGGCGTACACAAGGGCTCGGCGTACGAGCACGAAACGCATCGCGATGAAAGGCGTCCAGGGCAGGCCGACGGTGGCGAACCTGCCCAATACGGCCAGACTCGGCTGTCCCGTCCGCTCCCCGGGCAACAACACGTCGGGCAGTGCGGCCTTGCCAGCCCGCAACTGTTGCCAGTCCACCACCACCGCGACCGCGAGCAAGGCCAGCGGAAGCAACCACAGCACATGCTCCAGCAGGCGTACCCCGCCGACGAAGAACCAGATCCCGCCCTCACCCGGGTGGACCAGCTCATGGTTGAACGCCATGTGATCGAGCGCGGCGAACGCCCACGGGAGTACGCCGAGCCAGCGCTGCCAGCCGCGGCCGCGGACGAGCAGCCCGACGCCGAACCCGGCCAGTGCGCTCCAGGCCAGATGCAGGTTAGTCGTCAACGAGCCGTTGAGCAGGTACGCCTCGGCGTCACCGACCGGCGCGGGCAGCCAGGACAGCAGCGTGCTGAGCGGGCCGGGAATGTGCTGGCCACCGCCGAAGAGGCCCGCGCCAACGGTGTAGCCGTGGAACACGTCGCCGACGGCTTGGCCGGCCCGGTGGCTCCAGCGCATGGTGGCCTCGACGAGCGCGAAGCCCGCCCCGGTGGCCGCCCCGATCAGCAGGTAGTCGGTAAGGCTCCACTGCGCCCGGATACGACGGGACAGCACCAGGATCAGCAGCGGGAGGACCTTCACGACCTCCTCGATGATCGGGTCCATCGTGAAACTAGCCGTGCGTACCACCTCGCCGACCGGCGTACTCGTCAGCGCCGCGACACTGCGGGTGTACAGCAACTGCAGGACGACGGCGACCGCGCCGCAACCGTAGAGCCCGACCGTGACGGCCAGTAGTAGGTTGGCGATCCGAACCGATCGCGTCGGCGACCCCAGCACGGCGAGCTGGAGCACGCCGTAGCACGCAGCGATCATCATGAACAGGAACATGGGCGAAGTCCTCGTCAAAGATCGTCAGATGGCTATTTTCGAATGCAGCGTATGGCCTCCCCGCAAGTGAGCCGGGCTGTCGGTTGTGGTTGAGGTTCCGCCTCCCTTCCGACCGCTGCGCGGCCGGTACGAACGCGTTGACCGCGCGGCGGGCCGCGGCATTGCCGGGAGGTGGGTCTGCCGCGCCGAACACCTGTTTCGAGGTCGACCGACCGGCGTCATCGACCTGTCAGCGCTGGTGCGCACAGTCCCAGGGCATACGCCGGCCAGGGCGCACGTCAGCGTCGAGAATGGTCAATGAATCTCACCATCGTCACAAGACTGCGACAGACCGTGTTGAGCACACGCGTCAGACCATCGCTCAACCCAGACCGGCTACCCCTAGCGTCGGCGCCCGAAAGCCCTGCTTCTTACGAGTGAGGGCCAGGACCACCAGCAGCGCCACGGTCATCGCCGAGAGATAGCCGACGCGAAACACCGCCGGGTGGTCCGCATAGCGCGCGGTGACGATCGGGTTCCACAGCCCGATCGGATTGTCGTCGCCTGGGAAGGTGAAGAAATGCCACTGCGTCCAGTTCCAGCTCAGATGGAGTCCGAGCGGGAGCGCGATGCCGCCGGTACGCAACGCGGCCACGCCGAAGACAATCGCGCCGGCCAGCGGACCCACCGCCGTCCACACCAATTCGCTGCCGCCGCTTTTCACCGACATGCTCGAACCGATGCTCAGGACATGGTAACCACCGAATAGGGCCGCCATGACCACGATCGCCTTGACCTCGCCGATGCCTTCAGCGAGACGCCGCAACGCGTAACCGCGAAAGACAAGCTCCTCGACCAGCACCGCGAACCCGAAATACGTCGTGCCGGACAGCATCAGTCCTGTCGTGAACGGCCGATTCGGCTGCCAATAAAGGCCGCCGCCGAGCATGAGCAGCCACGCGAGCCCGCCGACAAGCCCGGCACCAATGAACAGCCCCAACGCGAACTGACGCAGCCACGCCCACCCCGGTCGCAGTCCCACGGTCGCCCAGCCGCGCCGCTCGAGGCGAAGGCACAGTGCGGTCACGCCAAGGATCAGCGAGGCACCCACCGCCATCACCGGCCACGGCTGCCCGTCGCGCGATGCCCACGCCGGGGCGAACATCCCGACGACGACGGCCGCGATCACCATCGAGGCCACGGCCGCGACGAGGAACCCCGACGCCTTACCAAAGCTCTTGAGCATCCGCCAACGCAACCACGATCGACGAGTGCCAGGCAACCAGGGACTACCCTGATCCATCCCTGGGAAAGGAATCAGCCCGGGCATGCGCAACCACACTGGCTTCACGCCGACCCCGCCTACTACTACGAGTGGCCCGTAGGTGTCGTTCCAGACGGTACGCCGAATGGGAGTCGTTGGAGCTCGGCTCGGGCGAACAGAACCTGTTCGCTGTCGGTACCCGCGGCGGCGCCGAGTTGGTCGGCGAGGTCGTGGGCGGCTTCGAGCCGGTGACGCCGGGCACGACGGTTCGCGCGGCCCATTGCGGCCTTGCGATAAGCACGGCGTTGTTTCCAGCCGCCGGACAGAGCGTCGAGTTCCTCGGCGGTGATCACGCCGCTGTCGGCTTCGGGTCTCATGACGGCGCGCATGGCTTCGCGTTCGGGTTTGACGGTCAGGTGGAACACGGCGATCACGATCACGAACGCCACGATGATCTCGATGATCAGCAGCGCGATCATCAGACCGCCGTTGCCACCACTGAGTCCGGAGTTGGCGTCCCACACACCGTGCAGAATCATCGCGGTCGCGACGAGCCCGATGCCCAGGCCGATGCGGCGGCGTTGGGCGACGGTGCCGACGAGGTACACGACTCCGGCTCCGGCGATGGCCGAGTACAGGATGTGGGAGGTGAAGCCGGTCAGCAGCCGCAGCACGACGACATGCAGGGCGGTGGACACCTGTTGGGAGCCGAACTCCTCCGCTCCGGCATTCAGACCGTAGTAGATGTCTTCGATGATTTCGAACCCGAGGCCACAGAATGCGCCGAGGATGAACCCGTCGTAGGCGGTGCGGACCACACGGGGGGCGATGAACATCAGCAGCAGGATTCCGGCGGCTTTGCCGAACTCCTCGAAGATCGGCGCAGCCAGCCCCGCGCCCCAGTTCTGCTGAAACGTCGGGCCGAACAGTTTGCCGTAGAGGTCGAGCAGCGCACCGTTGCCCGACAGCGCGATCCCCCACGTCGCGGCGAACCCGCCCCATACGAAGGCGGCCACGACGAGTACGAGGGGCTGACGGGAGTAGCGGTCGATGCGGGCGGTGAACCACCAGAACAGCACCGCGTAGCAGGCGAATACCACAGCGCTGACGGTCAGAGCCGGTGCATAGAGCCGGATGCGCTGATTGAGCAGGCCGATCAGCGTCCATACGCCGTAGCTGACACCGATGAGGTAGACCCACGTGCAGGCGTTGCGCGGTTGCCACAGCGACACGGGCCGGCCCCAACCGGTCTGATCGATCGCCGCCTTGCGGGCGGCGACCGCCGCCGTGGGTTGCGAAACGGCCGTCATGATCCGCTCCTGTCGACGGGGCGTACAGACTGCAGCATCGCCGCGACCGGCTGGCTGAGCGTGTCCGGCAAGTTCGGCGGGCCGTAGAGCTGAATCTCCACACCGGTGTCGCCGAACACGAACGCGGCGACGAGACCGGTCTGGCCCAGGCCGTCATAGTGCGCGGCGACCCCATGCTGGCCCGCCGAGTTGGCGATGATGATCGGATCGCTGGTGACCTGGAAACCGGCCGCCGCACCCCGCAAGCCCTTGGCGTTGGTCTTGATCTGTTCCAGGAGTTGGGTGGGCGTGCCGTGGTAGGTGTCGGTGACGACCTCGAACACCAGACCCTGATAGGTCACCGCCGCCGTCTTCGGATACTCCCCAGCGGGAGTGTCCGGGCTCTGGCGCAGCCCCGCGGCAAGGTTGGCCCCCGCCACCGGCGTGAACTGCACCCCCGGCCCGACCTGCACGATCTCGCCCGCCTGGATCGGGTCGTCGACCTGCACCGACTTGTTGATCGCCGGCACGATCCAACCAGCGATCAGCACCAGCAAGACCACCAGCCCAGCGGGCAGCAGCGTACGCCGATCAAGGCCGAGCCACCGCCGCTCCACCGGCACCCAGTCCGCCTGCCACGCCGGACCCGCCTCGTCCGCCACCGAACACCACCCGCCCCCGCGACAATGTCCACCGCCGAGCCACCGTCTGCACTCGGACACGGCGATGCTCAGTTCAGAATCACGTACCTCGCTTGGACCAGGTGGGAGAACTGCAAATTCTCCATACCAGGCGGATCAAGAACGCGCCTCAATACGCGGAGCGTCGACTGAGCCCAAGGGGCATACGCCCGCCCGAGGACCGCCTCATTGCGAGCAGCAGGCGATAGCCCGTTCCTGGACTTCGATGTGGAGATCAGACGGATCCGATCCTCGGACTACGAACCGGCGACGATCACGCACGTTGTCTGCCGGGCCGAGCACAATCGAGTGTTGCCGCCGACGAGACGGATACGCAGATCGGTGCCGGCCAGTCCGGCGTCGTCCATGGCCTGACGCAGTGTCGCGGCGTCCAGTTCGGGCGGCAGGCCGAGCGCGGTCACGGTGACGACGCCGTTGCGGGCGTCGACCGACGCGATCTGCCAGTCGGCCGCCTGGGCCCAGCTCGCCGCGAGCGGCTTGACCTCGGCTTCGAGTCGTTCGTCGCGCGCCACGGCCAGACTGCCCGCCGTCAACGGGACGGCGACGAGGAGAATCAGCAGGCAGACGACGGCGAGGGTCGGCCCCCGGAGCCGTCCGACCGGGCGTCCCGCGGCTTCGGCCGCTCCGCGTACGCGATAGAGCAGGAACACGACGGTGCCGGTGGCGATGATCGCCGCAACGTTGGTGCCGAACAGCAGCGCCGATTCGGACGCGTCGTGATACCGGCCGACGTTGATCAGCAGACCGGTGACAGCCAACGGCGGCACCAGCGAGATGGCGATCGCCACGCCCGGCAGCGCGTCGGAGATGTCCGTGCGCACCAGTGCGAACGCGCCGACCGTGCCGGTGGCCAGGGCGGCGAGCAGGTCGATGAGCTTCGGGCTGATCCGGGACGACACCTGGCTGTTGGTCGCGAACGCGTCGGGCGGGGCAGCGAGGAATCCGATGAGGTACCCGATGACCACCACGGCGGCAGCACCCGCCAGCACCAGCAGCACGTTGCGTACGAGACGGCATCGGTCCGCCAGCACCAGCGCGAGCGCCGTGCCGAGAATCGGCGTCATCAGCGGCGCGACGATCATCGCGCCGATCACGGTGGCGGTCGAGTCGGCGACCACTCCGGCGGTGGCGATGATCGACGCCAAGATCAGCAACACCCAGAACCGGGTCGAGCTCGGGCTGTTCCAGGGCCGCCGAATGTAGAGGTTGGTCGTCATGCGCTCGACGGCCGCGGCGTCGACGGCTGCCACGATCGGACTCCCTCCGGACGCGCCGCCGCGCCCTTCATGCGGCGCGACCGCCGCTGCCACGGAACCCGATTATGCGACGAGGACGAGCCCGATATGCCGCGATCAGCTGATTTGCCTCGTCCGGCGGCTCGCGCACACCCCGGGCAGGAATGCACCGCCGGATCAGCGAGACGGTGGCGCGCTTCCCATCAAGTACATCGCCCACGGATCGGTGGCGTGCCGGGGAACCACGGTGACGGTCACTTGGACGCCGACGCCGGGGGTCAATCCGGCCGAGGCTGCCCAATTGTTCGGCCCGATGTCGAAGGCGCATGCGAACTCGGCATAGGTCCAGCTCCGGCAGGTCGTGAGGAGTCTGTCGCCGACGAACACGTCAAGTTCGATCGGCGCGCCGGTACGCACCGTGACCTCGATCGGCTTGTTCCACGTGAAGACGCCAGACCGTGGCTGTGTGGGATCCGGGGCCGAGGCGATCCACGGCTTGCCGCAGAACGCCTCCCTTGTCGGGTCCGGTGAAGAGGCGACGGGACGTGGCGGGAAGGAATACTCGTCCCAGGGCACGACGATGGACAGCCCGACGGCCACCCGGCTGCCGGTCGGCACCGGCGTAGCGCGGTGCGCGACGTCCGACTCATAGACATCGAGAGCCGTCTCCGCAATGGACACCGAGAGCTCAAGTTCTCCGTACCGCAGACCTGCCTGGCTCTGTCGTTCCACGCTCACAAGCGCGGAGATCGAGCCGGCGGTGCGACTGTCCAGTTGCTGAGCCCTTCCAGCGCGACGAACCCCGCGGCCAACCTTGCGAATATCTTGTACTCAGTCTAATATTCGTCTTAGTACAAGATCAGGGGAGGAACCATCATGTCGATCCAGAACCACCTCGACGAGCTCGTCGCTTCCGGCCAGGAGATCGGCGTACAGGTCGCCGCCTATGTGGACGGACAGCTCGTCGTCAACGCAGCCGCGGGTGTCACAGATCTCGACACCCGAACACCGGTCGACACCCGCACACTGTTTCCGTCGCATTCGGCCGGTAAGGGCGCAGCGGCGATTGTCGTGGCCACCCTCGTCGATCGCGGAGTCCTGGACTACGACGACCCGGTGGCCAAGTTCTGGCCGGAGTACGCCGCCAACGGCAAGGGCTCTACCACGCTCGGACATGTGCTCAGCCACCAGGCCGGTGTGCCGTACCTGCCCGCAGACATCACAGCCGAACAGCTCGTCGACGTACGCTCGGTCGCCGCCTGGCTGGCCGGACAGACGCCGGAATGGGAGCCTGGCACCGCCACTGGATACCACGGCTGGACCTACGGGCATCTGACCGCCGAAATCGTGCAACGGGCCGCCGGATGTTCCATCGAGGACGTTCTACGCGACGTCGCCGCGTCGGCGGGCGTGTCCGGCGAACTCTATTTCGGCCTTCCCGCAGATGTCCCGGCCGCCACCCTCTACGAGGGCAACTGGGCTGCGATGTTGCCTGGCCTGCCCCCGAACTTCCATCGCGTCGCGCCCCGTTTGGTGCTACCGGTGGCCGAGCTGACCAACCGCGAGCTCGTACGCAGCGCATGCCTGCCGGCCTCCGGCACGGTGACCGCCCACGGCCTGGCCACGCTGTACGCCAAGTTCATGACGGGCGAGCTGACCTCCCCGGGCGTCGTCGAACGGGCCACTCGGCAGCGCACCGCTGCCCCGGACCAAGTCTTCGGCGCGCCGATCCCGAAGGCGTACGGGTTCTTCCTCGGCAACCCGTTCTCCGACTGGGGCACCCGAACGACGATCTACGGTATGAACGGCTCCGGCGGCTCGGTCGGATTCGCCGACCCGGAACGCCGATTCGCCTTCGCCTTCACCCACAACCGTATGGTCGGGGGCGACCAGGAATCATTTCCGGCGTTGGTCAAGGTGATCCGCGCCGAGTACGACCTCTAGTTCCGGTAGTTCCAGCGGCCACCTGAGAAGTGCGCTCAGGTGGCCGCTTCCGAGGAGGGCGGATCCTTCTGCTGCGGGGACGGGTGACCGAAAATGCGCGCACCCGCCCGTGTAGATCTTGAGCCAAATCGTCAGGCATGCTCAGCCGATGCGGAAATCTCTCCCGTACGGTCTGGCCGTGGCGCTCGCCATGGCTGTGTTCACGGTCCCCACCTGGTCCGCTCCGGCCGCTGCCGCCGGCGATCAGCCCGCCACCTCGACCGCGGTCGAGGTCTTCACCACCGATCCTTACGTCGATCAGTCCACCGTCGCCCCTGAGGTCCAGCGGGCGTGGGACATCGCGATGGATCGGGCACGGGCGAACCCGACCGAATACGCGACGCCCTACATCTCCAACTCCGGCTACTTGGCGGTTCCCCTCAGCTACGCCGCCAGCGCCACCACCATGGACAAGGCCAGCCAGGCCATGTCCATCGACAGCTCGCCGCTCGACGAGACCAATGCTGGTACGCCGACCATGGTTTTCGTCTACCCGTCGGTGTATCGGGTGGCGCACAGTCACGCCGCCTTGGACGGCATCCTCGACACCGTGCTCGATCGGCGCGACATTCCGTCGTGGGATCTGCTGCGCGAGGCGTACCTGCAGCCGGACAAGAACCGCGTCGTGGTGACGGCGGCCGCGGTCGACGAAGCGCTGCGCGAGGGCCTGGCCACTGCGTACGGAACGAGCGCGATCGCGATCCAGCTGGTTCCCGGGCTCGTCGCACCGGAACGGGAGAGCCGCCAGTACGACAGCAGCCCATTCAAGGGCGGCGGCTACTTCTCGGGAGCCGAGGTCTGCAGCACCGGCTTCTCCTGGACGCACGAAGGGGTCTCCTACATCCTCACCGCCGGACACTGCACCTCCCTGAACGGCGAGGGCTGGACATGGAGCTACCACGTGGGCACAGTCGTCGAGGACACCTGGAACAACTCCACCGGATCGGTCCGCGTGCACGGCCAGAGCTACTACGTCGGCGACGCGTCGCTCGTGAAGCTCTACTCCTCCTACAGCTCATCGCCACGCGTGTTCAGTGGCGGGCCGACCTCGAGCACGACACGCGCGGTCGTCGGCCGCAGCACGGTCCCGACCAGCATGGGCACCAAGTTCTGCGTCAGCGGTAAGACCCAAGGCGAGGTCTGCGGGTTCACCGTCACCAGCTACGGCCTCGTCGTGCGCTGGTCCGACGGCACCACCATGCGCAACGCCATGCGCGGCAACAGCACCGGCAAATGTACGCGCGGTGGGGACTCCGGCGCTCCGGTGTACACGATCAAGACGGGCTCGTCGTCGGTCATCGCGCGAGGGGTCCACGCCGGAGGAAACGCCACCGACGGCAACTGCCGGGTGTACTTCAGCGACATCTACTACGTGGAGAAGGGTCTTCCCGGCATCGTGAAGCTGTCCTAACCATCCACCAGCGTCCCCTCGCAGCCCCGCAGGCGGTGAGGGGACGCTGGGGGGATGGGTTAGGGGGCTGTAGTGAATGCCGCCGTGGCGGGCTTCAGTACGAGCACGTCGTTCGCATCGTAGATCTTGCACCGCTCACTGATCGCGAACTGCTTGCCTCGGGCCAGCGTCGTGGCGAGACTCGGGCGGCGCAGCTGGTGTTCGGCCATCGTCTCGTTGTCGGTGAGGCTGGCGTTGTCGTCGTAGAAGTTGTAGATGTCCCAGGACAGCCCTGGCGCGCGTTCGCCGCGGCAACCTGCCTGGCTGCGTCCACCCACGGCACGAGGCGGGAGAACTGCGACGCCATGCCCTCGGGAGTACGCGACGAGGTCGCCGTCAAGTAGACCCAGCTCGATGGATACCTGGGACAGCGGTTCCGCCTCCAGCCTGCCGTCCCGCACTCAGGGCATTCAAGAATTGTTCAAGGACGATTCAAGCCTCGTACCCGACTCTGCCTGGCATGACACCGAACCTCCATTCGCGTTTGCCGGGCATGGTGGCGGTCGCTGCTGCGGCCGGCGCCGTCGACCACACTGGCAGAGCCCCAATGCTCCCTTCCACCCGCCTGGTAGAGGGCTGACGGCGATGACACACATCTCTCGCCGAGCGCTGCTGGGTGCCGCTGGGGCGACCGCACTCGGCACCGTAACGGGATTGTCGTTGGCTTCGCCAGCCCACGCCGCGACACGGCAAGGCATCGACTACTCCTGGGGCCGCCCCGATCCCAGCGCCATCGCCGCCGCCGGATACTCCTTCGTCTGCCGCTATGTCAGCTGGAGCACCACCGGCAAGAACCTCACCCGTAGCGAGGCCGACGCACTACGCGCTGCTGGTCTCGACATCGTCGTCAACTGGGAGTACTCGGCGAACGAGGCGCTGAACGGGTACTCCGCCGGCCTCGAGAACGCCAAGGAGGCGCAGCGCCAGGCGATCGCCTGCGGCATGCCGGCGGACCGGCCGATCTACTTCAGTGTCGACTTCGACGCCACCGAGGCGCAGCAGTCCGCCATCAACTCCTACTTCGACGGTGTGGCCTCGGTGCTCGGTCGCAGCCGCACCGGCGCCTACGGCGGTTACTACGTCATCGACCGTCTCTTCGACGCCGGCAAGATCACCTGGGGCTGGCAGACCTACGCCTGGTCCGGCGGCAGCTGGGACAGCCGGGCACAGTTACGCCAGGTGCAGAACGGCATCACCGTCGACGGCGCCGACTGCGACCGCAACGAGGCGCGCTCCACGGACTTCGGCCAATGGGGCGGGCAACCACGCGGCACTGCCAAGATCTACGGCTTCCTCAGCGATGGCAAGATGACGTACACCGCGGTTGACGTGGCGAGCGGTGATCGAACGCACGGTGCCGTCGTCTCCGCGAGTTCGATCGGTTTCGCACCCAAGGCCATGGCGACGCTCAACTTCAGCACCGTCTTGGTCACGAGCAACTTCGGAAACCTGTACCGGATCAACGTGATCACCAACAACGACGAGCTCGTGTTCGAGAGACCGGCGTATCTGGGTTCCGGCTGGACGCACGACCTGCTGGCCTACGACGGTGACGGGTCGTTGTTCGGCATCGCCGACGGCGTCCTTCGGCGCTACACAGTCAGCGCCGCCAAACCCGAGGCCGGTGACATCACGAACAACACCAAAATCGACAGCGGCTTCACCCTCAAGACCCTTACCACGACCGGACCGGACTGGATCCTCGGCACCGCGAGCGACGGCCGCCTCCTCTCCTACAAGATCAACGGCGCGGGGAGCTGGAAGGGCTACGAGTTGAAGTCCTCCACGTGGAATGTCTTCGACAACCTGCTCTCGCCCGGCGGTGGTGTCTATTTCGGGCACCGACCGGAGGGCTCATTGTTCCGCTACATCGATACCAACCCGTTCAACGGCAGCGGATCCGACATCACCGGCGCAGGTGCCGTCGACACCTCCGGCTGGACCCAATACCTCCTGTCCGCCCAGCCCGGAACGGTCGCCTGATCCTCGACGCCAAACGCCGAACGCCAAACGGCGACGGGTCGGACCACCATCCCTGTGGTCCGACTCGTCGCCAGCCGGGATCCGGGCTGCCTGATACAGGGGCTGTCGCATCCGGCTGCTCCCCGGCCGACGAAACAGCAGTCTCAGCCGGTGAAGACCCAGGTGGACGCACCCGTGTAGCCCTGCAACCCGCCAGGCTGCGAACAGGCCAGGAAGTCGGCGAGCGGGATGACGTTGACTTGGTTCAGCACAGCACCTGCGGCGACGCCGCTCGTGACGGTGCCGGTGACGGTGAAGACGACGACGCTGGCCAGCTGCTGCGCGACGTAACTGTAGGTCCACGTGCTGGTCAGCGTGGTGCCGCCGTTCCAATAGAGAACCTCGGTGCCGACGCCGTCGTCCAGCAGGGTTCCGCAGGACTGGGTCGCGGTGCCGCTGAACGGGCCGACGAACGAGTGCAGGTACGGGTGGGTCACGCTGATGCAGGAGGTCGCACGGTCCTCGCCGGTGTAGGACACCGTCTGGTCGCTGTACGTCAGACCGGGCGAGAAGGCGAGTTCGACTTCGCCGGTGCAGTTTATGACCGTCGTGTTCGCCGAGGCGGGCACCGCCAGACCGGTGACCACCAGAGCGGCGGCCGCAGCCGCGACAGCCAGCCGGGACCACGCCCGGCGCGGAGTGAATGCCATATCCAGTTTCTCCTTTCGGCACTGAGCCACGTATCGACTCAGCGAGAAACGACATCGATGCCGGTTACCGTCGGAGCCTGGTGGCCTTCGGTCGGCTCGTCCAGGTGCCGTGCCACGCTACGGAACGCCGCGGCCGCGCGGGCGAATGCGCGCGTGATGTCGTTCCGCGTCGCGGACCGAGTCCTCGTCCGGCTCGGGCGGCATCGACTGGACCAACAGCGGCACCAGCCCGTCCCACTTCACCTTCACCGCAGGTGTCGGGTTCCGTCCGGCGCCGTGTCCATCGTGCTCAGCTAGCGGCACAACGCCGTCGACCAATTGCGGCGAGGAAGGCTCCGACCAGGATCAGGGCGGCTCCGGACTGCGCGAGGCCGAGGACGTCGTCACCGGTGTCGCTCAACTGGTCGGGCCGGTCCGCGTACTGGGACGGCGGCGTGCCGGGGATGTCCCAGACGTAATCCTCGACTTCACCCGCCCCGCCGAAGCCGATCGGGCTGATCGCCGGAGTCAGCTCCAGCCGCGCCATCGACTCGACCGAAGGCAGGTCGCCGAACAACCGCAGCCGCAGCCGGAGCACCTGCCCACCTGTGATGTGCGTGGGCCAGGTCAGCGTGAAGGTCGCGGCACTCGTTCCGGCGGGGACGACGACCTGCTGCGCCTCGACGCTATCCAGGTCGGTGTCCGCGTCGAAGTCCACCCAACCGGCCAGGACCGCCTCGGTCGACGCAAGGTTGGTGGCACGGACGTCCACGCTCAGCTGGTCACTGCCCGCGGTCGCGCCGCGTACCGCCACGACACCGTCGTCCTGATCGCCGTCGGCCTGCACCGACGGTCGGCCATCGGAGTCTGCCGTGATGCCCGCGCCCAGGCGCAAGGTCGCGACGATCCGGTGGTACGCCCCACCAGTGGCCCGAGTCGTCTGGTAGCTGTCGGGCTGATCGCCGAAGTCCAGGCGCGGCGCGTCGACCACTGTGGTGCAGCCGTCACCGGGGTCGGCCGGCGCGCAGCCGGAGCCGGGCGGGCCGGTGACCGCGTTGATCAGCTTGTCGTCCCCGGCGGGCAGCGGGTTGCCGACGGTCACGGAGTACGTGACGGTGATCGTCGACCCGGCCGGGACATCACCGGTCCACGACAAGGTCGGCTGGGCATAGGAAGCATGCCCCGAATCTGCGGAGGCGTCGTCGTCGTAGACCGCGTCGTCGAGTACGCCGGACAGGTCGTCGGAGATCGCGTACGCGGGATAGGCGGCCTTGCCGGAATTGGTGATGCGCACGGTGTAGGTGACGATCTGGCCGGGACCGGCGTGCGTACGGTCGGCGGTCTTGGCCACCGCGACGTCGGCCCGTGGCACTCGTTCCCGGCACGCCGGATCACTGGAACCGTTGGCGCAGTTGGATCCCGGCGGTCCAGTGACCACATTGGTCAGTATGCGATCACCGGCATCCGGGTCATCGACGGTCACCGAGTAGGTGATCGTGACCGTAGCGCCCGCCGCGACGTCGCCCGTCCAGGTCAGCGTCGGCGCTTCGAAGGCGACCTTCCCGGCGTCGGCAGCCACGTCGCCGTTGTACGCCGCGTCGTCGAGCACGTTCGTGAGGTCGTCGGCGACTTCGGCCGCCGGGTACGCAGCCGTGCCGATGTTGCTGATCGTCACGGTGTACTTGACGATGCCTCCGGGGTCGAGCGGGCCGAGCGCCGGGCCGTCGCTCGACTTCGCGATGCGCAGTTCGGCGACGGGGAGGTTCGGCGTACCGCAGAGGGAGTTCTGCGCGCAGTTCGACGGGCCGGGACCCACCACGCCGTTGGCCAGGAGACCGTCCCCGCCGCCGGTGACCGTTACGCTGTACGTGATCGTCACCGTCGCACCCGCCGCCACGTCACCCGACCAGCTCAGGGTGGGCCGTTCGTACGCGGCCTTGCCGCCGTCGGCGGTCACGTCGCCGTTGTAGCCGGCGTCGTCGAGCACTCGGCTCAGGTCGTCCGTTACCGCAGCTCCGGCGTACGCCGCGGTGCCGGGGTTGGCCACGGTGATCGTGTAGGTGACGGTCGCCCCCGGCGTCAGCGGAGTCGCCGATGCATGGGCCGACTTGCCGACCACGAGGTCGGCGACGTTCACCGTGGTGGAACAGGCGGGGTCGGCAGGCTCCGCCGGGCAGTTGGACCCGGGCGGCCCGGTCACGATATTGCCGAGCACATGGTCCCCGGGGACCGGCTGCCGGACCTTGACGGAGTACTTGACGGTCACGGTCGCACCGGCGAGCACGTCGCCGGTCCAGGTCAGCGTGGGCTGCTCGTACGCCGTCTTCCCGCTGTCGGCGGTCACGTCGCCGTTGTAGACCGCGTCGTCGAGGACGCCGCTGAGGTTGTCGGTGACCTGCGCGTCGGGATAGGCTGCCCCGGTGTTGGTCACGGTGACCGTGTACGTGACGACGTCGCCGGGCTTCGCGGTGGTGGTGTTCGCCGACTTGTGGATCGTCAGTGCCGCGGCTTTCGGCTGGGCGGAGCAGGCCGGATCGGCCGAGCCCGGCAGGCAGTTCGAGCCGGGCGGGCCGGTCACGACGTTGCCCAGCTTGCCGTCGCCGCTGAGCGGATTCTTCACCGTCACGGTGTAGGTGATCGTGACGGTCGCGTCGACGGCGACGTCCCCAGTCCACGACAGAACCGGGCTCGCGAACGTGGCCTCGCCCGACGAGACGACGGCGTCGCCGTTGTAGGAGGCGTCGTCCAGTACGCCGGACAGGTCGTCGGTGACCGTCGTCTTCGCATAGTCCACTCCGCCGGTGTTGGCGATGGTGACCTGGTAGGTGACGGTCGTTCCGGGGATCACGGGTGTCGCTGACGCCGTGGCCGACTTGCGGACGTCCAGTCGCGGCACGCCGAGCGACACCGTGCACTGTGGATCGTCCGAGCCGGGCTCGCAGTTCGAGCCGGGTGGCCCGGTCACCACGTTCTTCAGCGTACGGTCGCCACCGGTCGCGTTGACGACGACCGAGTACGTGATCGTGACCGGGGTACCGGCGGTGACGTCGCCCTTCCAAGTCAACGTCGGGCTGTCAAAGCCGACCGCACCACCCGAGGCGGCGGCACTGGAGAAGGCCGCATCGTCGAGTACGCCGCCCAGGTCGTCGGTGACGGTCACCGCGGTGGCGGTGCCGATCCCGGTGTTCGTGACGGTCAGCGTGTAGGTGATCTTCTGCCCCGGCTGGACCGGTGTCGTGGCGTCGGCGGTCTTGACGATCTTCAGCTTCGCCGGGCCGACGGTCGTGGTGCAGCCCGGCTCGGTCCCAGTAGGACAGTTCGACTCGTCCGATCCGGTCACCTGATTGGTCAGTACGCCGTCCCCGCTGCCGGGATCGTGCAGGGTGATGGAGTACGTGATCGTGGTGGAGCCGCCGACCGGCAACGTGTGCGCCCAGAGCAGCTTCGGTTCGGCGTACGCGGGCTTCCCCGTTCCAGCGACCGCGTCCCCGTTGTAAGACGCGTCGTCCAGTACGCCGGACAGGTCATCGGCCACCGTGGCGTCGACCGGCACCCGCCCGGTGTTGGTGACCGTCACGGTGTAGGTGACCTTCTCCCCCGGCTGCACGGCGGTTCCCGACGGCGGGGAGGAAACCTTGCTGATGGCGTACGAAGGATCGTCGAACAGCACCGTCGCGCAGTCGGGCGGATTCACCCCGACGAGCTCGGACGTGTTGGCGGCACAGTTGCGATAAGTGCCCTTCGGCGCGGTGACGCCGACGCTCAGCGTGCACGACGCCTGGTCCTCCTTCAGATCCCCGGCCAGCCCGACCGACGCTCCCCCGGCGGTCGCCGTCACCTTCCCGTTGGCGCAGGTCGTCGAGGTGGTCAGGGGCGCGGCCACGGTCATCCCGGCGGGCAGCGCGTCGGTGAACGACCAGCCGGGCTTGGCCAGCAGGTCCGAGGTGTTCGTGATCGTGAAGGTCAGCGTGGTGGTCCCGCCGGAGGCGACCGCCGCCGGGCTGAACGCCTTGTCGATCTGCGGCGTGACGTCCACCAGCTCGATGTCGTCGAACGCCGCGTCGTTGCCGGTGCCGCTGCCGTTGCCGTTCGTCATCCGGATGCCGACTTCGTTCCCGGTGAACAATAGTGGCTTGTCGGCGTACCCGCGCACGGCCTTCGCCGTCCCGGCGACGTCGGAGGTGTAGCTCTTGGCATCAGGGTCGGTGCACGGGTTCACCGGCTTGGCGGTCACCGACGTCGCGGCGGAGCCGTTCAGCAACGAGAAGCTCAACTTCGGCGCAGACACCGAGCAGTTGACCGCGACGGAATTGACCGAGAACGTCAGGAACCGGTTCGACGCAGTGAGCGGGATGGGCTTGTCGGTCTCGAACTCCACGCTGCCGGCCGCGGGCGCGGTCCAGGTGAACGCGGCAACCGCGTGATTGGCGTTCGAGTCGGCCGAACCGTTGAACTCGCCCAGCACGTCCGCCAAATCGCGAATCTGGTTCCAGAACTTCGTGCTGTTGCCGCAGTCGGCGATGCCCGGCTTGTACGCGTCCGAAGTCGAGCTGTCGTCCAGCACCCAGCCGTTGCACCCCTTGAGCCAGCCGGCGTCCGCCGTGTAGGTCTGGCTCAGCGGCGCGGCTCCGGTGTACGCGGTGAGCCGGATCGGGGTGTCGGCCGGATCGTGCTCGAAGTCCTCGGCGTACATGACGATCGGGTCCTGCGGTACGCCGGGCGTACCGGCCGCGCGGGCGACCCGCCCGTGGCGGGACGAGGCCGCCGACGCCGGAACCATCGGAATGACGGAGAGCAGCAGGCCGAAAGCAAGAGCAGCCCGGACGGCCGGACGTAGGAAACGCAAGGACACGTAGATGATCTACCAGACCCCGGCCCGGCATCCCGGGCATAACACGCTGGCGAAACTACAATTCGTAATCGGCCAACTACTGAGAGTTCCTTAAGACGCCGTTCCGTGACCCGGAACGACGTCTTGCCGCACATTGAGCCGGGTGTTTACGTCGATGTTTCGAGCAACCTGAAGGAGTAGCCCATGGGATCCACCAGACAGCGCACAGTACGCCTCACGCTCGCGGCGGCGCTGGCCACGGCCGCAAGCGCCGTCTTCATCGCGGCACCGGCCCATGCGGCCCTGCGCGACTATCTCTGCGACACCGTGACGGTCCTCGGATCGACGGGCACCGGAGCCGGGAACTGCGTACCGCTGAACGGAGCTCCGGCGGTAGGCACAGTCGCCGGCGAGTTCACCGTTCACGGGCGCGACACCGAGAAGTTCTTCTGCGGGACGCCGGAGAGCCTGCTCTCCGGCATCGCGCTGACTCCCGTCTCGGTCACCTGCCTGGAGCGGCAGACGTAGGTGCGCGTCCGTGAGCCGGGGCCGGTTGAGGGGGCAACCGGCCCCGGCGAGAACGGCCCCTACCGAACCCCGTACGCGCGGATGACGTCCTGCGCGACGGTCCAGCCGTCCGCAGTAGTCGCCGCCGTCCGCAGCGAGACGAATCCCGCCTGCTTCGGCAGTTTGAGGTCGCCCTCCCAACCGCCGGACCGCTGGGTCAACGTGACCGGTGTCCAGGTGGCACCGTCGTCGTAGGACACCTGAAGCGTCACCGTCGTCACGGGGCCACCGTCGACTCCCCCGCCGAGCTGCGGACCTGCTTCCAGCCGGATGTGCTGCGTACTGCCCGCGTTGACGTCGCCGTGCAGGTCGGCAGGCAGGTCGTAATCGAGCTCCGGCAGCGCCAACGGCGTATTGGCGGTCGTCGTGCCGGAGGTGAAGGACCACTCGGTGTGCGTACGCGTCGACAGCCGCCAGATGTCGGCCGGGCGGGACGCGTCGTGCACCAGCCGGAAGGCGCGTACGCCGGACGGAACGGTGACGTTCTGCAGCGCGCTCGACGAGGACTGCCGGATCAGGGTGTCGCCCTGATAGAGCTTCAGGCTCTCCGGAACCGTCCCGCCCAGGGTGCCGCCGTGGTCGATGACCTCCCCCGATGCCGTCCAAGCTTGGACGTTGAAGGTCATGCGGTCCACGGTCCGGGCGTTGCGGACCGAGAAGCCCTGCCCGAACGACGGGTGCACAGCCGGTTTGAACCAGTCGAGCACCGTCCGCGTCCCCTGGGCGTACGCGTTGAGGTTGGCGCGGTCTTCCCAGACTCCCGCCTGGGTGTGCCCCTCGTGCCAGGTCACGGCGGGTGTCACCCATTCGGTGCGGGTGCCCGGGTAGTACTCGCGCTCCTCGAGTCCGGCCGACGGCGTGAACGTCATGTCGTACCGGAATCCCTGGCCGAGCACGTCCGCCACGGCGTGGTAGCGGGCGTCGATGCGGGCCAGCTCGTCCTGCGTCGGCGCGTACGTGAGATCCCGGTCCGGCACCTGCCCGGCGTACGTGCGCAGCAGGTCGTAGACGTAACTCGCGTACGGCGTCAGCTTGACGTTCAGCCGCAGCGTTCCCGCCTCCGCGAGACGAATCAGCGCCGCGCCGGTGTCGCGATGCACCACGACGACCGGGATCGGTGACGCGCCGACGCTCTCATTCAGGTTTCCGACCCCGTCGTTGACGACCACGAGCAGCTTCGCTCCGGCGGCTGCGGCCGCTGCGACGCGAGCAGCCGGCGTGACCGCGTCGGTGCGGTCGACAATCGCCGCCTTGCCGGTGACGTCGAGGCCGGCGTAGTCGGCGGACGCGCCGCGGTGTGCGTACAAGATGGGAAGATTTGCCTGACTCGCGGAGAGCGTGCTGCCCGACTGGATCGTGGCCTCGATGCCCGGCACGCCCGAGGCCGCGAGCGTGACCTGCGGTTCGCCCTGCCGCCAGCGGGTGGCGAGGGTGAACGCGGCCCTGCTGGTCGCGGGCGTGGGCGTCAGGTAGAGGTCGTCGACCGTGGCGGCGGTGAGGAACGACTCGCGGAACTGGCCGCCCTCGCCGTAACGCACCTGGTAGTCGAGGCGGCGCTGACGGTTCGCGGTCTGCTGCGGCGCGTGCGCGTCGACCAGCCGCGCGGTCCGCGCGTCCAGCACCACCTCGGCCGACGCGGTCAGCGAGACCTCCGGCGCGACCATCAAGACCTTGCCGAGCCGGTCCGGCGCCTCACCTGGAACATCGAGATACGTCTCCGCGGTGTAGGTGCCCGGCGCGAGGCGCAAGGTCCGCTCACCGTCGACCAGATAGCTGCCCGGCGATGTCCCGCCGGCCTTGTTGAGGACCACGTAGGAAGAGACCGGCCGTCCGTCCCGGCCGATGACCTTCAGCTTCAGGTCATATCGCTCAGCCTCTTTGAGCAAGGCCAGACTGGTACGCGTGACGGCGATCCCGGTCGACGCATCGGTGCCGACGAGGTAAGCGCCGTTGGTCGTGCCGACCCCTGCCGCCTGTGGGTCGCCGGTGACGGTGACGGACGCCGAGCCCCCGGCGGGGACGGTCACGGACGGGCTGCTGATCGAGTAGGGCGTGGTCCCGGCGATGGCTAGCGTGAGAGTGACATCGGTGTCGCCGGAGTTGGTGAAGGTGACCGGTTTGCCCACCGGCGCGTCGGAGCTTTCGTGAGGCCAGGTGAAGTTGTCGAGGAACACCGATCCGGTGGCCTGGACCGTACGCGTGATCGCGGCGGCGACGTCGACCCGGCCGGTCCCCACCTGATACGGCGAGTACGCCAGCCCCTTGCTGCTGCTCATCAGCGCGTCCTTGAGCCGGGCGGCCGACCAGTCCGGATGACGCTGGGCCAGGATCGCGGCCGCCCCGGCGACGTGCGGAGTGGCCATCGACGTGCCGCTGATCGTGCGGTACCAGCCGCTGCCGGAGGTCATCTGCTGCGAACGGGCAGCGGTGATGTCGACGCCGGGCGCGGAAATATCCGGCTTGATGGCTCCCGTGATCGTGAGCGGACCAGTGCTGGAGAAGCTCGCGAGGCGGTCCTTCTTGTCGACCGCGCCGACGGTGAGCGCGGCGGCGGCCGCGCCCGGGGCGGCGATGGTCTCGGGCCCGGCGTTGCCCGACGCGATGACGAACAGGCTGCCGTACTGCTCGGTCAGCGTGTTCACCGCCATGGACATCGGATCGGAACCGTCCGAGGGCAGCGAGTCGCCCAGGCTCATGCTGACGACGTCCGCGCCCGACTCGGCGGCCCACTGCATACCCGCGATGACCCAGGAGTCCTGCCCGAAGCCTTCGGCCCCGCCGAGAACCTTGCCGAAGATCAGGTCTGCGCCCGGCGCGACTCCCTTGTAGACACCGCCCGAGGCGGCTCCGGTGCCGACGATGGTCGACACGACGTGCGTGCCGTGGCCGTTGACGTCCGAGGTGTCCTCGCCCGGCACGAAGCTGACCTTCTCGTCGATCTGACCGGCGAGGTCCGGGTGGGTCACGTCGACACCGGTATCGAGCACGGCGACCTTGACGCCCTTGCCGTCGTACCCGGCGGCCCACGCGGTCGGCGCGCCGATCTGCGGCACGCTCTCCTTCAGATCCGCTTGTACGCGGCCGTCCAGCCAGACCTTGGCCAGCCCGCCCTTCAGCACACCGTCACCGGCGATCGCCGTCCAGAACGCGCGCGTCTGCGACTTCGGGGCGGCCAACGCAGCACCGCTGACGCTGGGCAGCTGGCGGACGAGGCGGCTGCCCTTCGGCGCTCCCCGGCTCGTGTCGGTGCTCGCTTTGCCGGCGGTTAGAGCCGCTGGCGTCGGCGCGTACGCCGCGATCAGCGGAACTTCGACCGTGTGCGCGTCGTCGTAGCCCATCTCGATCAGGTCGCTGACGTCGAACAGCCGCCGGTCGAGCCGGCCCGCGTCGATCAGGGGCACCGCCTCGTCGGGGAGCACGTAGAGGTCGTCGTCGAGCTGCTGGAGGCGTACGCCGCCGGTCGCCCCGTCCGGCCGGGTGATCTCCGCCGTCTGCGCGCCACCGGCCAGCGTCGTCACCCTCACGACGTCACCGGTCACCAGGGTCACCGTGCTCGCCTCCGTTGTCGCGAGCGCGGGCGTTTCCGGGTCGCCGGCTGCGGGCGTACCCGGGGCGGCGAGGGCCGCGGCGGCCATGAGCGCGGCGAAGCCGAACGACCACGCTCGCGGGAATCTGGACATGCCCTTGCCTTTCGAGGGGAACCACCGGGTCGGCAAGACGCTTTCACGTCCGGCGTACGCTGCTCAATGGCGGATACGTGCCATGACACATCTCCGCCATTTTCCTGATCACCGGGAAGGTGCCGATGTTCGATGTCCTGGGCCTGTCGTCGCTCGAGGAGCGTGCGTACCGCCGCCTGCTCGCACTGGCCTCGGCGGCATCGGACCACCTGGCCACAGCGATTCAGGCGGACCCGGCCGCCGTCGGCGAGGCACTCACCCTGCTGGAAGAAAAGGGGCTGGTCGCCCGGTCCACCGCGACGCCCAGCCACTATGTCGCCGCACCACCCGACGTCGCCCTCGGTTCGCTCATCGTCCAGCGGCAGGACGACATCGGGCGCGCCCAGCTGGAGATCATGCGCCTGGCCGAGCAGTACCGGACCGAGGCAGCCGCCCGCTCGGACGTCGACGTGGTGGACGTCGTACGCGGACGGCAGGCCATCGCCCAGCGCTTCGCCCAGCTCCAGCGCTCGGCCAAGACCGAGGTACGCGCACTGCTCAAACCGGCCGAAGCGGTCGTCTCCGCCGAGGAGAACACCGACGAGGACATCGCCCTCGAACGCGGCGTACGCTACCGCGTCGTCGTCGACCGGGCCGCCTTCGCCGACCCCCGGTTCGTCGAGCGCGCCGCCGACTCCCTCCGCCTCGGCGAAACGATCCGCGTCACCGGCGAAGTCCCGCTACGCATGGTGATCGCCGACCACTCGTTGGCGTTGCTGCCGCTGCTCACCGGAGCCGGGCAGCGCGAATCGGGGGCGTTGCTGATCCATCCGAGCGGGCTTCTGGATGCCCTGATCACCTTGTTCGAGCTGGTCTGGGCCCAGGCGAACGAGATCCTGCCCAGCCCCACCGGCATCACCGAACTCGCCGCCCAGGACATCGACGAAACCGACGCCCGCATCCTCGGGCTGCTCCTCGCCGGGATCACCGACCAGGCCATCGGCAGCCAGCTCGGCAAGTCTCTGCGTACCGTGCAACGCCGCATCGGCAGCCTCATGGAGCGGACCGGCGCGGTGACTCGCTTCCAGCTAGGTCACGAAGCCGCGCGCCGGGGCTGGATCGGCTGATAGTTCGGTTGCCCCGGCCGACGTTTCCGGCCAGGATGGTCGGCACGATGAGAGTTGTTCTACACGAGGGGACGCGGCTCAATTACGCCGCAGACAGTTTGGCCGGCCTTTCGGTCGGCGATGCGCTTGGAGCCCAGTTTTTCATGGTCGGCCGCCGGGTCGACGATCTGCTGAACGGCATCACGCCGCCTCCGGTCTGGGAATGGACCGACGACACCGAGATGGCGTGCTCCGTCTTCTGGCTGCTGCAGGAGAAGCAGCAGATCGATCAGGATCTGCTCGCCGAGGTCTTCGCCGAACGCTGCGAACCCAATCGCGGCTACGGCGTCGGCGCGTTCGTCATCCTGCACAGCATTCGCAAGGGGGTGCCGTGGCGAGATGCCGCGGCGGCGGCCTTCGACGGTCAAGGTTCGTGCGGCAACGGCGCAGCGATGCGGGTCGCGCCGCTGGGTGCGTACCACGTGGGTGAACCGGAGCGAGCCGCCGCGCAGGCCGCGCTGTCCGCGGAAGTCACCCACGCGCACGCCGAGGGGGTGGCTGGGGCCGTCGCGGTCGCGGTGGCCGCGAGTGTCGCGGCCTCCGGTCGAGTTTCAGGGGTACGCACGAAGCCGGGCCCGTTCCTGGACGCGGTGCTGGCGCTGACCCCGGAAAGCACGGTACGCAAAGGCATCGCGCGAGCGAGGCGCATGCTGCACCTGTCGCCGGACGAGGTCGCTTACGAGCTCGGCAACGGCAATTTGGTGACCGCGCAGGACACCGTGCCTTTCACGTTGTGGGCGGCGGCGAAGCACCTCGACGATTACGCCGAGACGATCCGCACCTGCGTACGCGTCGGCGGCGACATCGACACGACCGCCGCGATCGCGGGTGGCGTCGTCGCGTCCTACACGGGAGTCGACGGTATTCCGGCCGACTGGCTGTCGGCGCGGGAACCGCTGCCGACCTGGCTCAACGAAGCGGTTTGACACCCTTCGCAGCTGTGAAGCGGACGGGAGCGCGGACGTCGCAGTCGACGTCCGCGCTCGAGTACGAGGGATCACCCGCGGGCGGTAGGCGGTAGGAGGACCAGCTGCCGATGGCGCGCGACGGCCAATACCGTTGCGGCGCCGACGATTGCGATGACGGCGACCGTTCCGAAGCCCAGCAGTGTCGCGGCGTCCGGATGGATCAGCGACTGTCCCCGCCCGGCCTGCCAGATCAGGACCGCGAGCAGTCCGGCGTACGCCAGCCCGGCGACGGTCAGCAGCCGCCCCTGCACGAGCTCGTCTCGCAAGGCGGGAACCTTGCGGGCGAGCCGGCCGACGAGGAAGGCGGTCAGCAGCAGGACGTGGATTCCGTGGAGGCCGACGAAATGCGGTACGCGGAAGTCGCCGCCGGTGACGCTCCAGTTGGTCAGGAACATCCCGTGGCCGTCGAGATCGCCGATCCCGTGTCCTTGATACATGGTGATTTCGTCGCCGTTGGCGTCGACGACGATGCGCTGGCGCACGTTGGTGATCATCCACCAGACCGGGACGAGCATGCCGACCGTGGCGAGGCCGATTCCGTACCGGACTGCTCGGGTGAGCGGCTTGCTGAGGGAACGCTGCGCCAGCACTACCCCGGCGATGACCAGCTGGGCGATGAGGATCGCCGCGACACCGTAGGTGAACAGCTGAGTCATCGCCACGGTCACGGAGTCGGCGAAGTTGGCGTTGAAATGGCTGAAGGTTCCCCGCGCGGCTTGCACCGTGATGCCCGCGACCTCCAGTGTCGCAGCGATCGCGAAGACGGTCCCGGTCCACCAGCCGAGCCGACGGGCCTTGTGCAGCTTGGTCAGCAGCCAGGCCAGCACGCCGGAGTACAGGGTGAACGCCAGCCCGAACTTCAGCGGCTTCACCCAGACCGACTCGCCCAGCAGCACCCGGTCATCGATGACCAGACCGGCGACGGAAACGGCGACAAGCCCGAGCATGAGGGTCACGTTGATCATCAGTGGACGGTGCCAGGTGCGGAAGGGTGTCGATGCGTTCATGTCTCACAAGGTAGGTTGCGTTCAGCCTTCAGGCAATGCTGAATCGTCCACTGTGCAACATATCAGCAGCGTGCCTATGTTTAATCGTTGCAACGACATGCCGCCTAATGCATCGACGGCGTTGCTATCACTCGACTGCGAGGGCATACTTTTCCGCATGCCCGGAGAACGGCTCACTCTGCAGGATCGGCGCCGGATCGCAGCCGGCCTCGCCAGCCGCCAGGGATTCGCAGAAATCGCCCGCGAGCTGCATCGTCCGACTTCGACGGTCACGCGAGAAGTGCAACGCAACGGTGGCGCTCGCGCGTACCGAGCCGATCAGGCGCACCGCACGGCCGGCACTCGCGCCAAACGGCGATCCGCAAGTACGCCACAGGCGCCGAACGCGGATGCGACGTCGTTCGGGCGCGACCCCGAGGCGGTCCGTGCCTTCCGCCAACAACTCACCGAGGTGAGCATGCAAACCGGGTTGAGCCGCGTGGCTGCCGGAATCCTGGCCTGTCTGTACACGACCGACAGCGGCAGTCTCACTGCCGCCGAGCTCGTCGCCCAGCTCAGTGTCAGCCCAGCCACGATCTCCAAGGCGATCGGCGATCTGGAGCAGGCGCAACTCACTCGGCGTGAACGCGAACCCGGTGCCCGGCACGATCGGTATCACGTCAACGGCGATGTCTGGCACAAGTCGTGGATCGCCAGCGCACAGCAGAACATCGCGCTGGCCCGATTCGCCGCTCAGGGTGCGGCCGTCCTAGGCCCGGAGACCCCGGCCGGAGCGCGCCTGAGCGACACCAGCGATCTCCTCGATTATCTGGGCACGACGATGCTCGCGGCGGCCGAGGACTGGCACCGACGCCGAGCGGAGGGATGAGGCGCCGGACGATCGGAAGCCGTCGCGGCTCTGACGACTGCCACGCAAGGCGCTGTGGATGGTGCCGCATCGCACCATCCACAGCAGCCGGGATGCGTTATGCGTAGGGGTTGTAGATGTACTGCGTGGTGAAGACTCCGCTGTACAGGTAATACATGATGAAGACGGCCTGGATGTTGGCGTAACTACAGTTCATGCTCTCCGAGTAAGAGCGGGTGATGCCGTCGGAGTAGTTGCGGTGCAGCGGGGTCGACGTGCAGCCGTACCGGCCGTTTCCCACCCAGTAGATGCCCTGGGTCTCGTAGCCGGGACCGGCGCTCCAGCCGTAGACGTGGCCGCTGATGCTGACGCTGTGTCCGTTGTAGAACGTCACGGTGCCCCAGACGTCGCCTCCCGGATTCTGGAAGGAGATGCTGGTGGACGCGGACGCCGGGGCGGCGGTGACCGTCACTCCGAGAGTTGCCATCAGTGCCACTATGAGCGCGCTGACTAGTGTGCGTGCGGCGAGTTTGCGCATTGTTCCTCCTGAACAGTTGGGCGGGATTATTGGTCGACCTCGGGAAGGCGCAGCGTGGTGATCAGCGCGTTCGCGTAGTCGGTGGTGCCGTCGGGATTCGGGTGGAAGGACTGTTGGGATATGCCGATGCGCCACCATGGGTTCTCGGGCAGGTGGACCTGTGGACTCTCCCCGGGGGTGTAACTGAAGACCAGGCCGTGGATCGACTCGTGGGGATCGCCGCAGACGCCTTCACCGGCGAAGTACTGCCGGGGATCGATGTATTTGACGGGGATGTAGCGCAGGTTCCACTCGGTGACCGCCACCGAACGCTCGGCCTCGGCGAGGGTGCCCGCCATGCTGCTGATCCACTGGGTCTCGGTCGGGCTGATGCCGGCGGTGCCTATCGGAAGTCCCGTATCGGGGTCGTGGACCGTGAGAGGGCTGAGACAGGTGCCACCGTTGGAGATGAGTTCCGGGTAGCCCATCACCATGATCTTGGCGTTGGGGGCGAGGTCGTGGACCCGCTGGATCACCTTCTGCAGGCTCGGCATGTACCGGTCGTAGATCAGCCGGTTCTCCGCCTGCGCCAAGGGTTCCGTGTCCCCGGACAGGGTGGTGTATTGGCAGTCGGTGATGCTGGTGATGCATTGCTGGAGCACGTCGGAGAAGCGGACGTCGTTGCCTCCGATGGAGAACGTGACCAGGGTGGTGTTCTCGTCGAGATATCCCGCCGACATCTGAGGGACCTCGCTGTATTGGCCCGTCGAGGTACGCCCGAAGGCGTTGGTCTCGCCGTAGGGAAGCAGATTGTGGCTGAGCGCGCCTGAGCAGGCGACCTCATGGAAGTCCAGGTCGGCGTCCAGTGTGTCGGCCCGGGATCCGATCGGGATCTCCGGCATGTCCTTGAGGGTCGCCTTGCGGGTCCACGACAGCTTGGAGCGATGGCAGGCGTTCTGCTCCAGCACGCTGTCGCCGTCGGCATCGGTTTCGCGGAAGTAGTCCGCCCCGGTGACGAGGTCGTTGGTCGCCCCCTCGCCAGAGGAGTACGAGTCCCCCATCGACACGACGAAGTTCTTCGGTTTGGACGGCAGCGGCTGGATCGCGATCGCGTCCCAGGCGATCTTCTTGCTTCCGCTTTCGTCCTTGATGCCGTTGCTCAGGCTGACCGAGGGGGTTCCGTTGAAGTGGAACGCACCCAGCGGGACCCATCGTCCCTTCTTGGTCTGCCAATAGTTCTTGGCGTTGACCACTCGCAGTCTCGGGGCGCTGCCGTCGCCGAGATTGACGTAATACTGGGCCTGTTGGGTCCGGGAGCCGTGGTCCGGGATGTAGACCAGGACCCGGGCCCAGGTGTCGAGCAGCTGCCGGTTCAGCGTCCACGTGCCGGTCACCCGGAACTCCTCGCTGCCGAGGAGCACCTGCGAGGAGGCGAACCAGAAATGACCGCCGAAGCCGCCGCCCACCTGATGGAAGTCGACCTTGGATCGGTAAAGGCCGGCGTTGTCCGACTGGAAATTGAACTGAATACTGCCGCTGCTGGTATACGGCTTGGGCGAGCAGGTCGTGTCGTGGATCGCCGGGACGTAGTCGGGGACGTCGTCGATGATGTACGCGCCGCTCGGGACGCCGGAGAGCGAGCAGTCCGGCCGGTACCAGTCCCGCTTTTCGGCAGGCTCCGGGTCGCCCGGCTTGAACGTGATGCTCTCCTGCCCGCAGGACACCTGCGTGGTGGTGCTGCCGGGTAGCTGGCCCAGGCAGGACGGCTTGTAGATCGCGGTCTCGTGCCACCAGCAGTGGAAGTTGGCGAGCTGGCACGGGTTGGCGCTGCTGGGATCGCAGTGGTTGGCACCGATGTTGCAGAACAAGCTGCGCGGCGGCTTGACCTGCGTACGGAAGTAGGCGTCGGTCCACCATGCCTGCTTGTACCCGGCATAGTTCGCGCCGGTCCACGGGTCGCTCTTGACGATCGGGTACGCGGCCCAGCCCATCACCTTCTCCGGATACGGCCATTGCTGCGGGTAGCGAGCTTGGTCGTACTGGTTGCCGTCGAGGAAGGCCGGCCGGTTGGCCGGGTAGTCCGGGTTGATGGGGTTGTTGGCCCAGCCGAGGCCCCAATTGCCGTCCGGGTCGGTGCACGTCGGCCCGGGCGGGCAACCGGGGTTGCCGGAGGCCGCATCGCGTGGTTGCAGCCCGGTGTTGTACGCCCAGAGCGCGGCGAACCAGCTCTCAATCCACTTCGGATTACCGCTGTTGACCTTGATGTTGTACGACCAGGTCTGGTTGAACTTCTCCTCCAGGATCTGCAGTCCGGCGGCGATGTTGCTGGCGTAGTCGAGCGCGATGGCACGCTTCTGCGCGGTGGTTCGCGACGTGTCGGATTGGCGCATGCCGTCGGTCACCTGTGCGACGCCGTATCCGCAATCGGCGTCCGCCCAGTGGATCGCCCAGGTGTCGGCGCCGCCGTCGGACGAGCGCGCCCGGCCGTAGAAGTTGCCGACGAGCGGATTGCCGGCGTCACCTTCGAGAATGTGGTTGGAGGCCTGCCACAGGTTGGACTCCTGGGCCAGCACACCGAGCAGGATCGGAGCCGGAACCCGGTCTTGAGACCCGCTGACGAGTCCACGGCGGGGGAACATCGCCTGCGGCGACCATGCCGCGAGCTGCGAGTAGCGCCAGTTGCCTGGACGCTGGACGGTCAACGCCCCTTGCACCGCCAGGTCGGCCGCCCACTCGACCTGGGTCCAGGACGGTTGGTACACCTGGCTTGCGACGTCGTTGCGCGCCACAGCGCACGTGCGGTCCGGGTCGGTGGTGGTACCGCTGTAGTCCGCGGTGACCCCGTATGCCGTGGGCTGCGCGGGCTTGATCGCGGGTCCCTCGACGCCCCCTTGAGCGATGGTGGCCGGGGCTCGCTGTCCAGGTACGACTCGGAAATCGACGGTGGCCTTTGTACGGTCCACGCTCATGCGGAGCCCGACCGGCTGGGCCGCGTCCGGCGCGACGGGCGTGAGCGCGGTGATCGCCTGGCCCTGCGCACCGGTGACGGCGACATGGGTCAGTGAGACGTCTCCGTGGGTGGAGATCTCGGCATTGGCCGGTACGGGGAGCAGCCGCACTCCGGACGGAAGCGCGGACGTCGCCGTTGCCGTCCCGGTGATGAACACCCGTCCTTCGGTTCCCGACGCGAGACCGATGCCCGTCAGGCGGCCGGTGGCGAGCTCCTTCACCCGGCCGCCCTCCATGGTGGACACGACGGCGTCGGTGTCGCCGCGCGCCTCCAGGAAGGTGACGCCGTTGCTGCCCGAGTGCAACGCGAACGGGGCGCCTGCGGTCGTGGCGACGGTACGCTGCCGTCCGGTCGGGGAGATCTCGATAAGGCCGTGGCCGCCGGCTGCGACTATGCCGTCTCCGGTCGGCACGGCCGACGTGATCTGGCCGGGCAGTTCGTGGCTGCGGACGATTGCGCCGGTCGCTGCGTCGGCGACGTAGAGGCGCGTCTTGCCGAACTGCGCATAGCCGGATTGCGTTAGTACGCCGGTCTCCGCCGTGCCGCATCCAGGGTTGTAATAGGCCAGACTCGCGGTGATGGCGAGCTTGGTGACCTTGCCTGTTCGGACGTCGACGATGGCGGCGAAACCGCCGCGCGTGAACAAGTCGTCTCGGTTGGTGAACTGCCGTGGCGCGTAGACCACGATGGCCCGATTGCCCGAACCCGTGAAGCAGACGTTGCCGATCCAGCGGTCGGTCTCGAATCCCGGTTCGGCCAGGCTCGCCACGGTCCGCCAGGTGTAGCCGGTGCTCGCCTCGGCGACCAGCAGATGAAAGCCGGTCGCATCGCCGGATGTGGTCCAGGCGAGGTCTTTCGAGCTGCGCCAACGAGGCGGCAAGATCCGGTCGCGGTCGGCCGGCGCGACGGTTGACCGGTCCACGCCACCGGGCTGGTTCACGGTCGTCGATGTGCCGGCCGGTGGCTCGGTGGTAGGCGGCTTGGCTTGTGCGGACATGGCGAACCCGAGCAGCAGGAACGTCACCAGGCTCAGGACTGCTGCCAACCGCGAGGGTTGTCGCCTGCCCGGCGGCCTGATCAGGGGCACCACACATCGTTCATCGCCGTGCGACACGAGGTCTCCAATCCCATGGCGGAGTTGAGATCGAGCGGATCCATTTCCAATCGCTGATTTGTGAGGATCCACTGCCGCGGCGGCCGGGACGAGGGCACTGACCGGCAATTAGCCGGGAACTACGCGAGTAGTCGGCCGCCTGGCGCTTGGCGGCCCGTAGCATCGAGCGCACGGCGAAGCCGTCGTCGGCAGGGTCCACTTGGGCGGCTTCCGCCCGGGGAGCTGCCGGGTCGATCCGTGACCCGACCCGGTCAGAGAGGAGTGCTCGATGTGCCTAGGCGTGCGAGTTTGGCGCGCATCTCGTCGGCGTCCGCGTGGCTCAACTCGGTGAAGATGTCGAGGGCCTCTTGCCAGACGTCACGTGCCGACACGAGATCGCCCGCCGACTCGTGATTGTCGCCGAGGTGGTTGAGGACGACCGCAGCCGAATGCTGGTCGCCGGACTGCTGAGCCAGACCGAGGGCGTGCTGGAAACAGAGGACGGCCTGCTCGTGCCGGCCGAGATGATGGTGGATGTAGCCCATGCTGTCCCAGGTGAAGATCTGGCCCTGCTTGTCGTTGATGTCCAGCAGTTCGGTCAACGCGAGCTCGCAATGAGTCAGCGCGTCACGGTAACGGCCGAGCCGGGCGTGGAACCAGCCGACCATGTTGCGGGCTCTCGCCTGGCCGGACTTGTTCTCGACCGTGGCGAACAGTTCGAGACCTCGTTGCGCGTGGACGAGCGCCTCCGGCAGGTCCCCCCGCTGCTCAAGCAGGTTGGCGGCGTTGAGGTGCATGTGCGCCTGGCCGGGGACGTCACCGACCTGCTCGGCGAGCTCCAGCGCCTGCTGGCAGTGTGCGTACGCGTCGTCCAGCCGGCCCATCAAGATGAAGGCGCGAGACAGGTGACGGTGCGCCCGCGCCTGCCCCCTGCGATCATCAAGTCGCCGCGTGGCGGCCAGAGCGGTGATGTGCACCGCCGCCTGGTCCTGCCAATGTCCTTTGCGCTGCAGGTAGTCGGTCACCGACCAGGCGAAGGGTTCGGCGTACGCGTCAAGTCCACGGTGGATCGCGAGATCCAGTGCGCTCAGGAGTACCTGGTGCTCCGCGGCGAACCAGCGCATCGCCTGCGGACCATCGCCGAGCGTTTCCAGGAGGACGTGCTCGGACGACCCCGGTACGCCGATCGGATCACGATGCGGGCTGAGCAGCCGAGCCGCAGCGAATGCGTTGTGCACGTAGTGGTCGAGTACGCGACGTACTGCCGGATCCCGGTCGCCGTCCTCGTCGTCGGCGTTCACCAGTTCAGCCGCGTACGCACGGAGCAAGTCGTGGAACGCGTACCGGCCCGGTGTGTATTCAGCGAGCAGATGCATGCCGGTCAGCTCGCGCAGCGATCGCCGGACTTCGTCGAGCCCGACTCCGGCGAGGCTGGCCGCAGCCGATGCGGACAGGCTCGGCCCGGGATGCAGGCCCAACAGCCGGAACAGTCGTGCCGCGGGCATGCTGAGCTGCCGGTAAGACCAGGAGAACACCGTCCGGACGTCGGTCGGCGCATCGTCGGCGGCCCATGCGTCCAGCCCCGCCTTGGCCTGCCGAAGGTGCTCCACGAGCGAGGTGAGCGGCAGGTCTGGTCGAGTGGCCAACCGGGCGGCCGCGACGACGAGCGCCAACGGCAGCCGGGCACACCGGTCGATGAGCTCGTCGACGCTGGCGGGTTCCGCCGAGATCCGGCGGTCGCCGAGCCGAGCGGTCAGCAGTTCGCGCGCCTCCGCGTGCGTGAACAGATCCAGCACGACCGGATGTGCACCGTCGGCCGCGACGAGCCCGACCAGCGCCCGGCGGCTGGTCACGACCACCGCGCAGCCGGCCACGCCCGGCAGCAACGGGCGGATCTGCTCGGCATCCCTCGCGTTGTCCAGCACGATCAGCATCCGCTTGCCGGCCAGCACGCTGCGATAGAGCGCTGCCTGCGCGTCGAGGTCGACCGGCAGCCGCTGCGGCGGCACGCCGAGCGCGTCGAGAAAGCCGCGGATCGCCTCAGCCGGCTGAACGGCCGAGCCGAACGGGCCGAACCCGCGAAGGTTGACGTAGAGCTGGCCGCCGGGAAACCTGTCCCGGACGCGGTGGGCCCAATGCACCGCGAGTGCGGTCTTGCCGACGCCGGCGCTACCCGAGATGGCGACGATGGGGACTGCAGCAGTGCTGCTGCCGCCAGTCGCCGCAACGTCCAGCGCTGCGTGGATAGTCGCCAAGTGCGCGTCGCGGCCAGCGAAGAATCGCACGTCAGCGGGCAGCTGCGCGGGCGTCGGAACTGTCGTCTGCGCGACGGCCGACCGGATCGGAGCCGCAGCGGCGAACAACCGGTCCCGGTCCTTGCCCTCGATGCCGAGCGCGTCGGCGAGCAGGCGCAGGGTCGACGGTCGAGGCTTGTTCCGCCCGGCTTCGATGTTGCGGATGGTCTTGACGTCGATGCCGGCCGCCCGCGCCAGGTCATCCTGGGACAAACCCGACAGTGCACGCCGCTCGCGCAACGTCCTCCCGAGCAAACCGTGCCTCCCCCGCTGCGCCCTGTCCAAGGCGATGATTCCACAGTGGCATCACGGCGTCGATTTCTTCCCACGGCTCGGGCGTGGACCGGGCTAGCCGCCGGTGGCGGAGAAATGCATGTAGTCCTTCAGCGATCGATAGTCGCCGCCCCACTTCCAGCCGATGGCAGCGAACGCCCGGACAGCCGGCCCGGCGGGTCGCACCATTCCGGGTCGTGCGTCGGCTCGGTCGAGGTAGGCGGTGGCGAGCTCCGGCAGGACGACCTCACCCTTGTGGTACGGGTTCTGGAACGGGTCGAGATCCACGGCGAGGCCGTACGCGTGTTGCGACCACCCCGTTTGGCCGCGTACCGGTCGGCAGGCGAACGCCTCGGTGGTGTTGCCGTCGCCCGTCGGCGCTGCGTTCAGTTCTTCGGTGCTGGAGATCCGCATACGCTCGATCGGGAAGCCTGCGGCGAACAGTCGCTTGAACACGGTGACCAGGTCGTCTGCCACCCGGGAGTTGGCCAGCAACTCACCGGTGTGGGCGTGGCCGTCGAAGCCGCGGAAGCTGACCGTGAGATAGCGCAGGTCTGCGGCAGTGACCGGGCAGTCCTTGGTCCAGCTCGATCGAGCGAGTACGCCGGCCGGCACCGCCTGGATGGTTGCATGAAACCGGCCGTCCGCCGGTGGTGGCAGGTCGTCGACGGTGATGATCGAGCGATTACGCAATTCGGACGGCGTCGGCCGGGCTGCGGCGAACCCTTGCGGCCCTACCGGGAGCACTCGCGTTCCCAGCCAGGACGGTGCGGCGGTGGCATTGCCGATCCGGCTGGGCTCAGGGCTTCGAGACTCGGCAGACGCGGTCGACGAAGCAGTAGGGATTTGTGTCGGCTTGCCTGCTTCCGGGCGGGCCGGGCCGCCCGAACAGCCGGACAAGACGTACGCAACGACCGCCGCCACGGCTAGGCGGCGCGCCGCCCGACCACCGTCACGCCGCCGAAGACCGCCATCCGCACGGGCCGGGGAACGATTAGACGAGTCGACTTCGGGGGCGCGCATTTCGACAACGATAGCGTTTGCCCAGCTGAGAGCGCGCTGAGCAGCCTTATGACGCAGGCGGTCGCCGCGGTTGCAGATTAGCGTGACACATAGAGATACCCTGACGCCTATGGCGGTCACCGGTACCGATCAGCTCCAGTCGTTACGGCGCATGATGCGTAACGTCGGCATCTCGTTGGTCCTTTTCGCGGTCGTAGTCGCCCTTGTACTGCCCCTGCGTTGGACCGGTGGGCCAGGTTTGTACCTCCCGCTTGCGTTGTCGGTGATCTCGATCGGCGCAGTACCGCTGCTCGGCCGCCTCAAGCCGCTGCCCATAGGAGTCTCGGACGCCAAGGCACGCAATGACGCCCGGAACGCCTTTGTCGTCGCCATGTTCCGGCAGATGGCCGGAGCCCAAGCACCCGCTCTCGCCGCCCTAGCGGGCAGCTTCGTCGAGGAAAGCATGGTGCCGTACTTGATCTGCGGCGCCGTCAGCGTGATCTTGTTCTTCGGGGCCGTTTATCCCAGCGATGCCCGCATCGCCCGCGCCGAGCGAAAACTCGATTCCGAAGGCGGTCACAGCGAGCTGCGGGCCACCTTGGCCAGCCCGCCTTCCCCCACCCTCAGCTAGCACCGAGGCTAGCCGGCATGCGTTATCGTGCCGCCCATGACAGCGGGGGACGGGCCGGGCGAGCTCCGGCGCTGGAAGATCATCGCGTTGACGAGCGCATTCGTCGCAGTGGCGGCGGTGGCCGGGCTGATCGGCTGGATCGCCCGCGGCCCCGGTGAGCCCACTCCCCCGCCGGTCGCGACGTTCACCGGCGGCGGCTGGACCATCAGCGGCGAATGCAGCGGTTCCGCCGGAGGGTGGTTCACGGTGGGCGACCCCATCAAGATCCTGACCACCGAGGGCACCGAGCTCGCGGCGGGCAAGATCCTGACCAGTCCGGGACCTCCTGACACCGGTTGTCGTCAGACGTATGCGATCGACGGCATCCCCGGCGGGCGCGGCGTCTACGTGATTGAAGTCGGACACTGGCGGCAGACGGTCACGGAGGTTCAGTTGCGCGCGAACCAGGCGGAGATTTCGGTGTACTCCTAGCGCCTTGCTCGCATGATCATGGTCATTTCCGGGTCGTGATAGCGACGGGGAAATGACCATGATCAAGGCCGGTGGCTCACCGGGTCAGGCGATGGTCACCGACAGGGTTCCAGTCTGCTGGTCGACGCTCGACGCGAGGCAGCTGAGCACGTCGAGGTCGAGGTAGACCGCGATCCGCTCCGACAGCCGCCCTTGACCGTATCCGCTGGTCACGGTGCCCGTAGAAGTCACGATCAGCTGGTTGGCGGCGTGGACGACGGTCGTCACCGTGTAGGTGATGGTGCTGAACTGCCCGTTGTGCCAGTTGTAGGTGACGACGTTCGCCACGAGCGTGTCGCCGAGTCCCTGGGCCAGGCAGCTGACTTGCTGGACGAACACGGTGCTGGCGATTCCTCCGGCGAACGGCCCGGTGCAGCTGCCGTCATCGTCCGCGCCCAGCCGCTCGGTGACTTCCTGTGTGGTCGACTGCGGCAGCGGACCGAGCGGCGGAGCATAGTGCACGGTCACTGATCCGCTGCAGACGATCAAGTCCTGTGCGTACGCGGGCCCGGGTAGTGCCAGCATGGCCACTCCCAGCACGATTGCGGCCACAGCCGCGGTCACCCGGAACATGGCGGGCTCCTTCCACTTGCGTAGCTTCGCGCGACGATTCGATCGATCGCTGTCGAACACAAGGAGACCACCGCGGACCACCGTTCCGCGAGGTAGCGGTCCGCAACGCGGAATGGTCATTTCCAGGTCGCCATCACAGCCCGGAAATGACCATGATCAAGACCGTGACTCACCAAGTCCGGCCGGCGGGTTCCTTCACCGTACGGTTGATGCGGTTGAAGAAGTTCGTCAGCGCGATGTTCAACACGATCGCCGACAACTGCTGGTCCTCGAAGTGAGCAGCCGCCTCGGCCCAGATCTCGTCGCTGACGCCCGGTTCACCGTCCTGGATCCGGGTTGCCGCCTCGGTCAAGGCCAGTGCCGCGCGCTCCGCGTCGGTGAAGAACGGCATCTCCCGCCAAGCGGCGACTCCGTGGAGTCGGTCGTCGGTCTCCCCGTGCTTCTTCGCCGAGGCGACCCCGGAGAACACGCATACGCTGCAGCCGTTGATCTGGCTGGCCCGCAGATGAACCAGTTCGAGTACGCCCTGGTCGACCCCGCCGGCCTGGATCGCCTTGTGGAGATGCTGGATGGCGGTCATCACATCGACGTTGGGCGCGCCGGTCAGCCGTGCTTCCATCAGTTTGTGCTCCTTCTTCGGTTACCTTCGCCCGGTCGGGCTCGTCGTCACCCATGACGGAGCAGTCCCGAGAAAGGTAACAAGATGTCCGACACGAGCCCGGATCCGACGGCGGCGGCGTTCGAGGCCGAACGCGAGCGGCTGCGCGGGGTGGCGTACCGCATGCTGGGGTCGCGCGCCGACGCCGAGGATGTCGTCCAGGAAGCCTGGCTTCGGCTCTCCCGCCAAGATCCGGCGACGATCGACAACTTGGCGGCCTGGCTGACCACGGTCGTCGGCCGGATCAGCCTCGACCTGCTGCGGTCGCGCCGGGCTCATCCCGAGGCCTCCTACGACCTCATCGTCGTGCCCGACGACGGTCAGGATGTCGAGGATGACGTGGCACTGGCCGACTCGGTCGGATTGGCACTGCTGGTCGTCCTCGACTCGCTCGGACCGAACGAGCGCCTGGCGTTCGTGCTGCACGACATGTTCGCCGTCCCGTTCGACGAGATCGCCCGCATTCTGGGCAAATCGGCCGACGCGACGAAGATGCTGGCCAGCCGGGCTCGCCGGAAGGTGCGCTCGCACGACCGCGACACGGCGGCCGGTCCCGAACAGCGCGAGGTGGTCAACGCCTTCCTGGCGGCGGCCCGGGACGGCGACTTCGACGGGCTGTTGCGCGTACTCGATCCCGAGGTCCGGCTGACCGTCGACGGCCCGGACGGCGAGATCGTCGTCCTCGGCGCCACCAAGGTCGCCGCCGGGGCCCGCTGGGGCGGCGGATCCGCCGCGGCCGGCCGCGCGGTCTTCGTCAACGGACTGCTCGGCATGCTCACCTGGCGCGCGGACGGCAGCCCGATGTCACTGCTGTCCTTCACCGTCGCCGACGGCCGGATCACCGGCATCACGGCCATCGTCGATCCGGCCCGGCTGGCGACTCTCGACCTGCCCGGCATCGCCTGAGCGGGCCTGGTCAGTCGTGGACGACTCCCCACGCCCGACCCTGGACGTCGACGATCGCCGGCACCTGGGAGTCCGGCGCGGTCCGCGCGGCCGCGACGCAGGTGCCGTGCCCACACGCATGCTCGACCAGTACGGTCTGCTGTCCGGGCGGCGTGATCTGCAACTCGAGCAGATACCTGATCGAGTCTTCGGTGGTCTCGGTTCCCGCGACCACCGGTAGGGACATCCGCGTCCCGGTGCTCTGCAACTGCTTCGTCGCATCGGCGTTCGCTCCGGCTCCCAGCCAGATGACGACGCCGAGGGCGACGCAGACAACGGCAGCGAAGGCCAGGAGCGCGACCAGCCACCACCGGTCGCGCTGGGCGACGCCGAACCCGGCGGCGATCCCGACTCCCGTGAGGACGATCAGGACAGCCATGAGCCGCTCGACCGCCGCCGACCTGCGACTAGTCAGTGCAACCTGCGTCCATGGGGATTCAGCGGGCTCGGCTTGCGTCACGGCGCTCACCCTACGATGTGGGCTTCGCCAGCAAGGCGTTGCCCCGGCGCTAGAGGCGCAGGCCTTCGATTCGGGCCAGGTCGAGGCCATTACGTCTCAGAGGTGCTCGGCATGTGGTCGGCTCGATGGCCCCAAACCGCTTTCCGTCCGAACGTGGACTTGCCTGTGCGGTGTCACCCACGACCGCGACCTTAACGCGGCATTGAACGTATTGGCCCAGGGAAGCTGGGACAAGTCAAACGCCCGTGGAGCGCAGGTAAGACCGGTACCCGTACCGGCACCGCGCTGCGAAGCAGGTTTCCGCCCGGGCCCTGCGCGCGAAACTGCGCGGGGCGGAGGGGATTTCCGCCCGCCAGGGTGGAAAGAACGTCAAGAGGTGAAGTCCGCTTTCGTCGTCGTCGCGGCGGTGATCGGGTGGCCGAGCCGGGCCAGTTCGATCACCAGCGCGCCGATGTTCCAGGCGTCGTCGTCGCCTCGATGATGACGGCCTTCCAACGGCAGTCCCGCTTTGTCGAGCGCCTGGCTCATGCCGATGCCGCGACGCAGCCCGAACGCGTCGGCGAAATGCTGCTTGATGTTGATGTGGCGGCTGCCGAACGGGTACGCGGCCCCACCCGGACCGCATTGGCGCTCGAACTGGTGGCGGTCGTAGTCGCCCCAGCTGGCCCAGGTGCGGAAGCGGCCGAGAAGCTCGCCGTCGAGCTGCGCGCACGCCGTCGCGAAGTCCACTCCCCGGTCGACCTCGGCCTGGGTCAGCCCGGTCAGTTCCGTGCAGAATGGGCTCACCCGCGAGCGGCGGGGCCGGACGATGATGCGATGCCGTTCGGTACGCCGCCAGTCGGCGGTGTCGACGACGCATACGCCGATCTCGATGATCTCGTTCGTCTCGCCGGGCGGCGGCTGACCGGTCCAGCACGTCGCCTCGACGTCGACGACGTTGACGAATCTTCCGAAGGCCTCCTCCACGAGTACGGAAGGTAGGCCTTCGGAAGACGGTCCGACAAGCGATTTCAGCGGAACGCAGGGGCGTTGCGATGCGCCCACTCGGCGAACGGCGTACCGGGGCGACCGAGGATGCTTTCGACGTCCGGGCTGATCTGCTGCTCCTCCTCGGTCGGCGCACCGAGGATGGCGAGCGTCCCTTCGGCGACCGGCGCCGGCATGAACTGCGTCATCTGGGCGTACGCCTCGTCGCGGGTCTGCTCGACGAACTCGACGGGTTCGCCGAGCGCCTCGGCGATGGCCTCGGCTCGCTGGCGCGGAGTGGTGATGGCCGGTCCGGTGAGGACGTAGGTCTGTCCCTTATGGACATCAGCGGCCGGGCCGGTCGAGATCAGCACCGCTGCGGCGGTGGCGGCGACGTCGTCCGGGTCGATGAAGGGCAGGCCGACGTCGCCGAACGGGGCCGGGGCGACCCGGGCGGTCTTGATCGGCTGCACCCAGGCGTACGCGTTGGAGGCGAGCCCACCCGAACGCAGCAGAGTCCAGTCGAGGCCCGATCCGGTGACCGCGTTCTCGAAGGCGACCGCGTGGGCGTACGCACCCGGCCGGGTGCCCGCGCCCTGCGAGGACAGCAACACGATGCGCCGTACGCCCGCCGCCTTCGCCTCGGCGACGATGCCCTCCGGGTCCTCCCCTGCCACCAGCAGGAACAGGGTGTCCGCGCCGTCGAGTGCCGGTCGCAGGCTCGCGGGGTCGGCCAGATCGGCCGCGACCGCTCGGACGCCCGCCGGCACGTCGGCAGGCTGGATGCCCCGGGACACCGCGGTGACGGCTTGGCCGCTTGAGGCGACCAGGCGGACGAGGGTGCGGCCGACGTTGCCGGTGGCTCCGGTGATGACGATCATCTCGTACTCCTAAGTTAGTTGGCTGACTCACTTGAGGAGGACGCTACCGAATCACACGAAGATCGCGATACGCTAAGTGAGATGGCTAACTCAGAAATGCCCCAGGCGCGATCGTCTGCTAAGCGCCGCCGGCTGTCCGCGGCCGCCGCCCAGGTGCTGCACCAGCGCGGCGTCGAACGCACGACGATCGCCGACATCGCCCGCGCCGCCGACGTTCCGGTCGGCAACGTCTACTACTACTTCAAGACCAAGGACGACCTGGTCCACGCCGCCCTCGCCGAGCAGGCGCAGACGCTCGCCGAGCTGACGGCGGTGTTGGAGGAGACGGCGGACCCGATCGACCGGTTGCACGGGCTGATCGACGCCTGGATCAGTCAGCGCGAGATCGCCGCCCGCTACGGGTGCCCGACCGGCTCGCTGGCCACCGAGATCGACAAGCGCGACGAGGGAGACCTCGACGCCGAGGCCGGCCGCGTCATGCGGCTTTTGCTGGACTGGTGTGAGAAGCAGTTCACTGCCGCTCAGGTACCCGATCCAGCCGGCCACGCACTCACTCTGGTCTCTGCGTACCAAGGCATGAGCTTGATGGCGAACGCGTTGCGCGAGCCGGAGGTGATGACGCGCGAGGGCACGCGCCTGCACGCGTGGCTGGAATCGCTTCGGCCGTAGGCACCGGACGGACGCGGGCCGAAGTCAGTTCTCGACCAGGGACCGGGTGAGGTACACAAGCGCGATGAAGGCCTGGTAGAGGGCCAGCGGCTCGTCGCCGGTAAGCGCCACCGTGACGTGGTCCAAGCGGCGGACGCCTTGGATCCAGGTCGCCTGCTCGGCCATGTCCGGCGAGGTGAACCGCACCTCGAGGGTGGCGGGCATGGCGATCTGGGGCGCGACCAATCCGCCTCGCTGAGCCAATGCCTCGCGTACGCCGTCGCGTACCAACTCACGAGCCGTCTCCGGGTGGACGCTGACGGCGGCGTACCGGCTGATCGACTCCTTGACGACGATGGTGGTCACGCCGGGGCAGAACGGCTCGGCTTCCGGGCCGACGTACTGATCACCGGTGATTACCGCGACCGGAACCCCGAAATGCTGTGCGACGAGCGCGTTCAATCCCGCTTCGCCGGTCGATACGCCGTCGAGACGCACGTCGGCGATGGCCTTGGGGTTGTAGGTGTGCGAGAGGATCCCCGGCGTTCCGGCGGCCGAGTGATAGCCGAGGAAGACGATCGCGTCGAACGAGGAGTCGAGGCCCTGCATCATGTAGAGCGGCTTGAACCGCCCGGACAGGTACGCCGCCCGACCGGCCAGCAACGACGGCGGCAGGTTGCGCATCACCGAATGGGCGTCGTTGATCAGAATCTCGGTCCCACTGACCGGCGACGTCCCACCGACCGACGAAGGCCCACCGGCCGGCGAAGTCCCACCGGCCGACGAAATCTTCCCGGCCGCGATGATGCCCTCGATCGCCGCGTTGACTTCGCCGAGCGCAAGGTCGCGGCCGACCGCGTAGTCGTCGCCGGCGGCGACGCACTGCTGCCAGTCGACGATGCCCGCGACACCCTCCAGGTCCAGCGAGACGAAGATCTTCATGGCGTGAGCGTCCCATGATCCGCTCGCCTGCGGAAGCACCGGGCGCGGGGCCTGACGCCTAATCCAGCCGGCGGCAGCTCGCGCGGACGACGAGTTCAGTGGGCAGCCGCACGTGGATGTCGCGCTCGACGCCCGCGATGAGGTCGACCAGCAGGCTCAACGCCTCCGCGCCCATCTGTTGCAGCGGCTGCTTGATGGTGGTCAGCGGCGGTGAGGCCATCGCGGACTCGGGGACGTTGTCGAAGCCGATCACCGACAGGTCGCCGGGGACGCTGAGGCCGAGGCTGTTGGCCGCGTGCACGGTCGCGATCGCGGACAAGTCGTTCGCGGCGAACACCGCGGTCGGCCGATTGGGCTGGCTGAGCACCTCCCGGGCCGGGCCCTCCGCCGTCTCGATGCGGTAGCCGCCGACGCGGACGAGCGATTCGTCCACGGTGATCCCGGCCGCGGCCATCGCCTGCCGGAAGCCGACCTCGCGGAGCCGGGCGGACTCGAGATCGGGCCGGCCGCCGATGAACCCGATCCGCCGATGGCCGAGTTCGAGCAGGTGGTTGGTCGCGAGCTGGGCTCCGGCGAAGTTGTCGGAGTCGATCGTGGGCATGCCCGACGGCCCGGTGTGCGGGTCGATGGCGACCACGTGGACCCCTTGCTTCGCCTCGAGCACCGTCGGCGTCACGAGGATCGCGCCGTCGATCAGGGTGCCCGACAACCGGGCCAGCGATCGCCGTTCCCAGCCGACTTTCGACCCGCGCGTGCCCGCGGCGTACGCGAGCAGCTCGTAGTCGGTCTGCTCGGCCGCCGCCGAAGCGCCCTTGAGCAGCTCGGTGGAGAACGGCTCGAACTCGGCGACGAGGATGCCGAGGACGTGCGTCCGATGACTGCGCAGGCTTTGCGCACCGAGGCTGGCCTCGTAGCCGAGGCTTTCGATGACCTGCTGAACCCGGTCCACGGTCGACTGCGAGACGCCCCAGCGCCCGTTCACGACCTTGGACACGGTGGCTACCGAGACGCCGGCCGTTCGGGCCACGTCCGACATCTTCACGCGCTGGCGGATCTCCACGCAAGGGATCATAGATGTTCGCGCCCGTTGAGAAAACGTTATCGACATCGATTGACAGTCCGTTTCGGGACTGTAAAACTCTTGCCCACATGAGCGCCTCAGGACGACCTTTAGGGAGATCCCATGAGAACCAAGCGCCGCACAGGCGTCATCTTCGCGCTGGTCGCGACGGTGGGCCTGGCTGCCAGCGGGTGTTCCAGCGCAGACGACGACGGCTCGTCCGGTAGCGGTGAGCTGTACAAGAACCCCGTCACGCTGAACTGGTGGCACAACGCGAACCAGGCCGGTCCGCTCCAGACGTACTGGCAGAAGGTCGCCGACGACTTCCACAAGCTCCACCCGACCGTGACGATCAAGATCACGGCGATCGAGACCAACGAACTGCAGCGCAACCGGATCCCGGCCGCGCTGCTGAGCAGCAGCCCGCCCGAGATCATGCAGGCCTGGGGCGGCGGCGAGATGGTCGAGCAGGTGAAGTCCGACTATCTGAAGGACATCACCGCCGAGACCAAGGCCGAGGTCGACAGCATCGGCCCCGCGACCAAGATCTGGTCGGTGAATGGCAAGCAGTACGGTCTGCCGTTCTCGTTCGGCATCGAGGGCTTCTGGTACAACAAGGACCTCTTCACCAAGGCGGGCATCTCCGCTCCCCCCACCACCCTGGACGAGCTGAACGCGGCGGTCACCAAGCTCAAGGCGGTCAACGCCACGCCGATCGCGGTCGGCGCCGGTGACAAGTGGCCGGCCGCGCACTGGTGGTACAACTTCGCCGTACGCGAGTGCCCCGCCACCGCGTTGGCGGCCGCGTCCAGCGACGCCAAGTTCGACGACCCGTGCTTCGTCAAGGCCGGCGAGGACCTGAAGACCTTCCTGGCGACGTCCCCGTTCCAGAAGGACTTCCTGGCGACCTCCGGCCAGGTCGGCGCGACCAGCTCGGCTGGTCTGCTCGCCAACGGCAAGGCGGGCATGGAGCTGATGGGCCACTGGAACGGCGGCACCATGCAGACGCTGACCCCGGACCAGAAGGAGCCGAAGTTCCTCGGCTGGTTCCCGTTCCCGTCGGTCCCCGGCGCGGGCGGCAGCCAGAAGACCATGATGGGCGGCGGTGACGGCTTCGCCTGCACCAAGAAGGCCCCGGCCGAGTGCGTCGAGTTCCTGAAGTACATCGTGAGCCTGGATGTGCAGAAGGGCTTCGCAGGCACCGGCTCCGGCATCCCCACCGTCAAGGGCGCCGAGAGCGGCCTGGCCGACCCGGTGATGCAGACCATCGCGCAGGCCACGCAGTCGGCCGAGGGAACGCAGCTCTGGCTGGACACGGCGTTCGGCGCGAAGGCGGGCACCGCGATGAACGACGCGATCATCGCGATCTTCGCCGACAAGGGCACGCCGCAGGGTGTCGTCGACGCGTTGAAGAAGGCCACAGCCCGGTGACGACCACCGGACCAACGGTTCTCGCCGGTCGCGCTGACGCGCGGCCGGCGAGGCCCCGTCCCACTGGGACCAGCCGCGCCGCCCGGACCCGCCGCAAGTGGTACGAGATCATCGGTCTCACCGGGCCGGCGGTGATCGTCTTCACGGTGTTCGTCCTGGCACCGATGGCGTTCGCCGTCTACTACAGCCTCTACCGCTGGAGCGGTTACGGCTGGCCGACGGAGTTCAAGGGACTCGACAACTACTTCGGCGAGTACGGCGCGTTCAAGGATCCGATCTTCCTCGACGCATTGCGCAACAACGCGATCATCCTGGTCGGGTCGCTGGTGATCCAGGGACCGCTGGCGCTGGGCATCGCATTGCTGCTCAACCGGAACTTCCGGGGACGATCCGTCTTCCGGCTGCTCGTCTTCGTGCCCTACGTGCTGTCCGAGGTCACCGTCGGCATCATGTGGCAGCTGATCCTGCTGCGGGACGGCACGGCCGACTCGGTTCTGCAGAGTCTCGGCCTCGGCGACCTGGTCACCGGCTGGCTGGCCGATCCGTCCGTGGTCATCTGGACGATGCTGTTCATCCTGACCTGGAAGTACACCGGGTTCGCCCTGATCTTGTTCCTGGCCGGGCTGGCGAACGTCCCGCCGGAGCTCACCGAGGCGGCGGCGATCGACGGGGCGAGCTGGTGGCAGACCCAGCGGCACGTCACCCTCCCGATGCTCGGCTCGACGATCCGCATCTGGATCTTCCTGTCGATGATCGGGTCGTTGCAGGTCTTCGACGTCATCTGGGTCGCGTCGTCGCCGGCCGTCCGCTCGCTCGGCGCCTCCAACACGATGGCCACCTACATGGTCGACCACGGCTTCAACTCGCGCGAATGGGGCTACGGCAACGCCGTCGCGGTGATCCTGTTCGTCATCTCGTTCGTCGCCGCCGTGGTGTTCCAGCGATTCGTGCTCCGTCGTGACGTCGAGGGCGCCCTGACCACCCGGAAGGGATGACATCGGCCATGGTCACCACCACGATGCCGCAACCGAGCCAGCGGCGGCCGTTCTCGTGGGGCAATCCCCTCACCTATGCGCTCGCGCTGGCCGTCGCGGCGATCTCCTTCGCCCCGGTCATCTACGTGATCCTCGGCGGATTCCGCACCACCGGCCAGATCGCGGCCGAACCCGCCGCCCTGCCCGATCCCTGGGTCTGGAGCACGTACGCCAACGTGATCCGCCAGTCCAAGTTCTGGGCCGAGGTGCTGAACAGCACGCTCATCGCCGTGGGCACGACGCTCGGCGTAGTGGTCCTCGGGGTGTGCGCGGCCTTCGTGCTCTCGCGGTACAAGTTCCGCGGGCGCGAGGCCCTGTACACGTACTTCACGATCGGGCTGCTGTTCCCGGCCGCGGCCGGGATTCTGCCCCTCTACCTGCTGTTGCGCGACCTCGATCTGGCCAACTCGTATCTCGGCGTGATAATCCCGCAGGTGGCCTTCCAGCTGCCGATCACGATCGTGATCCTGCGCCCGTTCCTGGCCGCCTTCCCGGCCGAGCTCGAAGACGCCGCCTCGATCGACGGCGCGGACCGGCTCGGTTTCTTCTGGCGCATCCTGCTGCCGCTGTCCAGGCCCGCGCTCGTCACCGTCGCCGTGCTCGCCTTCGTGGCCAGCTGGAACTCGTTCCTGCTGCCGCTGCTCGTGCTGCAGAACGAGAGCATGCACACCCTTCCGCTGGGCGTGCAGAACTTCTCGGCCGAGCACAGCCAGGACACCGCCGGAATCCTCGCGTTCACCTCGCTGGCGATGATGCCCGCGCTCCTCTTCTTCAGCCTCGCCGAACGGCAGATCGTCGGCGGGCTCCAGGGCGCGGTGAAGGGCTAGTGCCCTGCAACGTTCCCGTGTCCCGAAAGTTCTTGCGCCACAAGGTACGAAGGAGCACAACATGACCGAGGTCTCGGCCTTGGCCGACGTCGGCCCGCAACCGCGGCAACGCCTCCTCGCCCTCCTCGCCCAGATGACCCTGGAGGAGAAGCTGGCCCAGATCGTCGGCTTCTGGGAGAAGGACGACGGCGACGCGGTCGCCCCGCTGCAAGGCGACTTCGGCGAACCACCCACCTTGGACAGCTTCGCCCGGCACGGGCTCGGCCACCTCACGCGGGCGTACGGGACCAAACCGGTCGACGCCGACGAACGGGCTCGGTGGCTGTGGGAGTTCCAGCGCGGCCTGGTCGCCAACACCCGGCTCGGCATACCCGCCATCGTGCACGAGGAGTGCCTCACCGGGCTGTCCGTCTGGAAGGCCGCGACCTTCCCCACTCCCCTCGCCTGGGGCGCGGCGTTCAATCCCGGCCTCGTCCAGGAGATGGCGGCGTCGATCGGCGAATCCATGCGGGCGCTGGGCGTACACCAGGGGCTCGCGCCGGTGCTCGACGTGATCCGCGATCCGCGCTGGGGACGCGTCGACGAATGCATCGCCGAGGACCCCTATCTCGTCGGCACCATCGGCACCTCCTACGTTCAGGGCCTGCAGGCGCAGGGCGTCCACGCGACGCTCAAGCACTTCGTCGGCTACTCGAACTCGCGCGCCGGGCGCAACTTCGCCCCGGTCCACGCCGGTCCGCGGGAAGTCGCGGACGTGTTGCTGCCGCCGTTCGAGATGGCCGTCCTCGACGGCAACGCGCGTTCGGTCATGCACTCGTACGCCGAAATCGACGGCGTCCCGGTGGCCGCCGACCCCACGCTGCTCACCGGTACGCTGCGCGACCAGTGGGGCTTCGAAGGCACCGTGGTCGCCGACTACTACGGCGTCGCGTTCCTGCACCTGCTGCACCACATCGCAAGCGACCTCGGTGACGCCGCGGTTCAGGCGTTGACCGCAGGGCTCGACGTCGAGCTGCCCACCGGCGACGCGTACGCCGCCCCGCTCGCCGAAGCCGTCCGCTCCGGGAAGGTGGACGAGGCGTACGTCGACCGGGCGGTCTTGCGCGTGCTGGCCGAGAAGCTGGAGTTGGGCCTGCTCGACGCCAAGTTCTCCGACGAACCGCCGACCGGGGTGGACCTCGACTCGCCCCGGCATCGGGCGCTGGCCCGGGAACTCGCCGAGCAGTCGGTGGTGTTGCTGCACAACGACGGCACGCTGCCGTTGCCGGCCGGGCGCCGGATCGCCGTCCTGGGGCCGAACGCCGACCGCATGGGTGCACTGTTCGGCTGCTACTCGTTCGTCAATCACGTGCTGCCGCAACATCCCGGTACCGATCCGGGGGTCGTCGCGCCGACCGTCCTCGAAGCGCTTCGAGAGGAGTTCGGCGACGTCGCGTACGCCGCCGCCTGCGCGGTCGACGACGACGACCGCTCCGGATTCGCCGACGCAGTCGCAGCTGCGACCGAGGCAGACGTCGCGGTGCTCGTCATGGGCGACCACGCGGGGCTGTTCGGGCGGGGCACGGTCGGCGAAGGCTGCGACCGCGACGACCTGGAGTTGCCGGGCGTTCAGCGGGAACTCGTCGAAGCGGTTCTCGCCACCGGCACTCCGACCGTGCTGGTGCTGATCACCGGCCGCCCGTACGCCGTCGACTGGGCGATGCAGCGGTGCGCCGCAGTCGTGCAGGCGTTCTTCCCCGGCGAGGAAGGCGCGGGAGCAGTCGCGGGCGTCCTGTCGGGACGGATCAACCCGTCCGGCCGGCTGCCGGTCAGCGTCCCTCGCTCGGCCGGCGCACAGCCGTACTCGTATCTGCACGTCGCGTTGGGCGAAGGCGACGAGGTCACCAGCCTGTCGTCCACGCCGGCCGCCCCGTTCGGCTTCGGGCTGTCCTACACGACCTTCGCGTACGCCGACCTGACCGCACCGGAACAGGTGCCCACCGACGGGTACCTGCCGGTCGTCGTGCGGGTGGCCAACACCGGACCGATCGCGGGCAACGACGTCGTCCAGTTGTACGCCCGCGATCTCACCGGCTCGGTGACGCGCCCGGTCGCGCAGCTGCTCGGCTATCAACGCGTACGCCTGGCGGCCGGCGAGTCGGCGACCGTACGGTTCATGGTGCCCACCACCCGGCTCGCGTTCTCCGATCGCAGCTATCGGCGGGTGGTCGAACCCGGTGCGGTCGACCTGTGGGTCGGCACCAGCAGCGACCGGCACGTCCAGGTACGCACGGAGCTCGTCGGGCCGGTCCACCCGATCGGCCCGGAGTCGCCGCGCTGGACCCGAGCCGAGGTCACGGCCTGACCCGGAGCTGAACCTGGTGGGTGGAACGTTTGCGGGGTGGGCGAATCTCCACAGGCCCCGAAACGTTCCACCCACGAGATCGACTGGCGGGCAGGCGCGCGGAAGCGACACCGTTTAGGGTCTTGGGGATGGCTTCCGTTCGACGGCTTCTGCTCGCGAGCGCGCTCGCTATGACGATCAGCGCTTGCTCGTCCACCGCCGCGCCGAAGTCGCGAGTGGACACCGATTCGACGCTGGTCACCGCACTCGACGGCCTTCCCGAGCTGGCTGACGGCACGGTCATGTTCACCGACTGGGCGGCGTACGGGCATCAGCGTTCCGATGTGTTCGCCGCCAAACTTGTCGACATCGATGACCAAGTGCAGCGCGACCTGGGATTCCACCCCACCGACGCGGAATGGGAACTGGAGGTGTGGCAGCCCGGCAAGGCCTCGACGGCCGTGCTGCAGTTCGCCGATCTCGATCTGAGCGGTCTGCCCGGCAGACTCGCCCGGTTCGGCTACCACGCCGACGGCTCCGTCTACACCGGCAAGATCGATGAGAGTCGCTTGTGGACGATCGGTGCCCGCTTCATCGGGACCGACCCGGGCCGCCACCGGCTCGTTGTGGGAACCGACGAAAAGCTCGTCCGGTCCATGCTCACGGCCACGCCGCACCCGCTCAGCCGCGCGGAAGCTCTGACTCCCCTGCTGGCCGCGGCCCAATCCCGTCGCGTGGTCACCGCCGCGATCACCGTCGGATCGGCGACCTGCGTGCAGCTTGCCGACGTGATCAGCAAGGGCCGAGCCACTCCCGAAATGATCCAGGCGGTACGCGCAAAGTTCCCCGGCACATTCACCACTCCTCAGGCGCAGCTCACGGCGGTGACCACGCCGACCGGCACGGCGGGATTCGACGCCCTGGCCTTCACGGACGAGCACACCGCCAAGGCGAACCGGGACGGGCGGTCGGCCGCGATGAACACCTTCAGCTCGATGGGTGGAGTGCCTGGCATCCAGATCACCGACAGCGCCGTCGACGGACGGGTCCTCAGCTTCGAACTGGCGACCCAGGATCCGAAGGCGATCCGGGATCGGGTCATGACCCGGACTCTAGGCCTGGACCTGTGCCCTTGAGTAGCCGGTCCACGAGGCTTTCGGCGTACGCCGGGGTCAGTGGGCCAAGCCCGAACAGCACGCGAACATACAGCGGCGCGAGGACGTGATCGACTATGTCCAGTGTGGACGGCACCTCCTCGCCCCGGGAAACTGCCCGATCCAGCATCTGTTGCAGCTGGCCGCCCCGTTCGGCGATGAACCGGTCGCGGGCGGCCACTCCGGCATCACCGGCGGACGACAAGGCGATGACGAGGCGCAGCACGGCCAGCCCGGCCGGACCGCTGACGTCCCGGGTCACCCCCGTCGCGTACGCCCGCAGATCGTCGCGCAGGCTTCCCGTGTTCGGGATGGGTGACGAGGCGGTGAGCCAGTCGAGCGCGACGTCGGCGGTGAGCGCCTCCAAGGTGCCCCATCGCCGGTAGATGCTGGTGTCGGCGACCTGCGCCCGCGCGGCGACCTCACCGATGGTGAATGCGCCATAGCCCCGTTCGGCGGCCAGCTCGGTCACCGCCTGGTGCACCGCTGTGCGTACGCGTGCGCTCCGGCCGCCGGGTCGCCGCGCCTTCTCCGCCATGGTCCGATCTTAACGCAGCTCACACTTGCGTTAGCAATCCGGCCCGCCTAACGTCCTAAAGCAGTGAACGGCTGCGTTAGGAGTGGCACATGACTGTGATCGACCGGATCGACGCCGCCATCGGCATGGCCGGCGGCATCGTCCGTGGAATAACCGCTGCGCAGCTCGACGGTCCGTCACCGTGTGCCGGTTGGGACCTCCGCCACGAACTGAATCACCTCGTCGGCGGTATGCGGATCTTCGCCGCCGAGCTCACCGGAACCCCGGCCGGCGGTGATCACCACGACGACTGGCTCGGCGACGACCACCTGACCGCGTACGCCACCGCTGCCGCACTCGACCGAGCCGCGTGGTGGCAGCCGGATGCGTTGGAGCGGACGGTACTGCTGTCCTTTGGGCCGACGCCCGGGCCGGTCGCCGCGTTGATCCACCTGACCGAGGTGCTCGTGCACGGAGCCGATCTCGCCGTGGCGAGCAGCCGAACGGAGCTCGTCGACGACGAGGCGTGCGAGCAGCTGCTGACCACGATGCAGGGCATGGACATCGAACCGTTCCGGCGGATGGGCGCCTTCGGTCCGGCACAACCGGCCGACGACAAGGCTCCGGCCCACCGGCGACTGCTCGCGTACCTCGGACGGGTGGGCCTGTAGTCGACTGTGACGTTGCGCAGGTATCTCGGGGCGCGATACCTGCGCAACGTCACACCGACGGTTCAGCGCGACGGCGACGGGCTCGGATAGTTCGACGGGTACGCCGAGGTCGGCGTCGGCGTCGGGTTGTCGGGCAGTCCGGACGTCTTCGGCTTCGACGGCGACGGGGAAGGCGTCGGGGCGCCCTTCGTCGGCGAGGGCGAAGGGACCGGCGCACTCACCGAAGGAGAAGGGGAAGGCACGGCAACCGAAGGCGAAGGCGACGGGGCCGGCGTTCCGGGCGTCGACCCGCCACCAGCGGCGGCCACTGCTATCGGCGTACCAATGAGAATTGCGGCGACCGCGACTCCCGCGACCGTGAGAGTCGTGACGCGCTTGCGCCGGGCCGCGCCTACGGCCCGCTGGGTGAGGTTCACTGGGACTGCCTCCTCGGCGATCTCGGACAGGGTGGACCGGAGGAAGTCGTCGAAACGGTTCATGCCCGCACCTCCAGGAGCGGTTCGAACGCCGGCAGCGACGCGCGCAGTCGGTGGACGGCACGGTTGGCCCGGCTGCGGACGGTCCCGACCGAGCAGCCCAGGATCTCGGCGACCTGGGTCTCCGAAAGGTCCTCGTAGTAGCGCAGGACGATCACCGCTCGTTGCGGCTGGGGCAGTTGCAGCAACGCCTCTTGCATCGCCAGCCGCAGTCCGGTGTGATCGGCCGGATCGGCCTGCCGCTCCGGCGTCGCCCACGTCGGCGCGAGCTGCCGCTGCCGCGACCGGCGACGCCACCAGCTGACCTGTTCGCGATACATCGCCGTACGCACATAGGCCTCGGGATCCTCGTGGCGGACCCGGCCCCAGCGCGCGTACGTCTTGGTCAGTGCCGACTGCACCAGGTCCTCGGCGGCATGCTGATCCCCGGTGAGCAGGTACGCCGCCCGAATCAACGCGGGCGTACGCACCCGCGCGAACTCGGCGAACCGATCGTGCTCATCCATGCGACCTCCTTCCACCCTTTCAGACGCCCGGCCACCGCCGACCTATCCCGGAATCCTCCACCCGGTCTTACATCGACAGCCAAGAAACTGATCTGTTTCTTTACTGAAATGGCTAAGTTCCTGCCATGCGTACTTCGTTCGCCCGCGTGGCCGCCGTCGCGGCCCTCTCCGCCACCATGATCTTCGCGGCCGCCACCGCCGCCGTCGCCGGGACCTGGACGCAGGCCGGCCTGTACGGCTGGCCCGACCAGTGTTCCTACTACGGCCAGGCCGGCGTCACCAATCACCAGTGGTCCCAGTGGTACTGCGAGACCGTGACTCCCGCGAACATGGCGCTCGGCCACCCGGGCAGCTACCGCCTCTGGGTCCAATAACGGCGTCCGATAACGGCGCTCGCCCGCGCTGGATCAGGGATTTGGGTCGTATTCCGGCCAAGATTCGACCGAGAACCCTGATCCAGCACAAAAAAGGGCGGCTAGACTCCGTCGGGTGCTCGAACCCCCGCTGACCAGCGCCGAAAGCGCCCTCGATCGCCGAGCCCACGGCTGGCTGGATCGCTCCCGAGACAGCTGGCTGGTCGAGTTCGTCGCGTTCACCGCCAAACAGGCGTGGGCCTGCGTCTTCGGCGCGGCCATGCTCGCGGTGATCTTCGCCGCCCGGCTCTGGTGGCCCGAGTCGGCGCCGCTCGCCCGCAACGACGCGCTCACCCTCGCCGCCGTGGTCATTCAGATCGTGATGGTCGCGGCTCGCCTGGAGACACTGCGTGAGCTGCGCGTCGTCATCCTCTTCCACGTCGTGGGCACCGGCATGGAGCTGTTCAAGACCGCGGTCGGGTCGTGGGCGTACGAGGAGGCGGGCGTGCTGCGGCTCGGTCACGTCCCCCTCTTCTCCGGCTTCATGTACGCCGCGGTCGGCTCCTATCTGGTACGCGTATATCGCCTGTTCGACCTGCGATTCGTCCGTTATCCACGGCAATGGGTGACGGTCGGGGTGGCCGTCGCGATCTACGTGAACTTCTTCAGCCACCACTACATCGCCGACCTCCGGTGGGTGATCACCGCCGTGGTGGCGTTGGTGTTCGGCCGATGCGTGATGCATTTCCGGATCTTCCGGCGTCGGCTGCGTATGCCGTTGCTGGTGGGATTCGGGCTGGTGGCGGTGTTCATCTGGCTCGCCGAGAACATCGCGACGTGGTCGCACGCCTGGTCGTATCCGAGTCAGACGGCCGGCTGGCATCTCGTGTCACCGAGCAAGCTCGGCTCCTGGTTCCTGTTGATGATCATCTCGGTGGTGATGGTTGCGTGGGTGTACCCGCCCCGGCCACCGGAGGTCGAGGCACGCGCCGAAGAGCGCGACTTCGCTACAGCCGGGCGCTGAGCCGGTCCAGTTCGGTCAGCGTCTCCCGGGCGCTCGCCGGTCACCGTTCCCTACTGCTGGATCTCCTCGGCTTCGGCATCAGCGACCGGCCCGCCGATCAGGCGTACACCTTGGAAATGCACGCGGACCTGGTGGCCCGCGTGCTGGAACAAGCGGTGACCGGCCCGGCCGATGTGGTCGCGCACAGCGTGGGCGGCGCGGTCGCGAGTGTGCTCGCGGGCCGTCATCCCCAACTGGTACGCCGACTGGTGCTGGTCGATCCGGCGCTGGATCCGGTGCACCCGCTGCCGACCGTCAAGCGCCCGGGGAGTTCGGGCATCGGGGTCTACCGGACCGAGGCGGAGTTCCTCGACCACGGTTGGGCCGAGACCTTGGCGCACGTCGGCCCGGACTGGGCGGCCACCATGCGTTTAGGCGATCCGCGGGCGCTCTACCGGACCGCGATGAGCGCGTTGAGCGGCGGCGATCCGACCGCCCGGGAACACCTCGAATCGGTGAGCATTCCGCGTACGCTGTTGTATCCGGCGAGCGACGGGCTCCGATCGGACGCCGACCGTCTTGCGGCGGCGGGTGTTCGGGTCGTGCCGATTCCCGACTGCGGGCACAACATCATGATCGACAACGTGGACGGCTTCGCCCACGCGGTTGCCGCCGCACTGCTCGACTGAGTTTGCGAGACGATGCGATCATCGGTCGCATGCATGGGACCCCGGGCAACTGGTACGCACTGATCGAGGAGAACTCCGGTGGCGGCGACTCCGCCAAATGGCGGCTGACGAAGACCCGAGTGCTCGGCCCGGAGCGGGCCGGCGCGCTGGAGCTGGCGGCCGAGACGGCGGCGACCCATCGACCGGTGCACCCCGCACAGGAGAAGGGCCGCCAGGTCTTCCGGATCGGCGACGACACCTGGGTCGTGGTGGTCGAGGGCGCGATGAGCACCTGGCACTTCCGGGTCACGGTGGCCGTCCTCGAGACGGTGTCCTGATGGAGGTCGGCCGGTGGTACGGGCTGATCGAGGAGACCACCAGCACCGGTCAGTACGCCAACTGGAAGCTGACGAACATGTACGACCTCGGCCTGGATCGAGACGAGGCGGTCGCCGGCGCGCTTCAGCTCGCTCGGACCTATCAGCCGAAGCACCCGTGGTCGGACCGGGGGCGGCGCATCTTCGAGCACGGCGTCGACAGCTGGATCGTACGAGTCGAAGGCGCGACGAGCGCTCACCATTTCCGGCTCTCGCTGACCCGGCTGATCAGCGAGCATCCGTGACCCTTCCGCGTCCCACTGTCTGCTCGGAATCGTCTACGAAGTGGGACGGAACTTCCTGACCGGCGGGTACTACCGTAGACAGTTCGGGTGACATCATCGACGGGGATTGCTGTCAGCCGGTACGCACGCCTGCCGTACCTATTGCTGGCATTGCTGTTCACACTGCTGACGTTGTTCGTCGCGACGCAGTATGCCGTGCACGGCCGGACCTTCGACGAATGGATGCAGGACGACTACGGCCAGCGGGTGCTGGCCTTCTACCTGAGCGGCGGCCAGGACCGGTCGTTCCTCGAGATGCAGCCCGAGCTGTACATGCCGCAGCACGGTTCGGCGTACGAGCTGCTCGTCTCGGCGATTCAGAAGTTGACCGGCGAGAAATGGCATACGCGGTCGGTGGTCGGCGGCATCACCGGGGTGATCGGCATTCTCGCGATGGCGCTGTGTGGCCGGGAGGTCGCCGGACCGTGGGGTGCGTTCGTCGCAGCCACCGGGCTCGCCCTCTACCCGCGGTACACCGGCTCGATCTTCAACAACTCCAAGGACATCCCGTTCACGGTCGCGATGATCGTCGTGCTGTGGCTGGTTCTGCGGACGGTACGCCGCTGGAACGACACCGAGCGCCGGTTCGACCTCTATTGGGATGCCGCGCTCGGCTCGGCGATCGGCCTTGCGGCGGCGATCCGGATCAACGCGCTCGCCTGGTTCGCCATCATCGCCGTGCTGCTCATCGCGTACTGGGTGCGGCGTCGGCCCGAGGGTGCGGCGGCCATCCGGACGGAAATCTCCCGGCAGCTGGGCTCGCTGTTGCTCATCGGCTCCACCTGCTATCTCGTCATGTCGCTGACCTGGCCTTACCTGCTCGTCCGGCCGATCTCCGGCGCGTTGGACTCGATCGCCTCGATGACGAAGTACCAGTGGAACCACGAGATCCTCTATCGCGGCGAGATGGTTTTCGCGCCGGACTTGCCGTGGCACTACGCGCCGGTGTGGCTCATCATCGGCTCGCCGCTGCCGGTGATCCTGTTCGTGATCGCGTCGGCTGCGGCGGTCCTGTGGCGACGCGAGCGATCCGACGGGCGCTATCTCGTGCTCGCCGCGTACGTGGCGGTTCCGTTGCTGTTGCTGATCGTGCTCCGCCCCACGCTCTACAACTCGTTGCGCCAGTTCCTCTACATCGTCCCCGGCATCATTCTGATCGCCACGGGCGTCCTGCTCGCGGCGGTCCGGGCCCTGGCCGGCTCCGGGCGCCGGGTCCTGGCGGCGGCGCTCGTCGGGCTCGCCGTCCTCGGGCAGGCCGAGGCCGTGGTGTCCAGTCTCCGGATCTATCCCTACGAGTACGCCTATTTCAGCCCGGTCGTCGGCGGGTACGCGCAGGCGCACCACTCCTACGAGGGTGAGTACTGGGGATCGTGCTCCTCCGAGGCGGCGACCTGGCTCCGTAAACACCACACCGATTACGCGGTCGCCGAACCGTCCTTTCAGGACATCGTCGCCTGGAATTCGCTCATCGAGTCCGAGCTGCCCGGGATCAAGTCGGTCGGCGACGGCAACCCGGTCTTCCTGATCAGCCGGGATGCACGGGACGGCTATCGCACAATTCACACGGTGATGCTGGCGGGCGAACCACTTTGCCAGGTCGGCCTGCGCAACGACGTGCCGGACGCCGCACTCCCCCAGGCTTGACGAGCGGCCGGCGATAGCGTTTCATGATCCATCGCAAGCCGGGTCGGGCCCGGTGCTTGCCTGCTCACGGGGGTTGCGATGGATGATCGATCGGTATTGAGACGCGCTCGGCGGACGGTTGCTGCTTTACTGGCGGCGGCCACGCTGGCGCTGTCGGGCTGCTCCGGCGGACCCACGGGGAGCGCTGCGAAGCCGACCGCCACGCCACCCTCCGACTCCTTCCAACTCGTGGCGGCACTGGCCTGGTCGTCACACCAATCGTCGTCCGTCTACATCCAGCAGAACGTTTCGGGCGGCCGCCTCTGGATCAACACGCAGGTCACCGGCGTACTGGACGGCGGCAAGCACAACGCCCGGCTGCAGTTGTCGCAGACGCGCGTGACCGATGACGTGGAGATCCTGGTCGTCGACAACCAGCCCTACGTGAAGTGGACCCCAGCCGATCGGCAGTACGCCCAGATCGACCTCGATCAGCTGGCCTTCGTGGCCAGCCCGCTCCGCCTGGCGGTCGACCCGACGGTGAATCTCGGCCTGCTGGACGGGGCGGCCGACGTGAAGCAGACCATTCCGGGCACGTTCCGCGGCACCATCGACTTCGCGAAGGCCCGCCGCATCATGGAGATGGTGCAGATGACGCCCTGGCTGGCGGACTTCTACGACGCCGCGATCACGGGGATGAAGACCTCACCCTCCCCGGCGACCTTCGTCGTCCACGTCGACGACGAGAAGCGCATCCTGGACTTCACGCTGTCGGATGCGTACCTGATGTGCGGCCAAGCCGTCTGCCGGATGAACCTGAGCATGCGCTTCAAGGACTTCGGGACCAAGGTCGAGGTGGCCCCGCCGACCGGCGTACGCAAAGCGACCGAAGCCGACTACGAGCGTCTCTGACTTTCGCCCTCCTGATGTCGTCAGGGCCCGCTGACGACATCGTCAGGGCGAAAGATCCCACCGGAGCCGGAGCCCGGCGGTCGAAGGGCGCGTCAGTGGAACGCGCAGCACGGCGTGGGGTTGGGCACTTCGAAAGGCGCAATCCGCCCGTCCGGGGCCGGCATCGCCATCAGGACCAGGCGGCCGTCGGCGTACTGGGGGCGGACGAAGTCCCTGGTGTCGACCAGGGTCTGCGGCTCGGGCTGCGAAACCGGCCCGCCCAGTACGCGTACCTCCTGAATCGCACTGACCGCGAGCAGCTCCGCGACCGGAAGAGTCCCGACCAGCGCGTCCACCCCTGGATAGAGGACCGCCCGGCCGCCTTGCCGGGTCTCGTGGAGCGCGGCCACCTGCACGGCGACCTCCACGTCGACGGGAAGTGGCCAGGAACCGGCGGCAGACAGCGAGACGGCGACGCGGGGATGGTCGCCATGGACGAGGTGGGTGCAGGCGACGAGGTCGGCGAGGCCGAGCCCGGCCGCGGTCTCCCGCAGCCAGTGCTCGGCCTCCGTGACGCTCGCGTGCCCCAGGTCGAGGCCCGAGATCATCGGCCCAGCGGGAGGACGAAGATCGGGTTCGTGTAGAACCACAGGTCCTGCCACGGGTCGGCGGCGCCGACGACGTCCATCGCGGGGCCGACCGGGTCCACCGTGGCCCCGTTGAGACCCACCGCCGTACGCTTCCCGTCGGTGCCGCGGAGCCGCAGGTAGAACGGCTTCTCGACGTCGGGGAAGGTGTACGTCAGGGTGACCGTGCCGGTCGACGAGGAGACGTCGAAGGACTTGACGACCTTGGTCTTCGGCGTGCTGAAGACATCCTTGTCGGCGGCCGGTCCGGTGATCTCGCCGGCGATGAGGTCGACCCGGGCCAGCTTCGGGACGAACTGCGCCCAGTTGGAACCGCTCGCCAGCTTGATCTTGATCTTCACCTGGACGTCGTGCCCGGTACGCACGGCGTACGTGCCACCGAGGGTGGCGGTGCCGACGCGTACGTCGATCCCGTCGATCAGGCCGCCGTGGTCGACCCAGACCCGGCCCGCCCGCAGACCGGCCATGACCGCCGCGTACGACGGGCGAGTCGCGCCGACGTGCGTACGGCTGTAGTAACCGGGCCAGAAGTCGCCGTTGGTGAGGATCGCCGGTCCTTTGTAGACCGGGTCGTCGTAGCGGCCGTTGGCGGCGAAGTCGCCGCCGCCGTTGACGACGGTGTCGCCGTAGACCGAGTGCGAGTCGGAGTTCGCGGTGATCCACCACGGCTTGCCCTCGGCCAGCAGGCTGTCCCACAGGCCGCCGACCGTCGAGGTCATCCAGTCGAAGCCGCCCCAGGTCCGGTAGCTCTCCAACGGGTAGCCGGGGAACGACGCGGACGACGGCGAATTGTCGTAGTACCCCCGGCCGGAGCCCGGTCCCAGCGGTGCGGCGATGCCCGCGGCCTGGTGGCCCGGCGCGCCCTCGAAGCCCAACGCGACGCGCGGAGCCGCGTCCCGCCAGCCCCGGATCTCGTGCGGCGAGTCGATTCCCTTGCGGGCCGGGTGGTTGGCGAAGAACATCGCGTCTTGTACGCGCTTCTTCGTGACCGCGTCGTTGAGGAAGTTCAGGCCCGCAATGGCGAGCGCCTCGTTGGCCGAGGTCGACCCGGTGGTGTTGGTGACCACGCCGTCGAAGGCGTTCTCGAACTCCTTGAGGACGGCTACCTCGTTCCGGCCGGGGTGCACGAAGACCGTGCCGTGCTCGGCGGCCGGGATGTTCCACTCCAGCCCCTGGAAGACGAGGATGTCGTCCACCTGGTCGCGGGCGGCGCGGATGTCCGGGTTGACCTTCTCGACGCCGATCTTCGCATGCGCGACGCTGCCGTGGTCGGTGATGACCATCCAGCCGAGCCCGTACGCGTGGGCGTGCTTCACGTGGTCGATAACCCGGTACTGCGCGTCCGAACTGTGCTGGGTGTGGATGTGGTGGTCGCCGGCGAGCCAGACGAGATCGCCCGCCGCACCTTCGTGCTGGTTGTACGCCGCTGCCGACGTCTCGACGCGGTCACCGCCTTCGGCGAAGGCGGGCGCGCCGACGAGGCCGCCCACGGCCGCACCCGCGCCGAGCAGGCCCGCCCCGCGCAGGAACGTACGCCGAGAGGTGTCCGACGGCGACAGCTCCGAATCCGGAACGCTCAGATCGAGCGCGGCCGGCAGGTCCGATCCGGTCACCGCGAAGTCGTGCGAGTGACCGTGTGCGTGATCGTGATGGTGATGTCCAAGTCCCATGTCACGGCAATCTCGTCCGCCCGTCGCAACGGAGGTTGACGTCCGCACCAAGATCAGGCGAACTTCACGGGTCCGGGAACGGGACGGTAACGGAAGATCCACTTGGGTTGACGACACCCGATGTGAGCGTTAACACTATGGGCGCAACACCCCCGCAACACGTCGTTCACCCGAGGGGAAAGCCATGGCCCGCGCCCGTTCCAGTCAGCCGCGTTCCGCGGTGATGACGGATGTCGCGCGGCTGGCCGGGGTCTCCCATCAGACCGTCTCCCGGGTGCTCAACGATCACACCAAGGTGCGTCCCGAGACCCGCGAGCGGGTCCTCGAGGCGATGCGGCAGCTCGACTATCAGCCCAACTCGGCCGCCCGGACCCTGGTGACCAAGCGTTCCAACACGTTGGGCATCGTCACCTTCGACAGCACGCTGTTCGGCCCGGCCTCGATGGTCTACGGCATCGAGCAGGCCGCTCGGGCGGCGGGCTACTTCGTCAGCATCGCGAGCATCAACGCGCTCGGCCGGCGTACGGTCCTCGACGCCATCAACCGGCTGCGCGAGCAGTCGGTCGAGGGCATCGTCGCGATCGTGCCGAAGGACTCGGCCGCGGAGGCGCTCGACGCGGTCCCGGCGGGCATCTCGCTGGTCGGGGTCGGCATCGGACACACCTCCGGGGTGCCGATGGTCGGCGTGGACAACACCGCCGGGGCGGCGACGGCGACTCGCCATCTGCTCGCCCTGGGGCATACCACCGTGCATCACATCGCCGGACCGGCCGGATGGCCGGAAGCCCGGGAGCGCCGGGCGGGCTGGCGGGAGGCGCTGGCCGAAGCCGGTGCGCCCGAACCCGAGGCGCTCGACGGCGACTGGAGTTCCCGGTCGGGCTACGAAGCCGGCCGGCGGCTGGCCGCCGATCGGTCGGTGACCGCGGTGTTCTGCGCCAACGACCATATGGCGCTCGGTCTGCTGCGCGCGTTGCACGAGGCGGGGCGCCGGGTGCCTGAGGAGGTCAGCGTGGTCGGCTTCGACGACATCCCCGAGGCGCCGTTCATGATCCCGCCGCTGACCACCGTCCAGCAGGACTTCGGCGAGGTCGGCCGGCGCAGCATGCAACTGCTGGTGGAACTCGCCACCGGCGATCGCCCGCATGGGCAGATCCTGCTCACCCCCACGTTGCAGGTCCGCGACAGTACGCGCGACCTGCGCTGACTCCCCAGTTCCGCGCGACGCAGGAGACTCGTCCCGATGAATGAGAGCGCTAACATCGAGCACCGCTGTTCCGGCAGCCTTCAGCCGCCGTGTGGGCCGGGCCGCCGGAGGGGACGGCGGTCGGTGTGGGAGTCGACGCCCACCTGACCGTTCCGGCGGCCCGGACCACCGGCTCGCCCCGCACCACCCGAAGACGCGCCGCCACCGGCAGTTGGCACAGGCGGCGAGCAAGGAAAGAGCGGCCGGCGCTGAACCCGCCGGCCGCGTACCACCGCACACCGCTCCAGCGGACACGGCTCCACAAAGGACAAAGGTCAGCCTGTTTCGGCGGCCCGGTTTGCCGACCGGGTCCGGCCTTGAAGGAGAGTGAACAGTGTTAAGGAAGTCTACAACCGTCCTGCTAGCCGCCGTGATCGCGGTCGGCGCGCTGGCCGGCTGCTCGAAGAAGGAACCGGGCGGCGGCTCCGCGAACGACGGCAAGATCACCCTCGGCTTCTCCCAGGTGGGCGCCGAAAGCGGATGGCGTACGGCGAACACGAAGTCGATCCAGGAGGCGGCGACCGCCGCGGGGATCGACCTGAAGTTCTCCGACGCCCAGCAGAAGCAGGAGAACCAGATCCAGGCGATCCGCTCGTTCATCGCGCAGAAGGTCGACGTCATCGCCTTCTCGCCGGTGGTCGAGTCCGGCTGGGACGCGGTACTCAACGAGGCGAAGGAGGCGAAGATCCCGGTCATCCTCACCGACCGGGCGATCGACTCCCCGGACACCTCGCTCTACCAGACCTTCCTGGGCTCCGACTTCATCAAGGAAGGCACCCTCGCCGGCGAGTGGCTGGCCAAGCAGTACGAGGGCAAGAACGACCCGGTGAACATCGTCGAGTTGCAGGGCACCACCGGTTCGGCTCCGGCCAACGACCGCAAGAAGGGCTTCGGCGACGTCATCTCGAAGGACCCGAAGTTCAAGATCATCGCCTCGCAGACCGGTGACTTCACCCGCGCCAAGGGCAAGGAGGTCATGGAGGCCTTCCTCAAGGCCCACCAGGACATCGACGTGCTCTTCGCGCACAACGACGACATGGGTCTCGGCGCGATCGAGGCGATCGAGGCGGCCGGCAAGAAGCCGGGCGTCGACATCAAGATCATCACGATCGACGCCGTCCACGACGGCATGCAGGCCCTGGCCGACGGGAAGATCAACTTCATCGCGGAGTGCAGCCCGTTGCTCGGCCCGCAGCTGATGGAGCTCGTCAAGAAGGTCAAGGCCGGCGAGAGCGTCGAGAAGCGCATCGTCACCAACGAGACCACCTTCACCCAGGACAAGGCCAAGGCCGTGCTCCCGGAGCGCAAGTACTGATCGGACTACGCGGGTGGGGCGGTGACGCCCCGCCCGCGTACCGGAGATTGGAATGGCGGACATGAGCGAACCGGTCCTCACCATGACCGGGATAGGCAAGCAGTTCCCGGGTGTACGCGCCCTCGACGGAGTCGACTTCCGGCTGTTCCCCGGTGAAGTGCACGCCCTCATGGGGGAGAACGGCGCCGGCAAGTCCACCTTGATCAAGGTGCTGACCGGCGCGTACAGCATCGACTCCGGCGACATCACGCTCGCCGGGCACCCGGTGCGCTTCGGCAGCCCGTTGCAGGCGCAGCAGGCCGGGGTCAGCCCGGTCTACCAGGAGATCAACCTCTGCGCCAACCTGTCCGTCGCCGAGAACATCTTCATCGGCCGCCAGCCGCGCCGGTTCGGCCGGATCGACTGGGCGGCCATCCGGCGGCGCTCGCGGGACCTGCTCCGGCGGCTGCGGCTGGACATCGACGTGACCGCCGCGCTGGGCACGTACTCGCTGGCGGTGCAGCAGATGGTCGCGATCGCCCGGGCGATCGACATCGAGGCCAAGGTGCTCATCCTCGACGAGCCCACCTCCAGCCTCGACGCGACCGAGGTGCAGCAGCTGTTCGACGTCATGCGGGAGCTCAAGGACGAGGGCGTCGCGATCCTGTTCGTCACGCACTTCCTGGATCAGGTCTACGAGATCGCCGACCGGATCACGGTGCTGCGCAACGGCCGCCTCGTCGGCGAGTATCCGACGGCCGAGATGTCCCATGTGGACCTCGTCACCGCGATGATCGGCAAGGAGCTGTCCACCCTCGAACAGCTGGAGGAGGAGCAGCGCCCCGAGCTGTCCGCCCTGGAGTCCGGCAGCCCGTTCGTCGAGACCGTCGAGCTCGGCCGCAAGGGCTCCATCGCACCGTTCGACCTCACCATTCACCCGGGCGAGGTGGTCGGCCTGGCCGGTCTGCTCGGCTCCGGGCGTACCGAGGTCGCGCGGCTGCTGTTCGGCGCCGACCGCGCCGATCACGGCCGGGTCCTGCTCGACGGCGAGGCGGTCGCCCTGCGCACTCCCCGTGCGGCGATGGCGCACGCGATCGCGTACTGCTCCGAGAACCGTCGCACCGAAGGGCTCGTGGAGGAGCTCACGGTCCGCGAGAACATCGTTCTTGCACTTCAAGCGGTACGCGGATGGACGCGCCCGATTCCGCGACGCGTACAGGACGAACTGGTCGCCAAGTACATCTCGGCGTTGCAGATCCGGCCGGCCGATCCCGATCTGCCGGTGCGCAACCTGTCCGGCGGCAATCAGCAGAAGGTCCTGCTGGCCCGCTGGCTCATCACCGAACCCAAGCTGCTGATCCTCGACGAGCCGACCCGCGGCATCGACGTCGGCGCGAAGGCCGAGATCCAGAAGCTCGTCGCCGGGCTGTCCCGCGACGGGCTCGCGGTGCTGTTCATCTCGGCCGAACTCGAGGAGGTGCTGCGGTTGAGCCACAAGGTCGGGGTGCTGCGGGACCGCCGGCTCGTCGCCCAGCTGGCCAACACCGACGACCTCGACGCCGATCGCGTGTTGCAGACGATCGCACACGGATCAGACGCAGCATCAGGAGCCGCATCATGACCCGCTTCACCGCGGCGGCGCGGACCGCCGTGACCCATCGCCTGTTCTGGCCGGCCGCCGTGCTCGCCGTCCTCGTGCTGGGCAATGTGGCGTTCACGCCCAACTTCCTGCACATCGAGGTACGCAACGGCCACCTCTACGGCAGCCTCATCGACATCCTCCGGCTGGGCGCGCCCCTGGTCGTCGTCTCGCTCGGGATGACCGTCGTCATCGCCACGCGGGGCATCGACCTGTCGGTCGGCTCGACCATCGCCATCAGCGGCGCGCTGGCCTGTCTCGTGATCAGCGACTCCGGCGACCAGAACTCGGTCGGCGGCGTACTGGTCGCCGTCGGGCTGGCGCTGGCGTTGTCCCTGGTGCTCGGCCTGTGGAACGGCTTCCTCGTCGCCGGGATCGGCATCCAGCCCATCATCGCCACGCTGATCCTCATGGTCGGCGGACGCGGCATCGCCCAGCTCATCACCGACGGGCAGATCATCACGATCAACAGCGATCCCTATGAGCTCATCGGCGGCGGTTACCTCGCCACCTTCCCGTTCTCGGTGCTCGTCGCCGTCGTCATGATCGCCCTCACCGCTTTCCTGGCCCGGCGCACTGCTTTAGGCGTACTCATCGAAGCGACCGGAGGAAACGCGGAGGCCAGCCGGCTCGCGGGCATCCGGGCCCGCGGCATCATGGTCATGGTCTATCTGTTCTGCGGTCTGTGCGCAGGCATCGCGGGCCTGATGATCAGCTCGAACGTGCACAGCGCGGACGGCAACAACGCGGGCCTGTGGTACGAGCTGGACGCGATCCTCGCGGTCGTGATCGGCGGGACGTCGCTCGGCGGCGGCCGGTTCTCGCTGGGCGGGACCGTGCTCGGCGCGCTGATCATCCAGGCGCTGTCGACCACCGTCTACACCGTGGGCATCCCGCCGGAGACGACGATGCTGTTCAAGGCGGTCGTCGTGACCGTCGTCTGCCTGATCCAGTCCCCCGCGTTCCGAGCGAAGGTCTTCGGCAGACGCCCGCGACCGACCCCGACGACCCCGGCCGAACCGGCCAAGATCGAGGTGCCCGCATGACCACGATGCCCGTCCGATCTCGCTGGCGGCCGCAGGAACGGCACATCCCGGTGCTCGCGACGCTCGGCCTGCTGGCCCTGATGTACGGCCTGGGATCGTTGCGCTACATCGGTTTCAACGACCCGCAGATCATCCTGAACGTCTTCATCGACAACGCGTTCATCCTCGTGGTCGCGGTCGGGATGACGTTCGTGATCCTGACCGGCGGCATCGACCTGTCGGTCGGCTCGGTCGTCGCCCTGACCACGATGCTGACGGCGGTGCTGCTCGAACGGGCGCACTGGCCGGTGCCGCTGGTGATCCTGACCGGGCTGCTGGCCGGGGCGGCGCTCGGCTTCGGCATGGGCTGCATCATCCACTTCTTCGAAATCCAGCCCTTCATCGTGACCCTCGCCGGGATGTTCCTCGCCCGGGGCATCTGCTACGCCATCAGCACATCGTCCATCCCCATCAACGATCCTTTCTGGACGTACATGGGGACGTCGCTGAAGTTCGGCTCGCTGAAGGTGACCTGGAGCGTGCTCATCTCGGTCGCGGTGGTCATCATCGCCGCGCTCGTGCTGGCGTTCACCAAGCTCGGGCGCGACGCGTACGCCGTCGGCGGGAACCCGCAGTCCGCGCTGCTCATGGGCCTGCCCGTCGGGCGTACGCGGATCGCCGTCTACACCATCAGCGGGCTGTGCTCGGCGCTGGGCGGGGTCCTGTTCACCTTCTACCTCCCGTCCGGCAACAGCCTGCACGCCATCGGCATGGAGCTGACCGTGATCGCGGCCGTCGTCATCGGCGGTACGCTGCTCACCGGCGGCACCGGGTACGTCTGGGGCACCATGCTCGGCGTGCTGTCGCTGGGGCTGATCCAGACCATCATCACCTTCGAGGGGACGCTCTCCTCGTGGTGGACCAAGATGGTCATCGGCATCCTGCTATTCGTGTTCATCCTGTTGCAGCGGCTCATCGCCGCCCGCTCCCCCCGCCCCCGTTGATCCCCCGACCCTCGGGGCGTCGACCCCACCCGCGTTGCCCCCCCGTTGATCATGAACCTAGGGTCCCGTCTGACGGCGTGTCGACGCCCCGAACCTCATGGTCAACGCGACAGATCAGTTCGATATCAGTTGATTCACTGATATAGTGGGACGACCACAGCGGTGTCCGGGTAGGCGGCCGGTTTCGGCAGCCTTTCACCGCGAGGCTGTCAGCTTCCGCCTACCCGCCCGAAGGATGTGGACCGATGCGAAGTCCCCGCCGCTTGTCCCTGCTCGCCGTACCGTTGATGGTGCTGGCGTGCCTGGGATTCCCGACGCCCGCCCAGGCGATCGTGACGTTCAGCAGCTCCGCCGTGAACCAGAACGGCGGCAACTGCATGGACGTGCCCAACGGCTCCGCCACGAATGGAGTGCAGCTGTTGCAGTACGGCTGCAACTCCGGCACCAATCAGACCTTCACCTTCACCCCGGTGTCGGGAACCACGGACCGCTACACCATCAACACCCTCAACGCCGGCAAGTGCGTCGACGTCTACGGCGCGTCCACTGCGGACAATGCCACCATCATCCAGTGGACCTGCCACAGCGGCACCAACCAGCAATGGCGCTTGACCGCCGTGACGGTAAGCGGCACCGACAAGACGTACAACGTGGTCTCGGTCAGCTCCGGCAAGTGCATCGTGCCGAGCGGCGGCTCGTCCGCCGCCAACACGGGCCTCGTCCAGCTGCCGTGCAGCACCGCCACCAGCCGGGTCTGGCGGCTCGCCGGATTCAATGGCGGCACGACGCCCACCCCGGGGACTTTCGCCAACCCGCTGAAGGCGCAAGGCCCGGACCCCTGGCTCCAGTACTACAACGGGTACTACTACCTGGCCACGACAACGTGGAACCGCACCATCACCATGCGCAAGGCGACGACCCTGCGCGGCCTGGCCAGCGCCACCGACCAGGTCATCTTCAACCTGACCAACCCCAACGGGGCCGGCACCATGTGGGCGCCCGAGTTCCATCTGCTCAACGGTCCCAACGGGCAACGCTGGTACCTGTACTACGTCGCCGGGCGCGAGCCTTACGACCTCGGCACCCAGCGTATCCACGTCCTGGAGAGCTCGGGTCTCGACCCGATGGGCCCCTACACCTTCAAGGCCGACCTGCTCGACCCGACCTCGGACAACACCTGGGAACTCGACCCGAGCATCCTGCAGCTCAACGGCAACCTCTACCTGCTGGGCACCTACTACAACGGATCCCAGCCGAACTTCATCCGCCAGCTGAGCAACCCGTGGACCGCCGCAGGCACGCGGCATCTGCTGTCCACACCCACCTACAGCTGGGAGACGGTCGGCGGCGCGGTCAACGAGGGCGCGGAAGTCCTCCAGCACGGCGGCAAGACCTTCATCGTCTTCTCCGCCAGCCACTGCTCGACCCCGGACTACAAGCTCGGCCTGCTGACCTGGAACGGCGGCGACCCGCTGAACTCGTCCTCCTGGATCAAGTCGCCGAACCCGATCTTCACCCGCAACGACGGCGCCGGCGTCTTCGGTCCCGGCCACAACGGATTCTTCAAGTCTCCCGACGGCACCGAAGACTGGGTCGTCTACCACGCCAACAGCTCCGTCTCCGGTGGCTGCGACATGAACCGGTCCACCCGGGCGCAGAAGATCTCCTGGAACGCCGACGGTACGCCGAACTTCGGCACGCCGGTCGGGCTCGGGGTGACGCTCACCGCTCCGTCGGGTGAGCCTGCTTCCTAGCCCTGCGGCCGTATGGAGCGCCTTGATCAGCGGAGGTTTCGTGGGGTTATGGCACCGCGAAACTTCCGCTGATCATGACCGGGATCAGCTTCGTGCCACAAGCGAGCGGTGGATGCCGCTCTGCGGCACGATGAGGTTCGTGAGCACGGTTCTGGAGTACGCACGGCTGCGGCCACAGGAACTTGCCGAACTGCGGCGGCTGCTGGCTACCCAGCCGCGCGCAGCCCACGCGTACGCCGCGGACCTGCGGCTGGGTGACCTCGACGAGGAGATCTCGTCGCGCGGGATCGACCTCGACAAGGCGTGGGACGGCCTGTGGTGGCTCCTGCGCAAGACGCGGCCGCCGGTCGACGTGATCGGTGGCGGCGAGCCGTTGGACGAACTTCTGCACCTGTTCCCGGTCGACGATGTGGCCACGGCGGCCCGTTTCCTGGCCAAGACACCGTTCAAGGTGCTCGCCCGGCGCTATTCGCCCGCGAAGATGTCGGCTGCCGGGGTGACGCCCGACATCTGGGGGCAGCCCGAGGCACTGTCCTACTTGGAGGAATACTACCGGCTGCTCGTCACTTTCTTCCAAGCCGCGGCGGCCGCTCGGGAGCCGATCGTCACGTGGGTGGACTGACGGCCCTCGGCGGGGCGATCGATCGGCATGGCAGAATCAGCCCGGGCCGGTATCGGCCTAGACCAGTATAGCCTTCACATCGCCGTGTCCTGGGAGTCCGAAGCTCGTGAGCGTAGAACCCTCGTCCCCGCCGGAGCAGGCCAAGGGCTCGTCCTTCTGGACGTCGCTGCCCGGTCTGCTCACCGCCGTCGCCGGCCTGCTGACCGCCCTCGTCGGCGTCGGTACCTTCATCTATCAGATCGCCGGCTCGGGCAAGGACGACTCCCCCGCCGTCGCCGGGAACTCCGCCTCGGCCAACCAGGTCACCCAGTCGCAGGGGTCCACGGGCACGTCGCCGAGTCCGAGTGCGCCGTCCGGTGGTGGAGTCGCGTACCTGTCGAAGACCACTTTGTTGTTCACGAACAACGGCGTCGACTTCGACCATGAGCCGGAGCCGATCGTGCACCCCGACGACGGCTCCGACGCCTACGACGCCGGCGGCAAGATCGCCACCAGCAGCGCCTCCCGGATCGCCGACTGGACCGAGACCGCCGATCCCACCCAGGAACAGTGCGCCGGCTTGGTCAATCGCGAGGGCCATGACACCGGCGGGAAGGCACCCACGTACTACAAGGGCGCGCGGTTCTGTATGCGTACCGATCCAGGGAAGATCGTGTTCATCAAGTTCGTCAGCGGAACGAAGATGGAAGTGACCGTCTGGCCCCCGCACGCATGATCGTGTCAGGCGGCCGATGCGGCGGCGCTAGCAGAATACGCCGTGTCCTGCGCCGCGCCGGTCTGCGTCCATAAATGGCTACGGTGGCGGCTATGGGCTCTGTTCGAGAAGGCGCTTGAGGTTGGCGTAGCTGACCGGGGCTCCCCTGGCGGCCTGCCGGCGCACCAGAGGGATCAACGCCGTGCCGACGCCGTGACCGTCGAAATCGAGGGTGAACGTCACCCGCGATCGGGTGCCCTCGTCGAGCGGTTCGACTTCGATCGAAGCGTGCGCCCGAACCGGGCCGTCCACACCCCGCACAGCGAAGCTACATGGCGGCTCGTTGCGGGTGACCTCCTGCGTCATGGCCCGCTTCGCGCCGGCGAACCGCCGGGTCGTCACGAAGGTGCTCACGCCGGTCATGCGTACGCCGACCACGTCACGCTGCCAATCGGCATACCGGTGCGGGTCGGTGGCAACGGCGAAGACCTTGTCCGGCGGGCAGTCGATCTCGATCGTGGATACGAGAGCAGACATCAGTTCCTCCTTGTTACCTTGACGGGCCGTCGGGCGTCACCATGGAAGACGGGCACCGGGCACGGAAGGTAACGCGTGGATCTGTCCGAGGAATTCAGCACGCACCGCGAACATCTGCGTGCGGTGGCGTACCGGATATTGGGGTCGGCCAGCGACGTCGACGACGCGCTCCAGGAGGCGTGGCTGCGTCTTGCCCGGGCCGATGGCGGCGACGTGCGCAATGCCCGTGCCTGGCTGACCACCGTGGTCGCGCGGATCTGCCTGGACATGCTGCGAGCACGCGCCACCCATGCCGAGGTCTCCCTCGACGCGGCCATGCCGGCTGACGTGCCCGGTCCGGAGCAGGAAGTCACGCTGGCCGACACCGTTGGCGAGGCCCTCATGGTCGTCCTGAACAAGCTGTCCCCGGCCGAGCGGCTGGCCTTCGTGTTGCATGACCTGTTCGTGGTGCCGTTCGCGGAGGTCGCGCAGATTCTGGACCGCTCGATACCGGCCACCAAGATGCTGGCCAGCCGGGCACGCCACCGCGTGCGCCACCCTGCGCCGTCGGACACCGATCTGGCCGGGCGGGTCAGGGTCGTCGAGGCGTTTCTTGCCGCCTCCCGCAACGGCGACTACCAGGATCTACTAGACCTGCTCGACCCGGAGGTCACCGCACGCGCCGACGCCACAGCAGCACCGAACAACGTGCCCGTAACGGTGCGCGGTCCCGACTCGGTAGCACGGCATGCGCTGGCATTCTCCCACCAAGCCGCCTACGCCCATATCGCGCTGATCGACGGCGAACCCGCAATCGAGGTGGCCCCGGGCGGGCGACTGGCATTGATCCTGCTCCTAACCGTCACCGCCGACGAAAGAATCTTGCACATCGACATAGTGGCCGATCCGCAAAGGCTGGCCAGACTCGCCCCAGCAACCGACAGGCGCGGCTGATCAGTCACCGCCGACGTTGCCTGTTGCCACAGACGGCCAGTACCAAAATGTCCGATTCCCGGCTCGCGGTCCATCGGGCCCGCGCGGCCGACGGAGTCCACCCGGGCGGTTGCTGCCCGTGATCGGGCAGCAACCGCCGATATCCCAGGTCATCTGGCTACTAGATCGTGGGTGAGCCGTGTAGCTCCCAGGCTTGTGTGCCGAGACCGTCGCCGACGAGGTCGTAGTAGACGACACCGTCGGCGGACCATCCACCCACCACCGTGGAAGAGAACTCGTCGGTGGAGACGATCCAGCCCCACGCTGAAGCGGACTCGTCATTGATCTCGTAGCCCATGCTGTCTGCGGTGCTTTCGATGGGATCGTCGTTGTGTTCGAGCCGGACGTTGAGCGTGGCATCGTAGACGATGTCCGGAGTGCCTGACTTCTTGCCCATGGAGATGTCGGCATAGGCGCGCAACGTGCTCGAGCCGATCCGTTGCACGCACAGGTTGATCGTTACCGTGCGCTGCGTGGTGCCCCGCTTGAAGGTCTTCGTGTTCGGATAGCACTGGGTGCCGGCGGCAGCGATGCCGTGACTGTCCGGTGCGGCGACTGCGGGTGCCGCGAGTCCGGCGGCGAGGATCGCGCTCACCACGGATAGGAACGTGACGTGCTTCATGTTCACGGTTTCGCCTTACGTCGAGGGAGGTCATAGGAGATCAGGCCTAGATCTTCAGGCATCGAAACACGTGGGTATCCGCGTGTCGACATAGGACGGCGTTCGGAGATGTTCGAAGTCGTTCGGGCGGAGGCCGGCCCGGGGAAAGGCCCCCGTGCCGCGCTGGCGACTGTCCCGGTAGCGACTCACGTTCTGCGAGGAGCTGGACACCACCAAGCCAGGTGGGATGCCCGCCTTCCATGTCGCGATCGCGATGCTCTCGCCCGTCGTGGTGCGGTGGAGCGGGGCCCACCGAGCCACTGGCAGCGGCTAGCCTGTCGCGATGATCACCTCTGACGGGCCGCTGGACGCGGTCGGTGTCTCGGCGGCCGCCGTACGCGTCTATCGCGCGATGCTGCGGTCGCCGGGTCGTCCGGTCGACGGCGGGTTGGCCGAGGAGGTCGGGATACCCGGAGCGCGGCTGGCCGAGTTGGTCGGTGAGCTGATCGATGCCGAGTTGGTGGAACTCGGCGACGGTGGTCATCGGGCTCGCGATCCCAAAGTCGGGATCGCCGCCTTGGTCCGGGGTCGGCAGGAGGCGTTGGAGCACGCCCTGCAGACGGCGTCCGCGCTGGCCGCCGAGTACGCCGAAGGCATCGCCCGCGGCGAGCCGAGCCGGTTGGCCGAAGTCGTCGACGGCGAACGGGCGGCCGTCGACATGATGATGGAGTTGGTCGGGTCGGCGACTCGGGAGGTGGCGGTGCTGGACGCGCCGCCGTACGTGGATCACGACGCGTCGGCGAAGGCTGAGGAGTCGGCCTTCGCGCGGAACATCCGCAACCGGGCCATCTACGCGACGGCCGCGTTGGAATTGCCGGGCCGGTACGACGTGATCATGGCGGCGATCCGCTCGGGTGAGCAGGCCCGGACCGTGGCGGACGTTCCGTTGAAGCTGATCGTCGTCGACGGCGAACGGGCGCTGCTGCCGCTGTCGGTGCGGGAGGGCCGCATCCACAGCGTCATCGTGGTGCATCCGTCGTTGCTCGCCTCGGCGCTGGCGGCGTTGTTCGAGTCGTTGTGGGAGCGGGCTGCGCCGTTGCGTACGGACGCCTCGGGGCTGCCCGACGACCTCGATGACATCGACCGGGCGCTGCTGACGCTGCTCGGCTCGGGACTCAAGGACGAGGCGATGGCCCGGCAGCTCGGCGTCAGCGCGCGTACGCTCGGGCGGCGGATCACCCGCCTCTTGGATCGGCTGAGTGCGACGAGCCGGTTCCAGGCGGGCATTCAAGCCAGTCGACGGGGCTGGGTCTGACCGTCCTATCAGGGAACTGGCCGACACCGGTCATTGGCGGGGATCGGCCATCCCAGCCCCTAGCGGATCTTCCCGCCGAGGGCGAATAGTCCCACCATGCCGCGAACCCCCCAGCGGCCGGGAAGGGACACTCCTCATGTCACGAAAGCTCCTACGGCGATGGGCGTTGCCGGTCGCCGTAGCCCTGCTCACGACGGCCGGCGCGGTCGCGTCCGGGTCCATACCGGCGACCGCCGCCGCCTCGACCGCCACCGTCGACCCGGCCGTCCAGGCCGACCTCGCCGCCGACGGCCAGGCCACGTTCCTGGTACGCCTCAAGGGTTCCGCCGACCTCTCGGACGCCCAGGCCGAGCGTACGCACGCCGGCAAGGCGAAGGCGGCGTACCGGGCGCTGACCGAGCACGCCGACAACAGCCAGAAGGGACTGCGGGAGCAGCTGGACAAGGCGAAGGCCAAGTACACGGCGTTCTGGATCACCGACGAAGTCCGCGTGACCGGAGACGCGGACGTCCTCGCGGCGATCGCGGCCCGGCCCGACGTCGAGTCGATCACCGCTGAGAAGGTCTTCCAGCTGCCCGACACCGCCGCCGTGGACGCGACCGCGAGCACCACCGCCGTCGAGTGGGGCATCGACCGCATCCGGGCGCCGCAGGTGTGGAGCGAGTACGGCACGACCGGTGAGGGCGTCGTCGTGGCGAGCATCGACTCCGGCGTGCAGTTCGACCACCCGGCGCTCGCCGGTGCGTACCGTGGCACGCTCGGCGGCGGCCGCTACTCGCACGACTACAACTGGTACGACCCGGCCGGGATCTGCCCGACCGTCGCGCCCTGCGACAACGCCGGTCACGGCACCCACACCATGGGCACGATGGTCGGAGCGGGCGGCATCGGCGTCGCACCCGGCGCGAAGTGGATCGCCGCCAAGGGTTGCGAGACCGACTCCTGCTCGGAGTCGTCGCTGCTGCTCGCAGGCCAGTGGATTCTCGCGCCGACCGACAGCACCGGGGCCAACCCCCGGCCCGACCTCGCCCCGAACATCGTCAACAACTCGTGGGGCGGCGGGCAGAACGACCTCTGGTACGCCGACATGATCGCCGCGTGGCGGGCGGCCGGGATCTTCCCCGTGTTCTCCGCCGGCAACAGCGGGCCGGCCTGTGGCACCGCGAACTCGCCGGGTGACAACGCGGACGCGTACGCCGTCGGCTCGTTCACCTCGACGAACGCGATTTCCAGCTTCTCCAGCCGGGGCCCGTCGGTCGCCGGGCTGGCCAAGCCGAACATCGCCGCCCCCGGCTCCAACATCCGGTCGGCGTACCCGGGCAACGGCTACACCGCGATGAACGGCACCTCGATGGCCGCGCCGCATGTGGCGGGCGCCATCGCGTTGCTGTGGTCGGCTGCGCCGTCGCTGGTCGGTGACCTCACGCAGACGCAACAGCTGCTCGACTCGACGGCGATCGACACCGCCAACCTCACCTGTGGCGGCACCGCCGCGAAGAACAACGTGTTCGGCGAGGGCCGCCTCGACGTGTACGCCGCGGTCACCGCCGCGCCACGCCGGGAGGTCGGCACCGCGACGGGCACCGTCACCGACCCGGCCACGGGCAGCCCGCTGACGGGTGTCACCGTCACCGCGACGTCCAACGGGACCACGCGCTCGGTGCGTACGCTGGCCGACGGTTCCTATCTCATCTACCTGCCCGCCGGTGAGTACACGGTTTCGGCGCACCTCTACGGCCGGGTGGACGCCCAGGCCACCGGAGTCGCCATCACCGCCAACACGGCGACCCGCCGGGACTTCGCCCTCGCCGCCGCGCCGTCGCACGCGCTGTCGGGCCGGGTCTACGACGTCCTCGGCCGTCCGCTCGCCGGAGCCGCCGTACGCGTGGCGAACACCCCGCTCGACGAGGCGACCACCGACGCCGACGGCCGGTACGCCTTCGCCGCCGTGGCGGAGGGCGCGTACGACGTCGTGGCGAGCCCGGCCGCGCCGGTGCTCTGCAACGCGCCCATGTCGCGGTCGCTGACCGTCGGCGCGGACGCATCGCTCGACTTCGCGCTGCCCAACCGCAGCGACCGCTACGGCTACACCTGCACACCGTCGCGTGTGGACTGGATCGACGCGCACGACCGGCTGCCGCTGAAGGGCGACGAGGACGTCACCGCCGTCACGCTGCCGTTCCCGGTGACCTTCTACGGCGTCGAGCGGAAGACGGCGTACGTGACGACCAACGGGCTCGTCAACTTCGCCGAGCCCCGGCTGGGCGACTACAACAACACGATCCTGCCCGGCTTGGGCAACCCGAACGGTGTCATCGCGGCGTTCTGGGACGACCTGATCATCGACGACCGGGCCAAGGTGCAGACCGCGCTGCTCGGGCGGACCGGGGATCGCCGGTTCGTCGTCGAGTGGGACGACGCGCTGCTCGCGTCCGATGGGCGTACTCGGGTCAGCGCCGAGGTCGTGTTCGCCGAGAACGGCGACATCACCCTGCAGTACCACCAGGTCGGCGGGTCCGCCGCCGCCCGGGGTGGTGGGGCGACGATCGGTCTGGAGAACGTCGCGGGCACCGACGGGCTGCGTTACGCGTATAACGAGGTAGTCCTGAAGGGCGACCAGGCGATCACCTTCACCGCCCCGCTCGGCGCGACCACCGTGACGGACGCGACGGACCCGACCGGCCCGAGCGAGGCCGAGGTGGCCGCGGCGGCCCGGCGTCTGGACGCGACCGAGACCACCGCCGAGACCTCTGCGGCGACCGAGGCGACGGCCGCGACCACGACCACCGGCATGAAGGCAACCGGACTGGTCGAGACGGTGCGCGGGACCGCGGTGACCAGCGCGCTGCCCGGCGGTGACCTGCTCGTCGTGCACAGCAGCGGCTCGGTCGCGCGGATGACCGCGGCCGGCGAGACCGTCTGGCGGCGCGGCACCATGTCCATGCACGCCGACTGGCAGGCCAAGCCGGTCCGGCCCTGGCAGGTCGCGCCCAACGTCTCGCGCATCTTCCTCGGTTACGGTCCGCTCTCCACGATCGATTCCAAGTCGTACGCCGTAGGCGACCTGACCGGCGACGGAATCCCCGAGGTGGCGTTCCTCGCGCAGGTCGGAGTGACGCCGTATCGGCCGATCACCGTGCCCGGATCGAGCCTGAACACCGGCACCTTCCTGACCGTCCTGAACGGACAGACCGGGGCGACCACCTGGTCGACTCTGCTGCCGGACGCCTACCAGGTGGCGATCTCCGACGGCACACTCGTCGCGACGGTGATCGCCGGGACGAACACGCAGACTCCGGCCGCGCAGAAGACCGAACTGCACGGCTGGCGGTTCACCGCCGGAATGGCCGTGGATCGTGAGTGGACGGTCTCGACCGGCTCGCGGACGGCGGTCTTCTCGACGCTGGAGACGGCCGGACCGGGTCAGGTCGCGGCGGCGTGGATCGAGTCGTACCGCGGAGCCACCGTGGTCAGTCACACGGTGCTGGTCGACAGCGCCACCGGCGCGGTCCGGTGGGATGTGGCCAACCCGGCATTCGCCCGGTTCCTGCGGCTGGACGCCGGCCGCAATCGGCTGGTGGCGCTAGAGCAGCTGGTCGGCACCCAAGACGCGTACGCCGTCAGTGGCCAGTACGACCTGGCCACCTACGACCTGGCGAACGGCGCTCGGACCCTGCGCAGCAGCCGGGTCAACGCGTTGCCGACCAACATCGTGGTCGCCGACGTCGCCGGATCGGCCGCACCGGAGTACGTCGTCAACGAGACGTTCTTCGACACAACGATGGCCGCCAATACCACTCAAACGCGAGCGGTGGACGGCGACGACGGCTCCACGCAGCTGTGGGCGCGGACGGTCAAGCGGACGGCGTCGGCCGGTGACGGCCCGATCTCGCTGGGCCTGACCACCTCCGGGCGTACGGTGATCGCCGGGCAGTGGGAGCCGAAGAAGCTCGGCACCGCGAGCAACCGGACCGGTGACCGGTTCACCTCGATCATCGCGATGGACGGCCCGAACGGCGGCGTGCGGTGGAGCGCCACCGGCGACGTCGGCCAGCCGCTCGTGCTGACCGCGCAAAACGGTCAGGTCGTGGGGATCGCGCAGAACCAGACGCTCTACCGGTACGCCGCCGGTGGCGGTCAGGTCGCGCAGACCACGCCGCTGCTGGGTGACCTGTCGGCGGCGGTGGCCACCGACGTCAACGGCGACGGGGTCAGCGACCTCATCGTCGGCGGCGAATCCCGGGGCGTCTTCGCACTCGACGGCGCTTCGCTCGGCACCTCTCCGGCTTCAGCGGAGAACCCCAAGGTGCTGTGGCGGCAGGTGACTGCGGGTGCGGTGCACCAGCTGCAGCTCGCCGACGTCACCGGGGACGGCGTACCGGAGGTCGTCGTTGCGGCGACGGACGCCGCTCAGGTGCTCGATCCGCGCACCGGCGGCGTGCGTACGACGATCGGCGGGGACTACGTCTGGACGGTCACCACGGCCGACCTCGACGGCAAGGCCGGTGCCGAACTCGTCGTGCCGACCGACGCGCTGCGGGCGTACGCCGGTGACGGCACCCGCCTGTGGACCCAGCGTCCGGCTGACGGCGTACGCCTCTCGAACGCGGTCGTCGCGGACGGGGCGGTGATCGCCACCTACAACACCGCCGACAGCATTCAGCTCGCCAGCTCGGCGGTCGGCGCGATTGCAGTGAAGGCGGACACCGGTGACGTCCGGTGGTCGACCACTCCGTCCGGAGCGGACGGCCGAACGATCAAGGGCGCTCAGCTCTGGCAGGGTGTCGCCGCCGCGCCGACGCTGACCCTCGCCGAAGGGCGTACGGTGGCGCTCACCTGGCTGACCGCGCCACCTGGGTCACTCGTCGGGCCGACTCAGGTCGACCTGGTGGACGCCCGGAACGGCGGCGTGGTGAAGACGTTCACCGACGGTGGCACCTTCACCCATCACGCGTGGGCGTCCGGCCCGGCCGGGTTGCTGCAGTTCCGCAACGCGGCGTTCACCCTCGTCGCGCCCGACGGCACGGTGTATCACCGCAACCAACTGCCCATGCCGTACTCGGGCGGCTTCGCCCGCGGCGTCGGCGGGCAGTCTTTGGTGGTATCCGGCAACGAATCCGACGTGACCGGCTGGGACGTCTCGATCCTGACCGGCCCGGCGAGCTACCCGAGCCCACTGATCAGCGACGCGACCTACACCACCGGCGTGGCCGTGATCATCGACCTCGACGGTGACGGCGTGGACGAGGTGATCGGCCTGAACCAGGACATGATCGGACTCGACACGGTCACCGAGATGTCTGGCGGCGGACTCTACCTGTCAGGCAACGAGCCGCACGGAATGGCGGTGTACAAGCTGTCCTGATCCGGTAGTCACGGGGCCGCACCCTCGGGGGGTGCGGCCCCGTTCCATTGCGGTCTCTCCTACCGCTGAAGGGTCAGGACGCCCGGCCGATACGGGAGCAGCCCGTAGTCACCGCCGGAACTGGGCGACCGTCCCTGGTACAGCAGCTGAAGGTTGCAGGGATCGATCGTCATCGTCTGATCGGCGGTGCTGCGGACCAGATCGCCGTGGCTGATGTCGTTGGTCCAGGTCGCGCCGCTGTTCGCCTTGCCCGCGAAGGGATTGGCCTCGGTGGCCGCTTGCGGCGTCCACGATCCGCCCAGGCTGGTAGCCGTGAACGAGCGGAAGTACCGGCCGTTGTTCCCCATCGCCTCGACGATCATGAGGTACTGGTTCTGCCCCTTGACCTTGTAGACCTGCGGCGCTTCGAAGAGGTTGGCCGTCGTGTCGCTCATGATGGTCGTGTACGAGCTGCCGAAGCTGCCCGGGAAGTTGCCGATCGGCATGCTGGCTCGGTAGATCTTGCCGTTGTCGCCGGCGAAGAACAGGTACATCGTGGTGTCGTCGGCGATGAGCGTCTGGTCGATCGGCCCGGTGCCCGATCCGGTGATGCTTCCCGAGAAGAGCGGCTGCGCCGCTGACCAGCCGTTGGCGTTGGTGGGATCGCTCGACGTCCGATAGGAGAAGGCCGTCGCACCCCACTGGTAGGTGAGCACCCAGATGTTCTTGGGGGCGAAGTAGAACAGCGTCGGCGCGACGGTGCCCGAGGACATCCCGTTCTGGCTGGCCGTAGCCAGGTCCGACCAGTTGGTGACGAGGCTGAAGTTCATCGAGCCCCAGCTGCTTCCGGTGTCATGCGTAGTCGCGTACACCAGGTGCTTGCCGTTGTAGGGCACCGTCGTGAAGTCCTTGAGCGAGACCCAGCCCGACTTCGGGTTCGCGAGCGAACCCGTCGAGGTCCAGCGGTAGGTCGACGGCAGGCTGCAGGTCGGCGGTGGAGTGCTCGTCGGCGTCGAACTCGGACTCGAGCTGGGGCTCGAACTCGGGCTGGAGCTCGGCGTCGACGTCGGGGTGGAGGTCGGCGTACCGGACCCCGTCGGCGACGGGTTCGTGCCGCCGGTGCAGGTGACGCCGTTGAGCGCGAACGACGCCGGCACCGGGTTGCTGGAGTTGTTCCAGCTTCCGTTGAACCCGAAGCTCGCCGTGCCGTTGGTGGGGATGCCGCCGTTCCAGTCGGCGTTGGTCACGGTGACCTGCGAACCCGACTGGGTGTAGGAGCCGCTCCACAGCTGGGTCACCGTCTGCCCGGCGGTGAACGACCAGGTGAGCCGCCAGCCGTTCACCGCGTCGCCGAGGTTGGTGATCGTCACGTTCGCACCGAAGCCGCTCGGCCACTGGTTGGTGATCGCGTACGCGACCTGGCAGCCGGCCGCCGCTGATGCGGAGGTCGCGACGGCCACTCCGGCCGCGGCCACTGTGACGGCCGCCGTGGTGGCGATGATCAGTCGATGTGGGAGTCTGAGCGAAGTCATGTCAGTCCTTTGTGGTCAATACCCGGGATCAGGCCGCAGAGCAGCTGAGGGACGGCACGGAATTGGTCGCGTTCCAGCTGCCGAGGAAACCGAACTGGGTGTTCGCGCCGGCCGCCAGCGAGCCGTTGTAGCTCACGTTCCGGGCGGTCACGGCCGCGCCGCTGCTGGTGATGTCGGTGCTCCAGAACTGGGTGACCGTCTGGCCGTTGGCGAACTGCCAGGTCACGGTCCACGAGGTGATCGCCGACGATCCGGCGGTCACGGTCACGGCCGCCTGGAAGCCGCCCTGCCATTGATTCGTGATGGCGTACGCCGCCGAACAGGACTTCCCCGGTCCGGGCGTCGAAGCGCTCGGGCTGGCACTGGCGCTCGAACTCGGGCTGGCGCTCGGGCTGGAACTCGGACTGCGGCTCGCCGACGCCGAAGCGGAGGGACTGGTGGACGTACCGCTGCCCAGCGCGGTGAGGACCGCGTCGTAGGCCGCCTTCTTGTTCCCGTTGTTGTCGAACAGCAGCGGGTTCTGCCCGGTACGCCAGGAGTCGCTGTCCCGGATGCCCCACACCGTGATCCCCGTGCAGCGGGACACGTTCATGCAGGCCTTGACGGTGTTCGCGTATGCGGTTGCGGAGGCTCCGGCGATGTCCAGCTCGGTGAGCTGCACGTCCACCCCGAGCGCGGCGAAGTTCGACAGCGTCGTCTGGAAACTCGACGGCGGTCCGCCGGTGCCGAAGTGGCTCTGGAAGCCGACGCAGTCGATCGGTACGCCCCGCGACTTGAAGTCGCGCACCATCGAGTAGACGCCTTGAGTCTTGGCGTCGGACCAGTTCTCGATGTTGTAGTCGTTGTAGCAGAGCTTGGCGGCCGGATCGGCCGCCCGGGCGGTGCGGAACGCCTCCTCGATGAACCCGTTGCCGAGGAGGTTCTGGAACACCGAGCTGCGGTGCTGCGTCGACCCGTCGGCGAACGCCTCGTTGACGACGTCCCAGGCGTAGATCTTGCCCTTGAAGTGGGTCATCACCGTCGTGATGTGGTTGTTCATCACGCTACGCAGGGTGTTGGCGTCGGTGATCGAGCTGACCCAGGACGGCAGTTGCTGATGCCACACCGTGGTGTGACCGCGCATGCGCTGGTTGTGCGACAAGGCGTGATTGACGATCTGATCCGCCGAGCCGAAGCTGAAGTTTCCGCGGGACGGCTCGGTGGCGTCCCACTTCATCTCGTTCTCCGGCGTGATCATGTTGAACTCGCGGTCGAGGATGGACGAGTAGGTCGTGTCGCTGAGCTTGAAAGCTGCGACGGCGGTGCCGAAGTAGCGGCCGGACTGCGCCGCCTGGGCGCCGAGGGTGCTGGCCGCCTGGGCGAGGCCGGGGCCGAAGACGGCGGCGGCGAGAACGGCCAGTCCAGCGGCGGCCGACGAGATCGCGATCAAGCGGGTTCTCCGGGAAGCACGGGGCTTGCCGAAGGTGCTGCGGGCAGCATGGAGTCCCATGGGTGCTCCTTGAGGGTTCGGGCGTCGATCTGGGCGGATCGGGCGCCCGGGACCGGTCACAGTGGATCGATCCCGCCGTGGATGTTCGTGCGGAGGGGGACGGGGCTGCGGCCGCTTCGTGGGCGACCCACGGCCATGGATGTTAACGTTCACATTGAACGTATCGACGACATTGCCACAAGCTTTCGACAACTTCAAGTGCTGTCGACAGATCGGTATCGATACCGATATCGCGGCCGCCCCGGCGTACGAACCGACTAGACGTGAAGCCACTCGGCATGGCATCTCTTAACGCGTGGCATCCGGCGTACTGCAACGGCTCCGCGCTGACGGAGCACCACTGACTCGCGACGTGGTCCTCAACGCGTCGGGCACCCTCGCCATGCTCGTCGGCGGCTGGCTGATCGCCGCCGATCGTGGACTGGCACACCTTCCCCGTTCCACCGGCATCGCCGCCATCGCAGTGACGGTCGCCGTCGTCAGCGCCATCGGGGCGGCCGTCCTCATCACCTGGTGGGAGAGCGACCCTCTGCTGGGCAAGCTGCGCGACCTCGGCGTCAACGTCGTCGCGAACCTGTTCGCCGCCGCCTTGGTCTGGCTGCTCCTGCTGGTCACCGGCCGAATCGGGCCGGGTCCGGAGATGGTCATCGCGGCCGCGCTGATCTTGGCGCTCCCCCTGCTGATCTGGTTCAAGTTCGCTCGCGACGTCGGCGTCAATCTACTGAGCACCGTCGTCGTGCTGAGCGGTTCGTGGCTGATCGCCGTGGCGGACGGCTCGGTGGCGAGCAGCCTGCCGATAACCGTCGCGGCGGTGGCGGGCGTGCTTCTTCCGGCCGCCGCACTGGCCGTCTTGGTGACGGTCGACGTCCGGGCCTCCCGACGGCACGCGGATCGCACCGCGCGGCTCGCCCGGACCATCTCCATCGAACTCGCTGCGAACCTGGTCGCGGCGGCGGCGGTCGCCTTGGCCCTGGCCGCCTTCGGCCTCCTGCGGATCGACGTCGCGGTCGCCTTCCTCGCGATGCAGTTCCTGATGCTTCCCGTCATGATCCTTCTACCGGAGGCGGCAGACGAGGTCGAGTACCAGAGCGGCCACGGCGTGTACTCGGTGCTGGCCCGCGGCCTCTACGGGCTGTTGTACCTGCTGCTCCTCGCGATTGTGATGGCCTTCCCCTACTCGTTGTGGAAACTGCTCGGCAAACCGGATCTACGCTGTTTCGCACTGGTCGTCGTCCTCGGGTTCATCCAGCTCTGCCGCGTCACCTCGCGCCGGCGTAAGGAGCTCGGCGAAAAGGACCCTCGGTACCTGCGCCTCAGAGGCGCCGCAGAGCTGACCTTCATACCCGTGTGGACTACAGCGGGGCTCGCCGTCGCCTCCATCATCGGCTCGCCGGACACGCCCGGCTGGCTCCGGGAAACCCTGAAATTCATCGTGGTCATGATTTCCGCGATCTAGATCAGGCCGGCGCGGGACCGGTCGACTCGCGTACGACGAGACGGCAGGGCTGCCGGAGCACCCCGGTGGTCGGCTTGCCGTCGAGGGCGGCGAACAGATGCCGGACGGCGGTCGCGCCGAGCTGTTCCAGATTCAAGTCCACTGTGGTCAACGGCGGCCGGCAGTCGGCCGCCAGGACCTCCCAGTTGTCGTAGCCGACCACGGCGACGTCGTCCGGAACGCGGCGGTCCATCTCCTGCAGCACTTGCAGAGCGCCCACGGCGATCTGGTCGTTGCCGCAGAACAAGGCGTCGGTCTCCGGATGCGCGGTCAGCAATTGCCGGGTGGCGTGCCGACCCCAGCGCTGGGACCACTCGCCGTAGAGCGGCTCGCCGCCCACCAGACTCAGACCGTGCTCGGCGAGCACGGCCCGGGCGCCGGTCACCCGGTCCCGGGCGGCGCGGTAGGTCTCCGGTCCCGTGATGTGCCCGATGCGGCGGCGGCGCTGGGCGATCAGGTGCTCCACGACCAGGCGCGCGCCGCCCTCGTCGTCGGCCAGCAGCGACAGGTCGTCGGGATCGGTCGACTGGCCGTAGACGTACACGACCGGGACCGGGATCTCCCGGCCCAGCGACGGGGTCACGTCGTTGCTGTCGCCGACCACGATGAACCCGTCGACCTGGCGTGCGACCAGCGTACGGATGTAGTGCCGGCGGCGGATGGCATCGCCGCGGGCGTCGCAGAGCAGCACCGACATCTGTTCGTTGCCGAGGGCGTTCTCCGCGCCCAGCAGGATGGGGATGGAGAACCGGCCGGCGAGCTCGTCGGTGAGCAGTCCGATGGTCCGCGTACGCCCCGAGATCAGCCCGCGCGCCAGCACGTTCGGCTGGAACGCCAACTGCTCGGCGGCCTGCAGTACGCGTTGCCTCGTGTCCGGCGCGACTTCGCCCTTGGCGTTGAGCGCCTTGGATGCGGTGGCGACCGAGACGCCCGCCAGCTGCGCCACGTCGGTGAGGGTCACCTGTTGCGACCGCCGTCTGCCCATCGAAAGCCTTTCGAATTGATTTCGACGTTGCGGTCAGCGTAACGACGTTGTCAATCCCTGTGATCGCTCGATGTGCCGTTATCAGTTCGTAACGCGGGGGACGTATTGCCGAAAAGGTTTTCGGCGCGCATCGTGTCCTACACACCTGACCGCCGAAGACGCCAAGGAGGCCACGATGACGGTGACGGCCCGCCCCGCCGACCTCACGGGAGGGCGGCCTGTCGTGCCGTCACGCGGCGCGCTGCGCCCGCTCGGCCTGGCCGAGGTGCGGATCACCGGGGGCTTCTGGAGCCGGCGGCAGCACCTGATCGGCAGTGCGACGCTCGACCACGGTCGAGTGTGGATGGACAAGCTCGGCTGGACGGGATCGTTCCTGCGCGACGGGGACGCCAACGCCGACCGCCGGGGCCGGGAGTTCACCGACTCCGAGGTGTACAAGCTCGTCGAGGCGATGTCCTGGGAGAACGGACGGCAGCCGACGCCCGGCCGCGACCGCGAGATCGCCGAGCTGACGACCTTGTTCGCGGGGGCTCAGGCCGCCGACGGCTACCTGCACACCGCGTTCGGCGGCCCCGGGCAGCGCGCCCGCTACAGCGACCTGTCCTGGGGGCACGAGCTCTACTGCACCGGGCACCTCCTGCAGGCGGCCGTGGCGCGGACGCGTACGACCGGCGGGGACGATCTGCTGACCGTCGCTCAGCGGGCCGCCGACCACGTCTGCGAGACCTTCGGCCCGGACGGTCCGGCCGTCGTGTGTGGACACCCCGAGATCGAGCCGGCCCTGGCCGAGCTCGCCCGGGTCACCAGCGAGCAGCGATACCTGGACCAGGCTGCGTTGTTCCTGCGCCGCCGGGGCCACCGCAGCCTGCCGCCGCATCAGTTCGGCTGGTCCTACTTCAGCGACGACGTGCCGATCCGGCAGGCGCACACCTTCCGCGGTCACGCCGTCCGCGCGCTCTACCTCGCCGCCGGCGCGGTGGACGTGGCGGTCGAGACCGGCGACGACGACCTGCTGGGCGCGATCATCGAGCAGTTCGACCACACGCTGGCCCGGCGTACGTATCTGACGGGCGGCATGGGCTCGCGGCACGAAGACGAGGCCTTCGGCGACGACTTCGTCCTGCCGTCGGACCGCGCCTACTCCGAGACCTGCGCCGGCGTCGCCACCGTCATGCTCGCCTGGCGGCTGCTGCTCGCCACCGGCCGGTCCCGGTACGCCGACGTCATCGAACGCGTGCTGTACAACGTGGTCGCGACCTCGCTGGGCGACGACGGCCGGTCCTTCTTCTACGCCAACACGCTGCATCAGCGTACGCCGACCGCGGTGGTGCCGGACGACCAGGAACAACTCGGCTTCGGCGGCGGTCCCCGCGCGCCCTGGTTCGAGGTGTCCTGCTGCCTCGGCAACACCGCGCGGCTGATCGCCAGCCTGTCGGCGTACTTCGCCGCGGCCACCGACGACGAAGTGCACCTCCTGCAATACGGCGACGCCGAGGTGCGTACGCGGTTGGCCGACGGGCGGCCGGTGGGACTCTCGGTGACGACCGCGTACCCGGACAGCGGGGGCGTCCGGATCCGGGTCACCGAGACCTCCGGCGGCGAATGGGGGGTGGGCCTGCGGCTGCCGAACTGGGCCGGTAGCGGGGCCACCCTCACGGTCAACGGAGTTCCGCAGCCCGTATCGGGCGATGCTGTCGGTTCAGTAGGCCGCGTGGTCGTCCGGCGGCAGTTCCGGGCGGGCGACGAGATCGTCCTCTGGCTGCCGATCCACCCCCGGTTCACGCACCCCGACCCTCGCATCGACGCCGTGCGCGACTGTGTCGCGGTCGAACGCGGCCCGATCGTCCTGTGCGCCGAGTCGCTCGACGCGCAGCTCGACCTGGACCGGGTGCGGGTCGACACCGCCGTTCTCCCGGCGGACTACGCCGCCGTCTCCCCGGCGGAGCACGAGAAGAACCCCGAGCAGAGCACGGTCTCCGTCTCCGCCGTGCTCGAACAGACCGCTCCCGCCGCGTGGCCCTACGGCGACGCGGCGGCGGGCGGAGCCCGGACCCCGACGACGCTGCGACTGATTCCCTATCACCGCTGGGGCCGCCAGGGACCGGCCACGATGCGGATCTGGCTGCCCAAGACCTGACCGACCCCGGCCGCCCGAGCCGCTGTATCCCGAATCGAAGGAGAGATCGTGAGATCATTGAGAGCCCCGGCCGCCGTGGCGGTCGCGGTCCTGCTGACCGCCGTCCTCGGGGCGTGCAGCGATGACAAGGCGACCGGCGGGGACTCCACCGCCGGCGTCGACGACGGCGCACAGCTGACGCTGTGGACGCGGGCCGCCACCGAGTCGGTGTCCAAGGCGTACGCCGACGCGTACAACGCCGGTCACAAGAACAAGGTGACCGTGACGGCGTACCCGAACGAGGAGTACCCGGCGAAGCTGGCCTCGGCGGCCGGCGCCAAGGCGCTGCCCGACCTGTTCGCCACCGACGTCGTCTTCGCGCCGCAGTACGCCTCGCAGGGGCTGTGGGCCGACATCACCGACCGGTTCAACGCCAGCGGGGTGAAGGACAAGGTCTCCCCCGGCCACGTCCGCGCCGGCACCTGGGAAGGCAAGACCTACGCCGTGCCGCACACCGTCGACATGTCGGTCATGCTCTACAACAAGGACCTGTACGCCAAGGCCGGGCTCGACCCGGAGAAGCCGCCGACGACTCTGAAGGAGTTCGCCGAGCAGGCTCGGAAGATCGACAAGCTGGGCGGGGACGTCAACGGCACCTACTTCGGCGGGAACTGCGGCGGGTGCGTCGAGTTCACCTTCTGGCCGTCGGTCTGGGCGTCCGGCGGCAACGTGCTCGACGACAAGGGCACCGCCGCGAAGATCGACTCGAAGGAGATGGCGGACGTCTTCGCCCTCTACCGTTCGCTCTACGACGAGGGCGTGGCCGCGCCGGCGTCCAAGGACGAGGCCGGTCCGACCTGGCTCGGCGCGCTCCAGAGCGGCAAGATCGGTATCGCACCCGGGCCGTCGGTGTGGCTCGGCATGATCGAGGAGAAGGGCGTGAAGATGGGCGTCGCCCCGATCACCGGCCTCGACGGCGGCGAGTCCACCTTCATCGGCGGCGACTCGATCGGCATCGGCGCGACCAGCACCAAGCAGGCGCAGGCCTGGGACTTCCTGAACTGGACGATGTCCGAGGCCGCCCAGGTCGAGGTGATCGCCAAGAACAAGGGCGTCCCGATCCGCACCGACCTCGCCTCGAACAAGTACTCCTCGGCCGACCCGCGCATCGTGACGATCAACAGCCTCGTCGCGAAGGGCAAGACGCCGTACGCGAAGAACTTCAACGCCTCGTTCAACGACCCGCAGAGCCCGTGGCTGCAAACGGTACGCGGGGCGATGTTCGGCGACGCGGCCTCCTCGCTCGCCGACGGAAACGCCGCGATCACCAAGTCGCTTCAGCAAGGCTGACCAGTCCGGCCCGGCCGTCCACACCGGACGGCCGGGTCCCGAGCCGAGTAGCGGAGAACTGATGTCCATGACGATGCAGCGCCCGGCGCCGCCGGCACAGGGACCGGCGCCGCGCCGCGCTCCCACCAACCGCCGGACCCGCACGCGGAGCCTGATCGGCGCCGCGTACGCCGCCCCCACGGCGGTCATGGTCGGGCTGTTCTTCGTGACGCCACTGCTGCTCGTCGTGTGGATGTCGCTGCACAAGTGGCCGCTGCTGGGCCAGCCGACGTTCAACCTGCCCGACAACTACGCCGGCATCGGCGACAACCAGCTCGTCGGCTCGGCTGTCTGGTTCACCCTGAAGTACACCGTGATCATGACGGTCCTGCTCTTCTCGCTGGCCCTCGGCCTGGCGCTGCTGGTGCAGAACCGCCGTCGCGGGGTGGGCTTTCTGCGTACCGCGTTCTTCCTGCCCATGGCGGTCGGGTTCGCCAGCGCGTCGCTGCTCTTCCTCGGTCTGCTCTCCGACGAGGTCGGCCCGGTGAGCGACGCGTTGCGGGCGGTCGGGCTCGTCGACGGCTACGTCTCCTGGACGTCCGGCAGCGCGAACTCCGCGCTCGGCTCGACGGTCGTGCTGGTGCTGTGGCGGTTCGCCGGCTTCAACATGCTGATCATGCTCACCGGTCTCCAGGCAATCCCGCTGGAGGTCTACGAGGCCGCGCGCATCGACGGGGCCAGCCGCTGGCAGACCTTCCGGCGCATCACGCTGCCTCTCCTGCGGCCGACGATCGCCCTGGTCCTGACGCTGATGATCACCGGTTCGATCCTCGCCTTCGACCAGTTCTGGATCCTCACCCGGGGCGGCCCCGACAACAGCACCACCTCGCTGGTGATGGTGATCTACCGGGAGGCGTTCATCCGGCTCGATCTCGGATCGGCCGCCGCGCTGTCGGTCGCCCTGCTCGCGGTCCTCGTCATCGTCAACGTCGTCCAGCTCGGCGTCCTGCGCCGGCGTTCTCACTGAGGGGGCTGACCCATGAAGATCTGGGGTAAAGCCGGGTACGGCGTGACGGGCGGCGCGCTCGCGATCCTCTTCCTGTTCCCGCTGCTGTGGAGCGGCTACGCGTCGCTGCGCACCAACAGCGGCTTCGGCCTCGAGAACTACGACCGGCTGTTCACCTCCGACAATGGCATCCGCCTGCATCACGTGGTCAACAGCTTCACGGTCAGCGCGCTCACCGTCGGGGGCACGCTGGTCGTCGCCACGCTCGGCGGGTACGCCTTCGGCCGGTTCCGCTTTCCCGGCCGGGACGCGCTGTTCCTGCTCACGCTGGCGATCCTGATGGTGCCGTACGCGACGATCCTGATCGCGCTCTACGTGCTGCTCGGCTGGCTGGGCCTGCAGGACAGCCTGATCGGGCTGAGCCTGGTGCTCATCATGTTCCAGCTGCCGTTCTCGCTGTTCATGATGCGCAACTCGTTCGAGGCGGTGCCCCGGGAACTCGAGGAGTCGGCGCAGGTCGACGGCTGCAACAGCTTCTCCACGCTGCTGCGCATCATGCTCCCGGCGGTACGCCCCGGGCTCATCACCGTCGGCCTGTTCGCCTTCCTCGCCTCGTGGAACGAATTCTTCGCCCCGCTGATCCTGCTCAACTCGACCGACAAGTTCACCACCACGCTGGCGGTGGTCAACATGCGTACCGCCAGTCACGGTTCCATCGACTACGCGGCGCTGGAGGCGGGAGTGGTCTTCATGGCCGTCCCCTGCCTGTTGTTGTTCGCGTTCATGCAACGCAGCTACGTCCGCGGGTTCGCCTCTGGCGCGTTGAAAGGCTGACCCCGCCCGATGCCGTGGCGTTCCGGGTGCGCCACGGCAACGGAAATCCCTCGTCGTTTCGCCCAACGAAAGGTGAGGCACATGCACGACTCCCCCGTCACCCGGCGTACCCTGCTCGCCACCGGCGTCGCGGCCGGTGTCGCCGCGACCACGGCACCCCTGTTCTCCGGGGATGCGGCGTACGCGGCCCGGCCCGACACCGGCGTCTCCGCGTACGCGTTCCCGCTGTCGGCCGTCACCCTGCTCGCCGGCCCCTTCTTGAACAACCAGGGCCGTACGCAGGCGTACCTGAAGTTCGTGGACGCCGACCGATTGCTGCACACCTTCCGGCTCAACTACGGGCTCTCCTCGACCGCCACCGCGTGCGGCGGCTGGGAGTCGCCGACGACCGAGCTGCGCGGCCACTCCACCGGTCATCTGCTGACCGGACTCGCCCAGTCGTACGCCAACACCGGTGACTCGGCGTTCAAGACCAAGGGCGACTACATCGTCGGCGTACTCGCCCAATGCCAGGCGCGGGCCACGACGGCCGGCTTCAACACCGGCTTCCTGTCGGCGTACCCCGAGAGCTTCATCGACCGCGTCGAGGCCCGGCAGTCCGTGTGGGCGCCCTACTACACCTTGCACAAGATCATGGCCGGGCTGTTGGACATGCACCTGCTGGCCGGCAACGCGCAAGCGCTGACGGTGCTCACCGCGATGGCGGCCTGGGTGAAGTTCCGGATGGACCGGCTCACCCAGACCCAGCGGCAGAACATGCTAGACACCGAGTTCGGCGGCATGAACGAGGTGCTGGCCAACCTGTATCAGGTCACCGGCGACGCCAACCATCTGACGACCGCCCAGTACTTCGACCACGCGGAGATCTTCGACCCGCTGGCGAGCAACACCGACGCGCTCAACGGCTATCACGCCAACACGCAGATCCCGAAGGCGATCGGCGCGATCCGCGAGTACCACGCGACCGGCACGACCCGGTACCGCGACATCGCGGTCAACTTCTGGGACATCGTGGTCGGCCACCACACCTACGTCATCGGCGGCAACTCCGACGGCGAGTACTTCAAGGCCCCGGACCGGATCGCCGGCCAGCTCTCCGACTCCACCTGCGAGGTCTGCAACTCCTACAACATGCTCAAGCTGACCCGGCAGCTGTACTTCACCAACCCGGCGCGGCTGGACTACCTCGAGTACTACGAGCGGACGCTGTGGAACCAGATGCTCGGCGAGCAGGACCCCGACTCCGCGCACGGCTTCGTCACCTACTACACGCCGTTGCGCGCCGGCGGCATCAAGACCTACAGCAACGACTACAACGACTTCACGTGCGACCACGGCACCGGCATGGAGACGCACACGAAGTTCGCCGACACGATCTACTTCCACGACAACGCGAACACCATCTTCGTCAACCTGTTCGTTGCGTCCACTGTGAACTGGGCCGCGAAGGGCGTGACGATCCGCCAGGACACCACCTTCCCGGAGTCCAACACGACGCGCCTGACCGTCACCGGGGACGCCTCCTTCACGCTGAAGCTGCGCGTACCCTCATGGGCGACCGGAGCGACGGTGACCTTGAACGGAACCGCGGTCGCGGCCACCCCCGGAACCCAGGTCGTCATCACGCGGGCCTGGACCACCGGCGACGTCGTGGCGATGACGATGCCGATGGCCTTGACCCGGTCGGCCGCGCCGGACAGCGCGACCACGCAGGCGGTGAAGATCGGGCCGATCGTGCTCGCGGGCGCTTACGGCACCAGCAACCTGTCGGCGCTGCCGACGCTGAACCCGTCGACCATCACCGCGACCTCGACGCCGTTGCAGTACATGGCGACCGCGAGCACCGGCACGGTAACGCTGCTGCCGTTCTACAAGATGCACCACCAGCGGTACACCGTGTACTGGAACGTCAGCTCGACGCAGCCGTTGCCCGAGTTCGTGGCCTGGTACAAGTTCGACGAGACCAGCGGCACCTCGGCGGCCGACGCGACCGGCAACGGCAAGACGGCGACGCTGTCCGGCGGCACCGCCTGGGTGGCCGGGCGCAGCGGCAACGCGGTGGATCTCAACGGCTCGACCGGCCATGTCACGCTGCCCTCCGGCATCCTCGCCGGTGCGGCCGCCGCGACGATCGCGACCTGGGTCCGCATCGACACGCTGACGACCTGGTCCCGGCTGTTCGACTTCGGCAGCAGCACGTCGGTCAACATGTTCCTGACTCCGCGCAGCAGCTCCGGCACCGCCCGGTTCGCCATCACGACGAGTGGTTCCGGCGGCGAGCAGCGCATCAACGCGCCCGCCGCACTGCCCACCGGTGCCTGGACGCACGTCGCGGTGACGCTCAACGGATCCGTCGGCATCCTCTACGTCAACGGCGCGGAAGTCGCCCGCAGCACGGGGCTGACCCTGACCCCGGCGAGTCTGGGCAGCACCACCGCCAACCGGATCGGCCGCTCGCAGTACGCCGACCCGTACCTCGACGGCGCGGTCGACGGACTGCGCCTCTACAGCCGTGCCCTGAGCGCGAGCGAGATCGCCGCGCTGTACACGTCGGGCACCTGAGCCCCGGCGGGCGGTGGCGGGATGTACCCGGCATCCCGCCGCCGCCCGCCGGTCATCCACGCACGACAACCCCCACCAACGACGTCATCAGGAGGTGACGCGCATGGGCTCCACCGGCACCACCTTCCGGCGCCGCGTCGCGGCATTAACAGTAGCGACGCTAGGCGCGGCGCTGCTCACCGCGCAGGCCACGCCGAGCTACGCCGCCCAGACCATCGGACTGCCGACCTTCACCGGACCGGCGATCCCGGCCGCCCCGGTCGGTTACACCACCGGCAACATGATGCAGGCGATCTACAACGCGGAGAGCGGCGGCACCGACTTCTGGATGGATCGGCTGCTGTCGCGCAGCGGCGGCAGCGACCCGGCCGACGCCGACGGCGCGATCCTCATGACGCGGGGCCGGGCCCTGTTCATGAAGACGTACACCCCGGGCACGATGGGCTTCGCCGGGCACGTCGCGTACTGGGAGAGCATCAGCGACAACAACGCGTACACGATCACGGCGAGCCCGGGGACGTTCTCGGAGCAGCCGTCACAGCGCTGGCAGGCCCCTTCGTACTCGAAGAACGTCTTCACCAGCGGCTCGATCACGATCACCCAGCAGAAGTTCATCACCAACAACAACGTCGCGGTGACGAACCTGTCGATCACCAACTCCGGATCGGCGTCCACGACGCTGACCCTGCGAGCGGTCTCCCCGTACGCCACGAGCGGCAGCGGGAGCGAGCTCACCGGTTCGACCGGGGTCAAGAACAGCCTGACGAACCTGACCACGAAGCTGACCGGCGACGGGTTCACCGTCTCTAGTGGAGGGTTGAACCGCTCGATCACGATCGGAGCCGGGGCCACCGCCACGGCGAAGGTCGTCATGGGGTTCATCGCCAACGAGATCCCCGAGTCGTCGTCGGAGTACACCGCGTACGCCGGGTACTCCAACGCCACCGCGTTCGCCACCCACGTGCGGGCGTACAACAAGTGGTGGGCGGACAACATCCCGTACTTCGACTCGCCCGAACCGGCGCTGAAGAAGAACTACTACTACCGCTGGTGGTTGATGCGCTTCAACAACCTCGACGCGGACATCCCGGGGCAGACCTATCAGTTCCCGATCTCCGTCGAGGGCGCGCTCGGCTACAACAACGCGATCGTGCTGACCCAGCCGATGCACATCGACGACCTGAAGTACCTCCGCACACCCCTGTACGCGTACGGGGATTGGCTGTCGGCCGGGCAGGTCAGCAAGAGCGGCCGGTTCGTCGACAATCCGGGTGACCCGGAGAACTGGTCCAACAGCTACACCCAGTACATCGCCGAGGCTGCCTGGAAGAGTTACCAGATCCACGGCGGCCAGCCGGCGATCGCGGCGAACCTCGCCAAGTACGCCGAGGGCGACGTCAAGGGCCAGCTGTCCTACTACGACACCAACAACAACAAGCTCATCGAGTACGACTGGGGCGCGCTGACGGGCAACGACGCCGACGCGGTGTCGTTCGACTGGCGCTCCGGCCGGATGGACCGGGGTGAGGCGGCGTATCAGTACAGCGGGGCGCTCGCCGCGGCGCAGGCGTACGAGGCGGCCGGCAACACCGCCAAGGCGGCCGAGATGCGCCAGCTCGCCGCCGACATCGGCAACGCGATCGTGAACGTGTTGTGGAACCCCAGCCACAACCTGTTCGAGAACCGGATGGTCTCCGACGGGGCGTTCAACCCCTGGAAGGAGATCAACATCTACTACCCGTTCGCGGTCGGCGCGATCCCGAACACGACCACCTACAAGCAGGCGCTGCGGCTGTTCGACGACCCGAACCAGTACCCGATCTTCCCGTTCTACACCGCGAACCAGGCCGACAAGGCGGCTGCGGGCACGGGCAGCAACAACTTCTCCACCATCAACTCGACCGTCCAGTTCCGGCTGATCAGCTCGGTGCTGCGCAACTACCCGAACTCGTGGATCACCGCTGACTGGTACAAGAAGCTCCTGTACTGGAACACGTACGCCCAATACGTCAACGGCAACACGGCGTACCCGGACGCCAACGAGTTCTGGGCGAACTGGAACGGTTCGTCGATCACCTACCGCTCCTGGATCCACCACAACATCCTGGGCAGCGGCAACTGGACGATGATCGAGGACGTCGCCGGGCTGCGGCCGCGCAACGACGCCAAGGTCGAGCTGTCGCCGATCAACATCGGCTGGAGCTACTTCACCGTCAACAACATCCGCTACCGCAACGCCGACCTGAGCATCGTCTGGGACGACCCGGCCGACGGCGTGGTGCGGTACCCCGGCGTACCCGAGGGCTACTCGATCTTCATCAACGGCTCGCGGGTCGCCACCGTCAACTCGCTGGTCCCCTTCACCTGGGACCCGGCGACCGGCGCGGTCACCACCTCCGGCAGCGTCGGCTACAACACCTCCTACTCGTCGCTCCAGGCCCCCAACCAGGTCGTCCAGAGCGACGCCCGGGTGCTCGACGAGCTGGCCAAGGCCGGCGTCGACACCACCCTCCCGGCCCTGACCAACCTCGCCAGCGGCGCGACGGTCAGCGCCTCCTACAACGGCTCCGGCACCAGCACCTCGGCCGCCGTCGACGGCTTCCCGATCAACGAGCCCTTCTGGGGCGCGGGCGGCTCGCCGAACAGCCAGGACTGGTACGAGGTCAACTTCGGCACCGCGCGCACGCTCAACGAGGTCCGGCTCTACTTCAAAGACAGCAGACCGGCTTCGTCGACCTATCGCGCGCCGTCGTCCTACGACATCCAGTACTACAACGGGTCCGCCTGGGTCAGCGTCCCCAGCCAGGCCAAGTCGCCGGGCGCTCCCCGCGCCAACTACAACCTGGTGACCTTCCCGGCCATCAGTGCCCAACGGGTACGCGTACTGGCGACGAACGCGTCCGGCGCCAAGACGGGCCTCACCGAGATCAAGATCTTCAACCGCGGTGGTACGCAGCCGCCGCCGAATTCCAACCTCGCCTTGTCGGCAACCCCCGTGTGCAGTTACACGTCGTCTTGGGAAAGCTGTGCGGCCGTCAACAACGGGGACGAGCCGACCAGTTCGAACTACGGCGGCACCAACCAGGGCAACCGATGGGGCACCTGGCCCGAGACCGGTACGCAGTGGGCCGAACTCCAGTGGCCGGCCGCCCAGTCGGTCAGCCGCGCCCAGGTCTACTTCTTCGACGACGATCAGGGCATCGACATGCCGTCGGCGTGGAAGCTGCAGTACTGGAACGGTTCGGCGTACGTGGACGTGCCGGGGCCGAGCGCGTACACGCTCACCAAAAACGCGTACAACACGGTCACCTTCACCGGAGTCTCGACCACCCGCCTACGCGTCGTGCTGACCTCGACCGGCAGTGCGTCGCTCGGCTTGCTGGAGGTGAAGGCCTTCACCTCGTAACGGCGTCGCCGCTGGGCCCCGCGCTTCGACGAGGCGCGGGGCCCTCCCATGATCGCGGCCGATCAACTAGGTTGGGAGCAACCGGACGGGGGAGGCGACGTGGCCGCGATTCGCAACATCACGCAGACGGAGGCCGTCGAGCGGGCCGCCACCGTGGAGGTGGCGCATTACGACATCCAGCTGGATCTGACCGACGGCGACGGCGGGCCGGGCGAAGGCACCTTCCGCTCCCGGACCGAGGTCACCTTCCTGTGCCACGGCACCGAGACGGCCATCGACATCGCCGCCGAGCGGCTGATCGAGGTCACCCTCAACGGGCAGCCGCAGCCGCTGGATCTGGATTCCGTGAAGGGATACCCGCTGCCGACCGAGTTCGGCAGCAACGTCCTGGTCGTCGAGGGCGAGTTCGCGTACTCGTCGAGCGGGCAGGGCCTGCATCGCGCGGTCGACCCGGTCGACGGCGAGGTCTACGTCTACTCCTCGTTCTGCCCGGCCGAGAGCCAGCGGGCGTACGCCTGCTTCGACCAGCCCGATCTCAAGGCCGAGTTCACCTGGCACGTCACCGTCCCCGGCCACTGGCTGGTCACCTCCACCATGCCGGTCGCCGAGATCACGCCGCTCGACGACGGTGCCAAAGTCGTGCATTTCCAGCGTTCGCCGCGGATGAGCAGCTATGTCGCCGCCGTCTGCGCCGGCCCGTTCCACGAGGTACGCGACGAGCACGACGGCATCGACCTGGGCCTGTACTGCCGGGCGTCGGTCGCCGAGCACCTCGACCCGGCCGAGTTCCTCGAGGTGACCAAGCGGGGTCTGGACCATTTCCAGGGCGCGTTCGGCATCCGTTATCCGCTGCCCAAGTACGACCAGCTCCTGCTGCCCGAGTACAACATGGGCGCGATGGAGAACTTCGGCTGCGTCACGTTCTCCGAGGACTTGTGCCTGTTCCGATCCAAGGCCACCGATGTCGAGTACGAGTGGCGGGCGATGGTCATCATGCACGAGATGGCCCACATGTGGTTCGGTGACCTGGTCACCCTGCGCTGGTGGGACGACCTGTGGCTGAACGAGTCGTTCGCCGACTGGGCCGGCTACTGGGCCGTCACGAGCGTCACCCGGCATACCGGAGCCTGGGCCACCTTCCTCGCCACCGCCAAGGCTGAGGCGTACCGGCAGGATCAGCTCTCCTCCACGCACCCGATCTACACCGAAGTGCCCGACACGCTCGCCACCGAGAGCAACTTCGACGCGATCACCTACTCGAAGGGCGCGAGCGTCCTCAAGCAGCTCGTCGCGTACGTGGGCGAGGAGACGTTCCTGGCCGCCGTGCGCGCCCATCTCACCGAGCACGCCTGGGGCAACGCCACCTTCGCCGACCTGCTGCGGGCCCTCGAACAGGCCGGCGGCCGGGATCTCGGCGAGTACGCGCGCCGCTGGCTGCGTACGGCCGAGGTGAACACGTTGCGGCCCGAGATCGAGGTGGACGCCGACGGCGCGTATCGCGCGGTCGTCATCCGGCAGGAGACCCCGGAGAGCCACCCGACGCTACGCGACCATCGCATTGCGATCGGCCTCTACGACCTGACCGACGGCCGGCTCGTCCGGCGTACGCGGATCGAGGCCGACGTCACCGGCGACCGCACCGACGTCGCCGACCTCCGTGGTCAGCAGCAGCCCGACGTGTTGCTGCTCAACGACGACGACCTCGCGTACGCCAAGGTCCGGCTGGACGACCGGTCGGCGTCCACGCTGCTCCGGCACTTGTCGGCGTTTCCGCACCCGATGCAGCGCGCGCTCGCCTGGTCGGCCGCCTGGGACATGGTCTGCGACGCCGAACTGCCCGCCCGCGCGTACGTGGGTCAGGTCGCGGCGAACCTGCCCGCCGAGTCCGACGCCAACCTCGCTTCGGCCGTGCTCACCAAGGCGCGCCGGGCACTGGCCCGGTTCACCGACCCCGGGTGGCAGCCGACCGGCTGGGCGACGCTGCACTCCGCGACCCGGACGGCGCTCGATCGAGCCGAGCCGGGCAGCGACCTGCAGCAGGTGTGGGCGCGCACGTACGCCGACTCGGCCCGCACGCCCGCCGAGATCGCGGTACTCCTCGGCTGGCTGCGCGGAGACGGCGTACCGGACGGGTTGGTCCTCGGCGTCGACCTGCGCTGGCACGTCGTCAAGGCGCTGGCCGCCCTCGGCGCGATCGACTCCCCCGGGATCGCCGCCGAACTGGAACGCGACTCGACCGCGAGCGGCCGTCAGCACGCCGCTCACTCCGGAGCGCTGCTGCCCACCGCGGCGGCGAAGGCGGACGCGTGGGAGCGGCTGACCCGACCTGGCCGGGCGAACTGGGAGGTCATGAGCCTCGGCAGCGGTTTCCAGCACACCGGCCAGGAAGACGTGACCGCGCCGTACGCCGACCGCTACTTCGCCGAGGTGCAGGACGCGTACGCGACCTTCGACGCGCAGATGGGCCTCTGGTTCGCCAACGCGACCTATCCGAGCCTCCAGATCTCGGCCGCGACCCTCGAAGCGTCCGACGCCTGGCTCGCCGGATCCGACCGGCCGGCCGCACTGCGCCGCGTCGTCATGGACGGCCGCGACGGCGTCGTACGCGCCCTGCGTGCCCGCGCCCGCGACGCCGCCTGACCGTCCACTTTCGAGGGTCGACCATCCGGGCCTCTCCCACCCGAGGCCTTGCTTCAAGATCAAGTGCCCCGGGTCAGCGCTCAAGGCTCGATTTCGAAGATCAAGTACCCCCTGTCAGCGCTCAAGCCCTGGTTTTGCGCTGACCACGGGTACTTGACCTTGTAAACCGGGCGGAAATCGCTGACCACGGGTACTCGATCACCGCCGGCCGGTCGGAATCTCGCAACCTCGGGCGGGGTGCCAGGCGGCCTGCCTACGATGCGAAGGTGAGCGAGACAGCCATCCACCCGGTCGTCCGCGAGCTGGTCGACGCGATCAACTCCGGCGACCGGCCGCGGTTCCTGTCGGCGCTGACGCCGGACGCCACGCTGTCCGACGACGGCACTCAGCAGGACCTCGAGGAGTGGATCGACCGCGAGATCTTCACCGTCAACGGGCACCTGGAGATCCAGGAGCAGGACGACGACGGGCTGGCGCTGACCGCCCGGTATCGCAACGACACCTGGGGCGAGATGCGTACGCGGTGGCGGTTCACGATCGTCGACGGCAAGATCGGCCAGATCGCCACCGGCCAAGCCTGACTCCCCGACCCGCCCACACGCGGCGGGCGGGCCGGGCGTCGGGTCAGCTACGCGTCCAGCGCTGGTACGCCTGACCGTTGCAGTCGAACAAGACGAGCTGCGTGTTGTTCGCAGTCGCGCCGTTGAGCGGCGAGACGCAGCGGCCGGACTGCACCCCGGCGATCGAGCCGTCGGAGCGCAGCGTCCACTGCTGGTTCGTCGCGCCGTTGCACGTCCACAGGATGACCTTCGTGCCGTTGGCCGTCCCGGCCCCGTACGCGTCGATGCACTTGCCCAGGATCTGCAGCGCAGCCCCGCTCTGGGTGACGGTCTGGTTGGTGCCGCCGTTGCAGGTCCACAGGATCAGCTGTACGCCGTTCGTCGTGCTGCCGCCGGGATCGTCGAGGCAGGTGCCCGAAGCCCCGTTCGTCAGCTTGAACGTCGTCGACGGCGGAGGCGTGGTGCCGCCGCCACCCTTGATCAGGAACAGGTTGTCGGCGACGTTGTAGTTGTTCGCCAGGTAACTGCCCGCGGGCGGGTTGGTGTTGTAGTAGTCGTCGTGGTTGCAGTCGAGCCGGTTGTCGTGGGACTGGTCGGTGCAGCGGTAGACCAGCGTCACGTTGTCGGCGTCCTTGTAACACATGACGTCCCACTCGTCGACGCAGTGCGCGTTGCCCGAGGCGTTGGGCGCGTTGTTGTTCACCGCGCCGAGGGTGTGGCCGAGCTCATGCGAGGCGACACCGGCGTTCCAGCAGCCGCTGTCGGCCCGGGCGTACTCGGGTCCGACGTTGGACCGGTTGCTGTCGCTCTTGGTGGTGTCCCCGGCGAAGCCGCCGATTCCGCAGTAGACGGTCGCGTCCACGAACTGCAGATACTTCCGGTCCGTCCGCGTGTAACCGGCCGCCTGCACCGCGTTGAGCAACGGCGCCCAGTCGTTGGCGTTGAGCGCGGAATCGGCGATCTGCACGTCGCGTACCACCGGGCGGCACTGCCCGTTGACGGTCTCGGTGACGAAGCGGACGTGCCGCTCGCCGCCGGTCTCGGCCGCGCTCGCGTTGTAGATCGCGTCCACGCCTTCGGCCAACGTCCGGAAGGTTTCCAGATATTGTGCGTACCGGCTGGTGGAGCCGTGCACGTAGAGCACCTCGACCCGCTTGCCGGTGACCCCGTCGCCCTCGCAGACGGGCAGGGCCGAGACGGTGAGCGAGGCTGCGAGCGGCGCGACCGGCCGGTGGATGTCGAGGCCGGGCGGGGCCGCGTCGGGTCCGTGGGTGCAGACGACGTGCGCGGTCGTGACGATGGCCTGCAGGCCCGCGCCGCACGTCTTCTCGGGGGCGGGCCGGGCCGTCGCCGACATCGGCAGGCCGAAGACCAGCAGAACCAACGTGTACGCGGCGATGAGCGCAGGGCGGCGCGAGGGATGACTTCCGGGCATGGGCGGTGTCCTTCCGTGGAGGTGAGGATCCGCTGCGCACCCGGAACGCGCGGGCTTGACGCGATGATCGCATCAAACATTGACGGATTTGCATCATGCCGCGCCCTAGGAGCGCTGTCAACCGCCGGTGCTTCCGGTCGGCCGCCTCGTCGGATACAGTTTCGGGGTGCCCGTGCGGATCATGCTGACCCGGCGCGGCCACGTCGACTTCGGGCGCGTGGCCGCCGCCCTGTGTTGTCGCTGATCGACTTCGCCCTCGTTGAACTCGATCCGCCGCACGCCCGAAGGAATCCCATGACTTCCTCGACCGTCGTCGAGACCGTCCTGCTCAGCGCCCCAGACGGCCGGCTGCGCTTCCGGACCCGCCGCGCCGACCTGCCGCACGGGGCACATCCCGACGCCCTCGCCCGGACCCTGACCGGCCTGGCCGACGGCCTGCTGCACTCGACGTCCTGGCGCTTCGACGGCGGCCGCGTCATCTTGACCTACGCCGCCCTGCCCGATCCCGATCCGTCGGGGGCGCTGCCGCTCGACCCGTCGCGGCCACTCCCGTACGCCGCAGATCCACTCGCTCCGGCATCGACGGACGTCGACGTCGCGGACGTGGCGGCGCACGCCTGCCGCCACCTGGCGTACCTGCGGCAGACCGATCCGCTCGTCGCGCTCGTCGCGCTCGGCGATCCGTTGCTCTGGGACCTCGTCACGGATTCGGCTCCGGCGATGGGCGGGCTCCTCGTCCAACCGGGATGACGATCCGCCCGCCCTGACGCCGGTTCAGAAGCCGACCGCCTCCCTGACCAGCACCACCGTGCCGCGACCAGGGTTCTCCGCGTTCAGCACGAGCAGCCGGTTGATCGCGCTCGACTTGCCGTACACGAGCTTGGCCCGCGCGTCCTCCAGCGGCAGTGCGTGCTCCTCGACCCGGCGCAGCGCGGTGCTCAGATCCGGCACCACCTTCTGCGCTCCGACGATCCAGATGGCCTTCGCCGCCCCGCCCGCGTACGCCGGAAGCTGGCTCCCGGTGGCGGAGGCGACGACGAGCGACCCGGTTTCGGTGACCGCCGCGACGCTGCCCACCACGACGTCCGGGATGGACATGAGCCGCCGGATCTCGTCGGCTCCCGTCGCCCGGTCGATCGCGTACAGCCGGGGCTTCACCGGGTCGTACGCATCGCCCCGGTTGATGTCGTCGTCGATCCCCGACAGCCGGAGCGTCTCGCTGGCGCTGGTGAAGACGCTGGCTCCGGCCGGAATCAGCTCGGCGACCCGCGTACGCGCAGCCGGCAGATCGTCGACGATCTCGGCGGTGAAGCCGTTCGCCGTCAACGCAGCGACAGTGCGATCGAGAGCCGCATCCGTTGCGGCGACGGCGAATCCTGGTTCGCTCGGCTTAGCCTCGGGAGCGCCGCCCGCCAGCGGGGAGGGGTCGAGGTAACGGACCTCATACACCCGCTCGGCGAACCTCCAGCCGTCGGCGGTCCGCTGGTAGCGGTCGTGGTAGATCGCGAAGTTGATCCCTTCGTGGCCGGTGAGCGTACGCACGACTTCGTGCATGTAGGTCCGCCCGGTCGCGCTGTCACCGGCCAGCTGGATGCTCCCCGGATGCGTGTTCTGGACGAAGAAGTCCCACTGCGCCTGCAGCTTCTCGCCGCCGGCCAGGATCGCCTCCCGCCCGGTGAACTCGACCGGGACGTTCGGCATCCGCAGTACGCCGTCCTCGGTGAACAGCGCAGCGAGACGCGGCCGGTTGCGCATCATCGCCGCGTCGGTGAACTCGCCGCGCAGCGCCTCGATCTCGACTCGGTCGGCGACGGTCTGCAGGTCCATGGTGGTGCCTCCTCGATGTGGTCTCGCCTCCATCGACGGCGCACCTCACCGAACTGTCAGGTCGCGTGACCGGGCTAACACACCCGGCCGCGCTGGGCGCGTTATCCCGGGATAACGTCCCCTTGAACCCGAGCGCGCCGAAGCCGCGATATCCCCGGATAACGTGTCGAGGGGACTCCCGGTCGGACCGACGGGGGCCGGCCGGCGCACGCATCAGCGTCAGAAAACTTTGCTGGAGAGTGTCGGATCCGGCGCGAGTGCTTCGTTGTGGTGATGAACGCTCTTCACGAGGAGGCACGATGCAACCGGTACGCGAACACCTCGACCGTCGCTACAGCGACGAAGAAGCCGAGGCGATCCCCTGGAGCGAGACCGAAGCCAGGCTGACCGCGGCACAGGTCGCCTGGCTCGTGACCGTACGGCCCGACGGCCGTCCCCATGCGACGCCCGTGGTTCCTCTCGTCCATGAGCGGACGGTGTACTTCCACACGGGCAGCAACGAGGTGAAGTACGCGAACCTCCAAGCCAATCCGCACGTGCTGATGCTGACCGGCGACACTGCCTGGGACCGTGGCCTGGACGTGGCCGTCGAGGGGACCGCCGTCGCGGTGTCCGACGACGCCCTGCTGACTCGGCTCTCCGTGCTGTACCGCGATCGCTGGGACGGCCGCTGGCACCTCGACGTCCACGACGGCGCCGTGGTTTCCCGTACGCCCGGCGTCCAGCTCGTCGTCTTCGAGGTGGCCTTGGACAAGGCGTACGCCTTCGCCAAAGGCGGCCCGTTCAGCCAGACCACCTACCGACTGTGAAGCAAGGCGACCTGGCCCGCGCACGATTCTTGGAGGAACCTTGAAGCTCTTGCTCACGTCGGGCGGAGTCACGAACCCCAGCATCCACTCCGCACTCGTGGAGCTTCTCGGCAAACCGATCGCCGAGTGCCACGCCCTGTGCGTACCGACGGCCCAATGGGGTCATCCGATGTGCGGCCCGAAATCGGTGCGCGGATTCATCGCCGCCGAGTCCACGTGGCAGCACCATTCCGGCCTGGGCTGGGCGTCGCTCGGGGTCCTCGAACTCACTGCGCTGCCCACCATCGGCGCGGAACGATGGGTCCCGTGGGTCCAGGAGGCCGACGTCCTCCTGGTCGACGGCGGCGACGCGACCTACCTCTGTCACTGGATGCGGGAGTCCGGCCTGGCCGATCTGCTGCCTTCATTGCCGGAGAAGGTCTGGACGGGAGTCAGCGCCGGCAGCATGGTGATGACGCCTCGGATCGGCGCGGACTTCGTCGAGTGGCCGTCGGCGCCGGACGACCGCACCTTAGGCGTCGTCGACTTCTCGATCTTCCCGCACCTCGACGCTTTCCCCACGAACACCATGGCCGACGCCGAGCGGTGGGCCGCCGACATCGGGGTCCCGGCCTATGCCATCGACGAACAGACCGCCATCAAGGTCGTCGACGGCTCCGTCGAGGTGGTCTCCGAAGGACGATGGCGGAAGTTCGACTGACAGACGGGCTCAACCGTCACGGCTGCCGGGCCGGGAAGGTTGCCGCGACCGCGTCTCCCAGCGGGCGGCCGGAGAGCGGCTCGACGAAGAGCTCGCTGAGTATCAGCCGGTCGAGGTGGCGCAGGTTGATGCCGGTCTCCTTGCCGCCCAAGGCTTGCAGTGCTCCGCCGAGCCGCATGGCCCCGCGGGCGAGGCCGATCGGCAGCCGGCGTACGCGACGAGGCCGTCCGACGCTTTCCGCGATGCGCGCGAGCATGTCGCGCCAGGTGAGGTTCTCGTCGGCGATCGGAAGGTCCTCGGCGGCGCGGTTTTCCAGCGCATCGACGGTGGTCTCGGCGACGTGCCGGGCGGTCGTGGCAGCCGTGCCGCCGTCCGGCATGAGCAGCGGCCAGGCGGAGCGGGCCCAGCGGTCCAGCGGCCCCGACCAGTTGGGCCGGCGGCCGCCGCCCACGCCGAACACGAACGGCAACTCGATCACGGTCACCGGCAGGTCCGGCCCGGCTGCCGCGCGCGCCTCGGCGGCCTGCTCCAGGCGGCAGCGGACGTACGCGTGGCACTCCGGAAGCGTCCATTCTGGATGCATACGGTGGAAGTAGGTGTAGTACGAACCCATGATCGCGCCGCGGGTGAGACCTTCCTCGCGGGCGGCGGTGAACAGGCGGACGACGGGGTCGACGAGATCGCGACGAAACACCGGATATAGCGGCTTCTTGACGGGCTTCTGCTCATCGGTACGCGCGGCGAACACCACCCCGTCGCAGGTTCGCAGCATCGGGCGCAGCTCGTCGACGGTGGCCGTCGCAAGGTCGGCGACGTGCTCGACGTCCGGGCCCGGCGTACGCGCGACCGGCCGGGCGGCGTGCCCGCGTTCACGGAGCACGTCGACGATATGGGAGCCGATGAGACCGCTGCCGCCGATCACGAGAATATCCACGCGCGAATCGTCCACTCCCGACGGGCAGAGTCGCAAGCGCGGCGGAAGCACGGAGCATCCGACACGGACAAAGTTGACCTTGGCGAGTTTCGGCTGCCATAGCAACCGAAATCAGCCAAGATCACGGAGAGAACCCGTAGGAATCGGACAAAAGCAGAACACCACGAGGGAGCACCGTGTGGGAAGGTGGGATCATGCCGCTGACCCGCCTCTACCGCGACGGCGTACTCGCCGCGCAGGGCTTCCCGATCGCCGAGGTCTCCGACCGGCTGGCCGACTCGGCGAACACGGTGTGGTTCGATCTGCTGCGGCCGACCCCGGACGAGCTGCACTCGGTCAGCGAGGAGCTGGGCCTGCATCCGCTGGCGGTCGAGGACGCGCTCACGGAGCATCAGCGCCCCAAGATCGACCGGTACGCCTCCCATCTGTTCGTCACGGCGTACGCGGTGACGCTGGACGTGCAGACCGGCGAGCTGACCAAGGCCACGGTGAACGCGTTCGTGACCCCGAATGCGCTCGTGACGATCCGGCCGGACGACTCGTTCGACATCGCCGAGGTGACCGGCCGCTGGGACCTGCTGCCGCAGCTGGCCAAGCATGGGGTCGCGTACCTGCTGCACGGGCTGATCGACTACGTGGTGGACACCATCAGCGACGCGAGCGAGGCGCTGGACGAGCAGATCGAGGATCTCGAGGACGCTCTGTTCGCCGACAAGCCCACTCAGACGCGGGACATGCAGAAGCGTACGTACGAGCTGCGCAAGAGCCTCGTACGCCTCCGCCACGTCGTCGTGCCGACGCAGGAGCTGGTCGACGGGCTACGCCGGGAGGGGCGCGCGTTCGACGAGGCGATGGAGCCTTACTACGAAGACGTCTACGACCACGCCCGGCGGGCCGTCGAGCGTACGGACACGCTCCGGGAGCTGGTCAGCACGATTCTGGAGACACAGCTGACGTTGCGCGGCAACCGGCTCAACGTGATCATGAAGCAGGTGACGAGCTGGGCCGCCATCATCGCCGTGCCGACCGCCGTGACCGGCTTCTACGGCCAGAACGTGCCCTATCCCGGTTTCGGGCATCTGTCGGGTTTCCTCGTGTCGAGCGCCGTCATCGCCGTGCTCTCGGTCGGCCTCTACATCCTGTTCCGGAAGCGGGACTGGCTCTAACCACAGGTAGTCGCCACGGGGCGCGGGAAAGTTCCCCGCTATTGCGAATCCAACGATCAGGTTCCCGAACAGGACGGATGTCCAGTACCGTCGCGCGGGTGAGGCAGCTGACGTCGCGCATCGTGGCCGCGGCCGCCCGGCGCTATCTGGGCCGCAAGGGCGGGTTCGACCTGGCCAAGGTCGGCATGCTGCCCGACCGGACGCTGGTCCCGTTGCGGCGGGTGGGCATCGATCCGGTGCCCACGCTGGGCGAGATCCGCGATCAGGCGCCGGTTTCCCGGCTGCCGGTGCCGTTCGGCCTGCGGGTCTGGCTGGTCACCGGCTATGAGGCCGCCAAACAGGTGCTCGCCGACGGCGACGGCTTCTCGACCGACTTCGCCAACCTCGCGCCGGACATCGCGGGCCCCGGCGGTCTGGGCTTCGCCGACCCGCCCGAGCACACCCGGCTGCGCAAACTGCTCACGCCCGAGTTCACGATGCGCCGGCTGGCCCGCCTCACGCCGCGCATCCACGCGATCGTCACCGACCGGCTCGACGCGATGGCCGCGGCACCCGGCCCGGTCGATCTGGTCGCCGAGTTCGCGCTGCCGATCCCGTCGCTGGTCATCTGCGAGCTGCTCGGCGTGCCCTATGCCGACCGCGCCGACTTCCAGCGCCTGGCCATGGCCCGGTTCGACGTCTTCGCGGGTGCGGGCGCACCGCTCGGCGCGATCAGCGAGTCGCTCGCCTATCTGCGTACCGTGGTCGAGGCTCAGCGGCGCGAACCCGGCGACGGGCTCATCGGCATGATCATCCGCGAGCACGGCGACGAGGTCACCGACGAAGAACTCGCGGGGCTCGCGGACGGCGTGCTGACCGGGGGCTTCGAGACGACCGCGAGCATGCTCGCGCTGGGCGCACTGGTCCTGCTTCAAGATCCACAAGCATTTCAACTGGTACGCACAACGGACGAAGCGGCAGCGCCCTTCGTCGAGGAGGTGCTCCGGCATCTGGCCGTCGTGCAGGTCGCCTTCCCCCGCTTCGCTCGCGACGACCTCGTCATCGCCGGTACGCCGATCAGCCGCGGCGACGTGGTGATCGTGTCGCTGTCGGGGGCCAACCGCGATCCGGCGCTCGGCCCGGACCTCGAACACCCCGATCCCACCCGGAAGCCGGTCTCCCACCTAGCCTTCGGGCACGGCCTCCATCGCTGCATCGGCGCGGAGCTGGCGAAGATGGAGCTGCGGGCGGCATACCCGGCGCTCGTCCGGCGCTTCCCGGAGATGCGGCTCGCCGTGGAACCCGGCGATCTCCGCTTCCGTCCCGCGTCCATTGTGTACGGGGTCGAGTCCCTCCCCGTCCTTCTCAGCTGAACTGTCCCGTCCGATCTCCGCCAGACGCTCGGCTTTCGGCGTACCAGTGTAGTGATCATGAACTTTGCACTGGACAGCAAGGCAGCCCTGGTGACCGGCGGAGGGCGCGGGATCGGCGCGGCGATCGCGCTGCGGCTCGCGCAAGACGGCGCGGACGTCGCGATCACCTACCAGCGGGACGCGCAGGCCGCCGAGAACGTCGTGAAGGAGATCGAGGCGCTCGGCCGCCGGGCGGTCGCACACCGCGCGGACAGCGCGAACCCGGCCGAGGTCGTCGCCGCCGTCGATGCGACCGCAGCCGACTTCGGCCGGCTCGACATCCTCGTGAACAACGCGGGCGAGTTCCGCCTGGGCCCGATCGAGGACCTGTCGCTCGCCGACTTCGAGCAGACCGTCGCGGTCAACGTACGCGCGCCGTTCGTGGCCAGTCAGGCAGCGCTTCGGCATCTGACCGGCGGCGGTCGCATCATCATGATCGGCAGCAACGCGGCGGAGCGCGTGGTGTTTCCGGGCTTCTCGCTGTACTCGCTGAGCAAGACGGCGCTGACCGGGCTCACGAAGGCGCTCGGCCGGGAACTGGGCCCGCGCGGCATCACGGTGAACCTGGTGCACCCGGGCGCGACGGACACGGAGCTGAATCCGGCTGACGGTCCTAACGCGACAGTCGTCACCGGGTTCACCGCCACCGGCCACTACGCCGACCCCGCCGACATCGCGGCGGCGATCGCGTTCCTCGCCCGCCCCGACAGCCGCTACCTGACCGGCGCGTCCGTCAACGTCGACGGCGGATTCACCGTCTGACGGTTCATCGGCATCCGGCCGCTGTGGCATCGTGGCCGGATGCCGATCGATCACTGGCCGATGCTGCTCGGCGCGTCCGTTGCGGCGTACGCGCTCGCGCTGTTGTCGGCCGTGGCCGGGTTCGGCGGCGGCGTACTGCTGCTCCCGGTGTTCAGCGCGCTGTTCGGGCTGCGGGTCGCCGTGCCGATGCTGACCCTGACGCAGCTGTCGAGCAACGGCGCGCGGGTCTGGCTCAACCGCCACGATCTGAACTGGCGGCTCATCGGCTGGTTCGCGCTGGGTGCGGTCCCTTTCGCGATCGCGGGCGGCATCCTGCTCGCTCATGCCCCACTCAGTCCGCTGAAGCGAGTCCTCGGGGTCTTCCTCATCGGCCTGGTGGTCTGGCGGCGCGTACGCCCCCGGCCGGGCAAGCCGAAGGACCCGGCGTTCGCCGCCGTCGGCGCAGCGTCCGGGTTCGGGTCGGCACTGCTCGGCTCGGTCGGACCGCTGACCGCGCCGTTCTTCCTCGCGTATGGGCTGACCCGGGCGGCGTACATCGGGACGGAGGCGGCGAGCGCGCTGACCATGCACCTCGCCAAGCTCACGGCGTACGGGACGGGCGACCTGCTCACTCGAACCGTGCTGGTCTACGGACTGGCCCTCACTCCGGCTGTGCTCGCCGGAGCGTGGACGGGGAAGAAGATCCTGACGCGGGTCAGCGACCGGCTCTTCGTCCTGCTCGTGGAGGCCGGACTCGTCGTGTCCGGCTTACTGTTCCTCGCGGGCTTCTGAGCTGCCGCGCAGCAGGAACACCGCCACGACGAACAGCCAGACGACGAAGAGCCCCACGCCGAACAGCGACGAGTTGCCCTCCACTTCCCGGCCGAAGACGCTGAAGAACGCGCCGAGCGCGAACACCCCGGCCGCCACGAACCCGGCGATCGCCAGCCACTTCGGCACCAAGCGCGTACGCCACGCGGCCGACGACATGACCGCGGTCAGCGCCGTGATCGCCCAGACGTTCGGCGTACGCCCCTGGAGCTGGTTCAACGCCAGCACAGCGGACGGATCGCTCACGTTCGTCAATGCGGTCTCGGCCGCCTGGGACAGAAATCCCAGGGCGACGAAGACGGCCCCGGTCACGGCGACCGCAGTCGCCAGCACGTCCTGCCCCGCTGTGCGTACAACCGGGGTCAAACCTGCGATCAGCCCGACGAACGCGAAGAGCGCGAGACCGAGCGCGACCTCGCTACCGAGCAGCCGGCCGCGATGCGCGGCGCTGTAGGCCGCGATGCCGGCGGGGCTGGCGTCGTCGGGCCCGAAGCCTTGCAGCAGCCGGTGCACGACGTAGAGCAGGTCGAAGCCGAGCCCACCCGCGGCCGCGACCCGCAGCGCCCCGCGAGATGCGTCGATATTCATGCTGATCATCTTGGATCCTGAGGCCCTACCATGGGAAGGTGCGCGATTGGCTGATCTGGCTCGGTGTCGCGGTGGCCGTCGTCATCGCGTCGTGGGGCATCCTGATCCTGCTGGCCCGGCGACTGCCGCCCGGCATCCTCCGCGACCTCGCCGCGTTCATCCCCGACTGCGTGACGACCGTACGCCGGCTGCGCAAAGATCCGCGCGTCCCCCGCAAAGCCAAGATCGCTATCGTGTTCGCCGGGCTCTGGGTGGCGAGCCCGATCGACCTCATCCCCGAGTTCATCCCGGTCATCGGCCCGCTCGACGACATCGTCGTGGTCGCCCTCTGTCTCCGGTACGCCGGCCGCCAAGTGCCTCGGGACGTCCTGCTGGCCGCCTGGCCGGGCGAGCCGCGCTTGCTCGAACGCCTCCTCGGCCCGGTGAAATCGGGCGTTTCGGTCCCCGAGTGATCGGGTACGCGCCAAGCTGTGAACGTGGCCGTTCAGACCCGCCCGCATGCCGTCGTCGACTTCGGGGTCGTCCCGGAACTCGTCTTCGAGGCGCTGACCGATCCGGGCCGGGTCGCCCGATGGCTGCCCGCCCCGCTGCGACTCGACGAGGACGGGCCCGGGCTGCTGCGCGTACGCCTGCACACCACCGACGCGGACGGCACCGGTGACCCGGGACTGCGGCACCAACGCGTGCTCCCCGTCGCCACCGACTCCGGCGACGCCTGGTACGCCAACCTGGTGATCACGCCGTTGCCGGACGCTCGCAGTCGGGTGGACCTCGCGGTGCTCGGCGACTGCGCGCGGGAGCAGCTGGACGACCTCGTTGGCCGGGCAGTCGCCGCTGTGCGCGACGACATCGCCGAAAGCTTCACCCCGGGCTGATCCATGCCACGCGGTCGGCCTTCGCTGCGCGATCGCTTCCGCTGCGCGATCGCTTCCGCCGCCCGATCACTTCCGCCGCGCGATCATGAACTTGTGGTCTTGATCGCCCGGCGTGTCATGCCCGCAGCGCCCTGATCGATCCCCCGACGCCGTGATCACCTTCGGACTGCCGTCTTCCGACGTTCTTGGAAGAATTAGCGCGCTGATCGTCGGCTTCCGACGATCATGCTCCAACCCAGCTCCAGCAGAGCGCCGCCCAGGACTTGGGCATGATCATGTTCCCTCGGTCTGCGATTTCCGGCTCGCATCGGCCGACATGTGCCCGTGGTATGCGCCAGCAGGCCGATTTCCGCAGACCACGGGAACTTGATCATCAATTCGGGCCCGAAATCGCAGACCACGGGCACGTGATCTTTGCGCGCGCCCCGAACCTTTACCGACGGGTCTGTGGTCTTGATCGCCCGGCGTGTCATGCCCGCAGCGCCCTGATCGATCCCCCGACGCCGTGATCACCCTCGGACTGCCGGCTGAGCTGCGGATTTCGGGTTCGATCTACGGATCGTCCGGTTAACCTCGGAGAGTGATCTTCGGCTGGGACGCGTCGGACTACGACCACGAGCGGGGGATGCGAGCCGAGCATCTGCACGCGGCGTCGGCCGACGGCGTCGGCTTCTTCACGCACAAGGCGACCGAGCAGACGCCGAAGACCGTGTTCGCCAGTCGCCACTTCGGGGAGAAGATCACCGCCGCCCGCGAGGCCGGTATTCCATTTCTGGGGGCGTACGCCGTGGTCCGGACCGGGGTTGCGCCGACGGAGCAGGCCGCCACCGCTGTGGAGTTCGTGCGTACGCACGCCCCGTTCCTGCTCGAAGCGCCGGACGGGTTCCGCGGCTTCTTCTGGCAGGTCGACCTCGAACACTGGGACTACGACAAGGTCGAAGCTGAGCTGGGCGAGGCGATGGCGACCGAGCTCGAACAGCTGACCGGCCACCGGGCCGTCCTGTACGCGCCGCGCTGGGCGTACGGCGACGGACTGCCGGGTGACCGTCCACTCTGGAACAGCGACTACCGGGGCTCCGGCGATCCGGCGCATTTCCGCGACCAATGGGACCGGGTGGCGGTCCACGACGCGAACCAGGGTTTCGCCGCGATGTCCGGCCGGGAGCCCCACATCCTCCAGTACGCCTCCGACGCGGTCATCGGCGGCCAGCACACCTGCGACGCCAACGTCTTCCGCGGCACCCTCGACGACTTCGCCGACATGATCACCATGCGTGCATAGGGAGCGCCTGATGCCTGTCTACGATCCCGGCTGGCCGCCGAACGACGGCGACGCGTACCGCGTCATGACCGACATCGCCAAGTACTTCCCGGGCAGCCCGAAGATGAAGGTGTCGAGCACCAAACGCAACGGCTCGTCGGACTACCACGACTTCGGCAACGCGGTCGACTTCTACGACGCGTACGACGGCGACCGGGGCAGCCGCAACATGCGGGAGTTCGCGCGGTGGCTGTGGCAGTGGCGCGGGTACTACCTCGAGCTGATCCACAGCACGCCGTTCGCGGACGACAACGGCTTCTATGTCAAGCGCGGCAAGTCCGTCGACGCCGGGTTCTACAACGAGCCGGGTGATCACCTCAATCACGTGCACCTGGCGATGTCACACCAGGCGGCGACCGAGCTGCTGCAGAAGCTGCAGAAGACCGGGGCGCCGCCGAAGAAGGCCGCCGCCCCGAAGAAGAAGACCGCGACTGCGAAGAAGAAGACCGCGGCCGCGCCCAAGAAGACGGTGAAGAACTACACGGTCGTCTCCGGTGACACGCTGAGCGGCATCGCCGAGCGGCACGGCACCACAGTGGGCGAGCTGCTCAAGCTCAATCCGTCGGTCACCGATGCGGACTACATCCAGGCGGACTGGAAACTGCGGGTCAGCTGACGGCGTACCGGACTCGGAAGCGGCCTGTGTCGGCGGGATCGCGATCGACGACCTGAATCGGCGCGCCGGCCCACTGCCAGACGCTGACGCCCGGCGTACGCGAGAAGCCGATGTCGCCACGAGTGCCAGTCACCGAGACCGACGACCAATCCGACGGCGTACGCAGGATCTCGGCGAGCACGGCGATCGTGTCGTAACCCTCGAAGGCGACGAACGACGGCTCTGCGCCGAACTGCTCGCGCAATGCCGCCTCGACGCGTACGCCGACCGCAGTCAACCGCGAAGGCAGGTAACGAAGGAACGGGATCCCAGCACCGTCGTCGCCGAGAGCCGCCGCCCAGGAGGCGAGTTCCGGCTGTCCAGCAGGCGCACCGATCAAGAGCTCCGAAAGCCGCCGATCGCTTCGGACGGCGCGGACGATCGGTACCGCCGGATCGGGGTGCCCGACGAGCAACAACAGCGCCGTCGCGCCGGTCTCGGCGAGGTCGTCGCACAGCTCGGCAACGGTCGTCAAACTGAGGTCGACGACCGAACCGCCGTGGGCAGCGAAGTGTTTCCGCAGAATGCGGGTACCGGAATCCCAATAGACGCTCGGCTGACGGACGACGGCGACGTAGCGGTGACCCACGTCGAGCAGGAAGTCCGCGTACGCCTGCCAACCGCGCGACTGCGGCGGAGGGAGCCGGGCGACCCAGTTCGTCGGTACCTCCGTGAGTTCGTCGAGCACCGCGGACGAGCACAGGAACGGTACGCCGAGCGCATCCGCGCGGTCGGCGGCAGCGCGGGCGACGACGCTGTGGTACTCCCCTGCCAACGCCGCCACGCCGAGAGCGGTGAGTTCGTCCACCGCTTCGGCGGCCCGTTGCGGATCGGCGGCGGTGTCTCGTATCACCAGTTCGAGCGGCGTTCCGCCGATTCCACCCGCCTCGTTGACGTCGCGTACGCCCAGCTCCAGCCCGGCGAGCAGCTGTTCACCCGCCTCGACCCAACCGGGACGGCTCAACGGAACGAGTACGCCGATCGAGACCGCGGAGGTGATCATCGCCCGATGGTACGTGCCGCCGGCGGCCGCTCAATGGCCGAGCAAGATCAGGGTTCTGGGCCGAATCATGAGGCAAGACTCGGCCCAGAACCCTGATCCAGCCCTGAAGGGGGCCGCGAGAGCAAGACCGGCAGCCCGGTTCGCCTGGCGAATTGTCGGACTCGGCGTAGATTGGCACTCGTGGCTGATCCGTACGAGCTGCTGAAGCAGTCCCTGACCGACCTCCACTATCCGGCGACCAAGCAAGAGATCGCCGCCCACGCCGAGCAGGCCGGGGCGGATCCGGAGACCCGGCGCGTGCTGCGCGGGCTCCCGTTGGCGACCTACGAGAACCTGCCCGAGGTGCTGCGCTCGGTGCGCTTGCGTACCGCTGACGAGGAGGGGCTGAGCGCGTCCGACAAGGTGGCGCACTCCCGCTCCAAGCACAGTCACAAGGTCGCCGAGTACTTACGCGACGTGGACTGACCACCTAGAGGCGTACCTCGACGTGCGCACCGCCGAGCGGTGAGGTGTTGGCCGCCAGCACCGATCCGGAGTGCGCGCGGGCGATCATGTCGACGATCGTGAGCCCGAGGCCGGTGCCGCTCGAATCGTGGCGCGGCACCGACCCGGGTTCGGGGAACTGCACCGGCAGCATCGCGGCGGGGAAGCCGGGGCCGTCGTCGTCGACCGTGATCACCACGGTCGCGGGCGGCTCACCGCGTACGCCGACCGTCACTTGACTCGCGCCGGCTTGGGCGGCGTTCGCGACGAGGTTGGTGACCACCTGGTCGAGGCGTACCGGGTCGACGTCGCCGACGAGCTCTTCCCCCACGACTCGCACGCTGAGCGGATACACCCCCGCGACCCGGCGCGCGATCTCGCGTACCCGGTCGGTGACGTCGGTCGGCATCCGCTCCAGCGGCAGCTGCCCGGCCCGCGCGCGGGCCAGAGTCAGCATGTCCGCGGTCAGCCGGGCCAGCCGGTCGGCTTCGCGCAACGCGCCCCGCAAGGCCTCCTGGGCCTGTTCTTCCCCGCCCGCGAGGCCCAGTTCCAGCTCCGCGCGCAAGGTCGCCACAGGGGTACGCAGTTCGTGCGCGGCCGCGTCCAGGAACGTGCGCTCCCGCTTCGTCGCGGCCGCGATGCGGTCGAGCATCCCATTGAGGGTACGCGCGAGGGAGGCGATCTCGTCCTCCCCGGGTGGCACCGGCAACCGCCGTCCGGGGTCGGCGGTGCTGATCTCCTGCGCCTCCGCGGTCAACCCGGCGACCGGTCGCAGGGCCGACCCCAGCAGACGGCGTACGCCGAGGGTCAGGAGCAGCAGCAGGATCGGCAGCCCGAGCGCCAGTCCGGTGATGAGCCGGCGGGCGGCCGTGTTCACCGTGTCGAGGCTGGCCCCGGCGACCGCCACTTTCCCACCCGGCAACGGCGTCGCCACGAGCACGGCGTCGTCACCGAGCCCGGGGACGTTCTTGTGCACGACGAGTTTCTCCTGCCGCGCCGCGGTCAACTCCGCGTCGTCGAGGACGGGCGAATCCGGAGCGGCCGACGACCGCACGGTCACCTTCCGGCCGTCGATGACCTGGGCGTACGGGTCCTGCTCGACCGGCGTGAGATCGCCCGCCCGGACGGCCGCGGCGAGATCGCCCACCCGCGCGGTCACCTCGTCGGTGTCGCCCTGGCGCAGGTCGCTGACGAACAGCAGCGAGCCCACGACACCGAACCCCGTCAGGGTGACGACGAGCGCGACCAGGTACACCGCCGTGATCCGCCCGCGTAGCGAGCCGGGCGTCCACCGCCGGAACAGCGACTTCACTCGGCGTACGGTAGTCCCCGTGCGGCTGCTACTGGTGGAGGACGACACGACGCTCGCCGGGGCGCTGCGGCGGGGACTGCTCGGCGAGGGGTACGCCGTCGACCTCGCCGTCTCCGGGATGGAAGCGCTGTGGGCCGCGCGCGAATTCGCGTACGACTTGATCGTGCTGGACCTGATGATCCCCGGCGCCGACGGGGTGACCGTGACCCGGACGTTGCGGGCGGAGGAGCGCTGGACCCCCATCCTGGTGCTGACCGCGCGCGACGCCGTGGCCGACCGGGTGACCGCGCTCGACGCCGGCGCGGACGATTACCTGGTCAAGCCGGTGGCGCTCGCGGAGCTGTACGCCCGAGCGCGAGCCCTGACCCGGCGCGCGCCCAGCCAGCGACCGGCGGTGCTGGAGCTGGCGGGCGTGGCCCTGGACCCGGCGCGCCGGACGGTGACCCGCGACGGGCAGCCGGTGGCGCTGTCGGCCCGGGAGTTCGCGCTGCTGCACGAGTTGATGCGGCACCCGGACCAGGTGCTGACGCGGACTTACCTGATCGACAAGCTGTGGGACAGCGACCAGCTCACGGGGTCCAATGTGGTCGACGTGTACATCCGGTACCTGCGCGAGAAGGTCGACCGGCCGTTCGCCCGCGACACGATCCAGACCGTACGCGGGGCCGGCTACCGCTTCAGCACGGGCTGAGCTCATTCGGGGCCGGCCAACCACGACGCGAGCCAGTCGAAGGCCGGGGCCGCCATCTGCCGCCACACCTTCCGGCTGTGCCCGCCGACGGGGATCGTCGCGGTCGTCACCCGCAGCGGCGGCCGGGCGGCGTCGGTGAAGCGGCGTAACTGCAGATAGCCGGGCCGATCGTCCTGTGCGGTGGCGATGTAAAGAGCCAGCGGCGGGACGGGAAGCGAGGTGACCCTCCACAGTGGTGAGTTATCGAGCCGGGTCTGCGGCGAACCCCGGTAGAGATCCCCGGTGGTGCGGTCGGTGATCGCGGAGAAGTATCCGGACAGGCTCGCTGCGGCGGCGTACCGGTCGGGGTGGCGCAATGCCAAGTTGACGGCGCAGAAACCGCCGGTCGAGTATCCGATCAACCCCCAACCGGCGGCGTCGGTGCGTACGCGGAACCGGTGCTCGACGGCGGCCGGTACGTCGGTCGTGAGGAAGGTGTCCATCGCGGGCCCGCCGACGGCGTCGACGCACTCGGAGTCCCGTTGGGCGGTCACCGTCTGCGTCGGGAAGACCACGACCATCGGCGGTATGCGATGGGCCGCGATCTCCTGGTCCAGCACCTGCTGCGCCAGCAGCGACCGCAGCCATACCCGGGGACTGCCCGGAAATCCGTCGAGCGCCTCGACCACGGGGAGCTTCCGGGTCTCCTTCGCATACCCGGCTGGGAGGTATGCGTACGCGGGCAGGTCGAGGTGGCTGGCGGTGCCCGTCACGGTGAACGGCACGATCTGGCTGTGCGCGGAGTCGACCGCCTGCTTCGCCGGGATCGCCAGCTGGTTCGAAGCGGTCAGGCCGAGGACGTCGGTCCAGCTTCCGTAGAACTCGAAGGTGCGGTCCACGGTGACGAAGCCCGCCATCGACGCCGTCGCCAGGCAGGCCACCACTGCGATCACCCGCATTGCGATGACGCGTACGCGATCCCAGCCGACCGCCGTCGCGACGGCCACCAGGATCGTCGCCGTGACCGCAGCGAACTGGGTCAGCCGACCGTCCGGCGCCACTCCGCGCCACCTCCTCTCTCTGCGCGATCATGAACTTTCGGACGTGCTCGACCGGAGTGTCGCGTCCACAGCACCATGGTCAGTCCCTCAGCGCCGTGATCAACTAGCGTGGCCGGCGTGAACGCCCGGCCGTGCGGTGGGCGACGGCGAAAGCGGTGTCAGCGCGACGGGCGGAGCGAGTGGAGGCGGAGTCTGCGTACCGGCCCAGCGCAGCGCACTGGACAGGTCAGGCCCCACCCACAACCGCGTACGCACCGCAAAACGTGCTTTGTGGACAGTCACCCCGTCCGTGGGCGACGTGAGAGCGAGCGCGACGAAGCGCTGCTGCGCGGCCTGCCACAGGCTCAGCGCGGCTGGGCCGGAACCCGCGAGCACCCAGCCGTGCCCCAGCACCGGTAACGACGCCGGGAGTTCCCGGGCCAGCCCGGTCGCCAGCACCGGGATCGCAGTCGTCTTGGCCAGCCGGACGAACACCACCGCGACAGGTTCGCCCACAAGCTTGGCCAGCTCGGAGACCGCGTTGGCCGCCGGAAGCGGGGCCGTCGACACGACCACGATCGCCGGGACGGCGGCACCGGCCGGTTGGAAGGACTCCGGCGGGAGATACGCGACCGGTGACCCAGCCAGGCGCCAGTCGCGTTCCCCCGCCGGATGCCAAGGGAACACCAAGCCGTTCTCCCGTCCGGCCGATGCCTGCGCGGCCAGTTGCGGAGTCAGGTGTACGGATTCGGTCGCGGGCAGGCGTACCGGGGTGGTCTCGCCCAGCAGCGACGCCCAGTTGGGGTAGAAGTCGCCGGCCCGGTTGATCGTCAGGCCGACGGCGACGAGCAACAGCGACTCGGCGAGCAGGATGCCGACGATCCGCACCGGCAGCAGAGGTCCGCGCAGTCGCCGCCACAGCAGCACGAGACCGGCGAGTACGGCGACAGTGCCGAGGGCGACGAGGATGGTCAGAAGCAGACTCGTCAGCCCCACGCCGTCACCCGTTCCACGGACGGTGCCGGGGTGGGAGCCGTACGCTGCCGAACCCGAAAATGCGGCACGGTCAGGAAAGCCTCGGCGCGCAACGCGACGAGCCCGATCCGGGGCAGGTCGGCGAGCGCCGGATAGCAGAGGTACCGAGGCAGCCACGTGGGCAGGTATTTGGCGTTCGCTCGGTAGAGCGACTCCAGCTGCCAGTACCGCGAGGCCAGCATCAGGACCTGATACCAAAGACGCAGGACCGGTCCGGCGCCGAGCCGGTCGCCCCGGGCGAACACCGATCGGAGCACGGCGAAGTTGAGTGACACCCGCGCGACGCCGACCGTGGCCGCCTGCCGGAGCAGCGTGACCACCATGTACTCGATCAGCCCGTTGTCGGCCGCGCGGTCGCGGCGCATCACGTCGAGCGACAGCCCGTCCGGGCCCCACGGGACGAATTGGAGCATGCCCCGCAGCCGTCCCTCGACGTCCCGGGCGAGCACCAGCAGGCAGTCGCCATCGGCCGGGTCGCCGACGCGGGACAGGGCCATCGAGAAGCCGCGCTCGACGTCGCCATCGCGTAACTGGTGGCAGGCGCGCCGGGCCTCGGCGAGCACCTCCGGCGGCAGGTCCTTCTGCCGGGCGATCTGGCAGGTGTAGCCGGCCCGTTCGACCCGGCCGACGGCTTGGCGTACCGCCCGCATCGGCCGGCCTTCCAGCGAGAAGCCCGCCACGTCCACCAGTGCCTCGTCACCGAGCTCGATGGCGTTCAACCCCTGTCGTGCGTACGCGAGTCCGGCCCGTTCGCCGCAGCCGAGCACCGCCGGAGTCCACCGGTTGAGCCGGCAGTCCGCGAGCCATGCTTCGATCGCACCCGGCCACGCCTCGGGGTCGCCGATCGGATCGCCCGAGGCGAGGCTGACCCCCCAGATCACCCGGTACGCCACGCCGGCCTTGCCGGTGGCCGACCAGATCACCGACTTGTCCGGCCGCAGTGCGAAGTAGCCTAGCGAGTCCTGGTGCCCGTGCGAGGCGAGCAGCCGTCCGATGCGCTGCACGTCGTCCGGCGTATGCCCCGGGCGGCGGCCGAGCGGGCGCAGCAGCAGCACCAGGGCGACGGCCGCCGCCAGCAGGCCCATCGTCCCCGTGGTCAGCGACACCGCGTCGGCCACCGCCGGGCGGGTGAAGCGCAGCGGCCCGGTCACGCCGACCATCCCCTCCGCCGCGTGCACCACCCACAGTCGCGGCGACTGGCCGGGTTCGAGGGCGTGGGATCGGACCGCGATCTCCGCCACCCCGAACGCCAGGCCCGCCCCACCGAACCCGGCCAGTGCCGCAAGTGCCCGCCACCGGCTGGATCGCCCGGCGGCCGCGCAGTAGTCCCGCCGCCCGCTCAGCAGAGCGGCCAGCAGACCCGCCGAGATGGCGGCCGCGTCCAGATCCAGTCCCTTCAGCACGTTCAGTCCCGCGCTCACCACGGCCAGGGCGACCGCCAGGAACCACGCCTCGCGAGTGCGTCGCCGCAGCCCGACGCTGAGATAGATCAGCAGCAGGCCGACGGCCGCGGTGGCGGCCCGGGCGGTCTGCACCCCGGTCAGGGGCACAACCTCGGTGAGCAGGTGCAGCCGGTATCGGGCCGGCGGCAGCAGAACGGTCAGCAGGTCGACGACGCCGGCGAGGGCGACGAACCGGGCCGTCCAGCGCGCGCTTGAGGGCACACGCGCCGGGGGACGGCGCTCGGCCGTGGACCTTCGCCGGGAGTCGCGGGTATCGGGCACGCTGAAGACTTTGCCCAGAGCTCCATGAGAAGACGATGAGAGTCGCGTCAGTCCGCGACCGGGCAGGGCCGCAACACCGCCCACACGCGCTTGCCGCGGTGATACCGCTGAACGTGCAGCTGGACGGTGAGGTCGGCGATGATGGCCAGCCCGTGCCCGCCGTCGACGGTCGCCGCCCGCCGCCGGGGAACGGCTGACGAGCGGTCCGCCGCACCGATCCAGACCCGCCCGCGGCGCAGTTCGAGGCTCAGCTCGACGCAGCCGTCGGCGTGGATGATCGCATTGGAGACGAGTTCGCTGATCACGACGGCGGCGTCACCGAGCCAATGCTCATCGATGAAGCCCCAGTTCATCAGGACGGGTTTAGCGCCGTGCCGCGCGATCGCGGGGGCACTGTGGTCCAGCGGCAGCCGGAGCTGAGCCGACGTCGCGATCACCATCCCAGCCTCCGTCACGTTCCGTCGCCCTATCCTCGCCGATCGTGAATCCCGCGGCAAGGGCGGGTTCGTCCTCCGAAGTAGACGGCGTGCCGGTCCGGTCACCCCACCCGGTCCGCCTAAGCTCGCGTTCATGCAGCTCACCCGCCGTGCGGCCCTTGCGGCGGGCGCCCTCACGCTCGCGGGGTGCAGCACCGAGGCCCAGCTCACCGCCTCGCCCAGCCCGAGTCCGTCGGCCGCACCGTCCGCCTCCCACTTGCCGTCCGAGGTGGTTCACGGCCCTCGCGACCGCGCCCAAGTCGCGCTCACCTTCCACGGCCAAGGCGATGATCGACTGGTACGCACAACGCTGACCGTGCTGGCGCAGTCGGCCGCGCCGGTGACCGTCCTCGCGGTCGGCAGCTGGCTGGAGCAGTCTCCGGCGTTGGCGCGCGCCATCCTCGACGGTGGTCATGAGCTGGGCAACCACACTTACTCACACGCTGACATCAGCAGCCTCGACGCTGCCGGGCAGTACGCCGAGATCAGCCGCTGCGCCGCCGTGCTCCGGCGGCTGACCGGCTCGGCCGGGCGCTGGTTCCGGCCTTCCCAGGCTCCCCGAGCGACCGCCGCTGTGCAGAAGCAGGCGCAGCGCGCGGGATACCCGACCTGCCTGGCGTACGACGTCGACTCCCTCGACTACACCGATCCGGGTCCGGCCGCGATCGTCGCGAACGTGCTCAACGGCGTACACAATGGATCGATCGTGAGCCTGCACCTCGGCCATCCCGGAACCGTCGAGGCGTTGCCCGAGCTGGTCGCGGCCCTGCGCCGCCGCGGTCTGACCCCGGTGACCGCGACCACCCTCCTGAGCTGACGACCTGCTCAACCGGTACGCACCAGGCACAGGCGCTTGACGGTCTTGGATGCGCGCCGGGGTCGGACTGACCAATCCCACACCTTCTGTTGGAGGATCTCCACAACTTTCGCCGAGACGAGCTGGCGAGTCCAGCGATTCGCTACTGACGAGTAACCACGAAGGTTGACCTAGGGAACTCCACACCCGGGAGGTCCCGTCCATCGGCGTACGCAGCTTTGGGAGGCTTACTCGGTGTTCAGCCGTATCGCCATCGTCAACCGGGGAGAGGCCGCGATGCGGCTCATCCACGCCGTCCGCGAGCTCAACGCCGAGGCCGAGCCGGGCACCCGGCCGATCGAGACCATCGCGCTCTACACCGAGGCCGAGCGCACGGCGACCTTCGTCCGCGAGGCGGACCAGAGCTTCTGCATCGGGCCCGCGTCGGCCCGCCCGTACCTGGACCACGCCGTCCTGGAGCGCGCGCTGATCGAGACGCGCGCCGACGCCGCCTGGGTCGGCTGGGGCTTCGTGGCCGAGGACCCGGCCTTCGCCGAGCTCTGCGAGAAGATCGGGGTCACCTTCATCGGCCCGAGCCCGGAGGCGATGCGCAAACTGGGCGACAAGATCGGCTCGAAGCTGATCGCCGAGGAGGTCGGCGTACCGGTCGCGCCGTGGAGCCGTGGCGCGGTCGAGACGCTGGAAGCGGCCAAGCGCGCGGCGGCCGAGATCGGCTACCCCCTCATGCTCAAGGCGACCGCCGGTGGCGGCGGCCGGGGCATCCGGGTGGTGCGCAGCGACGACGAGCTGGACGACGCGTACGAGCGGACCAGCCTGGAGGCCGAACGCGCCTTCGGCAGCGGCATCGTCTTCCTGGAGCGCCTGGTCACCGGCGCTCGCCACGTCGAGGTGCAGGTCATCGCGGACGGTCAGGGCACCGCTTGGGCGCTCGGCGTACGCGACTGCTCGGTGCAGCGGCGCAACCAGAAGGTGATCGAGGAATCCGCCTCGCCGTTGCTCGCTCCCGAGCAGGTCGCCGAGCTGAAGGGCGCGGCCGAGCGGCTGGCCCTCGCCGTCGAGTATCGGGGTGCGGGGACCGTCGAGTTCCTCTACCACCCCGGCGAGAAGCTGTTCGCCTTCCTCGAGGTCAACACCCGGTTGCAGGTGGAGCACCCGATCACCGAGGCGACCACCGACTTCGACCTGGTCAAGGCGCAGATCCACGTGGCCTCCGGCGGGCGGCTCGGCGAGCGTACGCCGACCGAGATCGGGCACGCCGTCGAAGCCCGGCTGAACGCCGAGGACCCCGATCGCGACTTCGCGCCGTCGCCCGGCCGGATCGAACGGCTGACCCTGCCCGCCGGTCCCGGCGTACGGGTCGACACCGGGGTCAGCGAAGGCGACGTCATCCCGGCCGACTTCGACTCCATGATCGCCAAGATCATCGCGTACGGGCGGACCCGCGACGAGGCGCTGGCGCGGCTGCGCCGGGCGGTCGCCGAGACCACGGTCATCATCGAGGGCGGCGCGACCAACAAGAGCTTCCTGCTCGACCTGCTCGGCGAGCCCGAGGTGATCGACGCCAGCGCCGACACCGGCTGGATCGACCGGGTACGCGCCGAGGGCCGGCTCATGTCGACGCAGCACTCCGGGGTGGCGCTGGCCGCCGCCGCGATCGAGGCGTACGAGGACGAGGCGGCGGTCGAGCGGCAGCGGTTGCTGTCCACCGCACACGGCGGCCGTCCGCAGGTGCAGCACGAGAGTGGCCGCCCGATCGACCTGAAGCTGCGGGGCGCGACCTACCGGGTGACGGTGGCCCAGACCGGGCCGGGCCGGTTCCGCGTCTGCGTCGGAGACGGCGATTCCTCCACTGTGGACGTCGAGCTGGAGCGGTTCGACGAGCACACCGGCCGGATCGTCGTCAACGGCCACCGTTACCGCTTGGTCACCGACACGCACGGGCCGATCCATCTGGTCGAGGTCGACGGCGTCACCCACCGGGTCAGCCACGACGAGGGCGGCGTGCTGCGCTCCCCCGCCCCGGCGCTGGTCGTCGCGACGCCGCTGGCGGTCGGCGACGAGGTCGAGGCGGGCGCGCCCGTGCTCGTCCTGGAGAGCATGAAGATGGAGACGGTGCTGCGAGCGCCGGTCAAGGCACGGGTGAAGGAATGCCTCGTCTCGGTCGGCAGCCAGGTCGAGACCGGAGCGCCGCTGCTGCGACTGGAGCCCATCGGCGACGCCGCCGAGGCCGAAGCCGAATCGGAGGCGGTCGACCTTGACCTGCCGCCGGAGCCGACCGACCGGACCATCGAGGAGCGGGTCACCCGGGGGATCGCCGATCTGACCAGCCTGCTGCTCGGATACGACCTCGATCCGCGCGACGAGCGGCGGGCGCTGTCGAGTTACCTGGCGGCCCGGACCGAGCTGGGCTACCGGCCGCTGCGCCGGGAAGCCGGGCTGCTGCAGGTCTTCGCCGACCTGTCCGAGCTGAGCCGCAACCGGCCGGCCGGGGAGGAGAACAAGGCCGACACCCGGGTGCACAGCCCCCGCGAGTACTTCCACACTTACCTGCAGAGCCTCGACGTCGAGCGGGCCGGGCTGTCCGAGACCTTCCGCACCCGGCTGGGCCGGGCGCTCGCCCACTACGGCATCGACGACTTTGAGCGTACGCCGGAGCTGGAAGACGCCGTCTTCCGGATCTTCCTGGCGCAGCAGCGGGCGTCGGCCGACGTCGCCCTCATCGTCACCTTCCTCCAGCAGTGGCTGACCGAGCCGCTGCCGCCGGAGAACCTGCGCGAGCAGGTCGGCCAGGCGCTGGAACATCTGATCGCGGCCACCCAGCTGCGCTTCCCGGCCGTCGCCGACCTGGCCCGCAGCATCGTCTTCCGCTGGGCCGCCCAGCCGATGCTGCGCCGCAAGCGGGCCGAGGTGTACGCCGACGTCCGCAGCCATCTGCGCTACCTCGACGAGCACCCGGACGCGGCCGACCGCGCCGAGCGCATCGCCAAGATGGTCGCCACCCCGGAGCCCCTCGTACGGCTCCTCGGCCAGCGGATCGGCCGGACCGGCGCCGACCACGGCCCGATGCTGGAGGTGCTGAGCCGCCGCTACTACGGCAGCCGGGGACTGGTCGAAGCGACCTGCACCGATCGGGCGTTCTTCACCGCAGCATACGACCGCGACGGCGAACGGTTCCGGCTGGTGGCGACCGCCACGGACCACGCCGACCTGGCCACGACGCTGGCCGCGGTGGCCGCACTGTCCGACAACGACACTGTGACCGACGTCTACGTCATGTGGGACGACCAGCCCGACGCCGACACGATGGCGGCGAACCTGCGGCAGGCCCTGGACGAGTCCGGTCTGCTCCAGGTCGTCCAGCGGGTCACCATGACCGTCGCCGGGGCGACCGGCGCGGCCATGCACCACCATTTCACCTTCCGCCCGGGGACCGGGGAGGACCTGGTGATCCGCGGGCTGCATCCGCTGATCGCCGAGCGCCTGCAACTGCCGCGTCTGCGGAACTTCACGCTGACCCGGTTGCCGTCGGCCGACGAAGAGGTCTACGTCTTCCACTGCGTCGCGCCGGGCAACCCGGCCGACGAGCGGATCGCGGCGATGGCGCAGGTCCGGGACCTGACCCCGCTACGCGACGGCGAGGGCCGCATCATCGCCCTGCCCGCCGTCGAGGGCGCGCTCGACGCCTGCCTCGACGCCATCCGCAAGGCGCAGGCCCAGCGACCGGCCAAGAAGCGGTTCGACACCAACCGGATCACCCTCTACGTGTGGCCGCCGATCGAGCTGAGCGTCGCCGAGCTCAACGACGTGGCACACCGCGTACTGCCGATCACGGCGGGCGCGGGGCTGGAGGAGGTCCTGTTCATCGGCCGCCAGCGCGACGAGGCGACCGGTGAGCTGATCGAGATCGCCGTCAAGATCTCCTACGACCAGGGTATGCAGATCTCGGCGGCCGAGCCGACCAACGAGCCGATCCAGCCGCTGGACGACTACCGGCAGAAGGTCTTGGCGGCTCGCCGGCGCGGCACGACCTATCCGTACGAACTGACCGACATGCTCGCCGGGCCCGAGGGCACCTTCGTCGAGCACGATCTGGACGACACCGGCACGCTGGTGCCCGTCGACCGGCCGAAGGGGCAGAACAAGTCGGGCATCGTCGCGGGCGTCGTGCGTACGCCGACCGAGCGGTATCCCGAGGGCGTCACCCGGGTGGTCCTGCTCGGCGATCCGACGAAGGCGCTCGGCGCGCTCTCCGAACCCGAGTGCGCCCGGGTCATCGCCGCGCTTGACCTGGCCGAGCGGATGCAGGTGCCGCTCGACTGGTTCGCCCTGTCGGCCGGGGCCCGGATCTCGATGGACTCGGGCACCGAGAACATGGACTGGGTGGCCGCCGCGCTCAAGCGGATCGTCGAGTTCACCCAGGCCGGGCACGAGATCAACATCGTGGTCGCGGGCATCACCGTCGGCGCTCAGCCGTACTGGAACGCCGAGGCGACGATGCTCATGCACACCAAGGGCATCCTCGTGATGACGCCGGACTCGGCGATGGTGCTGACCGGCAAGCAGTCGCTCGACTTCTCCGGCGGCGTCTCGGCCGAGGACAACTTCGGCATCGGCGGCTACGACCGGGTCATGGGCCCGAACGGGCAGGCCCAGTACTGGGCTCCGGACCTCCGCAGCGCGCGGGACGTGCTGATGGCGCACTACGACCACGCGTACGTGGCTCCCGGGGAGACCCGGCCACGGCGGGCGGTCACCAGCGACCCGGCCGACCGCGACGTCTCGGCGTACCCGCACTCGGTGCCGGACAGCGACTTCACGACGGTCGGGGAGATCTTCTCCAAGGAGCACAACCCCGACCGGAAGAAGGCCTTCGACATCCGTACGCTCATGCGGGCCTTGGCCGATCAGGATCACGCCATCCTGGAGCGCTGGGCCGGCATGGCTGACGCCGAGACGGCCGTCGTGCAGGACGTCCACCTGGGCGGCATCCCGGTGACCCTGCTCGGCATCGAGTCCCGTTCGGTGTCACGGCGCGGTTTCCCGCCCACCGACGGCCCCGACACCTACACGGCGGGCACGTTGTTCCCGCAGTCGTCGAAGAAGGCCGCCCGGGCGATCAACGCCGCCAGCGGCAACCGGCCGCTGGTGGTGCTCGCGAACCTGTCCGGGTTCGACGGTTCCCCGGAGTCGATGCGCAAACTCCAGCTGGAGTACGGCGCGGAGATCGGCCGGGCGATCGTCAACTTCCAGGGTCCGATCGTCTTCACCGTCATCTCCCGCTATCACGGCGGAGCGTTCGTGGTCTTCTCCAAGGCGCTCAACCCGTCGATGACGGTGCTCGCGGTGGACGGCTCGTTCGCCTCGGTCATCGGCGGCGCGCCGGCTGCGGCCGTGGTATTCGTCAACGACGTCAACGGGCGTACGGCGAAGGACCCACGGGTGACCGATCTGGAGAAGGCGATCGCGGCCGCCGCCGGAGCCGAGCGGGCCGCGCTGATCAGCCAGCTCGCCGAGGTACGCGCGAGCGTACGCACGGAGAAGCTGAGCGAGGTGGCGGCGGAGTTCGACCGCGTGCACAGCATTCAGCGGGCGGTCGAGGTCGGCTCGGTCGACGCCATCATCCGGCCGGAGGAGCTGCGCCCGCAGATCATCGCCGCCGTCGAACGCGGCCTCGCCGCCTGACCTCCCCGCGCTGCCGCGTTGATCATGAACCTAAGGTCCCACCTGTGCGGCGCGTCGGCCCCCTAGGGTCGTGATCAACAGCGGCGGCGACGCCGCGTTGATCACGACCACGGGGGCGGTGACACGCCGCCGAAGCGGACCTTAGGTTCATGATCAACGCGAATCTCCGGGGACGATGAGGCCGGACTCGTAGGCCAGCACGACGGCCTGGGTCCGGTCGCGCAGACCGAGTTTGGCCAGCACCCGGCTGACATGCGTCTTGACGGTCTCCTCGCCGACGACCAGGCGGGCGGCGATCTCCGGGTTCGACAATCCCTCCGCGATGAGCCGGAGCACCTCCGTCTCCCGGGGAGTCAATGTGGACAGACTCGACGGGGCGGTCGGACGGCGTACGCGCAACCGGGCGAACTCGGCGACGAGCCGGCGGGTCACCGCCGGGGCGAGGAGGGCGTCCCCGGCCGCGACCACGCGGACGGCGTCGAACAGACGCTCGGCGGTCACGTCCTTCAGGAGGAACCCGCTGGCGCCCGCTTCCAGCGCGTCGTAGACGTGTTCGTCCAGGTCGAACGTGGTGAGGATGACGACCCGGCTGTCCCCGGCATCGGCGAGGATGCGGCGGGTCGCCTCGATCCCGTCGACCACCGGCATGCGTACGTCCATCAGGACGACGTCCGGGCGCTGCTCCCGGCAGACCCGGACGGCCTGCGCACCGTCGGCCGCCGCGCCGACCACCGCGAAGTCGGGCTGCGTCGCCAGCAACGCCGCGAACGCCGCCCGCACCACCTCCTGGTCGTCCACGACGACGATGCGCGTTGTCACTGGTCCCCTTTCGCGATCGGCAGGACCGCTTCCACCACGAAACCCCCGGTACGTCCCGGTCCGGCGATCAGCTGCCCGCCGGCCATCGCGGCCCGCTCCAGCATGCCCGCCAGACCGTGCCCCGGCGCGGCGACCGATGGTCCCGGCCCGCTGTCGCGTACCCGGACCAGCAGGGCGTCCGGTCGATAATGCAGCTCCACGTCGACCGCGGCGCCCGCGGCATGCCGCCGGGCATTCGTCAACGCCTCTTGGACTATGCGGTACGCCGTGAGCTCGATCCCCTGATCCAACGGGGCGACCGGGCCGGACACGATGAGCCGGGCGCTCCCCGAGCCGAGGTCGCGTACCTCGTCCAGCAGTTCGGTCAGGTTCTGCAGGGTCGGCTGCGGTCGGCGTACGGGGGTCACCGGCGCGGTTGCGGTGTCCTCGCGCAGTACGCCGAGCAGCCGCCGCATCTCGGTCAGCGCCGTCCGGGCGGTGTCACCGATGGCCACCAGGCGTTTGGCTCCCTCGGGCGGCATACCGGGCGTGGTCAACCGGGCCGCTTCGGCCTGCACGGCGATCAGCGAGATGTGGTGCGCCACGACGTCGTGGAGTTCCCGGGCGATGCGGGCCCGTTCGCCCCGGGCGATGTGTTCGAGCAGCGAATCCTGGACCGCCTGGTTCGCCGCCGCCTGCCGTTGCGCCTCACCCCGAGCCCGGTACGCCGCTCCCCCGGCGACGGTGAGCGCGGTGATCGCGAAGAGGACGACGGCGAGCGTACGCCCACCGGGCCGGTCGGCGGCCACCGGCGTGACGGCGTACGCCGCGAACGGCAGGACGAGCACGAGCCCCGTCCACGGCTCTCGGCGTATCCCTGCATTGAGATAGAGGACGGTGAGTGCCACGAGCCCGGCGGCGGGCGGAAACGCGCCCAGGAACAGGCCGAGCAGGCACGCGGACCCGGAGAGGGCGGCCGCGATGCCGGGCCAGAGCCGGGCGAGCGCGAGCGGCGCGGCCATGGCCAGGGCGGTCAGCGCCGCGAAGCTGGCGACATCCGGATGCTCGCTGGTACGCACGGCGCTCTCGGCGACGGCGGCGACCCCGAGCACGACCGCACCGAGCCACGGCCAGCCCGCCGTCAGATTCGCCGTCCACCTCACGGCAGCCATTCTTACCTGCGGCTGGAGGTAATGTCGTCCTCCTGGCCAGGGGTGCGCGCGTCCCCCACGGGAGGGAGACGTCCATGACAAGACCACGTCAGCGTGTGACGACTTCCGCACACCGCCGGACCTAGCGTCCTCGGCATGGAAACTTCCATCGAGGTACGCGACCTGCGCAAGCGTTATCGCGGCGCGACAGCGGTCGACGGGCTGTCGTTCACGGTCCGAGCCGGCGAGGTGACCGGCTTCATCGGCCCGAACGGAGCCGGCAAGTCCACGACGATGCGGCTCATCCTGGGACTGGACGCGGCCGACGGCGGCACCGCGCGAGTCGGCGGGGCCGACTACCGGACCCTGCGCGCGCCGCTGACCCATGTCGGGGCGCTGCTCGACCCGGGCGCGGTGCACCCGGGCCGGCGTGGCCGTGATCACCTGCTGTGGATGGCGCACAGCAACGGAATCCCCCGCAAACGGGTCGACGAGGTGCTCGACCAGGTCGGCCTGGCGTCGGCGGCCAAACGGCGGGCCGGCACCTATTCCCTGGGTATGCAGCAGCGGCTCGGCATCGCCGCCGCGCTGCTGGGCGACCCGCCCGTGCTGCTGCTCGACGAGCCGGTCAACGGGCTGGACCCGGACGGCATCGTCTGGATCCGGGGACTACTGCGGTCGCTGGCGGCTGAGGGACGAGTCGTGCTCGTCTCCAGTCACCTGATGAGCGAGCTGGAGGACACCGCCGACCATCTGATCATTATCGGACGCGGGAAGCTCGTCGCCGACACCAGCGTCGCCAAGCTGCTCGCCGCCGCGTCGAAGGACCGCGTCGAGGTACGCACGACGCAGCGTACGGAGGCTATGACAGTGCTTGCGAACGCCGGAGCCACCGTGTCGATCACCGGTGCGGACACCGTGATCGTCGAGGGACTCGCGGCGGAGGGGATCGGCGGGCTGCTCACCGAGGGCGGAGTGCCGTTCAGCGAACTGCGGCGGCACCGGGCCACGCTGGAAGAGGCGTACATGGAACTCACCCGCTCGTCGGTGGAGTTCACCGCCGCTCCCGCTGGCGGTGAAGCATGAGCGACCGCAGGTCGATCATCAGCAAGCACAGTCGCACTCATGCGGTCGCCGGCCGTAGGACGGTGATCGCATGAGCGGGTTCGGTGGGCTGCTTCGGGCCGAATGGGTCAAACTGCGGTCGGTCAACCGCTGGCTGCTGACGTTGTTCGGCGCGGCCGTGCTGACCATCGGGATCAGCCTGCTGGGCGCGAACGGGTCCAGCACCGACGTGAACGAGAAGCCGAACTTCGTCATCGGGCCGGCCGGGACCGCCGTCGCCGACGCGTTCGCCTTCGTCCACCAGCCGGTGACCGGCGACGTGACTCTCACGGTCAAGGTCGGCTCGCTCGTGCCTCAGGACGAGCCGGATGAGCGGGACTCGCGCGACGGCAAGATGACGAAGCTGAAGGACCCGTCACCGTGGAAGGGCGCCTTCGCCGGCCTCATGATCAAGGATGGTACGCAGTCCGGCGCGTCCTACGCCGCGGTCTCCGTCTCCTCCGAGAACGGCGTACGCCTCCAGTCCGACTTCCACACCGACATCGCCGGAAAGTCCTCGACCGCCCCGCAATGGCTGCGACTCACCCGCACCGGGAACGTCGTGACGGCGTATCAGTCGGCCGACGGCGGTTCCTGGCAGAAGATCGGCGAGGTCACGCCGGCCCACCTGCCGGCCACCGCCGAGATCGGGTTCTACGTCTCCTCCTCCCCCACGCTGTACGTCTCCCGCGGTGCCGGCGGGTCGTCGGTAGCCGCGCGCACAACCCTGGCGACGGGCACCTTCGACAACGTCACGATGACCGGCGCGACTGCGGCGGCGTGGCAGACCGAGGCGGTCAAACAGCCCCAGGACGACGAGATCCTGCAGAAGAAGGGGATGCCCGAGGTCACCGCGTTCAGCGAGTCCGGCGGCACCTACACCGTCACCGGGATCGGCCGGATCGGGCCGGAGGACGTCGGCGACGATCCGGTCGAGTCCTCGCTGCTCGGCGTCATCGCCGGAATCATGGCGCTGATCGCGGTCGGAGTCCTGTTCGCCACCTCCGAGTACCGGCGCGGCATGATCCGCACCACCTTCGCCGCCGAACCGCGCCGGGGCCGGGTGCTGGCCGCGAAAGCGGTGGTCCTCGGGGGCGTGGCGTTCGTCCTCAGCCTCGTCGGGGTGGTCGCGGGGTATCTCATCGCCCGGCCGGCGTTGCGCAAGAACGGGTTCGCCCCGCCTGCCTTCCCGGACGAGTCCATCACCGACCCCGTGGTGATCCGCGTACTGGTGTTGTCGGCGGCGTTCATGGCGTTGCTCACGGTGTTCGCGATGGCGGTCGGCTTGCTGCTGCGGCACAGCGCGGGGGCGATCACGCTCACGATCGTGCTGGTGATCCTGCCGATCATCGTCGGTTCGATTCTGCCCGGCACGGTGCTGCCGAAGCTGCTCATGTACGCCACTCTCGCCGGGGGCATGGCGACTCAGCGGGCCAAGCCGCCGTCACAGACCCTCGCCGAACCGTGGTCGCTCATCGGGCCGTGGGCCGGCCTCAGCGTGGTCGCGGCGTACACCGCCGTCGCGCTGGGTCTCGCCTGGTGGTCGCTGCGGCGGAGGGACGTGTGAGGACCGTGCGGGCCGAGTGGACGAAGTTGCGGTCGCTGCCCAGCACCGGCTGGCTGCTGCTCGCGGTGGTCGTCGCCACGGCCGCCCTCGGCTTCGCGGTCACCGGCTCACTCGACGCGGATCACTGCCTCAACGAGTGTCACGAGGACCTCACCCGGATGAGCTTGATGGGGGTACGCCTCGGGCAGGCGGCGGTGGCGATCCTGGCCGCCCTCGCCGTCACTTCCGAGTACGCCACCCGCACGATCCGGCCGACGCTGACCGCCACGCCGGGACGTCTCCGGGTGCTGCTGAGCAAGATGACGGTCGTCACCGGGTTGTCGGCGCTGGCCGGGATGGCGGGGGTGGCCGGCTCGCTGCTGGCCGCCCGCGCGGTCCTGCCTCACAAGGGATTCACCCCCGCCAACGGGTACGCCGATCTGTCGTTGTCGGACCACCTGACCCTGCGGGCGTACGCGGGATCGATCCTCTACTTGGGACTGGTCGCGGTGCTCAGCGCCGGGCTCGGGTTCGTCATCCGGGACACCGGCGGCACCGTCGCGGCCGTTCTGATGCTCTTCTACGGCTCGCCGCTGATCGCCATGTTCGTGACGGACGCCAAGTGGCAGCACCGGATTCACCGGTTCTCGCCGATGGACGCCGGTCTGGCTATCACGTCCACAAGGGACTTCGCGGTCACGACGCACATCGGGCCCTGGGCAGGGCTCGGCCTGCTCTCGGCGTACGCCGCCGCGGCGGTGCTCGCCGGAGCGATCCTGTTCCGGCTGCGCGACGCCTGACGTTCTCGACGCGGGCTTGGGGCGGGTGCCATCACCCGCCCCACTGCGCACGCTCAGGCGGGCGGGATGTTGTGGTTGATCCGGAAGAGCTGGTCCGGGTCGTACTTCGCCTTCAGCTCGGCGAGCCGCCGATAGTTCTCCGCCGTGTACGCCCGCCGCACGAGCTCGGGAGCCGAGTCGTGGTCGAAGAGGAATCCCGGCAGCTTCGCCCCGGTGTCCCAGGGCGCCAGCCGGGCCAGCACCTCGTCGCTGACCTGACGGACGGCGTCGGCCCGGTCCGGCGGAGCCGGCATCCGCGACCACAGGTGGAACGCAGCGCCCTGCGTACTGACGGCGTGTGCGCGCCGGGGAGCCCGGTCCAGCGCTCCGCCCAGATGACGGATCTCGACGCCGGGGAAGGGTCCGCCGCTCGACGACGGGTCGATGAGCGCGACGAGTTCGCGTACGGCGTCGTCGTCGAGGTCACGCAGCAAGGCGCTGCGCAGGTGAGCCAGGACGGGGTTCTTGGGGTCCTGATAGATCTCGGTGATCTCCTCGTAGGGAACCTCGGCGGTGGTGTCCTTCTCCGGCCCGAGCTCCCGCAACGGCGTCAGCAGTTCCGCTCCCCGCTCCTGCTCGCCCGCGTAGATGACGCGTACCTGGATCAGGGATCGGCCACGGAACTCGGCGGGCAACTGCGGAGCGTCGGGGAACCGCAGCAACGTCACCGACGACGACATCTCCTCCGGCTGCCGGCGAGTCCACTCCACATAGGAGCCGAGCACGCGGGCGGCGTACGCCGGATCCTCCCCCGCGAAGGTGAGCTCGCCGCCGTAGACGGTGCGCAACGGAACCAGGTCGATCTCGGCGGCGACCACGCAGCCGAAGTTGCTCTTGCCGCCGCGCGCCGCCCAGAACAGGTCCGGCTCCTCCGTCGGCGACACCGTCCGCAGCACTCCGTCGGCGGTGACGACGTCGAGCGACCGGACGTAGTCGGCGGCGAACCCGAAGGTCCGACCGGTCAGCGGCAGCCCGCCGCCGGTCAGGTAACCCATGACGCCGACCTGCGGCGACGAACCCATCAGCGGCGCGAGACCGTGCTCGGCCGCGGCGGCGGCCACCTCGCCCCAGCGCAGGCCCGCCCCGATCCGGGCGGTACGCGCACCGGGGTCGATCGTCAGCTCGCGCAGACCGGCGGTCGCGATGAGGACGGCGTCATCGGCCGGGACAGACTTGCCGTGCCCGGTCGACTGCACGGCGACGGGGCGCCCCGTGTCCACCGCGAACCGGACGGCGGTGGCGACGTCACCCGCGTCGGCCGGCAGCACGACCACGGCGGGCCGATGCGTGACGGTCAGCAGGAACCCGGAGACGGCGTCGGCGAACCCCTCGTCGCCCGGGTAGAGAACGCGTCCGCGAATGTCGTTGTCCAGCATGTCAGCTCTCCCCATCGCTTTCGTTGGCTGCGCCAACGTTGGTACGGCCAACCATATCGGCAATCGTGGGTCTTGCCAACAGTTTGCTAGATTCGCCTGGTGAACCCGGGAGAAGCGACGCCGCGACGGCTCCGAGCGCTGCCGAGCAGGCTGACGAATCAGGCGGCGCTGACGGCCAACCGGATCGTCGACAAGGCGCTGGCCCAGGTCGGCGTACGCCGATATCACTATTCGCTGCTCGCGGCGCTCGACGAGACCGGTCCGACCAGTCAGGCCGAACTCGGCCGCCGCACCGGCATCGACCGCAGCGACATGGTCGCGACCGTCAACGACCTCGCCGACCGGGGACTCGTCCAGCGCGTCCCCGACCCGGAGGACCGGCGGCGCAACATCGTCTCCGTGACCTCGGCCGGCCGGCGGCAACTCGCCCAGCTCGACGAACTGCTGGGCGCGGCGCAGGACGCGTACCTGGCGCCCCTGTCCGCCGCCGACCGGCGTACGCTGATCGACCTGCTGACCCGGGTGACCGACTACCACCGGGACAAGCAGGACTGACCCGGCTAACCGCGTACGCGACCGTGGATGACCGCGACGATGTAGGCGACTCCGGCGATGGCGGCGAGCCAGGTGAACGGTTCGCCGGAGTGCCCGCGTCCGAGTTCGACGAACGCGCCGATCAGCACGGCGACGATGAGGACTCCCCCGGCTGCGGCGCTGGCCCGCAGGTCGATCGCAGTGATGCGTTCGTCCCGCCGGTCGAGCAGATGCCGGACGGTCTCCGACTTACGCCCGGCGAGCAGCACGACGCCGCCGAAGCCGAGCATGATCAGCAGAAGCAGCAGGCCGAGCCCGGGCCGGCCGCCGATCCACGCCGAGATCAGGTACGCAAGCCCGCCCACGACGCAGATCGCCGGGGTCGCCCAATACGTGGTGACGCTCTTACTGCTCCTTGACATGGAACATCTCCTCCACAGTGGTCTCGAAGAAGCGGGCCAGCGCGATCGCCAGCGGCAACGACGGGGTGTACCGGCCCACTTCGATCGAGTTGACGGTCTGGCGGGAAACCCCCATGGCGGAGGCGAGTTCGGCCTGCGAGAGCTGCCGCCGCGTACGCAGCTCCCGGACGTCGTTGCCGGTCAGTTCGAGCACAGCAGCGACCCGATCAAGGATTCCTGGGCGCGCCAGGCCCCTTCGTCGTAGTAGTTCTCGGCCAGCACCACTTGGCGGGAGCCGTCCGGGCTGGTGAACACGTCGGTGATGTAGCCGAAGACCGCGCCGTTGTGGCCCCACACGACACCACACGGCGTCTGCGCCTGGAAAATGCCGAGCCCGTACGCGATTCCGTCGACGTCGGTGGTGGTCAGCATCTGCCGCAACAGCGGCCGGGGCAGCAACGCGCCGCCGAGGAGGGCCCGATAGAACCGGGCGAGGTCGGACAACGTGCTGACCAGCGCACCGGCCGCCCAGGCCGCCGACGGGTTCCACTCCGTGACGTCGACGGGATCGGCTCCGGGCATCGGGGCGTACCCGTGCATCGCGGGCGCGGGCAAGGTCGTGCGCTCCGCCAACGACGTGCCACGCAAGCCGAGGGGCTGACTGATGCGGTGGCGGATCTCGGTGGCCAGCGACCGGCCGGTCACCTTCTCGACGATCATTCCGAGGAGGATGTATCCGGTGTTGGAATAGTGCCCGTCGGTGCCCGCCGGGAACTGCGGCGGCTGGTCGGCGATGAGCCCCACCAGCTCGGCCGGGGACCATTCGCGGTACCAGCTTTGCGGCTCCTCGGCGTACTTCTGGATGACGATTCCGAGGAACTCGGGCACCCCGCTCGTGTGATTGAGCAGCTGGCGGACGGTGATGGTGTCCGCATAGGACAGTACGCCCGGCAGCAGCGTGCCGAGCCGGTCGTCGAGGGCGAGCCGTCGCTCGGCGACCAGCTGCAAGACGACGGTGGCGACGAAGGTCTTCGTGACACTCCCGGCGCGGAAGTGATCCACGGCGTTCGCGGGACGCCCGGTGACCGTGTCCGCCACCCCGGCAGTCGCGGTGCGTACGACATGATCGTCGCGGACCAGGACCATCGCGGCCGGCGCACCGGCGTCGCGGACCGATTGCAGCGCTTGCTCGAGGTCTTTCACGGGGTGAGTCGCGGGCTGGACCGCGATCGCCGCGGTCAGCACCATCGAGAGTAGATTGTGCATGTGTCAAGCATGCTTGACACCCGCGCGAGTGTCAAGCGAGCTTTACATCCGTTAGAGCTGAACGGGCCGGCCCGCCGCGCCCACGAGGCGGCGTTCCATGATCGAGTGAGCGAATACTGTTCTGGGAGGCCGTTCTCGACAGTATTCTGCAACTCGATCTTGGAACGGCGCGATGCGGCCCTGGCGCGGGCGGCCGCTCGGATCAACGGGGCGGATCAGGGTGCGAGGCGGGCGGCGAGGGCGAGCGCGCCCGAGACCGGCGGAGCGGTCAGCAGGTGAAGGCGTACGCCGGTGGGCGTGGCGTCCTGGATGAGCGCCCAGTACGCCGGAACCCCCGTGACCAGCCCGCCACCGAAGACGACGTCCGAGAAGGCGAGCCCCCGCCGGATGAAGACGTCCACAAGGGATACCAAGGCGGACGCACCAGAGCGGACTACCGAAGCGGCGAGCGGACAGCCGGCGGCGTACGCGGCGAAGACGGCTGAGCAGTGCCTGCCCCACGTGTCCGGGTCGAGGCCGAGGGCGTACGCCAGATCCAGGACGGTGGCGACCGCGAAGGACTCGGTCAGCGCCTCGGCCAGGCGAGAAGGCGGCAAGCCCTGGTCGTCGGCGGCGAGGACGGCGCGGGCCGCTTCGCGTACGAGGGCCGAGGCGCTGCCGTCGTCGCCGAGCAGCCAGCCCCAGCCGCCCGCGCGACGTACCGTCCCGGACCCGTCGTCGTGGAGCGCGATGGAGCCGGTGCCGACCACGACGGCGACGCCCGACCGCAGGCCCGCCGCCGGAAGCAGCAGCTCACCGTCGTTCACTACCGCGACCGGCACCTGCAAGACGGCGGCGAGCGCCTCCTGCAACGCCTGACATTGCGCACGGTCCTCCGCCCCGTGCGCGCCGACAGCGAGCGCGGTCACGCCCGCCGGAAGCCGTTCCAGCAACCACCGCGCTCCGTCCACTACCGACCATCCGGAGGACGGCAGAACGACGTCCACTCCGGACGACGAGCGGATGTGCGTCTTGGTGCCGCCCACGTCGACGCCGACGATCATCGCGTACCTCCGAAGTCCACGGGATCGACACCGCCGAGCTTGGTGTCGTGGTTGGCGAAGACGAACGACTCCGGTTTGATGCCGCGCTCCTCCGCCAGCGTCGCGGCCAGATTCTGCGCCACAACGGTTTCCAGCACCACGCGTACCGCTGGGTCCACATCGGGCAGACGCACGACGGAAAGCATGCCGTCACTGTCCACATCGGCCGTCGTGACGAGCACCGTCCGATGGCCTGCGCCTGCAAGCGTCCGGGCCAGCTCGATCTCCCGGTCCGCGCCGAAGATTAGGTGCAGCGTGTCCCCCGCCGATTCCATCTCGCCATGCAAATACGTGCGCGTTGTGGAAGCGGCGGCCGGCACTCGCGGCACCTCACGCAACAACAGCGCCGCCTCCTCCGCCGAGGCTCGCGACGCGCCGGCGGCCACGACGTCCGCAGCCACGAAAGAGCCCACTTCAGGGATACGCCCAACGCTGTGCACGAGTTCGGCGATCCCGTCCCACTTCCCGGCGGCGGCCATGTCTCCGACCACGGCGGCGGCGATCAGGTCGAGCGCGACGACCGTGCCGGTGAACCCGACCGTCGAGGCGTACGAGTCGGGCTCGTCGCCCAGGCTCACGAGGTGCTCGGCGAGCACGGCCAGCGGTGAGTCGCTGACGTTGACGAGGGCGACGGTGGCGGCCCGGGTCTGCTCGAAAGCGGCTATCGTCTCCGAGCTCTTGCCGCCCTGGGACACTCCGATCAGGACGTCGGCGTCGAATGCCTCGGGATACTCGGCGACCTCGCTCGCTTGCACCCGAAACGCCGGCACGCCACGACGCCGGAGCGCCTCGACCGGTACGGCGAGCGCTGCGTACGAGGCGCCGATGCCGCAGAACAGCGGGCGGCGTACCGGGGGCAGGTCGAGCGCGTCGCGCAGGCGGCTGACGATGCGGTCGAGCGCCTCGGGCTGGGCGGCCCGGCCGTCGGCGAACGAAATCCGGGTCATGAGGCGAGGGTGTCCTTTCGGAAGGCGGCTCCGGTGGCAACGGCCAGCAGATACCAGGCGGAATGCGGGATCCACTGCTCGGCCCAGCGCCAGGCGTCGCCCTCCGGCGCATCCGGTGGCAGGAAGGCGATGTCCCGTTCGTCGGTCCAGCCGGAGGTGATCCCGTTGACGATCCCGCCCGGCTTCGGCGGGAAGTCCACCGAGTAGACGGCGTTGTTGCGGCCCTGGCCGTGGATCATGCAGACGTCGAACGGGTTCCGCCCGGCGATCCAGGCCAGTTGGTCCTCGGCGAAGGCGAGCAGCTCGGCGCGATTGTCCGAATCGTGCCCGGCACAGGCGTACGCCGCCGCCGCGAGGGAGGCGATGTTCGCGTTCTCCCCCTGCCACCAATAGCCGGTGTCGTTGACATGAGGGAAGAAGAATGCGCCGAACCGGGGATAACCGAACGGGTTCACTGCGTTGTGCGTACCCGTCAGGAGCGCGGACATCGCTTGCAGCGCACCGGAACGGGCCCACGTTGCGGCGGGCTGGACCGCCGCGAACCGCAGCAGCGCGAGGACCGGAAGGCCGGACTCGGCCGCGTGATGGAACGGGCGTCTATCCACAGTGAACCAACCCGCGTGGCGCGCGAGAAGCGAGCGGGCCCGACGTTCGGCGGCCGGCGCTGCTGCGGCATGACCCGCGCCGATCAGCTCGGCCGCGGCGAGGAGCGCGCAGTAGTCATCCACGATGGACTCTTCACCGTCGAACAAGTACTCCCGGTTGTGCGCCTCCAAGTGCTCGAACGCCTCGATCGCGATCGGCAGCAGACCGGCGTCGAAGGTGGACGCGCGGGCGAGCGCCGCAATCGCCAAACCACCGCCTTGCCGATAACCGGCCTGATACCGCGACGTACGCACACAGTCGGCCAGGGGCGCGGTGACGAACCGCTCATCGAGCCGCTTCGTCAGCGCGTCGAACACTCCGGTGTAGAAGTAGCCCTCGGTCGAGCGGAACCGCCGCAGGAAGTCGGCTCCCCACAAGGCTTCTTCGAGGAGCGCCGGATCGCCAGTCTCCTCGTAGGACACGAGCATCGCCCAGACGCACAACGGAATCTGCTGTGGACTCATCGTGCTCGTGTAGGTGAGATGGCTGAGGAACTTGCTGGTGTCGCCGCTCGCGTCGAGCCAGCCGCCGCTCGCGTCGACGGTGCTGCCGCGCGGGTCCGCCCACAGCTCGGCGTGGCGGTCCTTGGCGTCGATCTCGCCACTGGAGCGCATGGCGCGGAAGTACGCCACGACGTCGGGCAAGGTGGCGAGGAACGGGTCGGCGGCGACGGCGAACGGCTCGGACTCGACGCCGTCGGCCACGACGCGATAGGTGCCCGGAGCCAGCCGGAGCGGCAGCTCGATCCGAGTGAACGGGCCCAGATGCCAGCGGTCGACGTGCTCGGCCGGGCCGATGACGAGCGGTTCCGTCTGAGGACCCACCAACTCGGCGGTCGACGGAGTCCCCAGGACGACGGCCGATTTGGGGCCGTACGCCGGGTAGCCGAGATGGGAGGTGAGCACCTGCACCCGGCAAAGGTATGCGGTGGTCTGCGTATCGTCAAGATTGGTATGCAGTGGTATTCTCTGGCGTCATGACCGCCGCACCTCTCTGGGCGCAGACCGCGGACCAGATTCTCGGCCAGATCGCCCGCGACGGGCTCGGGCCAGGTGACCGGCTGCCCGCCGAGCGGGAGCTGTGCGAGCGCCTCGACGTCTCCCGCGTGACCCTGCGCAAGGCGCTGGTCGAGCTGGACGAGCGGGGCTTGGTGACGCCGTCGCACGGACGAGGCTGGTTCGTCGCCGTGCCGCCGCCCGCCACCCGCGACTGGCCGCAGGAACTGGAGTCGTTCACCGCCACGGCCCGCCGCAAGAACCTGACCGCCAGCTCCCTCGTGCTGACTCAGGAAGTACGCCCGGCCACCCTCGACGAGGCGGAGGCGCTCGAACTTCCGGCCGGTACGCCGTTGCTGCACCTCCGCCGCGTCCGGCTGCTCAACGGCGTACGCGTCGCCGTGGACTCTTCGCTGGTGGCAGCCGCTGCTGCACCCGGCCTGGAAGAAATGGACTTCACCGAGGCGTCGTTGTTCACCGAACTCGCCGCCCGAGGTGTCGCCTTGGGCCGGTCCGACGTCGCGATCGAGGCCCGGCCCGCCGACGCCGACCTGGCCGGGCACCTGGAGGTGGCCGAGGGTTCGCCGGTGCTGCACCTCGATCAGGTCATCGTCGCGCCGTCCGGGCAGCCGGTCATGCTCTCCGTCGTCGCGTACGCCGGATCTCGCTATCGGCTGCGGACCAGCTTCACGCCAGGCTGACCCGTTCCTCGGCCCGTTCGTGGAGCACGTGATCCACCTCGGCGATGTCCTTCGGCGCGGTCTTCGAGGCGAGCCAATACATGACGCCCGTCGGGATGAAGAAGATCTGGAACAGTGCGAGCCCGGTCGCGTAGTTCCACGGCGGCGGCAGCGCCCGGGACAGCGCGCTGAAGGTCACGCCGACCAGGCTGTTGCCGGCCGCCCGGCCGACGCCGTTGGCCAGGTTCCCGACACTGTAGACGGTTCCTCGATGCTCGGGCAGGTTCACGTCGGCGATCAGAGCGAACCAGTTAGGCGAGTTCGCCGAGGTCAGCGCGAGCGCGACCAGCGCCATCAGAGCCGACAGACCCATCAGCGGCTCGGTCACAAGGCTGCGCAGGACGCTCGTGGTGACCCCGCCCGCCCCGGCGTCGGCCGCGATGTCGACCCGCAACGGCAGGAAGAACAGGAACACATAGAACGGAATTCCAGCGAGTACGCCGACCGCTGCGACAAGCGCCCGTCCCCTCGGCGTACGCCGTTGCAGCCGGTCGCCGAGGAGCCCGCCGATGATGGACAAGGCTCCGCCGAGCTGGAAGATCGTGGCGAAGATGGTGCCGACGACGATCGCCGTCTCCTGCGGGTACCCCTGCGCCTCCGCCTTCGCCTGCAACAGCCGCGGCAGCCAGACCAGCGAACCGAAGGTCAGCTGCGCCGTCAGGCCCTGGAACACCAGCCAGACGTTGGTCCGCCGGGACAGAATCCGGGGCAGGTCGGCGCGGCTGATCCGGTAGTCGTATTCCCCACCCGCCTCGAACACCTCTTGCAACGCCGGTTCGCTCTGGCCGCGCCGGATGCTCGCCGTCGGCAGGTACGCCACCGTCGCGGCCACGCCGATCACCGCCAGCAGGGTGAACGGGCGACGCCAGTCGGCCGCGCCGAGCACACCGCCCATCAACGTCCCGGCGAGCGTGCCGACGCCTTGGGAAAGCCCGAACAGGCTCATGATCAGTCCCCGCCGGCGGGGCGAGATCAAGTCGCTGACGACCGAGAAGCCCACCGAACCGACCGCGCCGAGCCCCACCGCCGCCACCAGCTGCCCGGCGAAGAACGCCGGATAACTCTGCGCCTGCGCGGTTCCGAAGGTGCCCGCGGCCCAGATCGTCGTGCCGGCCATCAGCAGCCAACGCCGATTGAAATGATCACCGGCGTACGCCCACCCGACCGCCACCACCGCGGAGACCAGGAACCCGGTCGCGGTGACCGCGGCGATCGCCGCCTCCGGCACCCCGAGATCCGCGCTGATCGGGCTGTACAACGGCGGCACCAGCCCGGCGGCGACGTTGTCCAGCGAGGCGAGGATCACGAACACCACTACGGTGTAGAGCCGGTGCACACGGTGCATCCTACGGGCGTGATCTCCCTGCGCGACGGGGCCGCGTTGTACGCCGGAGTGCCGACGCTCGGGCGGCGGCCCGGCGGCGGCCCGGCGGCGGCCCGGCGGTGTGCGTTATCCCGGGATAACGTCCCCTTCCGGCGCGAGATAGCCGCAATATCCCCGGATAACGCGTGGGCGGATGCGCGAACGCTTGGACGGACGCACCGAACAGGCCGACGCCCGGCGAAGCGCGGGCCAACGCCCAGCCGAGGGGCGGCGCGCCCGGGCGGTGCGCGTTATCCCGGGATAACGTCCCCTCGCAGCGCAGAAAGGCCGCGCTATCCCCGGATAGCGCGGTCAACGCGCGCGAGCGCGACGAAGCGAACGCGCGGCGAAGCGGGTCAGAAGGCGTACGGCCCGAACCGGCCCCAGACGACGACAGCGGCGAGCACGAGGAAGACCAGGTTGATCGGCAGCGACTGCTTCAGTTCCCCACGCCGGCCGTGCACCACGATCGCGCCGATCATGACGAGGACGAGGCCGAGGGCGGCCAGTGGGACGAACACGGGGGCGATGTCGAGGACGGCCGGCAGGATCAGGCCGATAGCCGCCAGCAGCTCCAGCCCACCGATGGTCTTGACTGCAGTTGCCGGGAAGTCACCGGCCCAGGCGAGGCCCATCGTCGCGAGTTTCGCGGGCGGCTGGCTCAGCTTCATGATTCCGGAGCCGAGAAATGCCAGCGCAAGCAGGCCGGCCACGATCCAGAGCACGACGTTCATGGGGATCCGTTTCTTCGATGACTTGAACCTTCAAGCGAACCGTAGCCGCAATTACTTGAAGCGTCAACCGTCCGAAATCGGGCTACCGGGTACGATCGTGCCCATGGGTACCCCGGCCGAGGCGCGCTGGCTGACCAGCGAGGAGACGCGCAGCTGGCTGGCCTTGACCGCCGTCATGATCAAGCTGCCGTACGCACTGGACACTCAGCTGCAGCGAGATTCCGGGCTGAACCACTTCGAATATCAGGTGCTCGCTGGGCTGTCCGAGCGCCCGGGCCGCAGCATGCGGATGAGCGACCTCGCCGTGCTGGCCAACGGCTCCCTGTCACGGCTGTCCCATGTCGTCGGCCGTCTCGAGAAGCGTGGCTGGGTCCGCCGGGCGCCCGACCCCGACGACGGCCGCTTCACCCTCGCACTGCTCACCGACGCGGGATGGGACAAGGTGGTGGAGACCGCTCCCGGGCACGTCGCCGCTGTTCGCAAGTACGTCTTCGACGCGCTCACTCCGGAGCAGATCCGCCAGCTCGCCGAGATCGGCGCGCAGGTGATCCAGGCGATCGACCCGGGCGACCACTGCCTCGAATTCCAGCGCGGCACCGACGCCCACAACTAGCGGGGCGAGGAGGCCGCGCCTGCCCGCCCCGCGCAGAGACCAGATCAAGAAACCGGGGCCGGGCGGGCGAGCGTCCGAGCCTGCCGCAGGATGAGCCCGGCGAACACCCCGGTGAGCAGGCCGCCGATGCCGTGCAGGCCGAAGACGAGCTCCGACGCCGTACTGCCGCCGCTGTCGCTCATGCCGATGGCGACCTTCGCGACCACCACCTGGAACGCGGTCAGTGCCGGGATCACCGCGGTCAGGCCGATGAGGCGGCCGGGCATACGCCCGATGGCGGCGACGATCATCATCACGATCGGCCACAGGAAGATCACATAGCCGAGCGCGTGGTGTCCCCGGTACGCCTCTTCGCCCGGGCGCGTGCTGAAGCCGCCACTCGCGGCGAAGAAGAACTGGGCCACCACCAGGAGCACGAGGATTCCGGCCAGGGCGGCGAAGACCTTACGCATCAGACTTTCCTGTCAGTCGACGTGGATGTTGTCATCAGATCCGACGACCTGGCGGCCCGGAATGTGAGGCAGGGAGGCGCGGCTCACATTCCGGGCGGCTATATCGTCGGTACTGACATGAGCACTCCCGACATCAGCGCCGTAGCGGCCGAACGACGCCAGCTGATCAATCTGGCGTACAGGATGCTGGGTTCGCTGGCGGACGCCGAGGACGTCGTCCAGGACACGTACGCCCGCTGGTACGCCATGTCGCCGGAGCAGCAGGCGGTGGTGGAGTCGCCGGGCGCGTGGCTGACGAAGGTGGCCAGCCGGATCTGTCTCGACGTGCTCGGGTCGGCCCGCGTACGCCGGGAGCGCTATGTCGGGGAGTGGATTCCGGAGCCGCTGCCGGATCAGTCGCCGGCCGATCCCGCCGATCGAGTCACCCTCGACGAGTCGGTGAGCATGGCGTTTCTGGTCGTCCTGGAGTCGATGACGCCAGCCGAACGAGTCGCCTTCATCCTGCATGACGTCTTCCGGTATCCGTTCACGGAAGTCGCCGACATCGTCGGGCGTACGCCCGCTGCCTGCCGCCAGCTCGCCACCGCGGCCCGCCGCAGGCTCGATTCGGCGCAGCCGTCGCCCGCCCCGGCGACCCACTTGGCCACCGTCGTCCGGGAGTTCAAGCAGGCTTGGGAGGCTCAGGACATCCCGGCCCTCGTCGGGCTGCTGGATCCGGACGTGACTGTGGTCGCCGACGGCGGCGGTCTGGTGAACACGGTGGTACGCCCGGTGCAGGGCGCGGAGCAGGTGGCTCAGTTCGCCCTCTACATCGCGACGCAGGCACCCGGCTTGACGCTGGTCGAGCGGACGGTCAACGGCCAACCCGGACTGGTCGGCCGGCGCGACGGCGTCACCGTGGCCGTGTTCGCGTTCGAGCTGGCCGGCGACCTGATCCGGCGCGTGTGGGCGGTCCGCAACCCGGAGAAACTCGCGCCGTGGACCGCCGAAGACGCGAACCCCGAACGCTGAAGACCCGACCGCCGAACGCAAGACCCGCCCGGCGCGAAGGGCCCGGGCTCAGCCGAAGGTGAAGGCGTACGCCCCGGCACCGGCGTCGGCGAAGGTGATGTCGAAAGTCCGGTCGGCGATGTCGCCGGGCTGCCGGATCAGCTGATACAGCCGGGGTTCGACGAGGACACCATGGCCTTCGGCGTCGACGTCGAGCCCGTGCGCCGGACCGGGCGCTTCGCCGTCGAGGCGTACACAGAACCGCAGCGGCACCCCCGGCGTGGCCGGAGCCAGCACCAGGTGCAGATCGCGCGCATGGAAGCGGTACGCCATCCGCCCACCGGGCGCGGCCGACACGACGGCCTGCGGTTGGGCGATCCAGTCCCCGGCGAGCGCCCACGAGTCCACCGCGAGGTCGGCCGGTACGCGATAACCGTGCTGCCGCTGAGGAACGAGCCCGCCCGGCGAAGCGAAGTATGCCGTCCGCTGGTATCCGGTGTAGGTCTCGGCCGTCCGCAGGGTCGTCCAGTCGGCCGGGGCCTCGATCCCCTGCGCAGTGACCTTGACGGGGGCCGGGTCGAAGCCCGCCGAGCCGCGTTCGGTCAGCAGCGCCTGAATGGCCGCCTCGGTCTGCTGGTACTCCCCTTCACCGAGGTGATGGCGGCGGATGCGGCCCTCGGCGTCGGCGAGGTAGAGCGCGGGCCAGGCCGAGTTGCCGAACGCGCGCCAGATCGCGTAGTCGTCGTCGGCGACGATCGGATAGTCCACGCCCAGCTCCCGCACCGCCCGGCGCAGGTTGCCGGTCGACGCCTCGAACTCGAACTCCGGCGTATGCACACCGACGACGACCAGGCCGTGAGCGGCGTACTTGTGCGCCCAGGCGCGCAGGTAAGGCAGTTGGCGCAGCCAGTTGACGCAGGTGTAGGTCCAGAAGCTGACCAGCACCACCTTACCGCGCAGATCGGCGGGCGCACCGGCGAACGACGGCAGCACGCCCTCGACCGGCAGCCTCGGCGGGGCGGTCCGCAGCCCGTCTGGAACGGTCCATTGTGCAGCCATGTCGGTTCCTCCCGTACGACGTGATCTCTATTGCCATCGTCGTCCGGATCGGCCCCCGCCGACCTCGGGGGAACCCCTGGTCGCGCCCTGATGATCTCGCCCCGAGGGGTCAAGCCACGCGGGTCAACTCCATGACCCAGTTCCTCCGCCAGGCTCCGCCGTCGACGGAGAACGACTGCTCCCACCGGGCTTCGTCGGGCCGGTCGTGCGTCCAGACGAACCGGACGCGCGTGGGCCGCCCGCCGAGCACGTCGTCGCACTCGAACACGCCGCGACCGTCCGACCAGGCACCTTCGACCGGCGGATCCAGGTGGCCGGGCTGCCGGGTGGACGCCCACCAGATCCGCCAGACCTTCGCCTCGGGGTCGAACTGACGCAGCGTGTAGCCCTCGAACGCGGTCCCGCCCGGCGGTGCGTCGGCCCAGATCCGGTCGACGTGACTGAGCCCGCCGAGAATCGGCTCGGCCACCGCGTGCGCGCCGAACTCCACCCATTCGTCACAAGCGGGATCGAGCGGATCCACGAGTTTGCGGTTCAGCACCTGCCACCGGCCGAAGATGAAGTCGAAGTCGTGCCGTCCGTCGTTCATGATCTCCATGGTTCCGGATCGTGTCAGGGCTGTACGACAGATCGATGACGACGAGTCTTGGCCGCGTTTCCGCAGGTCGCCATGTCGCACCAGCGGCGGCGACCGGCCTTGGAGGTGTCGAGGAACAGCCAGCCGCAGTGAATGCCACCGCAGACCCGCAGGCGTGGCGACGGCAGGTTCTCCAGGAGGCGTACCGCTCGCAGGGCGACGTAGTGCTCCGGGTAGGCCAGTCCGGAGGTCTCGGGCGTGACGGTCGCTTCCAGTCGACCGTCCAGGTCAGTGAGCACGACCGCGGCCGCTGCCGCGCGCCACGATTCGGTCAGGCGCACGAGGGCTCCGGGTGGCGGGGTGTCCTCTTCGCTCAGCGCGGTGAGCAGCTCCCACAGCGCTTCCCGGAGCACCTTCGCGTCGGCGAGCGCGCGAGCCGCCCGGCGCGGGTGAGCCTGCGCTTCGGCGGCGAGCCCGGCGAGCGCGGCCGGCGGCAGCCCGGCCAAGCGGGCCCAGGACAGCAGGGCGGCGTACGCGTCGAGCCAGTCGATCGGCTCGGTGTCGCGCGCGGTGACCGTGTTGACGAAGTCGAGCACGAGGTCGCCGGCGACCAGATCCCGGGGCCGGAAGTCGTGCGCACGCACCTGCATGATCCGAGGATACTCGATCATGCAACCAGTAAACAGCGTTTTACTGGTACGCTGACCGCATGATCGAGCTCATCACCGCGCCGTCCAGCCTCGGCCTGCGTCCGCTCACTCCCGGGCACGAACCCGGGGCCTGGCAGGCCCCGCAAGTCCTGCTGGACGCCGGGCTGGCCGACCAGCTCGGGGCGCACCACGTCGTCACCCTCGAGCATCCCGACTATGACTTCGAGGCCCAGCCCCTCACTCGGCTACGAAACGGGCACGGGCTGCGTGCGTACTCGATGATCTTGGCAGAAGTAGTGGGCACGGCCCTGGCGGCGGGCCGATTCCCGGTGGTGGTCGGCGGCGATTGCTCGAATCTGCTCGGAAGCCTGGCCGGCGCGCGGCGCGACGGGCGCTGCGGGCTGGCGCACCTCGATGGTCACAACGACTTCTTCCACCCGAACAACTACGACACTGCGGCTCGGCTGGGCTCGGCCGCGGGCATGGACCTGGCGCTGGCGACCGGGCGCGGCGAGCCGTTGCTGACCCACTGGCCGATCATCGGCACGCCGCTCGTGACCGACGCGGACGTCGTGCAGCTGGGCGACCGGGAGACCGACGTGCCCGCCACGCAGACCCATTGGGCGGCGGTCGAGGACTCGGCGATCGTGTGCTTCACCGCGCAGCAGATGCTCGCGCACGGCATCGCGACGACCGTCGCGCGCACGATCGAGCGATTCGACGAGCGCCGCCTGGACCGGATCTGGCTGCACCTCGACGTCGACATCCTGGACGCGGCCGTCATGCCGGCCGTCGACTCCCCCGGCTCGCCGGGACTGGACTTCGCGCAGCTCACCGAGCTGCTGGCCGGGCTGGCCGCAGACGATCGGGTGATCGGAGCCGACGTCGGCATCTACGATCCGGAGATGGATCCCGATCGTCTCTACAGTGGACCGATCGCGGAGGCGCTGGGCACGGGATTCGCTTCGCGCCGCTGATCTTCGCTACCGTTCCCCGGTGACGCGACGACTGCGCTTCGGGGTGGCGGGTGACGCCGAGGAACGGCACGGCTCCTGGCTGGAGTTGTTCTTCGACCTGATCTTCGTGGTGGCGGTCGCGGAACTCGCCAACACGCTCGAACATCACCCCACCGTGCACGGTTTCGTGCGGTATGTGGCCCTCTTCCTGCCCGTCTGCTGGGCCTGGGTGGGCTACACCTTCTTCGCCGACCGCTGGCAACGCGAAGACGCGCCGCACAAGGCGCTGATGATCATCGCGATGCTGATGGTCGCGTTTCTCGCGCTCGCGATCCCGCACGCCTTCACCGGCGACCGTGGCTCCATCCGATTCGCGCTCAGCTACAGCGCCGTCCGGCTCCTGCTCATCATCTTGTACGCACGAGCGTGGCGGACCGATCCGGCGGCCCGGCCGCTGACCGGGCGATATCTGCTGGGTTTCACGATCGGGCTGCTGCTGTGGCTGGGCTCGGCGGGCGTATCGCTGCCGCAACGGCACTGGCTGTGGGTGGCGGGCTTCGTCGTCGAGCTGGCCACGCCCCTGGTGTCGGCACGGGCGATCTCCCGGGTGGCGTTCCACCGGTCGCACATCCCCGAGCGGTTCGGGCTGTTCGTCATCATCGTGCTCGGCGAGGCGGTCGCGCTCGGGGTGGCCGGGCTCGGCGGCAGTACGCTGGGAGCCCCGACGCTGGTCGCGGCCGCAGTCGGGTTCCTCGGCGTCGGCGCGCTCTGGTGGCACTACTTCGACTGCGTCGACGGTACGCCGCTCCAGCGTTGGCTCGTGAGTGGACAGTCCTATGTCTATGGACACCTCGTGCTGTTCCCCGCGATCACGGCGTACGGGGTGGGCGTGCTGCTCGCCAGCCAGGAGCCGCCGCACGAAGTGGCCGCACGGTGGTGCCTATGCGGTGGCGCAGCCGCCTACTTCCTCGTGCTCGCGGTGATCCGCTGGACGGTCACGCGCCCGTCCGGCGACCTACGCGTCTGGAGCCGGGCCGCTGCCGGCCTCGCGCTGCTCGGCCTCGCGGCTGTCGGCAGCCTGCCGATCCTGGCGGTCGACCTGATCGTGCTGGCCGTCATCACCGGCCAGCTCGGCGCCGAGCACCTGCTCATGCGCCGCGCTAGCCGGCCCAGGACTGCGGGTACTTCTGCTGCCACGCCTCACCCGGACTCGGCACGAAGCTGACCCGGATCTTGGCCGGCCGCCGGGCATGGCGACGCCAGAGGCGATGGAGGTTCTCCTCGGCCAGCTGCGCTTCGGCCCCGGTCGCCGGGCCGCGATAGACGATCACGACGCGTTCGAACCCGTCGCCGGCCTTCGCGCGACTCCGGACCGAGCAGGAGTTCTCCCGGGCCCAGACCAGGAAGTCACTCACCATGTGAGGCTCGCCGACGATCCCCACTTCCACGTCGAGATCGAGGTTGTCGTCGCTCATCGGCGCTCCTGCGTACGGTCCATGGTGGTGACGTCCGGGAACGTAGCACCCCGGCGGGATCGCCGGGGACCCGCCGAACGTCGCCTATCCGGCGAACATCTCGGCTTATCCGGCGAACATCTCGGCGACGCGCTCGGCGAGCTCCTCGGCGGAGACGTCGCGCAAGTGGCGGTCGACCGCCCACCGGTGTCCGGACGGATCGAGGAACTGCGCCGTGCGATCGCCCCAGAACGCGTCGTTCGGCGGCTCGAACGAGGTTGCTCCGGCGGCGATCGCACGCTCGTAAACCGCGTCGACGTCGGACACCGGCAGGTGGAAGGCGGCCGGACTCGCGCCGAGCGCGGCCGGCGTCCGGAGCCCGCGATCGGGCCACTCGCCTGCGATGGCCAGCACAGTGTCGCCGATCATCAGCTCGACCGTCAGCGGCCGCCCATCCGGCAACGGCACTCTACTGGTCTCCCGCGCGCCGAGTACCTCGGCATACCACTCGGCCGCAGCGTCGGGATCGTTCACTACGAGATGTACGGCAAGCTGTGTCATGCGAGCGACCATACAGCGTGTCTGGTCATCATGTCTAGACGCGACGTCCGCTAGGCTGTCGACCGTGATGGCCAGACGCGACGAACCTCAAGGAAACGACGCCGACCTGCGCGAGCGCATTCTCGACGCGACCCGCGACCTCCTAGCCGACCGCGCTTTCGACGCGCTCAGCGTCGCGGAGATCATCGCTGCGGCCAGAGTTTCCCGCGCCAGCTTCTACTTCTACTTCGCCGGCAAACCGGCGGTGCTGGCCGAACTCGTACGACGCGCAGTTGGGGCCGGCCACGAGGCGGCGGAACCATGGACCCAAGCCAAGGCCGGTCCGCACGAGACACTCCGGTCGGGCATCGACGCCGGAGCCGAACTGTGGCTCGCCAATGCGGCGGTGTTACGCGCGATCGTCGAGAACTGGGCCTCCGATCCGCAGCTACGCGAACTCTGGCTCACTCAGATGAAGACGTTCACCGACGCCACGATCAGCCGGATCGAAGCCGATCGGCAGGCCGATCCGGCAGTCGCGGCCCGGCTCGACGGGGTCGACGTACGCGCGCTCGCCGCGACGCTGACGTGGACCGGCGAACGGCTCTACTACCTGGCCGCCTGTGGGGTTCCGCCCTTCGACGATCGAAAGACCCTGGTCGACACCCTGACGCAGTTGTGGTTGTCGGCGATCTATCGCTGAGTGGACCTAGTTCCGGCGGCTGAACTGGAGCCGGAGGAATGACTCGACGAACCCGGCTTTCTCGTAGAGGCGTACCGCGCCGGTCGGGTTCTCCCCGTCGACGTTCAACGCCAACTCCGGTACGCCGGCCGCCCGGGCCGCGTCGATCACCGTCGCCAGCAGGGCACCGGCCGCTCCGCGGCCCCGCCACGGCGTACGCGTCGCGACCTGCTCGATGACGACGGTCTTCGGCGGCTCCGGAGTCACCGAGGGCACGTAACACAGCGCGAAGGCGACCAGTTCGTCGCCGTCCCAGGCGGCGTACGACAGGTCGGGGCGGAACCGTTCGTCCTGCGGGAAGCGAGCGGCCCACTCCTCGAACGGCGTCGGATGGAATCCGAAGTGCTCGCCGAAGCCTTCCTGGTGCGCCACCCACAACGCGTACTCGTCGCCGGGTGCGTACGCCGCGATCCGCAGGTCGGTCGTCGCGGGGACAGTCGGCAACGCCACGTCACGGGTCATCCAGATGAAGCCACGCTCCAGAACGAGGCCGAACCGCCGCACCAGCGACTGCGTCGCCTGGTCGGTGCTGCGGCAGCCCACGATCGGCAGGTCCGCTGGGCTGCACTGGTCGAGCTGCCAGCCCAGCAGATGCCGACCGATGCCCCGGCCCCGGTACTCGGCCAGCACGCCGCCGCCCAGGAAGCTGCGTCCGCCGTTCTTGTCCGGCGCGGCGAATCCCCAGCCGACGAGGTCGCCGTCCACCTCGGCGAGCAGGAACGCCTCGGGTTCGGCGTACACGGTGAACTCGCGGATCACGTCTGCCTCGGTGGCGGGGCGGCCATGGCCGGTCGTCTCACGGATGACCGACCGCAATCGGGCCAGCCGGGCCGCGTCCGCCATGGTCGCCGAACGGTAGGTAACCGGGATCATGGGCCAACGGTAGTGGCGGGGGTGGACCGCCGCCACGCGATTGAGGCTTTCGCCATCGTCGATACCTGTGGCACGATGGAGCGTCCCTGCAATCGATTTCTCACATCGTCTTGGGGAGGACTCATGCGACCAACCGTTTCGCGCCGTCGCCTGCTGACCGGCACCGCCGCCACCGTCGCCGCGACGGCTGCCGCCGGGCAGCTCGGCTCGCCCGCACATGCTGCGGGGTTGCCGGTCGGCAACGGATTCGGGCTGACCGTGCTCGACAACCAGCGATGGGACGCGCGCCTGGCGTACGTGCGATTCCGCAGCACCGAGCTGACTCGCGATCCGGGTGTCAACATCCTGCTGCCCGACGGCTACGACGCCAACCCGGCCCGCCGCTATCCGGTGCTCTACCTGCTGCACGGCGGCAACACCGACTTCCGCCAGTGGCACATGGAACTCGGCGCGGTGGATTCCACCGCCGGGCTGGAGGTCATCGTGGTCATGCCCGACTGCTACAAGATCGGCTGGTACGCGAATCACCTCCGCCCGCTGCTCGGCCCGCTGAACTGGAAGAACTTCCACATCTACCAGTTGATCCCGTGGATCGACGCCAACCTGCGGACCACCGGGAGCGCTGCCGGGCGTGCCGTCGCCGGACTGTCGATGGGCGGCTACGGCGCGCAGAAGTACGCCGCCGAGTTCCCGGATCGGTTCGCGGCGGTGTCGTCCTACTCAGGCCCGTCGAACAACCTTGCAGCCGACATCGAGAGCTGGATCTTCGTGACCCCGGCCGCCGACGGGCAGTTCCCCGGCGCGGTCTACGGCGGCATCGGCGAACGGCACGACATCATGACCGCCGAGAATCCGTGGGATCGCGTGGAAAGCTTCCGCGGCAAGCGAATCGCGTTGTACGCCGGGCTGACCGACGTGACGCCGGACGCCTGGATGAGCGACGTCCAGGAGCGGGTGGTGCATTACCAGAACGCGGCGTTCCACCAGCGCCTGCTCGACGCCGGGATTCCCAACGCCTTCCACGACTACCCCGGTACGCATACCGGTGAGCACTGGGCGCGCAACTTCCGCGAGGACGTCCCGGGCATCGTCGCGGCCCTGACGCCCGCCGGTTGACACGCGAAAGCCGATTCTTTAGCGTTGCCGGGAAATCGAATTCCCGAGTGTGGTGAGCAGCTGGAGGAAGACATGCGGCACGACGGTCTGTGGCATCCACGCCTGCTGGAGATCCTCACGAGCGCAGGCCACACCGATCTGATCGTCGTCTGCGACGCCGGACTGCCCGCCCCGCCCGGAGTGGAGGTCGTCCACCTCGCCTGGCGGTCCGGCGAACCCGCCTTCCTTCCCGTGCTCCGGCAGATCCTCGGCGAGTTCGTGGTGGAACACGCCACCATCGCCGAGGAGCTGTCCGATGCCACGATCGCCGACGGCATCGCCGGTCTCGTTCCGGCGCAACGGATCGGACGGGTCAGCCACGAGGAGTTCAAGCGGATCACGCGTACGGCGCGGGCGATCGTGCGCACCGGCGAGGTGACTCCGTACGCCAACGTCATCCTGCAGGCGGGCGTCCCCTATGGACCGGCCGCTCCCGAGCCGCTCCCGGGCTGACCGCCGGGCACCGGATCACGGATATGCAGGCTAAAAGAGCGCGGGAAGCCTGCATATCCGTGATCTGCAGGCTTCCCGCTTAGGAAAGGTCGCCGTAGCGGCACGAGACGGCGACGCCGTCGGCGGAGCGAGTGACGGTCCCCCACCCGGTCGGAGTGATCAGCGGCCACGTCCCGGGTCGCGAGGACAACGCGTCGACGACTGACCAGCCCGCCATCGCGCGTACGTAGTGGTCGCCGCACTCGATCTCGTTGTAGGGATTGCGCCGCCGCCCGTCATAGCGAGCCCAGATCCCCCGGAGGATCGCGTACGCCTCGTCGTCGAGTCCTTCCCAGAGGCAGTGCGCCGCCACCTGGTATTCGCTACCGGTCCACACCTCGTCGCAGTAGCGCGTCGGCACCGCCGGACGGCCGCCGTCGGGCCAGGTGCACATGAGCAGCCCGGTGTCGTCCCGGTCGGCGAAGACCCGGTAGATGTGGTCGAACCCGTCGAATCCCGTCCGGAGGTTGTTCGCCACGACCGAGCGCAGCGCGCTGACGACGTGGTCACGCGGCAACAGATAGCCGAGATCGAGCTGATGCGCCCACCACTGGCCGATGAGCTGGTCGGCGAGGCAGCCGTCCAGCCACTGGTAGTCCGTGGACTCCCCCTCGTCGAGGACTTGGACGTAGTAGGAGCCGTTGAACAGCAACTTGTCATAGGCTGCGGAGCCTCGCTCGAACAGCTCGTCGAACTGGTCCCGCGAAGAACCCATCAGGTCGGCCATGGTGCCGGCAGCCCGCAACGCGGCGAGCCACAGCGTCCCCATGAAGCTGTTGACGCCGCACAAGTCGATGTCGTGTGTGGACGGTTGTACGCCGCGCAGCACCCCGGTCGAGGAGGGATCCCACCGTTCGCGGACGTAGTCCAGCAACCGCTGCACGGAGGGCCAGTATCGGCGTAGCCAGTCGAGGCCGGCTCCGTTGCGTATCTCGCGATAAGTCTTCAGGACGCTGCCGAGCATCCCGTCGAGGGCCGGCTCGACGGGGCCGCCGATCGGCTTGTCCCACAATTGCGGCAGGTAGGTCGGCGAGATGACCCGATGCGGCAGATAGCCCTCCGGCGCTTGCATCACGTCGTACTCGGTCTGCCGCATGCTGCGTTCGAGCTCGGGGAACAGCCGCGCGACGGTCTGGGCGTAGTTCCACACGTGGGTGCAGTTGAGCGGGCACGATCCGCCGACGTCGCCGGTCCACATCACCGTCGACGCCCCGAGGACGCCCTCGAACCCGAAGAACGCGCCGTCGGCGGTGACGAAGCAGGACGGGCTGCGCAGGATCGCCGCCTGAGCGGCGAGATGTTCGACGGCTTCGTCGTCGAGGTCGCTCTCGGCGAGCACCGAGGTCCAGGCGTGCGTACCGGCGACCAGGGCGTCCCACGACGAGGTGACGTGGGACGCGACGGACACGGCGTCGGCGTACCGCTGCGCATAGGCGTTGCCAAGCCAGAACCGGGTCGGCCCCCACTGGGGGTTCGGCGGACCGAACTGCACGAAATTCGCGTACCGATTGGGAAAATGCCAGGCCAGCAGGACGCGGACGGTGCCGCTCTCCCCCGGCTTGAGGTCGAGGACGGCCGCGACCCCGCCGTTCCACGTGCGGCCGGGGCCGCTCGGCCCGAAGGCCGGCGCGGGCCCACTGGGCTGGTAGTCGAAGCCGTGCGGGACCACGGTCGACGTGTCCACATAGAACGCTCGCGAGCCGAGGAAGCCGAGGAATTCATCGGCGTCCTGCCACTGTGGCAGGGTCGCCGCGGACGGCGAGTCGATCGACAGCACCGCCTGGCCGGCGCCGGGCGCGAGTGGATCGATCGCGTGGTTGTCCATGACCAGCGAGGTCCAGCCGTTCTCCCGCCGTACGCGATTCGTGTTGCCGCCGTAGCCGCGCCCGTTGACGCCGTCGATCGGCGTGGTGCCGTCGTGGCCGACCGGATTCTGCATCGCCGCCCCGAGCCAGACGTGAGCGTCCACATCAGACGGATTGGTGACGGTGAAGGTGAACATTCCCACGGGCAGCGAGGACCGTTCGACGTCGAGCGGGATCAGCGGGTTGACCGCCGTTAGCCGGACCTCCACCGGCAGCCCGTGGTAGTCGATCTCGGCGAACGGATACAGCCCGCGGAACGTCGTCGATTCCACGCCCGGGTAAGTGGCCGACAACTCACGCTGCCAATCGGGCACGAGATCGTCGTTGACCAGCGGCGTGGGCGGGCCGGGCTCGACCGGTGCCTGCAGGACGACGGTCCGGTCGAGCGGCGGCTCGATCTGGCTGACCCGCAGCGCGAAGAACGTGCCCGGCAACTCCCCGCGATGGTTGCCGACGTTCTGCAGCTGCCACTGCCGCAGCCCGCCGTCCGCGCCGAGCGCGAACCCGCCGGTGCCGATGCCGCCGATCGGCAGCGCGACGAAGCGCCCTTCGTCGTGCCGGATCGGCCGCGCGCGTTCGAGAGAACTCATTTCATCCCCGAGATCCGGATGCCGCCGATGATCTGCTTCTGGAAGGCCAGGAAGAGCAGGATGACGGGCAGCGCGGCGAGCGTCGAGCCCGCCATGAGCAGGCCGAGCTCGGAGGAGCGGTCGGATCGGAAGGTCGCCAGATACTGCTGGATCTGAAACAGGTTCGCATCGGTGATGGTGAGCACCGGCCACACGTACGCGTTCCAGAACGCCAGGAACGAGGTGACCCCGACGACCACCAGCGCGCCCTTGGAAATCGGCGTGAAGATGTGCAGGAAGATCCGCCAGCGCCCGGCGCCGTCGATGAGGGCCGCCTCCTCCAGCGCGACCGGCACCCCCAGGTAGTACTGCCGCAGGAAGAACACCTGCAAGCCCGACGCCGCACCCGGAACGACCAGGACCGCCATCGTGTCGAGCATGTGCAGCTGCGTCACCACGATGAACGAGGTCAGCATGATGGCGATCCCCGGGATGAACATCGTCGTGATGACGACGACCCACAGGGTGCGCTTGAACGCGAAGTCCAGCCGGGCGAAGGCGTACGCCCCGAGCGAGTTGACCACCAGGCTCAGTGCGGCGAACAGCAGCGCACCGACGAAGGTCACGCCGATCGAGCGCAGGAACGCCGGGTCCTCGAGGATCTGAGTGTAGTTCTCCCAGCGCCAGACCTCGGGGAAGAACTGGAACGGGGTCTGCACTACCTCCGTCTTGCTCTTGAATCCCGCGATCAGCATCCAGGCCAGCGGGAACAGGGCACTGAGCAAGAACAGCCCGGCGAGGAACACCTTGCCGATCGTCACGAGCAGCCGGGTCATCCATCCACCGCCTTCTCGGAGCGGACCAGCCGGAAGATGACCGCCGAGACCGAACCCAGCACCAGGAAGAGGAGGAGGGCGGCGGCGATCGGATAACCGGCGTACAGGTCGTTGGTGAAGTGCCGGAAGATGAACAGGTTCGGCAGCGTGGTCGACTCCAGCGGCCCGCCGTTGGTCATCACCAGCGGCACCACGAGGAACTGCAACGACCCGGCGAACCCGGTGACCAGCAGATACAGGAAGATGTTCTTCATCAGCGGCAGCGTGATGTGGACCATCTTGGCCCACCAGCCCGCCCCGTCGAGCGAGGCCACCTCGTAGTAGGCCTCGGGGATGTCGAGCAGCCCGGCCAGCATGATCAGCGAGGCGATGCCCATCCCGATCCAGATCGCCGGCACCGCGATCGCGGGCAACGCGGTCCCGGTCTCGCCCAGCCACGCGGTGTCGTCGCGGCCGACGAGGCTCAAGGCCCAGTTCAGGATGCCCCCACGGTATGCGTAGATGATGGTGAAGATGATGGAGGCGATGACCTCGGAGATCACGGCCGGGACGTAGATCGTCACCTTGAGCAGACCGGCCATGCGCCCGCTGAACGACTTCACGAGGTTGGCGAACGCGAAGGCGATCACCAGCTGCGCCGGGACCACCATCGCGGCGAACCCGAGTCCGCGCAGCACCGAGGCAAGGAACGCCTGGTCGGTCAGCACGTTCACGTAGTTGTCGAGCCCGACGAACTCTGACGAGGCGTAGAAGCTCCAGGTGAAGAAGCTGATGTAGACGGCGTGCAGCAGCGGCCAGATGACGAAGATCGCCAGGAGCACCACCAGTGGCGCGAGCATCACAAACGCCACCTTGGTGTCGCCGTGCCGCCGGCGCCGGGACCGTGCCCCGGACACTTCACGGGTGCCCGGTGCTGCGACCGAGGTCGCAGCACCGGCCGTGGTCGTCATGACGTCGTGCCCTGTCCGGCCAGGTTGTTCTTCGCGATGATGTCCTTGATCTCGGCGTCGGCCTCCTTCAGCGCCGTGTCGATGTCCTTGCCCTGGAGGGCCTTCTCGATCGCCTTGCCGAACGCCAGGCTGATCGACCAGTCGTAGGTCGGCTCCGGCTTGGCGTACTTGACCACCTTGTCCTGGATCGTCTGCGCCCACGGGTTCTCCTTCGCGGCCGGGTCGCTGCTGATCGTGTCGGCGACCGCGGTGCGGGGAGAGTACTTCGAGAACTTGGTCGTCTTGAAGTAGTCGACCAGCAGAGCCGGGTCACCGGCGAGCACGTACGCGATGAAGTCGGCCGCCGCCTGCGCCTTGGTCGACTTGCCGTCGATCACCCAGGTCCAGCCGCCCAGGGTGGCGGTCGGCTTGGTGGCGTCGCCGTCGAACGAGGGCATCGGCGCGGCGGCCACGTTGCCCACGACCTTCGGGAAGTCCGACAGCAGCACGCTGGCCGCCCAGGAACCGCAGGCCATCATGGCCGCCTTGCCCTGACCGAAGGGGGTCGCGTCGGCGTACGCGGCGAGCGGCTGCTTGGGCATGACGCCCTGCTTGTACAGATCCTGGTACGCCTGCAGCAGCTGCTTGTACGCCGGGTCGGTGGCCCGGGGCTGCGACCAGTCGTCGCTGATCGGCAGGTGTCCGGCGGCGTTCCACTGCAGGCCCCAGGTGGACCAGCCCATGTCGATCTGGTTGCCGGCCGTCGAGAAGCCCGAGACCTGCTTGGTCGTCAGCTTCTTGCCGTAGTCGATCAGTTCGGCCCAGCTCGCCGGGGGCTTCTCCGGGTCGAGCCCGGCCTTGGCGAACAGGTCCTTGCGGTAGTAGAGGACGGCCGACGGTTCGACGAGCATCGGGTAGCCGTACTTCTTGCCCTTGTAGGTGATCGAGCCGACCACGGAATCCTGCAGGCCCGACCATTTGTCGGCGGCGATGACGCCGTCGAGCGCCTGGATCTGGCTCGTCCGGGCGAAGCCCTGCACCTTGTTGTAGTTCAGGGTGAAGACGTCGGGCGCCTTCCCCGCCGCCTGGGCGGCCTTCATCTTCTGGTCCCACGCGTCGGCCGGCACGATCTGGTGCACGACCTTCACCTTGTCCTGAGCGGCGTTGTACGCGGCGACCGCCTTCTTGTACCAGGCGTCCTCCTGGTCGGTGAACTTCTGCTGCCAGATGGTCACCTCGGTCTTGCCACCCGATCCGCTGTCCTTGCCGCTGCCGCATCCGGCGGCGGCGAGAGCGGCCGCGCCGGCCAGGCCGCCGAGCAGAGCTCTGCGCTTCATCGCGACTCCTAGGATTTCTCAAGATCAATTGAGTAGAGGAACACGTTGTACGGTCCCCAGAGGGAGAGGTTGAAGTAGATTCGGCGGCCGTCTTCGCCGGTCACCGGGTATTGAAAGGGCGCGTAGAGCCCGGGATGTCCGGCCGCGTCCACGACGGTCCGCGGCTCGCTCCACGGCCCCCAGGGGGTGATGCCCTCGCGCAGCACGACGCCGTCGCCCTCGCGGAGATACATCATGATCCACCGGTCGAGATACGAGTTGTACGCCACCGAAAGCTCGCCGATGGTGTCGTCGACGATCAGGACCGCCCGGTCCCGTTCGGCGGCCCAGATCGGACCGGTGGAGTCGGCTCCGGCGTAGTACCGGTAGGCCGACGGGTCCTCCACCTGCGCGGCGGGTACGCGCATGAGGCGTACGCCGCCGAACCGGCCGGCCGGGATGGCCCAGAAGTAGAGCTGGTCCACCCCGTCTTCGAGGACATGGGCGACGCTGACCTGGATGAATCCGGAGTCACCCGGCCACGTCGTCTGTTCCAGCCGGGTCCAGTTCTGCCCGCCGTCGGTGGAGCGGGCCAGCCCGGCGTGGTTGGCATCCCAGCGGCCCGGGTCGCCCCAGTGCCGCACCGACATGTAATAGAGGTACAAGGTCTTCCCCGCTGTGCCGCCATTGGTCGGCCCTTCGTCCTCACTCCCGGCTCGAGCGTTCGGGCCGACGGCAAACCCGTAAGTGGGGATGACGGTCATCTCAACGCCGTCGACCTTCTTGCTGTCCAGCAGTTCCTTGGCGAGCCCGGTCTCGTCGGTGATCATGCCCGTCAGGCGTACGCCGTCGGACAGGTCGCGATCGGTGGTGTAGCCGAGCACGTTCGACCGCCAGAAGCTGCCGCCCGCGCCGGTCTGCTCGGCTGTCCGTTCGCCGAAGGTGTCGCCGAAGACCAGGTACGTCGTGTCCCCGGCGGTGAAGACCGAGCCGAGATCGGTCCCGTGCACCGCATACGCGTCAGTGCCGCCGGGCACACCGGTGACCTGGCCGATCTCGGTCAGGTTGCCGACGCCGGTCAGCACGAACGGCTTGTCGGTACGCGGGTCCAGCACGGTCACGGTCTCTCCTGACGAGCTCGTGCACCCGGTGGCGAGCAGCGCCACCGCGAGCAGAGCGGACATTCGGGCTCGGCGGATCACAGCCCGGGCAGTCGCCGGCCGACCGGCGGCAACGTGAACGGTTTGTGGGGCAGCTCCTGATACCAGTACGCGACCGAGGAGAGGTCGTCGTTGCGCCGGTTGGCGTGCCCGTGCTCGATGGTCACCCGGATGGAGCTGCGGAACGGCACGGGATCTTCGATGTGGAAGCGGTAGAGCGAGATCTGCCCGCTCCAGTTCTCCCCGCCCGGCAGCGTGATCCCGTGGTACGGCGCGTGATAGCTCTCGCTCGGGCACCAGGCGGTGTTGAAGTAGTCCTCGGTCCCGGTCCCGTGCAGGCTCGGAGGGAACGCCTCGCCGTCGATGAAGATCATGTCGTCGCCCTCGCCGTACCAGTTCCAGTCGGCGGTCTGGCGGAGGTTGGTCACGTTGAGCACGCAGCCCACATAGTGACCACGCCCCTCGGCGTCGAGGATCGTGTAGTTGCCCGCGCCGTCGAGGTTGCTTCCCGAGAAGAGCCAGTCAGAGTTCGACAGCTCGCCCTGTTCGATGCCGTCGGTCGGGCACTCCCGCCGCCATTGCGCATGGAATCGGCCCAGATCCGCGCCCAGCTCGTCGAACTGGTCGTAGTCGATGTAGTAGTAGAACCACAGGACCTCCGACTCGCACTCACTGGTGAGTTCGAACCGGGCCCGGGTCGCGAAGGGCATGTGGAAGAAGCAGTTGAACGCCTTGCCGTCCTGCGGGCTCATCTGGAGCGGCGCCGAAACGAAGTTGGCGGTGCGGCCGTGGCCGACCCCGAAGAAGTCGCCGAGCGGCACGAGCACGCTCGGGTGCTCCGCGTCGTCCCAGTAGACCCGCAGGACCAGCTTGCGCAGGAAGTCCCGGTCAGCAGTGGCCGGCGTGGCCGCGTCCCGCGGGGCGACGGTCATCCAGATGTGATTGATCGAGCCGGCGCCTTCGATGTCGGCGAGCGTGACGGTTTCACCGGGGTGGACGGTGACTCGGTCGTCGTTGCCGCCGCTGCGGTCCCAGCTCGACTCGCGCCGGCGGCGGTGCGGCCGCAACCGGGGCAGGTCCCGAAGGCTGCTTCCGTATGAACCGTAGTTCACGCTGTCCCCTCTCTAGCGGCCCCGGCGGCGACGCTGCCGTGCGGACCGATCCGATGATCGCAGGATGATCTATGCCTTGACCAGGGCGAAGTCGTCGTGCTGGAGCCACATGTCGCCGTTGTCGGTCCAGATTCCGGCGAACACCTCGACTTGCGTACGCCCGCCGCTGTTGAACGACACCGTGAAGCGGGTCCACGAACCCACGGCGTGGAAGTTGACCTCGGCGAACGGCGGCCCGTTGACGTTGCGTACGCCGAAGAAGCCGTTGTCGTTGTTGCCCGAGGTACGCAGCCAGCCGGTCAGCACGTAGTTCGTGTTCGCGGCGACGTTCACCACCTGGTGCAGATCGTGCCAACCGCTGTTGTACCGGACGAATCCGTTGCGGTCGCCGGTGAAGCTCCAGGTATCGTGGTCGATCCCGCCGTTGCCGACGGCCGCCCACGGCCACGCGACCGATCCGCTGGTCTGCCGCTCGAAGCTCGGATCCCGGACGAGGTTCGAGTTGCCGATCGTGGCGTCCGGGTTCAGCGTCACGCGGATCAGATACACGTTGTACGGCGTCCAGTCCGACATCGTCAGATACAGGTCGGAGCCGCTGGACCAGGGGTGCATGAACCCGCCGTACAGCCCGGGATAGTCCGCCGACGAGGCCAGCACACTGGGTCCGCTCCACGGGCCGGTCGGCGCGGTCGCCGAACGCAGCACGATGTCGCTGCCCTGCAGATAGGTCATCAGCCACTTGCCGGTGTACGCGTTGAACTGCACCGACAGCTCGGACACCGGCGCGGCGACGATCGCAGTCGCCAGCGTGTCCGCGCCGGTCTGCCAGGCGCTGCCCGTCCAGTACTCGTACGCGGACTTCGTCAGCACCGACGCCTCCGGCACCCGGGCCAGGTACAGTGCGCCGTTACGGCCGTTCGGGGTGCCGTAGAGGTAGACGTACCCCGAGCGGCGCACCATCGCGGCCATCTGGAAGTGGTCGTTGCCGGAGGGGTTGTCCCAGCGGGGACCGCCCGAGGTCACCCAGTTCTGCCCGTTGTCGTCCGAGTACGCGATCGCGGCGTAGTTCGTGTCCCAGTAACCGGGCGCGCCCCAATGGCGTACCGACATGTAGGCGAGATATTGCCGCGAGCCGACCGAGACCCCCGCGGTCGGGATGACCGTGATCTCGGAGTTGTCGACCTTCTGGCTGGGGATGAGCTGCTTGGCGTGCCCCGGGGCGTCGGTGGCCGCGCTGCTGAAGGACATGCCGTCCCAGAGGTTGTGATCGCTGCTGCGCAACAGGACCTGGCTGCGCCAGTCGTCGCCGTTCGCGCCCGGCGGGGTGGCCGCCGCGCCGAAGGTGTCGCCGAACGCGGTCAGGATCTCGCCCGCGCCGTTGTCCCACATGATGCCGAGATCGGTCGCCTTGACGTTCCAGGCCGTGTCGGTCGAGCTGACCGACCCGGGGCCGGTCACCTTGGCCACCACGATCGCCGGTGACGTCGCGGTCGTCGCCGCGGCCGGTTGAGCGACCGCGACCAGTTGTGCCATCAGCAGTACGCCGGTCGCCGCGGCGCAGAGGGTCCGGGTCTTCATCGAGCACCACCTCCAACGGGGTTACAGTGCACGCTCTCCGACGGTGGCGCCGGAGACGGTCGTACGGGTGAGCAGCGCGTCGATTTCGTCGGCGCGGGGCATGGCCGGTGCGGTTCCCCGGCGAGTCGTGGCGAGCGCGCCGGCCGCGTTGGCGTATTCGGCTGCGCTGAGCAGGTCGTCCCCGGCGGCGATGCGGGCGGCGAGCGCTCCGCAGAACGCGTCGCCGGCTCCGACCGTGTCGATGGTGTCGACCGCTATCGGGTTCAGCACGCTGGTCCGCCAGCCGGCGTACTCGTCGACCGCGTCCGGCGGCACCTCGTCGCCGTCGCGCCGGTCGACCACCACGACGCCGCGGCCGCCGAGAGTGACGATCGCACCGCGCCGGGCCAGCCGTCGCCGCAGCGTCGGGGCGGTGCCGAGGACGGCGTCGCCGTGGCAGAGCAGGCCGGTCAGGCTCTCGGCCTCGACCTCGTTCGGGACCACCACATCGACCAGCGCGCCGATGTCCTCCGGCAGCGGCGCCGAAGGCGCCGGGTTCAAGACGGTCAGCACTCCGGCCGACCGGGCCAGGTGCAACGCGGTGAGCACGGCCGGCATCGGCACCTCCAGCTGCACCAGCAGTACGCGGCTGCGCTGGATGACCGGGGCGGCGGACAGCACGTCGTCGGCGGTCACGGCGTCGTTCGCCCGGGGCACCACGATGATGGAGTTGCTCCCGTCCGGCTCGACGACCGGCAGCCCGACACCGGTTCCCCAGCCCGCGTCGCGCCGCACGTACGCCGAGTCGACGCCCTCGTCGGCGAGCATCGCCAGGAACTCCGCGCCGTGCCGGTCGTCGCCGACGCGACCGATCATCGCCGTACGCGCTCCCGCCCGAGTGGCCGCAACCGCCTGGTTGAAGCCCTTGCCGCCGAGGTACTCGTCGAAGGCGCGGCCGCGGATCGTCTCGCCCGGCCGCGGTCGCCGGGGAGCCTGCGTGACCAGGTCTTTCATGAAGCTGCCCAGGACGCAAACGTCGAACTGGTCACCGGCCGAGGAGGTCTGCTGCGGGATCATCGGGCACCCCCGGTGAGGCGGCGTCCGAGTGATCCGCCCGGGTGGAAGCCGGCGAAGTCCTGCGAGGTGAACCCGCGGCGCACCATCAACGCCGAGGCGAGCGCGTCGCCCATGGCCAGGGTCGCCGTGGTGGACGCCGTCGGCGCGACGTTCAACGGGTCCGCCTCGCGTTCGACCGCCACGTCGAGGATGTGCTTGGCCAGTGTCGCGAGGGTGGACTCGGGACGTCCGGTCAACGCGACCACCGGTATGCCTCGCGCCGTCACCATCTCGGCGAAGTCGCAGACCTCGGCGGTCTCGCCAGAGGCTGACAACGCGATCACCAGATCGCCGGGCGCCACCATGCCGGAGTCGCCGTGCAGCGCCTCCGCCGCGTGCACGAACGCCGTCGGCGTTCCCGTGCTCGCCAGCGTCGCCGCGATCTTCCGGCCGATGATGCCGGACTTGCCCAGACCGGAGACGACCACGCGCCCGCGGCATTCGAGGATCGCGTCGACGACCGCGCTGAACTGCGGTCCGAGCCGTCCGATGAGGGCGGCCACCGCGTCGGCCTCGTGGCGCAGCGCCTGGCGGGCCGCAGTGATGCCGGGATCGCCGAGTCCGGGATCGAGGCGAGCGGGCCCGTCCGCCGATTGCGTCGTCACGGTGCTCCTAACCGGGGGTTCTGAGGTACAGCCGAGAAATCGATTTCCAGAGACTAGGCTCGGCAACGAGGGTTGTCAACAGCTCGTTTCGTCGCTGTTAGCAGGGGATGTCTCGGACGAGATGCCTGGTCAACGAAGGCGATATCGATTTCCGAACCCCGCCGGGGCTGCGGTCCGGGGGATCGATTTCTCCTGTTAGGCTTCACCCGGTTCGCAGGTGAAGGCGAGGGCGCATGGCAACGATCTACGACGTGGCACGGCATGCCGGCGTCTCCGCCGCGACGGTCTCGCGCGTCGTCAACGGGCGTACGACGGTTGACGGCGCGCTCGCCGCCCGGGTGCACCAGGCGATGCGCGATCTCGATTACCGCCCGAACGCGGTCGCCCGTAACCTGCGCCGCCAGCAGACGAGCATCTGGGCCGTGATCATCTCCGACATCGGCAACCCGTTCTTCACCTCGCTGGTGCGCGGCGTCGAGGACGTCGCCCAGGCGGCCGGCTACTCCGTGGTCCTCTGCAACAGCGACGAAGATCCCACCAAAGAGGACCGCTACGTCACCGCCGCGCTCGCCGAGCAGATGGCAGGCGTGATCATCTCCTCCAGTGGCAAGCTCGCGGCGATCACCCGGCTCGTCGAGTCGGGCACGCCCGTGGTCGCGATCGACCGGCAGGTCCGGGGCGCCAATGTGGACACGGTGCTGTCCGACAACGAGCACGGCGCGGACGCCGCGACATCGCACCTCATCGGGGCCGGCTACCAGCGGGTCGCCTGCATCACCGGCCCCCGCAAGACGCCCACCGCCCAGCAGCGGCTTCGCGGCTACACCAACGCGCTCAAGCGCCACAAGCGACCGGTCGACGACCAGCTCATCCGGCACGCGGACTACCGCGAGGAGGGCGGTTACGCCGCGATGGCGTCGCTGCTCGACTCCGGCGCCGAGCCTGACGCCGTCTTCGGCGCGAACAACCTCATGACCGTCGGGGCGATGGAATGCCTGGTGGACCGGGGGGTCTCGGTCCCGGCCCGGTTCGGCGTCGTGGGCTTCGACGACATTCCCTGGGCCCATCTGGTACGCCCATCGCTGACCACGGTCGTCCAGCCCACGTACGAGCTCGGCCGCACCGCGGCCCTGCTCTTGGCCGAGCGGATCGCCGAGCCGAGCCGTCCTCCGTCGACGGTGACCTTGCAGACCGAGCTCAAGATCCGGGAAAGCTCGGTCCGGCCTGCGTGAACACGGGTGATCGAAAATTCGTCACTTGACGCGACTTCGGAGCGGTTGCTAATTTCGCCCGCAACAATTCGACCTCCATCCATTCCGTGTACGCCTGACGCAGCGCCCCCGTCTTCCCGGCCGCGCTGAACTCCCTGCTCATCGCGCTCGCCTTGGACGAGTGCGCCCATCTTTCATCCAGGAGCTTCGATGCGACGTCTCCTCGCGATCCTCTGCGCCCTCGGCACGGCCGGCGGCGTGGCCGTGCTCGATCCCACCCCCGCGTTCGCCACCTGTTCCTCGATTCCGTCCACTGCGGACCCGGCGGTGATTGTCGTCGTGCACCGCGTCGGCCGGAACCTGAACGTCTCGGACAAGGCTCTGCTCGCCGGATTCGAGGCGGGCTGGGTCGAGTCGCACATGAACAACCTGCCGTGCGGTGACAAGACCTCGCTCGGCGTCTTCCAGCAGCGCTACGACTACGGATGGGGCACGCCCGAGCAGATCATGGACCCCGTATACGCCTCGACCCAGTTCTTCACCCGGGCGATCGGCTGCGACCGGGATCATCCGGCGTACACGGCGGGGCAGGTCGCCCAATGCGTGCAGGGATCCGGGTTCCCCGACCGCTATGACCAGGCCGAGGGCACCGCCCGGCAACTGCTCGCGGCGGCTCGGCGGATCGTCGAGACTTCGGCGGGCTCCCCCACCGACTTCACCGGCGACGGCAAGGACGACATCGTCACCTTCACGCAGGGGTCGCTGGCCGACGCGTACGTGGCGACGTCGACCGGCACGACGTTCACCGGGACGTCCGTCAAGTGGAACGACTACTTCTCCCTCGGCGGCGAGACCGCGCTGACCGGCGACTTCAACGGCGACGGCAAGGACGACGCCGTCACCTTCACCCATGGCGACGACGCCGACGTCTGGGTGGCCTTGTCCACGGGCACCTCGTTCGCGGGCTCGACGAAGTGGCACGACTTCTTCGCGCCGCACGCCGAACTGGTGGCGACGGGTGACGTCAATGGCGACGGCAAGGACGACATCGTCTCGTTCACCCATGACGGGCTCGGCGACGTCTGGGTGGCCTTGTCCACCGGCACCTCCTTCGCGGGCTCGACGAAGTGGCACGACTGGTTCGCGCCGACCGGCGAGTACCCGGCCGTCGCGGATGTGAATGGCGATGGCAAAGCCGACATCGTCACCTTCACCCAAGGACCCGGCGACACTGCGGCCGACGTCTACGTTGCCTTGTCGACCGGCACCACTTTCGCCGCCTCGGCCAAGTGGCACGACCTGTTCGCGGTCGGGAACGAGCTGCCCCGGGTGGGTGACGTCGACGGCGACGGCATGGCCGACATCGTCAGCTTCACCTGCGATGCGAACGCGGACGCGTACGTCGCGTTGTCGACCGGGTCCTCCTTCACCGGTACGGGTCTGAAGTGGAGCGACTACTTCTGTCTCGGCGGCGAATTCCCCTATCTCGCCGACGTGAACGGCGACGGCAAAGACGACGCCGTCACCTTCACCAAAGGCTCGACCAATGACGTCTGGGTTGGGCTGTCCACCGGCTCCGGATTCCTCGGCGGAGTGAAGTGGCACGACTTCTTCGGCCTCCCCGGCGAGACCACCCTCTAAAGGAGACTTCGATGAAACGCATACCCGTCCTCGTGGGAGCGGCGATCCTGCTTCTTCCCGCGACACCCGCCGTCGCCGCCCCGGCCGCACCCGACCTGGCCACCACGTTCGCCCGCGCGGCGGCGGCGTACGACGTGCCCAGGGATCTGCTCGTCGCCGTCGGCTTCAGCGAGACCCGGCTGCTCGATCATGCCGGGAAACCCAGTCAGGACAACGGATACGGCGTGATGCACCTCGCCGACAACCCGGCCAACCGCAGCCTGGCGAAGGCGGCCGCGCTCACCGGCGTCGGCGTCGCCCGGCTCAAGTCCGACGTCGCCGCCAACGTGCGGGGGGCGGCCGCCGTGCTCTCGGCGTACGCCAAGGAAAACGGAATGAGCCGCAGTGACCGGAAGCGGATCGCGGCCTGGTATCCCGCCGTGGCCGCCTTCGCGGGCGCGAGCAGTGACTCGACCGCGCGGGTGGCCGCCGATCACGTCTACGACCTGCTGCGGCAGGGCATCGCCGCACCGGTACGCGTTGCGCCGCAGCCGGTGCGCCCGGAGCTGGGCCGGTACGCGGACGTCGCGCCGGCCGGGCAGTTGTCGACCGGGCAGACGCAAGCGCTGGCGGCAGCGGTGCCGCAGTATCCGCTGGCGCATTGGGTGCCCGCGAGCGGCAGCAACTACTCGCCGGGCCGCTCGTCGGCGATCACGACGATCGTCATCCACGTGACACAGGGCTCGTACGCGGGAACCATCAGCTGGTTCCAGAACCCGTCGGCGCAGGTCAGCGCGCATTACGTGGTGCGTTCGAGCGACGGCGACATCACCCAGATGGTGCGCGAGGAGGACACTGCCTACCACGTACGGGACGCGAACTCGTACGCGCTCGGCATCGAACACGAGGGCTACATCGACGATCCCGGATGGTTCACGGACTCGATGTACCGCTCATCGGCCGCGCTGACCCGGTATCTGGCCGACAAGTGGGGCCTGCCGAAGAACCGGACCGCGATCAAGGGTCACAACGAGATGCCGGGCAACGACCACACCGACCCCGGCGCGTACTGGAACTGGGACTACTACATGTCGCTGGTCAACTCCGGCGGCCAGCTGGTGGCCGGGGCGTCGACCGACTTCACCGGCGACGGCAAGGACGACATCGTCACCTTCACCCTCGGTACGCTCAACGACGCGTACGTGGCCACCTCGACCGGCTCCTCGTTCTCCGGAACCTCGGTGAAGTGGAACGACTACTTCGGGCTGACCGGCGAGACCCTGCTGGCCGGGGACTTCAACGGCGACGGCAAGGACGACGCGATCACGTTCACCGGCGGCGCGCTCGGGGACGTCTACGTAGGACTGTCCACCGGCACGTCCTTCGCCGGCGGCGTCAAATGGGACGATTGGTTCGCGCCCGGCTCCGAGGTGCCCGCGGTCGGCGATGTGAACGGCGACGGCAAGGACGACATCATCTCGTTCACCCACAACTCCGAGGGCGACGTATGGGTAGCGCTGTCGACCGGCACCTCGTTCACGGCGTCCACCAAGTGGCACGACTTCTTCGCCCTGACCGGCGAGATCCCCGCCTCGGCCGACGTGAACGGCGACGGGAAGGACGACATCATCACCTTCACCCGCGGGCCCGGCGACACCCTGGCCGACGTCTGGGTGGCACTGTCCACCGGCACTTCGTTCGCCGCGTCGAGCAAGTGGCACGACCTGTTCGCGGTCGGCAACGAGCAGCCGCGCGTCGGTGATGTCAACGGGGACGGCAAGGCCGACATCGTCAGCTTCACCTGCGACGCGAATGCGGACGCGTACGTCGCGCTGTCGAACGGGACGTCCTTCGTCGGCACCGGGGTCAAGTGGAGCGACTACTTCTGCCTGTCCGGCGAGTTCCCGTTCCTCGGCGACTACAACGGCGACGGCAAAGCCGACGCGATCACCTTCACCAAGGGCTCGACGAACGACGTCTGGGTGGGCTTGTCCACCGGTAGCTCGTTCAACGGCGGGGTGAAGTGGCACGACTTCTTCGGGCTCCCCGGAGAGGCGACCCTGTAACCCACTGCACGGCGCGCGGGGTCGGGATGCACTCCCGACCCCGCGCGGTCCGTCAGGACACCCGGCCCTGGGCCTTGTCCAGGAGGCTGTTGGACGTCGCCTTGGCCTGCCGGACACGTTCGCCGGCGGCCGCAGTGAGATCCTCCATGCGTTCCTGGGCGGTTTCCTCGGCCGAGGCCAGCGCCCGGCGAATCTGCGGCCGCCGGTACGCCTGCGCGCCCAGCCAGCCGAGCGCCACTCCGGCGCCGACCGCGGCCGCGATCATCGGCCAGGCCGGGCGAACCGGCTTGCCCGACAGCGCCGCCCACGCGCGTACGGCGCGGCGCTGAGCCTCCGACGTCGCGTCGTCGAACTTACCGCCGACGTCGTGGGCTCGGTCGGATGCGGAGTCGCGGGCGTCGGACAGGGCCTCGGACAGGCTGTGCCACCACTCCGCGGTGCGATCATGTCTACGGGTAAACATGGGGGTCTCCCCTCGGACGGTTGTCTTACGGCTACCCCACCGACGTGCTCGGCAAACTCCTTCGCCCCCGGCGGCAAACGGCGTCCTTGATCAGCGGAGTTTTCGTGGGGTCATGGCACCGCGAAAACTCCGCTGATCAAGGACGCCCGGCCGAAGAAGCGGCGTGGACCGGTCCCCGCCGAGAGCGGAGAGCGGCCCACGCCGAGGACGGGCTCCCACCACCAGCCCGTCACACTCTTGACAACCGTGGTTCCGCGGCTGTGAGCGCGAAGGCCCCGAGCGTACGCCACGCGCCCCAGCCGAAGGGGGAGGGCGAGGGTGACGCCGGGCCGACCGGTCACCCCCGAACGGGCGGACCGCCTCCTCGATCGCATTGATCTGCCGCGTAGGCGACTCCGGCGGGCCGGAGTCCACGTCAGACTGAGCCGAGTCCGGGTCCTCCCGACACGAGACGAGGTATGACGTGGCGAAACGTCGGCGGCCGGCCGTTGCCAACGGGCCTACGCCCACGAAGGACACACCTGTGGCGGCGAAACCACCGGCCCGCTGGCACAGTGCCGGATGGTGGGCCGCCGTCGGCGGCATCCTCGCCGCGCTCAGCCTCGTCGTCACGCTCGTGCAGCTGTTCAAGTCGGAGCCGTCCGGTCCCGTCACCCGAGCGGGGACCTCGGCGACCGCTACCGCGACAGCGGCCGCAACGCCGTCGCCGAGCAGGTCCCCGGCCGAGACGCCGTTCACGGTGGCCGTCCGGGACCGGACCACGCCGTGCGGCGTCGGCTGGGTTCTGCCCGCCGGACAAGGGGTCAAGCCGGGCGACGGGATGGACGAGGACGACCAGTGGCGTACTTGGGCGGCTGCCCAACATGCCATCCCGACGACTTCAGGCGTTGACTTCACCGTCCAGGGACGGTCGACCGCCCAGGTGGTGCTCCTCGGGATGCACATCCGCGTCATCGAGCGGCTCGCCCCGGCAAAAGGCACGGCGTACGGGTTGGCTTGCGGCGGCGACGGCGTCTACCGATGGATATCGGCCAATCTGGATCCGCCGACGCCTAAGCTGAGCTCCCGTTACGACGAATCCCTGGATCCGGAGGGCGACCTGCCGCAACGCCGGGGGCCGGTGAAGTTCCCGTACACGGTTGCCATCGGCGACGCCGAGGTCTTCACCGTGTTCGGCACCGCCACGAAGTGCCTCTGCCGCTGGGTCATCGACCTCGATTGGAGTTCGCAAGGCGAGACCGGAACCTTTACCATCGACGACCACGGACAGCCGTTTCAGACCACAGGCGTGACTCAGGTCGACCTCATCTGCACGAAGAACCAGTACCAACCGTTGAACGAGACCACAGACTGCCGGCCGCAGCGGCGCTGACGAGGCCCGTCGGTCATACCTGGGGCATATCCTCGGCGGATGATCCACGAGCTGTCCCGGCTGGAGGCGCGGCGCATCGCCGTACGCGCCCAGCTGCTCGATCGTCCCCGGCCGGATGACCTGGTGGACGTCGTCCGGCAGCTGACCCTGCTGCAGGTCGATCTGACGGCTGCCGTCGCGCCCAACGCCGATCTCGTGTTGTGGAGCCGGCTCGGCTCCGCGGCGTACCAGTCGAAAGATCTGGAGACGGGCCTGGGGAATCAGACGCTGGTCGAGGTGTTCGGCCTGATCCGGCCGCGCGAGGACCTGGCGCTGTACCGCGCGGACATGGCGGCCTGGCCGGGGCCGGAGCCGCTGCGCGACTGGCAGGAGTATCAGCGCGACTGGGTCGACGCGAACCGGGGTTGCCGGCACGACATCCTGGAGCGGCTGCGCTCCGACGGACCGCTGGCCGCGCGGGAGATTCCGGACACGTGTGTCGTGCCGTGGCAGTCGAGCGGCTGGACGAATGACAAGAACGTCATGAAGATGCTCGAATTCATGGAGCGGCGTGGCGAGGTGGCGACGGCCGGACGGCAGGGCCGGGAGCGGCTGTGGGACCTCGCGGAACGCATCTACCCGGACGATCGGGTCGTGCCGCGTGAGGAGGCGCGCCGGCTTCGCGACGACAAGCGGCTGCGATCGCTGGGCATCGCCCGGGGCAAGTCCACCGAGCATCAGATCGAGCCGGCCGATGTGGACGTGGCCGGGGAGCCGGCCGTGATCGAGGGCGTACGCGGAAAGTGGCGGGTCGATCCGGAGCAGCTCGGCCGGCCGTTCGAGGGACGCACCGCGCTGCTGTCGCCGCTGGACCGGCTCGTCTACGACCGCAAGCGGATGACCGAGTTGTTCGAGTTCGACTATCAGCTGGAGATGTACAAGCCGGTGGCGCAACGTCGCTGGGGCTACTTCGCGCTGCCGATCCTGCACGGCGACCGGCTCGTCGGCAAGGTCGACGCCACCGCCGACCACAAACGCGGCGTGTTCCGGGTGGACGCGATCCATCAGGATGTGCCCTTCACCAAGAAGCTCTCGGCCGAGGTGCGGCACGAGATCGAAGACCTCGCCCGCTTTCTCCGCCTGGCCCCTCAGCGGGCATGATCATGGGCGGCCATGATCAGCGGAGATTTCGTGGGGTTATAACCCCACATTTCCTCCGCTGATCATGGCAGCAAGTCACCAGCCTTGCAGGCCGGCTCCGTAGGGATAGAGCGGGTTGCCGAAGGTCGTCGGCACCGTCTGTCCATTGTTGATATACGTGCGGATGGACGTCACCTCGGCATCGGTGGCACCGAGGTCATAGGGCACGTCCCAATGCTCGTTCGCATCGGCGAGCACATCCGTGCCGCCCGGCTTGAGCACCTGGTCGAGCGTACGCGGAAGCTGCCAGGGCAGCCGCCCACGCGGGGTGTAGTCACCGAAGAGCAGGCTCGCCGCGGCCGGTCCCATCTCCTCGCCACCCCGATAGGTGACCACGATGGCGTCGGCGAGGCCGTTCCAGTCGCTGATCACATAGGGCCGGGGCAGGACGAGCAGGACGACGACCGGGATGCCCTGGTTCTTGAAGTTCTGGATCAGCGCCACCTGATCCGCCGGGAGGTACGGCTGCTCCTTCGCCCACGCGGTGGCGTGGGTGTAGGAAGGTTCGCCGACCGCCACGATCGCCAGCTTCGGCTTCGTCGGCGCGGAGTCTTGGTAGACGTTGATCCCAGCCGCCGCTCCCCTCGCCTTGATCGCGTCGAAGAACGTCATCGAGCCGTACTCCTGATGGAAGTAGCTCGTCCAGACGCAGCAGGCCAGCCCGTCGGCCGCCCGAGCGCCGGCGACGACGAGGTTGTCTCCGGCGTTGAGGCGTACCGGCAGGACGGCTCCCGTGTTCTTCAGGAGGGTCATCGACTCCCGCGCGGCCTGGTTGGCGAGCTGCGCGTACGCGGGCTGATGCATCCGATAGGGCCCGTTGACGGGGTCGCCGTACGGGTTCTCGAACACCCCCAGTTTGAACTTCAGGGTCAGGATGCGGCGTACGGCGTCGTCGATCCGGCTCGCCGCGACGCTCGACGTGAACGTGGTCATCGAGAAGCCGGCCGCGCCCGGGTCAGCTCCGCCCATCACGTCCGATCCGGCGTTGGCGGCGGAGATCCACGGGTCCCCGGCGGGCAGCCAGTCGGTCGTGATGAGGCCGGTGTAACCGAGGTTCGTCCGCAAGTAGTTCAGGATCGGCGCGCTGTTGCCGGCTCCGGGACCGCCCGGATCCAGGAACGAGCTTCCGGCGTACCCGGGCATGATGTTGACCGCGCCGGCCTCGATCGCGGCCCGGAACGGAATCATGTGGTACTTGATCGTGACGGCGTCGTAGGTGATGCCCGCTTCACCGCCCGCGCCCTCGCCGGGCCAGTGCTTGACCGTGGCCAGGACCGACTTCGGGTTGAGCTCGGGCCCGCCTTGGAGACCGGCGACCAGCGCGCGGACCTGAGCCGCGGCCACCTCCGCGTTCTCCCCGTTGCCCTCCTGAATGCGGGGATAGATGACCTTCGTACCTACCTCGGCCAGCGGGCCGAGGACGCCGCGCGTGCCGACTTCGAGCTGCTCGCGGCGCTGCACGTCGCCGAGCTTGTAATCCAGCAGGTAGTCGCGGTTCGCGGCCAGCGCGCTCTGCGTGGGATACGTCGTCTGGTAGCCGTGGATCGTGTCCCCGGCGCTGACGAACGGAATGCCCAGGCGCGTGGTGGCCGAGGCCCGCAGATAGGTGTCCAGGTCCGCGGCCTGCGCCGGGCCGAAGTGCCAGCCCGACTGCGGGTAGGTCTGGGCGTTGTAGAACATCTGGTACGCCTTCTCCGCGAGCGTCATCCGCGACAGGAGATCGGCCACCCGGGTCGCGACGGGCAACCGCCAGTCCTCGTACGGCTCGATGGAACCGTTCTTGTTGAGGTCCCGGCTGCCGTTGACGAGGTTCACGCCGTCGCCGGAGGCGAGCACCGGCACGTAGACGCTGAACGTCCGGATGGCCGACGTGGTGGTCGCGCCGCTGCCGGACACCGAGGTGACGTACCACTTGTAGGTCCACCGGTCGGGGATGTCCCAGTTCGGGGTGTAGCTGGTGCCGGTGGGCTCGGCGACCTTGGTGTAGAGGTCGAGGAGGCTCCCACTGGCGGCGAAGTCGTAGTCGGTTCGGCTGAGGTTGATCCAGACCTGGTAGCGCACCGCGCCGGAGACCGCCGCCCAGCCGAACGTCGGGCGACGCGTACTGGTGATCATCGCGGCGTCGGCCGGGACGGACAGGGCGAACTGACCGGTGGTGGCGGGCGGCTTGGTCGGCCCGGACAGCATCGGCGGAGTGCTGGCACTCGTGTCCACTGTGCCGTGTACTTCCAGCTCCCAGAGCGAATAGCCGTAGCCGGTCGCCCGAGCTGTGCCGTACAGCCGCAGGTAGCGGCCGCTGCCGGTGATCCCGAGGTTCTCGATCCCGCCGTGCCCGCTAGTCGTGGAGTAGATCGACGTCCACGTCATGGCATCGCCGGACACCTCGACCCGGTACGCCGACGCGTACGCCGACTCCCAGTTGAGCACGACGCCGGTGATCGACGCGGTGCCCCCGAGATCGACCTGGATCCATTGGGGATCACTGCCGAACGCGCTGCTCCACCGCGTCGTCGTACGCCCGTCGAGCGCGGCGGCGGGCGCGTTGCCCCCCTCGTACGAGGACGCCTTGACCGGGGCGTACTGCGAGATGATCGGGCCGGTGACTCCCCCGCCGCCCCCGTCACCGCCGCCGGTGGTGTTCACCGTGAACTCCCACAGCGAATAGCCCCAGCCGGTCGCCCGCGCCGTGCCGTACATGCGGAGGTAGCGGCCGGTTCCGGTGACGGTGAGGCTCTGCGAACCACCGGTTCCGGTAGCCGTCGAGTAGATCGACGTCCAGGTCGCACCGTCGGCCGACACTTGCACCTGGAACGCCGTCGCGTACGCCGCTTCCCAGCTCAGCCCGACTTTGCAGATGGTCTGCGACGAGCCGAGGTCGATGCGGAGCCATTGTGGATCGCTCGCCGCACTGGACCAGCGCGTACCGGTGTTGCCGTCGACGGCGGCCGACGCCGGGGTGCCGGCGTTCTCCGCGGAGGACGCGGTCGCGGTCTTGTTCAGCGCCACGTTGGTCGTGCCGCAACTGCCGGAACCGGCGGACCCGTAGACCTGGAACTCCCACAGGGAGTAGCCGTAGCCGGTCGCCCGGACCGTGCCGTACATGCGGACATAGCGACCGGTCCCGGCGACTGTGAGGGTCTGGGTCCCGCCGGTGCCGCTGGTCGTGGAGTAGATGGACGTCCAGGTCGCGGCGTCGGCCGACACCTGAATCTGGAACGCGGTCGCGTACGCCGTCTCCCAGCGCAGGATCACCTGATCGATCGTCGCGGTCGCGCCGAGGTCGACCTGAATCCACTGTGGATCACTGAATGCGCTCGACCAGCGGGTGCCGGTGTCGCCGTCGACGGCGGCGCTCGCCGGAGTTCCGGCGTTCTCGGCGGTGGCGGCGGTCGCGGGCTTGCCCTGGGACAGCAGGACGGAGGCGGCGTGGCCGGGCTGGGCCGCGCCGACGAGCGAGGTGGCCACGACGAGGACGGCGGACGCGGCCAGGATCGTCCAGCGTGGACGTATGCGGGGTGGGCGGAGCAGGCCTGGGCGGAGGCTCATGGGGCATCTCCAGGGGGTGCGGGTACGCCCGGCGGCGGCGTCGCTGCCGTCCACCGGGGCGTGCGGGGACGGCCGGTGGGAAACCGGCGGATCTTGCTGGAGAGCGCTCTCTCGCAGAGAATGATAGACCTACGTCCACATGTCAAGAGTTCGCGTCAGGCCCGCAGGTACGCCAGCACCGCGAGCACCCGCCGATGGTCGTCGGCATCCGGCGGCAGGTCGAGTTTGGTCAGAATCCCCGCGATGTGTTTGGCGACGGCGGCTTCGGTCACCACGAGCCGCCGGGCGATGGCGGCGTTGGACCGGCCCTCGGCGACCAGTCCCAGCACCTCCCGTTCGCGGGGAGTCAACCGGCTCACGGGATCACGGCGGCGGTCCAGCAGCTGACGGACGACCTCCGGATCGATCACGGTATGCCCGTCGGCCACCCGCACCAGCGCGTCGACGAACTCGGCCACCTCACCGATCCGGTCCTTGAGCAGGTAACCCGTGCCCGCGGACCGGCCCGCGTCGATCAGCTCGGTGGCGTACGTCTGCTCGACGTATTGGCTGAGGACGAGGATCGGCAACTGTGGACGGTCCACCCGCAGCGCCAAAGCCGCCCGCAGGCCCTCGTCCCCGTACGCGGGCGGCATGCGTACATCGGTGACGACGATGTCCGGCTCGGCGGCCGGTGTCTCCCGGCGTAACGCGTCGGCGTCGCCGACCGCCGCCACGACGTCGTGGCCGAAGTGGCGTAACAGGCTGGTCAGCCCCTCGCGCAACAACACCGAGTCCTCGGCGAGCACGATCCTCAGCGCGCGCACGGCAGCTCCACCCGCAGCAGCGTCGGGCCGCCGGGCGGGCTGGCCAGCAGCAGCCGCCCGCCGACGGTGGCGGCCCGGTCGGCCAGGCCGGTCAGGCCGGTGCCCCGAGCCGGATCGGCTCCCCCGGTCCCGTCATCGGACACCTCGACGACCAGCGTGTCCCCCTGCACCGAGGCAGACACCGATCCGGTCGCGGCTCCGCTGTGCCGGGCCAGATTCGCCAGCGCCTCGGAGACGGCGAAGTACGCCGTGATCTCGACCGGCGCGGGGAGCCGCCCGTCGAGCCGCAACCGCAGGTCGACCGGGATCGGCGAGCGCCCGGCGACGTCCCGGAGGGCGGCGGCGAGCCCGCGGTCGCTGAGGATCTGCGGATGCACGCCCCGGATGAGTTCGCGCAGCTCCGCCTGGGCCAGCGCGGTCTGCTCCCGGGCTTGCTCGAGCAACGCCACGGCCGGGTGGTCGTCGGCGAGCTGCAATCGCGTCAGCCCGAGCGTCATGCTCAGCGCCACGAGCCGCTGCTGCGCGCCGTCGTGCAGGTCGCGCTCGATCCGGCGGCGTTCGGAGTCGAACCCGTCCACCAGGCGCTCCCGGGAACGCCGGACCTCGACGAGCTCGTCGGCCAGCTCGGCATCGGCCGGGGCCAGCACCGCCCGGGCGATCGCCGCCCGCGCACCCGCCCACGCGGTGATCGGGTACGCCGTGAAGGGCAGCAGCACCAGCCCGATCGTGAAGAGTGCGAGGCGTACCCACCACGCGGTCGGCACCTCCGCGCCGGGGTCGGCCGGCTGCAGCGGCGCCGAGAGCAGCAACAGCGGCAGGAACAGCGACAACGCGATCACCGCGAGATCGAGGAACCAGGCGACGCAGGCGGTGAGGACCGCCCACGCGATCTCCCGCCACAGACCGGGCTCGCCGAGCCGGACGGGCGGCCGGGCGGGCAGCGGCCGGGCGTCGACCAGTCGCAACCGCCGTCGCTCGAACGTGGCGAGCACCGGACCGGCGGCCACCACGATCAGCAGGGCGGCCAGCAGGAGCCCGACCAGCGGCGTCAGCTCCGGACGGAGCAGTTCGATGCCGCCGAGCAACGCCAGCGGCAGCGCAGCCGGGATCAGCCCGGTCACCAGGTACGCCAGCGACCGCCAGGGCCAGGCCGACCGCAGGAGCCGCCATGGTCGCGACGCGGCGGCGGCCAGAGCGGTGCGAGCAGTCACGGGAATGACCCTAGCCTGCGTAAACGCGGCACACAGTAGTGCTAGGTGTAGTTCCGATCCTCGCTCCCACGCCAATGTGCCGAGGCGCTCGGCCGGGTGGAGTTGTCCCCATGACATCCACCGTGACGGTCCGCTTGACCGCGGTCCGCAAGACGTATGGAACTCCGCCCGCCGCGGTGACGGCCCTGGCCGGGGTGAGCGCCGAGTTCACCGCCGGCAGTTTCACCGCCGTGATGGGCGCGTCCGGCTCGGGCAAGTCGACCCTGCTGCACTGCGCGGCCGGGCTCGACATCGCCGACAGCGGCACGGTCACGATCGGCGACACCGATCTGGCCGGGCTGAACGAACACGGCCGTACGCTGCTGCGCCGCGACCGGATCGGGTTCGTGTTCCAGGCGTACAACCTGGTCGGGGCGCTGACCGCCGCCCAGAACGTGGCGCTGCCCCACCGCCTGGCCCGGCGCGCCCTCGATCCGGCGGAGGTGACCCGCGCGCTGGCCGAAGTGGGGCTGGCCGACCGCGCCGGGCACTACCCGGCTCAGCTGTCCGGCGGCGAGCAGCAGCGGGTGGCGCTGGCCCGGGCATTGATCACCCGCCCGGCCGTCCTGTACGCCGACGAGCCGACCGGCGCGCTCGACAGCGCCAGCTCCGGCGTGGTGCTCCGGGCCCTGCGCGGGTTGGTCGACACCCACGGGCAGACCGTCGTGATGGTGACCCACGACGCGGTCGCGGCGGCGGCTGCGGACCGCGTACTCGTGCTGGCGGACGGGCAGATCGTCGACGAGATCACCGGCGCCGACCCGGCCCGGATCGCCGCCCGTCTCGTCCGGGCGGAGGTGCGGGCATGATCGCGTTGGCCTCCCTGCGGCAGCGGTGGCGCAGCCTGCTCGGCACCACCGTCACGCTCGCCATCGCGGTCGCGCTGCTGACGATCTGCGGTCTGTTGCTCACCTCGGCCGGGCCGGTGCTGCCCGACCGGTACGCCGCTGCCCCCGCCCTGGTCCGCCCGATCCCGCCCACCGACCCGGAGGCGTTCACCGAGCCGCGCCCGTGGTCCGCCGATCAGGCCGATGCGCTGGCGCTCCAGTTGACCGGAATCACGGGCGTCGACCGGGTCGTGCCCGAGCATCGCTTCTACGCCCAGCTCATCCGCTACGGCAAACCCGTCGGTGAGGTAGCGGACGCGTCCGGCTGGTCGGCTGCCGCGCTCGGCGGGTACTCCGTCACCGCAGGGCGCATTCCGGAGAAGGCCGATGAAGTCGTGGTGGACAGCGGGCTCGGGATCGCTCCCGGCTCGGCCGTCACGCTGCTGACCGCGCGTGGGCCGGAGACGTTCACGGTGTCGGGCACCGCCGACGGGCCGGGTCTCTGGGTGGGCGACGCGCTGGCCCGGGAGCGGGCGGGCGGCGTACGCGTCATCGGTGTGCTCGGCACGAGATCGGTGGACCCGGCGAAGATCGCCGACGTCGTCGGATCCGACGGCGAGGTGCTGACCGGTTCGCAGCGCGCTGCGCTGGAACCGGTGGCGGACGCGCGTACGCGCTGGATCGGGATGCAGGTGCTGCTGGCGGTCTCGGCGTTGGGCGCGTTCGTCTCGGTGTTCATCGTCGCCTCGGCGTTCGCCTTCGCCACCCGCCGACGGCATCGGGAACTCGCGCTGCTACGGCTGCTGGGGGCCGCGCCCCGGCAGATCCGGCGCATGATCCACGGTGAAGTGCTGCTCGTCGGCCTCGCCGGTGGACTGGCCGGAGCGCCGCTCGGGCTGGCGACGGCCGCCCTCGTCGGGCGGTGGCTCGTGCGTACCGGGTTCGAACCGAGGACTTTCGTCATCGCGTACCAGTTGTGGGTGCCGATCGCCGCGATTGCCGCCGGAATGCTCGTGAGCCTTGCCGGAGCGATCGCCGCGGCCTGGCGCGCGGCCCGGGTGAGCCCGCTCGACGCGTTGCGTGAGTCCGCATTGGACGATCGGCCGATGAGCCGGATGCGCTGGGTGACCGGGCTGCTCGCGGTGGCCGTGGCCGGGCTGTTCGGCGTGGCCGCGACCAGCGCTTCGGGGGCGGACCTCGGCACGTACGCGCTGTATGCGGCGATGGCCCTGACGACGGCGGGAAGCCTGCTGGCACCGGCGATCCTGCCGTTCGCCGTGCGGCTGCTGACCGCGCCGTTCGCGCGCGATCGGGGTGCGACGGTTCTCCTGGTCCGGCAGCACACCCGGACCGCCGCCCGCCGGACCGCCTCGACCGCCGCTCCGATCCTGCTCAGCGTGGCCTTCGCGGTCCTCGTCGGCGGCCTGGTCCAGACGTCGACCGCGTCCTACGGCATCGGTCGGGTCGCCGCCGCCGGGGCCGCTGCGGTCGTCGTGCCCGACGGCGTGCCGGGTCTGTCGGATGCCGCGGTAACTGCCGCCACCGGACTGTCCACATTGCCCACCACTGTGTATTCCGGCTCGGAACCCTTGGCGGCGGCCGGAATCAGCGCCGCCGAGGACTCGCTGTTCACGATCGGCTCCGGCGACCTGACCGCGATCCACCGTCCCGGTCCGCGCATCCCCATCGCCGTCACCAACTGGTACGCCGATCAGGCGGGCTGGCAACTCGGCAGTACGCATCCGGTGACCGCAGTGGACGGACGCGCGTACACCTTGCTCGTCGCGGCGGTGGTGACGAAGGGGCCGACCCCGGCGAGCGTCCTGCTCGACCGGGACACCGTACGCAAACTCGACTCGTCTGCGTTGACGGCGTCGGTCTACCGCACCGCGAGCGGGGCGAGCGGGCTGACCGGGCTCGGCGCGCGCGAACTCAGCGGTGCGGCGTACGCCCAGAGCACCGCCGACGAAGACGACCGGCTCGTCTGGGTGTTCACCGTGATCCTGATCGCCGTGTCTGCCGGCTTCGGGCTGCTCGCCGTGGTCAACACCACGATGATGGCGAGCGCCGCCCGGGCAGGTGATCTGCGGCTGCTGCGGTTGTCGGGGGCCACCCGCACGCAGGTGCTGGGCATGCTGAGTGCGGAGACGGCAACGGTCGTGGTCGTCGGCGGCGGACTCGGGCTCGGCGTCGCAGTAGCCGCGTTGGCAGCGCTGGCCCGCGGGCTGTCGGCCCAGCTCGGCGCGACGGTGCCGATGGTGGTCCCGTGGACGACGCTCGGCGTGACCGTCGGGCTGTGCCTCGCCTTGGCCGTGCTGTCGACCGGCGCCGCACTGATGTTCGGCGACCGGGCTCGTAGACTCCTGGCGTGATCGACACCGACCTGGATCGGGCCGCCGCCGAGGCGTGGACACGCGTCGAGTACGCGCTGTTCCGCGTACTGCCGGCGGCGGTCCCGATGCTGCGCCCGCCCGCCACCGACGCGGCGATCGACGCCGTGGCGGCGGAGTTGGGCCTGGCGCTGCCGGCTGACTTCCGGGCCAGCCTCCGAGTGCACGACGGGACCGGGTATCAACCGAGCGCGGTGCCGCTGGACAACCTCTACTCGACGGAGGAGATCGTCGAGGCCACCGGGATGTGGCGGGACAACTCCGACGACGATCCACTCTGGACCGATCCCGGGGTGTTGGCGTACTTGATCGACAAGGGCGAGCTGCGCGCCAGTGGACCCGTACGCCCGACGCTGAGCGCCGAGAACCGCGTGGTCGTCGGCACGATGAACGGCGACGTGTGGTGGCTGCTCGACCTGGATCCCCCCGCCGGTGGTACGCCCGGCCAAGTCGTCCGGGTCGATCCCGAGTGCGGCACCTGGGACGTTCTGGCTCCATCGTGGACAGACCTCCTTCACCGGTACGCCGACGACCTCGAACGCTTCGCCGCCGACCCCGCGACGTCGGCACTCAAGATCAATGAAGAAGTCGGGCCTGCCTGCGAATGGGGTGAGCGCCCCGAAGCGACCGGCGTACGCCCGGAGTGGCTCCGCCACGTGCCCGCCCGGAATCCCTACGAGGATTAGCGGGGTTCGTGCGGCCTGATCCGCCGCGCTCGGTGGTACGCCGTCGACGTCTCCGGACCGCCGAAGCGTCGATGGCGTACCACCGAGCGAGCCGGCCGGGGCGAAAGCCCTAGCCGGGCGTTTTCAACCCGTGCCGGTACGCATACCGCACCGCCTGCGCGCGGTCGGTCACGCCGATCTTGGCGAAGAGCCGGTTGATGTGGGATTTCACGGTCGCCTCGGTGACGAACAGCCGTGCGGCGATCTCGCGGTTGGCCAGTCCCGCCGCGATCAACGTGAGCACCTCGGCCTCCCGGGCACTCAACCCGTCCGGCAGCGGGCCGCCGGGAGGAGCTGCCGGTGAGTCCAAGGCGGCCAGCAACTTGCGGCTGACCTCGGGATCGAGAACCGAGGTGCCTTCGGCGGCGGCCCGGATCGCCTGGGCGATCTGATTTCGGTTGGCGTCTTTGGTCAGGTACCCGAGAGCACCGGCGCGCAGCCCGGCGAGGACATCGGCGTCATCGGAGTACGTCGTCAGCACCACGACCTGAGTCTGGGGGTGATCCCGTCGGATGCGGGCGGTGGCGGCGACGCCGTCGGTCCCGGGCATCCGCAGGTCCATCAGGACGACGTCGGCTCCGCGCTCGACCACCAGCCGGACCGCCTCGTCACCATCGGCCGCCGTGCCGACCACTTCGAAGTCCTCGAACAGGTCGAGCATCAGCGCGAGCGCCTCGCGGATCGTCGTCTGGTCGTCGGCCACCACCACCTTGATCACAGGGGAATCCTGACACTCACCGTCCACCCGATGTCGCGACCCTCCGAAGGGCCTGCGGTGAAGGTGCCGCCGAGCAGCTCGGCCCGCTCCCGCAGCCCGGTCAGCCCGAATCCGCCGCCGGTCGTGGCGAGCACTCCGGTCGGGCGTACCGGGCCGGTGTCGGTGACCGTCATCCCGACCTGCTTCGGCTCGTAGGTCAGCTGCACTGTCACCGTCGCGCCGGGTGCGTACTTGCGGACGTTGGTCAGCGACTCCTGCACCGTCCGGTAGAGCGCGAGCGAGACCTGCGGGTCCAGCAGGACTTCTTCGCCCGCTACGCGTACCGTCACGAGATCCTCGTGCGCGGCGGCCAGATCGCGTACCAGTTGAGACAACGGGACGGAATCACCGCGCAGCACGCCGATCGCCCGCCGGGTCTCGGCCAGGCCGTCGCGGGCCAGACGTCCCGCCTGGCCGATCGCCACGCGAGCCTGCTCCGCGCGGCCGTGCTCGAGCAGCGCATCGGCCGACTCGAGCTGCACGCTGAGCGCGCCGAGCGAGTGCGCGAGCACGTCGTGCACCTCGCGCGCGAGCTGGGCGCGCTGGGCGAGCGCCTCGGCCCGCGCCTGCTCGGCCTGGGCCAGCTGGCTCTGCTCGCGGAGCTGATCGGCCTGCCGCCGGGCCAGCCCCGCCAGCTCGCTGATCGCGAGCACGCCCAGGCCCGCGCCCAAAAGCACGTGATCACGCCCGGTGACCAGGCACGCGATCAGGAACAGGACCGCGAGCCCCATCGTCACCATCAACGAGTACGCCGGGCGCAGCCGGCGGGCAGCGCGAACAGCGGCGGCGGCGACGAATCCGAAAGCCACCCCGTTCGGCGTGACCCACAGCAGCACCCCGCCAACGCCGACCACCGCCGATCCGGCGATCAGCCAGTGGTCGTCGTCCGGCCGGATCAACCAGGCAAGCCAGCCCAACGCCGCCACGGCTACCAGGCCGACCGTGAGCGGAAGCCGGCCCGCCGGGGCGTTGTTGACGGTGCCCACCGTGACCAGCCCGAGAACGAGCAGGCCACGGATGGTGGTGAACCACATGATCTGTGTTCTACAGGATGGGCTGACGGCGGCTCGTACGCCCCGCCCGATCGTCCGGAGCCAGCGGCAGCTCGCTCGTGGTGACCCGGAAGAGCACGAGCGCCGCCTCGGCCAGCAGCCCGACGCCGAGCCCGATCAGCAGCGACGGCATCGCGCTCGCAGCGGCGCCCGAGCGGAGCGCGCCGGTCATCACGGCGAAGACGACGCGTACGCCGATGGTCGCGACCCAGAGTCCGATGGTCAGCCAGCGGTACCGGGACCATGCGACCCCGTCTCGCAGGTACAGCCGGACCGACGCGCCCCGGGCAAGACCGAGGCCGATCGACAGCGCCGCCTGCACCACGAGGATCGCCAAGTCCACTGTGGCCAGATGACCGGCGTCCAGCTGGGCCACGCCCGCGACCGTCACGCCCAACGGGATGATGAGCATGCGACGGCTCTGGACGGGCTGCCCGGCCATCCGGCGGACCATGGTCCACACGATGAGGGCGGCGATGAGCAGGATCTGCGCGTAATTCATGCGCTCGACGCTAGGGATCTCGGCGTCGGAAGGCTGCCACCCACGGGTGGAACCTGGGTGGAACCGTAGGTGGACCGGTCAGACTCGGTACGTCACCGTGGCCGGGTCGCAACCGGTGTCCAGCACCGCATCCGCGCGTTCTCGCGTACGGTCGGCGGCGAAGAACTCGCCCTCCTCGACGAGCCACCGTTCCCACAGCCACCGGACGTCATACTCTTGCCCGTGACCGCGGGCCAGTCCGCGCGCCATCCGCACGTCGGCGGGCGCTTCCACGAAGACCCCGTACGCGAGCCGCCCCTCGGTCGCCAGCCGGGTGCAGGTGACCCCCTCGATCACGACCAGCGGCTGCCACGGCAGCGTCTTCCAGCCGCCCAGCGAACCACCGCGCCAGTCGTTGATCCAGTCGCGTACCTGGTAGTGGGCGTCCTTGCCGGCCAGAAGCGGTTCGAGCACCTGCTCGTCGAACCGGGGCCACCAGCCCGCGAAGTCGTCCCATGAGACGAAGTCGTCGATCTCGACCAGCCCTGCGCCGGAGAGCTCGGCGAGCTGCCGGGCGAGGGTGCTCTTACCGCCCCCGGCTCCGCCGTCCACCCCGATCACGCGTACGCCGTTCACCGCCGGGCGGGCCAGCACCCGAGCCAGAATGTCCTCCGCCACCGTCACGATCATGGAGGATAGCGCCACGACGGTGATCATCCGAAGGAGAAGTCGGCGTCACCGAAGTCGTGCACGAGCTGGACGGGCTGAGGCTCCTTGGCCGCCAGGCGGTTGAGCTCGGTCATGGGCAGCGGGCGCTCCTTGCTCGCGGCCAGCACGAGGTTGCCGGGCCGCCGACGCCGCAGGACCGCCCGGTCCGCCAGCAGGCAGACGTCGTCGAAGGCGGCCTTCGCCGCGACCACATGCTGCCGAGTCTCGCGCAGGGGCGGGCCGTCGATCACGTTGGCCGCGTAGATACCCTGCGGTGCGAGCACCCGGGCAATGTCGGGAGTAAGCTCGGCCGGCTGCCCGGGGAAGTCACCGATGACGAGGTCGAATCGGGCGTCGGCGATGGTGGGCAAGGCGGCGACGGCATCGGCGATGCGTACCCGGATGCTGGATTTCGGCGGCAACGGGGCGTTCTCGCGAACCAGCGCGACCAAGGCGCCGTCACGCTCGATCACGAGCTGCGCCGATCGGGACCGAGTCGCGGCCACGTAGCGCGGCAGCGACAGCGCGCCGCCGCCGAGGTGCAGCACACGCAACGGGAGGCCCGGCGCCCAGGCCGTGTCGATTATCGCGGCGAGGTGGCGCATGTACTCGAAGTGCAGCCGGGCCGGATTCGCAAGATCGACATGTGACTGAGGCCGACCGTCGTACAGCAGGGTCCAACTGGACGGATGGTCAGCGTCGGGGATCAAATCCGCGGTGCCGAAGTCGACCGGCTCGCTGACGCCGCCACGCCCTCGTCTCCTACCCGTCATGCCGGCCAGTATCGCGCTTGCGTGGCATCGTCCCGACCCGGCCACCGGTTGTCGGGGCCGGTCCGGCGTCCGACGTGCTTGGCGGAGATCAACGGAGAAAATGCGGGGTTATGGCACCGCGAATCTTCCGCTGATCATGGCCGCCCATGATCAGTCGGGTTCTCCGGCGTACGTGCCGAAGCTCCACACCACGCCTTCCGGGTCACGAGCGGTGAAACCCCGCGAGCCGTAGTCCTCGTCGCGCAGTCCGCGCACGATCTTCGCCCCCGCAGCGACCGCCCGATCGTGGAGCTGGTCGGGCTCGTCGGTCACCAGATACACCGAGCCCATTCCAGGCGCAGTACGCACTTCGTCACCGTCGGCCGACCGGCTCGACAGCATGACTCCGCCGCCGTTGGGCCAGGTCAGCTCGGCGTGGTCGACGCCTCCGCCGTCACGGGCGTATACCGCTTTCTCGACGAACCCGAACGCCTCGACGAGGAACCGGATCGCCTCGGCGGCGTCCTGATACCGCAGTACCGGCCAAACGGCCGTCTTGATTTCGCTCATGTCCTCAGGGTCCCGCGTCGCGACCGCCAAGGCTTGGACGAATGGGAAATCGGGCGCAGAATCCGACCGTGCATCCCGATGAGCATCCGCAGATCACCGCATTCCAAGAGCTGTTCACTCGATACCGGCGACTCCACGGAATCGCAGGCGGCTGGGCGGTGGATTTCCTCACCGGTGCGGTACGCCGAGACCATTCCGATCTCGACGTGCTGGTCCTGGCCGCCGACTTCGCCCATCTCCTCGAGGTGATGCGGCCGTTCGGGCCGGTGGTCACCGACGAGCAGACGAACGAGAGCCGGCCCGCCGAACAGGGCTTCGACATCGAGCCGGGCCGGATGACCGTCTCGTTCACCAAGGATCTGCCGCCGGAGTGCGGCGACGTCCAGGTGCTCTTCGCGTCGAGCGACGACTCGGACTGGATCTTCCATCGGGGCGGGAAGATCCGCTGGCCGCTGGCGGACCTCATCCGGCGGAGCCCCGGTGGAATCCCTTACCTCACACCGGAGATTGTGCTCCTCTTGAAGGCGAGGGACGCCAGGGAGAAAGACCGGAGCGACTTCGTCGACGCCGTCGCCCACCTGGATCACGAACAGCTGGCCTGGCTGCGGCCACGGCTGGCCCCGCCGTGGAAGCAGCCGCATCCGTGGGAGGCTGTGGTCGACGACGCGCTCGGCCACCCACCGGTGGCTTAGCTCAATCGAGCGGGCGCAGCGGCAGGTTCTCCTCGGCGAGCCAGGTGGTCGGCGCGGCTCCGGCCAACGCTCGCCATTCGCGGTCGAGGTGGGGCTGGTCGTAGTAGCCGCATCGCGCGCTGATGTCGGCCAGCGACAGCTTCCGGTCGGCGCGAAGCAGCCGGTGCGATCGGTCGAACCGGGCGATGCGGGCCGCGTCTTTGGGCGAGACGCCGAATTCGGCCGCGAATCGCGCTGACAGGTGGCGTCTGCTCCAACCGACCGCCTTCGCCAGCTGCTCTACGCGTACCACTCCTTGCTGGGCGACGAGAATGTCCCAAGCTTGCGCGACCTCCGCGGCTGGATCGCGCCGCGGAGCGCGATCCAGCCGCCGCGTGAGGATTTCGTCGAGCACGTCGAACCGTCGCGGCCAATCAGGCGCGGCGGCCAGTCGATCGATCAGCTCGCGCGCGTCCGGGCCCAGCAGGTCCGGAAGCGGCACGACGGCAGCGGCCAGCGGGGCCGCGGGCAGCCCCAGCAGGTCACGTGCTCCAGCCGGAGTCAATTCAAGTTGTACGCCGTACTGCGAGCCGTCGTGCGGAATGTAAGCGGGACCGACTGTCATCCCCGAGGCGAGCGACGCGTAGCCGAGTGCGGGTTCCCCCGCGTCCAGTGCGACCAGGGTCGGGGCATCGAGGCTGATGACGACGGTGACGCCCAGTGACGGCAGCCCGCGGTGTACGCCCGGCTGCTGGCCACTGTAGTGATACCCGCGGTACATCCCGACGGCATGCCGCAAGTACGCCGGGGCGAGCCGATCCGCGGTCTCCGCGACTGGCATACCCCCACTGTCTCACGAATGCCGCGTCAGCCCTGGCGGGCCTTCAGCCGCGGATCCCGCTTGTTGATCACCAGCAGCTTGCCGTGCCGGCGGACGACCCGCGAACCCGGCTTCTGCTTGAGCGACCGCAGTGAGCTGCGAACCTTCATCGCACTCTCCCTTCGATGGTGGAACGTGCGCTGCAACGCCGATCGGCGGCGGCCTATTCCGCGTTACCTGTGAGGTAATAGACCGGGCAAGGCGCTTGCTGCGAGCGTGATCCACATGACGCACAGCAACAAGGACCTCGTCCTCAACGGCTTCGCCGAGTTCGCCGCCGGCAACATCGACATCCTGCATACGCTGCTGCACGAGGACTTCGTGGAGCACAGCCCGGGCAATCCGTCCGGCCGGGACGCGTTCGTCGCGTATATGAAGACTGCGCCGGTCGCGGGGGCGAAACTCGACCTCAAGCGTGTGATCGCCGAAAACGACCTCGTCGTCCTCCATTACCGGATGAGTACGCCTACCGAGGAGCTCGCGGTGGTCGACATCTGGCGGCTGGCCGACGGCAAGATCGTCGAACACTGGGATGTCGTCCAGCCGGTGCCGCCGGAGTCGGAGACCCCGTACGGCATGTTCTAACGCAGGGCGCGTACCAGCTCGGTCCGCGAGCGGATGCCGAGCCGGTGGAAGATGTTGCGCATGTGATGGTCGACGGTCCGGGTGCTGATGAACAGCTGCGCCGCGACCTCGCGATTGGTCGAGCCGTCGGCGACCAGTTGCGCGATCTGCAACTGTTGCGCCGTCAGCGCGGCGGTCGCGTCCGGCCCGGGGGACGCGACCGGTTCGCCCGCCGCCCGCAGTTCGGCCCGGACCTGGTCGATCCAGTAGTCCGCGCCGGCGGACTGGAACAGGTCGGCCGCCCGATGCAGATGCTCCCGGGCGTCCCGGGGCCGCCGCGTACGCCGGAGGTCCTGGCCGAGCAGCAGCTGCGTACGGGCGTGTTCGAAGTCGGCGTCCGAGGAACCGTGCAACTCCAGCGCCACCCGGAAATGCCGTTCGGCCTCGGCACTCCCCCGCTCCGCCAACAGCGCTCGGCATCGCCGGGACAGCGCACGGCGTACTGGGTCGCCGGTGAGCTCCGCCCACTGGTCGTACGCCTGCCAGGCGGGCCGGGCCAGGTCACCGGCCCCACTTCGAGCGGCCGCCTCGACCAGCCACGGTGTCGCCAGCACCTGGACGACCACGTGCCCGTGGCCGGTGGCCGGATCGGCGATGCCCGCGAATCGGCTCAACGCCTCGGCAGGCCGGCCCGCGGCCAAGTCGAGCACTCCGAGCGCCCAGTCCCGCAGGACACGCGGCCGGCTGACCCGGCCCGCCTCGATCGGCGTACGCAGCCGGGCCAGCTGCGATCGGCATTCGTCGGCGTCACCGCGTACGGCGGCCAGCACGGCGAGCAGACCGAGATGGTCGCCTGCGTAGTTCTCCTGCCCACCGGCTCGGGCCGCCCGGAGTCCGGCCAGACAGGACTGCCGGACGGCGTCATGGCGGCCGAGCCAGAACTGGGCGTACGCCGTCAGTTCGAGCGTCACCGGTAAGACCGCCCGGTCTCCGGCGGCGTCGGCCGAGGCACAGGCCCGTTCGGTCACCCGCAACGCGGTGTGATCGTCGCCGAGCAGTAACGCAGCTGCTCCGGCGGCGGTCAGCGCGCCCGGTTCGCCGAGCCGCTCGCTGAGGGCGATCGCCTCCCGCAGAGCCGGTTTCGCCTGGTCGAAGCGGCCGGTGAAGGTCGCGGCGAACCCCTCGATCTGGGCGAACACGAAGCGCAGCCGGAGCGAGTCACCCGGCCGCCGCAGCGCCTCCGCCCGAGCGCGCACCTCGGTTATCCGCGGGTATTCGCCGGAGAAGCGGGCCGCCTCCGACGCTCGCATGAGGACACTCACGGCCAGCTCCCGGTGCTGTCGGGCGAGGCGGTCGGCCGCCGCGAGCAGGGCGTCCAGGGCGGCCGCGGTCGCACCGGAGCGCAGCTCGATCTCGCCGAGGAGCAGGTCGGTCTGGCCGAGGACGCGGTCTGCTTCGGGCGTACGCGGGACGTCGGCGAGCGTACGCCGGACTCGGGTGATGAGGCGGCGGGCGTACGCCGGACGACCGGCCAGCCACCCGGAGCGAGCTGCGGCGATGAGGTACGCGGCGGCGGTCTGCGAATCCCCGGCCAGCTCGGCCGCGGCTTCGAAGGCGATGGCCGCCGGACCGGGCCGAACGGCATCCGCCGCCACCTCGGCCAGCCGCTCGGCCAACACCGGATCGGGCGCATCACCGGCCGCCGCGAGGTGCAGGACGCGACGCAGCCGGTCAGCCGGCTGATCGGCCTGCTCGGCGAGGAGCCGGTGCGCCGCCCGTCGCCGGGCCAGCGGGACGAGCTCGTACGCGGTCTGCCGGACGAGCGGTTGCGCGAAGGACACCACGCCGTCGGCGACGCGTACGACGCCGGACAGTTCGGCCGGACTCAGCGAGCCCAGCGCGAGATCGCGTACCTCGGCCACCCGGGCGAGCATGGCGGTGGGCAGGGACTCCGCCGTCGCCGCCGCCTCGGCCGCCGTCAGAAGAAGCAGGTCCCGAGTCTCCGTAGGCAGTCCGGCGATCCTCGCCCGGTACGCCTGCCGCAGCGAACTGGCCCCGGGCAACCCGTTCGGCAACGGTGCGGCGCCCGCCCGTTGCCCGGGAGTGAGCGATTCGGCCAGATCGACGAGGGCCTGCGGATTGCCGCAGCCGACCTCGGCGAGGTGCGCGGCGACGGCATCGTCGACGAGATCGGCCCGATCGGCGACGAGCGCACGGCTGTCGGCGAAGTCGAGCGCTTCAAGCTGGAGCGTGCGTACGCCGTCGACGCCGTCCCCGGCGGTGAGCAGCATCGCGACCGGCCGGTCGGCCACCCGCCGGGCGACGAACGCGAGCACGTCTGCCGTCGCGGGATCAGCGGCGTCCACATCGTCCACACAGCACAGCACCGGACGACCGGCCGAACCGAGCAGCTCCAGCACGGCGAGCCGGAGCGGGAGCCGATCGGCGTCCGGGCAGCTCTGGCCACTCAGCATTCGGCGTACGGTGCGTCGGTGCTCCTCGGCCAACCGGGGTACGCCGTCGGCCAACGGTTCCAGCAGGCGGATGAGTCCGGCGTACGCGAGATGAGCTTCGGCGGCCACGCCCGCCGTCTGCAACACGAGGAACCCCGTCGCCGTACGCACAGCGTGCTGAAGCAGCGCGGACTTGCCGAGACCGAGCTCGCCGGCGAAGACCAGCGCCCCGCCCCGCCCGACAGCGGCTCCGGCGAGCACTGCCGCGACGGCCTCGGTCTCCCGGGTCCGGCCGCGCAACCTAGATACATGCACTGTCGATGCAAATACCATGCGGTCCAGTGTTACCCACAGGTAACGACATGGGAAGGGGTGACCGCGAACGGCCACCCCAGGTGTGCGCCGAAGATCAGGCGGGGCACGTGTCGCGGTAGTCGGAGATGGCCAACCCGGACGGAGCCGGGCACAACCAAGGTTCGTAGCGGGTGTCGTCGTCGACGTATCGCTTGAGCCAGGACACCATCGACACCGCCACGGTCGTGTTCACCGCCTGCGGGAAGAAGTGGCTCGCCCCCCGCAATTCCAGGTACGCCTTCTCCGACGACGCCGGAATGCTGGTGTAGAACGGGATCGAGTGCGTCGCGACCGGTGCGACCGTGTCGGACTGGCCACCGATGATCATCGTCGGCACCTGTACGCCACCCCACGACTTGTCCGTGTTCCACGGCGCGAGCGGGATCGCCGCCTGCAACGAGGGTCGGGCGTTCGCTGCCCAAAGCGTACCGCCGCCGCCCATCGAATGACCGGCCACCGCGAGCCGGGAGGAGTCGACGCGGCTGCGCACCGAGCTGGAGTTGACCAGGTAGTCGAGGGCCGAGAGGAGCTGTTGGCCCCGGCTGCTGGGCTGGTCGTAGATGGTGTTGGTCTCGATGCCGATCACCACGAAACCGTGCGAGGCCAGGCGCGGGCCGAGCCAGGCGAGACTGGACCAGGTGGCGGTGAAGCCGGGCGAGATGGCGATGCCGCCGAACGTCCCGTCGGCTGTGGTCGTCGGGTAGTAGATCCGGCCGCCGCCGAATCCGAGCACGGTCGACGGGACGCCGATCGAGGAGGTCGCGTAGGGCCCGCTGCCCGCCTCGAGGATCGCGGCCGTCGGGTTGGGTCCCCGCTGGTACGGGTTGAGCGCGTGCGCCGGGCTCGCCACGGCCGCGCCGACCGCGAGAGTAAGCGCGAGCGACAACGTGGCCAGAAGCCGGGATCTGCGAAGGTGCATCTGTCCTCCCGGGAGTCGAGCCCGGCCCGCCTAGGGAGCGACGGCGGGCCGGGTCGGAAAACATTGACAGGTGCGATTGTTTTGGATGGCGTGCGCCGGGCGCATCGGCGAAATCACCGGTCTTCGTCAGACCAGGCCGAGCACGACCAAGACGGTCCCGACCGTAGCCATGAGCAGCGCGGAACCGGGGTGCATGCCGATCGAGAGCCGGATGTCGTGCTTGCGCCAGACCAGCCAGATGCCGGGGAACAGGAAGACGAGCTTGGACAGCACCGTCCACGGCGCCCAGAAGTGGTACACCGAGAACAGAACCGTGTTGAGCACCGGCGCGCCCCAGCGCAGGTGGGAGATGCGCGGCAGCAGGAAGCCCCGGAAGTAGAACTCCTCGATCAGCGGCAGGCTGAACCCCGTCAGCGGCAAGCACACCAGCATCGTGATGACCAGCTGCGAATGCGAGTACCCGTCGAGATAGGTGGTGGCGCTGCCGCCCGCTCCCTCGAAGGGAACCCACGTGAAGAAGTGGTCGAAGACGAAGTTGTCCAGCGGGGTCAGGGCGAGCGACACCACGGTCATCCACACCAGCAGACCCGCCATCATGCCGATGACCTTCCGGCGCGGGATCGGCTTGTCCGCGTATCCGACGACCCCGCGCAGTGAGAACCGGCCGTTACGCCGCCGGCCCAGCCACAACAGGCCGAAGAGCACCGGCACGAGCACGATCACGAGGGCGACCGCCCAGGCGAAGAAGATCGGATAATCGATCGCCTTGACGAACGGTTCGGCGAGGAGGAAGTACGCGGCGACGATCAGCGCGCCGGGCACGAGATGCAGCGCGATCGACAGCGGGATCGAGTGGCGGTCGGCGAGCAGGAGCTCGACGAAACGGTTGGGGCGCGCGGCCTTCGTAGTGGCGGCGGCGCTGGGAGTAAGTGTGTTCTGCATGCCGAGAATATTCGGCGGACCGCCTGTCACGGCCCTTTCACCGCACTGACGCGCACGTTACAACCGACGGCGCTTTCTCTGCGGGCGCTGGATCAGGGTTCCCGGTCGAATCTTCGTTCATGATTCGGCCCAGAACCCTGATCCAGCGCGGGGATCAGCGTTAGCGGCGCATCAGTGCGAACACGCCCCAGCCGAGGTACTCACGCCGGAAGCGGGCGTACCTCGCCGGTCCGTCGCGCAGTTCGGCGCGGAACGACTCGGCCAGCTCGTCGTCGGGGTTCTCGTCGAGCCAGCGGCGGATGGAAAGCCACTGCGCCCCCGAGTAACGGTCCCAGCTGTCCTGGTCGGCCAGCACCATCTCGACGACGTCGTAGCCGAGGTCGCCGAACTGTTCGAGCAACTCCGGCAACGCCCGGAAGTCGTCCTTGCTGGCCGTGTGATTGGCCTCGACGGTCTCCTGGTCCGGCGGGTCGATCCGCCAGTAGGGTTCGCCGATCAGCATCAGGCCACCGGGACGGAGGCTGCGTTGCAGCAGCTCCACCGTGCCGGCGACGCCGTTGCCGATCCAGGTCGCGCCGATGCACGCGGCGAGGTCGACCGGTTCGGCCGCGACATGTCCGGCCGCGTCGCCGTGCTCGAAGCGTACGCGGTCGGCGACGCCCAGGTCGGCGGCGCGCGCCTGGGCGGCCGCGGTGAACACGGTGCTGATGTCGACTCCGGTCCCGGTGAGACCGTGGTCCCGGGCCCAGGTGCACAGCATCTCGCCGCTGCCGGAGGCCAGGTCCAGGGCGGTGGTCCCGGGCGTCAGGCCCAGGGCCCGCCCGAGGATGGCGAGTTTTTCAGGACTGAACGGGTTGTGAATGCGGTGACCGCTCTCGCGGATGACGAAGTGGCGTGGAAGATCCACGATGGATGCTCCTTGGATTGGCTGGGATCAGGACAGAACCGTGGGGTCGGCCGGCCACCGGGGCCGACGCTGCCTGAACCGTCATCCAATGCACCTCATCAGGTAGTCGCTTCACAAGACGCGGCCACGATACGCGCGTACGCCCGGCCGGGCACGCGATTTCTCGCCGCCGGGCCGGGCGTACGTCTCCTCTGTCAGTTGGTGGTAGCGGGTGCGCTGCTCCCGCCGAACAGTTCCGGAAGCATCGAGGCGAGCGCCGCGATCGCCGCGAAGACGGCAGCCCACCCGAAGGAATCCTTCAGCGCGCCGCTCGTGGCGAGCCAGGCGATGCCCCAGGCGACGAAGCCGACCGCCCCGACGATCAGGCCGACCCATTTCCCGGTCGTGACGCTGTCGGCGATGCCGACGCCGAGGCCGTTCGCTGCGGCCACGGTGAAGACGGTGGCGGCGACCAGGAGGGTCGTCTTGACACCTGCACCGGACGCGGCGGCGAACCCGATGTAGCAGCCCGCCGCGAGGACCAGGCCGACGCCGAAGCTGGCGTAGCCCCACTTCTGAACGTTGCTCATTGCACCCTCGATTCTGGCGAAAGGCGTTGGGGTTGCAAGCACCGTACGCCCGGAGTGAGGGAATGACTCCTCTCCGTCACCTAATTGACTGGCATCGACGTCATCCGTTCCGGGTCAGGTCTTCGAAGGACCCCGCGAACAGCCGATAGGCTCGGTCCACATCGGCCGGATCCGCTCCGGCGACCAGATCGAGAAGCAGTCCGCGGACGACTGCGACACCGACCCGCACCGCCTCCCGGCGTACGCCCGGCGCCAGCGCGGCTCCGCTGTCCAGCCACGGTTCGGTGAGCCCGCTCAGCAATCGGTCCGTTCCGGCCGCCCCTTGCGCCGCCAAGCCGAGCACTTCGAAGAACAGGCGGACGAAGGGGCGTACCTCGGGACTGCTGACGCGCTCCCACAGGGCGAGCATCAACTCCTGGGCCGACTGGTGCCGCGCGGCCAACTCCGTCATCAGGTCCCGCTGCTGCTGTTCCACCGCCTCGACGAGCGCCGCGAGCAGTCCTTCGTGCGTACCGAAGTGGTAGAGGAGCATCCGATGACTGCTGCCGATCCCGTCGGCGATCTCCCGGAGACTCTTGCCACCGATGCCGTTGGCGGCCGCGTACGCCATCACCCGGTCCAGCGTCTCCGCCCGCGCACTCGACATGTACCGAATGGTACATTGACGTCATGCGTTGGGAGAACACGGTCACCATCGACGCGCCGACCGAGCGCGTCTGGGACCTCACCACTGATGTCGAGAACCTGCCGTCGGTGACGCCGACCATGCGCCGGGTCGTACGCCTCGACGACGGGCCGATCCACGAAGGCAGCCAGGCCAAGATCTGGCAGCCGGCGCAGACCCCGGCGATCTGGACGGTGACACGGCTGACGCCGGTACGGGAGTTCACCTGGCAGACGCGGCGGCTCGGGGTGACGATGACCGGACGGCATCTGCTCGCCGACGAGGGCGACGGGTGCCGCAACACTCTCGTCCTGGAGCTGGCCGGACCGGGTGCCAAGCTCCTCGGAACGTTGCTGGGCAAGACTTTCGCCAAGGCACTGGCGACCGAGAACGCCGGGCTCCAGCGCGCCGCCACGTCGGCTGAGTGACGCGTCGGCCCCTTCGCCCGGGCGCGGCCGCTTTCCCACCCGCGACCTGACGCCTGGCCGTGGCCGGACGCCTGGCCGTGGCCTGACGCCTGGCCGTGGCCTGCTCGCCGGCCGCACCATGATCGTCGGAAGCCGACGATCAGTGCACGATTCGTGCCACGAATGTCGGAAGCCGACGATCAAGGAACCGCGAACCTCCAAGATCGTCGGCTTCCGACGATCAGCGCGTTCGACAGCACTCACAGGCGAGGCGAGGCGCACTGATCGCCAGGCTTCGGCGATCAGTGCGCCCACAGCGTCACGGCATGGCGACGAGGTGCGAGTGGACGGTGTTGGCGAAGGCGTACCCGTTGCTCGCATCCCAGTTGATCGACCACGTCATGGCGCCACGGATGCTCGGCCACTTCGCCGGGGGAACGAAGCTGCCGCAGCTCGTCCCGGCGGCTAGGCAGTCCAGCGCGTTGTTGACCACGCCGGGGCTGACGTAACCGCCGCCCGCCGCCGAGGTGGACGACGGCAGGCCGAGCGCCACCTGGTCCGGCCGCAGCGCGCTTTGCAGCTGGATGCAGGCGAGCGCGGTCAGGAAGTTGATCGTGCCCTGCCCGTACGCGAACATCTGGTCGCAGCCCAGCATGCCGCCCGAGTTGTAGAACTGCGTGTGCACGATGGTCAGGATGTCGCGGATGTTCAGGGCCAGCGCGAAGTACGTCGACCCGGTCGACTGCATGTCGATCGTCTGCGGCGCCATCGTGATGATCAGGTTCGTGCCCGCCTTCGACCGCAGCGACCGCAACGCCTGCTCCATGTAGGTCGCGTTCAGCCCGTTCTCCAGGTCGATGTCGACGCCGTCGAACCCGTAGCTGGTCATGATCGCGTACACGCTGTTGGCGAAGTTGGTCGCCGCCGTCGAGCTGGAGACCGAGACGGTGCCCTTCTCGCCGCCGACCGAGAGGATGACCTTCTGGTTGCGCGAGTGCAGCGTCGCGACGTCCGCCTTGAACTGCGCGTCGGTATAACCGCCGAGCGCGCTCGACAGGCCGGAATCGACGCCGAAGGTCACGCCGCCGGCCGAGTTCGGGTCGGCATTGGCGAATGCGATCGCCACGATGTCGTAGGTCGTCGGGACCGACGACAGCCGCAGCGGCGTAGCGCCGTTGGTGAAGTTCTGCCAGTAGCCCGTGAGCAGGTGTTTCGGCAAGGTGCCCGTGGTGCATCCGGTCGTCGTGCCGGTCACGCTCGCCGAGCCCGATTCACCGCTGCCGTTGTACGCGCGAACGGCGTACGTGTGGCTTGTGCAGGCGGTCAGCCCGGAGATCGTCGCCGTCGTGCCGGTCACAGTCGCCCGCACGGTGGTGCCTTCGTACACCCGGTAGCCGGTGACGGTCCCACTCGACGCGTCCCAGGCGAGTCCGAGCGAAGTATCCGCTGTGGACGTCACGCGCGCATTCCCGGGCGTGCCCGGGACTCCGGTGCCGCAGCCGGTCGTGGTGATCGTGACGCTCCCCGAGTGCGCCGACTCCCCGACACTGTTGTACGCCGTCACGTCGTAGGTGTGGCTGGTACAGGCGGTCAACCCGGAGATCGTCGCCGTTGTGCCGGTGCCGCTCGACTTCACCGTGGAGCCTTCGTACACCCGGTAACCCGTGACCGTCCCGGTGGACCCGGCCCAGCTCAGCGCGACCGAGGTGTTCGTGATCGTCCCGGCGGCCGGCGTACCGGGGACGCCGGGCACGCCGGCCCCGGCCGTGCCCTGCAACGACACGTCGTCGGCGAAGTAGTCGCCGGTGCCGTACCAGCCGTGCAGGAACACCTGCACGCTGCTGCTCGACGCGGTGAAGGTGACGGTCAGCTGCGTCCAGTTCGTGGCGCTCGGCGTCCACGTCGACGATCCCCCGGTGACGCCGAGGTAGACGTAACTGCCGCGAACCCAGCCGGTGAGGGTGTAGGAGGTGCCGGACACGACGGGAACGGTCTGCGTGCAGTTCGCGTTGTCCGAACTGGACGCCGCTCCGCGCAACGCCTTCGTCCCCGTACGCACCGGCGTGGTGACGACGCTACCCAGCCCGCCCGAACAGCTCCACGGGCTGAGCGCACCCGTCTCGAAGCCGCCGTTGGACAGTAGCTCGGCCCCGATCGCGGGGGCCGCCGGTGCCGTGATCAAGAGAACGGCGGCTGCGACCAGCGCCGTGATGCGCGTTAGCTTCATCATCGCTCCTCCAGCAGAGTGACCGGGGAACCTATAAGGAAGCTTTATTAAATATTTCAGCACGCACCTTCGTCAATGTGTGGCGCGCTGGATCAGGGTTCCGGGTCGGATCATGGGGCAAGATTCGACCCGGAACCCTGATCCAGCGCCCAAAACGCGTCAGGGGCTGGTGCAGCTCAACGTCGGAATGCCATTCGTGCCGCCGGCGGTGCCGTTGAAGCCGAACGTCGCCGTCCCGCCCGCACCGAGCGAGCCGTTGTAGGACACGTTCTTCACGGTGACGGACGACCCGCTCGTGGTGAGCGTGCCGTTCCACAGCTGGGTGATCGCCTGCCCGTTGGCGTACGTCCATTTCACGGTCCAGCCCGTGATCGGGGCGCTGCCCGCCGTCACGGTGACCTCACCGCCGAAGCCGCCCGGCCAGGAGCTCGTGATCCGGTACGCCGCCGAGCACGCCCCCGATGAAGACGGCGACGTCGAAGCAGACGGGGACACCGAGGCAGACGGCGACGCGGAAGCGGACGGCGAAACGGAGGCCGAGGGGGAAGCCGACGGCGATCCAGAGCCGCCGCGGGACGTCGTGTACGCAGCCGCGGTGTAGGGCACCGAGCACTGCGACGAGCACGGCAGGCTGAACGAGTACACCCGCCCGCCGTTGATCAGCGCGTCGTTGACATCGCGTACGCGAATCTGGAAGTTCGTCGCACCCGAGGTGAGCCCGCCGATGATGTAGGACTGCCCCATGTCGCTGTTCATGGTGGCGGTGTGCCAGGCTCCGTCGGCCAGGTACTCGACTCCGTGGATGCCGTTGGCCAGGTGCGAGACCGCGATCGCCGGCCACCACTGCTGAGCGCCCTGGAGGAAGCCGATGTTGATGTCCCCCGAGTAGTTGGGCGCGGGGACGAACTTCCAGCTGATGTGCCGGTTGTTCCAGTGGTCCGGGTAGAGGTCGGTCAGCGTCGTGCCGTTCTTGACGAACTTGCTCAGCGACCCCTTCGCGAGGTCGAGGTGATACGGGTCGTCACGGCACCACGCGTTGCCGTCACCGCAGCTGTCGGCGACGAGCATGGTGAGCGTGCCGCCGTTGTACGCGTCGCTCACCCAGGAACCGTTCCGGCAGAACGGCTGGTTCGGTGCGCCGTCGTTGACGCCGGTGCAGTAGTCGGCGATCGAGACCTGGACCCAGCGGCCGCAGTTGTGCCCGTTCTCCCACATCCCGGTCTTGGCGGCGTCGGGCACCGGCCGCGTCGAGTACGCGTAGTCGCCGGGCGTGTTGAACACGTTGAGGGCGACGAAGTTCTGACTGTCCAAATTGGCCTGTGGCAGCCCGCAACCGCCGTACGGCGAACCGAGGGCATCGAACCAGGTGGCGTTGGCGGTGACCGGCGCGGGCGGATCGGGCAGCGCGAGCGCGGCGCCGGCGTAGCCGACGACGAGCAGGGCAGCCGCGATGACCGTGGAGCGCAGCAGGGTCACGCGCCTCAGACGAGGCACGCGCACGGGACATCCTTTCGGGTCGCGCCGTCCGGCGGCTCTGGGCGGAGCCGGGCCCGTCCGTGGGGAGTGGACGGCGATGGATGTTTTGACTGTAGTCCCGCGTGGTCCCACTATCGAGTGCAGGCGGGTTTCATCCTCGCCGGATTGGGTAGCGCGCTCTCCGTGACGACCGACGAGTACGAAGCCGGCAGCCGGATGGGGCGGGCCTGGCTGGAGACGGACGACGGCCACCGCTGGCGGCACGGCCTCGGTGGGGGAACCACCCTGCTCCGTGACGCGATGCGGGCCTTGTCCGCCCGGCATGGTCGCGACTACCAACGGGGATTCCTCGACGCGACGCAGACCCGCCGCGCGGTACGCGAACCGCGGCCGCTCGCCAAACGCCCCGAACGGGTGAGCGTCACGCTGACCGTCGAGGAGGATCTGGCGTTGAAGGCCTTCCGCCTCGGCGACGGCGTCTCACCCGCCTCCCGCCTGCGCGCGATGCTGGCCGTCTACTGCGCCGACTTGGACTTCCGAGCCCGGGTCGATCGCGAGGCCAAACAGCCCGGCCCGGAAGGCATTCGCCAGCCGAGCCCGGGCCGAGCCCACTAGCTGCGGTCCACTAGCCGCGGTCCACTATCCGCGCGGGCGGGAGGCCGGACCGCTAACCGGCACTGGCTGGAGTCAGCGCGTTCTCCTCGGCCGGATCCCGCGCGGCGAGGCAGACGATGCTGGCGTGCCGAGCCGTCGGGCACGGATCGGGCACGTCGCATCGCGGGCACGTCGTGCTTCCCTCCGGCGGCGTATGCGCTGCCAGCAGCTCCCGGGCGGTCACCGCCAGCGGACTGTCCGGCGCCACCACCGGATGCCGCTCGACCGGCGGCGGTGGGACCGCGGCCGCCACCGCCGTGCGTCGTTTGCGAGCCATCACGGCCTCCCTGATTCGCGTTCGCACTGCTCATCCACGCTGTCGGCGGGAATGAGACAGCCTTCCCTCTCTCAACGAGAGGCAGGTGGGAGCCGTGCCGCGAGTCAGGCCGTCCGGACGAGGGGCAGCCGGAGGATCGTCCGGGCGTCCGGTGGCGAATGCGGACCCGGATCGTCCAGATAGATCTCGTGATACTTCCCTTGGACGGCATAGCCGTGCGTACGGGCGAAATCCCGCAACATCCGCAAGGCGGGCGCCTTGTCCCGCAGCGAACCGGTGTAGAGCACCTGGGCGACGGTGCCCTCGTCGAGACTGGTCACGCCCATCTCGGAGAGCAGACCGTCGGGGACGATGCCGCGCAGCGTGGCCGACGCCCGCGCCACGTCAGCCGTCGAGGTCTCCAGCGGCACCTGCTGCAACAGCGTCCACCGCCAGGTGTGCATCCGTTCCGGGCGCATCGGGCCGCCGTCGGCGGACCACCACAACGCCTCCGTCGGGTGCACCGCCAGTCTCAGCGCGGTGGCGACACGCCGCAGCGCGTCGGCGTACGCGGGGAAGGCGTCGGGCGCGCCGTGCCCGTCGAGGGTCAGGTATCTCGTCAGACCGGTGGCGGCGATCGCCGGCCGGGAATCGACCGCCGGCGGTCCCGTCATCAGGATCTCTTCCATTGTCGGGCCTCCGTTCACCCCAGGCTGTACCCGCCCGGGGAGGCCCCGACACTTTTGCGGTGATTCCGATCAGTGATCCGGCACTTCGCTGATGTGCACCGAGGCGAGCTTCCACAACTTTCCGTCGCGTACGCCGACCGCAGTGATCCGGCAGTGCCGGCCGAACGTCTCGCCCTGGTCGTGACCGGCGCATTCATGGTCACCCACCGCGATCGCCGCGTCGTCGTGCACCCGCACGTCGACGGCGTTCAGGGTGAACGTGGTGTGGAACAGCCGCCCGTCCCGTCGCCGGGCGAGCCAGTCTTGTCTGTCGAGCACCTCCCCGGCGCGGTCGACCCCGAGGAAGTCGTCGGTCAGCAGTTCCTCGACGACGTCGACCAGGCCGCGGTATTCGGCGGTGGTCCACAGTCGCAACATCGCCCGCACGTCTGCCTCGGCGCTGCCCGAAGCGCCGCTCGGGGTGCTACCCGATGTGCTGGTTGCGGAGGCGTTGGGAGCAGGCAGAACACTAGTCATACCCTCCCCTTTCCACGGCCGCCGCCGGTCAAACCCGCTCAGGCGATCGGCCAGCCCGGCGTACTCGAGATCCGGCCGTCCGCCGACACCACCAGCCCCTCGTACCCGTCCAGCTCCGCGAGCCACTCCAGCGCACTCCCGCCCCGCGCGAACGCCGCCGTGGCGTACACGTCCGCCCAGAGCAGCTCCGGCCCCAGCACGCTGACCTGGCGAAGTCCCGTAGGCGGGCGGCGGGTGCGCGGGTCGACGATGTGCGTACCGCGATGGCGGGTCCCGGAGGTCGCGACCGCGCCCCGCCGTAGGGTCACGGCCCGCAGGATTTTGCCGTCCCGCGACGGGTCCTCGATCCCCACACGCCACGCGGGCTGACCGTCCGCCGCGGTGACCAGCACGTCGCCGCCCGCGTTCACGCACCAGCCCAGGCCCACGGGCAGCTGCCGGGTCGCTCGCTCCACGGCCCAGCCTTTGACCAGGCCGGAAGGATCGGTCCGCGTGGCTCCGCCCAGTGGGTCGGGCAAGGATCGCGCGTCGAAGAATCCACTGGTACGCACAAAGGCGCGGTCGCACAACGCGAGTACGTGCCCGAGGAGCGGATCGGCGGCAGCCAGGGTCAGCTCGCCGCGCTGCCATCGACTGATCTCGCTGTCGGGTCGATAGGTGCTGAAGATCTCGTCGATCCGCCGCAACTCGGCGAAGTACGCCGCGACCCGCGTCTCGACGGCGGGAGTCGTCAGCCCAGGTCCCCGCAGATTCACGCTGATCGGCAGCCCCATGATCTGCTCGACCCAGGCCCGCTGATTCTGCCTGGCGGTCGTCATGACAAATGGGCGGAGTCCAGGGCCGCCTGCAACGACTCGATGTACCCCTCACTGGTGACCGTCGCACCCGACACGGTGTCGATCTGCGCGCTCTGCTTCGAGATCACGGAGTCGTGCAGGATCGGGAGGGCGTACTGGTTGATCTCCTGGTCACGGTGGTTCTCCGTCGGGTATTCGATCGCCTCGACGTCGGTGATCTTGCCGTTCGCCACGGTGATGCGCACCTGCACGGGACCCCACCGGGTCTGCGCCACCGATCCTTCATAGGTCTTGCTCCCCGTGCTGTTCCCCGTCGAAGTGCCGGTCTGGGTCGAGCCGGCCGTAGAGCCGCCCGAGTCGTTGTTCGACTTGTTGTTCGCGGGGGTCACCGCGACCGTGTCGCCGCCGCCGGACCCCATGGTGCTGGTGCGGTAGCTGAACAACAGCACCGTAATAGCCACAGTGGACAGCAGCCACAGCGTGATGCGCCGCATCGTCTCCCTTTCTCTGCAGAGCTTGCTACGGATGAGCTACCAGGCGAAGTGTTCGAGGTGGATCCGGTCCGGTGCGACCCCGGCCTCGGCGGCCGTCCGGCGCACGCCGGCGGTCCACTCGTCCGGGCCGCAGACATAGAGGTGCTGACCCCGCAGATCCGGGACGATGCGACGCAGCGCTGCCAACTCACCCGATCGACCGCTGCTTTCGGCGTACCCGTGCGGCAACCACGAATCCTGGACTCGCGGACCGAGCAGCGGAACGACACGGACCCCGCGTCGCGCGGCGAGCCACTCGATCTCGGACCGGAAGGCGAGCTCCTGCGCGGACCGGGCGCGATAGACGAGCGTCGCTTCACCGTCGCGGTAGGGCAGGTCCCACAGCAGCGCGAGCAGTGGGGTGATGCCGATACCGCAAGCGATCATCGTGACCGGGCCACCGTCGTAGACCTCGCCGGTGAGCCGGCCGTAGGGGCCTTCGACCAGGACGCGGGTGCCGGGCCGCAGGGTCGCGACGCGGGAGCTGCCGTCGCCGAGATCCTTGACGGTGATCCGCAGTCTGTCCCTGCGCGGGGGCCCGGACAACGAGTATGGATGGGCCCGTGACCAGCCCGGACCGTCGAGGAACCGCCACTGGAAGAACTGCCCCGCGTGGACCGGCAGCCGGTCGAGGAAGCGGCCCTTGAGATAGACGGAGGTCAGCCCCGGTCCTTCGGGAACCACCTCGGCGACCTCCAGCCGGTGCCGGGCGGTACGCCACGCGGGCAGCCCGAGCCGGAAGATCACGATGGCCGCCGCCGTCCCCGCCCACAGCGTCCACCAGTACGCCCGCGCGAGCGGCGAGGCGAGGAAGTCCGCGCCGGTCCACAACTGATGCGGCAGCGCCAACCCCACCCCGAGGTATGCATAAAGGTGCAGCAGGTGCCACGACTCGTAGCGCAGCCGACGCCGGGCCGCCTTGATCGAGGTCACCACGACCATGACGATCGCCGCCGCTCCCGCCACCGCCAGCAGCATCCCCGGATACTTGGTGATCAAGTCCCAGAAGGTGTGCAGCACGTTGTCCTGCACCGGGCCGGCGTACCCGAGCGTGATGAGGACGATGTGCGCCAGCATGAGGTGGAACGAGGTGAATCCGACCCAGCGATGCCACCGGGCCAGCTGGTCCTGGCCGAACGCCCGCTCGACCCAGGGGATCCGGGCGAGCAGCAGCACCTGCAGCAGCATCAAGTCGGAGGCGAACAACCCGGCCAGCCGCCCGATCGCGGCCACCGCAGCCCAGCCGCCGCCCGCGACCTCCAGTACGCCGCCCTGCCGGACCCACAGCGCGGCGACGACGATCATCGTCAGCCCGGCGGCGAATCCGGCCGCGTCGGCCGACCAGCGCTTCGTCTTCACGCCGTCGAGGATCCCCAAGGCGCGTATGTGCCCGCTAGGGGCAAGCTGTGCCCAGCCTGTGAGCCGGGCCCAGCGGGCCTTACTTGGTGATCGAGCCGGTGAGCCCAGCCTGGATCTGGCGATTGAAGACGAGGTACGTGACCAGGATCGGCAGCATGGCCAGCGTCATGCCGGCGAACAGGCGCGCCCAGTCCGTCTCGTACTTCGAGTTGTTCACGAGGTTCAGCAGGCCCTGGGTCAGCACGAACTTGCCCTCCTCGAAGCCGCTCTGCGGCTTCATGAGCAGGTTGGGCAGGATGAACTGGTTCCACTGGCCGATGATGTTGAACAGGCCGATGCTGACGAGGCCGGGCTTGGCCATCGGCAGCATCACCCGGAAGAACAGCGTCGTGTGGCTCGCCCCGTCGATCAGGCCCGCCTCGGCCACGTCGGTGGACAGCGTACGGAAGAACGAGTGCAGGAAGAACACCGTGAACGGCAACGAGTACGCGATGTAGACGAGGATGAGCCCGCCGTAGGTGTTCAGGCCGATGACGCTGGACAGCCCGAGCATGGCCGCCAGGTTCTGCACCGTCTTGTAGAGCGGGATCAGGCCGAGGAAGATCGGCATGACCAGCCCGGTGAAGAACAGGTAGTAGATCGCCCGGTTGCCGGGAAAGCGGTACCGGGCGAGCACATACGCGACCATCGCGCCGAACAGCATGCTCAGCGTCACGCTGAACGTCATCACGACGATGGTGTTGAAGAAGTACTCCCCGATGTGCCCCTTGGTCCACGCCCGGCCGAACGCGCCGATGTGCCACGAGGTCGGCAGGCTCAGCGGCTGGTGCAGGATCTCGTCGTCGGACCGGAACGACTGGACCGTCGCCCAGATCAGCGGTACGCCGACCATCAGACCCCACACGGCGAGGAACACGTGGGAGAAACCGGTGAGGAAGCGGCCCTCGGGCTTGCGCTTCTCCGTCGTCGTGACCGGCCCGGACGCGGTCGGCAGCTCGTGCTTCGAAGTTGTCGTCGTCATCTGCGGCCGCCCTAGAACTCGATCTTTTCCCGGCGCGTGATCCGCAACTGGATCAGCGCGAAGATGAAGGTGAACGCCGCCATCGCCACCGCCATCGCGCAGGCGTACCCGAACTTGTCGTAACGGCTGCTGCCGAAGGCGGTGTGATAGATCCACGAACTCATCACGTGGCTGGCCCCGGTCGCCTGCATGCTCGGCGGCGCGATCGCGTACGCGAGCAGGAAGAAGTCCAGCGCCGCGATGCCCAGGTAGACCCAGGCGACCGAGATCTGCTCCCACAGCAGCGGCAGGGTGATGCGGAAGAACGTCTGCCCGCGAGTCGAACCGTCGAGCAGCGCCGCCTCGAAGATGTCCCGGGGGATGGACTGCATACCGGCCGAGAACAGCACGAGGTAGAACCCGACGCCGCCCCAGACGGCGATCGCGATGAGACACCAGAGGACGACCGGCGCGTCGAGGATGGTGTCGCCGAACGGGATGCCCGGGAGCAGCCATGAGTTCGTCTCGCCGAGGAACAGCAACGGCCGCTGCGGGTCGACGATGCCGACCTTCGCCAGCAGCGCGTTGAGGAAGCCGGTGTCGGTGGAACTCTCGAAGATGCGGCTCCACAGGATCGCCACGATCGCGATCGACAGCAGCTGTGGGAAGAAGAAGATCGTCTTGTACAGACCGGATCCGGCCACTCCGCGTACGCCCGCCTTGTCCCCCCGGCCGCCAACGTTGAGCATGAACGCGAAGAACAGTGCCAGCAGGATGGTGACGATCGGATAGACCACGAGGATCACGGCGTTGTGGTAAAGCGACCGCAGGAAGGTCTCGTCCTTGAGCAGGTCGGCGTAGTTGCCGAAGCCGGCGTACGGCACCTCCGGCGTGAAGCCGTTCCAGTCCGTCAGCGAGTAGCCGATGGTCTGCAGGTACGGCCAGATCACGTAGACCACGTACAGCAGCACGGGGAAGAACAGGAAGCCCACGATGAAGCGGGCTCTGCCGTGGTTCATGGCGATTTCCTTAGGTCGGGTCCTTTTCGGCGCTGGATCAGGGTTCCGGGTCGAATCACGGGTCACGATCCGACCCGGAACCCTGATCCAGCCGATGGTCAGGCAGTCCGCTTGGGCTGCTTCTTGACGTTCGGGTCGGCCGCGATCTTGTCGGCCGCCTTCTGCATCGCCGTGGTGAACTCCGCGGAGCCACCCTTGCCCGACATGAGGTTGGTGATCGCACCCTCGAGGGCGGTGTAGAGGTCCTTGTACCAGCCGTCGAAGCGGACGCTGACGACGTTGGTGCCGGCGGCGGCCAGGACCTTGTTCGCCGAGACGAACTGCGACGAGCCGGTCAGTCCGTCGGCCGCGCCCTTGACGACGGGCAGCGACTTGGTCAGCTCGGCGAACTTACGGGCGCCCGCCTTCGACAGCATGATCCGCAGGAACTCCAGGCCACCGGCCGGGTTCTTGCCGGTCTTCGGGACGATCCAGCCCTCACCGGCGGCCGCGCGTACGGTGCCGTAGGGGCTCTTGTCCGACGCGGTGAGGCTCCACTGCGCGCTGACCTCCAGCTTGGTGTCCGAGCGCAGGGTCTTGGCCATCTCGCCCTCGAGCCAGGTGCCGCAGGGGATGAACAGCGCCTTGCGGTCGATGACCGCCTGCTGGGTGGTGGTGTGGTCCAGCGCGGCCGCACCGGCCTGGACGTAACCCTTGCCCAGCATCTCGTGGATGTGGTCGATGACCGTCTTCACCGCGTCGGAGGTCCAGGCGTTGGGCTCCAGGTTGTCGATCGCGAAGATCGCCTCCTTGCCGCCCACCTTCCAGATCCAGTCGGTGATTACGTTGTACATGTACCACGGGTACTTGCCCTGGTGGGTGAAGGCGGCGATGCCCTCCTTCTTGGCGTTCTCGGCCAGCGCCAGGAACTCCTCCCACGTGGTCGGAACCTTCCAGCCCTTGGTGTCGAACAGGGTCTGGTCGTGGAAGAAGCCGTACACCGTGTAGGCGGCGTTCAGCGTGTAGGGCTTGTCGTTGAACAGGCCCGACTCGATGGTGCCGGCGAGCAGGGTGTCGCGGATCTTGACGTTGGGGTCGTCGACGCTCGGCGCGTCGTACAGCTCGGTCAGGTCGGTGAGCTGGTCCACGATGGTCGCCAGGTCGAGCGTCTTCGGCGAGGAGTTGTTGATGACGTCCGGCGCGGTGTTCCCCGTGAACCGGGGCTGCATGTCGGTCAGGATCTCCTTGGACCAGGTGATGCCGACCTTGGAACCGCTGTACTTCTGCTCGTAGAGCGAGGCGTAGCCCTTGGCGTACTCCTGGCCGAAGCCGCCGTCGAAGACGACCGCGTCGAGGTTCTTCTTGGCGTCGACGCCGAAGGGGTTGTCCTTCGTCTTGGCGGCGGTGCCGCCGTTGCCGTCGCCGGTGCTGTCGCTGGAAGCGCAGGCCGCGAGGAACCCGGCGGCCGGCGTCGCCAGCAGACCCGCGGCCGCGGCACGGCGCAGGACCGTACGGCGGTTCAGGCTGGTGTGGGACATGGTGTCTCCTCGGTAAAGGGTTCGTTGGTGAGGGTTCTGCGGCTCGGCAGGCCGCCGCGCCGAAGCTTCTTCGGGACGGGTCGTCATCCGGCGACCTCCCGGATTCGATGGGCCTCCACCGCACGAGCCGTACGCTGAAAGGCCGCGTGCGAGCGCTCATGAGTGCGCTGCGCCACCGCGATGTACAACAGG
>NZ_JABFVK010000051.1 GCF_013362815.1 Hamadaea sp. | reverse complement strand
AGGTGACGCTTGGCGATCGCCTTGATCTCGGCGATCATCTCGGCGCGTACGCGCGTGCGGACGGATGAGGCTGTCATGGTCCACAACTTAGCAGAGCACTGCTCTCACGCATCTTGAGGAGCACCCGGCGGCGTACGCCGGGGAACCCGCGGTATCGCTGCGACGGCGACTGCGACCAGGGTCAAGGCCGCCCCGGCGAGGGTCGCGGCGTCGAGGTGCTCGGAACCGGCCGGTGCGACCACGTCGAGCAGGACCGCGCCGCCGACCTGCCCGGCGATCATGCCCAGCCCGAGCAGCAGTACGCCGATGTGGCGTACCAGGGCGGCGGCGATCGCGATGAAGATGATGCCCAGGGTGCCGCCGACGTAGTACCAGGGTTCGCCCGGCAACGATCCGGTGGGCGGACCCTGAACGGCGGACCAGATCGCGAAGGTGATCAGGAGAGCCACGGTTCCGACGATGAAGTTGATGAACGTCGTCGACACCACGTCTTCGGAGACTTGGCGTACGCGGCCGTTCATGGCCTGCTGCCAGGCCGAGCCGGCCCCGGCGAGGACGGGCAGGACGGCCAGGCCCAGGGCACCCGGCGTACTGAGTCGACCGGAGACGGCGAGGACGACGGCGGCCACCGTCAGGGCGGTGCCGACCGCTCGGGTCAGCGTGATCGGGCGCGGCCCGCCCGGGGCCAACCCGGCTCGGTCGACGAGCAGGCTGCTCACCGACTGCCCGGCGACGATCGCGACGGTGAACAACGCGACTCCCAGGGAGCCGACGGTCAACCCCTGGGACGCGACGAGGAACGCGCCACAGGCCCCGCCGAAGCACTCCCACCAGCGCAGATCACCCTTGCGGAGCAGCGTGCGTACGCGCGCCAGCCCAGTCCGGGCAGCTGGGAGGAAAAGCAACGCGGCGCTGAGAATGATCAGCCCCGAGCCGAACGACACGACGGCGGCGGCCACTCCACTGTGGAGCCGACCGGCGAGCGCACCGTTGATCCGGGACTGGGCGGCGACGCCCGACCCGCCCAGGACGGCGAGGGCGACTCCGCCGAGCCGCGCGTACTTGTTGATCACAGGCAAGTCATAGCGCACCGGGCTCCGCGTCGCCCAGCGGGCGTCCGTCGAAGTCGACCACGGAGTACAGGCTGATCTTCTCGAGCCGGTGGTACGAGTCGATGACCCGGATCGTGCCCGACTTCGACCGCATGACCAGCGACTGCGTGTACGCCGTCCCGGCGCGATAGCGTACGCCCCGGACCAGGTCGCCGGAGGTGACGCCGGTGGCCACGAAGAAGATGTTCTCCCCGCGTACGAGGTCGTCGGTGGTCAGCACCCGGTCCAGGTCGTGCCCGGCCGCCAGCGCCTTCTCCCGTTCCGCCTCGTCCCGGGGCCACAGCTTGGCCTGGATCGCGCCGCCCATGCATTTGAGCGCGCACGCGGCGGTGATGCCCTCCGGCGTACCGCCGATGCCCATCAGCACATCCACGTCCGACTGATCCCGAGCTGCACTGATCGCCCCGGCGATGTCGCCGTCGCTGATGAATCGGATGCGCGCGCCGGTCTGGCGTACCTCCTCAACGAGCTGGACGTGCCGCGGCCGATCGAGGATGCAGACGGTGACGTCGGACATGCTGGACTTCTTGACCTGGGCGATCCGGCGGAGGTTCTCCGTCACGCCCGCGTTGATGTCGATGACGTCGGCGCAGTCCGGGCCGACCGCGAGCTTTTCCATGTAGAAGACCGCGCTCGGGTCGAACATCGCGCCCCGCTCGGCCACCGCCAGGACGGCCAGCGCGTTCGGCATGCCCTTGCTCATCAGCGTGGTGCCGTCGATCGGGTCGACCGCCACGTCGACCTCGGGACCGGTGCCGTCGCCGACCTGCTCGCCGTTGAACAGCATCGGGGCGTTGTCCTTCTCGCCCTCGCCGATCACGACCACGCCCCGCATGGGCAACGAGTTGATCAGCTTCCGCATGGCGTCGACGGCCGCGCCGTCACCGCCCTCCTTGTCGCCGCGTCCCACCCAGCGGCCCGCCGACATGGCGGCCGCCTCGGTGACGCGCACGAGATCCAGCGCGAGGTTCCGGTCAAGATCTTGTGGAGTACGCGTGCCGGCCATGATTCGCCCTTCCTCGCCACACTGCGGGGTCCTTGGGAATGCTGCCATCCTCACATGTCAGCGGCGTGAACGCTCGTTCGGGCCACACTTGCAGTCCGCCCGGTCCGGTCCAGCCGAGCCCGCTGGCATACTGACCCTCGTGACCGCATCCGTTCAGGAGCAAGAGGTGGCCGCCGACGCCGCCAAGCGCGTACGCCGTCCTCGCGACATGGCGTTGTCCCTGGCGGTGCTGCTCGTCCCGATCTTCCTCGTGCTCCTGGTCGGGCGCTTCTTCTACGGCGACACCACGACCGCGACTGTCGATCCGCAGGTGGCCCTCTCCGGCGCAGCCCGGGCCAGCATGTCCCCGATTCCGCAGGGGCAGACGCCGGAGGGATGGAAGATCGTCAGCGCGCAGTACCGGGACGGAGTGCTGCGGCTCGGCTACCTGACCGACGACGAGAAGGGCGTCCAGCTCGTGCAGGGCAAAGGCGACTCGACCGGTCTCCTCGCCGCCGAGCTGACCACGGCCGGCAAGCAGGTGGGCACGGTGGACGTCGTCGGGGTCGGCTGGCAGCGCTGGACCGGGCGACCGGGCGAGTCTGCGCTGGTCCGGGTGTCCGGAGCGGTCACCGTGATCGCGGTCGGCCAGGTCGCCGAGGAAGATCTCGTGAAGCTGGTCACAGCCGCCCGAGCTTAGGCGTTGCGTCGCGTGCGGGCGGCGCTATTCGGCGGCCGCGCGGGCGGCGTCGAGCCGGGCCCGAGCCCCGTCGAGCCACTTCTGGCAGACCGCCGCGAGCTTTTCACCGCGCTCCCAGAGCGACAGCGACTCCTCCAGCGTGATGCCGCCGGTCTCCAGCTTCTCCACGACGGTCGCCAGCTCGGCGCGGGCCTGCTCGTAGGAGAGGGACTCCTCAGTCATCCGCCCACCGTAACGTCCAGCGTCCCGTCGGCGAGCCGCACCCGCAGCGGGTCGCCCGCCGACGCTTCCTGAGCCGCCCGGACGACGTGCCCGTCGGGGGTCTGCACGATGGCGTACCCCCGGGCGAGGGTGGCCGACGGCGACAGCGCCCGCAACCGGGCCAGGGTGTGGCCGAGCTCGGCATCCGCCCTGGTCAGCCTATGATCGACAGTACGCCGCGCGCGCTCCACCGCCGTGGTGACCTCGTCGGCGAGGCGGTCGAGCAGGGCGGTCGGCCGGGCCAGGCTCGGCCGTGATCGCAGGGCGTCGAGCCGGTGCTGCTCCCGGTCGATCCGATTGCGGACGGCCCGGTCGAGCCGCCCGCGTGTGACGTTGAGCCCGCGCTGCTCCTCGGCGAGGTCGGGGACGACGCGCTTGGCCGCATCCGTGGGCGTCGACGCGCGTACGTCGGCGACGTAGTCCACCAGCGGAGTGTCGGGCTCGTGGCCGATCGCCGAGATCACCGGCGTCCGGCAGGCGAACACCGCCCGGCACAGCGCCTCGTCGGAGAAGGGCAGCAGATCCTCGAAGGAGCCGCCGCCCCGGGCCAGGATGATCACGTCGACCGACTCGTCCCGGTCGAGCACCTGCAGCGCGCCCACGATGTCGGTGACCGCGTTGACGCCCTGGACGGCGACGCTGACCACTCGGAAGTCGATCGCCGGCCAGCGCCGCTGGGCGTTGGTCAGCACGTCTCGCTCGGCCGCGCTGCCCCGGCCGGTGATCAGCCCGACCCGATGCGGCAGGAACGGCGGGCGGCGTTTGCGCCGGGGATCGAACAACCCCTCGGCCTCGAGCAGTTTGCGCAGCCGCTCGATCCGCGCCTTCAGCTCACCCTCGCCGACCTGCCGGATCTCGTCCGCTCGCAGGGACAGGGTGCCGCGCGTGGCGTACCACTCGGGCTTGGCGTGAACGACCACCCGCGCACCGTCGGTGAGCGCGGGGTCGACCACCTCGCGGGGCGCTGTCACCGTAAGGCTGATATCTGCCGACGAATCGCGCAGCGTGAGAAAGACGGTGCTCATTCCCGGACGTCGCCCGATCTGGGCGATTTGTCCGTCAATCCAGAGCCAGCCGAGGCGTCCGATCCACTGGCCGATGTTGTGGCTCACCTTACGTACCGGCCACGGTTCCTCAGGGCTGCTCGTCACCGGCACAGCCTAAGATGGTCGGGTGACAACTCCTCGCAAGCGTGTCCTTCTGGCCAAGCCCCGTGGCTACTGCGCGGGCGTCGACCGTGCGGTGCAGACGGTGGAACGCGCGCTGGAGACCTACGGCGCGCCGATCTACGTCCGCAAGCAGATCGTGCACAACAAGCACGTCGTGAGCGAGCTGGAGAAGCGCGGCGCGATCTTCGTCGAGGAGAACGAGGAGGTCCCCGAGGGGGCAACCGTGATCTTCTCGGCCCACGGCGTCGCGCCGGTGGTCTACGAGGAGGCCAAGGAGCGCAACCTGCGGGCGATCGACGCCACCTGCCCGCTGGTCACGAAGGTGCACCACGAGGCCCGCCGGTTCGCCGCCGACGACTACGACATCCTGCTCATCGGCCACGAGGGGCACGAGGAGGTCATCGGCACCTCCGGCGAGGCACCCGAGCACATTCAGCTGGTCGACGGCCCGGACGGCGTGGACAAGGTGACCGTCCGCGATCCCTCGAAGGTCGTGTGGCTGTCCCAGACCACCCTCAGCGTGGACGAGACCCTGGAGACGGTCGCCCGGCTCAAGCAGAAGCTGCCACTGCTCCAGTCGCCGCCCAGCGACGACATCTGCTACGCGACTCAGAACCGGCAGCAGGTCGTCAAGCAGATCGCGCCCGAGTGCGACGTGGTGATCGTCGTCGGCTCACGCAACTCCTCCAACTCCGTACGCCTCGTCGAAGTGGCCGTCGACGCCGGCGCACGCGCCGGATACCTCGTCGACTTCGCCAACGAGATCCAGGATGAGTGGCTGGTAGGTGCGACGACGGTCGGGCTGTCCTCCGGGGCGAGCGTGCCCGAGGACCTCGTCACCGACGTCCTCCACCACCTGGCCGCGCGCGGCTTCGGCGAGGTCGAGGAGATCCTCGCCGCCGAGGAGCGGCTGGTGTTCTCGCTGCCCCAGGAGCTCAAGCGGGACATGAAGGCCGCCGCCGCTCAGGGCTGACGCCGCGCTGCGGGCGCGCGCCCGCCGCCCCGCGTTACCTGTTCGTCGATCATGAGGTTCGGGGGTCCGACACGCCGTCAACGGGGACCCTGGGTTCATGATCAACGGGGGTCGGTGAGACGAGCTCAGGAGCCTGAAGCTGTCGAGGAGCAAGCTCCACGACCGCGATCTCCGGCAGCGGAGCGTCAGCGACGCCCAGCTCAGCGAGCTGCCGAGCGGTCACGAGTGTCTGCCGTTCGAGCGAGCCGACGGTCGCGTTGAACGCGTCCACCGACCCCTTGAGCGAGTTGCCCAGCCGGGTCAGGTGGGCGCCGAGCGTACCGAGCCGGTTGTAGAGGCGTTTGGCGAGTTCCTGCACTTTCACGGCGTCGCGGGCGAGCGCCTCCGAGCGCCATGAATACGCGATCGTCCGCAGCATCGCGACGAGGGTCGCCGGGGTGGCGAGCACGATGTCGCGGCTGAAGGCGTACTCCAGCAGGGTCGGGTCGCGCTGCAGCGCCGCGTCGAGGAACGGATCGGCCGGGACGAACAACACGACGAACTCAGGAGTCTGCGGAAACGCCTTCCAGTACCCCTTCGCCGACAAAGCGTCCACATGGGACCGAAGGGCGCGGGCGTGCGCGTCGAGGTAGGTGTCGCGCTGACGGGCGTCGCGCGCCTCCATCGCCGTCAAGTACGAGTCGAACGGAGCCTTCGAGTCGACCACCACCGACCGTCCACCATGGAGGCTCACGACGAGGTCCGGCCGCACCACGCCGTCGTCGGTCGAGCTGGTGACCTGCTCGGCGAAGTCGCAGTGCTCCAGCATTCCGGCCGCCTCCACGATGCGGCGCAGCTGATGCTCGCCCCAGCGACCGCGTACCTGCGGCGCCCGCAGGGCTGCGACCAGCTGCGACGTCTCCGACCGCAGCTTCGTGGAGACGTCGGAGACCAGCTGCAACTCGGTGCGCAGCGAGGCGTACGCGTCGACCCGGTCCTTCTCCAGCAGCGCGACCTGCTCCTCGTATCGGCGCAGGGTCTCGTGCAGTGGCGCGACTGCGCGCGACACGGCTTCGTGCGATTGCAACGTCGCCTCGTAGGTCAGCGCCTTCAGCGATTGCTCCAGTCGCGTCTCGCCGGCCTGGGTCGCGTCCAAGGTGGCGCGGAGGGTCGCGATCTCGGTCGCGGCACGCCCCTTCGCGACATACCAGCCCAGGGCACCACCGGCCAGCAGACAGATCAGGGCGATCGCGACGGTGTCCACGCTCGGCAGGATAGCCCCGGCATGCGCGCGGCCCGCGCAATTGTGGCGGGCCGCGCGATTCATTCAGTGATGTCCGCAAGCGAGGCGTCAGCCCTCGCCAAGGTCCGTACGGCCGCTGTCGGCCGGCGGTACGCAGAAAGCAGCGCCCGGTCAGCGGACGTGGGTGATGCGCACCCGGTCGGAGTCGTCGAGCCGGTAGCCGAACCCGTGCACGGTGGCGACCGTCGGACCGAAGCCGGCCAGCTTCACGCGTACGCGCCGGACGTGCACGTCGACCGTCCGTTCGCCGCTGAACTCGTGGCCCCAGACCGATCGGAGCAGCTGCAGGCGGGTGAAGCAGATCCCGGCGTGCTCGGTGAGGAACAGCAGCAGGTCGAACTCGCGGCGGGTGAACCGGATCGGCACGCCCAGCAGGGTCGCGGTGCGAGCGTCGACGTTGAGCTCGAGTTCGGTCGTGATGGTGGCGGTGGCCTCCGGCGGGGCGACGAGTGTGCTCATGCGGCTCAGCCTAACCCTACTATTCCTACCTGTCTAGTGGGACATCCCGGCTACTTCTGTTCGTGCTGTAGTAGTTCCCGCTTCACATCGAGTCCCCAGAGGTACCCGCCGAGACTCCCGTCGGTCCGCAGGATTCGGTGGCACGGCACGAAGAGAGCTGCCGAGTTGGTGGCGCAGGCGCTGGCGGCGGCCCGGATCGCCCGGGGGTTGCCGGAGAGCTCGGCGAATCGGGTGTACGTGATCGGGTCGCGTACTTCCCGGAGCACCTTCCAGGCGTGACTGCGAAAGGGCGAGCCGGTCTGCCGTACCTCGATCGCGTCGATCGCCTCCACCTCGCCCGCGAAGTACGCCTCGACCGCCGCGCGGATCGGGCCCGGGTCCGGGGCGGACGCACCCTGCAACGAAGCGTGCACGTTACGCCGGAGGGCGACCTCGTCGGTCGTGAATCCGGCGGCCAGCACGACCGGTCCGTCGGCGATCACCGCGAACGGGCCGAGCGGAGTGTCCATTGTGAACAAGGAACAACCTCTCTAAATTGCGCGCCACAGGCGCAGCTGGGCATAGGAACGCCAGGGCCGCCACCGTTCGGCTTCCGCCGCGAGCGCGCCGGGCTCGGTCGGCAACCCGAGCGCAGCCGCGCCGTGCCGGGTGCCCAGATCGGTCGAGAGCAGCACGTCGGGGTCGCCGAGCGCGCGCATGAGCACGTAGTCGGCCGTCCACGGGCCGATGCCCGGCAACGCCAGCAACGCCGCCCGCGCCTCTTCCCGGTCGGCGCCGGGGGACAGGTCGATCTCGGCCCGGGCCAGCCCGCGCAGAGTCTCCCGGCGGCGGACCGGCATGGCGAACGCCTCGTCCGGCAGTTCGAGCAGCTCCCCGGGCGTCGGGAACAACCCGTCCCGGCAGAGCCGGCCGAGCACCGTCCGAGCGCCGGCGACGCTGATCTGCTGCCCGACGACGGCCCGCACCGCCGCCTCGAAGCCGTCCACCGCCCTCGGTACGCGTACCCCTGGAAATGCCTGAACCTGCGCGGCGAAGGCCGGATGCGCGGCGAGCGCGGTGTCGATGGCGTCGGGGTCGGCGTCGAGATCGAGCAGGCGACGCAGCCGGGCCACGGCGGGGGCCAGGTCGCGAGCATCGGCGAGCCGCAGCGTCGCCGCGACGTGCCCGTCACCGGGCTGGACCGCGACCTCGGCGCGACCGTGCGGAAGTCGGAGATTGCGCTGGTAGGAGGTGCCGTCGTAGGTCTCGACCCCGGCCACCGCCCGGTCGCCGAGGAACCGCAGCAGCCCGGCGACGTCCATCGGCGGCCGGTACGCCAGCTTCAGCCGGATTTCGCCGGACAGCGAGTGGGACGGGCGGCGCAACTCCGACGGCGGGCAGCCGTAGACCTCGTGCATCGTCTCGTTGAACTGGCGGACGCTGCCGAATCCGGCGGCGAACGCGATCTCGGCGAGCCCGAGTGAGGTCGACTCGATGAGCGTCCTCGCCGTCTGTGCTCGCTGCGTCCGGGCCAAGGCGAGCGGTCCCGCGCCGAGTTCCCCGGTCAGCAGCCGGTGCAATTGCCGCTCCGAATAGCCGAGCCGCGATGCCAACCCCGGTACGCCCTCCCGGTCGACGACGCCGTCGGCGATCAGCCGGATGCTGCGCGCCGTGACATCCGCCCGCACGTCCCAGCGCGCCGACCCCGGTACGGCGTCGGGCAGGCAGCGGCGGCAGGCCCGGAACCCGGCCTTCGCGGCCGCCGCCGGGCTGGGGAAATAGCGCACGTTCTGCTGCTTCGGCGTACGCGCCGGGCAGCTCGGGCGGCAGAAGATGCCGGTCGAGGTCACGCCGAACCAGAAGTCGCCGTCGAAGCGGCGATCTCGTCCGGCGATGACGCGATAGAGGTCCACGTGTCGAGTCTGCCTCAGCCCTACGACATCGACTGGCGGAAAACGGACGCCGCCCTCCCGGCCCCTTTCTGCGCGATCACCCGGCCCCTTTCTGCGCGATCTCCCGGCCCCTTTCTGCGCGATCACCCGGCCCTTTCTGCGCGATCATGAACTAATCGGGGTGATCAACCGCGTTTTCGCAGGAAGCTGATCCGATTTCTGGGTGATCGTTTCCGTGCACTCATGATCGACTTCCCTTCGGGAGAGTGCCCGTACACTTGCCGGGTGAGTCTCACCATCGGCATCGTCGGCCTGCCCAACGTCGGCAAGAGCACCCTGTTCAACGCGCTCACCAGCAACGACGTCCTCGCCGCGAACTACCCCTTCGCGACCATCGAGCCCAACGTCGGTGTGGTCGGTCTGCCTGACGCCCGGCTCGACCGGCTGTCGGAGATCTTCGACTCACAGCGCATCCTCCCGGCCCCGGTCTCCTTCGTCGACATCGCCGGCCTCGTCCGCGGTGCCTCCAAGGGCCAGGGCCGCGGCAACGCGTTCCTCGCGAACATCCGCGACGCGAGCGCGATCTGCCAGGTCGTCCGCGCCTTCAGCGACCCCAACGTGGTCCACGTCGACGGCAAGGTCTCCCCGCGCGACGACATCGAGACGATCAACACCGAGCTGATCCTGGCCGACTTGGGCACCGTCGAGAAGGCATTGCCGCGCCTCGAGAAGGAAGCCAGGACACGCAAGGAGCGCGCCGGGGCGTACGCGGCCGCCAAGGCGGCCCAGGAACTGCTGAACAACGGGTCGACGATCTTCGAGGGCGCCGCCGCAGCCGGGATCGACCCCGAGGACCTGCAGGAACTGCACCTGCTGACGGCCAAGCCGTTCCTCTACGTCTTCAACGTCGACGAGGCCGAGCTCGCCAACGACGCCTTCCTTGACGAACTCCGCGCGCTGGTCGCGCCGGCCGAGGCGGTCTTCATGGACGCCAAGATCGAGTCAGAGCTCATCGGCCTGGACGACGAGGAGAAGCGCGAGCTGCTCAGCGCGATCGGCCAAGACGAACCCGGTCTCAACCAGCTGATCCGGGTGGGCTTCCGGACGCTCGGCCTTCAGACCTACCTCACCGCGGGGCCCAAGGAGTCTCGCGCCTGGACGATCCCGATCGGCGCGACCGCGCCCGAGGCGGCCGGCGTGATCCACACCGACTTCCAGCGCGGTTTCATCAAGGCCGAAGTCGTCTCCTTCGCCGACCTCGACGCGGCGGGCTCCATGGCCGCGGCCAAGGCGGCGGGCAAGGTCCGCATCGAGGGCAAGGAGTACGTCATGGCTGACGGCGACGTCGTGGAGTTCAGGTTCAACGTCTGACTTGGCGAACTAGCGGCGGGAGATCTCGCCGTACGCGGCCTCGATCCGGGCCGCCAAGGTGACTTCGTTCGGGGTGAGCGTGCCGCCGTCCGGCGTACACAACTGGATCTGGGTATGCCCGTCGAGGCGCCTGACCTGTGCGCGGACCTCGGCCGCGTCCGCGTAGACCGTGATGTGCTCGGCGAGCTCACGGTGTTGCGAGTCGTCGAGGTTGAGCGTCCGGCGCAACCCGCGCAGGTCTCGTGTCCAGCCGGTGAGCTGTGACAAGGCATCTGTCAGGTAGTCCGTCTGGTCCCGCCGCCAGACTGCTCCCATGGGCCCCCACCTCCAGGCGTCGTTGCCGGCTTGTGGCCATCTCGTCGCCCCGTTGTAATGAATGGTCACCGACAGTCTTTCCAGAAACGCGCTGCTGTGTCCACGGCCACATTTCCGACTTCCGGCCTGCTAAGGGACAAGATGAGTACCCCGAACGGCCATTTCTTCTGGCACTCTGTCCGCCGTGGCAGTGGATCACCCCATGAGGATCATCGTTGGCGCCGCGATCATCGAGGACGGGCGTGTGCTCGCGTGCGAGCGTTCGGACCCGCCGGAGACGGCCGGCCGATGGGAGTTTCCGGGCGGCAAGGTCGAGCCGGGAGAGGGCGAGGTGGAGGCCCTGGTCCGGGAATGCGAGGAGGAGCTCGGCGTCCGCGTACGCGTCGGTGAGCGGGTCGGCGTCGACGTCCCGATGGCGAACGGACGGTCGGTGTTGCGGGTCTACACGGCGGTCCTGCTGGACGGCGACCGGCCGCAGGCGCTGGAGCACGCTCAGTTGCGCTGGCTCGCTGTCGATCAGCTGAACGAGGTGCCCTGGCTGCCCGCCGACGCCCCGATCGTCGCCGCCCTGCCGGCGTTCCTCAGCTGAGAACGCCAACGGGTGACCGACTTCTGCGCGAGACGCGAAGTCGATCACCCGATGGCGGGAACGATCATGCCGTTCCGGACGCGACACGCCGGGCGATCACGCCCGATAGTTCATGATCGCGCGGACAGGACAGGACAGGACAGGACAGGCGCGGACAGGAAAGGACAGGGCGGAGAGTCAGACGAGGTGGGTGGCGAGGTCGTCGAGGATCCTGTTCGCGGCGGTCACGCCGATGCCCGTCATCCAGACCTCGTCCTTGACCACGTACGCCTTGCCGGCCTTCACCGCCGACAGCCCCTGCCACAGCGGTCCGGCGCTGACGGTGGCCTGCTGCTGGGCCGCCTTCTCGCCGTACGCCGCGACGAAGATGACATCGCCGTCGAGCAGGTTCAGCTTCTCCGCGCTGACGGCGGCGAAGCGCTTGTCCTCTTTGTCGGCCAGGAGCTGGAACTCCGGCCGGCCGAGGCCGGTGTCGCCGACGACGATGCCGGAGAACGAGGTGGGGCCGTACGCTCGGATGGAGTCGGGCAGGAAGCGCGTGATCGACACCTTGATCTTCGACGGGTCGCCGAACTTGGCGCCGACCTCCTTGGCCCGCTTCTCGTACGCGGCCAGCGCCGCAGTCGCCTCGGTCTTGTGGCCGAGGGCGTCGCCGTCGAGGAGGAAGTTCTCCTTCCAGGTCGAACCGACCTGGGCGGTGAACACCGTCGGGGCGATCTTCGTCAGCTCGTCGTAGTACTTCTCCTGGCGGAACTTCGAGCCGAGGATCAGGTCCGGCTTCAGCGACGCGATCTTCTCCAGGTTCGGCTCCTGCAGGGTGCCGACCTCGGTGATCCCGGCGAGCTTGTCCTCGCCGAAGTACGTCGGCCACGACTTGGCCTCACCGGCGACGGCCGCGCCGACCGGGGTCACGCCGAGGGTGAGCGCCGTGTCGATCTTGTCGGTGTCGAGGACGACCACGCGCTTCGGGGCGACCGGGATCTTCGTGGTCCCCATCGCGTGGGTGATCTCGCGCGTCGCCTCGCCTGACGAGCCCGAGGAGGACGGCGAGGACGAGCAACCCGCGACGGCGAGCCCGGCTACGAGGGCCAACATGACCAAACGGCGGTGCATGACAAAGACTGCCTTTCTGACGGACGGAAACTAGAGGGGGACGACCAGCGGAGCCCCGCTGACCGGACAGGGCACGACTACGCAGTCCATGCCGAAGACACTGGCGACCAGGCCCGCGTCGATGACGTCGCGTGGTGCGCCCGCCTCGACGATCTGACCGTCTCGCATGGCGATGACGTGGTCGGCGTACCGGGCCGCCTGGTTGAGGTCGTGCAGGACGGCCACGACCGTCTTACCCTCGTCGCGCAGGCGGCCGAGCAACGTGAGGATCTCCAGCTGGTGGGCCGGGTCCAGGTACGTGGTGGGCTCGTCCAGCAGCAGGATCGGGGTCTGCTGGGCCAGCGTCATCGCGATCCAGACGCGCTGCCGCTGCCCGCCTGACAGTGCGGCTACCGGCCGGTCGGCCAGCTCCGTGACGTCAGCGCTGCGCATGGCGGAGGCGACGGCCTCGGTGTCCGCGATCGTCCACTGCCGGTACCAGCGCTGGTAGGGCGACCGTCCGCGGCCGACCAGCTCCGCCACCGTCACGCCCTCGGGCACCAGCGGGGTCTGTGGGAGGACGGCCATCCGGGTCGCGACATGCCGCGGTGACTGCCCATCAACTGGTACGCCGTCCAGAAGGACCGTCCCACCGCGCGGTTTGAGTAGGCGCGCCAGGGATCGCAGCAGGGTGGACTTCCCGCACGCGTTCGGGCCGATGATGACGGTGAACTTGCCCTCGGGAATGGTCACGTCGAGGCCGGCGAGGACGTCTCGCGCCTCGTATCCGACGGTCAGGCCCTGAGCGGCGAGCATGCCGCCTCCTTCCGGACTCGGTACGCCAGGCGAGCTAGGCACGGCGGGCTCGCAGCAGCAGGAAGATCAGGAACGGGCCGCCGATGGCTGCCGTGACCACCCCGACGGGCAGCTGGGTCGGGGCGAGCAGCCGCCGGGCGACCAGGTCGGCCACGACGACCAGCGCTGCTCCGACGACTCCGGCCAGGGCGATCGGCGGACGCTCCGTACGCGCGAGACGTTGTGCGGTCTGCGGGGCCACCAGCGCCACGAAGTCGACCGCACCGACGGTGGCCGTCGCGAGGGCTGCCATGACCACGCCCAGCGCACCGGCGGCTGCGCGTACGCCGACTGGCCGGGCGCCCAGCCCGCGCGCGGTGTCGTCGTCGAGCGCCGAAGTACGCAGAGCCCAGGCCGCCATGGCGAGCAGCGGCAGGGCCACCACCAGCGTGATCGCCAACGGAGTCGCCTCGGCCCAACCGAGCCCGTTGAGCGACCCGAGCAGCCAGATCTGCGCCCGTTGGGCGTCGATCGCGTCCGCCGTGGTCAACGTGATCTCGATGCCGGCCCGGAGCGCGAACGCGATCGCGACGCCACCGAGGACGAACCGATTGGCGGTGAACCCGCTGCGCGCGCCGAGCAGGAAGGCGACCGCTGCGGCGAGGAGGCCACCGGCGAGAGCAGTCGGCGCGACCAGGGCGTACGGGAGACCGGCGGTGACGGCGATGACTGCGGCCAGCCCCGCTCCCTGCGTCACGCCGATGACGTCCGGGCTGGCCAACGGGTTCCGGGTCACCGACTGGATGAGCGCGCCGCCGATGCCGAAGAGCGCGCCGGAGACGGCGGCGAGCGCCGTCCGCGGCAGCCGCAGGTCCAGCGCGAGCGACCAGGGCAGGTCCGCCTCCCCGACGGAGACGCTGAGCGCCATCGCACCGGCGAGGACCGCCCCCGCCGCCACCAGCCAGCCTGCGTACCGGAGTTTCATGCGGCGACCAGCCGGGGCCGCCGGGTCAACGCCACCAGCAGCGGAGCGCCGACCAACGCGGTCAAGACACCGGCCGGGATCTCGCCGGGCGGCGCGATGATCCGGCCCACCGTGTCCGCCACCAGCACCAGTACGCCGCCGAGCAGCGCCGACAGCGGCAACAACAACGCGTGCGAGGTACCCGTGCCGAACCGCGCCGACAGGGCACGTGCCGCATGCGGCACCGCCAGGCCGACGAACGCGATCGGTCCGGCCAGCGCCACTGCGGCACCGGTGAGGGTCACGGCGGCGATCGCGGCCGTTGTGCGTACAAGTGCGATTCGATGACCGAGACCCACCGCGACCTCGTCGCCGAGCGCGAGCCCGTCGAGACCCCGGGCCGCCGCGATGGCGCTGACCAGCCCGAGGAGCAAGATCGGCGCGGCCTGGACCACCAGGTCGAGGCTTCGGCCGGACAACGACCCGACCGCCCAGAAGCGGAACTGGTCGAACGTACGCGTCGACGTGCTGAGCAGCGTGTAGATGACCGCACCGAGACACGCGTCGACGGCCGCGCCGGTCAGCGCGAGGGTGATCGGGCTGCTGGAGCCGGTCCCGAGCCGGAGCCCGAGGGTGAATACCACCGCACCGGCGGCGAGTGCGCCGAGCAGCGCGAACCAGATCCACCCGGCGAGGGTGCCGATGCCGAAGACGGCGATGGCGAGCACGACCCCGGTGGACGCGCCGGCCGAGATGCCGAGGATGCGCGGTTCGGCCAGCGGATTGCGGGTGAGCGCCTGCATGACGAGCCCGGCGACGGCGAGCGCCGGACCGACGGCGAGTCCGACCACCGTACGCGGAATGCGCAGGTCATGGACGATGACGGCGGTCTCGGAGCCGTTCGGGTGGAACAGCGCGGCCCAGACCTCGTCGAGCGGGATCGGCCGGGCCCCGATCGCGAGGCTGGCGGCGACGGCGAGTATCAAGATCACCGCCGCGCCGAGCAGCAGCCCGATTCGCCTCCCCATCACGAGGGGCGAGCCTACTAAGGCAAGCCTTACCTAGCAAATCGCTGGGACGGTTGTGACAACCGTCCCAGCGACAAGCCGACGCGAGAACCGAGGCAGATCAGTGCTTCTGCTCGGGGTGGTAGTAGTTGAGCTTGGTCGGGTCGACCGGGAACTCCACATCGTCACCGAACGGCGAGTTGGCGCCGACCCGGTCCGACAGGAGCTCGTTGAGGGGCAGGTGGCCTTTGTCGTCCACGTCCGCGCCCATCGGCGGCGCCAGCTCCCGGTGCCAGTTGATCGGAGCCGCCCCGTCGGGCTGCGGCGTCGGGTGCGCCTGGTGCAAGGTTGTCACCGCTACTGCCTCCTGCTCTAGCTGATCTCTCCGCAGGATCTTGCGACCCAGGCGGACCAGCGGATCGTACCGCCGGTCGACGACGCGCTCCTTCATGGGGATGATCGCGTTATCGGTGATCTTGATGTGCTCCGGGCACACCTCGGTGCAGCACTTGGTGATGTTGCAATAGCCCAGGCCCTGCTCCTTCTGGGCGTACTCCTTGCGGTCCGAGCGCGCGTCGAGCGGGTGCATGTCCAGCTCGGCGGCCCGGATGAAGAACCGCGGCCCGCTGAACGCCGTCTTGTTCTCCTCGTGGTCGCGTACCACGTGGCAGGTGTTCTGGCAGAGGAAGCACTCGATGCACTTGCGGAACTCCTGCGAGCGGTCGACGTCGACCTGCTGCATCCGGTAGTCGCCCGGGGCGACGTCCTTCGGCGGGGCGAACGCCGGGGTCTCCCGCGCCTTGACGTAGTTGAAGGTGACGTCGGTGACCAGGTCGCGGATGACCGGGAAGGTACGCAGCGGCGTGATCGTGACGCTCGCGTTCTCCTCGAAGGTCGACATCCGGGTCATGCACGCCAGCCGCGGCATGCCGTCGATCTCCATAGAGCACGAGCCGCACTTGCCGGCCTTGCAGTTCCACCGGCAGGCCAGGTCGGGCTCCTGAGTGGCCTGCAGACGGTGGATGACGTCGAGGACGACCTCGCCCTCGTTCACGTCCACGTCGTAGTTGACGAGCTGGCCGCCGGCCGAGTCGCCGCGCCACACCTTGAACTGCCTGACAGTCATGCGAGTTCTTCCTCCGTCATGTACTTGGCCAGCTCGGACTTCTCGAACAGGTCGAGCAGCTCGGGACGCATCGTCGGGACCGGCTGGTGAACCAGGTCGACCTCACCGGCCGGACTCGCCGAGCAGACCAGGTTGACCTGCCGCCACTTCGGGTCCATCTTCGGGAAGTCCTCCCGGGTGTGCCCGCCGCGCGACTCCTCGCGCTCCAGCGCCGCCTTCGCGGTGCACTCCGAGACGAGCAGCATGTTGCGCAGGTCGAGGGCGAGGTGCCAGCCGGGGTTGTACTTGCGGCCGCCGGTCGCGCCCACCTTGGACACCCGTTCGCGCAGCTCGGCGAGCCGGCCCAGGGACTCCTGCAGTTCGCCCTGCCGCCGGATGATGCCGACCAGGTCGCCCATCACCTGCTGCAGCTCGTGGTGCAGCGTGTAGGGATTCTCACCGCCCGCGCGCTGCAACGGCGCCAAGGCCGTCTCGACCGCGGCTTCGAGGTCGGCCGTCTTCACCGCGGGGCGCTTGGTCAATTCCCCCTCGTACGCCGCGGCGAACTCGCCGGCGCGCTTGCCGAAGACGAGCAGGTCGGACAGGGAGTTCCCGCCGAGCCGGTTGGAGCCGTGCATACCACCGGACACCTCGCCCGCGGCGTACAGGCCGGCGACCCTGGTGGCCTGCGTGTCCGGATCGACCTCGACGCCGCCCATGACGTAGTGGCAGGTCGGGCCGACCTCCATCGGCTCCTTCGTGATGTCGACGTCGGCCAGCTCCTTGAACTGGTGGTACATCGACGGCAGCTTCTTCAGGATCGAGGCCGCCGGGAGCCGGGAGGCGATGTCGAGGTAGACGCCGCCCGCCTTGGTGCCTCGACCCGCCTTGACCTCGGAGTTGATCGCCCGCGCGACCTCGTCCCGGGGCAGCAGCTCCGGGGGACGCCGGTTGTTGTCCGGGTCGGTGTACCAGCGGTCGGCCTCTTCGGGCGTCTCGGCGTACTGCTTGCGGAAGACGTCCGGGACGTAGTCGAACATGAACCGCTTGCCGTCGCTGTTCTTCAGGATGCCGCCGTCGCCCCGGACCGACTCGGTGACCAGGATGCCCTTGACGGACGGCGGCCACACCATGCCGGTCGGGTGGAACTGCAGGAACTCCATGTTGATCAGCGTCGCGCCGGTACGCAGCGCCAGGGCGTGCCCGTCGCCGGTGTACTCCCAGGAGTTGCTGGTGACCTTGTAGGACTTGCCGACGCCGCCGGTCGCGAGCACGATCGCGGGCGCCTCGAAGAGGACGAACCCGCCGGTCTCTCGGTAGTAGCCGAACGCGCCGGCGACCCGGGCGGTGCCGTCGGAGTCGTCGAGCAGCAGCTCGGTGATCGTGGTCTCGGCGAACACCCGGATGCGGGCCTCGTAATCGCCGAACTCCTTCTTGTCCTCCTGCTGGAGCGACACGATCTTCTGCTGCAGCGTCCGGATCAGTTCGAGGCCGGTGCGGTCGCCGACGTGGGCCAGCCGCGGGTACTCGTGTCCGCCGAAGTTGCGCTGGCTGATCTTGCCGTCCTTGGTGCGGTCGAACAGCGCGCCGTAGGTCTCCAGCTCCCAGATCCGGTCCGGCGCCTCCTTGGCGTGGAGCTCGGCCATCCGGAAGTTGTTGAGGAACTTGCCCCCCCGCATGGTGTCGCGGAAGTGGACCATCCAGTTGTCGTTGCTGTTGACGTTGCCCATCGCGGCGGCCGCGCCACCCTCGGCCATGACGGTATGCGCCTTGCCGAACAGCGACTTGGAGATGATCGCGGTCTTCTTGCCCGCCAAGCGGGCCTCGATCGCGGCGCGCAGACCGGCGCCACCGGCGCCGATCACGACGACGTCGTACTGGTGCTTCTCGATGTTTTCCACCATGTCACCCAATGAATCGCAGGTCGTTGAGCCAGCCGGCGGAGACGGCCATGACGTAGAAGTCGGTGATCGCCAGCGTGGCGAGGGTCGTCCAGGCCAGTCCCATGTGCCGGGTGTTCAGCTTCGAGACGAAGGTCCAGAAGCGATACCGGAGCGGATGCTGCGAGAAGTGCTTGAGCCGGCCGCCGACGATGTGCCGGCAGGAGTGGCACGACAGCGTGTACGCCCACAGGCACAGCACGTTGATCCACAGGATGATGTTGCCCAGCCCCAGGCCGAAGCCGCTCGGCGAGTGCATCGCCTTGATCGCGTCCCAGGTGTTGACGACCGAGATGAGCGCGGCGGCGTAGAAGGCGTACCGGTGCAGGTTCTGGAAGATCAGCGGGAAGCGGGTCTCGCCGGAGTAGGTCTTGTGACCGTCCGGGACCGCGCAGGCCGGCGGCGACATCCAGAAGCTCCGGTAGTACGCCTTGCGGTAGTAGTAGCAGGTCAACCGGAACAGCAGCAGGAACGGCAGGCTGAACGCGGCGTCCGGAATGATCCACCAGTTGGGCAGGATCGCGCCGAACTCGGCGGCGCCGGCGTCGGCGCACCGATCGGTGACGCAGGGTGAGTAGAACGGGGTGAGGTAGTGATAGTCCTCCACCCAGAAGTACTTGTGCATGAACACACGCACGGTCGCGTACGCCACCCACGCGGTCAGGCCGATCACGGTCAGCAGTGGTGCGATCCACCACTTGTCCGTACGCAACGTCTTGGCGTCGATCGCCGCGCGCGGGCGCGCACCGATCGGCCTCGTTGCCGTCGTTGTCATTTGTCGCTCCAGCATTTCGCGGACACAGCTCTAGTGAACGTGGCTTAGGTTACGCCCGGGAAGTGGATATTGGTGGGAGAGGCACGGGTCCAGATGGCACGGCTTCGCCACCCCTTGTGTGAAAAGAAGTTTCACGTCAGCATGGGCCGCATGTTACGACGTCACATAGCCACCCCTCTTGCCGTGGTGCTGCTGGCGGGCGTGCTCGCTGGTGGAGCCGCCACTGCTGAGCCCACAACCGATCCGGCACTGTCGCAATTGGTGCAGCGGCTCGACTCGATCCTCACCGACTCGCGGCTCAACGGAAGCTTCGCTGCGGCTGTCGTCCGTGACGCGCAGACGGGCGAGACCCTCTACAACCGTATGGGGGACAAACGGCTGCTGCCCGCTTCGAACACCAAGTTCCTGACGTCGACCGCCGCGATGGAGATCCTCGGCGCGGACTACCGGTTCACCACCGACGTCCTGTCACCGGGCCAGCGCGCCGGTTCGGTCCTGCTCGGCGACGTCTACCTGCGCGGCAACGGCGACCCGACGTCGCTGGCGGCCGATTACGACAAGCTCGCGGCCGACATCGCGGCCGGCGGCGTCAAGGTGGTCACCGGTGACCTGGTCGCCGATGACACCTACTTCGACGACGTACGCCTGGGTACCGGGTGGGCCGCCGACGACGAGTACTCCTATTACTCCCAGCAGGCGTCGGCGCTGACGATCGCGCCCGACACCGACTACGACAACGGCAACGTGGTCGTCACGGTCTCGCCCGGAGCCAAGGCCGGTGACAAGCCGGTCGTGACGGTGACGCCGCCGACCGACTACGTGAAGATCGTGAACAACGGATCGACGGTCGCGGCCGGCGGATCCGACACCCTCGGCGTCTCCCGCGAACACGGCAACAACAACATCGTGATCGACGGCAACATCCCGGTCGGTGGGTCGAACACCGTCGAGTGGATCGCCGTCTGGGAGCCGACCGGGCTCGCCGCCAGCGTCTTCCGCGCCGCGTTGAAGGCGCACGGGATCACCGTGCTGGGGCGTACGCGGCTGGGGGTCGCGACTCCGTCGTCGGCCTCGGTCCTCGCCGCCCACCAGTCGATGACTCTCGCCCAGCTGATGGTGCCGTTCCTGAAGCTGTCGAACAACGGCCACGCCGAGGCGCTGACCAAGGCGATGGGGCAGAAGGTCTCGGGCAAGGGCACCTGGCCGGCCGGTCTGGCCGCGATCAAGTCCTTTGTGGTCTCACAGGGGATGGACGGCTCGACCTTCCGGCAGTCCGACGGTTCGGGCCTCACGCGATGGGACATGATCCCGGCGTATGAACTCACCGATCTGCTCATCGCCGTCCGGTCGAAGCCCTGGTTCGGAACCTGGTACGACGCGCTGCCGATCGCCGGGAACGCCGACCGGTTCACCGGCGGCACGCTGCGCAGCCGGATGCGCAACACCCCGGCGGCCAACAACGTGCACGCCAAGACGGGCAGCCTGACCGGCGTCAGCGCACTGTCCGGCTACGTGACCACCGCCGACGGCCGTCAGCTGGTCTTCTCCGTCATCGAGAACAACTACCTCGCCTCGTCGGTGAAGTCGCTCGAGGATTCGATCGCGATCGCGCTCGCGTCCTGGAACAGTTCCGCCCCGGCCACGGCTCGGTTCGCGCCGTCGACCGTCGCGCCGTCGTCCGCCGATGACGACGCTCCGGCCGATCTCGAATGCTCGTGGCTCAAGCCGGTGCTCTGCTAATCGCTCTCCATGCAGATCAGGGATGTGCATGCTTCCGGGACCCCGGAAGGGATGCACATCCCTGATCTACAGCTCACTGAAGCAGCGTCAGCCGGAGGCGTTGCCCGTGAAGTTCCACGAGGCGAGCCGCAGCGCCGGGCCGGTCCACGAACCCAGTCCCCACCGCGAGGGCTGGGGAACCGCGACGTCCCCGACGCCGAGCACCCGGCCCGGGGCCAGCGCCTGCGGATAGGACTGGGTGAACCGGAAGTTCTGCACCGGCGTGCCGATCTCGCCGTCCTCGATCAGCCACACCCCGTTGCGGGTGAGCCCGGTCAGCGTCATCTGACGCGGGTCGAGGACCCGGGTGTACCAGAAATCGGTGACCAGCAGCCCACGGCGTACGCCCCGGATCAGCTCGGCAAGCGTTGCCGAGCCGGGGGAGAGCACGAGGTTCTCCGTCATCGGCCCCCAGCCGCCCTCGCCGCTGTAGTGGCCGGTGCTGTCCGTGTCCGCCTTCACCGCCGTACGCCGATCGTGGGCGACCGCCGTCGTGATCCCCGCGTCCACGAGCTTCAGTACGCGTCGCGGCGTGCCTTCGCCGTCGTAGGGCTGGCCGATGTTGCCGGCCGTCACGGGGTCGTCGGCGAGCGTGATCGCCGGGTCGAACTGCGCCTCGCCGAGCCGGGCGAACGACCGGCCCTCGTTGTGCTGCTTGCCGTTGAAGCCGTAGAAGGCGAAGTTCGTCAGGATGTCGCCGACCGCCTCCGGCAGCAACACGACCTCGTATTCTCCGGCCGGCAGTTCGACCGCCGAGGTCAGCGCGCGGGCGTTGCGCCCGACCCGTTCACCGAGCGCGGTGCCGTCCAGATCGGACATTCGCGTCGAGGCGATCCGGGCCGCCGAGTCGGCACCGTTGTTCCGGGCGATGCCGTCGAAGTCGGCCGATGTCGCCGCGCCCTCGATCAGCTGCCCGGCGGAGTTCGCGTACGCCCCGGTCCAGTGTTTGGTGCGGCAGTATCCGGCGGTCTCCAGACCACCCGCTGCCCGGACGAACTCCTGCACGACGGCGGCCCGGTCGTCCGGCGTCGCGGCGAGGACCGACTGGTCGACGGTGCCCGTGCCGGTCAACGGAGTCGGCGGAACGAGACCGGGCCAGGAGGCGTCGGCCGGGGCGAGCCGAGTCGCGCCGACCGTCCGCTCGACCAGCGCTCGGAGGCCCTCGTCGCCGGTCAGCGTGGTCGAGGCGACGGTGGTACGCCCATCCACGTGCACGGTCAGCGTCACCGAGGTCGACTCGTCGGCGACGTTCTGGTGGATGAACGAGGTCGCGAACCGGGTGAGCCACTGTTCGGTGCGGTCCACCGAGACGGCCGCCTCGGCCGACGGCGCCGCTGTGCGTACCAGATCAAGCGCTTGAGCCGCCAGATCACCGAGAGACGACGTCATGCGATCACCGTCCTGCGGCCGGCGACCGCATGACCCGGGCTGTGTTTGATGATGATCATCCTCCGGATGCTCATGCCTTGACCCCCACACGCACGTTCTGGAACCGAGCCGGTGCCGCCGGATGCCCGGTGTGACCGATCTGGCCGGGTTGTCCCTTGCCGCAGTTGGGCGTGCCCCAGGCGATGGTCTCGCTGGAGAGCATGTCCATGGACTGCCAGAAGCGCGGGCCGATCCCGGTGTAGGTCGGGTTGCGCAGCATCCGGCCGAGCTTGCCGTTCTTGACCTCGTAGCCGATCTCGCAGCCGAACTGGAAGTTGAGCCGCCGGTCGTCGATCGACCAGGAGCGGTTGAAGTCCATGAGGATCCCGTCGTCAGTACTGGCGATGATCTCCTCCAGGGTGTGCGGGCCGGGCTCGAGGCCGACGTTGGTCATCCGGACCATCGGCAGGCGCGCCCACCCGTCGGACCGTACGCTGCCGCCGTAGTCGAGCCCGGCCACTGCCGCGGAGTCCCGACCGGCCAGTACGCCGACCCACCGGCCCTCCCGGACCGCGTCGCGAGGCTGGGCGGGAGTGCCCTCGTCGTCGAACCCGAACGAGCCGAGCGCGCCCGGGATGGTCGGGTCGATGGTGATGTTCATCAGCTCGGAGCCGTACCGGAGTGAACCGAGCTGGGCGAGGTCGAGCCAGGACGTCCCGGCGAACGCGGCCTCCCAGCCGAGGATGCGGTCCAGCTCGATCGCGTGCCCGACCGACTCGTGGATCTGCAGGCACATCTGCTCGCCGCCGAGGATCAGCGTGGTCTCCCCGGCCGGGCAGGCCGGCGCGGTGAGCAGGGCGCGCGCCTCGTCGGCGATCCGGGCCGCGTGCGCGGTCAGGTCCAGCTCCCGGACCAGCTCCCAGCCGCGGGTGCCGTACTGGCCGCGGTTGGAGGGATAGGACCGGCGCTGCGTCTCGTGCTCGCCGACGACCGTGGCCGAGATGCCCGCGCCGCACTCGCGTACGTGCTGGTCGATCCGGTGGCCTTCGCTCGACACGAGCCACTTGCGGGTGTCCCAGACCTGGTAGAGCCCTTCGGCCAGGTCGGCGCCGTGCTCGACCATCAGCCGAGTCGCCGTGGTCAGCAGGTCGCCCTTCTCCGCCAGGGGTACGCCCAACGGGTCGACCTCGCAGGCCGAGCTCCACGAGGCGGTGGTGGCCGTCGCGCGTACGAGGTCGAGGGGCGGCCCCGGCACCTGGGCGCTGGCGGCGGCGATGCGCGCGGCGGTCTGCCCGGCCAGCCGAGCGCCCGCCGTACTCAGGTCAGGCACGGCGTAGAAACCCCAACCGCTGCCGACCAGGGCGCGTACCCCGATTCCGGCGTCCTCGGCCTGCGTGAGATCCTCTATCTCGCCGTTGCGCGCGTTCATGGATTCTGTGCGTCGGTGCATCACACGGGCGTCCGCGTAACGGGCACCGGCGTCGAGAGCGGCTTGCACAGCCGCGGTGGCGACGTCGAAATGCGACATGCGCCGACCCTACAAGCCCGTTTCTTCGCTTTCGCGTACCCGCCGATCTTGGACGCAAGTCTTCCTGTATTTCACACAAGTAACAGGAGAAACAACCGTCACAGCGTCGATTGGCCGAGCAGCTTACAGCACGTCAGAAGGTTGCGGCCGAGAGCCCATCCGTGACGGGGTTGTTATCGAACTGATGTTGAGCAGCCTTCACGACAGCCATTCTTGCTACTACCGTCCCCTCAGACACCTGGGGCAGCACATCCCCAGGTGCGCTGCAACCTACGTAAGAGGAGATGGGCATGAGCGAGCCGAACCCGCGTGGCACCGAGCCCGCGGACAGCGCGGCCGACTCCGCCGCCGTGGGCGTGCTCGACGTCGCGGCTTCCGAGGAGGGCGCCAAGGCGCCGAAGGCCATCGAGGGCCGGTCGCCTGGCCAGCTGGCCTGGATGCGCCTGCGGCGAGACCGGACGGCCCGCGGCTCCATCTGGGTGCTGGGCTTCTTCATCGTCATCGCGATCCTCGCCCCGCTGATCGAGAAGGTCTACGGCCTGGGCCCCACGGTCAACAGCCCGGACCTGCTCGACCGCAGCGGTCTTCCGCTCGGCTACTTCGGTGGTATCGACTTCACCACCAACAACGCCTCCAACCACATCCACATCCTGGGCGTCATGCCGGGAACTGGTTGGGACATCTTCATGCAGTTCGTCTACGGCGCGCGGACGTCACTCATCGTCGCGGCGCTGGCGACCCTGCTCTCGGTCGTGATCGGCGTTGTGATCGGCATCGTGGCGGGATACCTCGGCGGCTGGATCGACCAGGCCCTCACCTGGTTCATCGACTACATGCTGGCCTTCCCGTTCGTGCTCATGGCGATCGCGATCATCCCGATCGTCAACACGTACCTGGCCGACTCGAGCGGCTACGTCCCCCCGGCTGAGCGCATGGCCACGATCATCGTCGTCTTCTCGCTGTTCGGCTGGATGAGCACCGCCCGGCTGGTTCGCGGTCAGGTGATCTCGCTGCGCGAGCGCGAATACGTCGACGCGGCCCGGGCGGCCGGCGCCGGACGTGGGCACATCATGTTCAAGCAGATCCTGCCGAACCTCTGGGCCCCGATCCTGGTGACCTTCTCGCTCTCGCTGCCGGCGACGGTCACGGCCGAGGCCGCCCTGTCGTTCCTCGGCATCGGCGTGCAGCAGCCGACCCCGGACTGGGGCCGCATGATCAACGACAGCCTGTCGTACATGCAGACCGACTGGATGTATCTGGTCATCCCAGGCTTTTCGATCTGGGCGCTGGTGCTGGCGTTCAACCTGTTCGGCGACGCCACCCGCGACGCGCTCGACCCGAAGTCCAGTCGCTGACCCCAGGCTCGCGACTGCTTCGGCATCTAGATGTCCCGGTGCTCACGGGCGGATACCCCTCCTGGCAACGGGCTGAAAATGGGAAGGAGAACCCTAGTGCGAAAGACCGTCAAGGCGTTGGCCTTTGGCGCACTCGCCGTGGGCGTCGCGCTGAGCGCCGCCTGCACCAAGAACACTGGCGACAGTGGCACCAACAAACAGGCTGAAGCCCAGAAGTTCATCGTGGACTACAAGGGCGAGACCGTTACCCCCGCCCCCGAGATCGAGGGCGCGAAGTCCGGCGGCACCATGACCGTCGTCCAGGAAGCCGACTTCGAGCACCTCGACCCCTCGCAGATCTACGTCTCGAACGCGCTGAACTACAGCCAGCTGTTCTACCGGACGCTGACCACCTACATCGAGACCGGCAAGGAGGGCGACCCCACCAAGCTGGTCGGTGACCTCGCCACCAACGCCGGTGAGACGACCGACGGCGGCAAGACCTGGAAGTACACGCTGCGTGACGGCCTCAAGTACGAGGACGGCAGCCCGATCCTTTCCAAGGACATCGCCTACACCGTCTCGCGTGCCTTCGGCCCGCTCGGTGCCCAGGGTCCGCAGTTCATCCAGGCCGCGCTCGACGCCAACTACGGCAAGGACGGCGGCTACACGGGCCCGACGGCCGACAAGCCGTACGCGCCGGGCATCAGCACGCCGGACGACAAGACCATCATCTTCTCGTTCGCGACGCCGCACCTCGAGGTTCCCTACCTCGTGGCGTTCCCGACGACCGCTCCGATCCCCGCTGCCAAGGACACCAAGGAGAAGTACGAGCGCGAGTTCGTCTCCTCCGGTCCGTACAAGCGCAAGGAGTACGTCGCGGGCACCAAGCTGGTTCTCGAGAAGAACCCGAACTGGGACCCGAAGACCGACCCGCTGCGTCACCAGTACGTCGACCAGTGGGTGTTCGACATGACTGCCGACCCGAAGGCGCAGACCGACCGCCTCACCGCGGCCACCGGTCCCGACGCGGCCGCCGTCATGATGGACAACGTTCCGCCGAACTCGATCCCGACGGTCAAGGGCAACGCCGAGCTCATGAAGCGGGTCTTCACCGGCCCGAACCAGTACGTCTACTACCTCAACATCAACACCACTCGGGTGACCGACGTTGACGTGCGGCGTGCGCTGAACTACGCGTTGGACCGGGACGCCTACATCAAGGCGCTCGGTGGCCCGGACGTGGCCGACCCCGCGACGACCATTCAGTCGCCGGTTCTGCCGTCCTACAAGAAGTTCGACGTCTACCCGTCCCTGCCGGACGGCCACGGTGACGTCGAGAAGGCGAAGAAGCTCCTCGAGGGCAAGACCGTGCCGAAGCTGACCTTCTGCACCTCGAACACCACGGCGAACCAGAACGTCGCCGCGGTGCTGGTCGAGTCCTTCAAGCGGGCCGGCTTCGAGATCACGCCCAAGTTCATCGAGCGTTCGGCCTACTACACCACCATCGGTGTCAAGGGCGTCGACTGCGACCTGATGAGCTCCGCGTGGGGCCAGGACTACCCGGACTCCAACTCGGTTCTGGGCGTTCTGATGGACGGCACCAAGATCGTCGCTGAGGGTAACAACAACTACTCGTACTTCAACGAGTCGACCATCAACGACAAGCTGAAGACCCTCCGTGAGATGCAGGACCGTGGTGCTGCCGCCGCTCTGTACGGCGACCTGGACGAGCAGATCATGAAGGACTTCGCGCCGGTGGTTCCGCTGCGGTACGGCCGCAACTTCACCATCGCCGGCCCGAACGTCGGTGGCACGTTCCTCAACCAGTACAGCCAGTTCAACGCCACGAGCAGCTACGTCAAGTCCTGACCTAGCGTTCGGGGGCGGCGGGTCCTCTCGCCGCCCCACGGCGTACAGCACCTAAGCGCCACCTGTGGCGGGCGGCGCAACCCTGTCGCCCGCCACAGCCCAGCTCAGTCCCCCAGGCGGCTGCTGGATCTCCCCCCGGAAGGCAACCATGCTTCGCTTCTTCGTCAAACGCGCGCTCCTAGCGGTGCTCACGCTCTTCGCGATCTCCGTGACGGTGTTCGTGCTCTTCTTCATGGGCCCGGCCGATCCGGCCGCCAGCATGTGCGGCTCGAAGGCGTGCACGATGGCCCAGCATGAGCAGATCGTCAAGTCGCTGGAGCTCGACAAGAGCCCCGTGACCCAGTACGCGAGCTACATGCGGGGCGTCTTCGTCGGCCGGGAGATCGGTAGCGACAGCCTCAAGATCAAGTGCGAGGCGCCCTGCCTCGGCGTCAACTTCCGCACCTACGAGCCGGTGAAGGACATCATCGGGCGTACGCTGCCGATCACGTTCAGCATCGTGCTCGGCGCCGCCGTGGTGTACGTCCTCTTCGGTACGGCGCTAGGCATGATCTCGGCCATCTGGCGCGGCTCGATCTTCGACCGCCTCGCTGCCGGAACGGCCCTGACCTTCGCCTCGACCCAGATCTTCTTCCTCGGCTCGCTCATCTTGCTGATCTTCGTCTACAAGACAGGCTGGCTACCCAGACCGCAGTACATCAGCCCCAGCACCGACTTCTTCGGCTGGATCGGCGGCATGCTCACGCCGTGGATCGCATTGGGCCTGATCAACTCGGCCTCCTACTCGCGGTTCTCCCGGGCTCAGATGATCGAGACGCTGGGCGAGGACTACATCCGCACCGCGCGGGCCAAGGGCCTCGGCATGCGGGCGGTCTACTTCCGGCATGCCCTGCGCGCGGCGATCACCCCGATCGTCACCATCGCCGGCATCGACATCGGCGGCCAGCTCGGTGGCGTCGCGATCACGGAGACCACGTTCAGCCTGCCGGGCATGGGCAAGACCGCGCTGGGCGCGGTGGTCTCCCAGAACCTGCCGATCGTCATGGCGGTCGTGTTGTTCGGCGCGGTCTTCATCGTGCTGTCCAACGTGATCGTCGACATGCTCTACGCCGTGATCGACCCGCGGGTCAAGCTCGGCTCTTCCGGGAGATGACAATGACTGCGAACGAGTCCCCCTACCTCGAGGTCGCCGACCTGCAGGTCCGCTTCCGCACCGAGGACGGCCTGGTCCAGGCGGTCAACGGCGTCAGCTTCTCGGTCGAGCGCGGCAAGACGCTCGGCATCGTCGGCGAGTCCGGCTCCGGCAAGAGCGTCACGAGCCTGTCGATCATGGGTCTGCACAACCCGAAGTCGACCACCATGAAGGGCAGCATCAAGGTCGGCGGCAAGGAGCTCATCGGGCTCAGCCAGGACCAGCTGCGTAAGCTGCGGGGCCGCGACGTCTCGATGATCTTCCAGGATCCGCTGACCGCGCTGCACCCCTTCTACACGATCGGTCGGCAGATCGTCGAGGCGTACCGGATCCACCACCCGGACGCGTCGAAGGCGGTCGCCAAGAAGCGTGCGATCGAGATGCTCGACCGGGTCGGCATTCCGCAGCCCGACCGGCGGTTCAAGCAGTACCCGCACGAGTTCTCCGGCGGTATGCGGCAGCGCGCGATGATCGCGATGTCGCTGGTCAACGACCCGAACCTGCTCATCGCGGACGAGCCGACGACCGCACTCGACGTGACCGTGCAGGCGCAGATCCTGGACCTGCTGGAGGACTTGCAGCGCGAGTTCAACTCCGCGGTCATCCTGATCACGCACGACCTCGGTGTCGTCAGCCAGGTCGCCGACGACGTCCTCGTGATGTACGGCGGCCGGGTCGCCGAGTTCGGCACGGTCGAGCAGATCATGCGGTCGGCCCAGCACCCCTACACCTGGGGCCTGCTGGCCAGCATGCCGTCGCTGCACGGCGACCCCGACGCGGAGCTGCTGCCGATCAAGGGCAACCCGCCGAGCCTGCTCAACATCCCGTCCGGCTGCGTGTTCCACCCGCGGTGCGCGTACGCGATGCTCAAGGGCGGACCGTGCGACGTCGAGGTTCCGGAGTTGCTGCCGTTGCGGTTCGCCGACGAACCCGGCCACACGGTCGCGTGTCACCTGCCTGAGCGGGAGCGCAACCGGACGTACCAGGAAGACATCGCATCGGTGGGAGTGGCACAGTGAGCACCCAGGTGATTGAGCAGCGCGGCCCGAAGGACCTGACCTCCGCGGAGCCGTTGCTGAAGGTCGAGAACCTGACCAAGCACTTCCCGGTGCGTGGCAGTGGTTTCATCGGCGCGAAGCAGGTCGTGCAGGCTGTCGACGGCGTCTCCTTCGAGGTCCGCCCCGGCGAGACCCTCGGACTGGTGGGCGAGTCCGGCTGTGGCAAGACCACGACCGGGCGGATGCTGGTCCGGCTCCTGGAGGCGACCAGCGGCAAGATCACCTTCGAGGGCCAGGACATCACCCACGCCAAGGGCTCGAAGCTGCAGCGGCTCCGTCAGGACATGCAGATCATCTTCCAGGACCCGTACTCGTCGCTGAACCCGCGGCACACGGTCGGCAAGATCGTCGCCATGCCGTTGCAGGTCAACGGGATCAACCCGCCCGGCGGCGTGAAGAAGCGCGTCCAGGAGCTGCTCGAGCTGGTCGGTCTCAACCCCGAGCACTACAACCGCTTCCCGCACGAGTTCTCCGGCGGCCAGCGGCAGCGCATCGGGATCGCCCGATCGCTGGCGCTGAACCCGAAGATCATCGTCGCCGACGAGCCGGTGTCGGCGCTCGACGTGTCGATCCAGGCGCAGGTCATCAACCTGCTGCGTGATCTGCAGCGGGAGATGGGCCTGGCGTTCGTCTTCATCGCCCACGACCTGTCCGTCGTCCGGCACTTCTGCCAGCGCGTCGGCGTCATGTACCTGGGCAAGATGGTGGAACTCGGCACCCGCGAGCAGATCTACGAGCGACCGGCCCACCCGTACACGAAGGCGCTGCTCTCGGCCGTGCCCGACCCGGCGAAGATCGGTGAGTCGGCGGGCCGGATCCGGCTCGTGGGCGACGTGCCCACCCCCATCAACCCGCCGTCCGGCTGCCGCTTCCGTACGCGGTGCTGGAAGGCCCAGGAGATCTGCGCGCAGCAGGAGCCCCCGCTGACGATCAAGTCGAGCGGCTCCGTGGCGGCGTGCCACTTCCCGGAAGAGGGCATCCTGATCGAGCAGGAAGTCCACACGGACGACGTCGCCGCTGGAGCGGACGAGCACTGAAGCACCACCAAATAGATGGAGGGCGGGCGCCGTTGGGGCCCGCCCTCACCCTTTGCGCAGTGCTTCCAGCGCGGACAGCTCCGCTTCGAAGGAGGCGTCCCCGGGGAGTTCGCGTACGCCGACCGGCAGGTCCCGCAGTTCGTGATGCAGCCAGACCTCGGAGTTGTCGTCGGGGTTGCCGAGGTACCGCTCGGCCACCACGGGCGGCAGTGCGGTCCAGGTGCGTACGGGGTCACGGATGACCGCGCCGTGGAAGGTCTCAGGCCGATCCGCCACGGCGCGGGCGGCCAGCCAGCCACCGACTCCGGCCCCCCGCAGCAGCACGTGTTCGAGATCCAAGTCGGGGTCCTTGGCCCCCAGCTCGTGAACGGTCTCCGCGAGGTCCGCCACGACGAGGTCGACCAGCCGGCGGTGGACTACCTTCTCGAAGCTCGGTGCGATTCCGGCGCTGCCCCGGGCGTCCACCGCGACGACGGCGTACCCGGCCTCGGCCCAGCGCTGCCGAAGCGCCCAGCTGTCCGACCGCGCCAGCACGCTCTGCCCGCCCAGGTCGGTCGCCAGGTCCAGAAGCACCGGAAGCCGCCGTCCGACCAGGTGGCGGGCCGGATAGAGCACGCCGACGGGCAGCCGGCGATCGGTGACGCGATCGAGGACCGGGCGGGGAAGTTCGACCTTCTCCGCCGGCACCGGGCCGAGTACGCCGACCGGATGACCGCGCCGTAGCACCGTCCATCGCGTACCGGGGTGGTCGAGTCCGGCCGAACCGATCACCATCGTCTCGCCGCCACACTCGCCGGTGTGCCAGCCGGGTTCGTGGGTCAGCCGTTGGGCCGCCATGCCGCCGCCTCGGCCCAGCGCTCCGCGTACGCGATAAAGGTGCTGCTCGGCCGGGTCGGTGCTCGCCTCGATGAGCAGGTCGCCGAGTTCGTTGTCGAGATCGCCCGTCCGTCGCGGTTCGGCCGGCACCGGTACGCCGAACGCGGGCAGGCCGGGTCCGAGACACATCGGCCCGATCCGCCCGACCACCCGGCGTACGTAGAGGTTGGGCGGCGTGAGCAGGGTGCCGTCGGCGAACAGGCAGCGCGAGTCGTAGCTTTCGTGCGCGATTTCGCTGCCGACCAGGACCCGGCCGTCCGGCAGGTGCAGCGGGGTGCCGTCGACCGTCCGGACGAACCGGGGATCGGAGAGCTCCGCGTGCACCTGGGTCTCGCCCGTCCGCGGATCGACGGCGAGCACGAGGCCGTGGTTCTGGCCCCGGCGTAGCACGGTGACGAGCGGCGGGCCGTCGGACCACCCGGCTCCGGCGACGTAGGGGTAGACCCAGCGGTCCCAGTGGACGTCGACCCAGCCCCCATCCAGCTCCAGCAGATGCAGTGAGGTGCTCCGGGGACCGTCGGTACGCGCGGCGAGGATGGCCGAGCCGTCTGGCGCCCACCACCAGCCCCGATTACGGCCGAAGCCGAGCGCGTCGTCGTCCACGTCGCCCCACCGCACCGCGAGGCTCTCCTCCCCGGCCAGCAACTGAGGCGGGGCGGGGTCGCTGTGCACCGCGTCCAGCAGCACATACAGCGCCCGGTCGTGCCGGTACGCGATGTGCCGGCTGGTCGGGTCGGGCTGCGGTTGCTCGCCCTCGACACCGAGGTCGACCACCTCGGGCTCGCCCGTCAGGCGTACGCGGTGAAGGCGTCCGTCGCGGGCGAAGACGGCGACGGTCGCGTGCAGATCGCAGGCGTACGCCTCGACCTCGGCGGCGACCGGGCGGACCGCGCCGGTGGCCGTGTCGAGGACGCAGAGGCGGCCGCCGAGCAGGTACGCCACCCGCTCGCCGTCCCGCCCGACGACGAGGCGCCGGGGTTCAAGGTCCGTCACACCATGAAGCGTATTCATCTCACTGTTCGATTCGTGGTGGTTTGGCGGTTTGCCTCCTCAGAATGCACCACACCTCGGCAAACCGGGGGCGTACGCCGCCGGGCGCTAGAGTGGCCCGGTGGATCGCAGCATTCTGTTCGTGCACGCACACCCGGACGACGAGTCGATCGGCACCGGAGCGACCATGGCCCATTACGTCGATCAGGGCGCGCGTGTCACCCTCGTGACCTGCACCCTCGGCGAGGAGGGCGAGATCCACGTGCCGGCCCTCGCCCAGTTGGAGGCGGCCCAGGCCGACCAGCTCGGTGGCTACCGGCTGGTGGAGCTCGATCGCGCCTGCGCCGCGCTCGGCGTGACCGATCACCGGTTCCTCGGCGGGGCCGGGCGCTACCGGGACTCCGGGATGATGGGCACCTCGGCGAACGAGCATCCCCGCTGCTTCTGGCGGGCCGACCTCGACGAGGCGGCCGGCCATCTGGTCGAGATCATGCGTGAGACCCAGCCGCAGGTGCTGGTCACCTATGACGCCAACGGGTTCTACGGCCATCCCGACCACATCCAGTCCCACCGGGTGGCGATGCGCGCCGCCGAACTCGCCCGGGCGGAAGGCTTCGGTCCCGCTAAGATCTACTGGGGTGCGATGCCGAAGAGCGTGCTGGAAGCGGGGCTGGAGGCCTTCAAGGACTCCTCCGACAACCCGTTCGGCGAGGCGACGAGCATCGACGACCTGCCGTTCGGCACGCCGGACGACGAGATCGCCGCCTGCGTCGACGGCACCGATCAGCACGAGAAGAAGGTGGCCTCGCTGCGCGCTCACGCCACCCAGATTCCCGATACGTCGTGGCTCTATTCGATCGCGGGCAACTTCGGCCACGAATTCATGGGCGTCGAGCACTACACGCTGGCGTACGGGCAGCGGGGTCCAGGCGTCGGCGCGCACGGCTGGGAAGCCGACCTATTCGCCGGCCTCGACACATGACCGAGCTGCTCATCCGCGTCTACGGCGGTATCGTCGTCTTCCTGCTCGGCGCGCTCACCGCGATCTTCGAGGTCTTCTACAGCAACCTGCGGATCGGTTCGGTGCTGGTACCGGCGACGATGCTCGTCGCGTTCGCGGTGAACTTCGGGCTGACCTGGTTCGCTTGGTACACAGTGGACAAGAACTGGGCGCCCGTGTTCGCGATCGTCCCATGGTGCGTGATCATGGTCGCCGCGGTGTCCGAGCGGTCCGAAGGCGACTGGCTGATCCTCCCGGACAACTGGGCCGGCGCGCTGGCCGTCGTCGCGGGGATGGCCGGCTTCGCGACCCCGTTCCTGCGGCTGGTCAAGCCTCGCCGCCCGGCTCGACTCTAGCGCCGCGCCCAACCGGCGGCCCGCTCCGCTTCGCTGAACGAGCGCGCTGGATCAGGGTTCACGGTCGAATCATGGACCATGATTCGGCCCAGAACCGTGATCCAGCGCGAAAAGCCAGCGCAAAGCGAAGCGGTGAGGGCCGGTCAGGGGCGGGTGGCGAGCTGAGCGAGCTCGGCGTCCACAGAGGCCAGCAACCGGTCGATCTCGGCCACCGCGCCGGCGTCGTCGTCGATGGTCAACCGTCCGCTCGGCGTCACGCACGCCTCGCGAAGCATCCGCAGCGTACGCGCGATCGCCAGGAGCACGGCGGGATGCCCGCTCCCGTAGTGCCGCAACTGCGCGAAGGCGTGGTTGACGTACTCGCCTTTGTCGAGGTCCTGCGGGGTGAGCAGAATCCGGCCGGAGGAGTCGCGTACGCGTTGCGGCGTAGCCGGTGCGGCCAGCAGCGGGCGCATCACCGAGCCGAGATTGAGGGCCACCTCGATCGCGGTGGTCGGGTCGTTGACGGCGGGGGAGAGCGCGCGCAGGGCGATGTCGTTGAGCTGCCGCAGACCGAAGTCGATGTCCTGCTGCATGGTGCGGGCGGGGCCGACGATGAGCGCGTCGTCGACCACCCGGCTGACGGCGGTGGCGTTCGCGGGGGCCGGCCAGATGCGGATGATCGGCGTACCGGCGGTCACCCAGGCTCCGACCCGAGTCTCGAGGCGGATGACGGAGTTCGGCGGGGTGGCGCTGACGATCGCGCGGCGGCTCAACTGCTGCACCCAGCCGTCGGCCGGGCTGAGCACGACGAGCGGCGGGCCGAGCGTACTGAAGTCGGGGAGCGCGCAGACCTCGCCGACCTTCATGCCGAGGTTCTTGCCGTAGGGCAGTTGCGCGATCAGCTGCCGGGTCTCCCCGGACACGCGCTGCATGATCCGGCCGACGTACTGCTGGCGGCTGATCCGGTCGAGGTAGACCACGATCGCGAGGACGGAGAGCAGCGCCAGGAGCAGCGCGAAGTTGATCGTGAGGGTCGGCGCGGTCGGCTGGTCGGAGTCGATACGGGCCAACGTGAGCACGCAGAAGACGAAGGTCGACATCAGCAGGCCGACGAGGACCTGGCCACCGCGGTCGCGCCAGAACCCGCGGAGCACCCGGGGCGAGAACTGGCCGCTGGCCAACTGGAGCGAGACGACCAGCAGCGAGAAGACCACCCCTGCGGTGGTGATGACCGCACCGGCGATGGTGCCCAGCAGGGTGATGGCGACATCGGGGGAGAACGTGAAGACCACGCTGACCCCGACGTCGTGCTTGGCGTCCAGATCGGCCAGCACGAAGGCGATGACGACCGCACAGGCCACCATCACCAACGGCAGGAACAGCAGACTTTCGCGTACGCGTTCGCGGAAGGCGCGCAGTCGCAGACGCCGGATGTGCGGCGCGACCCGGGCTTCGATCAGCTCGTCCGGTTCCGAGTTCTCCACGCGCACACTTTAGTTGTGTCCAGCGAGCCCTGAGGCCTCTGGTGTATCTTCCGGCGACGGCGTATAAGGATCACGTCGAACTCAATGGAAAAGCGGTGCGCGGGAGGCGGTAATGGCGCTGCGGTGGAAGCGGATCGGCATCTTGGCCGGTGTGCTCTTCGCGATCAACTTGGCGGGACGGCTCGTCTCGAAGTTCGTCCTGGACGAGAACTCCAGTAAGCAGGATCTCGTCCCCATCGTCGGACTGAGCGCGATCGCGCTGCTCTTCGCCGTCCTCGCCTTCGTCTGGGGTCGGCAGCGGCCGATGGGGCCGGTGGCGTTCGACCTCGCGATGGCGGCGGTCGTCTCGTGCGCCCTCATCGTGCTGGTCGGGCCGCTCGTGGTGGGCCAGGGCCCGTTCAAGATGGGCGCGGGCGACTTCTTCGAGCAGATCTGGCAGTACGCCGCGATCACCGTCGGAGCTTCCCTGCTCGGTGGGCTGGTCCTCATCGCCACTGGTCAGGACCTCCGGACCAAGCAGCTGCGCCAGTTCGCGCGTACGGCGAAGGCGAAGCCCAAGCGCGTCTAGTACAGGCGGTAGCGGACGTAGCTGTGCTGGGTCGTGAAGCCCAGCTTCGCGTACAACTCCAGCGCGGCTTCGTTCGTCGACTCCACCTGCAGGAACGCCTTGGTCGCCCCGTGCTCGCGGCCCCATCGGGCGAGCCGGCCGACGACACGTTGGGCCAGCCCCCGGCGCCGGGCCGCGGGCACGGTCTCGATCGCGAACAGCCCCAGCCAGCGGGCTCCCTCGCCGTCGATGTGACCGCCTGAGGTCACGCTGCCGCGGCCCATCGCGAGCAGACCGCTGCTGTCCGCGTACTCGCAGAAGGAGAGAGTGGGGACCGCGGTCAGGACGTGCCGCGCGGCCTCGGGTAACGGCCCACGCCTGCCTTCGATCAGGGCGTAGGCGGCTGGTGACGGTCGCGTGGCGAGCGAGCCGATCGCGTCGGTGGCGGCGATGAGCCGGTCGAGCTCGACGGTCTGGACCCGCACGGCGCACTCCTCGTGCCAGCCCGCCTTGATCAGCTCGCGCTGGACGGTGGTCGCGAGGGGCAGCGGCACGTCGATCTGCGGCGGTAGTTCGCGTTCGCGGTAGAAGGCGACGACCTGGTCGATCGCCTCGCTCAGCGGCACGCCGGGGTTACCGATCGGTAACGCGGAATTCGCCCGGCCGGTGTAGCCCTCCGCGGCCCGCAACCGCCAGTCGCCCAGCCACGCGAGCTCCGCGGGCGGCCAGGCTCGCGTGGCGGCTCGTTCCACCTCCGCGATCTCGCGGGCGGTCGGTCCACGGCGCGGCGGCACCGGCTTCGCACGATGGATCTCATCAACTGGTACGCGCACCGCACCGCGCGAGGTGAGAATCACGACTTCGGTGGGCGTGAGTTCGGTCAGCTCGCCCAGTAAATCGGTATAAAGCGGACGTTCCCCGGTCTGGACCCGCCGCCGGACGACCACCCGAGACCCGATGTCGTGCGCACTGAGGGCCAGCACCATCGACCACCTCCGGGGCGCGATACTAAGCTGTCGGTGGCTGCCCGCCATTGCCAGCTGGAAGGACAACCCGTGACTTACATCATCGCCGAGCCGTGCGTCGACCTCCTCGACAAGGCGTGCATCGAGGAGTGCCCGGTGGACTGCATCTACGAGGGCAACCGGATGCTTTACATCCACCCCGATGAGTGTGTCGACTGCGGTGCCTGCGAGCCGGTCTGCCCCGTCGAGGCCATCTTCTACGAGGACGACGTTCCCGAGCAGTGGCGCGACTACACCCCGGCGAACTACGAGTTCTTCAACGATCTCGGTTCGCCCGGCGGTGCCTCGAAGATCGGCAAGATCAACGCCGACGCCGCGTTCGTCGCCGGCCTGCCGCCGCGGGGCGAGGGACACTGACCGTGAGCCGGGCTGCCGGCCGCCGCTCCGTGGCCGCCGGACTCCCCGACGTGCCGTGGGACCGCCTGGAACCGCTCAAGGCGGTCGCCGCGGCGCACCCGGACGGACTCGTCGACCTGTCGATGGGCACCCCGGTGGACTCGGTGGATCCGCTGCTCCAGGCGGCACTCGGCGATGCGGCCGACTCGCCCGGCTATCCGCTCACGGCCGGCAGCCCCGCGCTGCGGGCCGCGATGCTCGCCTACGTCCGGCGCTACTGCCGGGCCGAGGGCGAGGTCGGCGTACTGCCGACGATCGGCTCCAAGGAGCTGGTCGCCTGGCTGCCGCGACTGTTGGGGCTGGGCCCGGGAGACAACGTCGTCATTCCCGAGGTCTGCTATCCCACGTACGAGGTCGGAGCCCTGCTCGCCGGGACCACGGTCGTCCGAGCGGACACGCCCCCGGCCGAACCGGCCGCCCTGGTCTGGCTGAACTCGCCGGGCAATCCGCACGGCCGGGTCGCTTCGGCCGCCGAGATGAGCGCCTGGGTCTCCTGGGCGCGCGACTGCGGTGCGGTCATCGCCTCCGACGAGTGCTACCTCAGCCTGCCGTGGGAGGAGTCGCCGGTCTCCGTCCTGGCTCCGGAGGTGTGCGGTGGGTCGGCGTCGGGCCTGCTCGCCATCCACTCGCTGTCGAAGCGCTCGAACCTGGCGGGGTACCGGGCCGGACTGGTCGCGGGCGATCCCGATCTGGTCGCCGAGCTGCTCCTCCTGCGTAAACACGCCGGGATGATCGTGCCGGCGCCGGTCCAGGCCGCCATGGTCGCGGCCTTGGGCGACGAGGCGCACGCCGACCGCCAGCGCGAGATCTACCGGTCCCGGCGAGTCGTGCTGCGGCAAGCGCTGGAGAAGGCCGGATTCCGCATCGAGCACTCCACCGCCGGGCTGTACCTGTGGGCCACTCGTGACGAGCCCGGACTGCGTACGGTGGAATGGCTCGCCGAGCGGGGCATCCTGGCTGTTCCCGGCGAGTTCTACGGCCCGGCCGGGGAACCTTTCGTACGGCTGGCGCTCACCGCTCCCGACTCGCTCATCTCGGCGGCTGCTGCGCGCGTGCTCGGCTTTCCGTCACCATGATCAGCGGAGTTTTTGCGGTGTCCTGACCCCACGAAACTTCCGCTGATCATGGGGTCGCCGGGCGGAGCACGCTGTAGGTGACGCGGTCGGCAGCGATGTCGCACGCGGTGATGCAGCCGCCGGAGGCGCCCAGCTCCAGCAAGTACGCCAGCTCGTCGTCGTCATCGCCGAAGGACACCGACGACGGCTCGGTATCCCGGGCCAGCAAATCCAGCCGGGCGCGCCGCCCTTCGCCGAGGTACGCACGCAGGCGCTCGGCGTCTCCGGACACCACCGCGTCCACGATCTCGTCGAAGGCCTCCCGGACCAGCTCGATCCGCCGGGAGATCGCCTCGCGATTGTTGAGCAGCATGTCGGCGGTACGCGCAGCGGGCGTACCGGCCACTCGGGTGCCGTCGGAGAAGCTGCCGGCGGCGAGACTCAACACCGCCGCCCGGACGTCGGCGCGCTCGGTGGCGGTGGCGAGCGTACCGGCCAGGATGTGCGGGATGTGTGAGGCGAGGGCGACGACGTCGTCGTGGACCGTCGCGTCCAGCGGAACCACCCGGGCGTCGAAGGACTCCAGCACCAACCGGGTGAGCAGGCGAAACGCCGGGAGGCCCGGTACGCCGAGCGGCGTCAGCACCCACGGCGCTCCGACATAGAGGTCGGGCGTGGCTGCGGTCAGGCCCGCACGCTCGGAACCGGCCATCGGATGGCCGCCGACGAATCGGTGAGCCAGCCCGGCGCGCTCGGCGTACGCCGCGACCGCGATCTTCGTGCTGCCCACGTCGGTGACGACACACTGGTCACCGGTCGCGGCCACCACCTCGGCCAATCCGGTGGGCAGCGACGACAACGGCCCACACAGGAAGACGACATCGCGATCGGCGAGGGCGGGAGCGAGCTGGTCCGCAAAGGGCAGCCCGAGCGCGGCCGCCGTCTCGCGGGACGCCGGATCGGGATCCCAGCCGACGACCTCGTGCCCGGTCTGTGCCAGCCGGCGCAGGATCGATCCGCCGATCAGGCCCGTCCCGACGACCGCTATCCGCAGCCCGTCACGTGCCATCGTGATTCCTCGCCCTCCTCCGGACTCTTGCCTCGTTCCGGGAGTATGCCAGTGCTCTCGCTCGCCCCTCTGCTGCCGCGCGTTATCCGGGATAACGTCCCCTTCCTCGCGAATTTAGCGACGTTATCCCGCATAACGCGCATGGATCAGGCGTGGGGATAGCGCGGGGTGAGGCGTCAGCGCCCCGGGAAGACTGCGCTGACCTCGTGCAGGTCGCGAAGCCCGAAGCTGCCGGTCGGCGCGGACAACGGCCGGTCCGGCCGCGACGGCCGCAGCAGATGATCGGAGAGGAAGCTGCCCAGGAACTTGACGCGTACGCCGGTGTAGAGCAGCCCGTTGACCGCCCGCGCCAACCCCGCCGAGGTACGCGAGTCCGCCACCGCCAGCACGAACACGTACGCACCGGTGAATCCGGGCAGCGGCCGGGACGTCATCGAGAGGATGTTCACGCCCTGGTCGGAGAACTGGTTGCAGACGTCGGCCAGGGTGCCGGGCCGGGTCGCCGGGGTGAGGGCGAGCAGCGTCTTCCAGCTGAGCTCGTCGGCTGACGCGGGCAGTTCGGCCTGACGGCGGCGGGAACCGAGACACCCGAACCGGTTGTACGCCCCGGCGTGGTCCTCGACCCCGCTGTCCACCAAGGTCACGGCGTACCGGCTGGCGAGGTCGGGAGCGGCGATCGCCAGCAGCCCGGGGTCGGCGGCAGTCGCCTCCACGGCGGCGGCAGTGGACGGGAAACTCCGCGTGGGCAGGCCGGAGGCGTTGACATACCGAGTGCACTGCGCGAGTCCGTGCGGATGGCTGGCGATGCCGGTGGGCGGACCCGACCCGCCGGCGGCGCGATAGACGTCGAAGCTGGTCCGAAGCGAGATCTCGCGAAGCACCACGACATCGCCCGTGCCGAAGACCAACTGATCGACGCTAGCGGTGACGACTCCCTCGACCGGATTCTCCATCGGGACGACGCCGAAGTCGCAGTCGCCCCAACGTACGCGGTCGACGACTTCCGGCACGGTGGCGCTCGGCAGCAGCTCGGCGGCCGACTCCCAGATCTGCTCCGCGGCGAGATGGGTGAACGTGCCCGACGGGCCGAGGTAAGCGATGCGCGAGGTCACTGGGACGGCCTCCCCGTTTTCCGGCCGATCTGGACGGTGAGCCGTACGCTATCGCAACGGTCTATATGCCGCCAGACCCCTATTTCGGCAGCCTGCGTCAGGGGCGGAACTTCTCCAGATGGTCCAGGAAGGAGAGGTTCGCCGCCCAGCCGTCGATCGGCGGCGGGTCGGACCCCAGCCAGACCGGTTCGTGGGCGGGGAATTCGTGCAGCTGGGCGGTGATCCCCGCGCGGGTGACGACGATGCAGGCCTGTCGATGCCGGGACGCGAGCACGCACAACCGCCCCGTCTCCAGATGGAACGCGGTCGCGTCCCGGCGTCCCGACAACGGGTGCCACACGAGCGTGATCTCGAACTGCCGCCCTTGCAGCCGATTCGCAGTGTCCACAGTCACCTGGGGCAGCGCGGCCCGGTCGAGCGCCGCGCGTACGTGGTCACGCTGGTCGGTGTGCGCCACGCCGATCGCGATGTCCCGCGACTTCAGGCCCCGGCTGCGCCGCTCGTCGGTGGTCACGGCCGCCCCGGCGCAGAGTCCGCGGGCCAGATCGACCAGGTGGGCCACCATCTCCGGATCAGTTCTCGGCTGGTACGCCGAAGGCAGTTCCACCAGTCCCCAGCCGTGTTCGGCAGCGCTCTTCACGGCGGGATGAGCCGAGGTCGGGACCTCCAGGCGGCGGACGCCGGGATCGACGCCTGCCCGGAAGGGCCGGACGTAGAAGGCGTCGGAGACCACCGGCGCGGTATGCGGAGCCAACCGCCAGCTCACCGGCAACGGGACGACCGGCGTACTCGGGTGATGGCGGAGGACGACCCCGGCCGCGGTGGACAGCGGCCAGGCCGACAGCGACCGGACGGTGTGCTCGTCGGCAACGGTGAACGGGGAGAGCTGACCGGGGTCGCCGACCAGCAGCAGCCGGTCGAACATGTCCCCGATCCGGACCAGCGACGCCGCCGACATCTGGTACGCCTCGTCGATGATCCCCAGCTCGAAGGTCTCACCGGGGCTGAACGCCCACTTCGCGGCGGTGGCGACCACGATCGGGCAGCCCGACAGCTCGGCGAGCTTGGCGCTGGTCCTGACTGCACTCCTGGCGGCTCGCCCGAGAGGCTCCCCGGCACCCCCTCGCCGCGGAAACCCGGCCGGCGGTTCCCAGCCGCTGGCGTGCAATCGGCCCACCTCGATGGACAGGCCGGCTTCGGTCAGCTCCCGAACCAGTCCGCCGACGAGATCGTCGGCCTGATCGTTGGTCTGCACCACCACCGGGACGCGTACGCCGTCCCCGACGAGCCGCCGGGTCAGCTCCCGGACCAGGGTGGACTTGCCCGCACCGGGCGGCGAGTCCACCACGATCGTGCGTTCGCCCGAGGTGAGCAGCCGCCAGATCCGCTCGACCGCCCCTTCGTGGGCCGCCCTCGCCTCACTCACCTGAGTCGCCGTCCGTTTGCAGGGAATCAGCATCGGCGGGGTCGGGGGAGGCGATGCCGAACTGCCATGGCAACTGCTCGGGCAGCCGACTCGGGAACACGTCCTCCCCGCCGAACGGCGCGAAGACGACTTCCTCACCGACCTGAGGCAGCCGCCCGAGGGCGTTGCGCTGGACCGCGCCCTTCTGGACGAGCAACTCGACGCCGCCCGGTTCGACGGCGGCGACGGTGACCATCACCCGCGGGTCGGCGGCGAGCCAGAGCTGCGTACCGATCGGGCGGCCGAACTCGGCGTCGCAGTGCAGCCAGATGCGCGGGCGGAGTAGTTCCCGGCCGGTCGGCGAGGCGAGGGTATGCTCACGGTCCACCTTGGACACCGTGCCGCTCAAGGCGTCCCCGCTGATCAGATAGCCCGTCATGACGAGCGGATCGTCGAGCGCCATCTGCCGTTCGAGGGCGACCGTGCGCGTCTCCAGTTCGTGCAGGAACCGGAAGGCGGGAACCCCCGACAAACGAGAAGCGATCGCAGCCGTGCCCTCGGCGATCCGTTCCCGATGCCGGGTGTACGACCAGCGATCCCGTTCCCAGCGGTCGGCGACGTGAGCACCGATCTCGGGCAGCTCGGCGCGGACGAAGTCCCACGCCCGCCAGGTGGCCGACCAGGCAGTCTCCAGCGGACCCGAGACAGCCGCCGTGACCAGACCCGGCGCGCCGAGCGCCGAGGCGAGTACGCCGGAGTCCCACCGCGGATCGGGGATCGGCCCCATCGGGACGTCAGCGACGTCGACCCCGAGCCAGGACAGCAGCGACGGCAGGTGGACGTCCTCGGCGGGCAGCTGACCGGTCGCCCAATGCGTCGTGAGCACATCGGTCATCGCCGTCGTCACCGACGAACCCGGCAGTACTCGGCGAGAACCGAACCAGCTCAAGTGCTGGGCGGCGAGATCTTCCGAGCCGCGCAGATAGCGCGCGAGCAGGTCGGTCAGCCACTGTGCGGTCGCCCCGTTGGGCGTGATCAGTTGCGGCGCGTCGACTGCGCACTCCACCACCGTCATGTCCCGCCTCACCACCGGCTCGACCGCCGCGAACTCCTCCACATAGGAGCAAAGGTCGGCGGCGAACTCCCGCAGCAACGCCATCCGCTGCTCGCGATCCCGGGGCTCGGCCGCCACCAGGAGCTTGCCGTCCTCCGGCGATGTTCCATAGTGGAGCGCCAGCACGGCGGCGGGTTCGCCGGCCAGGTGGTATCCGACGACGACCAGCGGGCGATCGGGCAGATGGACGTGCCGGCGGGTGGTACGGCGTACCGAGCGGCCGTCGCGCATCGCCTGCAACCGTTGCCGCACACCGAGATCCGGCGGCGGTTCGAGCAGCGCCTCGTCCAGCGTGCCGCCGACCACGTTCGCGACCGCGCTGCCCAGCCGCGCCACGCGCCGCTGCTCGACGAGCTCGCCCGCGCACGCGCCCATCAGTGGACACTGTGGACAGCCGTCGCCGAACTTCGGGGCCGGCTCGTTCCAGACGGGCTGCTCGCCGCCCCACTCCAGGCCCGCCGACAGCGCGTGCACCCGGGCCACCTGCGGCGCCACGTCGAGCACGGCGGCGGTCGGGCTCAGGCCGAAGTTCTTCGGCAGCACCAGGAGGGTACGCGTAGAGCAGCGCGCTGCGTCGCCAAGATGGGAGCGCAGCGCCACGATTTCGACGGCCAACTCTCGCGAGGTCGCGGCTACTTTGGCCGGGTCGGCGACCTCACCGACCATCGCATAGGTGCGTACGCCGATCAGATGCAGCGTCTCGCCGGAGACGATGAGCAGGTCGTCGGTCTCCATCTCCCCACCCGGCCACGCAAGTTTCTGCGGCCCCAGGATGTGCAACCTGGGTGTCCGGTCGGCGAGACAGGTCGCCAGATCCGAGGCCACTGCGTCGGCTGAGTCGTCTTGTCCTCGCCCTCGACCTCCCTGCCCGGTCGAGCGAGGGTCGGCCACCTCGATGCCGAGGTGTTTGGCGACTAGTTCGCGAAGTTCGGCGTACCCCTGGCTCTTGAGACGAGCCTGGAATTGCGCGGACCGCGCGAGGGCGAACGGTGACTGACCTGTCTCCTCGCCGCCGAGCGAGACGGCGAGTGAGTCGAGGTCGACGCCGGTGGCGACGAGCCGAGAGCGGCGCTCACACCCGGGGGTGGCCAGCAAGCCGGCCACCCTTCTAGGCGTGAGTGCGCTGTTCACCTAGTTGCTGTGCAGCGCCGAGTTGAGCGTGATGCCGTGGCCTTCGCGCGGCGTGGCTTCCAGCGCGCCGGTGACCGAATTGCGCCAGTAGCGGATGCCGCTCGCGCCGGACAGGTCGCGGGCCTTGACGACGCGGCCGTCGGGGAGGGTGACCTTCGATCCGGCGGTGATGTAGCAGCCGGCCTCGACCACGCAGTCGTCGCCGAGCGAGATGCCGATGCCGCCGTTCGCGCCGAGCAGGCAGCGCTTGCCGATCGAGATGATCTCTTTGCCGCCGCCAGACAGGGTGCCCATGATCGACGAGCCCGCGCCGATGTCGGAGCCGTCGCCGACGACCACTCCGGCCACGATGCGACCCTCGACCATGCTGGTCCCGAGCGTTCCGGCGTTGAAGTTCACGAATCCCTCGTGCATCACCGTGGTGCCCTCGGCCAGGTGAGCGCCGAGGCGTACGCGGTCGGCGTCGGCGATGCGCACGCCGCTCGGCACGACGTAGTCGGTCATCCGGGGGAACTTGTCGACCCCGTAGACGGCCAGGTGACCGCCGTTGGCGCGAACCTCGAAGCGCAGTTCGTCCACCCGATCGGCCGGGCACGGGCCGAGGCTGGTCCAGGCGACGTTGGGCAGCGCGCCGAAGATGCCGTCGAGGTTGGCCTGATGCGGCTTGACGATCCGATGCGAGAGCAGGTGCAGCCGCAGGTACGCGTCGGCGGTGTCGGCCGGCGGTTCGGCCAGGCTCCCGATGACGGTCGTGACCTGCTCGACCTTCAAGTCCAGCGGCTTGGCGGCAGCCGTGGCGTACGCCGGCTTCGGGCCGGGTTCGCCCAGCCCCAACTGCCCCGCGGGGTACCAGACGTCGAGGACCTGCCCGTCGGCGGTGACGGTGGCCAGGCCGTGGCCCCAAGCTGCGTCATTGAGTCTGCTCACGGTCACTTAGGCTACCGGTCATGGCTGACGTTCTTGCTCCAGAGGTGCTCGCCGACCCGGTCGCGTTGACTCGTGCGCTCGTCGACATCGAGTCCGTCTCGGGGAACGAGCAGGAGATCGCCGATGCCGTCGAGGCGGCTCTGCGTACCTGCGATCACCTGACCGTGGAGCGGATCGGGCACACCGTCGTCGCGCGTACGCACCTGGGCCGGCCGTCGCGTGTGGTGCTGGCCGGGCACCTCGACACCGTGCCGATCGCGGGCAACTTCCCGTCCCACGGTTCGGTCACCGCCGACGGCGTGGAACTGATGTGGGGCTGCGGCACCTCGGACATGAAGAGCGGCACCGCGATCGCCCTGCACCTGGCAACGACCGTCGCCGAGCCGAAGTTCGACGTCACCTACTTCTTCTACGAGGCCGAAGAGGTGGAAGCCGCCCGGAACGGCCTGTTCATCGTCTCCCAGCTACGCCCGGAGCTGCTCGCCGCCGACTTCGCCATCCTCCTCGAACCGACGTACGGCGTCGTCGAGGCGGGCTGCCAGGGCACGATGCGGGCGATCGTTACCGCCCGGGGCAAGCGCGCCCACTCGGCCCGCTCCTGGCTCGGCGTCAACGCCATCCACGCCGCCGGCGAGATTCTCTCCCGGCTGGCGAGCTACCGCGCGCGGGAAGTCGAGATCGACGGCTGCCTCTACCGGGAGGGCCTCAACGCCGTCTCCGTCACCGGCGGCGTCGCCGGAAACGTGATCCCCGACCTCTGCGAAGTAGAGGTCAACTACCGGTTCGCCCCGTCGCGGTCGGTCGCCGAAGCCCTCGACCACCTGGTCGAACTCTTCCAGGGCTTCGACGTGAAACTCACCGACTCCGCCCCCGGCGCATTGCCCGGCCTCACCCTGCCGCCCGCGGCCGAGTTCATCGCCGCGACCGGCACGACACCGGCGGCCAAACTCGGCTGGACCGACGTGTCGCGGTTCTCTACCTTGGGCATACCGGCGCTGAACTTCGGGCCCGGCGATCCGAACCTGGCCCACAAGGTGGACGAACACGTCGAGGTGGCGAAGATCGTCGACGGCGCCGACACCCTACGCCGCTGGCTCACCACCTAGCCCCCGCCCTTTCCGCGCGATCATGAACTATCGGGCGTGATCGCGCGGCGTGTCGTGTCCCGATGGGCCTGATCGTTCCCTCGCGACCATGATCACCGACGGGTGCCGTCAAGCCGGTCAGCTGCCGCAGCCAGCCGGTCGCCGAGAACCGCCTTGTGCTCCAGCACTTCCAGGTCGATCTCGGCTCGGCGTTTGCGCAGTACGGCGGCGCGCTCATCCATCTCGTGGGCGAGGTCGTGCTCCAACGTCGCTTCGGCGTACCGGAGTCGCTGGTCGACGAGCCGGTCGTAGGTGGTGGTGCCACCGACGTACTTCACGAGGATCGGCATGCAGTCGACCAGGATGAAGAAGAGGCGTACCGCCCAGATGCCCAGCGCAAGGGTGATGTTCAGGCCGGCGAGGGCGTGCAGCGCGCCCAGCCGTTCCAGCAGGCCGATCGGGCCCTGGTGGCTCCGTGCCTGCTCGACTCGGGCGGCGATCTGACGATCCCGTTCCTGCTCGTACGCAGCCTGATTCTGCTGCGCCGCTCCCTCCAGTGTGGAGATCTGCTGTCGGAGGGTGCCGAGACGAGCGGTGTTCGCCGCGATCCGGTGCGTACGCGCGTACTCGTCCGCCTCGCCGCGCAGCCGATGACAGTTCGGCCCCTCGCCGACCCGGCCGGTCAGTCCGGCACCCCGCGTCCCGTTGCATTCACGCCGGGCCAATTCGTTGAGCTCGGCGTACTTCTTGGCGTCGGCGGTCACCTGATCCTGAAGTGCGGTGGCGTCAGCGCGTACGGCAGCGAGCTGCTGGCTCGTCGCCGCCGGGGTCTGCCCGAAGGACAGGACGTCCGTCGCCGCACACCCGGCGGGTGGCGGGGCGTCCGGTGCGGTCGGGGCGGGATTGCATTTCTTCAGGCGTCCGGCCAGCTCGGCGAGCTGCGCCGCTCGCTCGTCCCGGATGTGCTGCTCAACCGCAGTCTGGAAGACTCGCAACACCAGCGGCTCGGCGATGATGATCCCGAAGAGCACCGCCATCCCCACCCGCATAAGCAGGACGGGCAGGCGTTTGCGGCCTTCCCCGCCGATCCGGCTGGAGACGAGCCATCGGTCGACGCTGAGGATGAAGAAGAACCAGACCAGTACCGGGATGATCGCCCAGCCGCTGGTGACCCCCACGGCCTGGGTGATCGCGAACCACATCGAGAACGCGGCGATCGTCGCCGTCCCCAGCACGACCCCGCCGAGCGAGGTGTACCAGGCTCGCTCCTGCGGTGCGTACGCGAGGAGCTTCTCGTCCACACCGGCCAGTGCACGCAGCCGGCGGCCGAGATTGAGCGGCGGAGGCACCGGTACGCGACGCCTCGGAGCCGGACTCACCGGCTTTTCCGCAGGCTCCTCGTTCGCCGCCTGTCTCGTGTGCGAAGGGTTTTCCGCGCTCTCCGCCATGACTCCCCCTGTCCGGCAGCCCGCAGCGGGCCGCGAAGAGGAAGACGCTCAACGGTGGTCGATTGGTTGGCGGGGTGGGTCAGGCGGCGGATTCGCTGGTGTTCACGATGTGGTTGACCGCCTCGTCGACGTCATCGGTCAGCATCAGCAGGTCGAGGTCCTCCTTGCTGATCTTCCCCTCGCCGAGCATCGTGGTACGCATCCAGTCGACCAGGCCGCCCCAGTACGCAGTGCCCATGAGCACCACCGGGAACTGAGTCACCTTCCGGGTCTGCACCAGGGTCAGCGCCTCGAACAGTTCGTCCATGGTGCCGAAGCCCCCGGGGAGGACGACGAAGCCTTGGGCGTACTTGACGAACATCGTCTTGCGTACGAAGAAGTAGCGGAAGTCGATGCCGAGCTCGACCCATTCGTTGAGGCCTTGCTCGAAGGGCAGTTCGATGCCGAGCCCGACGGACAGCCCGCCGGCTTCGGTGACGCCTTTGTTGGCCGCTTCCATGACACCGGGGCCGCCGCCGGTGATGACGGCGAATCCGGCGCGCGCCAACGCACCGCCCAGTTCGTAACCCAGGCGGCATTCCGGGCTGTCGTCGACGCTGCGCGCGGAACCGAAGACGCTGACGGCCGGGGGCAGGTCGGCCAGGGATTCGAAGCCTTCGACGAACTCGCTGAGGATTCGCAGCGTCCGCCACGCGTCCTTGGTCTTCCAGTCCGGGCGGCCCCGCGAGTCCAGCAGCGCCTGGTCGGCAGTGCCCGACCGGGCCACCGAGCCGCGCAGGGTCACCGCTCCGGAGTGGCGCTCTCGGTTGTCCATCCCAAGAACTTTATCCCAGCGCGGTGCCACCTAAGCGTGTCCGGCGCGTCGGGCAACCAAAACCGGTTGCCGACCGCTTTAAATGGGTAGCGGTCGGGCGCCGATCGAGCCGAGAGTGAGGACGGCTTGACCGACGCAAGTGGGCACAGCCTGGCGGAGGAGGGGACGAAGGTGCTGAGCCGGATCGAGATGCTGAAGCGGCGTGCTGCCATGCGGCAGCGTATTCGCGTCGTGGTCGCGCAGCGTCGTCTCCAGCCGGCTCCGGTGGAGACCCCCGCCGAGCCCGAACCGCGTGACTGACAAGGTCCGCGTCTTCGGCCTCGCACTGTCCGCGCTGGTCCTGCTTGCTTTCCTCGGGTACGCCTTAGGCAGCGCGCGGAATCCGGAAAGTGCGTCCGGCGTACCCGTGATGGAAACCACCTCGTCACCGACGGCGCCGGTGGTGACCGCGGCCGCCCGCAAAACCTCGGCCGTGCCCAAGGGCGGACGGGGCGCGTTCGTGATCGCACCCGGCGACGGACCGCTCGTGGGCCGCGGACTGGTGCATCCGTACCAGGTCGCGGTCGAGGTGAACACGGGGCTGGACGCGGCCGATTTCGCAGCTGCGGTCGAGGCGACGTTGGCCGATCCGCGTAGCTGGACCGCCCACGGACGCTGGGGTTTCCGCCGCGTCGGCCCGGGCGAGCCGCACGATTTCGTGGTACGCCTCGCGACCCCCGCCACAGTCGACAAGATCTGTGGCGCAGCGGGCATCCAGACGAGCGGCGAGGTCTCGTGCCGCGCGGGCGGCAACGTGGTCATCAACCTGCGCCGCTGGCAGCTGGCGATCCCACCGTACGCCGACCACCTGCGCGACTACCAGCATCTAGTCGTCAATCACGAGGTCGGCCACTTCCTCGGATTCGGCCATGCGGGCTGCCCGGGTCGCGGTCGGCCCGCCCCGGCGATGATGCCGCAGTACTTCGGCCTCGACGGGTGCGTCCCGAACGCCTGGCCCTACCCGCAGGCTTCCTGAGCGTCTTTTGGCTGCGACGACGGAAACAGTTGTCCCGAAGGTCTTGTAACCGATTCCGTAGTGCTATTGGATGTCATAGGTCCGATCGGCCCGGTCTCCGCCATGCCTGGGCCGATCGGCCTTTTGCGCGATTCCTCCTTTGCCCCTTTCGCCCACCTTCGTTTCCGCGCAGATCACGGTTACGCATGCTTCCGGCCGCCGATTCGGCGTGCGTAACCGTGATCTGCGGGACTCGGGGGCGAACCTCGCAGGGCTCGGGGCGGACGGAGCCGGGCCGGGGTGCGTGAGCCCGTCGCACGGGCGTGGTTGCATATAGCCGTGACCCGGCGAGCCATGAGCACGTTTCGGCTGGTGCGGCCGTCGGCCGTCAGCGCCGGCGCGCCTGTGCTCGACGAGGCGCAGTCGCGGGTGGTGGCGCATCGCGACGGCCCGCTGCTCGTCCTGGGCGGCCCGGGCACGGGAAAGACGACTGTGCTGGTCGAATCGGTCGCCCGGCGGATAACCGAGGGCGACGATCCGGAAGGCGTACTGGTCCTGACGTTCGGGCGACGGGCCGCCATGTCGCTGCGACGGCGGATCGAGGCCCGGGTCAGCGCGATCGCCGAGCGCCGCGTCATCCGCGAACCCATGGTGCGCACCTTCCACGGGTACGCCTTCGGCCTGCTGCGAGCCGCCGCTGCGACTAGGGGCGAGCCCGCGCCCCGCCTCCTCACCGGTCCGGAGCAGGATCTCGTCATCCGGGAACTGCTGGCTGACGGCGAGATCACCTGGCCTGACGACGTCCGCCCCGCTCTGCGTACGCGGGCCTTCGCCGAGCAGCTTCGCGATCTGCTGCAACGAGCGGCCGAACGCGGATTGGGGCCGAACGGGTTGCGGGAGCGCGGCGTACGCCACGGCCGGGCCGACTGGCAGGCGGCAGCCGAGTTCCTCGCCGAGTATGAGCAGGTCCTGGCGCTGCGGGAGATGACGACGCGCAGCTCGGCGGCGTACGACCCGGCGGAGCTGGTGCGAGCGGCGTCGGCGATGCTGCGCGACGACCCCGCCCGATTGACGGCGGAGCGACGGCGACTTCAGGCGGTCTACGTCGACGAGTACGCCGACACCGACCCCGCCCAGGTGGAGCTGCTCGACCTGGTGGCCGGCAGCGGCAAGACGGTCGTGGCGCTGGCCGATCCCGACTCGTCGACCTTCGCCTTCCGGGGTTCCGATCCGGCCCTCGTCGGGCGGTTCCCCGCCACCTTCCGCCGAGCCGACGGGGCGGACGCGCCGGTTCAGCTGCTCGGCGTCAACCATCGGGCGGCCGATCCGCTGCTCACTGCCGCCGCCCGGATCTCCGTACGCCTTCGCGCCTCGGCGGGCGTCGGCGTGTCGCACCGGCGCGTCACCTCGGCTGCCGCTGCCGCTGCCCCCACCGCCGCGGCGCAAGATCAGCGCCAGATCAGGGATCTGGGGCGAATCATGGTCCAAGATTCGACCGAGAACCCTGATCCAGCGCCGAAAGCGACAGCGCCGAAAGCGACAGCGCCGAAAGCGACAGCGCCAGCGCGGACTGCGGAAGCGCCAGCGGAGGGCCTGGAGGTGGTGAGCCTCCGAAGCGTGGCGAGCGAAGCGGCGTACATCGCGCATCGCCTCCGCGAAGCGCACCTAGTCGAAGGCGTGCCGTGGTCACGCATGGCGGTGATCCAGCGATCCACCGCGATCCAGCTGGTCAGCCTGCAACGAGGACTCCGTCAAGCCGGTGTGCCGACGGTGGTGCTCGCGGAGGATCTGCCGTTGCACGAGCAACCGGCCGTCCGCCCCTTGCTCACCCTCCTGAGGTGTGCGCTGAAGCCGGAGGAGCTGACCGAGGAGACGGCGGTCGCGTTGCTGCATTCGCCGTTGGGCGGTGCGGACCCGTTCGGCGAACGCCGACTGCGCCAGGGCTTGCGGGCGCTGGCCCACGCCGCCGGTGATCCCCGGCCGAGCGGGGAACTGCTGGTGGACGCCCTGCGTGATCCCACTGAACTCGCCGTCATCGACAAGCGGTGGGCCGCACCGGCGAGCCGAATCGCCCAGCTGCTCGCAACCGGACGGGAGGTCGCGGCGCGACCGGGCGCCACGGCCGAAGACGTGCTGTGGAACGTCTGGCGAGCCAGTGGCCTCGCCGAACGCTGGTCGGCCCTGGCGACTGCCCCGCCGACCGGCCCGGATCAGCAGCGGCGGGCCGAGGCGGCCGACCGGGACCTCGACGCCGTCGTGGTGCTGTTCGACGCGGCCGCCCGATTCACCGATCGGCTGCCGGGAGCGAAGCTCGACACCTTCCTCGATCACGTGCTGAGTCAGCAGTTGCCGGCGGACAGCCTCGCGCCCAACGCCGACCGCGGTGAAGCCGTACGCCTTCTCACCGCGCACGCGGCGAAGGGGCTGGAGTGGGACGTGGTGGTGGTCGCCGGGGTGCAGGAGGGCATCTGGCCCGACCTGCGGTTGCGCGGCAGTCTTCTCGGCTCCGAGCAGCTGGTGGACGTACTCGCCGAGCGAGCGGGGGAGACCGAACGGGAAGTCGTGACCGCGCAGTCGGCTGCCCTCCTTGACGAGGAGCGGCGGCTGTTCCACGTCGCGATCACCCGCGCGCGGACGAAGCTGCTGGTGACGGCGGTCGACACGGGTGCCGTCGGCGGCGACAGCGGCGAGGAGCGCCCGAGCCGGTTCCTCTACGAACTGGCCGGCGAAGACGTCACGGCGGCCGATGAACGGGAGCCGGAGGAGGCCGAGGACCTCCCGATTTCCAAGCCTCCGCGGGCGCTCACCCTGCCCGCTCTGATCGCCGAGTTGCGGATCGCAGTGACCGATCCGAAGACTCCGCCGAAAACCAGGGACGCCGCAGCGGTGCAGCTCGCACGGCTCGCTGCGGCCGGCGTACCAGGGGCTCATCCGGACCAGTGGTGGGGCCTGCCGCCGCTGTCGGACGACCGCCCGCTGGCCGACGACGGTGATCCGGTTGTGGTCACACCGTCCACGATGGAGTCCGCGTTGCGATGCAGCCTGCGTTGGCTGCTCGAACGGCACGGCGGCAAAGCGCCGGACAGTTTCGCCCAGGGCGTGGGCAACCTCGTGCACGCGGCGGCGATGCTGGCCGACGACGTCAGCGTCGACCGGGCCGCGCTGATGGAATACGTCAACGAGCGGTTCGACGTGATCGAGCTGGCCGCCAAGTGGCTCGCCCCCCGCGAGCAGCACAAGGCCGAGCAGATGATCGACAAGCTGGTGCGCTGGATCACCGGCAATCCACGGCGGCTGCTCGCCATCGAACGCGACTTCCTCGTCCGCGTCACCGACGACGAGGCTCGGCCGATCGACCTCAAGGGCCGGGTGGACCGGCTCGAAGTCGACGAGCAGGGCCGGCTGGTCGTGATCGATCTCAAGACCGGAGCCAGTACGGTCGCCACCGCGCAGGAGTTGCCGGAGCATCCGCAGCTGGGGGCGTACCAGGTGGCGGTGGAGGCCGGCGCGTTCGAGGAGGGCAGCGAGTCCGGCGGTGCCGCGCTCGTGCAGCTCGGCGGGGATCGTCGCGACGCCCGCGAACAGATCCAGGAGGCGATCGGCGTGGTCGAGAACCCCGACTGGGCCTCGGAGATGGTCCGCAAGACCGGGGCGACGATGGCCGCGTCCACCTTCGTGGCCAAGGCCAACGACAAGTGCCGAGTCTGCCCGGTCCGGCCGAGCTGCCCGGTCTCCGGCAAAGGACGGCAGGTGGTCGAGCCGTGACGGTGTTCGACTCCGGCCCCCGGTTCACCCCGCACGAGCTCGCGACCCGGCTGGGACTCACCCGGCCGACCGACGAGCAGGCCCGGGTCATCGCCGCGCCGGTCGCTCCGTTGCTGGTGGTGGCGGGCGCGGGATCGGGCAAGACCGAGACCATGGCGGCGCGCGTACTGTGGCTCGTCGCCAACTCGCACGTCCGCCCGGAGCAGATCCTCGGCCTCACCTTCACCCGCAAGGCCGCCGGTGAGCTGGCCCATCGGGTCCGGCTGCGGCTGGGTCAGCTGCGCCGTCGCATGCCTGAGCCCGGTCCCCAGCGCAGCATGGGCGAGCCGACCATCTCCACCTATCACTCCTTCGCCGCCCGGGTGGTCGCCGAGCACGGTTTGCGCGCCGGGTTCGAGCCCAGCGCGCGGCTGCTCTCCCAGGCCGCCGCGTGGCAGCTCGCCGACGAGGTGGTCGCGGCGTACGACGGCGACATGACCGCGGTGGACAAGGCCAAGTCCACGGTCACCAAGGCCGTCCTCGACCTGGCCGCGGAGATGGCCGAGCACCTGGTGGGCCCCGACGAGCTGTCCGCGTGGACCGGCCGCTTCTCGGCCGAGCTCACCGGCCTGCCGGGCCGCGTCTACGCTCCGGTCCAAGCTCTCCTCGGCACCCAGCGGGCTCGACTCGCGCTCATGCCGATGATCCGCTTGTACGCACAACGCAAAGCGGCGTTGGAGGCGATGGACTTCGGCGACCAGCTGTCGAGAGCGGCGAAGGTGGCGCGCGATCACTCCGAGGTGGGCGCGATCGAGCGGCAGCGGTTCGCCGTGGTGCTCCTGGACGAGTATCAGGACACCAGTCACGCCCAGGTGGTGCTGCTGCGTTCGTTGTTCGGCGGCGGTCATCCGGTGACGGCGGTCGGCGATCCCGGCCAGTCCATCTACGGCTGGCGGGGGGCGAGTGCGGGGACGCTGGACCGGTTCCCCGACGACTTCCGCCAAGCCGATGGATCGCCCGCCCAGGTGATGGCGCTCAGCCGGTCCTTCCGGAATCGGCAGCAGATCCTGCACGTCGCCAACGCGGTCTCCGAGCCGCTGCGGCAGCGGGGCGCCCGGGTGACCGCGCTGCGGGGCGACGGGCGTACCGGGTTCGTCCACTGTGCACTGACACCGACCCTGCAGGACGAGGCGGAGTGGATCGCGCGCCGGATCGACGAGATCTGGGAGGAAGTCGCCGACGAAGCCGAGCGAGCAGGCGTGTCGGCACCGCCACCCACCACGGCGGTCCTCGTCCGCGTACGCGCCCAGATCGAACCGATCGAGCAAGCGCTCCGGGCGCGGGGACTGCCCGTCGAAGTGGTGGGCCTCGGCGGCCTGCTCGACACTCCCGAGGTACGCGATGTGGTCTGTACTTTGCGCGTACTGGCCGATCCCGCCGACGGGGCCTCGCTGTTGCGCATGCTCACCGGAGCCCGCTGGCGGGTCGGCCCGCGCGACCTCGTGGCGCTGCATCGGCGGTCCCGCAAGATAGCGGCCGACCGGAGAGGCGATCCCGAACCGGTGGTCACCGACCGGCTGGACGAGGCGGCGCTCAGCGAGGCGCTCGACGACCTCGGCGACCCGGCGGCCTACTCGACGCACGGCTACATCCGCTTCCGCCGGTACGCCAAAGAGCTGGCCGAGCTGCGCCGGCACCTCGACCAGCCGCTACCGGACCTGATCTCGGAGATCGAACGGGTCAGCGGACTCGAAGTCGAAGTCCTCCTGCGGGGCGGCGAGTCGGCGTTGAGCCGGGCCCACCTCGACGCCTTCGGCGACGTCGCGGCCCGGTTCTCGGCCGAGACGGAGGGAGCCACCCTGTCGGCGTTCCTGGCCTATCTGCGCGCCGCCGAGGAGGAAGAACGCGGGCTCGCCCCGGGTGAGGTCGAGGTCGTCGAGGGCGCGGTCCAGCTGCTGACCGCCCACGCGGCGAAGGGCCTCGAATGGGATCTCGTGGCAGTGGCCGGGCTGACCCAGGGCGTGTGGCCGGGGAAGACGAAGAACAGTGACCACTACCTCGACGGGCTCGGCGTACTGCCGTTCCCGTTGCGCGGCGACCACGACGGGCTGCCCGCGCTGAAGGTCCCCACCGGTCCGGACGCCGATCAGAAGGCGCTGCGGGACGCGGTCGACACGTTCCGGGTCGAGTGGGGCGAGCACGACGAACGCGAGGAACGGCGATTGGCGTACGTGGCGGTGACCCGCCCCCGGCGCTGGTTGCTGGCCAGTGGCGCGTGGTGGGGGGACGGCGTACGCCCGCGGGGGCCCTCGCCGTTCCTGGAGGAGATCGCCGAACTGTGCCGCCAAGGCGACGGCGTCGTCGAGATGTGGGCGCCCCCGCCCGCCCCCGACGCGGTCAACCCGGCGCTGGGCGCGTCGGCCGAGATGGAGTGGCCCCTCGACCCGTTGGGGCGGCGACGGCCGGCGGTCGCGGCGGCCGGCGACCTCGTCCGGTCCTACCTGGACGTCACCGGGGACGGGCTGTCGCGTACCGGGCGGCAGGCCGAACGAAGGCTCGCCGGGTTCGCCGACGAGCAGGCCCAGCGATGGGGACGCGAGGTCGAGCTGCTGCTCGCCGAGCGGGCGCTGCAACGGCGTACCGGGAACGTCATCGAGGTGCCGGTGCCCCGGCAGTTGTCGGTGTCGCAGCTGGTCATGCTGCGCCGAGATCCTCGGGATCTGGCCCGGTCGCTCCGGCGTCCGCTGCCGCACCGCCCCAACCCGTACGCACGCCGTGGCACCGCCTTCCACCTGTGGCTGGAGCAGCGCTTCGGGGCGGATCGCCTCCTCGACGTGGACGAACTACCCGGTTCGGCCGACGCGGACGCGGCCGACGACGACCGCCTGGCCGCCCTGCAGGAGGCCTTCCTCGCGGGTGAGTGGGCCGACAGGACGCCGTTCGAAGTGGAGGTTCCGTTCGCGACGGTCCTCGGCGGCGTGGTCGTCCGGGGCCGGATGGACGCGGTGTTCGCCGAGCCGGACGGCAGCTACGACGTGGTCGACTGGAAGACCGGTGGCCGCCCGGCCGGCACCGCGGCGGCTGCGGCGGCGGTACAGCTGGCCGCGTACCGGCTGGCCTGGGCCTCGCTGGCCGGGGTGCCGGTGGCCAAGGTCCGGGCGGCGTTCTACTACGTCGCGGAGAAGGTGACCGTGCGCCCGGTCGACCTGCTGGACGAGGCCGGGCTGACCCAGCTGATCGCGGGGTTGCCGGAAGCCGGATAACCGACGGCGTCCGGTTCCTGACTGATCCTTTCGCGGCGGCCGCTCACGATGGATCTTGTGAAAGGGGCGACTCGGGAAATCCTCGTGGTGCTGGCCGTGGCGACGGCCGGTGTTGCCATCGCGGGCGCGATCGTGCTCATTCCCTGGCACCCGCACCTGCCCGCGACGAGCGCCGTCGTCGAGGTGTACGCCCCCCACCGTTGATCACCCGCGAGGGGTAGCCTGTGCTCTCTCCACACCCTCGTTTCACCCCTTGGTTCCGCCGGGAGGGCGGTCGTTGATGTCAGCGAAGCGTGGCACCCTCGTCCTGGTCGCCGCCTGCCTGATCGGCCTGGCCACGGCGACGCCGGCGTACGCCGACGGCGTGCGTTCCCAGCAGTGGTATCTGTCCTCGCTGGACCTGGCGTCGGCGCAGGCCGTCACCAAGGGCGGCGGAGTGGTGGTGGCCGTCGTGGACTCCGGAGTGGACGCCACCCATCCCGACCTGCAGGGCTCGATCTTGCCAGGGACGGAGACCGCCGGGACGAAGGACTCCGACGGGCGGGGCACCGCGCTCGCCTCGCTGGTGGCCGGTCACGGTCACGGCGCGGGTGGGGCGGACGGCGTACTCGGAGTGGCACCCGGCGCACAGATCCTCCCGGTCGCGTTCGCACCACGGACGGGCGAGGCGGGCGATCCCGCCGCCTTGGCAGCCGGCATCGACCTGGCCGTCTCCAAGGGTGCCAAGGTGGTCTGCGTCGGCCGGGGAGTCGCGCCGAACCCGCGGTTGCGGGAGGCCGTCGAGAACGCCCTGGCGGCTGACGTTCTCGTGGTGGCAGCCGACGGCGACGTGCCCAACGCCACGTTCTCGCCGTGGCCGTCGTCCATCCTCGGCGTACTGACCGCCATCCCGCTCGACCGCGCCGGGAACGTCGCCGTGACTCCGGCCAGCCGCCAGACCAGCGGCGTCGGCGTACCGGGGGTCGATTTGATCTCCGCCACCTCCGGCGGCGGCTATCGGCTGCAGACCGGGGCCACCGGCACGGGACTGCTCTGCGGTGCGGCCGCGCTCGTGCGGTCGGCGTACCCGCAGATGTCGGCCGAGCAGGTCGCCGACCGGCTGCGGGAGACCGCCACCGACAAGGGCCCGGTCGGCCCGGACAGCCAGTTCGGCGCGGGTGTGCTGAACCTGAGGGCCGCGCTGGCCGGGGCGACCGCCGCGCCGGGCGTGTCGCCGAGCGCCTCGCACGTCGTCGTCGGGCCGGAGCAGCGCCCGGTCGGGGTCGCCCTCACGGACAGCCGTGACTGGCGCCGCTGGCTCGTCGTCCTGCCCCTCGTGATCTTCCTCGCGGGGCTCGTCGCGTACGCCTTCCGCCGCAAGGCTTGACGCGGAGAAGTCTGCGCTAGGGTCGGGGGGTGGCTTTGGCGATCGAGATCCCGCGCACCCGCTATCCCGTCGAACAGTTCACTCTTCCGAACGGCCTGCGGGTGGTTCTGGCCCCGGATGCCAGCGCCCCGGTGATCGGTGTGGCCGTCGTCTACGACGTCGGCATCCGTTCCGAGCCGGAGGGTCGCACGGGCTTCGCGCACCTCTTCGAGCACCTCATGTTCCAGGGCAGCGCCAACCTGGAGAAGCTCGCGCACTTCCGGCACGTCCAGGGGGCGGGCGGCACCTTCAACGGGTCGACCCACCTGGACTACACCGACTACTTCGAGACCCTGCCGAGCAACGCGCTCGAGCGGGCGCTCTTCCTGGAGGCCGACCGCATGCGTGGGCCGCGCCTGACGGAGGAGAACCTGCGCAATCAGGTCGACGTCGTCAAGGAGGAGATCCGGGTCAACGTGCTGAACCGGCCCTACGGCGGTTTCCCCTGGCTCAAGCTGCCGCCGGTCATGTTCGACACGTTCCCGAACGCGCACGACGGCTACGGGTCCTTCGGTGACCTGGAGTCGGCGACGGTGGCCGACGCGGCCGACTTCTTCCAGCGCTTCTACGCCTGTGGCAACGCCGTGCTCTCAGTCGCCGGCGACCTCGACGTCGACGAGACCCGCAAGCTCATCGAGAAGCATTTCGGCGACGTCGAGGCGCGCCCCGCCCCGGTACGCCCCGACTTCACCGAGCCCGATCTCACCAGCGAGCGCCGGGAGACCTACACCGACCGGCTCGCCCCGCTCCCTGCGGTGGCCTCGGCCTGGCGCGTGCCGGACCCCACCAAGGACCCGGAGGGCTACCTGGCGTACGTGGTTCTTGCCGAGGTACTGACTGACGGAGATGCCTCCCGGCTGGTCGAGCGGCTGGTGCTGAAGGACCGCACGGTGACCAGCGTCGGCGGTTACATCGGCTTCATGGGCGAACCGTTCGAGGTGCGCGACCCCACCGCGCTGGTGCTCCAGTCGCACCTGCCGCCGGGCGGCAACGTCGACCGGGTTCTCGCGACCGTCGACGAGGAGCTGGATCGGCTCGCCACCGACGGCCTCGCCGCCGGCGAGCTCGCCCGGACCCAGGCTCGCATGGCCACGCACCTGTTGCGGGACAACGACGCAGCGCTCAACCGCGCCCTGCGGATGGCCGTCCTGGAGCAGCAGCGCGGCGACGCGAAGCTGCTCAACGAGCTCCCTCATCTGATCTCCTCGGTGACCGAGGAGCAGATCGTCACCGCCGCGGCAGCGCTGCGCCCGAACCGGCGCGCGTCCGTCGAGGTCATCCCCGGCGCCGGTAGCGGCGCGAACGGCGCAGCCCAAGGAGACGAGCAGTGACCCACACGCTTCCCGACCTCGGCCCCAACCGGCCGCTGACGCTCCCGCCGCAGGCGGAGAAGACGCTGGCGAACGGGCTGACCGTGATCGCGATCCGGCGTGCGGCCGTTCCGCTCGTGGAGGTGCGGCTCCGGGTCCCGTTCGCGGGCACCGATCTCGCCTCGTCCGCGCTGCTGGCCAACACGCTCTTCTCCGGTACGCCGACGATGACGACCGTGCAGATCGCGGCCGAGTTGCAGGCGGTCGGCGGCGCGCTCGGCGCGGGCGTCGACCCGGACCGGGCGATGATCTCGGGCAACTCGCTGGCGTCCGGGTTGGACCGGCTGATGGAGATCCTCGCCCAGGTGCTGACCGGGGCGACCTATCCGGAGTCCGAAGTGGAGACCGAGCGGGCCCGCCTGGTCGACCGGATCCAGATCGCCCAGTCCCAGCCGTCCCACCTGGCTCGGGTCGCGCTCCTGAAGCGCATGTACGCCGACCACCCGTACGCCGTCCAGACGCCCACCGTCGCGCAGGCGCAGGCGGTCGGTCAGGACCAGTTGCTGAATCTGCACGCCGCCCGGCTGCACCCGTTCGGCGCTCACCTGATCCTCGTCGGCGACCTGGATCCGGAGAAGGTCATCGAGGTGGCCGAGCGCCGGCTCGGCGACTGGACCGGCAACGGCGACCCGGTCCAACTGCCGCCCACGCCGGCCCTGGTGCCGGGGCCGCTGCTGCTCGCCGACCGGCCCGACTCGGTTCAGTCGTCGCTGCGGATCGCGCTGCCGGCCGTTCCGCGCAAGCATCCCGACCACGCCGCGCTGCAGCTGGCGAACCTGGTCTTCGGCGGCTACTTCTCCAGCCGCTGGGTGGAGAACATCCGCGAGGACAAGGGATACACCTACGGCCCGCACTCGCTGATCGACCACTCGATCGCCGGTTCCGCCCTGCTGGTCAGCGCCGAGGTGGCCACCGAGGTCACCGCGCCCGCGCTCGTCGAGACGCTCTACGAGCTGGGCCGGATCTCGACCACCCCGGTCGAGACGGCCGAGCTGGAGCAGGCCCGGCAGTACGCCCTGGGCACGCTGCAGCTGGGCATGTCGACCCAGAGCGGGCTGGCCGGCCTGGCCAGCACGTACGCCGGCTACGGCCTGCGGCTGGACTTCCTGGCCGAGCACTCGGCCCGCCTGGCGGAGGCGTCGATCGCCGACGTCGCCGCGGCGGCGGAGAAGTACCTCGGCCCGGCCAAGGGCGTCGTGGTCGTCCTCGGTGACGCGAAGGTCGTGGAGGACTCGTTGGCGGCGATCTCGCCGGTGACGGTCCAGCCGGCCGTCTCGGAATGAGTCCAGTGGTAGATCTGCCTCCGCTGTCCCGGTCGACCATCGACCGGGCGGCGCACCTCCGGCGCGATCCGGAAGCGCTGGCCGAGGCGTGGGAACGCGGGCTCGTGCTGGTCATCGGCCCGGACGACAAGGCCCTGGTACGCGACGGGCAGCTGGTCCTGCTGCCCTCCGCGCAGGCTCCGCAGGGTGACCGGCTGTTCCTCGGATTGGCCGGCGAGCAGCCGTACTTCGCGATCGACGCGGACCTCGTTCCCGAGGCGGTCACCGGCGAGGCTCCCGAGCTGCTGGGCGAGCCGGTGCACCTGTGGGAGATCGGTGAGGCGCTCTCCGACTTCGACGCCGGGTTGTTCACCGAGGCGGTCGCGCTGATCAAGTGGCATCGCGACCACCTCTACTCGCCGTCGACGGGGGAGAAGACCGAGGTCACCGACGGGGGGTGGGTCCGGCGGGAGCCGGACGGAACCCAGCACTTCCCGCGTACGGACGTCGCGTCGATCATCCTCGTCCACGATGGACGGCCGGGCCCCGAGGGCCGGGCCCTGCTCGGCAGCAATGCGATGTGGGCGAAGGCGGCTCGCAAGCGGTACTCGACGCTGGCCGGGTTCGTCGAACCAGGCGAGTCCGGTGAGGCGGCCATCGCCCGTGAGGTACGCGAAGAGGTCGGTGTCGACATCTTCGACATCACCTACATCTGCAGCCAGCCGTGGCCGTTCCCGCGCTCGCTGATGCTGGGCTATCTGGCGCAGGCCGACCCGGACGCCGAGATCGTCACCGATCCGAGCGAGATCGTCCACGCGCGCTGGTTCACCCGGGCCGAGATCGAGGCGGCGATGGCCGATCCCGAGGGGGCCGAGATCATGCTGCCGATGAAGGCGGCGATCTCGACGTTTCTCATCCAGCGTTGGCTCGATCTTCGGTAAGCAGCACGGGTTCCTCGGCCGACGGGGTAGGTGTGGCGGCGGCCGGTGGGGTGAGCCGCCGTCCCGCCCAGACCCAGGTGCCGGCGATCGAGACGACGAACGCCATCACGCCGAGCAGGATGCGGTAGTCGACCAGTCCGACGAGGATCGCGCCGGCTCCGATGGAGAGCGCCTGGGGGCCGCTGATCAGCGCGTCCATCGCCGCCGACGTACGCCCCATCAACTCGCCGGGCGTCGTGCGCTGCAACAGCGTCTGCAAGCCGACGATCAGGTAGGGCAGGCCGAAACCGCACAGCACCATCGCCGGGAAGGCGGCCCAGACGTTCTGGTAGAGCGCGCCGACCAGGTACATCGGGACGAACAAGATGAGTCCGGCCGCGACCGTGCCGACCTCGCCGACGCGGCGCATCACGGCGGCGGCGGTCAGACCGCCGAGCAGGCCGCCGATGCCCTGGACGCTGATCAGCACGCCGAGGAATGCCGCCGGTTTGTGCAGGCCCTGGTCGTTGAAGGCGAAGAAGACCGATTCGCCGAGGCCGAAGACCAAGATGGCGAGCGTGGTGCCGAGCACCGCCAGCCGCAGGCCCGGCTGGCCGAACAGCTGGCGCACCCCGGCCGTGACTTCTGACATCCAGCGCTGCTCTGTGCGTACCGGCTGATCTTCCTGAACGTGCAGCGCGGTGATGACGCCCGCCGCGATGAGGAAGCCCGTGATGCCGAGGCTGGCCAGAGCCCAGCCGCCGAAGGCCGTGTAGAGGCCGGCGCCCAGCAGCGGCGCGAACAGGCGGAGGCCCTGTTTCACGGTCTGGAGCGCACCATTGGCCTCGCCTAGCTCTTCCGCCGGGATGACTTCCTTGATGAGGCCGTTGAGCGCCGCGCCGACGGCGATGAACGACAACCCGTACGCCGCCGCGACCGCGTAGATGATCCAGAGCGTGCCGCGATCCTGGACCGCGAACAGCGGGGCGAGGATGGCCGCGGAGAAGAGGTTCGTCGCGATGAGGAAGGGCCGGCGCTTGAAGCGGTCGGCGACGAATCCCACGAACGGCGCGAGCACGATCGGGGCGACCAGGGCGAAGAACGTGGCGCCGGCGAGGCTGTCGGAGCCGGTCATGTCCTTGACCCAGATGCCCAGCGCCAGGAGCAGCACCGATTCGGCGGTCATGCTGAAGAAGAGACCGGCGAACAGCAGCCGGAAGGCGGGTCGTCGCAGCACGGTGCGCATGCGCGTGGGTCTCCTTCGCTCAGTGCTCGGCCGGGATGCCCCAGGCGAGCAACCGGATGGGGCGGGCGTTGTCGGGGCGGAGTGCGGGATCGGCGAGCCGGTCCAAGTGGCGCAGCCACATCTCCTGAACCTTCGCCCCGATCTCGTCGAGTTCATCGGGGGTGAGCCAGGTGACGCTCTGATCGAAGAACGCGGCTTGCCGCCATTCGGCGTCGTGCTTGCCTCGGCGTTCGCGCCAGGAGCGCAGCTCGCCCACCTCGTACTGGAGCATGACCTCGGACACCGCGTCGCCGGCCGCGGTGACCTCCGGCGGCTCACCGGGCGTGCCCCAGCGGTTGCCGGCCGGCACGAACCGCCACGGGCGCCGGCGGCCCTGACCGCCCGGCGCGTCCTCGACGTAGCCGTACTTCGCCAGCTGGCGCAGGTGCCACGAGCAGTTCGGCGCGGTGTCGCCGACTCGTTCGGCCAGCTCGGTGGCGGTCGCCGGGCCTCGCAGCGCCAGCTCCTGGAGCAGCTTCATCCGCAGCGGATGGGCCAGCGCCCGGAGCGCCTGAGGATCGGTGTGTTCGCGCATTCGCCACTCGGCCATGCCCTCAGCGTACGCGATTAAAGGGTTCTTTCAAAAGAGCTGTTTAAAAAGCCCCGCTGCCGAGGGGGCGGGGGCCGGCTGGACTCAGACGTGAGTGATTTGCGTCAGATCAGGCGCGGTTGGCCGAGTTTGAGGACTTTGACCCGCTGGCGGCCGGCGCGGACCGCCCCGACGGAGGCGAGGGCGCGAGCGAGGCGCAGAGCGGCTTCGAGCGAATCCGCCTCGGCGGTCTGCCTGCGTGGCTCCGGTGATTCGGTCTCGTCGCGTAGTGGTGCGTCCTCCGACCAGAGCGTGTTGAGGTCGTCCAGGTCTACCGGCCTGACTTCGGTCCGGATTATGAGGTACCGCATGCGACGTCTCTCCGTGTGTCTGCCCAGGGCGGCGGAGGGTGCTCGAGGGAGATCCATCGGTGGAACTTCCACGAGTGGTGAGGACTATGGTGCGGTAAACCACGGAGCGTTAACAAGGACTTCACCCCGATCGGGGTTCAGGCCCGCCCGTTCGGGTGAAGTGCCGCAGATCGTTCAGCGGATGTCAGCGCGTCGCGTTGACATGCCGGCTAAGCCAGTCCACAGTCGCCACCGGGTCGAGCGCGGCCGACCGCAACCATTCGTAAACCTTGGCATATCTGCTGGCCGCAGTCCTGTCGGTGAGGGTCAGATCACTCGCAAGAGCCTCCACGGCGACCGTCGGCAGGTCGCCCGGATCGGCGAAGGTGTAGATCGAGAAACCATGCTGCGGTTGGAAGAACTCGCCCACTTGAGCCTCGCGGGGCAGCACCCGCAAAGTTACGTTCGGTAACGATGCCACCGCGCGAAGGTGGTGGATCTGTCCAGAAAGGACCTCAGCTGGCGCGCTTCGCCCGGCTAGCGCCGCCTCGTCGAGAATCGCCTCGTACGCCGGTGGGTCGGTGGCCCGGGTGAGGATGCTCTGCCGGGCCATCCGCGCGTCCACCTCGGCCTGGGGATCATGACGGTCCTCGTCGTGGTCCCGTTGACTCGGCAACGTCTGGAGGGGGCGCGAGGACATGATGCGCACGCGGGCGTACTCCGGCGTTTGGAGCAGTCCCGGGATGGTGGCGGCGGCGTACTCCCGGATGTCGGTGGCACCGCCCTCCAGCTCGGCATAACCACGCTGCCGGGCGGTCATCACGGCGTACGCCCGGATCCAGCGGGTGTTGCCGGCTTCGCGTGCGATGGCGACCAGCTCGTCGCGGCTCTCTCCGCGTACCTGGTAGAGGTCGAGCAGATCGAGGATGTCGGCCAGGTCCGGCCGGCTCTTGCCGTTCTCCAGCCGGGACAACTTCGACTTCGCGGCCCAGCCGACCTGCTCGACGACCTGATCGCCGGTGAGGCCGGCGGCGATGCGCAGGCGCCGCAACTCCAGGCCGAGGCGTCGCCGGCGCATCACCGGGCTCGGCGTTCGCTGCATCGGGGCGGGACCTCCTCACGTGCGTAGCACTGACCCGTGGCCGTCGCGGGCTTCCCAAGGCCGGTGGCTTCCTGGGACAGCGACGGTCCGGGCACGCACAGTGACCGAGGACAGAGCATAGGCCGAGTCTGCGGTTACCGCTCGGTACGCCGCGCGTACCGGGATGGGCCGGGAACCCGACAGCAGCTGGTGGCGCTACACGCCGAGGCGGTCCTTGACCTGAACGATGCTCGGGTTCGTCATCGTCGTGCCGTCGGCGAACCGCACTGTGGGTACGGTCTGGTTGCCGCCGTTGACGCTCATCACGAACTCGGCGGCGGTGGGGTCCTGCTCGATGTCGACGACGGTGTAGCCGATTCCCTCGCGGTCCAGCTGCGACTTGAGCCGGTGGCAGTAACCGCACCAGGTGGTGGAGTACATCGTCAACATCGACGGGCCTTTCTGCGAGGGATGTCCGCGGGGGTGTCTGACGGACGTAACGTCAGAGCCGCCTGGAATGATTGCACGCTGTGGCAGGTGACTCAGGACGGCATGATCCACTGCGTGGTCTCGATCCGGAGCAGCTGGCGGCGGTGACCGCCCCGGCCGGTCCGGTCTGCATCCTCGCCGGCGCGGGCACCGGCAAGACGCGGGCGATCACCCATCGCATCGCCCATCGGGTGGTCGAGGAGCAGGTTCAGGCCCGCCATGTGCTCGCCGTCACCTTCACCGCCCGGGCCGCCGCCCAGCTGCGCGAACGGCTGGCCGCGCTGGGTGCGACCGGGGTGTCGGCCCGCACCTTCCACGCCGCTGCGCTGCGGCAGTTGCGCTACTTCGCCCCGCGTCTGTTGCGTGGCCGCGAGATGCCCGAGCTCATCGACAGCAAGGCCCGGCTGGTGACGCTGGCGGCCGCCCGCGCCGGGGTTCGAGCCGACCGCACCACCGCCCGCGACCTCGCGGCCGAGATCGAATGGGCGAAGTCCAGTCTGGTGGAGCCGAGCGAGTACGAGGTCGCGGCGGCCAAGGCGCAACGCGAGACGCCCCTGCCCGCCGCCGAGACGGCGAAGGTGTTCACGGCATACGAGCAGGCCAAACGCACTGCCGGGGCGATGGACTTCGAGGACCTGCTGCGCGCGATCGTCTGGGGGATCGAGGAGCACGCCGACGTCGCCGAGCAGATCCGGTCGCAGTACCGCCATTTCGTGGTGGACGAGTATCAGGACGTCAACCCGCTTCAGCAGCGGTTGCTCGACGCCTGGCTCGGTGGCCGCCGTGATCTGACCGTCGTCGGCGACGCGGCTCAGACGATCTACTCGTTCACCGGGGCGACCTCCGGCTACCTCATCGACTTCGCGCGCCAGTTCCGCGACGCGACCGTGGTGCGGCTCGTCCGCGACTACCGGTCCACCCCGCAGGTGGTCGGCCTCGCCAACGCCGTGATCCGCCAGGCCTCGGGGGTCGAGGCCAAACTGCGTCTCGACCTGGTGGGTCAGCGGCCCGACGGTCCCGCGCCGGACGTGCGGCAGTTCGCCGACGAGCCCACCGAGGCGGCCGCGGTCGCGGCCCGCTGTTCGGAACTGATCGCCTCGGGCGTCTCGGCGGCGGAGATCGCGGTGCTCTTCCGGGCCAACGCCCAGTCCGAGGCCTATGAAGAGGCGCTCGCGCTTGCGGGCGTTCCCTATGTCGTACGCGGAGGGGAGCGGTTCTTCGAGCGCGCCGAGGTACGCCAGGCGATGATCGCGTTGCGCTCGGCCTCCCGCGGCGAGCTGGAGGGTTCGGTGCCGGACGCGGTCGCGGCGGTGCTCCGCGGCTTGGGCTGGGAGCCGTCGCAGCCGCCGTCCGGTGGAGCGGCCCGGGAGCGGTGGGAGGCGCTGGCGGCGCTGCACCGGCTCGCCCAGGAGATCGGCTCGCCGACGCTGCTGGAGTTCACCGAGGAACTCGGCCGCCGGGCGGACGCCCAGCACGCCCCGACCGTCGAGGGCGTCACGCTGGCCAGCCTGCATTCTGCCAAGGGCCTCGAATGGGACGCCGTCTTCCTCGTCGGGCTCGTCGAGGGCACCCTGCCCACCGCGTACGCGAAGACGCCGCAGGCGGTGGAGGAGGAGCGCAGGCTGCTCTACGTCGGCGTCACCCGGGCCCGGCATTGGCTGTGGCTCAGCTACGGGCAGTCCCGGTCGCCCGGCGGCCGAGCGCGCAAGCCGTGCCGGTTTCTTCCTCAGCTCGGTGGCTCGGACGCTCCGGCACAGCGCAAGGGCCCGTCGAAGGTCGACCGGCGGCGGGCGATCGCCGTCTCCTGCCGAGTCTGCGGCGCGACGCTGCTCGGCGGCTCCGAACGCAAGCTCGGCCGGTGCCAGACCTGCCCGTCGGATCTCGACGAAGAACTCTTCGAACGACTTCGCGAGTGGCGGTTGCGAGTCGCCACCGAACAGGGTGTCCCGGCGTACGTGGTGTTCACCGACGCGACCCTCACGGCGCTGGCCGAACGCCGTCCCACCAGCACCGATGACCTCTTGAGCATCGCCGGTATCGGACCCCGGAAGATCGAGCTCTATGGTGCCGCGACATTGGCGCTTCTCAACGGAGCGGACGTCGACGATCTTGTCGGCGAAAAAAACTTGGCAACGGAACCGTAAAATCATTTGCGCCTGCTCTAGCAGGCGGAATAACCTTCGGTCACACCAGTTCGAGCGGCGGGACGATTCCTGCCCTTGGAGTAAGACCCGAGCGCGAGTCGGCGAGAGCCGATCGTGAAGAGCAGTAAGGAGGTGAGCCAGGTGGTTCTGACGACGTGGATGACGACGCCGCAGCAGCTGCCGATGCTCGCTTCTGCCTGCGCGCCGAACGGTGGCATCAGTCTGACCACCATCGCCCAGCCGAGCCTGGGTGGCGATCTGTTGATGACCCGCAAGCCGGGTCACGTCATCGGAGGAGTGTCTCCGATGGCAGCGCTGCAGCCGCAAACCGTCCTGAACCCGGAGCAGATCCAGGTGCAGGGCCCGCGCGGCGGCTACGCGAGCAAGCCGGAGTTCAAGTCGACCAAGGTCGATGGACTCCGCGGTGTTCCGCCTCGAGGTAGGCCGGTCTAAAAAACAGACCATCGGCTCACCTTGAGGCCGCGGAACCCGCACACCGGGATCCGCGGCCTTATTTATTTGCCATCACGGCCACCCCCAGGGGGAGAACCCCCCGAGAAGGAAGAAGAGGTGAGTAGGACTATGAGTCTGGCGTTGGCCCCAGCTCTCGACGTCCCCGTCGAGCTGGGTGCGGAGCTGCCTTGCCGGAAGTTCGACCCCGACCTGTGGTTCGCCGACGCTCCGGCCGAGCTGGAGCTGGCCCGAGCCCTCTGCGGCGACTGCCCGCTGCGGGCCGAGTGCCTGGCGGGCGCGCTGGAGCGGGCCGAGCCCTGGGGTGTCTGGGGTGGTGAGATCTTCGACCGCGGTGCGATCGTGGCGCGCAAGCGTCCTCGTGGCCGTCCGCGCAAGGAGGACCTCGCCCGGGACGCCGACCTGCGGGCCGAGACGGTCGCCCGGGTGGCGACGGTCACCGGCCGCGAGTCGGTCCGTCTGGCCGCCTGAACCGGCGTACTGAGCAGCGAAGCACCAACCCAGCCGGGTCTTACCGGCTACATCCGAAGAAACAAGTAAGAGAGAAGAGAAGGAAATGAACCCGAACACCGGAATCGTCGAGATGTATCTAATGGATGAAGCGCTGACGCGGGCGCGAATGCCCGGGCCTCAGGCCGAGGCACCCCGCACCGCGAAGCGCATCGCCATGAAGGCACTGCGTAAGCAGGCCCGCCAGTCGGGCTCCTTCTGATCCGTCGATAGACGACAACACGGCAGCGCCCGGTCCCTCACGAGGGGCCGGGCGCCTTCTTCGTCGTGACTCAGACGGGTTCGGACTCGGCGAACCCGGGTAGGTAGTCGGCGATCACGTCGCGATACGAGGCCTTGGCCTCCAGCTGGCAGAGCACGCCGATGGTTCCCATGGTCACCCGCTGGATCATCAGGTACGCCGGGGGCAGGTTGAGTTGCCGACCCATCGCGTACGCCGGGCTCTTCGGGCTGGCGATCCGGGCCGCCTCGCCCCGCAGCCAGGACCGGGTGAACCGGAATTCCTCGGCCCGCAGGGGTTCCAGCATCGGCTCGATCCACTCGAGGATGGCCGGAGCGTCGATGTCGACGTCAGGCTTGACGAACCCCTCCTGACGCAGCCCGGCCAGTACGCCGTCGGCGTCGCCGTCGAGCGCGAGCCGGGTGAGCCGCCCGATCGGTTCGGGCAGTCCACCGGGGAGGCGGGCCACCGCGCCGAAGTCGATGACGCCGAGCCGACCGTCCGGCATGAGCCGGAAGTTGCCCGGGTGCGGGTCGGCGTGCAGCATGCCCGCCCGTTGCGGCGCGGAGAAGGCGAAGGTCGCCAGAAGTTCGCCTGCCCGGTCCCGGTCGCCCACCGTGCCGGAGTTGATGACCGCCGACAGGGGAGTGCCCTCGATCCACTCGGTGACCAGCACCCGGGGTGCGCTCATCAGCACTCGCGGGATGTGGAACTCCTCGTCGTCGGCGTACGCCTCGGCGAAGATGGTCTGCGAGGCGGCTTCGAGGTCGTAATCGAGCTCCTCGACTACGCGTGCCTTCAACTCGGTGACCAGCGGCTTCACGTCGAGGCCGGGCTGGATCACGCCGAAGAGGGCGGAGAACCGGGCCAACTGCGCGAGGTCGGCGATCAGGGCGTCGCCCGCGCCGGGGTACTGCACCTTCACCGCGACCGGCAGCCCGGTGCGCTTGCGTGGCACCTTCCACTCGGCTCGGTGGACCTGGCCGATGCTCGCCGCGGCGGCCGGATGGTCGTCGAACTCCTTGAACAGCCCGCGCCATTCGGGGCCGAGCTGGTCGGCGAGAACTTTGTGGACACTGGCGGCCGGCAGCGGCGGAGCCGCCTCCTGCAGCTTGGTCAGGGCCTGCCGATACGGGCCGGCCAACTCCTCCGGCAGGGCGGCCTCGAAGACGCTCAGCGCCTGCCCGAGCTTCATCGCACCGCCCTTGAGCTGCCCCAGTACGCTGAACAGCTGCTCGGCGGTCCGTTCCTGGATCCCGGCCGCCACGACGTCGGCCGCCATCCCGGTGACCCGCTTGCCGAATCCGAGAACGGTACGCCCCGCGAAGCCGAGAGGCAGGGACGCGAGCTTGGCGGTGCGGGCGACGGCTCGGCGTGGAATGTCGGTCACCGGGCCATTCTCCCCTATCCGATCGTTCGTCATCGGTTCGACATCCTCACGGCGGACATGCACAGGCGGGATGCCGCTCCCATCGCCGTCGGCGGATCTCGTCGGCGCCGGAGATCTCCACACTAGCCCCGATCAGCGCGGATGGCCCCCCGTCGAGGATGGTGAGTGCCTCGGCGATCGTGCGGGCGCCTGCGGCGAGCACCGTTACGGCCGAGCACGGTGGCTCGACATCGATCGAAGTTGGTAACTGTGACTCGACCTGCTGCCAGCGGGGGTCGCGGTCGACCCGATGCAGTCCCAGGCATCGCAGGCAGGGGCCGTGAGCTGCGACGACCATCGGGCCGACGGTCACTGCGGCCTCGCGTACCGTCACGAGGAGGAGCGGTAGGGAACGGGCCACCGGCAGCCGCCCGCCGGAGATCTCCACCCGCAGGGCCACCCCGCCGACGCGTACGCGGGGGCCACCGGCGCGATCGGGAAGCAGCGACTGCGGCTCGGTCGCCTGAGCCACTCGCCGCACACCCGCCTCGCGCAGTCCGCCGGCCACCGTCTGGGCCAGCCGCCCGCCGCCGCCGATCACGACGCGGGATCTCGCCCGTCGCCGGAGCACCTCGGCCGGCGTCCGCGCCGGCTGCTCCAACGCCAGCGCGCCCGCCTCCGCGCTCAGCCGCTCCCGGTCCGCACTCGGCAGACCAGCCGGGAGCAAGGCGTCCGCGGTGATCACCAGGCCGCGCTCCATGAGATCGTTCAGGAGGGTACGCGTGGCGTCCTCGTCCATGCCGAAGACGGCCGCCTGATCGAGCAGCATTCGCTCGGTACGCGAGCCGTCGAGGAGGTCGAGCAGCCGACCGGCCGACGGATGCGCCAATTCGAGGACGACCGCCCGGCGTTCATCCAGTCCGAGCTGCACCCGGCGACGGTCCCGCCACAGCGGGCGTACGCCCGGAATCAGGAGCGGCCGAGGCTGGCGGCGATGGCTCACGCCGAGAATCCTGACGCGTACGCCGTCCCCGCCACCCGCTGATCCACAGGTTATGCACAACCCACGTCGGGTTATCCACAGAAATCAGCGGGTTATCCACAGGGCTCGGGCCTCGGCTGTCGAAGAAGTGACAGCCGAGGCCCGGAAAGTCAGATGCTGTCAGGCCTTGCCCAGAATGCGGTTCACCGTGGTCCCGCAGACGGGGCAGGGGCCCTTCGCCATCCTCATTCCGGTCTTCGAGACAGTAACGGTGCCCTTGAAGTCGCGCTTCTCCTTGCACTTCACGCAGTACCCGTTGTACATCTCTTCAGCCACGATGTCCTCCTGTTGACCCTTTCGCCCGCCCATATGCGACAGGCTCGCCCGGAAGTGTGCCTTCCCCACGTCTTCGGATATGTCAGGTACGCCGGGACACGCCGGGCGGGCCCGAGATGATCTTCGGCGCTTTTGTCCTTTACCCGAGTTTTGCGAAGAAAAAAGGCGTGGGACAGGTCTTGCGCACCCCTGCACTCCGCCCGCTACCGTCCAACGCATGAACCGGCTGAACGTCACCGCCGGCGTGAGCTGAACCTGCCATCGATGGCGGACCAGCGGACGCCCGTCGTTGAGGTGCGGCGCAGTGAGCGCCGACGCCGGACGGTTGCCGCCTACCGCGAGGGTGAGACGGTCGTCGTTCTCATCCCGAGCCAGTTCTCCCGGGCCGAGGAGACCGCCTGGGTCGACAAGATGCTGGCCAGGCTGGAAGCCAAGGACAAAAAGGGCGCTCGGTCCGACGATGCCTTGATGGCCCGGGCGCACCAGCTCGTCGCCCGATACTTCGCCGACTACGACGCGGCTGCTTTGCCGCTCGGCGTACGGTGGGTCTCCAATCAGCGGGGCCGATGGGGCTCCTGCTCGCCCGACGACCGGACGATCCGGCTCTCCGACCGGCTCCGGGACATGCCGATCTGGGTCAGCGACTACGTGCTCATCCATGAGCTGGCGCACCTGATCGAGCCGAACCACAGCGCCGCGTTCTGGCGGCTGGTCGCCCGTTACCCGAAGACGGAACGAGCCCGGGGCTTCCTCGAGGGCGTCGCCGCCGTCGCCGGAAACGCATACATCGAAGACTGACGCCGCCCACCCCATTGATCATCGGCGCCGCACCGCCCCATGATCGTCGGCTTCCGACATTCAAGGGCGTTTAAGTGCGTTGATCGTCGGCTTCCGACGATCATGGCCGTCGCACCGCGCTGATCGTCGGCCGCCGACGATCAGCGCGGCCGGGTGGTCACTTCTCGTCGTCAGGCTTCTCGTCCGGCTCGCCCGACACGTCGGGCTTCCGGTCCGGCTCATCCTCGGTGGCCGAGCCCGCCGAGCCCGCCGAGCCCGCCGAGTCCACCGAGTCCGGCGACGTGGACGAGGCAGAGGACGAGGACGAGGGGGACGAGGGGGCCGGTGGGGTCTCGCCGTCCATGAGCTTGCGCAGGTCGGCCTCGAAGTCGCCGAGGTCGGCCAGCGAGAGCTGGCCCTGGGCGTACCCCTCGGGGTCGGCGAAGTCGTCGTCGGTGGGCAACAGGTCCGGGTGACCCCAGAGGGCGTCGCGCCCGGCGATGCCACGGTGCTCGTTCAGCGCGGCCCAGAGCCGGGTGGCCTCCCGCAGCCGTCGCGGCCGCAGCTCCAGCCCGACCAGGGCGGCGAAGGTCTGCTCCGCCGGTCCGCCGGCCGCCCGGCGGCGACGGAACGCCTCACCGAGCTTGGCCGCGTTCGGCAGGCGGCCCTCGGCCGCGGTGTCCACGACGTGACTGACCCAGCCCTCGATCAACGCCAGGACGGTTTCGAGCCGCCGTAGCGCCGCCTGCTGCGCCGGGCTGTCCTCCGGCGTGAAGACGCCCGCCATCTGCAGTTCCTGCATCGAGCTCGGGTCGCTCGGGTCGATGCGGCCCATCGCCTCCTCGATCGCGTCCCGGTCGACGCGGATGCCGCCCGCGTACGCCTCGACGGCGGCGAAGACGTGGCCGCGCAGCCACGGGACGTGGCTGAACAGGCGCTGGTGAGCCGCCTCTCGCAGGGCGGCGTAGAGGCGTACCTCGGACGGGTCGATCTCCAGCCCCTCCCCGTACGCCTGGACGTTGGCGGGAACGAGCGCGCCGGTCCCGGCCGGTCCCAACGGGAGGCCGATGTCTCCCGCGGAGAGCACCTCGGCGGCCAGCGACGCCAGAGCCTGCCCGAGCTGGCCGCCGAAGACGGCGCTGCCCAGGGCGGTCAGCATTCCTTGCATCATGCCGAGCTGCGCCCGCGCTTCCTCCGGGACGAGGTCGCTCATCGCCCCGACCATGCGGGACGCGACGGGGTCGCAGAGTTTGCGCCAGGCGTCGAGGGTGTGGAAGAGCCATTCGTTGCGGTTCCACGCAGCGGTGTTGGTGAGGCCGGTCGGCCACGCCGTCAGCGGTTCCAGCCACAGATCGGCCAGGCGCAACGCCTCGGTGACCGCCGCGCGGTCGGCCGGGGAGACGCCGGGGTCGCCCGCCGAATTGAGCTGGCTGGTCGCCACCTGCCGGGCCAGGTCCCAGTTGACCGGGCCGTCGGTGGCGGCGCTCTGCGCGAGCATGTGCTGCAATCCGGCGAGGAACTGCTGCATCTGCTGCGGATCGTTCGGGTCGGGCTGCCCGCCCGGCAGGCTGAAGCCGAAAGGAGTGTCAGGCACGTACTCCACGGTACGCGAAGTTGAGTCGTACTGACTCAGGGAGGCCCCCGATCCTGGCTGTACATTCCCTGTGTTCTGCTGACGGCGTACAAGATGATCGTGCGCGGACTGATGGGGCACGCGGACCGCGCCCGACAAACGCTGATCTAGTGTTGTCGCCATGAGACGTCGCGGGTGGACCGTTGTCGCGGGGGCCGTGCTGGCCGCGCTGCTGGTGTTCCTGATCGGCCAGGCGCCGGTCAAGTACGTGATCCTCGGACCGGGACCGACCTTCGACACGCTCGGCAGCTACGACAAGAAGCAGGTGATTCAGGTCACCGGGACGTCGACCAGCACCAGCAAGGGTCAGCTGCGGATGGTGACGGTCAACGTCACCGACGACATCGACCTGCTTTCGGCGATCAAGGCCTGGTTCGACCCGCAGGAGAAGGTCGTCCCGCGCGAGCTGGTCTACCCGCCCGACCAGAGCAACGAGCAGGTCGAGCAGGAGAACAAGGAGGCCTTCCAGGAGTCGCAGTCCAGCGCGGAGACCGCGGCACTGCGCGAGCTCGGCTATCCGGTCCAGGTCACGGTCAAGGAGGTCGTCGCGGACGGCGCGTCGGCCGGCAAACTGGCCGCGGGTGACGTGATCACGACCGTGGACGGCCAGCAGGTCACCTCCACTCAAAAGCTTCAAGAACTGGTACGCGCGAAGCCGGTCGGCACCGAACTGACCGTCGTCCGCAAGCGCGGCGACGCGACCGAGACGGTGAAGATCACGACGAAGGCCGGTGAGGACGGCACCCCGCGCATCGGCGTCTCCGCCGAGAACAAGCAGCCGCATCCGTTCGACATCACCTACCACCTCGAGAACGTCGGCGGACCGAGCGCCGGGCTGATGTTCGCGCTGGGCACCATCGACACCCTCAACACCGAGGACCTGACCGGCGGCAAGGTCATCGCCGGCACCGGGACCATCGACGACGAGGGCACCGTGGGCGTGATCGGCGGCATCGCGCAGAAGCTGGTCGGAGCGAAGGACGATGGTGCGACGTTCTTCCTGACTCCGGCCGGCAACTGCGACGAGGCTGAGGCGAACGCGGTCGACGGGCTGAAGCTGGTCAAGGTGAAGACGCTGGACGGTGCGTTGCAGGCGCTGTCCGACATCCGGGCGGGGAATCCGACGCCGAGCTGCTGAGTGGCGTGCGTACGCGGCCTGGATGCCTAAGCTGACGGGGTGACTCTGGCTGAGCATCCCCCGCTGGGCCGTCGCGGACGCACGGCGCTGATCGTGCTCACCGGCTCGCTCGCCTTCCTGCTCGTCCTCGGCTGGGTGGTCGCCCTGTGGACCGACTGGCTGTGGTTCGACGAGGTCGGCTTCCGTGCGGTGTTCACGAAGGAATTGGGTACGCGCGTCGGCCTGTTCATCGTCATGTCCCTCACGGCCGGCCTGTTCCTCGTCGCCAATCTGGGGTTGGCCGTGCGACTGCGGCCGTTCCTGCCCCCGGGAGCGGGCGGTACGCCCGGCGAAGAGACCCTCGACCGGATGCGGTTCGCCCTGACCGGACGGCTCGGGCGCTGGCTGGTCCTGCCGGCCGCCGTCGTGGCACTGATGTTCGGCCTCGCAGCGCAGGGGCAGTGGCAGACCTGGCTGCTGTTTCGCAACTCGCAACCGTTCGGGCAGACCGATCCGCTGTTCCATCGCGACATCGGGTACTACGTCTTCGAATTGCCGTTCTGGCAGTTCCTGGTCGGCATCGGGTTCACCCTGATCACCCTGGCTCTCCTGGGTTCCACCGGCATGCACGTCATCTACGGCGGCGTACGCCTCCAGGGGCGGGGGGATCGCATCACGCCGGGCGCCCGTGCGCATCTGACCGCGCTGATCGCGGCGTACGTCGGGTTGAAGGCGATCGCGTACGAGCTGGACAAGAGCGCCTTGGTGCTGGATCGCAACTCGACCTACGACTTCAACGGCGCCGGCTACACCGACGTCCACGCCGTCGTCTCGGCCAAGGAGATCCTGTCTTACCTCGCCATCGTCGTCGCGGTCGCGATCCTGGTGGTCTCCAACGCCGTGCTGCGCAACCTCGTCTGGCCCGGCGTCGCCCTCAGCCTGCTGCTTCTGTCGGCGATCGCCATCGGCGGCGTACTGCCGTGGTGGGTGCAGACCTTCAAAGTCGATCAGACACCGACGCTGGAACAGCCCTATGTGCAGGACGCGATGAAGGCGACGCTTTCGGCGTACGGGATGCAGAACATGACGGTGGAGCGCTATCAGTCGAGCAACACCGAAGCGCCCGTCTCCCTGCTCACCGACGAGACTTTGTTGCGCAACGTCCGGCTGCTCGACCCGGCGATCGTCAGCGAGTCCTTCACCCAGCTCCAGCAGGTCCGGCCTTGGTACGACTTCGGCGACAAGCTGGACGTCGACCGGTACACGATCGACGGCCGGACCAGCGACTACGTCATCGGCCTGCGGGGCATCGACTACTCGAAGCTCACCGGGCCGCAGGCCAACTGGCAGAACAAGCACATGGTCTACACGCACGGATATGGCCTGGTCGCCGCGCCCGCGGACCGGGTGGGCTGCGGCGGCGGGCCGTACTTCGTCTCGGGTTTCCTCGGCAGCTCCACCGCCGGATCGGACTGCTCGGCCGCGGTCGACCAGCTCGACATCGAACAACCCCGGATCTACTACGGCGAAGGGTTCGACGAGTACGCCGTCGTCGGCGGCTCGGACCAGCCCGTCGAGTACGACCGCCCGTCCGACCAAGCGGCGTACTACACGTATACGGGGTCGGGCGGCGTACGCCTCGACAGCACGTGGCGGAAGGCGCTGTACTCGCTGGACTACATGGAGACCCGGTTCCTGCTGAACGACCAGGTCACCGACGACTCCAAAGTCCTCTACGTACGCGATCCCCGGGACCGGGTGCAGAAGGTCGCACCGTTCCTGACGCTGGACGGTGATCCTTATCCGGCTGTGGTGGACGGGCGCATCCTGTGGATCGTCGACGGTTACACGACTTCCGCGCACTACCCGTACGCCCAGCGCGTCAACCTGCGGGACGCGACCAACGACGCGCTGACCGGCACCGGGACGACGGCCCAGGCCGGGCAGGAGATCACCTACCTGCGCAACTCCGTCAAAGCGACGGTCGACGCCTACGACGGGACCGTCACCCTTTACGAGTTCGACCCCGACGACCCCGTCCTGAAGGCCTGGAACAAGGCGTTCGGCGGCATCATCACGCCGAATCGGTCCATCCCGACCGCCCTGGCCGCCCACTTCCGGTATCCCCAGGACATGTTCAAGGTCCAACGGGATCTGCTCACCCGCTATCACGTCGCCGATGCCACCAGCTTCGCCGCCTCCAGCGACCAGTGGAAGGTTCCGAGCGACCCGGCGCAGCCCGACAAGACCGCCAAGCAGCCGCCGTACTACCTGTCCACCGCCGACCCCGCCCAGTTTCAGCTGGTCTCGGCGCTGACTCCGGCCGGCAACCGGCACAACCTGGCGGCGCTCGTCTCGGGCACCTACGTCAACGGGAAACCCCAGCTCCGGGTGCGGGAACTGCCCAAGGACACCCAGACCGCCGGGCCGAACCAGGCCGCCCAGCTCATGGAGGGGCAGGAGGCGGTGCGTACGGACATCAACATCTGGGGCAAGAACGTCCAGCGCGGCAACCTGCTGTCCCTGCCGTACGCCGACGGCATGCTCTACATCCAGCCGCTCTATGTGAACAACACCACTGATCCGAAGTACCCGCAGCTCCGCAAGATCCTGGCGCTTTACGGGACCAGGATCGGGTACGCCGACACGCTGGAAGGGGCGCTCGCCCAGCTGGCCGGAGCCGCAGCGCCACCGGGCTCACCGTCGTCCGTCCAGGCGGCCGTCGCCAAGATCCAGAAGGCGCTCGCAGATTGGAAGGCCGCCCAGCGTACGGGGGACTTCGCCGCTCAGGGCCAGGCGCTGGCCGACCTGGAAGCCGCCATCCGCGAGTTCTCCGCCGCCACCTCCTCGTCCGTCACTCCGCCGGTCGTCTCCCCACCGACTGGCGCTCCGTCGCCGTCGGCGACCGCTCCGCCGCCCTCCGGCTGACACGTCGGCGAGTATGGATTTGGCAGCCCGTTCGCCCTGGGGTAATCTTTAGAAGCCGACGCGGGGTGGAGCAGCTCGGTAGCTCGCTGGGCTCATAACCCAGAGGTCGCAGGTTCAAATCCTGTCCCCGCTACAAATCAGAAACGCCCGCTCGAAAGAGCGGGCGTTTCTTTGTGTGTCGCTCTCGTATTCTGTCCTTCCATGCATCCGGGGAGGGATCGATGGCGAAGCAGCCCAGCACGGTTCTCGACAAGACGAGGGAGAACGCCGGATCCCTGATCCTCGGGGGAGTCCTGCTCACCATCGTCGGCGGGCTGCTGATGACCGCCGAGGGCACCGCAGTGTTCGGCTGGATCCTCGGCACGGTCTCGGTCGCGCTGTTCCTCTGTGGATTGGTCCTGCTGCACGCGGCGACCACCGAGCGGCTCATCCGAGCCCGCACCACCGACTTGGATCAGAAGTAGCGGCTGCCGCTCGTGCGGACCAGATCACGGAAATCCACGCCAAACTGGTCCATGATCACACCCATAACCGTGATCTGCAGCCAAAGACGCCGCCAAAGACGCCGCCAAAGACGCAGCGAATGAAGCCGCGAAAGACGCGGGGAATGACGGCGCGTGAGCGTGGGCCCTAGGATGGCCGGGTGATGATCGAGCAGAGCCACGAAGCACGGCGTCCGATGTGGATGATCGTCGGCCCCGCCCTGGGAACGATGCTCGCGGGATACCTGCTCGGAGCGCTGTTCGGACCGCTGCGCGAGGGCATCCAGCACGCCATGGGTTTGTCCGTGGCGGTGAGCCTCGTCGTGCTGCTGATCCATCTCGTCCCGCTCGTCGTGGGCATCGGAGTCGGGTGGCTGCTGGGGCGGCGTACGCCGAACGCAGTGGCGATCCCAGCGATAGCGCTGATCCTCATCGGAGTTCTCGCCATGGCGCTGGCCCCGGCCGCGTACGTCGTGATGGCAGCCTCACTGTTCCTCGGCATCGGCAGTGGTGCGGTCACCGGCGTCGCTCTCGCGTTGGCCGGTGACACCGGCGAACGGCGGCCCGCGATGCTCATCGCGGTAGCCGCCGTCGCATTTGTGGGACTGCTGTTCGGGCTGGTGCTCGGCTGGTTCCTGACCACTGCGGTGAGCTGGCGCTGGGTCTACTTCTTGGCGGTGCCGATGGCGTTGGTCTCGTTGGCGGTCACGGGCGTGACGGGCTTGGTGGGGGCGACCAAGCGCTCGTAGCGGGAGGTCCAGAACACCGAGGTCACCCAGGTCCAGGCGAGGACGACTGCGACGACGAATCCGATCGTGGTCGGGCCATGCGATCCGCTCGCGATGCCGGCGAACCCGGCCAGGAACACGAAGCCCGTGATCCACGAGAACCACGCCCAGCCCCGGCGACCGGCGGCGAGATACCGGCGGCCGAGCACGACGCAGGCCGCGATCAGGCAGAGGAAACCGATGCCGCCCACCATGAAGTGCAGCGTTCCGTGCCAGCTCATGGTGTCGGTCGTCGTGCCGGCCGGGAATCCCTGCGCCGGGTCGGCCCGGAAGATCCCAGCGCCGATCAGGCTCACGCCGTAGATTCCGATGAGGACGTTGCGCAGCCCGATCGCACCGAGCACGGTCAGCACGCCCGCGACGAGGAAGTTGGCGATCTGGATCCAGCCGAGGTCGCCGTTGCTGAGCAGACTCCAGGCATGCTTGGTCAGGTCGAATCCGTCGCGAGTCAGGGCCTGCGCGAGGCCGGCGACGACATACAGCGGGCCGGCGATCGCGCCGAGCGTAAGAAGTGTCCGAGGGTTCATGCCCAGTTAGACGGCGACCCTGGGGGAAACTCATCGCATGTTGTTGATCGTCGACGCGGCCAATGTCGTCGGGTCGGTTCCGGACGGATGGTGGCGTGATCGCGCGGGTGCGGCGCGCCGCCTCCGTGACGCGCTCGCGCCGCTGGCGACCGCCGGTTTCGCGGGCCACGAAGGCCCGCTGGACATCGTGCTCGTGGTCGAAGGCAAGGCCCGGGGCATTTCTTCCATCCCAGGGGTACGCATAGAGCAGTCGCCCGGATCAGGTGACGACACGATCGCGGCGCTCGCCGCAGAAGAACGTGACCGGGACGGCGGAGTGGTCGTGGTGACCGCCGACCGAGGGCTCCGCCAGCGAGTGGAAGCCGTCGGCGCGACCGTCGTCGGCCCGCGCTCGCTGCCCTACCCATAGCGCCGACCTCCCGCCCGCGACGGGCGCGTTGATCATGAACCTAGGGTTCCACTCAGACCCGGAGTGGAACCCTAGGTTCATGATCAACGCGGGGTGGACCTCAGAGGAGGAGGGCGGGGAGGACGGCGGCGAGGAGGAAGGGGCCCAGGGGGAGGGTCGACCGCCACTCGATCCGGCGGAGCAGGAGCAGGACGACGGCGGTCAGTGACATCAGCAGGCCGGTGGCCAGCGCCCAGACCGGCACGGTCGACCAGCCGGCCCAGCCCAGGACGACGCCGATGGGAAAGGCGAGAGCGGCGTCGCCGAGTCCGATGCCGCGCCGGGGCAACGCCAGGAGGAAAAGGACTCCGGCCAGCAGAAGTCCGCACAGTACGGCGGGGATGAGGCGTACGGGAGCGGCGGCGGCCAGGAGGACCAGGGTGCCGAGTGCCATCGTGCCGACATTTCGGAGCGGCAGGCGATGGGTGCGTACGTCGTTGATCGACAAAGTCACCGCATGGGTGACCCACCACAACGCGGCCAGAAGGGCGGCGACGTGGGAATAGATAGATCTGTCAGCCAGCACTGTACGTATGGACATTGATCACCCCTTGTTACATAGGCGTCGATCATCGTACGATCGCCCGCGAGAGCGCAATCGGTTGGTGACGGGGGGTAGGGACCGGCCGATGACGAGGGGGGATGCATGCCATCCATCTTCTACAAAGGACAGAAGGCGGCAACAGTGTTGATTCTGTTGCTGCCGTTGGCATCCGCCTGTTCGCCCCGGGCGGTGGAGGTGCCACCGGCCGGCCCGCCGAGCAAGGCGGCGACCCAGCCGAGCCTCTCGCCGACCGATCAGCTAGCCGTCGACCAGGCGTGGACGGCGTACCAGCAGTTGAACACGATCTATGTGAAAGCGGCGCAGACGGGCGTCTACGCGTGGAACGTGGACAAGACGAAGCGACCGCTCTACCCGTACGCCGCCGGCACCTACATGTCGGCGTTGGAACGGGATCTGGACCTCATGCGGGAGCAGGGCTTCGTCCGCCAGGGTTCGCCGCAGGTGACGCTGCGCCGGGTGGTCAGCGTCAGTCCCACCTCGATCATCGTGGAGGTCTGCGTGGACGACTCGGGAACCGACACCGTCAGCCGGAAGACCGGCAAGTCCGTCGTGAAGGCCGGGCAGAACCAGCGATACCCGGTGACGCTGCGGGCCGGGCTCTACCCCGACGCCAAATGGCGTTGGGTGGAGGCGCGGGCGGATCGGGCGGCGTCATGTTGAGGTACGCGAGCAGACGGCCGCCGGGGAGGCGCTCGCGCCGAGCCGCCAGGAGTGCAGCCAGGTGGGCGTACCCCCTGGTCGTAGTCATGATCGCGGCCGTGACCGTCGTGGCCGGAGCGAGCCCCGCGCAGGCTGATTACATCTATTGCCCGCCGGACAACGGGCCTTGCTACATCGTCGTCACCGGAGGTGGCAGCGGTGGGAGTGGCGGCGGCGGAGGCGGTGGGGGTGACGGCACCGCCAAGTGCCGCGACGAGACCGGCGAGATTCCGTGCTACCGCGACAGCATGGGCTGGTACAACCAGGCGGAAGGCTGCTACTACGACCGGCTGACGTTGCCGCCGGGCGACCCCGCGTGGGGCGGGCACGATCCGAATAAGGGCTCGCTCTACCAGAAGTGGTGCTATGACGGCGGCGCCGCGGGGTATGTGAACTCCGGAATCGTGTACCTGACCAGCCCACCGCCAGGCTATGGCGGACTGCCGTCGGTACTTGAGATAGCGCTGCGCGCGATCAACGCGCTGCCGATCGCGGGGCCGGACATCGGACTGGCACCACGTCCGGGCGGAAGCGGCCTGGTCGGCCTGCCGGTGTGGATGTGGACCGAGCAGCGGCCGGAGACCTGGGGTACGCAGTCCGCGACCGCCTCGGTGCCGGGGCTCTCGGTCACCGCGCGGGCGACTTCGGTGCGGATCAGCTGGGAGATGGGCGACGGGTCCACAAAGGTCTGTGGCAACCCCGGAACGCCCTATACGCCGGCGGCCGGCGGAAGCGCGTCGCGCACCTGCGGCTACCAGTACACCGAACCGTCTCGCGACCAGCGGATTCCCGGACACCTGGGCCGGTACCGAGTGGTCGGCACGACGACGTGGCATGTCGAATGGACCGCCACCACGGGGGAGACCGGCGAGCTGGACGTGACCCGATCCTCTACGACGTACATCCGGATCGACGAAATGCAGGTGGTCACCCGATGAGTACCGTTGCGACCGGCAAACCGCCCGCGCCGCCGCTGGCTGTGCCCCGGCTGGCACCCCGCCGCAGATCTTTCCTGCAGGGCGCGCTCGCCTTGCTCCTGATCATCGCGGGCGCGCTGACCGCCGGGTATGTCGTGCAGCGCATCGGCGCCACCCACGACTACCTCGCGGTGGCCCGTCCGGTGGGGGCTGGGGCCGAGATCGCCGCCGCCGACCTGGTCATCGTCCGGGTCAACTCGGCGTTGGGGCTGCGCCCGATCCCAGCTGCCCAGGCGCGCGAGGTCGTCGGCAAACACGCCGTCATGGCGCTCGTCCCCGGCACTCTGCTCACGATGGAGCAGCTCACCGACGACGCGATCCCCGGGCCGGGCAAGCAGTTGGTGGGTCTGCGCCTCAAGGAGGAGCAGTTGCCGGCCAGCCGCGTACGCGTCGGGGCGGAAGCCGTCCTCGTCGTGATCCCCGAGAAGTCGTCGGCGACGCAGAACACGCCGGAACTGGTGCCACCGCGGACGATCGCCGCCCGGGTGACCGACGTCCGGCCCGGGCACAGCGAAGGGGAGACGCTGGTCAGCGTCGAAGTCGCGACGGCGGACGCGCCCACGGTCGCCGCGATGGCCGCCGACAGCCGGATCGCGCTCGCCCTGGTCGGGGCGTAACGCCATGACCTTCCTCGCGATCGTCTCCGCCAAGGGATCCCCGGGGGTTTCCACCTTCGCGCTGGCCGCCACGCTTTCCGCCCCCCTCTCGGCTGGGGCTTTGGCGCGGGATCACGGGGGTGCTTTGGCGCGGGATCCGGGATATCGCGGCCTTCCCGCGGCGGGAAGCGACGTTATCCCGGATAACGTGCGCCAGTTCCCCGACAATGCACGCCAGTATCTCGACAGCGCGCGCCAGTTCCCCGATAACGCGCGCGTCAGCCCGGACAACGCGCGTAGGCCCGGCCCGATCCTGCTCGCGGAATGCGACCCGGCCGGTGGTTCGTTGCTCGCGGGCTATCTCAGCCGTTACGACCTGCCCACCGACCGCGGCATACTGCCGCTCGCGGGGGCGGCCCTGCGCGGGTCGGCTCTCCAGGAACTGTCCGGGCTGCTCATCGATCTCGACAACCATAGAGCTGAACGCTTCGCGCTACCGGGCCTGACCGATCCGGCTCAGGGCGCGTCCCTCGCCCCGGCCTGGTCGGCCGTCGGCGAGTTCTTCGCCGGGCTGAGCCGGGCGGGGTGGACCGTCATCGCCGACTGCGGCCGGTTGGCCAGCGGCTTCCCGCCGTGGCCGTTGCTGCGCCAGGCCGACGCCGTGCTCGTGGGCGTACGCCCGGCGTCGCTCGCGACGATCTCCCCGGCGGTTCCGGCGCTCGCCCAGTTGCGGCGCGAGCTGCCGGCGACGGACGGAACGCTGGCGTTGCTCGCGATCGGTGGCGGCACCTCGCCCCGGGAACTCAGCCGGCATCTCATGGCCCCGGTCGCGGCCGAGATCGCCTGGGACACCAGCACCGCCACCGTTCTCGGCGGCAAGGGACGCGGTCGCCGCCGGGGCGCGCTGATGCGTACGGCGGCTCGTGCGGTGCAGGCGACGCAAGCGCTGATCCTCTCCGACCGTGCCGCGCGGCTCCAGCTCCCCGCGCTTCCCGGCGGGGTGATCGCATGACCGGCCGCAGGCTGGTCATCAGCCAGCACCGTTTCGCTCATGCGAGCGCCGGCCGCAGGACGGTGATCGCATGACCGGGCCCGCTCGGTTGAACGGGCACGCGACCTCGGCGATGGTCCCGGTCTCGGCCGCGCCGATGACGGCGAAGCCGATCGAGCTCGACTACGCGGTGGTACGCCAACTGCATACCCGGGTCACCGACAAATTGAGTCAGCTGCTGGCCGATTCGGCCAACGTGACCGCGGGATACCGGCGGGAGACGGCCGAGCGGCTGGGCCGGGAGGTGATCCGGGACTACGCGGCCGGGATGGCGCACGCAGGTCGTCCGGTGAGCCCGCAGGAGGAACGGGCGCTGCTGGACGCGCTGGTGGCCGGGATGTTCGGAGCCGGGCGGCTGCAGCGGCTCCTCGACGACCCGAACATCACCAACGTCCACATCATCGGCTGCGACCAGATCCTGCTGCACCACGCGGACGGTACGCGCAGCCGTGGTGAGCCGGTCGCCGACACCGATGACGAGCTGATCAGCATGTTGCAGGTGCTCGCGATGCGAGTCGCCGCGACCGAACGGCAGCTCTCGGAGTCGAACCCGGAGCTGGACATGCAGCTGCCGGACGGCTCCCGGATGACGGTGCTCTACAAGGTCTCCCCGCGGCCGATCGTCTACATCCGCAAGCACAGCCTGTTCGAGGCCTCGCTTGAGGAGTTGCGGGATCGCTGGGGCATGATCGACCTGCTGCTCTACCGGTTCCTGACCAAGTCACTGGAGTCCGGGGCGAACATCATGATCGCCGGGCTGGCCGGGTCGGGGAAGACGACGCTGCTGCGGGCACTGGCGCGGACGATTCCGGTCGGCGAGCCCTACATCACCCTGGAGGAGTCGCGCGAGCTGGGCTTGCACGAGCCGGCCGGGTCCAACTGGGTGATCAGCCTGGAGGCGTTGCAGGGCCACGGGGAGTACGACACCGGCGGTCGCCGTCGCGGCGAGAAGAACCTGCACGACATGATGCCGATCACGCAGCGGCTCGGGGTCCGGCGGGTGATCGTCGGCGAGACCCGGGGCCGGGAGATCGTGCCGATGCTGCGGGCGATGACGGTCAGCCGGGGCGCGATGTGCACCATCCACGCCCGGCAGGCTCGCGAGGTGATGGACTCGATCGTCCAGCTCGCCTGCTCCTACGGCACCGACATCGGGGCCGAGCAGGCGTTGCGGATGGCGGCTCAGGGCATCGACCTGATCGTCTACACCGCCGTCGTGGACGAGCGGGCCATCGGCGGAGCCGAGCATCGCTACGTCTCCCACGTCGTCGAAGTCGGCGGTATGCGCGACGGGCAGGTGGTCACCACCACCGTCTTCGGCCCGGGTCCGGACGGCCGGGCGGTGCCCCGGCATCTGCCCGAACGCATCCGGGACGACCTGCTCGACGTCGGCTACGACCTGCGGGAGCTGACGGCGTACATCGAGGCCGGCGCGCACAACCGGGGCGCGTGGTCGCACGAGCTGCACACCCGTCGGGTACGCCGATGATCCAGCTGCTCGCGATCTTCGCCCTCCTGATGCTCGGCGGCGGCATGGTGCTGGCCGTGACCTTCGGCGTGGGGACGCGGAAACCGGCCGGCCCGCCGTCGCCGACCATGCTGTGGCTGCGCCGGATGGCCACCGGCGATCGGATCGACGATCCGGGACACGTCCGGCTCCGGGCCGCCCTCGTGCTCGGCGGGGTGTTCGCAGCCGCAGCGATCTGGTTCCTCACGGGCTGGCCGGTCGGTGCGGCGATCGCCTTCATCGCGGTGCCCGGCCTGCCGTGGCTGCTCTCGGCGTCCGGCGCGGAGAAGCGGGCGATCGCCAAACTGGGCGCGCTGGAGGCGTGGACCCGCCGAATCGGCGACTACGTCCACAACGGACTCGGCTTGCAGGCCGCGATCGTTGCGTCCGCCCGCACCACCACCGTTCCGCTGATCGGCTCCGAGGTACGCAACCTCGCCGTACGCCTGCAGGCCGGGGTCGATCCGGCGGCGGCGTTGCGGGCGTTCGCCGACGAACTCGACGACTACAGCTGCGACGAAGTGGTGGCCCCGCTGATTCTGCAGCTCGCCGACGCCGGGGACGGTCTGCACAACGCGCTGGTGGACATCGCGCACGCCATTCAGGAAGAGATCACGACGCGCTCCACTGTCGACAGTGAACGGGCGCGGGCCCGGTTCACCGTCAAGTTCCTCACCGTCGCGACCGGAGTCGTCGCCTTGTTCGGCGCGTTCAACGCCGGAGCGGCGAAGGTGTACGGGACGGCCTTCGGGCAGATCCTGCTCGCCGTGCTGGCCGCCGTGTACATCGCGCTCATGCTCTGGATTCGGTCGCTGTCGTTGCCCGAGCGGCGTCCGCGGCTGCTCGGTGGCGTACCGGCCGGGGGAGGCACGCCGTGATCATCGACTTCTGGGTGGTGGCCGCCGGATTTGCCGGTGCGGTGTTCGGGTTCGGCGTCTACCTGGCGCTCACCGCTTGGCGTACGCCGGAACCAGCGCTCGGCCCGGCGCTGCGGCGACTGCATTCGCCCGCCACGCCGGGAGTGCCGGGCCTGGCCACACCGTCGCACAGCGCGGCCGACAAACCCTGGTGGGGCTGGATCGACCTGCCGAAGCAGGATCTGGAGATTCTCAACCGGACACCGCAAGCGCATGCCACGACGGTCGTCTCGGTGGGGTTCGCCGCCATGCTGCTGCCGGGCCTCGTCGCGGTCGGCGCGGTGATCGTACGCGCGCCGTTCTCACCCGCGGTTCCGCTGGTCATCTCGTTCGGGCTGGCGGCACTGGGCGGCTACTTGACGCACCGTTCCATGCGTACGGCGGCGCGGGCGGCGCGCTCGGAGTTCGTCCGGGCGCTGTGCACCTATGTGACCCTGGCGGCGCATCAGGTCCGGGCCGGTCACGGCGCGGTCGAGGCGATGGAGCGGGCCGCCAGGATCTGCCAGGGCTGGCCCTACGTCCGGCTCCGGTCGGCGCTGCTGACCGCGCAACTGCAGATGACCCCGCCCTGGGACGAACTGCGGGCCCTCGCGCTCGCCGTCGGCGTGGACGAGCTCTCGGCGTACGCCGACATCATGCGCAGCGCCGGATCGGACGGCGCACAGGTCTATCGGACGCTGCGGGCGCAGGCGGAATCGCTGCGCGACCAGGCTCGCGTACGCGCCTTGGAGGACGCGAAGAAGCGATCCTCCAAATTGGACATCCCGGCGACCATGCTCGTCATGGTGCTGCTGGCGTTGGCCATCTTCCCGATCATGGCGAACCTGTTCGCCCAAACCTGAGGGAAAGGATTTCGTGATGCGGTACAAGCTGTACGCCCGTCTCGGCGAATTGATGCATCCGGCCGAGCGGGAACGGGGCGAGGGACCGGTGCCCTACATCATCCTGGTGGCGTTGATCGGCGCGCTGGCAGTCACTCTCTACTGGGCGCTCGACGGCGTCGTCGGGCAATGGGTCGGCAAGATTCCGACGAATAAATGACGCGGTTGCGCCGGAGGTCGGCTCGAGGGGAAGGACCGGTGGAGTTCGCCATCCTCACCGGTCCCATCCTCGTGCTCACCTTCATGATCGTGCAGGCGTCCCTCGTGTGGTACGCCCACTCGGTCGCGCTCGGGGCGGCGACGCAGGGGGCGAACTCCGCCCGGCTCTACGGCTCGTCCCCGGCGGTCGGCAACGCCGAGGCGAACCGGTTCCTCGACCAGATCGGCCCGGCGTTGACCGACGTGAACGTGACGACTCGGATCGCCGGCAACCGGGTCGAAGTCGTGGTGACCGGGCGAGCTCAGTCCGTGCTGCCGTGGCTGACGTTCCGCGTACGCCAGACGGCGTCCGGCCCGGTCGAGCGGTGGATCCCATGATCAAGTGTCGCGCGTCGGGCGCTGGATCAGGGTTCTGGGCCGAATCATGGACCAAGATTCGACCCAGAACCCTGATCCAGCGCCAAAGCCAGCGCGAAAGCCAGCGCCAAAGCCAGCGCCAAAGCCAGCGCCAGAACCAAAAGCGACGGGGGTGGAGGGAGCGCGGGACCATCTCGGTCGAGCTCGCCATCCTCACCCCGGCGGTGCTGGCCTTCTTCGCCACGGCGATCATCGCCGGCCGGTACGCGATCGCGAAGCAGGCCGCGGACGCGGCCGCGTTCGACGCGGCCCGGACGGCCAGCCTCGCCCGGAACGCCGACGACGCCTTCGACCGGGCGTTGACGGCGGCCACGAATTCGTTCGACGCCCAGGGCATCACCTGCCGCCGGCCGGTCCGGGTCGACATCGACGTGAGCGGCTTCGCCGTGCCGGTAGGCCAACCGGCGTCGGTCCGGGTGACCGTCACCTGCGACGCCGACCTCGGTGACGTCGCGCTGCCCGGCATGCCCGGCACGATGCGGCTCAGCTCCAGCTTCGTGAGCCCGCTGGACACCTACCGGACTCGCTCATGAAGGAAGCGCTCATGAGAAGCAGAGGGAGCGGAAGCGTCTCCGTGTTCTTCTCGATCATGGCGCTGGGCTGGGTCACCATTCTGGTCCTGATCATCGCGGGCGGCGGGCGGGTGCGGGCGTACCAACGGGCGGACAACATCGCCGCCGAGGCCGCCCGGGTCGCAGGGCAGGCCATCGAACTGCCCGCAGCAGTGGCAGGCGACGAGAAGCGCATCGACCCCGTACGCGCGCGGCTGGTGGCATTGGCGTACCTGCGGGACGCCGGTGCGACCGGGGACGTGACCGTCGCCGAGGACGGCCAGAGCGTCCGGGTCACCGCGACGGTGGCCTATGAAAACCCCTCCGGTTTCCCGTTTCTCGGAGGCAAGTTCTGGTACGCCACGGGGGCGGCGACGGCCGTCCTGCTAGTCGGTTGAAGTGGAGGGAGCCATGCGTCGGCTGGTCACCGCCTTCGCCGCCCTGCTGGGGCTGCTGGCCTTGGTAGCGGGCACCCCGCTGCTGCTTCTCCGGGTCGGGTCGCTGCCTGATCGCGTACCCTCCTGGTCGCAATTGTCCGACGCGTTGACCGCGCCGGACGACGGAACGCTGGTGCCGCGGATCTTGACGGTCGTGGGCTGGCTGGCCTGGGCGAGTTTCGCGGCCGGTGTGCTGCTGGAGATTCCCGGGCGGCTGCGGGGCCGCGCGATTCGCGTGCGGGGCCTGCGGATGCAGCAGCGGGTCGCCGCGGCGCTGGTGGGCGCGATCCTCGCGGTTTTCGCTGGCAGCGCGCTGGCTTCGGCCGCTCCGGTCGCGCGCCCGGCGGTCGTGCTGACCCTGCCGCAAGCGCCCGCGCCGCCGATCGCCGTGACGCCGGTCGTCCGGCAGACTCAGCCGGCGGTGCTGCAACGGCCGGTCTACATCGTGAAACGCGGCGACTACCTGGGCAAGATCGCGGAACGGTTCACCGGCGATTTCGACCGCTATCACCAGATCGCGGCGCTCAATCCCAAGCTGGTCCGCAATCCGAACCTGATCCGCCCGGGGTGGCGGCTCACGCTTCCGATCGACGCGCAAGACCGTGGCGCGTCAAGGCACGCCACCGGCCGCGTGCTGCTGCCCGCGCCGCCCAAGCCACCGGCCGCGACACCGCCGTCGACCGCGGTCTCGCCGGCCGAGTCACCCGCCGTCTCACCATCATCGACTGGTACGCCGAAAGCCCGAGCCGAAGACACCAAGGACGGTGGGGTGAGCCCGCTGCTGGTAATGCTGGCCGGATTGGCGGCGGCCGGGGTGCTGACCGGGCATGCGGTGTTGTGGCGTCGCCGGATCGTGCGCATCCATCGTCATCAGGTCAGCCGGCATCGCGTACGCACCCGGGTGGAACCGGTCGGCGTGAAGTGGCCGGTCGAGGGAACGGCGACGGCCACCATTCCGGTGCAGTCCCCGCCGCCGGTTGCCCAGACTTCGCCGGTCGAGATCTACGAGCCGAAGGTGCGTCAGCCGGCCGCGGCCTCCGACCGGCTCGACGCGAGCCTGCGACGGCTGGCGCTCGGGCTGCGATCCCGGCCGGCCTGGGCGATGCCGGACATCTTCGCCGCCTGGCACTACGCCGGTGAACTGGGCGTGGTGCTCGCCGCCCCGTGCGCCGACCCGCCGGAGCCGTACGCCGCGCGCTCGGCCGACACCTGGGCGCTGCCGAGCGGGGCCGAGGTGGAGTTCACCGACGACGCCCCGGCGCCGCTACCCGGGCTGCTGACCCTGGGCACCTGGCCGGAAGGCGGGGAGCTGCTCGTCGACAGCGAGCGTACGGGGTTGCTGACGATCGTCGGCGATCCCGAGAACTCCGACGACCTGCTGCGGCATCTGGCGGCCGAGGCGGCCACGGCGGCCTGGGCGGACACGGCGGCCGTGCTGGTGACCGGGTTCAACAGCACCGACACCCGGGCGTTGGGCGCGCTCAACGAGGCCCGGGTGCGTTCGGTGCCGTCGGTCGAGGACGCGTTGTCCCGGGTGGCCCGGCGAGCCGTCGTCAACCGGTCGGTGCTGCGGGAGAGCGGGATCGCCGACACGATGTCGGCCCGGATCAACAGCGCCAGCGGTTCACTGTGGACGACGCACATCCTGTTCGTCGCCGACCCCTGGGGTCAGCACACCGGCGCGATCGAGGAACTGGACGCGCAACTGGCCGAGTTCGGCCGGGTCGGCGTCTCGGTGGTCGCGACCCATCCGACCACCACTCGCTGGTCGGTCACCGTGGACGCAGGCGGTGCGCTGGACATGCCGTGGCTGGCGTTCTCCGACACGACGGCGTGCCGGTTGTCCGGTACGCAGCTCGGCGCGCTCGCCTCGGCCACCGGCAATCCCGAGTACGCCGGGATGCCGATCGCGGGCGCTCGGCACCGCTCGCGTACCTGAGCCTCGCGTTTCTCTCCGCGCGGGCGCCTCACGCTGGCGCTGGATCAGGGTTCACGGTCGAATCATGGACCATGATTCGACCCAGAACCCTGATCCAGCGCCCCAAAGTGGGGTCAGCCGCGGTCAGCGGGGCGTACGCGCAACGGCGAAGACGGACTGCCCGAAAGGCGGCCGCACGCGGCTCTCGGCGGCTTTCGTGAGCGGCAGCACGATCCGGTCGTAGAAGCTGACCAGCGGCCCTTCCTTGGGGGCCATCCGCAGCAGGCTGGTGGTCACGTAGTAGCCGATCAGCCCGAGCGCGTTGGCGTACTGCAGCCGCTCGATCCGGAGTCCGGCCGCGGTCAACGCGGACGCCATCGTGGCCTTGGTGTACCGCCGGACGTGCCCGGTGGCGATGTCGACCGGGCTCATCGCGAATTCGAACGCCGGGACGATGAGGATCACCGCACCGCCCGGGCGGACCAGCCGGCCCATCGTCCGCAGCGCGCCGACGTGGTCCTCGATGTGCTCCAGCACGTTGTAGGAGACGGCGGCCGAGTGTTCGGCGTACGCCTCCGGCGAGGGCAGGAACATCTCGGTCACCGCGACGGAGGAGTCGCCGCCGAACCGCTCCTTGAGCGCGATCAGCCGCTCGTGGCTGGCTTCGGTCGCGGTGAACCGGGGGACGTGGGCCGCCCACGCCTCGGCATAGTCGCCCAGGCCGCTACCGATCTCGATTGGGTCGTCACCGAGGTAGGGCAGGGCCAGTTCGACGAACCACTGCCGGTGGTTCACCGCGGTGGCCAGCCCTTCGAGGACCTCCGTCTGCGTCGCGTGGTCGCCTTCCAGGACTGCGGTCATTCGTACCCCCCGATGTAGACCGTTTCATCCGGCGTATTCTGACATATCGGACAAGTGCGGTGGTGCGACACCGCATCGAGGTGCGCAATTCGGGGGAATGCATGGTAATAACGGCGACGGCCCTCCCTGATGTCCGGGCCGACGCGCCGCCGTCGCCGCCCCACCGACGGCTGCCTATCGTCGACTTGGTCGCGGTGGTGCTGTTCGTCGCCGCCGGCATCTGGCTCACCGCCGCGCTCTGGCGCGTTCCGGCCGGCGCGACGATCATCGCCAACGAGGACGATCAGGCCTTCTTCGAGTGGATGCTCGCGCATGCCGCGCACGCGCTGACCCACGGGGAAAGCCCGCTGTTCGCCGGGGAGATGAACACACCGGCCGGGGTCAACCTGATGGCGAACACCTCCATCCTCGGGTTCGCGCTGCCGCTCGCGCCGGTCACCCTCCTCGGTGGACCCGCGCTCACCTTCACGCTGATCACCACGCTCGCGTTGATCGGCACGCCGCTCGCCTGGTACTTCGTGCTCTCGCGGCATCTCGTGCGCAATCGCTGGGCCGCCCTGGCCGCCGCGGCCTTCTGCGGCTACGCGCCGGGCCTCGCGGCTCAGGCCCAGGGCCATCCCAATCTGGTCGCCCAGATGCTCGTCCCGGTCATCTTCTGGTGCGTCGTGCGCATTCATCATTCGCCGGTACGCCGAGGGCTGATCCTGGGTCTGCTGGTCGCGTACCAGTTCTTCATCAACGAAGAGGTGCTCTTCCTGCTGGCTCAGGCGTTGGCGATCGCCGTGCTCGTCACGCTCGCCGGAACGCCCCGGCGCCTCCTCCGGCACTGGCGCGGGTACCTCGGCGGGCTCGCCCTTGCCGGGGCGGTGGCGGGGGTGCTGCTGGCGTACCCGATGTATGTGCAGTTCACCGGGCCGCAGAGCTATCACGGCGTACCCAAGATCGTCGGTAGCAGCTTCGGGTTGGACGTGCTCTCCTACGTCTCGTTCCCGCCGACCACGGCGTTCGGGACCAACCCGGGGGCGGAGCAGTTGGCGACCAACCCCGTCGAGGCGAACTCGTTCTTCGGCTGGCCGCTGTTGGTGGTGCTCGCGCTGCTCGTCCTCTGGCAGGTACGCACCCTCGCCGTACGCGTCGCGCTGGCCGTCGCGGCCTGGTTCACCGTGCTCTCCTTCGGGGCGTACCCGGAGGTGGACGGTCATCCGCTCGGCCCGGCGGGACCCTGGCGTGAGCTGATCAAGATTCCGCTGTTCGACTCGGTCGTCCCCGCGCGCATGGGGCTGGCGGTCATCCCGGCATTCGGGGTGATCATCGCGGTGAGCCTGGATCGGCTGCTGTCCCGGGACCGCCGCCGATGGTGGCCGGTTCGCGTGGCCGCTGCCGCGGCCGTGCTCTTCGCCCTGGTCCCGCTCGCCCCCAGACCCCTCGCCGTACGCCCGAAGACCCCCATGCCGAAGTTCCTCGCCGACGGGGCCTGGCGGGCATACGTCCCCTCCGGAACGAGTCTCATGTACGCCGACGTCACCAGCCACGGCGACATCGTCGCGATGCGGTGGGCGGCCGCGTCCGGGCTGGACTTCGCGCTGGCCCGGGGCTACTTCCTCGGACCCGATCCGCGCTCGCCCGAGCGGATCGCGATGTTCAGCACCCTGTACACCACGACGTCGATGCGGATGATGATGGCCGCCCGGACCGGCCGGCCGTCCCGGATCCACTCGCTGGACGTGTCGGGAGCGACGAACGACTTCGAATACTGGAAGGTCGGGGCGATCTTCCTGCCCGACGGCACGCCCAACGCGGGGGCGATCGAGACCACCGTGCGGCGACTGGTCGGGCGGCCCGGCGTACGGGTGGACGACGCGCTGGTCTGGCGAATCGCGTCATGACGGGCCGCACCGTCAACCGGTGGGCCGTGCTGGCCGTGCTCTGCGCCAGTCTGCTGCTGGTCGCGATGGACGCCACCATCCTCAACGTGGCGCTGCCGTCGCTGATCGACGACCTGGATCCGGACGCGTACGAGCAGCTCTGGATCATCGACATCTACGGGCTCGTCCTCGGCGGCCTGCTGATCACGGCGGGTGCGGCCGGGGACCGGTGGGGTCGCAAGACGTTCTTCCTGGTCGGCTTCGTCCTGTTCGGAGCGGCCTCGATCGTCTCGGCCACCGCCGACAGCCCCGGGCGGCTGATCGCGGGGCGGGTGCTGCTGGCCGTCGGCGGCGCGATGGTCATGCCGTCGACGCTGTCGCTCATCCGGAACGTGTTCACCGATCCCCGGGAACGGGGCACGGCCATCGGCGTGTGGGCGTCCGTCGCCGGCGCCGGCGCGGCGATCGGACCCGTCCTGGGCGGCCTCCTCGTCGAGCACTACGGCTGGTCGGCGGCGTTCTGGGTGAACGTCCCCGTCGTGGTGGCCACCGTCGTCTTCGGCTGGCGGCTGCTGCCGGAGTCCCGGTCGCCGGGGCGTACGCGGCTGGACTGGTTCGGTGCGGCGCAGTCGGTGTTCGGCATGATCAGCCTCGTCTGGGGGATCAAGCACCTGGCGAAGGACGGTCTCGCCTCGTCCGCGCCGGTCGCGCTGCTGGCCGGGGCGGGCCTGCTCGCCTGGTTCGCCTGGCGGCAACTGCGGCAGACCGATCCGCTGCTCGACGTGCGGCTGTTCACCAACCGCCCGTTCCTGGCCGGTGCGATCGCGACGCTCATGGCGATGATGGCGGTCGGGGCGGCGTACTTCCTGATCTCGTTGTGGCTGCAGTACGTGCACGGGTACAGCCCGGTCGAGGCGGGCGTACGCATGCTGCCGGGTGCGCTGGCCACCCTGGTCGGCGCGCTCAGCGCCCCCTGGCTGGTACGCCGCGTCGGCGTCCACACGATGCTCGCCCTCGGGCTGGGAGCGCTGGTCGTGGCGTTCGTCGCGCTCGCCACCCTGCCGCTGACCTACGGAGTCGCGGCGTTGGCGCTGGTCGCCTTCGGGTTGGGGGACGGCCTGGCGATCACCACCACGACCGCCGTCATGATCTCGGCCGCGCCACCGGAACGGGCGGGCAGCGCCGCCGCCGTAGAGGAGACCTGTTACGAGTTGGGCATCGGATTCGGCGTCGCCCTGCTCGGCACGATCGCCGCCGTCCTGTACGCCTCCGGCGTGCACGAACTGCCGTTGAGCGAACCGGGCCGGACCGCGGTGGAGGAGTCCATCGGCGGCGCCGTGCACGTCGCCCGTACGCAGGGCGCCCAGGTCAGTGGTTACCTTCTCGAGGTGGCTCGCTCGGCGTACGAGCATGCCTTGGCCGTGACGAGCGCGATCTCGGCAGCGCTGATCGCGGCCGCTACCCTCCTCGCGCTTGCGTTGATTCCGCGCGGTTTCCGTGCCGATGCCGAACACTGAGGTTTGTGTGTCCACTTTTTGCGGTATCTGACGGGACAACCGACGCCCGGGAGCCCGCTATGGCCAAGACCGAAGCGACTCGAGCAGCGATCGAGACCGAGAGCGAGCTGGCGGAGTTCGCCGCTCAGCAAGTGGAGCACGGCCGCGATCTGTGGCTGACCCACCAGATGCAGGTGGGTGGGGGAATCTGCGCAGCCTGCGGTCATGTCTATCCGTGCGAGGACGCCGAGCACGCAGCCTGGCTCGTCGTCTACTGGGCCCGCCACCTCCCCTGACTTTCCCTACCCCTGACCCTGCCCGTCCTTTCCGCGCGATCATGAACTAGCGGTCGTGATCCACCGGCGTGTCGTGTTCCCAAGCCCCTGATCGATTCCGCCGCTCCCTGATCGACAGGGCCTCCCGCCCCGCCGGTAAGACGGGGCGGGCAGGGCGGCTCAGCGGCGCGGCAGGTCGAGCCAGGCCGAACCGCTGAAGGTGACGTTGGCGAGGGCGCCGTTGTCGTCCAGGTAGAGCGGGTCGTGGCCGTCGACGACAAGGGCGATCTTGTGACCGGCCGGAACGTTCCAGGCGGTGGCCGGCAGCCGCAGGTCCAGCGTCAGCGGCGAGCCGGCACTCGCACCGCGCCAACTGATGGGGGCGTGGGTGAGCAGGGAGCCGGTGCCCCACCCGTCGACGTCGTACACGTACGCGATCAGCGTTCCGTTGCCCGAAGACGGAGTCACCCGGAGGTGCACCGTGGGGATGCCTCGGATCTTGAGGGTGGACCCGAGGCTGGACGAGATCCAGACGCCGGCATGGCCGCGGTCGACGCCGGGGAGCCACGCGGTCGGCGGCTGACCGGTCAGCGCAGTCAGGCCGTTGCTGACCAGCGCCACTCCGCCGTCGGCGGTCGTGCCGAGATCGGTCCAGGTGAAGCGGGACCAGCCCGTCGACGGGCTGCCACCGAGATCGCCGGTGCCGTCCCACCAGTGCACCTCACCGAGTCCGTAACGGGTGGTGCTCGTCGACACCGCGGCCCAACTCGCGTACGCCTCGGCCGGGCCGCCGCCGTTGGGCCGCAGGACGATCGGAGTCTCGGTGTCGACGCCGTTCGCCGCACCCGCGAGGTAATGGTCGAACCACCGCCGGGCCGAAGTCCAGACCGCGTTGTCCAGACCGGCGATCCCGGTCAGCTCCGGGATGGCGTGGTCGCCGGGCGAGAACTCCAGGCGCTTGGGCGTACTGAGGGAACCGTAGAAGTCCACGAGCTGGTTCGGGGGGAAGACGCTGTCGCCGAAGGCGTTCGCCATCAGGATCGCAGGCTGGTTGGCGTTGATGCCCGCGAGGTACGTCTTCGCCGATCGGACCCCGGCGAACGCCAGGACGCCGGGCACGTTCCGGTAGTTCCAGAAGTCGCTGATGACGGAGTCGAACTCGGGACTTGTCCGGCCGAGCAGGAGAGCCGCGCCTTGCAGCAGGGCCGGGGCTTGCTGCCGCCGGGTCTGATCGCCGTACAGGCTGGCGGCGAGGTCCGACCAGCCGGACAGGGCGGCCACCGCGCGGATGCGGGCGTCGTTGCCCGCCGCGATCAGGCTGATCCCCGCGCCGTAGGAGACCCCGCCCATGCCGATGTGGGCCGGGTCGGCGCTGGTGTGGGCGAGCAGCCAGTCGATGACGGTGGACACGTCCCGGATGTCCTTGGGACCGGCGGTGTCGATCTGGCCGCCCGAGCTCCACCACCCGCGTGGTGTGTAGGACAAGACGGTGTATCCGGCCGACGCCATCGCCTGGGCCTGGGCGAGGTACTCCAGGTCGTTCAGGCCCCAGCTGGAGGGGAAGACGACGGCGGGGTGCTTGCCGGGATTGGTGGATTCGATGACGTTCGCCTTCAGGACGACGCCGTCCGCGGCGGTGATGTCCACAAAGGTCATCGAGGTGGTTCCGGCGTACGCGGGGGCAGCGACGCCGACGGTGGTGACGAGGAGCGTGAGGGCTACAACGGCTGCGCGAAGGGGGGATTGCGTCCGCATTACCGGACGGTAACTTAGGAGTGGGCTGGATCACAATACCGGCGAGTAACAATCTCCCCGGACGGGCGCTGGATCAGGGTTCTCGGTCGAATCATGGGTCAAGATTCGACCGAGAACCCTGATCCAGCGCCCAAAATCCGAAGACTCAGAGGTGCGAGTCGAGACCGCGTACGCGGAGAAGCCGCCCGAGAGCGGAGGAGTCCCGATAAAGGGCCCACCGCAGGAAGTCCACAGTGGTGGACACAACCACGCTGAAGTGCGGATCTCGTCGGGACACGAAGGGTGCGCTGTGCCCGTCGCCGCTGAGCCGGAGGAACGCGCGAGGCCAAGGAACGGCGTCGAACACGGCCCGATCGGTGTACGCGGGAACGACGGGATCGTCGTCGGCGTGCACGAACAGCAGCGGGGCAGGCGTACCGGTGAAGGTCTGGCCGACGCCGAGCGAGTTCCCCGCGAGGACGATGCCGGCCGTGAAGCGAGGGTCGCGCGGTTGAACCGTGAACACGCCGACCGTGGTGATCCCGCCCGCGGAGTGTCCCGCCGCCGCGACCGAGCGAAGGTCGAGGCTCTTCCGGAGCCCGTCCGTGGCGGGCAACGCAGTCAGTCCATCCAGGACAGATGAGACGTCGGCCGGTTGGTTGAGGACGTCCATCACGTCGAACTTCGCGACCCCAGCCGAGGTATGCGGAAACGCCGGAGCGGCGACGACGAAACCGGCGGCGGCCCAGCGTCGCAGCAGTTCGGCGTACAAGGTGGGGTTTCCGTTCAGGCCGTGCCCGAAGACCACGACGGGAAAGCGCCCGGACGCCTTCGGGTAGTACACCGTCGTGGGCAGCTTCCGGTCGCCCCGCTTGAACCGGAAAGTCCGCGTCGCGATGGAGAATGACTTCGTGGGCGCATGACCGGCCGCGGCGGGAGAGGGTGCGATCGAGGACGCGACCGGTGACGGCACAGCGGAAACGGGAACAGGAGCCGCCGAGCATCCGCTCACCAGCAAGACGAGTACGGCCACGAAGCGGCGCACGTCAGTCCGCCACGATCCGCTGGCCGCCCGTGTAAACGTTCATCGACGGCGGCCGCAGGAACCCGACCAGCGTCATCCCCGCCTCGGCCGCCAGATCCGCGGCGAGCGTACTCGGCGCGCCCACCGCCGCGACCACGCTCACCCCCGCCATCCAGGCCTTCTGCACCAGCTCGAACCCGGCCCGCCCGCTCAGCAGCAGCACCCGCCCCACCAGCGGCACACGGCCCTCGCGCAGCTCCCGCCCGATCAGCTTGTCGACCGCGTTGTGCCGGCCCACGTCCTCGCGCGCCGCGATCAACTCGCCCGCCGCGGAGAACAATGCCGCCGCATGAGATCCGCCGGTACGCGTGAAGCCGCGTTGAGCTAGCGCGAGCTGTTCAGGTAAAGCGGCCAGCGTGGCGGGACTGACCGTGACGGGATCCCCGATCAGGTCGTACGCCGACCGGGTGCGGATGGCGTCGATGCTCGCCTTTCCGCATACGCCGCACGATGAGGTCGTGTAGAAATTTCGTTCGGCGCTCACGTCCGGCTGCGGCACATGGGGGGCGAGGACGACGTCCACGACGTTGTACGTGTTCGGTGTCTCGGCGCCTGCGCAGAGTTGGGCGGTCACGACGTCCTCGGCGCTGCGGATGACGCCCTCGGTGAACAGGAACCCCAGGGCGAGGTCGAGCTCGTCGCCCGGCGTACGCATCGTCACCGCGAGCGGCTTGCGAGCCTGCCCGGCGTGGCCGACTCGGATCTCCAGCGGCTCCTCCCCGGCCAAACTGTCCAGCCGAGTCACGGGAGATCCGCCGACAGTGATGTGCGTGATCGGGCGGCGTCTCATGGCGCAGCACAGGGTTCGAGGCGTACCACGATCTGCTTGGAGGTCGGGGTGTTGGACTCCTTGGCCGTCGCGTCCAGCGGGACGAGGACGTTAGCCTCGGGGAAGTAGGTCGCGGCGCAACCCCGAGCCGTCGGGTACGCCACCACCCGGAACTGTCGGGCGATCCGCTCTCCATCGGGCGATTCGGAGACGATGTCCACATAAGACGCATCCGAGATGCCTAATGCTGCCAAGTCTTCGGGGTGCACGAAGATCACTCGGCGGCCCTGCTTGATCCCGCGATAGCGGTCGTCCAGCCCGTAGATCGTGGTGTTGTACTGATCGTGGCTGCGTACGCTCTGCAGCAGCAGCCGCCCCTCCGGAACCTCGATGGAGGCCTGCGCGGAGACGGTGAACAGCGCCTTGCCGGACGGGGTGGCGAACCGGCGCTCGTCGCGCGGCGGATGCGGCAGGGTGAACCCGCCCGGCTCGGCCACCCGGGCCTCGAAGTCGTCGAAGCCGGGGACGTGCCGCTCGATGAGCGCCCGGATCAGCCGATAGTCGGTCTTCCACTCCCGCCACGGGAGGCGGTCATCCAAGACTTCGGCGGCCAGATCGCAGATGATCGCGATCTCCGACCGCAACTCGGGCGAAGCCGGTTCGAGCCGCCCGCGCGACGAGTGCACACAGGACATGGAGTCCTCGACGGTGACGAACTGGTCGCCGGTCAGCTGCTCGTCGCGCTCGGTACGCCCCAGGCACGGCAGGATCAGCGAGGTCGCCCCGGGTACGGCGTGCGAGCGGTTGAGCTTCGTCGACACGTGCACGGTCAGCTCACAGGAGGCCAGGGCCGCCTCCGTCACGGCGGTGTCCGGGCTGGCCGCCGCGAAGTTCCCGCCGAGCGCGAAGAAGACCTTGGCCGCGCCGTCCCGCATCGCCCGGATCGCCTCGACGGTGTCGAACCCACGCTCGGCCGGCATCGGCAGGCCCAACGCGTCGCCCAAGGCGGGCACCCAGGACGGTGGTTCGTGCCAGATCCCCATCGTGCGGTCGCCCTGCACGTTCGAGTGTCCGCGTACCGGGCAGAGGCCGGCACCGGGCCGGCCGATCATGCCGCGTAGCAGTTGGACGTTGACGACCTCACGGATCGTCGCGACGGCGTCCCGCCCCTGCGTCAAACCCATCGCCCAGCAAACGATCGTCGCGTCGGACTCGGCGAAGTCGCGGGCGGTCGCCTCGATCTCGGCCCGGGTCAGCCCGGTGGCCTGCTCGGTCCACCGCCAGTCGACATGCCGCCGCGCCTGCTCGTACGCCTCGAACCCCGAGGTGTACGCGTCGACGAAGGGCTGGTCGATCGCCGCCTCCTTCAGCAGGAGCGAGCCGATCGCCTGGAAGAGCGCCAGATCGCCGCCGACCCGGATCTGAAGGAAGCGGTGGGCCAACTGCGTACCCGAACCGAGCAGTCCGCGTACACGTTGGGGATTCTTGAAGCGAAGCAAGCCCGCCTCGGGCAGCGGGTTGACCGCGATGATCTTGGCCCCCGCGCGCTTGGCCTTCTCGAGGGCCGTGAGCATGCGCGGATGGTTGGTGCCGGGGTTCTGACCCACGATGACCAGGAGCTTCGCCGCGTGGATGTCGTCGAGGGTGACCGAGCCCTTGCCGATGCCGATGGTGCTGTTGAGCGCGGTGCCGGACGACTCGTGGCACATGTTGGAGCAGTCGGGCAGATTGTTCGTCCCGTACGCCCGCGCGAACAACTGGTAGAGGAAAGCGGCCTCGTTCGAGGTACGCCCGGAGGTGTAGAACAGCGCCTCGTCCGGCCTCGTCTCGCGGAGCTTGCCCGCGACGAGCGAGTACGCGTCGTCCCACGAGATCGGCTCATAGTGCGTGCCGCCGGGCCGGCGAACCATCGGGCCGGTGAGCCGACCTTGCTGGCCCAGCCAGTAGTCGGTCTTCTCGGCGAGCTGTTCGACGGAGTACTCCGCGAAGAACTCCGGAGTGATCCGGCGGAGCGTCGCCTCCTCGGCGACCGCTTTCGCACCGTTCTCACAGAACTCGGCGTGCGCCCGCTTCTTCGGCTCGGGCCAGGCGCAACCGGGACAGTCGAAGCCGTCGGCCTGATTCACCTTGAGCAGCGTGAGCGCCGTCCGGCGTACGCCCATCTCCGCCAGCCCGGCCTGTAGCCCGTGCGTCACGCCGCCCACACCGGCCGCCGCCGTCATCGGCTCGGTGACCCGGGGATGCCGTTCGTCCGGGTCCGCGACCGGAGGCTTCTTCGCCATGGTCGCAGCCTAACTCGCCCGGCGGACGCACCTCCGCTCGCTGCGGACGGCTCGTCGGCTCCCGCCGCGCCCGCGCTCGCCCGCTCCCGCGCTCGCCCGCTCCCGCGCTCGCCCGCTCCCGCGCGCGCCGCCGCTGGGCTGCAGATCAGGGATATGCATGCTTCCCGGGCCCTCGGAAGCATGCATATCCCTGATCTGGCGCGATCTGGCGCGGAAGCGATCTGGTGCGGAAGCGCAGCGCGCTCGAAGGCGGTCAGTCGTTGTTCTTCGACGTCCCGAAGGCCAGGTTGACCACCCAGCTGACAACGCCCACGATGATCGCGCCCCAGAAACCGGCCCAGAAGCCGTTGACCTCGAACGGGATGTTCATGACCCCGGCGAGCCAGCCGACCAGCAGGAACAGCAAGGCGTTGACGACCAGCGCGATGAGGCCGAGGGTCAGCGCGTAGAAGACGCAGCCGACGAGCTTCACGATCGGCTTGATGATCGCGTTGACCAGTCCGAAGATCAGCGCGACCAGCAGGTAGGTGCCGATTTTGCCCCAGGTCGTGTCGGCGGTGACATCGATGCCGTCGACGATCGCCGTGGCGACCCAGAGGGCGCCGGCGGTGACGAGCAACCGGATCAAGAATCCCATATGTCCGATGTTGCCGGAAAGGAACGGTCCACGGAGGAGATTCCGTCACAACTCGGCTTCATCGACTCTGCCAAGTATTGACGAGGCTGTACGGGGCTGGTACTTCATTTGTTAAGCAACTTGTCTAACTATCCGCTAGGCGAGGGGAACCCCATGCCCGAGTTGCACCTCCCGCGGCGCGCGCTGCTTGCTGCCGCCGCACTCCTGCCCCTCACGGCCGCCTGCGACGTCGGCGGCTCGAACTCTCCCGACTCCGGTGGCGAGGGGAGTGGCGAAGGCAAGATCACCGCCCTGTTCATGCAGCAGGCCGGGTACTCCGAGGCGGACATCCGCGCGATGACCACGGACTTCCAGGCGAAGTACCCGAAGATCACCGTCGAACCGACGTTCGTGGCGTACGAGGCTCTGCATGACAAGATCGTCGCGGCCGCCCCGGCCGGGACCTACGATGTCGTGCTCATCGACGTCATCTGGCCGGCCGAGTTCGGCAGCAAGAAGATCGTCACCGACGTGACCGGCCAGTTCCCGGCCGCGTGGAAGACCGACATGCTCGGCGGTGCGCTGAAGACCGCCGAGTACCAGGGCAAGTACTACGGCGTGCCGTGGATCTTGGACTCCAAGTACCTCTTCTACAACACCGAGATCCTCGGCAAGGCCGGTGTCGACCCCACCTCGCTGTCCACCTGGGACGGCGTACTGGCGGCGGCAGCCAAGATCAAGTCAGCCAACCTGGTCAAGCACCCGCTGATCTGGAGCTGGAAGCAGGCCGAGGCGCTGATCTGCGACTACACCCAGCTCCTGGGCGCGTTCGGCGGCAAGTTCCTGAGTGACGACTTTAAGTCGATCGCGTTCGACAGCGGCGGTGGCCTCGAAGCGCTCAAGTGGATGAAGAAGACCATCGACGACGGGCTGACCAACCCGAACTCGATGGAGTCACTCGAGGAAGATGTCCGCAAGATCTTCTCCGAGGGCTCGGCCGCGATGGCGCTGAACTGGACCTACATGTTCAACGCCGCGAACGACCCGGCCCAGTCGAAGGTCGCCGGCAAGGTGGAAGTGCTGCCCACCCCGTCGGCGAGCGGCGGCAGTCCCGGCGTCAACGGTTCGATGGCGCTCTGTGTGAGCGGCGGGAGCAAGAACCAGAAGGCGGCCTGGACCTACATCAGTTACCTGACCAGCGCCGAAGTGCAGAACAAGTACGCCAAGAGCAGCCTGCCCTGCTGGGGCAAGTCCTACGACGATGCCGCGGTCGTCTCGGTGGCGCCGAAGATGGTGGCGGCGGCGAAGAAGGAGCTCGCGAGCTTGATCTCCCGCCCGGAGGTGCCCCGCTACAACGAGATCAGCCAGATCCTCCAGGCCGAGCTGCAACAGGCGCTCCTCGGGAAGAAGGCCCCGGAGAAGGCTCTGGCCGACGCGGCGACGCAAGCCAAGTCGCTGTTGTGAGGAAGCAGGCTCCGCTCGCCGCGGCCTTGCTGCTGCCGGCGGCGCTGGTCGTCTTCGGGGTGGTGCTGTGGCCGGCCGGCAGGGCGCTGGTCATCTCGTTCCTGGACGTCGACAGCCCGTTCCCGGGTGCGTACCCGTTCGTCGGGCTCGGGAACTATGCCGACATCCTGACCAACCCACGGTTCTGGGCGGCGGCGCAGCACACGCTGTACTTCACCGTCGCCTCGACGACTCTGGAGGTGGTGCTGGGCCTCGGCCTGGCCCACCTCCTCGCCGCCCCGATGCGGTTCCGCTGGCTGTTCCGGGCGATCGTGATCCTGCCCTGGGCGTTGCCGACCATCGTCAACGGCGCGATGTGGCGCTGGATCCTCAACGCGGAGTACGGCGCGCTCAACGCGCTGCTCACTCAGCTGCACTTGATGGACGACTACCACTCGTGGCTGGGGGCCGACCCGTTCCTCGCGTTGAACATGGTCGTGGTCGCCGACGTCTGGAAGAACACCTCGCTCGTGGCGTTCTTCCTGCTCGCTGGGCTGTCTGCGATCCCGGCCGAACTCGGTGAGGCGGCGCGCATCGACGGCGCCGGGTCGTTCCGCGTCTTCTGGCGCATCACGCTGCCCCTGCTGCGGCCCACGCTCGCCGCCGTCCTGGTGCTGCGCGTCATCGAGGCGTTCAAGGTCTTCGACATCGTCTATGTCATGACCGGCGGCGGCCCGGCCAGCGGCACGCAGACCATCACTTTCCTGACCTATCTGCAGGCGTTCTCCGCGCAGCGGTTCAGTTACGGAGCTGCATTGGCGTACCTCACGGTGGTGGCGGTGTTGCTGCTCGCCTTGATCTACCTACGACTGTTGCGGCAACAGGAGATGAGGGCGCTATGAGGCGTACTCTGGGCGCGCTGACCGCCTCCGCGTTGATCCTCGCGCCTTTCCTCTGGCTCGTCGTGTCGTCCGTCTCCGGCCAGACCGACCTGCTCGAACACCCGCTGCACTGGTGGCCCGAGCACGTCACGCTGTCGCGCTACCAAGAGATCTTCACGGGGCGCGAAGGCGTCGCGGCGCAGTTCCGGGCCGCGATGGTCAACAGTCTCATCGTCGGCGCGGGCACCGTCGTCGTCTCGGTCTCCGTGGGCATTCTCGGCGGGTACGCCTTGGCGAGGCTGACGTTTCCGTTACGGCGTATGGCGTTGATGTCGTTCCTCGTGACCTACATGTTGCCGCCGATCGTGCTGATCATCCCGCTGTACCTGCTGATGGCCCGGTTCGGCCTGCTCGACACCAAACTCGGGTTGATCATCGTCTACTGTTCGCTCGCGACGCCGTTCGCGCTGTGGACGATGAGCACCTTCTTCGGTTCACTGCCGGTCGAGCTGGAAGAGGCGGCGCGAGTCGATGGGTGTACGCGTCTCGGCGCGCTCGTTCGCGTCATCCTGCCGCTCGCCCGGCCCGGCATCGTGGCCACGGTGCTGTTCGTCTTCCTATTGTGCTGGGACGAATTCCTGTACGCCCTGATCTTCACGTCCACATCGGATGCCAAGACCATCCCGGTCGCGATCGCCGAGTTCACCGGCCGCAACGCCGTCGACTTCGGGCTGATCGCGGCCGGTGGAGTGCTCGCGGCGCTGCCACCGGTGCTGCTGGCCGTCGTCCTTCAGCGCCACCTGCTCGCCGGCCTCACCGCCGGCTCCCTCAAGTAACCCTCTCGCCCCGTTGATCATGAACCTATGGTTCCGCTTTGGGCCTTGAGCGGAACCATAGGTTCATGATCAACGAGAACGGGGACGGGCAACGGGAAGGGTGGGAACCGGGATGGGCCGGCGGGCGTCGGACTGGGCATGAGACGAGTCCTGGCAGTCATCGCGTCGGTGGCAGTGCTGCTGGCGGGTTGTTCGAGTCCCGAGCGGGTGAGCCGGGACGCCGCGATCCAGGTGACCCGGGTGGGCGGCGCGCCCCACGTCAACGACCGGCTCGAGCTCCAGTCGGACGGGTCGTGGAGCTTCACCGACACCGCAGGGAAGCGGTTCAGCGGCACCCTTGCGCCCGACCAACTGACCGCGGCGTACGCCCTCGTGACGAGCGACGAGTTCGCCGAGGAGATGGTGCAGCCGACCAAGGACATGATGTGCGCTGACGCGCCGGTCGTGACGGTGACCGCCGGTGGGCGTAAGTCGACCTATTTCGGCTGCTTCGAGGACAAGTGGCCGAAGACCGCGGCTCTTGTGGACTTGTTGCAGCGCAACATAACCGTACCGAACGGGGCCTAGGACGAGGCCGGCCGGCCGCTGGGGGTACGCGGCCGGCCGGTCTCCTGAAACTGGTCACTCCTCTTCGGGCCGGGCGGTCCGGGGAAGCAGGAACACCAGCCCGAAGGCGACCACGAGCAGTCCCAGCGAGATCGTCGTGGTGGTCGTCATGGCTTCGGCGAACCCGGCGTGCAGCCGGTTGAAGAAGACGGTGCCGAGGACGGCGATGCCGACCGCGCCGGCGAACTGCTGAACCGCGTTCAGTACGCCCGAAGCCGAGCCGACCTGGTGATCGTCGACCCCGTTGAGCACGGTGCCGAAGATCGGGCCGAGGCCGAGACCCATGCCGATTCCGGCGACGAAGGTCGAGGGCAGCAGCGCCCAGATCGAGACGGTGTCGCCGCCGGACCACACCGTCAGGGTGAAGGCCGCGAACGCGGCGAGCATGGTCCCGAGTCCGATGTGGATGAGGCGGCGGCCGAGCTTGGCGACGAGCCCGTGTCCGGCGATCGCGCCGGCGGCGATGCCGAGCGCCATCGGCGCACTGGACAGGCCGGCCTTCAGCGGGCCGAAGCCCAGTCCGAGCTGGGTGAACAGGCCGTACGCCAGCATGAAGCCGGTCAGCGCGCCGAAGAAGCCCAGGAAGACGGCGAGTCCGCCGGTGAACGCCCGCCGGGCGAACAGTCCGCCCTCGATGAGCGGGGAGTCGGCCCGCCGTCGTTCGTACGCCACGAACAGGCCGAAGAAGGCGAGCGACGCGGCGAGCAGGCCGAAGATCCAGGCCGGCCAGTCCAGTTCGCGGCCCTGGATCAGCGGGTAGATGAGCAGGCCGGAGGCGGCGGTCAGGAAGACCATGCCGGGGACGTCCAGCCGGGGGCGATCCGTCGCGGGTGCGGTCGCGGGCATGAAGCGGATCGAGCCGAGCACGGCGAAGAGGATGATCGGGACGTTGATCAGGAAGATCATCCGCCAGCCGGTGCCGAACCAGTCGGCGTCGATCAACGCGCCCGCCAGGATCGGGCCGCCGACCGCGGACAGGCCCATGACCGGGCCGAACGCGCCGAAGGCCTTGCCGATCTCGTCCGGCGGGAAGACGGCCTTCAGGATGCCGAAGCCTTGCGGGATCATCATCGCGCCGAGGCCACCCTGCAGTACGCGAGCCGTGATGAGCATGGCGGGATCCTGGGCGGTGGCGCAGAGCACGGAGGCGAGCCCGAAGCCGACCGCGCCGATCAGGAACATCCGCTTGCGGCCGAAGATGTCGCCGAGCCGGCCGCCGGTCACGAGCATGACGGCGAAGGCGAGCGTATAACCCGCGCCGATCCACTGGATCATGCTGTCCGATCCGCCGAGCGCCCGGTGAATGCTAGGCGCGGCGATGTTGACGACGGTCGCGTCGAGCAGGTCGACGACCTCCGCGCCCAGAACCAGCCAGAGCACGAGCCACCGCCATCGATAGGGCGGCGCGGGCGCGGCGACACTGGAAGGAACGCTGTTCGTCGTTACGGAACGCTGTTCGGTAGTCATGAACCAAGTTCTACGTGACGAACGGCGTTCGTGTCAAGTACAGTGTTCGGCATGACACGTGGCATGACCGACGACGACATCCCGGCGCCCCCGTGGCAACGCCCGGCCAAGGCCGCGAAACCGATTCGGCGGCAGCTCAGCCGCGACGCGATCGTGGACGCTGCGTTGGGCGTACTCGATAAGGAAGGCCTGGACGCCGTGACCATGCGTCGCGTCGGCCAGGAGTTGCACACCGGGGCCGCGTCGCTCTATGTCCATGTGGAGAACAAGGAGGAACTGCACCACTTGCTGTTGGACCGTGTGATCGCGGACATTCCGCTTGAAAAGCCGGATCCGACGCGAGCGGTGGAGCAGATCAAGGACTTCGTGCGGAACTCGGTACGCGTCATGGCCTCCCACCCGGGGGTGTCGCAGATCGCGATGTCGGGGCTGCCGAGCGGCGCGAACGCGATGCGGATGATGGAGTACCTGCTCACGCTGCTGCGGTTGGCCGGGATGCCCGACCAGGTGGCGGCCTGGGCCGGTGACCTGCTCGGCGACTTCATTCCCGCGATCGCGCTGGAGCAGAGTTTCTTCCGCGCGGCCGGGATCACCGAGGAGTCGATGGCCGAACGGATCGGGCAATACCGCGATTATCTGGCGTCGCTGCCCGCCGACCGTTTCCCGACGCTACGGCTGCTGGCGGACAACATGGTCGCCGGGAACGGCAACGAGCGCTTCGAGTTCAAGCTCGACGTCCTGCTCTCGGGGTTGCTCGCCGTCGCCTCCCGCTGACTTCCTTGCTATTTGCTGCAGATCACGGTTATGCATGCCTCCAGGCCCCGCTGAGGCATGCATAACCGTGATCTGCAGCTGTCGGGGCGGGCGCGGGCGGGCGCTGGTGAGCGGCGAGGGTCAGCCGAGGATGGGCAGCGAGGGCAGAAGCGACGGCAGCGGCGGAAGCGGGAGCAGTCCGCCGTGACTGGGCGACGGAGACGGCGAAGCCGGCGCAGGAGACGGCGTGGTCGACGGAGCGACCCCGGACGGCCGGGGAACGGCGCTCGGCGCGACGCCGGACGGCGTGGTCGGCGAAGAACCCGGCACGGGGATGGTGACAGCGGCGAGGGCTGCCCGGAGCTGCTCGATCCGAGCGGCGAGGCGCTGGCGGTCAGCGGCGTCGGTCACCTTCGGCAGCAAGGCGGCGGCTTTGTCCGTCAACGCTCGCGCGTCGTCGAACCGGCGGTCGGCGTACGCCGTCGTCGCCTGATCCAGGAACGCGGTCGCCTGCTGGACGGCGGCTCGATCGGCGTACACGATCTTCGTGATGGGCCACAGTGGACTGCCCGGACCGGCGTTGGCCGCACCCGCGGTGAGCCCGCCACCGAGGACCACGACGGCCGCGGCGATCGCGGCGACCAACCGAGCCGAGAGGGGCCGTCTCTTGAGGCGGATCGCCGGGGCGGGCGAGTCAACCGTCATGGGCGCCGAGAGGGACGACTGCCAGGACGACAGCATGACGGCGAGCGAGTCGTCGGCTGGCGGGGGTGATCCGGAACCCAGTAGATCCAGCAGTTCGTCGTCGCGGGCGAGCTGCGCGGGGTCGACGGGGTCGGCGTCCGGGAAATGTCCCTGGTTGCGAATCTTCATGCCGCGGACACCTCATCGAAGACGTCCCCGGCCAGCGTACGCAGCTTGGCCAGGGCGCGGGACTGGGCGACGCGGACGGCGGTCGCAGACATGGACAGCGCCGAACCTACCTCGTCGGCGCTGAGGCCGACGGCGACCCGGAGCACGATGATCTCGCGTTGCGTGTCGTTGAGCTGGTTCAGCAACAGCGCGAGCCGCCGGGCCTGGTCAGCCGAGATGGCCTGCTGTTCGGGGCCGGGTGTGCTGTCCGGCCGCTCCGGGACCGAGTCGACCGAGACGGTGAGCCGCCGAACCGCGCTGCGTTGCGCGTCGGCCACTTTGCGGGCGGCGATGCCGTAGACGAAAGCGGAGAACGGCACTCCCTGCTGGCGGTATCGCGGCAGCGCCCGGAGGAGCGCCATGCAGACCTCCTGGGAGATGTCGTCGGCCGTGGTGTACGCCCCGCCGATCTGGCCGAGCCGGGCCCGGCAATAGCGGACCACCCCGGGTCGCACGTCGGTGAGCAGGGCTTCGGTCGCCGCGGGCTCACCGCGTACGGCCCGTTCGACCAGCTCCGATTCCGACCACCCCACGCTGTGCACGATAACCAACGTTCCAGGCCGGTAAAAGTCGTGAGCGCTGCCGTACGCTGACCGCCACAATCCCCCCAGGAATCGAGAGACCCCGTGGACACCGCAACCCTCCAGCGGCAACAGACCCTGCACATGAAGCAGCGCATCGCCCTCATGGTGAACCAGTACGAAATCCACGATTCGGATGCCAGCGGCAATCCGGGCAGCCTGATCGCCTTCGCCCAGCAGAAGCGGATGGCGCTGAAGGAGCAGGTCACCCTCTACACCGACAGCACCAAGCAGGCGGTGGTGGCCGGATTCAAGGCCCGTCAGGTCATCGACCTCGGGGCGACCTACGACATCACCGACGGCGCCGGTACGCCGATCGGCACGTTCCGCAAGGACTTCGCGAAGTCGCTGCTGCAGTCGACGTACCACTTCGAGCAGCCGGGTCTGGGCACCATCACGGGCCAGGAGCGCAGCCTGCCGATCGCGTTGTTGCGCCGCTTCCTGGTGAGCTGGCTGCCGTACCACTTCGACTTCGTCCGCAACGGTCAGGTCGCGTTCTCGGTCAACCGCAAGTTCTCCCTGCGCGACAAGTACCTCATCACCATCAACGACCCGGAGTTGGACCGCCGGGCCGTCATCGCGATGGCGGTCGCGCTCGACGCGCTCCAAGCCCGCTGAGGCAACTGGCGAAATTTCCCTGTAACGCCCCGAGCCTCCCCGGCGATATCCCTTCACCAATTGGTGGGCAGCCGGGGAGGAACGGGTGGGCGTCGAGGTGCGGGTCGAAGGGCTGACGAAGTCCTTCGGGCGTACGCCGGTGTGGTCGGACGTCACGTTGACGCTCCCCGCCGGCGAGATCTCCGTCCTCCTGGGACCGTCCGGAACCGGCAAATCGGTCTTTCTGAAGACGTTGGTCGGCCTGTTGAGCCCGGACCGCGGCTCGATCTGGATCGGCGACCAGGACCTGCCCCAGCTGCCCGAACGCGACCTCTACGAGGTCCGGAAGCTGTTCGGCGTGCTGTTCCAGGACGGCGCGCTGTTCGGGTCGATGAACATCTACGACAACGTGGCGTTCCCGTTGCGGGAGCACACGAAGTTCAGCGAAAGCCGCATCCGGGACATCGTCACGGAGAAGCTCGACCTGATGGGCCTGACCGGCTCGGAGAAGAAACTGCCCGGGGAGATCTCCGGTGGTATGCGCAAACGGGCCGGTCTCGCCCGCGCGCTGGTCCTCGACCCCCAGATCGTGCTCTTCGACGAACCCGACTCGGGCCTCGACCCGGTGCGGACGGCGTACCTGAATCAATTGATCATCGATCTGAACCAGCAGATCGACGCGACGTTTCTGATCGTCACCCACGACATCAACACCGCGCGGACCGTGCCGGACAACATCGGCCTGATCTACCACGGGCATCTGGCCATGTTCGGACCGCGCGAGATGTTGCTGTCGAGCCACGAGCCCGTGGTCCGCCAGTTCCTCAACGCCCAGCGCGTCGGTCCCATCGGCATGGCCGAGGAGAAAGACGCCGACGAGCTGGCCGCTGAGGCCGCCGCCGGGGCGCAGCTGCCTCCGCTGCCGCCCATCCCGTTGCAGCTGCGCCCCTCCGACGGCGGTCCCCGGCGCGCCGAGCGCAAAGCCGGGCAGTGGTGTCACGAGCACGGCGTCGTTCCGCCGATGGGTTCCTTCGTGGAGTCGCGATGAGGACCATCGGAGAGTTCCTGATCTTCTGCGGGCGCACGCTGCGCGGCTGTTTCCGCCGCCCGGTCCAGGTCCGCGAGTTCGTCCAGCAGGCGTGGTTCCTCAGCTCCGTGTCGATCGCCCCCGCGGCGCTCGTCTCCATCCCGTTCGGCGCGGTGATCGCTCTGCAATTGGGATCACTGGTACGCCAACTGGGCGCCCAGTCGTTCACCGGTGCGGCGTCGGTGCTGGCCGTCGTCCGCGAGGCCGGCCCGATCGTGACGGCGTTGGTCATCGCGGGCGCGGGCGGCTCGGCGATCTGCGCCGACCTGGGGGCGCGGAAGATCCGGGAGGAGCTCGACGCCATGCGCGTCCTCGGGATCGACCCCGTCCAGCGGCTGGTCGTGCCCCGGGTCATCGCGGGGGCGCTCGTCGCCGTACTGCTCAACGGGTTGGTCAGCGTGGTCGGGGTGGCCGGCGGCTACTTCTTCAACGTCGTCATGCAGGGCGGTACGCCGGGGGCGTACGTGGCGAGTTTCCAAGCGCTCGGCCAACTGCCCGACCTCATCTCCGGAGAACTCAAGGCACTCGTCTTCGGAGTGGTGGCGGCGCTGGTGGCGAGCTATCTCGGGATGAACGCCAAAGGCGGCCCGAAGGGCGTCGGCGACGCCGTGAACAAGTCCGTGGTGATCACGTTCATGCTCCTGTTCGCCCTGAACTTCGTGATGACGGCGATCTACTTCCAGGTCGTCCCGCAGAAGGGGGCCTGAGCATGCTGAAGGCGCTGGACATGCTCGGCGGTCAACTGGCCTTCTATCTGAAGGCGGCCGCGTGGACACCGCGTACGCTGCGGCGCTATCGGCGTGAGGTGATGCGGCTGCTCGCCGAGGTCAGCTTCGGCACCGGCGGGCTGGCCGTCGTCGGGGGCACCGTCGGCGTCATCGCCTTCCTGACCTTCTTCACCGGCACCGAAGTGGGACTGCAGGGTTATCAGGCGCTCGACCAGATCGGCAGCAGCGCGTTCACCGGCTTCATCTCGGCGTACTTCAACACCCGGGAGATCTCCCCGTTGGTGGCGGCGCTCGCCCTGTCGGCCACGGTGGGCTGCGGATTCACCGCCCAGCTCGGCGCGATGCGGATCTCCGAGGAGGTCGACGCGCTGGAGGTCATGGCGGTGCCGCCGGTGCCGTTCCTCGTCACCACCCGGATGATCGCCGGATTCATCGCGGTAATTCCGCTGTACGTGCTCGGCCTGCTGGCCAGCTACTTCGCGACGCGTACGATCGCGACCGGCTACTTCGGACAGTCGCCGGGCACCTACGACTACTACTTCGGGCTCTTCCTGCCGCCCGAGGACGTGCTGTGGTCGTTCGGGAAGGTGCTCGTCTTCAGCGTCATCGTGGTGCTGATCCACTGCTACTACGGGTTCACCGCCACCGGCGGCCCGGCCGGGGTCGGCGTCGCCGTCGGGCGCGCTGTGCGTACGGCGATCGTGGCGGTCAACGTGGTGGACTTCTTCTTCTCGCTCGCGGTGTGGGGCGCGACGACGACCGTGCGGATCGCGGGGTGACCGTCATGCGCCAACGCCTGCTCGGTCTCGGCTTCGTCGTCCTGCTCGCCGGCTCGCTCACGCTCTCGGTGCTGGTCTATCGCAAGGCGTTCACCCCGGTGGACTGGGTGACGCTGCGTACGGACCACACCGGGATGCAGCTCGCGACCGGCGCCGAGGTCAAACTGCTCGGCGTCCAGGTCGGCGAGGTACGCGAGATCACCGCGAACGGCTCGTCGGCGGAACTGCGGCTGGCGATCGATCCCGATCAGATCGCCAGAATCCCCGCCGACGTCTCCGCACGGCTGCTCCCGAAAACTCTTTTCGGTGAGCGCTATGTGGAGTTGATCCCCGCCGGCACTGGCCGCTCGATCGGCCCGTCGGAGGGGGCCGGAGGACGGCCTGTGCCGGCCTCCAGCATGACTGCCCCGGCCTCCGGAGTGGGTCCCGCGGCCGCTGCACGGCCGTCGCTCCGGGCCGGGGCCGTCATCGACCAGGACCGCACCTCCAGCGCGGTCGAACTGGAGCAGGTCCTCGACCGCGCGCTGCCCGTCTTGCAGGCGATCAAGCCGGACAAGCTGGCGGCGACGCTCGGGGCGATCGCGTACGCCTTGGACGGGCGCGGGTACCGGCTGGGGCACGATCTCGCGAACGCCGACGAGGTGCTGAGCAGCCTGAACAAGCAGATGCCCACGATCGCCACCGACGTACGCCGTCTCGCCCAAGCGCTGGACGGCTACAACGCGGCGTTGCCGGATCTGCTGACGATCCTGCGCAACGTGACCGTCACGGCGACGACCGTGGTCGACCAGAAGGAGCAGCTCGCCGAATTCCTGGCGGACGCCACCGATCTCGCCGACAACACCCGGATCTTCCTCGACCGCTACGACGACCGGATCATCCAGCTCGGCCGGGTCAGCCGTCCGGTGCTGGAGCTGCTGGCCGCGTACGCCCCGGAGTATCCGTGCTTCTTCCGGGGATTGACGGCGCTGCAGCCGCAGCTGGAGGAGGTCTTCGCCAGCGGCCGGATGCACATCACGTTGGAGGTCACCCGGGACAACGGGAAGTACGTGAAGGGGCGGGACGAGCCGGTTTACGGGGCGAAGAACGGTCCGCAGTGCCACGGCCTGCCCGACCCGAAGGTCCCCGCGCCCGGTACGCCCATTGTGGACGGTTACGACTACGGCGCGGGCGCTCCAGCGAAGCAACCTCTCCTGAAGCCGATCGTCGCCGCCCTCACCGGTACGCAGCCCGACCACGTCAGCGACCTCGACCTGCTGCTGTGGGGACCGTTGCTGAACGGGCAGACGGTGAACCTGGGAGCGACCCAGTGACCCGTCCGTTGCTGAAGCTGATCGCCTTCGCCGCCGTGACCTTGCTGCTCACCGGGCTGCTGGCCCGCACCTTGGGCGCGTTCGCGTTCGACGGCGGGCCGGCGTACCGGGCCCGGTTCACCGACGTCACGGGCCTGCTCGTCGGCGACGACGTACGCGTGGCGGGCGTGAAGGTCGGCCGGGTCACCGGGATCGACCTCGTTCAGGAGGGCGGCAAACCGACGGCCGAGGTCAGCTTCACCGCCGAGGACGTGCCGCTGGCGACGACGGTACTGGCGAAGATCCGCTATCGGAACCTGGTCGGCCAGCGTTATCTGGCCCTGAGCGAGGGGCCGGGCGGCGGCGACCGCCTCAAGCCCGAAGGCCTGATCCCGCTGACGCAGACGACTCCGGCGTTGGACCTGACCGTGGTCTTCAACGGCTTCCGTCCGCTGTTCACGGGACTGAGCCCGGCGGATGTCAACAAGTTCGCCTTCGAGATCATCCAGGTGCTGCAGGGCGAGGGTGGGACGCTGTCCGACCTCTTACGGCGTACCGCATCATTGACCAACACCCTCGCGGACCGGGACGCGGCGATCGGCCGGGTGATCACCAACCTGAACGCGGTTCTGGGCACGCTGGACCAGCGCGACGCGAAGCTGTCCGAGACGATCAGGCAGATGCAGCTGCTGGTGTCGGGGCTGGCCGCGGATCGCAAGGCGATCGGCGGCGCGTTGACCAACATAAGCGGCCTGGCCGAGGCGACCACCTCGCTGTTGCGCGACGCGCGGCCGAGCCTCGCCGCGGACATCTCCGCGCTGAACACGCTGGCTGGAACGCTGGTGGAGAACTCGTCGGTCATCGAGTCGACGCTTACCCGGGCACCGGCCCGTTTGGACGCGTTGACCCGGACGGCCTCCTACGGCTCCTGGTTCAACTTCTACCTCTGCGACTTCGACGGCCGGGTGACCTTCGGCAACACCACGATGAACCCGGCGACGTTCAGCGGCACCGCGGCCAAGTGCGGGGGCAACTGATGAAGGCGCGTAATCCGGCAGTGGTCGGCGGCGTCGGCGTCGTCGTCCTCTTCGCACTGATCCTGGCGGCGTTCCAGATCGAGGATCTGCCGCTCATCGGCGGCGGGACCAGCTACAGCGCGGCCTTCCGGGACGCGAGCGGACTCGCTCCCGGCAACGAGGTACGCGTGGCCGGGGTGAAAGTCGGCAAGGTCACGGGGATTGAACTCGCCCAGGGTGGGAATGGCGCCTACGTCCGGGTGGGGTTCCGGGTGCGTGGCGTCGTTCTTGGGGAGAAGACCGGCGCCACCATCCGGATCAAGACGGTGCTCGGCCAGAAGTTCCTCGCCCTCGACCCACAGGGCGGCGGCGAGTTGCGCGGGGAGATTCCGCTCGACCGGACGGCGTCGCCGTTCGACGTGATGCAGGCGATCACCGGGCTGGCCGGAACGCTGCAGGAGATCGACACCAAGCAGCTGGCGCAGGCGTTCACCGTGCTCTCGGAGACCTTCGCCGACACTCCGGCGAGCGTGAAGGCGTCGCTGACCGGGCTCTCGCGGCTCTCGCAGACGGTGGCCTCCCGCGACGATCAGCTGCGCGAACTGCTCGCGCGATCCAAGAACGTCACCGCGGTGCTCGCCGAGCGGGACCAGGAATTCCAGCGGCTGATCACCGACGCCGACCTGCTGCTCGCCGAGGTCCACGCGCGCCGGGACGCGATCCACACGCTTCTGGTCGCCACGTCTCAACTGGCCGACCAGATCTCCGGCTTCATCACCGACACGAAGAAGACGTTGCAACCCGCGTTGCAGAAGCTGCGGGCGTTCGTCGGCGTACTGCAACGCAATCGGACGAAACTCGAGAACACGCTGACCAGCCTCGCGCCGTTCGTGAACGCGTTCGCCAACGTCGTCGGCAACGGTCGCTGGTTCGACTCCTATGTGGCCGGTCTCGTTCAGGGCTACCTACCGGCGGGTGGTGCCAAGTGAAGACACGTGTGATCATCGCCGCCGCGCTGGTGCCCATTCTTGTCGTGGCACTCGTCGTCGTGCTGCGGGACAAGCCGATGAACCGGGTGGTGGCGCACTTCAGCGCGGCGGTGGGCGTACACGAAGGGTCTGACGTGCGCGTCCTCGGCGTGAAGGTCGGCGAGGTCACCGCCGTGCGCCCGGAGGGCCGCACGGTCCGGGTCGAGCTGACCTACGACCCGAAGGTGCGGATTCCCGCCGACGCTCAGGCGCTCGTCGTCCCGCCGAGCGTGGTCGCCGACCGCTACGTCCAGCTGGCTCCGGCGTACGCCGGTGGGCCGGTGCTGGCCGACGGCGCGGAGCTGCCGGTCGAGCGTACGGTCGTGCCGATCGAGCTCGACGAGATCTACCAGTCCCTCGACGACTTGAACCGAGCGCTCGGCCCGGAAGGCGCCAACAAGGACGGGGCGTTGTCGCAGCTCGTCGATGTCGGTGCGGCCAACTTGGCGGGCAACGGGCAGAACCTCCACGACACGCTGTCCGGCCTGAGCCAGGCGTTGGACACTCTGTCGACCGGCCGGCAGGACCTCTTCGGCACCGTCGTCAACCTGCAGAAGTTCACTGACGTGCTGGCCAAGAGCGACGCGAGCGTACGCGAGTTCACCGCCCGGATGGCGCAGGTCGGCGAGGAGCTGGCGGCGGAGAAGGACGAACTCGCGGCGGCCGTACGCGATCTCGCCTCGGCGTTGGCGCAGATCACCACGTTCGTGAAGGAGAACCGGGCGGAGTTGAAGGCGAACATCGCCGCGCTCGCCGACCTGACCGGCGTACTGGTGCGGCAGCAGCAGGCGCTGCGGGAGGTGCTGGATGTCGCTCCATTGGCGTTGTCGAATCTCAACCTGGCCTACAACCCACGCTCCGGCACCACGGACACCCGGGACAACGCGATGGGCCCGTACGACCCCGCCAGCTTCGTCTGCTCTCTCCTGGTCGACAGTCTTCCGGCCGGAAAGGTGCCGCTGGACTGCCTGACGCTGGCCAAGGCGCTGGCCGACCGCAAGCTTCCGCTCACCGATCAGCTCAAGCGTCTGCTGGGCGGTCAGTCATGAGGCGGGCCCTCATCGCGATCGCACTGGCCCTGAGCACTGCCGGTTGTCAGCTGCCCGGTGGCTCCCCGGCGACCGGCGGGTTCACGGTCAGCGCCGAGTTCACCGACGTGCTCGATCTCGTCCCGCAGGCGGCGGTCAAGGTCAACGACGTCACCGTCGGGAGCGTGACCGGCGTCGAGCTGCACGGCTGGACCGCGGTGGTCCGCATGCGCGTGGACGACGCGGTCAAATTGCCGGACAACGCCATCGCCGCGATCCGGCAGTCGAGCCTGCTCGGCGAGAAGTTCGTGGACCTGGCCGCGCCGGTCGAGAATCCACAAGGGACACTCGGCGACGGCGACGTGATCCCGCTCGAGCGCACCAAGCGGGGCGCAGAGGTCGAGGAAGTGCTGGCCGCGCTCGGACTGCTCCTCAACGGCGGCGGTCTGGCCCAGCTCAAGACGATCAACACCGAGGTCGGCAAGGCGCTGGGCGGCCGCGAGGCCGATGCCAAGGGCGCGCTGCACGAGCTGGACAAGTTCGTCGCCGCTCTCGACCAGCAGAAGGACGACATCGTCCGCGCCCTGGACGCGCTCGACCGCCTCACTCAGCAACTCGCCGCGCAGACCGACACCATCGGCCGCGCGGTGGACGCGCTCGAACCCGGCCTGACCGTCCTGGCCGGCCAGCGCGAACAGCTCACCGCCGCGCTGGTCGCCCTGCGCGACCTCGGGTCCGTGGGCAAGCGCGTGATCGATCAGAGCAAGGCCGACACCCTCGCCTCGCTCAAGGCCCTGCAACCCACTCTCGATCAACTTGTACGCGCGGCGGACGCGTTGCCGAAGGGGCTGGACATGATGCTGTCCTACCCGTTCCCGCCGAACGTGCAGAAGGCGATAGCGGGGGACTACGTCCGGCTGCACATCACCTTGGACCTCGACGCGGCGTCGATCCTGTCGAACCTGGTCGCCAAGGGCACGACGCCCGGTACGCCGACCGTCCCCGGGCTGCCGCCGATTCTGCCGTCGCTGCCGCCGATCCTGCCGTCCCTGCCGCCCATCCTGCCGACCGCGTTGCCCTCGATCCTGCCGTCGGGCCTGCTGCCGAGCGGTTTGCTCCCGAGCGGACTGCTGCCCGGACTGCCGTTGTCGGCACCCGTCGTGACCTGGGAGTACGACCCGGAGACGGGGGAGATCGCCGGGGTCACCGGTGGACTGCAGGAGATCCTCGTGGGGCGGCCGGTATGAGGATCACGAGGCTGGCCCGGTTCCAGCTGCTCGTCTTCGTCGTCGTCAGCATTCTCGGCATCGGCTACGTCGCGGTCCGCTTCGTCGGGCTCGGCGAGCGGTTCACCGGGGCGTACACGGTGTTCGCCGACTTCGCCACCAGCGGCGGGATCTTCGCCAACGCCTCGGTCACCTACCGGGGCGTACCGGTCGGCCGGGTGTCGTCGGTGGACCTGCACGAGGGCCTTGTTCGCGTCCGGATGCGGATGACAGGCGACAGCCGCGTGCCGAAGGACCTCCACGCCGTGGTGGCTCACCGGTCGGCGGTCGGCGAGCAATACGTGGATCTGCGGCCGGCGACCGAGGCCGGGCCGTTCCTCGCCGACGGCGACGTCATCCCGGTCACCCGCACGGGCGTCCCGCTTCCGGTGGAGACCCTCCTGACGAACCTGGACGCGGTCGTCACCTCGGTCGACCCCGGCAAGCTCGCCACGCTCATCGACGAGCTGGGGACGGCGTTCGAGGGCAACGAGGCCGCTCTGCGTACGTTGCTCGACGCGAACAGTGCTCTCCTGGCTGACGCCGTGACGTATCTGCCGCAGACCACCCAGCTCATCGACGACTCCGCCACCGTGCTGAAGACCCAGGCGGAGGCGGCCGACGAGATCAAGCGCTTCGCTGCGGCCTTGGCCCAGCTCAGTCAGACGGTCCGGAACAGCGACGCCGATCTGCGTACGCTGCTGACGAACGGGCCGCCCGCGGCGAGCGAACTGCAAGGGCTGCTGCGCGACGTCGACCCGTCGATCGGGCCGCTGCTCGGCAACCTGATCACGGTCAACGGCATCGCCGTACGCCGGTTGAACGGCATCGAACAGCTGCTGGTCGTGTACCCGATGGTCGTCACCGGCGGCTTCACGGTCGCTCCCGGCGACAAGACCGCCCACCTCGGACTGGTGCTCAACGTGAGCGATCCGCCGTCGTGCAACTACGTGAAATCCGGGCAACGACGCTGCACCCGATCCGAGGTCTCGGGCGGGTCCGGCGTACGCAGCTCCACGAACGCGCCGCGTACCAGCGGCGATCCGTCACCCGCCCCCCTCGGATCGGGCGGTTGGGTGACGGGGTCCCCGGCCACTGGTATGTCCCCCGTCATGCCAGTGGCCGGTTACGACCCGGTCACCGGGCTCGTTATCGGCCCAGATGGTCTGCCGTTGCTCTTCGGGGGCACCGGTGGCCAGGCCGCGACCGCCGGTGAGCAGTCCTGGAAGCTGCTGCTGCTGTCCGGGCTCTCGCCATGAGCCCGGACGACCCCGGGAAGTCCGTCAACCCGAAGGGCAACGACGTGGAAACCACCGAACTGACGGCGGCACGCTCGCCGCGTCCCCGGCCGCGGGCCGCTACTCCCACTGCTCCGACTTCGGAAGAGCCCGAGAAGGCGCCGGTCGAGACTGCCGACGACACCCTGGACGACACTCTGGAGAACGTCCTCGAGGAGCCGACGGCTGAGCCGAAGACGCCCGTTCGGCGGCCGAAGAAGAGCAGCGCTCCGCCGGCCGGGCACCGACTGCCGATCGCCCGGCTGCTGATCATGCTGCTGGTGGTGGCGCTCGCGGGATCGGCTTACGCCGGCCACGGCTGGTGGAAGCAGCAGCAGCTGGAGAATGCGCATACCGAGGCGGTCACCGCCGCCCGTCAGCTCGCCGTGAACTTCGTGTCGATCAGCGCTGCGACGGTCGACGCCGACCTCGCCCGGATCGCAGCCGGGGCCACCGGCGAGTTCGGCGACGAGTTCGGCCGGGGGATGCCCGGCGTACGCGAGGCGGTTCTGACGAACAAGGTCCAGTCGGTCGGCACAGTGTTGCGAGCCGGCCTGGTCAGCGGGGACGACGACTCGGCGATCGTGCTGGTGGCGATCGACGCCACGGTGTCCAACGTGAAGGCGCCGGACGGCCGGGTGTCGCACTACCGGATGCAGCTCGACCTGGCCAAGGACGATGCCAGCGGCAAGTGGCTGGTCAGCAAGCTGCAGTTCGTCGGATGAGGGGGCGAAACGTGCGTAAGCAGGTCATCGTGCTGGCCACGGCCATCCTGATCGTGGCCGGCCTCGCCGGGTACGCCTGGTGGGACACCTGGCAGGACCGGCAGCGGGCGGACGCGTCCCGGGAGGCGCTCGCGGTCGCCCCGGCTGCGGCGGCGGCCATCTTCTCCTACGACTACCGGACCTTCGACGCCGCGGTGGCCAACGGGAAGAACTTCGCGACAGGCACCTTCGCCAGCGAGTACGCCAAGACGACGACCGCGCTCAAGGACTCCGTCGTCAAAGAGCAGGCGGTCGTGTCGGCGCAGGTCAGCGCGTCAGGCGTGATCGACGTCGCGCCGGACCAGGTGCAGGTGCTGCTGTTCGTCAACCAGTACCGCCGCAACGTCAACATCACCGGGGAGAAGGTCGACCAGAACCGGGTCGTGCTCACCCTCGTCAAGGTCGACGACGCCTGGAAGGTCTCGGCCGCCTCCGCTCTCTGAGCCGACGGCGGCCGAGCGGTGGGGTTACTGCTGGACGAGGTCCTTGGCCGGGGGAGCGGTGACCGTCACCGGCTTGCCGAAGTCGCTCAGCGTCATCTCGGCCTTCATGTGGGTGACGGCGTTGTTCACCTCGGCCGGATACTCGGTGGTCAGCCCGACGAGATAGCCGTCGGCGATCTTCGAGGTGAACGGGATGCGGGCACCCGCGCCGGACGCCTTGACGACCTTGGCGAGCGCGTCCTTGATCTGCGGCGAACTGGCCTTGTCCATGGCCTTCTGCGGATCGATCCAGCCTTGGAAGACGCCGTTCGGTCCGACGGTCAACTCGATGATGCCGCCGAGCATCGCGAGGTTCTGCTCGCTCATCCCGAACATGTCGCTGAACCCCTCGACCTGGCTGCCGTCGACCTTCATCCACTTCTTGCCGAGCTGGGGCAGTCCGGTGAGGTAGAAGTCGCTGCCAAGTACGCGGGCTTCGATCTTGCTGGTGCCGTTGACGACCGTCATCAGCATCTTCTTGGCCGCCGGGTCGGACTGGACGTCCAGCTGTACGCCTTGGGCACCGGCGTACGTGATGGCGGCGTGCAGTTTGTAGCTACCGGAGCTGGACTTCAGTCCGGCTGCCACCAACGCGGCCGCGGCTTCGGTGTCGAGGCTGGGCGTCGGGGCGGCGGCTGCCGTGGAGGAGGGGGACGGCTCGGCGCCGCCGGAGGTGCAGCCGGTGAGGAGGAGGGCGGCGAGCAAGGGCGCGGCCAGGGACAGGGCGAAAGCTGGGCGAGGCTTCACGACCAACACGGTAGAGCAAACCCCCGATTTCGGCACCTGGTCGGCAGGCTCGTTCCGAGGCTCCGTCAGAAGGCGGCGATCGGGACGTCCATGAGCGCGTCGCCGGTCTGCTCCAGTACGCGGCGGCGCGCAGCGAACTCCGGGAACACCGTCGAGGCGAAGAACCCCGCGACGGCGATCTTGCCGGTGTAGAAGTCGGCGTCGGCTCCTTCGGCGTCGGGGAGGGCAGCGGCGGCGATCGTCGCCTGCTTGGCCAGCAGCCAGCCGATGATCAGGTCGCCGACCGTCATCAGGAGGCGCGTGGTGTTCTGCCCGATCTTGTAGACCTCGGTGACGTCATCCGCTGCGGCCACCTGCCAGGCGAGCATCGTGGACACCATTGTGCGTACCTCTTGAATGGCGTCACGGAGAGCTTGACCCACGGCCTTGACCGGTTCCGCGGACTCGATGGCCGCGAGATCTTCGGTCATCTCCCTGAGCAGCAAGTCGAGCGCGACCTGGCGGTCGCGGACGATCTTGCGGAAGAAGAAGTCCTGGCCCTGGATGCCGGTGGTGCCCTCGTAGAGCGTGTCGATCTTGGTGTCGCGCAGGTACTGCTCGAACGGGTAGTCCTGCAGGAAGCCGGAGCCGCCGAGGGTTTGCAGCGACAGCGCGAGCATCTCGTAGCTGCGTTCGGAGCCGACGCCCTTGACGATCGGCAGCAGCAGGTCGTTGACGTTGGTGGCCTGCGGATGGTCGCGATCGAGCCAGTCCGCCGCGTAGAGATAGGTGGCGCGCAGACCCTCGGCGTAGGCCTTCTGCAGCATGAGCATCCGGCGGACGTCGGGATGGTGGTCGATGGTCACCCGGGGCGCGGTCTTGTCGAGCATGCGGGTGAGGTCTGCGCCCTGTACCCGCTCCTTGGCGTAGGCCAGGGCGTTCAGGTAGCCGGTCGACAGCGTCGCGATGGCCTTGACACCGACCTGCATCCGGGCCGACTCGATCACCTTGAACATCTGCGCGATGCCGTCGTGCACCTCGCCGACGAGCCAGCCGACGGCCGGTTGCTGCTCACCGAAGCGCAGCTCACAGGTGGTCGAGACCTTGATGCCCATCTTCTTCTCGACGTTCGTGGCGTAGACGCCGTTGCGGTCGCCCAGCTCGCCCGTCTCGCGGTCGAAGTGGAACTTCGGGACGAGGAACATCGACAGGCCCTTGGTGCCCGGTCCGCCTGCGCCCGCCGTGTTCGCCGGGCGGGCCAGGACGAAGTGCATGATGTTGTCGCTCAGGTCGTGCTCGCCCGAGGTGATGAAGCGCTTGACGCCCTCGATGTGCCAACTGCCGTCCGGCTGCGGAATGGCTTTCGTCCGGCCGGCGCCGACGTCGGAGCCCGCGTCAGGCTCGGTGAGGACCATCGTCGCAGCCCAGCGGCGCTCGATCATGAGCGCGGCGATGCGCTGCTGCTCTGGAGTCCCGATGCGGTGGAGCAGACCCGCGAAGGGTGGTCCGCCGCCGAACATGAACACCGGTGCCTGCGCGCCCTGGATCAGCTCGACCAGCGCCCACCACAACGAGCGGGGCGCGGCGACGCCGCCCGCCTCGACCGGGATGTCCAGCCGCCACCACTCGGCGTCCATGTAGGACTGGAACGAGCGCTTGAACGCCTCCGGCATGCGTACCGAGCAGGTGGCCGGGTCGTAGACCGGGGGATCGCGGTCGACCTCGGCGTACGACGCCGCGATGGGGCCGGTCGCGAGTCGCTCCACCTCCGCCAGCATCTGCTCGACCGTGTCGCGGTCCAGGTCGGCGAACCGGCCCTGGCCCAACCGCTGGTCGAGCACCTCGAACAGCATGAAGCGCAGGTCGCGGAGATTGCTGCGGTAGTGGCTCATGCCCGACATCACACCGGTTTCAGGTTCCCGCTGTCAATACCGACCGGTCGGTATGCAACGGCGGCTCCGGCCGCTATGGTGACCCCATGCAGATCGGGCTCGATGGGCGTACCGCCCTGGTCACGGGCGCGTCCCGGGGAATCGGCCAGGCCGCCGCCGCCGCACTGGCGGCCGAAGGATGCAATGTCGTCCTGGTGTCCCGCCGCCAGGAATCCCTGGACGCGGTCGCCGCCTCGTTGGCCGCCCAGTTTCCTTCCGTCACGTTCCTGCCGGTGGCGGCGCACGTTGGCTCGCTCGATCAGGCCCAGGCGGCGGTGGCTGCGGCCGTCGAGCGGTTCGGTCAGGTCGACGTGCTTGTCAACAACGCTGGGACGAATCCGTACTACGGGCCGATGGTCGACCTCGACGTGGCCCGGGCGGAGAAGACCGTGCAGGTCAACCAGCTCTCCATCGTGCTGTGGACACAGGCCGTGTGGCACGCCTCGATGGCCCGGCACGGTGGCTCGATCGTGAACATCGCCTCCGTCGGCGGTCTTGTGACCGAGCTGGGCATCGGCTACTACAACGCGACCAAGGCCGCGGTCATCCACCTCACCCGCCAGTTCGCCGCCGAACTCTCCCCGGGCGTACGCGTCAACGCGATCGCTCCGGGCATCGTGCGTACGCAGTTGGCCCGGGCACTGTGGGAAGGTCACGAAGAGCTGCTCAATCAGCACATCCCCCTGGGTCGCATCGGCGAACCGGAGGACATCGCGAAGGCGGCGGTGTTCCTCGCGGGCGACGCGTCGTCGTGGCTCACCGGGCAGACCCTTGTCGTCGACGGCGGGGCGGTCGTTCGCCCGACGCTGAGCGCTTAGTTTTTTGGGCTTTCGCGCTGGATCAGGGTTCTGGGTCGAATCTTGGCCCAAGATTCGACCCAGAACCCTGATCCAGCGCCCGACCGGGAGGTACGCATGGCTACTTTGGACGATCTGCGCAAGGCGGCCGGCACCGTGCTGGGCCACAGCGACTGGCTGACGGTCGACCAGGAGCGGATCGACCGGTTCGCGGAGGCGACCGGCGACAGCCAGTGGATCCACGTCGACCCCGAGAAGGCGGCGGCCGGGCCGTTCGGCACCACCATCGCGCACGGCTACCTCACCTTGTCGTTGCTGCCGGTCCTGGTCGGGCCGCTGGTCCGGGTGGAGGGCGTACGCATGGCGGTCAATTACGGCCTGAACAAGGTGCGGTTCCCCGCCCCACTGCCGGTGGATTCGCGGGTACGCGCAGAGGTCAAGCTCGTCGAGGTGACCGACGTGCCGGGCGGAGCGCAGCTCGTCAGCGTCGTCACCGTCGAACGGGAGGGCGGCGACAAGCCGGTCTGCGTCGCCGAGACGGTCACGCGGGTGTACCTGTGAGGGCGTGGCAGGTGGCGCGGCTCGGTGAGCCGGCCGACGCCCTCGATCTCGTGGACCTCCCGGAACCGCAGCCCGGCCCCGGTCAGGTGGCCGTCCGCGTACGCGCAACCGCTCTGAACTTCCCGGACGTGCTCCTGTGCCGGGGGCACTATCAGGTGCGCCCGCCGTTGCCGTTCACCCCGGGCGTCGAAGTCTGCGGCGAAGTCGTCAATGTCGGAGCCGGCGTGGACCGGCGGATCGGCGAGCGGGTCATCGGCACTCCTTCGTTGCCGAGTGGTGGGCTGGCCGAGGTCGCGATCCTCAACGCGGTCGACGTCTTCGACGCCCCGGATTCGTTGAGCGACACCGAGGCCGCTGCGCTGCACATCGCGTACCAGACGGGGTTCGTGGCCCTGCATCGCCGGGCGCATCTGCAACCCGGAGAGACGCTGCTCGTGCACGCCGCCGCCGGCGGAGTCGGTAGCGCGGCCGTGCAGTTGGGCAAGGCGGCCGGGGCTCGGGTGATCGCCGTGGTCGGCGGGCCCGCCAAGGCCGAGGTCGCCGCGAAACTAGGCGCCGATCTCGTCATCGATCGTCGCGAGCAGGATTTCGTCGCCGCGGTGAAGGAGGCGACCGGCGGGCGGGGAGCGGACGTCGTCTACGACCCGGTCGGCGGCGACGCGTACGCCGGCTCCGCGCGCTGTGTGGCCTTCGAGGGCCGGATTCTGGTGATCGGCTTCGCCAGCGGGACCGTTCCGGCTCCGCCCTTGAACCATGCGCTGATCAAGAACTACTCGATCGTGGGTGTCCACTGGGGACTGTATCGGCAGCTCGACCCCGCTGCCGTCGTCGCCGCCCACACCGCGTTGCTGGATCTTGCGGCGAAGAACGTGATAAAGCCGCTGGTCAGCGAGGTGCTCCCGCTGGAGAAGGCGGTCGACGGGCTGACGAAGCTGGGCGCGGGCGAAACCGTGGGCCGGGTGGTGATCACGCCATGACCGGCCAGAGGCCGGTCATCGGTCGGCACAGTCTTCGTCATGCGAGCGCCGGCCGCAGGTCGGTGATCGCATGACCGCACCGATGGGGTTGGAGCTCGCGAGAGTCAGAGCCTGCCTCGACCGCGTACGCCCCGGCCTGGTCCAAGGTGAGCTCAGTGGAGACCTGATCCAGGGCGGCAAGTCCAACCTGACTTACCGGGTGGGTGACGGCACCACGACTTGGGTCGTACGCCGTCCGCCGCTGGGGCACGTGCTGCGGACGGCACATGACATGAGCCGGGAGCATCGGGTGATCAGCGCACTCGGTGCGACGCGCGTACCGGTGCCGGCGGCGATCGCGTTCTGCGAGCCGGAGACCGAGGACGCGGCTCCGTTCTACGTGATGCAAGACGTCGACGGGACGATCTACCGGACGGCCGCCGAGGTCGCCGCACTCGGCGCGGAACGGGCGCACGCGCTCGCGTACGCGCTGGTGGACGTGCTCGCGGATCTGCACACTGTGGACCCGGCGGGCGTCGGGCTGGCCGACTTCGGCCGCCCGGAGGGTTACCTCCAGCGCCAGGTACGCCGCTGGAAGCAGCAACTGGACGCGTCCCGCAGCCGGGAGCTGCCCGGCGTCGAGGACCTCTTCGAGCGGCTGACCGCCCAGATTCCGGCCGAGAGCGGAGCCGCCATCGTCCACGGCGACTTCCGGCTGGACAACGTGATCGTGAACCAGCACGACCAGATCGTCGCCGTGCTGGACTGGGAGATGGCGACTCTCGGCGATCCGCTCGCCGACCTCGGACTGTCCCTTGTGTACTGGGATCTCTGGCTGCGGCCCACGGGGCTGTTCGGCGAGGCGGCTCCGGTGGACGCCCTGCCGACCAGTGCCGACCTGGCCGCCCGGTACGCCCAACGCCGCCCGTTCGCCGAGAGCCTCGACTGGTACCTCGCGTTCGCGTACTTCAAGATCGCCGTGATCCTCGAGGGGATCCACTTCCGGCACCTCGCCGGGCAGACCGTCGGCAGCGGGTTCGACCAGGTCGGCGCGATGGTTCCGGGCCTGGTGACGGCCGGGCTCCGGCAGATGAGGGAGGCCTGACATGGAGTTCGGCTACGACGCGACGACCGAGCGGCTGCGGGCCGAGCTGCTCGACTTCATGGAGTCGCACGTCCATCCGGCCGAGTCGGCGGTGTCCGAAGAGGACGGCTGGTCCGCGCCGCCGGTGATGGCCGAGCTCAAGGCCGAGGCCAAGCGGCGCGGACTGTGGAATCTCTTCTTGCCTGACGAGAAGTTCGGCGCGGGGCTCACGAACCTCCAGTACGCGCCGCTCGCCGAGATCATGGGCCGCAGCCCGCACCTGGCCCCGGAGGCCTGCAACTGCAACGCCCCCGACACCGGCAACATGGAAGTCCTCAGCATGTTCGGCTCGCCTGAGCAGCAGGAACGCTGGCTTCGGCCGCTGCTCGACGGCGAGATCCGGTCCGCGTTCTGCATGACCGAGCCCGAGGTCGCGTCCTCCGACGCCACCAACATCGCCACGCGCATCGAGCGCGATGGCGACGATTACGTGATCACCGGGCACAAATGGTGGTCGTCCGGCGCGATGAATCCGAACTGCGAGATCTTCATCGTCATGGGGAAAACAGATCCTTCCGCTGATCGCCACCGCCAGCAGAGCATGATCCTCGTGCCCCGCGCCACGCCCGGGGTCCAGATCAAGCGCGGCATGCGGGTCTTCGGCTACGACGACGGCTGGCACGGTGGTCACGCCGAGATCCACTTCCAAGGGGTACGCGTACCGGGGCGGAATTTGATCGCCGGTGAAGGCGACGGATTCGCCATCGCACAGGCGCGCCTGGGTCCGGGGCGGATTCACCACTGCATGCGCCTGATCGGCATGGCGGAACGGGCGCTGGCGGAGATGTGCCGCCGCGCCCTCGATCGCGTCGCCTTCGGCAAGCCGCTAGCGGCCCAAGGAGTCGTGGCGGACTGGATCGCCGAGGCGCGCGTACGCATCGAGCAGGCCCGGCTGCTGGTGCTGAAGACGGCTTGGTTGATGGACACCGTCGGCAACAAGGGTGCGCACACCGAGATCCAGGCGATCAAGATCGCCGTCCCGCAGATGACGGAGTGGGTGCTGGACAAGGCGATTCAGGTGCACGGCGGCGGTGGCGTGAGCCAGGACTTCCCGCTGGCCCAGATGTGGGCCGGCGCGCGTACGCTCCGCCTGGCCGACGGCCCGGACGAGGTGCACAAGGCATCCCTGGCGAAGCGGGAACTCCGCAAGTACGAGGCGACCCGATGAACAGCCACACGATCGACCTCGCCGGACCGGTCCACCACGTGGATTTCGGTGGTCCGTCGGATGGACCAGCCGTGGTTTACGTGCACGGACTCGGTGGTTCGCACCTCAACTGGACTCGGCTCGCACCGCTGCTCGCCGACCAGGTACGCGGGCGCGCCCTGGACCTCGCCGGGTTCGGCCTGACCGAACCACACGGGCGGCGTACGAGTGTGGGGGCCAACGCCGAGCTGCTGGTCCGCTACGTCGACGAGGTCGTCGGAGAACCGGCGGTGCTGGTCGGCAACTCCATGGGCGGCATGGTCAGCATCCTTGCTGCGGCAGCTGCTCCGACGAAGGTACGCGGCCTCGTCCTGGTCGACCCGACGCTGCCGCTGGCATCGGGCGCGCACGTCGATCCGGTGGTACGCAAGCAGTTCGCCATCCACGCCGTGCCGGGTCTCGGTGAGTGGTCCTTGCGCCGCCGGTTGGCGCGCGTGCCGGTCAGGGATCGGGTGAACTACACGCTCGCATTGTGCTTCTCCGACCCCGCCCGGATTCCGCCCGAAACCGTCGCCGCCGGAGTCGCGCTGGAGGAACGCCGGATCAGCCAGCCCCGACGGGCCGAGTCCTATTTGGCGGCTGCACGGTCCATTCTGCGCGGGGTCGGGCGAGCCGAGCACCGGCGGCGCATGGCCGGGCTGTCGCAACCGGTGCTGCTGATCCACGGTGTGCACGACCGGTTGGTGCCGATCGAGTCCGCCCGAGCGGCGGCCGCAAAGCATCCTCAGTGGACTTACGCCGAGCTGGACGCCGGGCATACCCCGCAGATCGAAGTGCCGGAGCAGGTCGCAGCGCAGATCCGGCCCTGGCTGACGACATTTTGAGCCGACTTACGCGTGGATGACCTGCGTACGCTTCGGCGAGGCGAGCCGGGTCACGACGTGCGCCGATTCTCCGGCGAAGAAGGTGCGCGCGCGTTCCAGCCCGGCGGCGTCGTCGAGCGCCTCGCCGGGGCGGTTCGCGTACCCGAGCAGGACGCCGCCGAAGCGCGCCCCGAAGTACTCGGCCGACAGCCTCAGCGTGCCGATGAGCGGTTCGGCCCGGGTGAAGTCCTCATGGCTGACCGCGGTGACGCCCCAGAAGGTCTTGCTCCGCATCTGTTCCTTGAAGTCCACGCCCGGTACGCGCATCCAGCCGGACCAGTGGTCCATGTACCGCTTGGCGGGAGTGGAGATGCTGTACCAGTACAGCGGGGAGGCGATCACGACGTCGGTCGCGGCGAGAGTGGCCGCCATCAACGTCCGGGCGTGCCCCTCCGGCTCGGGGTAGACCCCGGCGCCCTCATGGCGTACGTCGGTGAAGTCGGGCAGCGGATGATCGATCAACCGCAGCCATTCCTGCTCCACCCCGCTCGGCAGGTACGCCGCCGCGTGTCGCGCCATGACCTCGGTGTTCCCGTTCTCCCGGGTGCTGGCTAGCAGGAAGAGGAAGCGGCGCGCACTCATCGGCAGGACTCCCGTCTTAGATGCATACGCAACAAACTCTAGCGCGTCGTACGCTCCGGGGCGCCCCTACGGGATCGGGATCACAAGATCCGTCCGATGGCGGAGGGCCGGACCGTCCGGCTTACCTACCGTGGAGACATGACTACGACGACCTCACCTCGCCGCCTCTACCGACCGCGCGACAACCGTTGGATCGCCGGAGTCTGCTCCGGGCTGGGCCGCCGGTTCGGCATCTCGCCGAACGTGATGCGCCTGATCTTCATCCTGTCGTGTCTCCTGCCCGGTCCGCAGGTGCTGATCTATCTGGCGCTGTGGATCATCATGCCGAACGAGCGCTGACGTATTTTCCCCGGCAGATCACGGATATGCATGCCGCCGACGGCGAGAATGGCATGCGTAACCGCGATCTGCAGCTGAGGGGGACAGGGCGGTGGAGATCGAGACGCCGCGTGGGCTCGCCCGCGCCGAGACGATCAAGCCCAAGGGCAAAGTCAGCAGCTGGCTTCTGCTCGGGCACGGTGCCGGGGGTGACGTCGGCTCGGCCGACCTGACCGCCGTGACCGAGGCGGCGGTGGCCGCCGGAGTCGCGGTGGCCCTCGTCACTCAGCCCTATCGGGTCGCCGGACGTAAAGCGCCCGCCCCGGCTGCCCAGCTGGACGAGGCTTGGCTGGCCGTCGTGGCGGAGCTGCGGCGTACGGCCAAGATCAAAGTTCCGCTGATCGTGGGTGGCCGGTCCAGCGGGGCGCGGGTCGCCTGCCGGACCGCTCGGGACAGCGGAGCGGCCGGCGTGGTGGCCCTCGCCTTTCCCCTCCATCCGCCGGGCCGACCCGAGAAGACCCGCGACGACGAACTCGCGACCGGGGTGCCGACGCTCGTCGTCAACGGCGATCGGGACCCGTTCGGCGTACCGGACGCCCGGGCCGGGCTCGACCTCGTGGTGCTCCCCGGCGAACGGCATGATCTCCGCAAGGACCCTTCGGCCGTGGCGGCGGCGGTCGTCGGCTGGTTACGCTCACACGACTGGGCTCGCTGACCGGCACGGGGAGGACGACAGTGGAGACGATGCAGATCGCCGTGGCGGCCGCCGGGCTCTGGACCGCGCCGGACGCGGTCCGGGAGGTCGACGCGCTCGCGCTGACCACACCGACCGACCTGGCCGCTTGGGCGGCCGCGCAAGGCCCGGCCGAGCGCCGCGAACTCTGGGGCCGGCTCGACACCCAGGTCCTACTCGGTGACACCGTCCTCGTGGACGACGTCAAGGACGGCTGGGCTCAGGTAGTGGTGCCCTCGCAGCCGTGCCGCAAGGATCCCCGGGGCTATCCGGGCTGGCTGCCGCTGAGTCAGCTGGCCGCGCCCGCTGAGGAGACCGGCGAGCAGGTCGTCGTCACCGTGCCGAAGACGGACATCCGGGTGACACCCGGCGGCGAGGTCCTGATCGCCGACGTCTCGTTCGCCACCATCCTGCCTGTCCAGGAGACCTCGGCGGACTGGGTTCGGGTGAACCTGCCGGGCGGCGGAACGGGTTACCTGCCCCGGGCGGATGTTTCTGCGTACCCCTCGGAAAACCTGCCCACCGCGGAGCAGCTGCTGACCACGGGCCGGCAGTTCCTCGGCCTGATGTATCTGGCGGGCGGGGTGACCGCCCACGGCCTGGACTGTTCGGGGCTGACCTACGGCCTGTACCGGCGGTTCGGGCAGGTCATTCCGCGGGACGCGACCGACCAGTACGCGGTCGGCGAGCGGATCGACCTGGCCGACCTCGCGCCCGGCGACCTCATGTTCTTCCGCAAGCCGGACACCGGATTCGTCTATCACGTGGGCCTGTGCGCCGAGGTCGTGGACGGCTGGCCGTCGATGCTGCACTGCTCGCAGACCGATTGGGACACATTGGACGGTCCCATCACAGAGGTCCGGCACGAGCACCTGTTCGCCGCGCGGCGGCTGGTGGGCTGAGCCATGGCCGTCACCGTCGACGAGATCCGCGCCGTCGCCCGCGAGTTGCCGCGGACCAGCGAACATCTGATCCGCGACCACGTGAAGTTCCGGGTCGGGCAGATCGTCTACGCCGCGATCACGCCGGACGAGACCCTGCTCGGCTTCGGCTTCCCGAAGGAGGAACGGGCCGCGCTCGTCGGCGCCGAACCGGACAAGTTCCTCCTCCCGATACCTTCCGATATGCGGTTCAACTGGGTACGCGCGCGGATGGCCGCGCTCGACCCCGACGAGATGACCGAGTTGATCATCGAGGCCTGGCGGATGTGCGTGCCGAAGAAGATCTCCGCGTTGATCCCGCTAACTCGTTAGCTTCGCCAACTCCGTTCCGGCGAGCAGGAACGCGCCGACGCCGAAGTCGGCTGTGCTGGTCGAGGTCACCGGCTGACTCGAATCCGGGTTCGCGCCCGTGCCCTGGACATAGCCGAGCAGGCCGTCGGAGCGTACGGCGACGGTGGTCATCCCGTTCCACGCGTTCGTGGCGGCCGGCAGGTAGATCGCCGGATCGAGCAACCCGGCCCGGATCCCGTACGCCAGGCCGAAGGTGAAGAAGGCGGTTCCGGAAGTCTCCGGCCCCGGCCGGTGCAGCGGGTCGGCGAGGTTGACGTTCCAGAAGCCATCCGATCTCTGAACCGGGATCAGCGCGGCGGCGTGCTGCTGGAACAGGGCGGCGTAGTCGGCCCGGCGCGGGTCCGAAACCGGCAGGAGCGCGTGCGTCTTGGCCAGCCCGGCGAGCACCCAGCCGTTGCCGCGCGACCAGAAGACCTTCTTCCCGTTGGGGGACAGACACTGGCTGCCGGTCGGGTAGACGTAGTTCGCGTCGCGGTACCAGAGGTGGTCGACGGCGTCCCACAGCAGGTTCTTGGTGTAGCTGAACAGTTGCCACAGCTTGTCGCTGTAGGCCGGGTCGCCGGTGTGTACGCGTACACGGGCGAACACCGGCATCGCCATGTGCAGCGCGTCGCACCACCACCAGTCGCTGTTGGACTGATTCGACCCGTACGCCATCAGCCGGATCGACTCGTCGACGGCCGTCAGGTGACTCGCATCGTGGTCGACGTCGAATAAGTCGTAGTACGCCTGACCAGCGCATTGGTTGTCGGCATTGCGCGTGGTGGTTCCACCGTTGAGGGCGTACGCATTCTGCTGGGCCCACTTCTGGGCGTAGCGCAGATTCTCACCGGTCGCCCGGTACGCCGCCAGGTGCCCGCTGAAGTAGGTGGCTCTCGCCCACTTGTTGTCCCCCGGATTGCGATGAGTGTCGATCCAATAGGTCTGGACGAGGCGTACCTGGTTGAGGATCTCCGTCCTGGTCAGTCCGATTGCCGCGGTGGCTGGGCGCTGTCGCGGGGCGAGCGGGGCGAGTGGGGCTAGGGCCGTTGCCTTCAGGAGGGTGCGGCGATCCACGGGCGGGGGTCCTTTCGTCGGGCTGCCCGGCGCGGTGGGCCAAATGATCGGATGTTTACCTCCGCCAATATCTCCGGCGCGGAGACGTTCGTCAAGCGGTTCTCGGCGGTCTTTTCGTCGGTGGTCCCGCCTAGACTTGGGGTATGCCTCGGGCCAACGACACTGTCGCCGCGCTGCTGGAGGAACTGGCCGATCTGCTCGCCGTCACCGGCGGCGCAGACTCGTTCAAGATCCGGGCCTATGACAAGGCGGCCCGCGCCATCGCCGCGTACCACGAGGACATCTCCACGCTGGATGCCGCCGGGATCGGCCAGATTCCCAACGTCGGCAAGTCGATGACGGCCAAGGTCGTGGAATACCTGGACACGGGGGCCATCCGGACGCTGGAGGAGTTGCGGACGCGGATTCCGCCCGGCGCGCTGAAGCTGATGGAGATCCCGGGGCTCGGGCCGAAGAAGGCCGTGACACTGACGAAGGAACTCGACGTCGCCTCGGTCGACGAGCTCGCGGCGGCGATCGAGGCGGGCCGCCTCGACGGGCTGCCCGGGTTCGGGGCGAAGACCGCCGACAACATCCTGCACGGCATCGAACTGTTGCGCCGCAACGAAGGTCGGGTCCTCATCGACACCGCGACCGCCGTCGCCGAGGAGATCGTCACCGCGCTCTCCAGGGTGCCGGGGTGCGAGTCGATCAGCATCGCCGGATCGCTACGCCGATTCCGGGACAGCATCGGTGACGTCGACATCCTGGCGGCCGCCGCCGACTCGGCCCCGCTGATGGCGGCGTTCAAGGCGCTGCCGATCGCCAGCGAGGTCATCGGCAGCGGCCCCACGAAGACGTCGATCCGGACTCGGCGCGGGCTGCAGGTCGACCTTCGCGTCGTGCCGATCGAGGCGTGGGGCGCTGCGCTGCAATACTTCACCGGATCCAAGGCGCACAACATCCGCGTACGCGAGATCGCGGTTCACGCCAAGCTCAAGCTCTCGGAGTACGGTCTCTTCGACGCCGAGACCGGCGAGCTCCTCGTGTCCCGGACCGAGGAGGAGGTCTACGAGCGCCTGGGGCTGCCGTGGATCCCGCCGACCCTGCGCGAGGACCGCGGCGAGATCGAAGCCGCGCTGCGCCGGGAGTTGCCGCCGCTGATCACTGAGGCCGACCTGCGCGGTGACCTGCATACGCACACCGACCTGACCGATGGTGTGTCACCGCTGGAGAAGATGGTGGCCGCCGCGATCGACCGGGGCCTGGAGTACTACGCCGTTACCGACCATGCCCCCAACCTCGTCATGCAGCGGATGACCACCGAGAAGATGCTCGCCCAGCGAGACCTCGTACGCTCCCTGGACACCGGTTCGCTGACCCTGCTGCACGGCACCGAGCTGAACATCGACCCGATCGGCCAGGTGGATTGGGACGGCGACTTCCTCGCCGGGTTCGACATCACCGTCGCGTCCGTCCACTCACACTTCACCCTGCCGAGTCAGGAGCAGACGCAGCGCCTGATCCGGGCTTGCGAGAACGCGTACGTGAACATCATCGGACATCCCCGCGCGCGGATGATCGGCCGGCGGCCGCCGATCGACGCCGACTGGGACGCCGTCTTCGAAGCCGCCGCCGCCACCGGTACGGCGTTGGAAGTCAACAGCTTCCCCGACCGGATGGACCTCTCCGACGACCTCATCCTGCGGGCCAAACGGCGTGGGGTGAAGTTCGCCATCGACACCGACGCGCACTCGACGCGGCACATGCGGAACATCCGGTTCGGGATCGGGACCGCCCAACGGGGGTGGCTCACCGTCGACGACGTCATCAACGCTTGGCCGCTTGCGCGGCTTCGGGCGTTCGTCGGCGCCAAACGCCCCTGACCCTGCCCCTCCCCGCCCGCCCCTCCCGCCCGCGCGGTTGCGCTCAGCGCCGCCGCCCGGCTTTCTCGCGCTGCCGCCTGCCGCCGCCCGCCT
>NZ_JABFVK010000033.1 GCF_013362815.1 Hamadaea sp. | reverse complement strand
ATCGAATACGACCTGCGCACGCTCATCTACTCGCACCTGGTCCGCCTGCCCTACGGCTTCTACGACCGCGTCCAGTCCGGCGAGCTGATGTCGCGGGCCGCCTCCGACGTCCGCGCGGTCCAGATGTACCTCGCCTTCGGCCCGTCGATCCTGGTCCAGTGCGCCATCGCGCTGGTCGCCTTCGGGTTGATGCTGTCGATCAACCCGCTGCTCGCGGTGGTCGCGATGGCGACCATGCCGGTCATCGCGCTGCTCGGCGTCTGGATGCGCAAGGCGATCTTCCCGGTGTCCTGGCTCATCCAGGCCCGCCTGGCCCGCGTCGCCACGATCGTGGACGAGAACACCCAAGGGGTACGCGTAGTGAAGGCGTTCGCGGCCGAACCCCGGCAGGTGCAGGCGCTCGCCGACGCCGCCGATCGGGTGCGGTGGGCGTACCGGCGCGACGCGCTCATCCGCAGTCGCTGGGCCCCGACGCTGGAGAGCCTGCCGCGCTTCGGGCTGGCCCTGGTGCTGCTCGTCGGCGGCTGGATGGTGATCGACGGGCAGACGACGGTCGGCACGATCGTCGCCTTCAACTCTTACGTTCTCATGCTCCAGCCGCCCTTCCGGATGCTCGGCATGATGATCATGCTCGGTCAGCGGGCCGCCGCTTCGGCTCAGCGCATCTACGAGATTCTCGACACCGAGTCGGAGATCGCCGAGGCCGACCGCCCGGTCGAGGCCCGGCTGCGCGGCGACCTGGAGTTCCGGGACGTGCGTTTCGCGTACGCCGATGGCACCGTCGCGGTGGACCACCTCACGCTGCGGGTCGCGCCGGGGGAGACGGTGGCGCTCGTCGGCCGGACCGGTTCGGGCAAGTCGACCCTGGGCCGGTTGCTGGCCCGCTACTACGACGCCGCCGCCGGGACGGTGCTGATCGACGGCCGCGACGTCCGGCAGTACGCCCTCGCCGATCTGCGTAGGCAGGTCGGCATCGTGCCGGAGGAGCCGTTCCTGTTCTCGGCGACGATCCGGGACAACATCGCGTTCGGCCGCCCCGACGCCGCCGAGGAGGACGTGATCGCGGCCGCCCGCGCCGCCGGGGCGGCCGAGTTCGTCGAGCACCTCCCGGACGGGTACGCGACCGTGGTCGGCGAACGGGGTTACACGCTTTCCGGCGGTCAGCGGCAACGAGTCGCCATCGCCCGAGCGCTGCTCATGAACCCGCCGGTGCTCGTCCTCGACGACGCGACCAGCGCCGTGGACGTGTCGGTCGAGCAGCGGATTCACACCGCGTTGCGAGATTTGATGGTCGGCCGGACAACCTTGATCGTCGCGCATCGCCTCTCCACTATCGGGCTCGCCGATCGGGTCGTGCTCGTCGAGGACGGCCGGATCGTCGCCGACGGCACCCATCGGGAGCTGCTGGACGATCCCCGGTACGCCGCGGTGCTGGCGAGTTACGAGAAACCGGCGGGAGAACCGGCGGACGCCGAAGAAGGGGCGGTGACGGCATGACGATGTTCGGCGGGGGCTTCGGCGGGCCGGGTGCGGGCGGCGGCGGGGGCGGCGGAGCCGGGCGCGGCGGACTCAACAAGTCGCCGGAGGGTCTCGCCTTCGCGGGCATCCCCGCCGAATTGCAGGCCGGTGTCGACCGGCTGGAGGCGATCGAGCGGCGGCGTCCGCAGCCGAGCGAGCCGGTCGAGTTCCGGCCGACGGTCCCCGGCGAACGGCGGCTCACCCTGCCCGGCCTGCTGCTGGGCCGGTGGCGGCTGTTCACCGCCGCCTGCGTGATGCTGCTGCTGGAGACCGTGCTGTTGCAGGCCGGTCCGTTGCTCGTGCAGGTCGGCATCGACCACGGCATCATGCGGGGCGATCTGCGTACGCTGCTGATCGCGGCAGGCGCGTTCATCGGCTCGGTCGTGCTCTCCTGGGGAGCCTCGGTCGCCCGGATGCGCCAGACCGGCCGCCTGGCCGCCGACGCCGTCCGGGATCTGCGCGTACGCGTCTTCGCCCAGTTGCAGCGGATGTCGCTGGACTTCTTCACGACCGAGAAGGCGGGCGTGATCCTCACCCGGATGACGTCCGATGTGGAGGCTCTGCAGAACCTGCTCTCGGAGGGGCTGGCCCAGTTCGTCATCCAGGGCCTGACCATGGTCGTGGTCACCGTCGTGTTGTTCTCCTACGACGTCGAGCTGGCGCTGATCACGCTGTTGCTGGTGGTGCCGCTGCTGACGGCGGCGTCGCTGTGGTTCCGGCACGCCGCCGACGACGGCTACCGCCGCCAGCGCGACGCCATCGCCGCCATGTACTCCGACCTCTCGGAGAGCATCTACGGGGTACGCGTCGTGACGGCGTACCACCGGCAGGACCGGAACGTCGCCGATCACGAGGCGGTCGTCGGCCGGTATCGCGACGCGAACAACTTCACCGGGCACATCAACGCCGTCTACGGCCCAGGCACCTCCGTGATCGGGCTGCTGGGCATGGCCGCCCTGCTGCTCATCGGCGGCCAGCGCGTACTGCGAAACGAACTCAGCGTCGGCGAGCTGACCGCCTTCGTCCTCTACCTGAACGCCTTCTTCGCCCCGGTGCAGCAGCTCGTCCAGCTCTACACGAGCTACCAGCAGGGCCGGGCGGCCGTCGTCAAGCTGCGCGACCTGCTCTCCTCTCGGCCGACCGTCGAGGAGAAGCCGGACGCCGTCGCGCTTCCCCCGGCCGTGGGTGAGATCCGGTTCGACCGGGTCACCTTCGGCTACCTGCCCGGGCGTCCGGTGCTGCGGGACGTCGACCTGGTGATCGAGCCGGGCGAGACGGTCGCCTGCGTCGGCCCGACCGGCGCGGGCAAGTCGACCCTGGCGAAGCTGGTCACCCGGTTCTACGACCCGGACGGCGGCCGGATTCTCATCGACGGGCACGACCTGCGCGACGTCACGCTCTCGTCACTGCGACGGCAGATCGGCGTCGTACCCCAGGAGCCGTTCCTGTTCGCCGGGACGATCCGGGACAACATCGCGTTCGCCCGGCCGGACGCCTCCGACGCCGAGATCTGGGCCGCCGTCGACGCTGTCGGCCTGCGCGACCTCGTGGAGCGTACGCCGGACGGGCTGGACGCCCGGCTGCACGAGCGCGGCCAGAGCGTCTCCTCCGGGCAGCGGCAGCTGCTGGCCCTGGCCCGGGCGTTCCTCGCCGAACCCCGCGTCGTGGTGCTCGACGAGGCTACGTCCAATTTGGACCTTCAATCGGAGCTACGGGTGGAGCGGGCGCTCGACCGCCTGCTCGAGGGCCGGACCGCGCTGCTCATCGCGCACCGGCTCAGCACCGCCATGCGGGCCGACCGGATCGTCGTCGTCGACGAGCACGGGATTCTCGAAAGCGGTTCGCACGCCGAGCTGCTGGCCCTCGACGGCCGGTACGCCCAGATGCACGCGACCTGGGCCGCCCATGCGTAAGGCGGGGATCGCCGCGGGGTGGATCTTCGCCGGGGCGGTCGCCGTCTGGGCGGTGCTGCGCCTGTTCGGGCTCGACGCGTGGTACCCGGCCGTCCAGGTGATCGCCTTCACGCCGTATGCCGTCCTGGTCGCTGCTTTGGGCGTATCCCTATTCGGCTGGCGAAGACGATGGGCGGAACTCGCCGTCACGGCCGTGAGCGCCGTCGTGCTCGCGGCTTGTGTGATCCCACGGGCGGTGACCGACGGTGACGCGCTGGCCGGCGCGACCGGGCCGGAGCTGCGGGTGGCCAGCGCGAACCTGCTGATCGGCGGCGCGGATGCGGCGGAGATCGTCCGGCGAGTACGCACCGAGCAGGCGGACGTGCTCGCGGTGCAGGAGATGACGCCCGAATGGCTGGCCGCGGCCGACGCCGCCGGGCTGGGCGACGTGCTGCCGCAGCGGTTCGTCGCGCCCGCGAGCCTGGCGGAAGGCTCGGCGCTCTTCTCCCGGCGGCCGCTGAGCGACGGCGGGTCGAAGCTGATGGCGTTCGGCTGGTTCCAGCAGGTCCACGCGGTGATCACGGTCGACGGCGTGCCGCTCACGTTGGAGTCGGCGCACCCGGCGTCGCCTTACAACGCGTCGGTCACCCCGGCTTGGCGCACGAGCCTGCGCAAGGAGCCGGACGCGACGCCGACCGGGCCGTTGCGGGTGCTCATGGGCGACTTCAACTCGACCCTCGACCACGGGCTGCTGCGCGACCTGGTCTCCAGCGGTTACCGGGACGCCGCGTCGGTGGTCGGGCAGGGGCTGGTCGGGACGTGGGGGCCGTACAACGGCGACCCCCCGCTGGGCTCTAGCGCTGGATCAGGGATCTCGGTCGTATTCCGGCCAAGATTCGACCCGGAACCCTGATCCAGCGCGGATCATGACGCGGTCCAGCGCGGATCATGACCGACGCAGCGCGGGAACTAGACTGGGCGGCGTGAGTGCCGCACTGGTGATCGAGAACGACCCGACCGACGACGCGCGCCGCCTGGGCGACTGGCTGACCGAAGCGGGCCTGGCTCTCGACGTACGCCGGCCGCATGCGGGCGAGGAGCTCCCGGAGGAGCTGGACGACCACGTCGCCGTCGTGGTGCTCGGCGGTTCCCAGGACGCGTACCCCGAGGGGAACACCGCGCCGTGGTTCCCGCGGCTGGAAGCGCTGCTGCGTAAGGCGGTGCGGCATCGCGTACCCACGCTGGCGATCTGCCTCGGCGGCCAGCTGCTCGCCCAGGCCCACGGCGGCACGGTCGAGCGCTCCGCATCCGGCCCGGAGATCGGCCCCGGTCTCGTCGCCCGGCGCGACGCCGCCGAGAAGGACCCGCTCTGGGCGCCGGTGCCGTTCGTGCCGGACGTCCTGCAGTACCACCACGACGAGATCACCGAGCTTCCGCTGGGTGCGACGCTGCTGGCGACCTCGAGCCGCTATCCGAACCAGGCGTTCCGCGTCGGCGACCTCGCCTGGGGCACCCAGTTCCACTTCGAGTGCGACACCGACCAGTACGCGAGCTGGATCGCCGAGAACCGCGAGGACCTGGTCGAGCAGGGCCTCGATCCCGATGAGCTGATCGAGCGGGCGGACGCCCTGATGGACGACCTGTTCGAGGTCTGGCAGCCGTTCGCCCGGCGGTTCGCCGACATCGCACTGGGACGGCTGGAGCCGCCGGTGAGCGCCCGCGCGACCCTGCCGCTCCTGGGCTGAGCGTCCGGTATGGCGGCGGGGATCGGGCGGCTGGCGCGCTTCGGCTTCACCGCGGTGCCGGGCCGTCCCGATCCGGTGCGGCTGCTGGGCCCGCTCGGCATGAACCTGTGGGTGGCCGAGGAGCAGCGTCCGTTCGACGAGGAGGCGGCGCTCGTCCTCGACCAGCTGCGCCGGGTCGCCGACCCGAATCTGGCGCTGCGGCAGCTGGCCCGGCTGCACGAACGGGACCCCTCGGTCGTGGAGGCCGTCGGCGGCGATCCCGACCTGCGCGATCGGCTCGTCACGGTGCTGGGGGCGTCCGAGGCGCTCGGTGATCACCTCGTCGCTCAGCCCGGCGAATGGCGGTGCCTTCGGCATACGATGCCGGCTCGGTATGAGGTGCACGCCGGGATCGCCGACGTCCCGGCGCTGCGGCTGGCGTACCGGCGCGGGCTGTTGCGCATCGCCGCGGCGGATCTCGCCGACCATGTCGACGTCGAGCAGACCATGGCGGAGCTGACCGCGCTCGCCGACGCTACTTTGCGGGCGGCGTACCGGCTCGCCGCCGAACGGGTGCCGGGCCGCTCGCCGCGGCTGGCGGTCATCGCCATGGGCAAGTGCGGCGGCACCGAGCTCAACTATGTGTCCGATGTGGACGTCATCTTCGTCGCCGCCGAGGACGAGGACCTGCCTGCTGCCACCACCATCGCCGCCGGGCTCATGGAGATCTGCGGTCAGGTCGCCTGGCCGGTCGACGCCGCGTTGCGACCCGAGGGCGGGCGCGGTCCGCTGGTGCGTACGCTGGCCAGCCATCTCGCGTACTACCAGCGCTGGGCGCGTACCTGGGAGTTCCAGGCCCTGCTCAAGGCCCGGGCGGTCGCGGGCGAAGTCGCGCTCGGCCGCTCGTGGCTCGTCGCGTTGCAGCCGCTCATCTGGCACGCCGCCGAACGCCCCGAGGCGGTCGAGGACGTCCGCAAGATGCGCCGCCGCATCGTCGAGCAGATCCCGCGTAGCGAGATCGACCGCGAGATCAAGCGCGGCCCCGGCGGCCTGCGCGACATCGAGTTCGCGGTCCAGCTCCTCCAGCTCGTGCACGGCCGCGCCGACGAGACGCTGCGCTCGCCCAACACCCTCACCGCGCTGCGCTCGCTCGTCGCCGGCGGCTACGTCGGGCGGCATGACGGCGAGGCGCTCGGGCTCGCGTACCGGTTCCTCCGGGAGGTGGAACACCGGCTCCAACTGCAAAAACTGCGACGCACGCACACCGTCCCGCCCGCTGACGGCGGCGCCGGGTCCGCAGCCCTCAGCTGGCTTGCGCAATCCATGGGGTACGCCGGAAGCGGTACCCGGACAGCGGAGGAGATGTTCCGGGCGGACTGGGTATCGCATGCCGCCGAAGTCCGGCGTCTCCATGCGAAGTTGTTCTTCCGGCCGCTGCTGACGGCGGTCGCCCAGGTCTCGGCGGACGGGCTGTCGTTGCAGCCGACCCAGGCCCGGCAACGCCTCGAACTGCTCGGGTACGCCGACCCCGCCGGCGCGCTGCGGCACATCGAGGCGTTGAGCGGGGGAGTCTCGCGCACGGCGGCGATCCAGCGCACCCTGCTCCCGGTGTTGCTGGAGGAGCTGGCCGACGCGCCGGACCCCGACGCCGGGCTCCTGGCGTACCGGCAGGTCTCGGAGAAGCTGGGCGCGACGCCGTGGTACCTGCGGTTGCTGCGCGACGAAGGACCGGTCGCCCTCCGGCTGGCCCGGTTGCTCGGCACTTCCCGGTACGCCGTCGACCTGCTCGCCCGCGACCCCGAAGCACTGCGCCTGATGGCGTCGGACGCCGAACTGGCCCCCCGCGAACGGCCGGCCCTGATCGAGGCGATGTCGTCGGCCGCCGGCCGCTACCGGGTGCCCCAGGAAGCCATCCGAGCCGTTCGCGCCGTACGCCGTCGCGAGCTGTTCCGCACCGCGTGCGCCGACTTGTTCCTGCGTCCGACCGAACTGGCGACCGGGCAGGCCTTGTCCGACATCACGGACGCGACGCTGGCGGCAGCGCTCTCGGTCGCGCGGGAGGCGGCCGGCGCCCCTGAGGACTTCGAGTTCGCGATCATCGGCATGGGCCGGCTCGGCGGCTACGAGATGAGCTATCCGTCCGACGCCGACGTGCTGTTCGTCTACGAACCCGGATCGGGTCTGCGAGACGACGAGGCACAGGGGATCGCGCTGGCCGTCGCGGAGAATCTGCGTACGCTGCTGGCCGCGCCTGCGCAGGATCCGCCGCTCGGGGTGGACGCCGATCTGCGTCCCGAGGGCCGGCAGGGGCCGCTCGTCCGGTCGTTCACGGCGTACCAGCGCTACTACGCCAAGTGGAGCGCGATCTGGGAAGCGCAGGCGCTGCTGCGGGCCCGCCCGGTCGCCGGCTCGGCGGCGCTCGCCGCCCGGTTCATCGAGCTGATCGAGCCGATCCGTTATCCCGAGGGCGGCCTGAGCCGGGAGCAGATCATCGAGATCCGGCGGATCAAAGCCCGGGTCGAGAACGAGCGCCTGCCCCGGGCGGCCGATCCGCTGACCCACACCAAACTGGGACGCGGTGGGATCGCGGATGTGGAATGGACTGTCCAGCTCTGGCAACTGCGTCACGCGTACGAGCTGGAAGAGCTGAAGACGACGCGGACCTTGACGGCACTGACCGCCGCGACCGACGCGGGCCTGGCCTCGGCGGCGGACGCGGAGGTGCTGCGGACGGCCTGGAGCCTCGCGGCCCGCGTACGCAACGCGCTGACCCTGGTGCGCGGGCGAGCGGCGGACCAGATACCGCGGCACGGCCCGGAGCTGGAAGGCATCGCGCAGATCCTCGGCCACGAAGGCGAGCCGACCCTGGTGCTGGAGGAGTACCTGCGGGCCACCCGCCGAGCGCGCGCCGTCGTCGAGCGCCTGTTCTTCTAGCGTTTCCGCGCGATCATGAACTAATCGGGGTGATCGACGACGTTTCCGCAGGTCGCGAATCCGTTTAGCGGGTGATCGACTCCTTGAGCGGGTGATCGACAGCCCGTCAGGCGGGGACGGGGGCCAGCTCGAAGGGTACGCACCGCGCCCCGAGCGCGATCCCGGTGTCGACCGACATCACCAGCCCGTCGGCGTAGACGACCGGCGAGTCGACCTCGGCCGGCGGGACCGAGAAGGTCTCGGGAATGGTCGAGTGACCGTGGACGATCCGCCGTCCGCCGAGCCGGTCGAGCAGCTGACGGGCGCGCGCGGGTCCGGTGGCCGGGTCGAGGAACTCGAAGCGGCGGAAGATGAGCCGCATCTTGCTGCCGAACGTCTCGGGATCGCGCTCGGCCATCATCTGCCGGACCGTCGCGTTGATCGCGTCGATGCTGTCCCCGAGCTCCAGGTACGCCGTCGTGTCCGCGTGGATCAGCAGGTTGTCCTCGACGAGGGCGACGGCGGGCAGCGCGGCCAGCCAGCCGAGCTGGGCGTCGGTGAGGCCGTCCAGGTCGGTGCCCTGACCCCCGTTGAGCGCCCAGGACTGGATGATCGTGCGCTCGGCTGTGATCGGCGCGTCCGGGATGTAGCGCGAGCCGTAGATCAGCAGATCGTGGTTGCCGAGGACGCAGCCGACCTCGCCGCCGGCGGCGGCCGCCTGTGGCTGGAGAGTCATGATCAGATCGATGACGCCGATGCCGTCGGGACCCCGGTCGGTGAGGTCGCCGAGGAACCACAGCCGGGCGTCGCCGCCCGCCCATGAGCCGCCTGCGTCGAGCAGGCCGGCCTCGCGGAGAGCCTCGGTGACCTGGGCACGATGCCCATGCGTGTCACCGATGACATAGAGCGCCACGGCGTCAGCTTAGCCCTTCGATCGATCTTGCGGGGGACGGCGTCACGGGGTCAGTGTCAACGTGTGTTGCGTGGCGGCGTCGATGGACGCCCGGGCGAAGCGGAACGGCAACGTCTGCCCGGTACGCCACAGTTCGTACTGGTCGTCGTAGGTGTCGGCGAAGGCGTGTCCGGAGTTGCCAGTCAGCTGGATCCACCGCGAGTCGTCCAGGTTGGACAAGTTGACGATCATTCGCATCGAGGGCACCGCGTCGACCTCGTAACCCTCGCCCGCGCTCCAGCCGGTTGCGTTGACGATCGAGTCGCCGCCGCTGACCCCGGTCTTCTCGTGGTTGAACAGCCACTCGATCGGGCCGATGCCGCTGGTCCCGAAGGTCGCGTGGGTCGCGGTGAGCGTGTGCATCGCACCCCAGCGCCACTTCTTCGGGTCCTTGCCCTGGTCCTTCGTCAGTTCGGCGACGGCGTCCGACTGCGCCCGGGCCAGGATCTGCTCCCCGTTCTCGGGCCCGGCCGTCGACTTGACGTCCCACCAGGCGTCGTCCGGGTGGTCGAGCAGGTTCCGGACGACCTCGAACCACCGGTCGCCGCCGTCGGCTGCGTAGTCCGAGCCCAGCTCGTCGAAGGTCAGCCGGAGCAGGTTGCGCCACACCGCGTTGTAGTACGCCGCCGCAGCCGAGTCCTCACCCTGCTGGTAATCCCAGCCGTCGAGTAGTTGGACGGCCTGCTTCGCGGTGTCCGGCGCGGTCCGCGAGAGCCACGGCACGAGCGTCGGGGCGAATCCGTTGCGGTTGTCGAACTGCATCTTCTGCACGTCGTCGAGGGTGATCTTTCCGGCCTTCGCCGTCGCCTGGATCATGTCGTTGATCCGCTGTGACCGGTAGCCGTAGCTCCAGTCGCTGGTCAGGAAGTGTTTATAGGTCGGGGCGATGACGGCCTGATTCGCCGTCGCGACGTACCCCTGCTTCGGGTTGAGGACGCTCGGCAGCTCGTCGAAGGGGATGAACCCCGTCCAGTCGTACGCCGAATCCCAGCCCGGCGCCGGCCAGCGGCCGTCGCCCTTGGTGCGTACGGGGATGCGGCCCGGCGACTGGTAACCGATGTTGCCGTCGACGTCGGCGTAGATCATGTTTTGCGCGGGCACTTCGAACAAGGCGGCCGCCGCCCGGAAATCGGTCCAGTTCCCGGCCTTGTTCAGAGCGAACAACGCGTCGGCGGTCCGGCCCGGGTCGAGCGCGGTCCAGCGCAGCGCGACGGCGTACCCGTCCTTGCTGAGCTTCTTGAGGTCGTCGCTGGCATCGGAGAGCAGCGGGCCGTGGCTCGTCGAGCGTACGGTGATCGTCTTCGAGCCGCCACCGGCGATCTTGAGCACTTCCTGGCGCGTGGTCAGCGGCTTGAGCTGCCCGTCCACCTCGTACTGATCGCCGGTCACCTTCTCGTAGTACAGATCGGTGACGTCCGGGTCGAGGTTGGTGAAGCCCCAGGCGATCCGGGCGTTGTGCCCGATCACGACGCCGGGCACGCCGGAGAAGCTGAACCCGGCCACCTCCTGCGACTCCGCTCCGCACGCGCAGTGCAGGCCGATCTGGTACCAGATCCCCGGCTGCGACGGGCTCAGGTGCGGGTCGTTGGCGAGGATCGGCTTGCCGGTCGCGGTGAGATCACCGCTGATCACCCACGAGTTCGAACCGATGCCCGGTCCGCCGTCGCCCATCAGCTGCGGCATCCGGTCCAGGCCGTCGGCCAGGCCCTTGAGCAGGTCGCCCTGCGCCTTCGTCGGCTTCACGGCGGGCTGCGCCGTGGTCGCTCCGGCCGCTTCGCCGCCCGGCACGATCGGAACATTTCGATCATAGGGGTACGCCGGATAGAGCTGTTCGATCTGCTCGACGCTCAGCCCCTCGGCAAGCAAGGCGGCCCTTCGGATCTCCGTCTCCATGTTGCCGCGCAGATCCCAGGCCATGGCCTTCAGCCAGGCGAGCGAGTCGATCGGGTCCCACTTGTCGATCTCGTAGCCGGAGTTCTGCAGGCCGAGCAGCGAGTACTCCAAGCTGATCGCCTTTTGCGCGTGGCCGGCGAGATAGGCGTTGACGCCCTCCGCGTACGCGGTCAGGTTGGCCCGCGACTCCGCCGAGATCAGGTTCCACTCCTGCTCGGCGACCCGTCGCCAGCCCATGGTCCGCAAGTACGCGTCGGTCTCCAGCTGACTCTCACCGAACAGCTCGGCGATCCGGCCGCTGGTGACGTGCCGCCGGAAGTCCATCTCCCAGAACCGGTCCTGGGCGTGGACGTAGCCCTCGGCGCGGTACAGGTCGGCCGTCGTCGTCGCGTAGACCTGTGGGATGCCGTGCTCGTCCCGCTGGACCTTGACCTCGGCGGACAGCCCCGGCAGCGCGATAGTGCCGTCGAGCTGGGGCAGCGCCCGCCGGATGGACCAGACCAGCGTCCCCGCGCCGACGAGACCGAGGACGATCACCACCGCGAGCGTCCACAGACCGATCTTGCGGGACCGCTTCAGCCAAACGCGGGTACGGCTCATGTTTTCCGGCACGGCGTGCAGCATAAGCTGCTGACCAGTGGGTCAGAAAAGAGGTTGCGGCGACTGGTAGACCTTCGGGTATGAGTGCACTCCTCCGTCCGGCTGCCGGACCTGCCGACGCCGCCGCGTTCAACGCGCTGCGCCGGGTCGTCACGCCCTACCAAGTGTTCAGCGCCGAGCGGATTCTGCACGTCTGGGAGGTCACTCCGGAGCGGGCGTACGCGAAGGTGCTGATCGCGGAGGTCGACGGGCAGGTGGTGGGGGCCGGCCGGGCCTCGTTCAACACCTGGACGACGGAGCAGGGCGCGGCGAACTTCTTCATCATGGTCCACCCCGATCACCGGCGGCAGGGCATCGGCGGCCGGCTGTACGCCACCCTCGACGCCCACCTCGCCGAACACGGTGCGCAGAAGACCCAGGTCTGGGCGACCGAGGACGAGGACGTCGCCGGTTTCCTGGAGCGGCGGGGCTTCGAGCGTACAGGGGAACTGCGGTACTCCAAGCTCGACCTGACCGACGTCTCGAACCTGCCGCCCGTACCCGAGCTGCCGGACGGCGTCGTGCTGGTCTCGGCCCGGGAAGCCGGACCGGAACAGCTGTACGCCGTCGACGCCGCGACCGTCGTGGACGAGCCGGGGGAGACCGCGATGGACGCCGTCCCCTACGACGACTGGTACGCCGAGATCTGGCAGAACCCGGCTGTCGACCTCGACCTCAGCGTTGTCGCCCTCGCCGACGGCGTCGCCGCCGCGTACACGCTGGTGGAAGTCGACCGGTCGAGCGGCCGGATGTGGTCGGGCGGGACCGGCACCCTCCGGTCGCATCGGGGACGCGGGCTGGCCAAGCTCGCCAAGTCCGACGCCGTACGCCGTGCCGCCGCCGCGGGGGTGACTGCGGCGTACACCAGCAACGACGAGGTCAACGCGCCGATGCTGGCGGTCAACGAATGGCTCGGCTATCGGCCGGCTGCGGCGCAGTTCTCGTATCTGCGTACTGCCTGAGCAGACGCAGAAGGCCCCGGCGAGAGCCGGGGCCTTCTGTTGACGTCTTATACGTCGAAGTAGAGCTGGAACTCGTGCGGCGTCGGGCGCAGCCGGATCGGGTCGATCTCGGTCGAGCGCTTGTAGTCCACCCAGGTCTCGATGACGTCGCTGGTGAACACGCCGCCCGCCTGGAGGTACTCGTTGTCCGACTCCAGGTTGGTCAGCACGTCGGCCAGCGAGCCGGGGACCTGCTGGACGCTCGCCGCCTCCTCGGGCGGGAGGTCGTAGAGGTCCTTGTCGATCGGGGCCGGCGGCTCGATCTTGTTCTTGATGCCGTCGAGGCCCGCCATCAGCATGGCCGAGAAGGCCAGGTACGGGTTGGACGACGGGTCGGGGCAGCGGAACTCGATGCGCTTGGCCTTCGCGTTCGTGCCGGTGACCGGGATACGCGTGCAGGCCGAGCGGTTGCGCTGCGAGTAGACCAGGTTGACCGGCGCCTCGTAGCCCGGCACCAGACGACGGTAGGAGTTCACCGACGGGTTGGTGAAGGCCAGCAGCGACGGCGCGTGGTGCAGCAGACCGCCGATGTACCACCGGGCCACGTCGGACAGGCCGCCGTAGCCGGTCTCGTCGTACATCAGGTTCTCGCCGCCGAGCCAGATGCTCTGGTGGGTGTGCATGCCGGAGCCGTTGTCGCCGAACAGCGGCTTGGGCATGAACGTCGCGGTCTTGCCGGCGTGCCACGCCGTGTTCTTCACGACGTACTTGAACAGCTGCATCTGGTCGCCCGCGGCGAGCAGGGTGGCGAACTTGTAGTTGATCTCGGCCTGGCCGGCGGTGCCCACCTCGTGGTGCGCGCGCTCGACGGTGAAGCCGAGGTCGACCAGGTTGGCGACCATGCTGTCGCGCAGGTCGGCGTAGTGGTCGGTCGGCGCGACCGGGAAGTAGCCGCCCTTGTAGCCGGGCTTGTAACCGCGGTTCGCGCCGCCGTCGGCCTCGGCCGCCGCGCCGGTGTTCCACGCGCCCTCGACCGAGTCGATGTGGTAGAACGCCTGGTTGGCCTGGGTCGAGTAGCGGATCGAGTCGAAGATGTAGAACTCCGCCTCGGCGCCGAAGTAGGCCGTGTCCGCGAAGCCGCTGCCCGCCAGGTAGGCCTCGGCCTTCTTGGCGATGTTCCGCGGGTCGCGCGAGTACGCCTCCCGGGTGAACGGGTCGTGGATGAAGAAGTTCAGCGCGAGGGTCTTCTGAGCCCGGAACGGGTCGATGAACGCCGTCGTGACGTCGGGCAGCAGCAGCATGTCCGACTCGTGAATGGCCTGGAAGCCACGGATCGACGAACCGTCGAAGGCGAGACCGTCGGTGAAGGCGCTCTCGTCGAACGACCCCGCCGGAACGGTGAAGAACTGCATCACACCGGGCAGGTCACAGAAACGGACGTCGACGAACTTGACGTCCTCGTCCTTGAGGTACCGCAGGAGTTCCTCGGGATTGGCGAACAACACGTCCTCCTGGCAATGGCTCTAGATCGGTGCGCTCGCGGTCACTGGTCAAGGCGTTCGTCGACTTGCGCAGGTGGCCGTTGGCTGGTCGCGACGGTACGGAGGCGGCGTTGCCCAGCCGTGTCGGCTTTGTTTCGGCCGTGTTACATGGCACGTGCGCTGCGCCACCGTGCGTTCATCAAAGCCTAGGCGAGTACGCTGACGCGCGTGACCGAGACCTCGCAAGAAGCAGTCCCGACGCTTCTCCGGCGCTTCGTCGGGCTCTTCGTCGACTGGCTGCTGTGTCTGCTGATCTCCGGGTTCTTCGTCCCGGATCTGCGGACCGCCACCTGGCAACCGGTCGCCGTGCTCATCTGCGAGTACGCCTTCTTCCTCGGCCTGTTCGGCCAGACTCCGGGCATGCGGCTGGCCCGCATCCGCTGCGTGAGCGTCGACGGGGGTGGGCCGATCGGCGTACCCCGGGCGGCGTTGCGCGGCTTCCTCCTCGCGCTCGTCGTGCCCGCGTTGATCATGGACACCGAGCGCCGGGGCGTACACGACCGGTTCGCGCGCAGCGTCATTTTGCCTGCCTGAGCAGGCTGCTGCCGGAGCCGTTAGGCTCCGATGCTGTGACATACCCCCCTCCACCCCAGAACCAGCCGCCCTATGGCCAGCCCAGCCAGCCGTACGGTGCGCCGCAGCAGCCTCAGTACGGCCAGCAGCCTCAGTACGGCCAGCCGCAGAGCCAGCCGTCCTACGGCCAGCCCGAGCCTCAGTACGGGCAGCCCCAGTACGGTCAGCCGCAGTACGGTGCCCCGGGACAGTTCCCGCCGCCGGGCTCGCAGTGGGAGCCGCAAACCCCGCCGCCGTCCGGCACCAACGGCTTCGCCGTCGCGTCGCTGATCTTCGGCATCCTCGGCGGCATCCTCTTCGCCGTCATCTTCGGCTTCGTCGCCCTCAGCCAGATCAAGAAGCGCAATCAGAAGGGCCGCGGCATGGCGATCGCCGGCCTCGTGCTCTCCGTGGTCTGGGTGCTGGCCTGTGGCGCCGGCATCGCGATCAGCGCGCTGAACGAGCCCGAGCGGGACTCGAACGGCACTGTGACCGGGGAAGGCTCGGTCAGCTCGGTCGAGCTGAAGCTCGGCGACTGCCTCAAGAAGCTGCCGGCCGAGGGCCTCGTCAACGCCGTCGACGTCGTGCCCTGCTCGCAGGCGCACGGGGCCGAGGTGTACGCCGTCTTCAACCTCACCGGCACGACCTACCCCGGCAGCGACAAGGTGATCAAGCAGTCCGAGGATGGCTGCTCCGAGCGGGTCGACGCGTTGACCGCGGACGCCCAGAAGGACGACACGCTCGAGATCTACTACCTCTACCCGCACACCTCGACGGTGTGGACGCGCGGCGACCACTCGGTCACATGCCTCGTGGGCAGTACGAACAAGCAGTACACCGGAAGCCTGCGGAAGTAATCCGCGACCGTGGTCAGCGGCCGCGCATCTGGCGCATGGCGCCCTTCGGGGGGCGGAACTCCTTCGGGAGTCCGCCCTTCGGCATCTGCGGCCGCGCCGTGAGCGCCGTCAGCGCCCGGTCCAGGGAGTTGATCTCCTTGCCGGACAGGTTCTTCGGCAGCCGCAGAATGTGCGTACGCAGCTTGCGGATGGAGATCTGGCCCTCGCCGGAGCCGACGATCACGTCGTAGAGCGGGGTCTGGCCGATGACCTTGCCGAGCCGGCGCTTCTGCTCACCGAGCAGCTGCTTGACCCGCTGCGGCTCGCCCTCGCCGATCAGCACGACGCCGGCCGGGCCGAGCAGCAGGTGCACGAAGTCGTTGTTCACCGTGAAGGCGATCGGCTGTTCTTTCGTCCGCCAGTTGCCGCGCAGCGACGACAGGATCTGGGTGGCCGCGCCGGGCTGCCCCTCGATCGCGTTCATCATCGCCGAGTTGCTGCGCAGGTTGAGCACGAGCAGGACGGCGAGAAGCGTCACCATGACGCCCATCGGGATCCAGATCCAGCTGCTCGTCAGCCCGACGACCAGCACCGTCAGAGCGATCGGGATCAGCACGGCCGCCACCACAAGCGGAACGAACCATTTGTCCTGCTTTGCGGTGAACTTGAACACCATGCCGATCTGCTTCAGCCGTCCGCCGAAGGAGACCTTTTCCTCTGAGGGCTTCGCCATGACTTGAAGTCTAATCAGGTTCAGGCGGCGGCGAGTTTGCGGGCGTCGAGGGCCTGCCGGTAGAGCCGCCCGGCCCGGTAGGACGAGCGCACCAGCGGCCCGGACATGACCCCCGCGAAACCGATCTGCTCGGCCTCGGCCATCAGCTCGATGAACTCCTCCGGCTTGACCCAGCGGTCGATCGGGTGGTGGCGGGGCGTCGGGCGCAGGTACTGCGTGATCGTGATCAGCTCGCAGCCGGCCTCGTAGAGGTCGTGCAACGCCTGCGAGACCTCCTCGCGCTCCTCGCCCATGCCGAGGATCAGGTTGGACTTGGTGACCAGACCGGCCTCCCGGGCGCGGGTGATCACCTCGAGCGACCGCTCGTAGCGGAACGCCGGGCGGATGCGCTTGAAGATCCGGGGGACCGTCTCCAGGTTGTGCGCGAGCACCTCGGGACGGCTGCCGAACACCTCGGCCAGCTGGGCCGGGTCGGCATTGAAATCGGGGATCAGCAGCTCGACGCCACACCCGGGGACCATCTTGTGGATCTGCCGGACGGTCTCGGCGTACAGCCAAGCGCCGCCGTCGGGGAGGTCGTCGCGGGCGACACCGGTGATGGTGGCGTACTTGAGCTCCATCGACACGACCGACTCGGCGACGCGCCGGGGCTCGTCGGCGTCGAATTCGGCCGGCTTGCCGGTGTCGATCTGGCAGAAGTCACAGCGCCGGGTGCACTGGTCCCCGCCGATGAGGAAGGTAGCCTCGCGGTCTTCCCAGCACTCGTAGATGTTGGGACAGCCGGCTTCCTGGCAGACGGTGTGCAGACCCTCGCGCTGGACGAGGCCGCGCAGCTGGGTGAACTCGGGGCCCATCTTCGCCTTGACCTTGATCCAGTCGGGCTTGCGCTCGATCGGGGTCTCGGCGTTTCGGGCCTCGATGCGCAGCATGCGCCGACCCTCGGGAGCAACCATGGTCACGAGCCAAAGACTACGCTCACTGGACCCCTGGTAGCAGTCGAGGTAAGCACCGCCACAACCCGGTTGCGGCGTCTCTTCGGTCACGTTTACCCTGTTCGGCAACAGCGATGACGGGCCGAGTCACCGGTTGACGCCCGGGTGGACCGGTCCTGAGCTGCGGGGAAGAGGGCGCGTGCGCCGGTAGAACCCCGCCGGGATGATCTCCGTCAACCTGATCGAGAGGCCGCTCGCCCGAGCGGCGAAGGTGTGGTGGTACCGCGAGGTTTCCCGCTCGCCCGCACCTCCCTGGGGATCGCGTTGCGATTGATCGAGGAGGTTCACACCATGCAACGCATCCTGTCCGCTGAACTCGCCGCGCACATCGGCGAGCAAGTGACGATCGCCGGCTGGATTCACCGCCGCCGAATGCTCAAGTCCGTCGCCTTCCTCATCCTCCGGGACCGCTCCGGGTTCGCCCAGGTGGTGACGACCTCAGCCGAGCTGGAGAGCCTCAGCGAGGAGACCGTGGTCAGCGTGACCGGCACCGTGACGGCCAACGAGGTGGCCCCCGGCGGAGTCGAGATCACCGGCCCGACCGTCGAGGTCTTGTCGGACGCCGTCGAGGCGCTGCCGGTGGAGCTGTTCCGGCCCAGCCTCAACGTCAACCTGCCGACCCTGCTCGACCATGCGGCGCTGACCCTGCGACACCCGGCCCGGCGGCCGGTGTTCGACCTGCGGGCGGCCGTGGTCCGGGGCTTCCGGTCCACCCTCGACGGGCTCGGCTTCACCGAGGTGCACAGCCCCAAGATCGTCGGCATCGCGACCGAGTCCGGCTCGAACGTCTTCGGCCTCGACTACTTCGGGCGCAAGGCGTACCTGGCGCAGTCTCCGCAGCTCTACAAGCAGACGCTGGTCGGCGTGTTCGAGCGGGTCTACGAGGTCGGCCAGGCCTTCCGGGCCGAGCCGAGCGACACCGCGCGGCACCTCGCCGAGTACGTCTCGCTCGACGCCGAGCTGGGCTTCATCGAGAACCAGCGCGACGTCATGAAGGTGCTCCGCGACGTGGTCGCCGGGATGATCGCCGAGGCGAAGGCGGTGCCGTCGGTGGCGGCGGCCGGGTTCGACCTGCCCGAGGTGCCGGCCGAGATCCCGATCCTGCACTTCAGCGAGGCGTTGAAGATCGCGGGTGCGCCGGCGGACGAGGAGGACTTGTCCCCGGCCTACGAGCGGGCGGTTGGTGAGTGGGGTCGTCGCGAGCACGGCTCCGACTTCGTCTACGTCGAGGGCTATCCGACGCTCAAGCGGGCCTTCTACACGCATCCGGAACCAGGCCGCGCGCCCTACTCGCGGGCGTTCGACCTGATCTTCCGGGGCATCGAGATGGTCTCCGGCAGCCAGCGCCTGCACCGGTACGCCGACTACGTGTCGACGCTGACCGAACGAGGCGAGACGCTCGCGCCGTACGAGGCGTTCCTGGAGGTCTTCAAGCTCGGCATGCCGCCGCACGGGGGATTCGCGATCGGGCTGGAGCGGTTCGTCGCGCAGCTGACCGGCGCGGCCAACGTCCGCGAGGTGACCTTCTTCCCGCGCGACCTGCATCGGGTCACGCCCTGACCTGAGCGCGCCTCCCCTGCTGCCGGGTTCACTCCCGCAGCAGGGGAAGGTGGCGCTCGACGATCGGCAGCACCTCGTCGACGGTCACGTCGCGGCCCAGCTCCTGGCTCAGCGAGGTGACCCCGGCGTCCCGGATGCCGCAGGCGACGATGCGGTCGTACCAAGTCATTTCGGGATCGCAGTTGAGCGAGAACCCGTGTTGCGTCACCGATCGGGCAACCCGGATGCCGATGGCGGCGATCTTGCGGTCGGGGCCGCGGTCGTCTTCGCGTACCCAGACTCCGGATCGGCCCTTGACCCGCTCGGTGGGTACGCCGAGGTCGGCGCAGACCGCGATGAGCATGCGCTCGACCCGCCGCACGTACGCGACGACGTCCATCGCGTGCCCACCCGGGACGGCGGTCAACTTCATGATCGGGTAGCCGACGATCTGGCCCGGGCCGTGCCAGGTGATCTGCCCGCCCCGGTCGACGTCGATCACCGGTGTCCCGTCGAACGGGCGCTCCCAAGGCTGCGTACGCTTCCCCGCTGTGTAGACCGGGGGGTGTTCGAGCAGCAGGACGGTGTCGGGCTCGTGACCCTCGACCACCGCCTGATGCAGTTCACGCTGCAAGTCCCACGCCGCCAGGTACTCGACCCGGCCCAGGCGCTGCACCGCGATGGTGGACGGCTGTTCTGTCATCGTCACGCTCCCAGCCTATTGCGCCGCGTCGCGGGGGCGAGCCGCTGTGCGGCGGCTCACGCGTTGATCAGGGTCGCGGGGGAACGATCATGCTCGTTGGGCCACGACACGCCGGTCGATCATGCCCGGTAGTTCATGATCGCGCGGAAAGGACGGGGTTAGAGGGGCCAGAGCCAGACGTCGTCGACGCGCTGGGGCTGGCCGAGCAGCTTCGTCATGACGTCAAGCAGGGCGGGCTGATGCGCCGGCCAATGTGCGCCGTCCACGTCGTCGGCGAGGACCACCGCTTCGGCGTTCCAGTACTTCAGGTCCGCCCGGAACCGGGTGCGCTCGGCATCGGTGATCGGCGGGACGTATCCGGTCTTGGTGACGTCTTCGAGCAGCGTCTGGGCGTACGTCGGAATCGGGCCGATGCGCCCGGTGCCGTCGGGGCCGCCGGGACCGAGGAAGAACCCGGCCGGGATGCGGAATACCGGTCCGCGGTCGCCGGCCGACCGGGCCAGCGCGTCGGCCTGCCACCGCTGACCGTCCGGCAGCAGGTCGTTGGCGATCGGCACCGAGACCAGCACGCCGCGGTCGCTCACGTAACGCGTCCAGTCGCCGGAACTGATGAAGTGCGGCACCGGCTGCCTTTCGCGTACCAGCAAGGGCGTCGGAACCAGCGGAAGCAGGGCCGCGACCAGCCCCGCGAGCCAGAGCCACCGCGGACCGGGCAGGGCCCGCAGACGGCTCACCAGCAGTGCGAGCAGCGCACCGACCACCGGCGCGACGACCAGGGCGAGCCGTGACGGCAGCGCCGCGTTGAACACGGGCAGCTTCACCAGCAGCGCAGCCGGCATCGGGATCGAGGTGAGCGAGCCCCACCAGCGCAACTGCGGGCCGAGCGAGAGGATCGCGAAGACCACGCCGGTCACCCCCAGGGCCCGGACGAGCGCGCGGTCGGCGATCCGGCGCAGCATCAGGTACGCGGCGATGCTGAGCAGCAGCAACGGCAGCCCGAAGAAGGAGTTCTCCTCGGTCGCATTCGCGGCCAACGACGAGTCGAGTCCGATCGCCCCGGCTAGCGACCGCACCGGCCACGCCCCGTACGCAGCCAGATCCTCACTGTGCACGCGAGCGTCGAACCCGGTGCCGTGATAGCCGTAGGGACCGGCGAAGTGCAGCCACAACGGATAGGCGAGCAGTACGCCGGACACCGCCGCCGCGACGGCCAGCCCCTTGAGCACCGGCGCGGCCATCGCCCTGGCCTGTTGCCGTTGGGTGAACGCCCAGGCCGCGACGAAGATCACCCCGGCGAGCGCGGCGAAGAACAGCTGCTCGGCCGCGATCGAGAAGCAGGCGGCGATGAGCAGTCCGAGGATGATCCCGTCCCGGATCCACCGCCGTCGCCGGCCGAGCCGCACGATCGCGGCGATCATGAGCGGCACCAGCCACTGGGCGGTCCAGTTGAGGTGGGCGTTCGCGTGGGAGACGAGCGCCGGGGCGAAGCCGCAGAAGATCCCGCCGACCGCGGCGCCTAGGGCTGTCGTGCCGGGCAGATAACGGCGGAACAGCCAGAACCAGCAGTACGCCGTGGCCGCCAGGTTCAGCGTCAAGATCACGGCGAAGCTGACCGACGGGCCGAACCAGATCGTCACCGGCGCGAGGAGCACCGCGTACGCCGTGATCGAGGTGTTCACGGCGAGGTTGACCGCGTCGGGGGCGTTGAGCCAGTTCGTCAGCAGCGGGTTCTCCCCGTGCGTGAACGCGCGCGCGCCGAAGCTCAGCAGCCATTCGAACAACGCCTGGTCGCTGGCGTTGACCGCGATCACGCGATGGGTCGGCGCGATCCAGAGACCGCCGGTGAGGTAGATCGCCAGGATCAGGGCGATCGCCGCCACCACCAGGTCGGGCTTCTTCGACAGCCGGGTCCGCGCGGGGGGCGGTGCCATAGCGGGAGGGTTCTCGACCTGCGTACGCGCCACCGGAGAACTTTAGCAATGCCCGGAGTGTCGTCCTCGACAGTCTAATTGAAAACGACTACCACTATCAGTATGAAGACGGCATTCGTCGGCAAGGGCGGGTCGGGCAAGACCACGCTGGCCGCACTCTTTTCCCGTTACCTCGCCCAGACGGGCAGTCCACTGCTGGCCGTGGACGCCGACATCAACCAGCACCTGGCGGCGGCGCTCGGTGCGACCGAGGACGAGGCGGTCATGCTGCCCGCCCTCGGTGACCAGCTCCCGGCGATCAAGGAGTACCTGCGCGGGACGAACACCCGGATCTCCTCGGCGGCCGCCATGGTCAAGACGACGCCGCCGGGGTCGGGCTCCCGGCTGATCACCGTCACCGGTGACAACCCGATCTACGACGCGGCCGTACGCGAAGTCGGCGGTGTGCGCCTCGCGGTCACCGGCCCGTTCGCCACCGAAGACCTCGGCGTGGCCTGCTACCACTCCAAGGTCGGCGCGGTCGAACTGCTGCTGAACCACCTGGTCGACGGGCCGGGGGAGTACGTCGTGGTGGACATGACGGCGGGCGCCGACAGCTTCGCCTCCGGGCTGTTCACCCGGTTCGACGCCACCTTCCTCGTCTGCGAACCGACCGTACGCAGTGTCGGCGTCTACCGGCAGTACATCGGCTACGCCCGCGATTTCGGCGTACGCGTGCACGTGGTGGGCAACAAGGTCGACGACGACTCCGATGTGGACTTCCTACGGGAGCACGTCGGCGAGGACCTGCTCACCTGGTTCGGGCGGTCGGCGTACGTGAAGGCGGCCGAGCGGGGTGCATCCCGGCCGTTCGCCGAGCTGGAGCCGGTCAACGCAGCGGCGCTGGAGCTACTGCGGACCACTTTGGACGGCTGCGTCAAGGACTGGGCCCGCTACACCGCCCGAGCCGTCGAATTCCACCTGCGCAACGCCCAGGCCTGGGGCAACGCCAAGACCGGGGATGACCTCGGCGCTCAGGTCGATCCCACATTCGTGCTCGGGCCGCAGGCGCTCGAGCCCGTCGGAAAGGAAGTACGCAATGTCCCTTGAGGTGCCCACCGCGCTGCTGGAGCGGGCCGAAGCCGGCCAGGTCGACGACGCCGAGTTCGTCGACTGCGTCCGCCAGTCACTCCCGTACGCCTGGTCCGTCGTCAGCACCGCCGCCGCGGATCTGGCTGCCGATCCGGCCGCCGAGTTCGGTCAGCACGAGGTCCCGCCGCCGAGCGAGGCCGAGCGCGGGCAGCTGCTCCGGGCGCTGGCCAGCGACGCGATCCGGGGCGGGCTCGACCGCCACTTCGGCGTCAAGTTCGCCTTCCAGAACTGCCACCGGGTCGCGGCGTTCCGGCTCTCCGCCGTCGGCGGCGCGACCTACCAGGCGTTCATCTCGCCGCGTGGTCAGCTGCTGAATCAGTCGCCCGAACTGCGCGACTGCTGACGGTCCGCCTTTCAGCTGCAGATCAGGGATATGCAGCCTTCCCGAGCCTTCGGAAGCATGCGTATCCCTGATCTGCAGGTAACGAGGGAGGGGTGAGGGTGCTCGACGTGTTTCTGACGAGCCGGTGGGGTCCGGCCGCCGCCGCCCGGCACGCGCTGACTGCGGAAGCGGCCGGCTTCGACGGCGTCTGGCTGGCCGAGCACCACTTCACGGCGTACGGGCAATGTCCGTCGGCCACTCTGCTGGCCGGGCACATCCTCGCCGCCACCAGCCGGATCACGGTCGGAACGGCGGCTTGCGTCCTGTCCGCGCGCCATCCCATCGCGCTCGGCGAGGAGGCGGCCGTTCTGCGTACGCTGCACGGCGACCGGTTCAAACTCGGCGTCGCGCGCGGCGGTCCGTGGATCGAGATCGAGGTGCTCGGCGGCGGCGTCCGCCGGTACCAGAGCGGCTTTCCGGAGTCCCTGGAGCTGCTGCTGCGCTGGCTGTCCGGGGCGTCCGAGGTGGACGGTCTCGCGGTGATCCCGCCGGTCACGCCGTTCCCGGTGCACGTCGCGGCGGTGTCGGAGGCCACTGTGGACCTCGCGGCCCGGCTCGGCCTGCCGCTGCTGCTCGGCGTCCACGCCGACGAGGCCGAGGTCAAGCGCCTGGTCGACCGGTGGGACCAGCTCAGCCCCGCGCCGGGCACCGGGGAACACTGCTGGCTGCGGCTCGCGTACCCGGGGAAGAGCGGCGAGGTCCGCGCAAACCTCGCGGCCTGGCAGGAGACCTTGCGGTCCGCGCAGCGTGTCGTGCCGGGACCGCCGCGCGACCTGGCGGCGCACGTCGAGGTCGTGCTGCGCGCGCATCCGACCGGTTCGATGTCCGCGGTCGCCGACGGCCTCGCGTCCGGTTTTCAGCTGGTACGCCGACAGCTGTGCCTGGTCGAGGCGACTTCCTCGCCGGAAGCGACCGCCGACCTCATCACCACCCTGGCTCCGCCCTGCTCCCGGCGCTCGCCCCGTTGATCATGAACCTATGGTCCCCCATGACGGCGTGTCGGCCCCCTCAGCACCATGATCAACCCCCTATTCCTGGCGGTTGTCGATCAAGGAGTTTGGGGCGGTGACACGCCGTCGAGGGGAACCATAGGTTCATGATCAACGGGCTAGGCGAGGACGGTGGCGAACTCGGCCTTGACGATGCCGCCGACGATCGCGCACCAGGTGTCGACGTCGATCTTGCCGTTGTCGTCGAGCCCGTGCAGGACCTGCATCTCCTTGATCGCCATCTTGGTGTTCCAGTCGTAGACGCCGGTGACGTCCACGGTGTACCCCTTGTTCTTCAGCACGAACTGGGCGCCCGCGACGTGCTCGCCGGAATCGTGCTTGCCGATCCCGGCCGCGAGGGTCTCCCAGGTCGGGTCGGACATCGTGCCGTCGCTCTCCACCGTGATGCCGTGCTTGCCCTGCCAGTCCTGGATCGCGGCGAGCAGCGCGGCGTCGAAGGTGCCGGTGGTGTTGAGGTTGGTGTACCCCTGGTTGCGCAGCAGGTACTTGGCCGCGACCACGGTCTGGCCGGCCGAGCTGGTGAAGATGTCCGGCCAGGTCCGGTCCGGCACCTCCGACAGCCGTGTGCCGATCGCGACCGCGACCCGCCGGCGCAGCTCCGGGAAGAGCCGGTAGAACGCGATGCCGGGGCACTGCGTGCTGTTCCAGTCCCAGTGCCCGAACATGTTGTGCGCGTGGATCTTGTACTGGGTGCAGATCGCCGAGGACAGCTTCACGAGCGAGTCGAGCAGCGCCTGCGGCGGCGTTTCGGTGATGTAGGTGCCCTCGTTCTCGATGCCGATGCTCTGCGTGTTCTCGCCTACGCAGTGCGCCGACTGCACCTGGGCCAGCCCCGACTTCAGACCCTCGAAGCTGCGGTGGCGACCTTCGAGGACGTACCCGCCACGGCTGATGGTGAAGTGCTGCCCCGTGTCGGACCAGCCGTTGCCGTCCATGTGCAGGTCCTGGCAGCGGTGCGCCAGGGCGATGGCCTGCTCGCGGGAGTAGTCGGTGACGTTCGGGAACGCCATGTGGTGGATGACGATCTTCCGGGTGGTGCCGGTACGCATGACGAGCGCGCTCGACGGCGGCCGGGCGCCCCACTCATCGCAGTCGATGATGAAGTCGAGCGAGGCGTCGTCGGCGTACGCCGCGGTTGTGGCGGCCAGCGGAAGCAGCGCGCCCGCGCCCGCGACCAGGCCGCCCTTGAACAAGGAACGGCGGCTGGGGGTGAGTGCCATGAACGTTTCCTTCGGGGGAGGGGGAATATCGTGAATGTTTCACGAGAATGGCCAAGCCGCAGAATATTCTTAACGGCTCGGTGGCACCAGACCCCGAGTGGATCAATCGTGCAGGGCTGCGACCAGGGCCTCCCGGATCGTTCGGTGGTGGAACTCGAAACCAGTGCGCTGCAACGCTTCCGGCACGAGCCGGGTGCTCTTGAACGCTTCGTCAGCGAATTCGCCGATCAGGAGGCGTACGCCGAATTCCGGGATCGGCATGATCGTCGGCCGGTGCAGCAGCCCGCCCAGCGTCTTCGTGAACTCGGCGTTGGTGGCGGGGGTCGGCCCGGCCACGTTCACCGGCCCGGCGACCTCATCGGTCGTGAGGATGTGGCCGACCGCCCGCAGCCAGTCCTCCCGGGACACCCAGGGCAGCCATTGCCGTCCGTTGCCGAGCTTGCCGCCGACGCCGAGCCGGAAGGCGAGCAGCAGCGGTTTGAGCAGGCCACCGCTGCGGTGCAACGGAAGCCCCGTACGCAGAACCACCACCCGGGCCGGGGCGGCCGACATCGCCGCACTCTCCCAGTCGACGCTGAGATCGGCGAGGAAGTCCCCGGTGACGGTCGTGGCGTCGTCGGTCAGCACTTCGTCGCCGCGATCGCCGTACCCCGCCACGCCGGAGGCGTTCACCAGCAGCGGGATGCCCTGTTCGCGTACGGCATTGGCGATCGTGGTGGTGGGCACGACGCGGCTGCGATAGATCAGATCCTTGTACGCCTTCGTCCACCGGTGATCCCCGACGCCCGCCCCGCCGATGTTCACCACCGCGTCCGTGCCGGCCGGGAGGCGTACCGGTCGGGTGGGGTCCCAACGCAGCTGACTCGGCTGGTCGGGCTCTCGGCGTACCAGCTGAGTGACCTGATGACCCGCGGACCGCAGGTACGCGATCAGTGGCCGGCCCAGGAAGCCCGAGGCCCCGGCGACGACGATCCTCATGCGATCAAGCTATAGAAAAGCCCCCGGCCGTGGTGGCCGGGGGCTGATCCGTCGTCGCTCAGAGACCGAGGTCGGATTCGAAGTTGCCCGCCTCCAGGCGCTCCTTGACCGTGGTCAGGTAGCGGGCCGCGTCGGCGCCGTCCACCAGCCGGTGGTCGTAGGAGAGGGCCAGGTAGACCATGTAGCGCGGGACGATGAGCTCGCCCAGGTCCGGGTCGTCCACGACGACCGCGCGCTTGACCACCGAACCGGTGCCGAGGATCGCGACCTGCGGCTGGTTGATGATCGGCGTGTCGAACAGCGCGCCCCGGCTGCCGGTGTTGGTCAGCGTGAACGTGCCGCCCGAGACCTCGTCCGGGGTGAGCTTCTTGCTGCGGGTGCGCTCGGCGATATCGCCGATGCGCTTGGCGAGCCCGGCGAGGTTGAGGTCACCGGCGTTGTGGATCACCGGAACCATCAGGCCGTCCTCGGTGTCGACCGCCATGCCCAGGTGCTCGACGTCGAAGTAGGTGACCGTGCCGGCCTCCACGTCGATCTTCGCGTTGACCGACGGGTGCTGGCGCAGGGCCTCCACCGCGGCGAGCGCGAAGAACGGCAGGAACGACAACTTCACGCCGTTGCGCGCGAGGAAGTCCTTCTTGGCCTGCTCGCGAAGCTTGGCGACCTTGGTCACGTCGACCTCGACCACCGTGGTGAGCTGCGCCGAGACCTGCAGCGACTCGACCATGCGCTTGGCGATGACCGCGCGCATCCGGGTCAGCTTCTCGGTACGCCCCCGCAGCGGGCTCGGCTCGGCCTTCGCCGGGGCCGCCTTCGGCGCCGCGCTGGGCTGAGCCGGAGCGGCGGGAGCCGGGGCCTTCGCCTTCTCCGCCGCGTCGAGCACGTCCTGCTTGCGGATGCGGCCGCCGACGCCGGTGCCGTTCAGGCTGCCCAGGTTGACCCCGTGCTCGGCCGCGAGCTTGCGGACCAGCGGGGTCACGTAGCCACCGGCGTCGCCGTTGACCTGCGAACCGGCCGCCGGCTGCGCGGGCGCGGCAGGCTTCGGGGCCTCCGCCGGAGCTGCGGGCTTCGGGGCTTCCGCGACCGGCTGGGCCGGAGCCGCCGGCTTCGGGGCTTCTGCCGCGGGCTTCGGTGCCTCCGCGGCCGGCTTCGGGGCCTCGGCGGGGGCCGGAGCGGCGGCGGGCGCGCCACCGGCCGCGCCGACGAGTGCGAGCACCGCACCGACCGGGGCGGTCTCGTCCTCGGCGACCTTGATCTCCAGCAGCGTCCCGGCGACCGGCGACGGGATCTCGGTGTCGACCTTGTCGGTCGAGACCTCCAGCAGGGGCTCGTCGACCTCGACGGAGTCGCCGACGCTCTTCAGCCAGCGGGTGACCGTGCCCTCCGTGACGCTCTCGCCGAGCGCGGGGAGGGTCACCGGAGTGCCCTCGCCGCCACCCTGCGGCGCGGCAGCCGGTGCGGCAGCCTGCGGGGCGGGCGCTTCGGCCTGCTCCGCCGCGGGCGCCTCAGCCTGCTGCGGCGCGGCGGCCTCCGCCTGCTGCGGGGCGGGCGCTTCAGCCTGCGGAGCCCCGTCCTCGGAGATCACGGCGAGCACAGCGCCGACTTCGGCGGTCTCGTCCTCCGCGACCAGGATCTGCGACACGACACCGGCGCTGGGCGACGGGATCTCGGTGTCGACCTTGTCGGTCGAGACCTCCAGCAGGGGCTCGTCGACCTCGACCCGGTCGCCGACGCTCTTCAGCCAGCGGGTGACCGTGCCCTCCGTGACGCTCTCCCCAAGTGCGGGAAGCGTGACCGATACCGGCATGAGTCCAGACTCCTCGTTATTCGATCTTCTCTGTGACGATCGTAGACAGCTCAGTTGTGGGCGTGCAGCGGCTTCCCGGCAAGAGCCAGGTGCGCCTCGCCGAGCGCCTCGTTCTGGCTGGGGTGCGCGTGGATCAGCTGAGCGACCTCGGCCGGGAACGCCTCCCAGTTGACGATGAGGGAAGCCTCGCCGACCTGCTCGCTCATCCGCGCGCCGATCATGTGGACGCCGACCACCGGGCCGTCCTTGACCCGGACCAGCTTCACGAAGCCCTGCGTACCGAGGATCTTGCTCTTGCCGTTGCCCGCGAGGTTGTAGTTGTAGGTCGTGACGTTCTCCGCGCCGTGCTTCTCCTTGGCCTGCGCCTCGGTGATGCCGACGGAGGCGATCTCCGGGTCGCAGTAGGTCGCGCGCGGGATGCCCGACTCGACGAGCGCCACCGGGTTGAGCCCGGCGATCTCCTCGGCGACGAAGATGCCCTGGAGGAAGCCGCGGTGGGCCAGCTGCAGGCCGGGGACGATGTCGCCGACCGCGAAGACGTTGGGGAGGTTGGTACGCAGGCGGTCGTCGGTGAGCACGAACCCGCGCTCCATGCCTACGCCCTGCTCCTCGTAACCGGTGTTGGCAGTGGCCGGGCCCCGGCCGACGGCGACCAGGAGGACCTCGGCCTCCAGCGTCTCGCCGCCCGCGATGGTTACCTTCACGCCGCTGTCGGTCTTCTCGACCTTCTCGAACGGCTTGCCGGTCTTGAACGCGATGCCGCGCTTGCGGAACGACCGCTCGAGCTGCTTGGAGATGTCCTCGTCCTCGGCGGCGACCAGGCGGGGCAGCGCCTCCACGATGGTCACCTCCGCGCCGAACGACTTCCAGGCGCTGGCGAACTCGACGCCGATGACGCCGCCGCCGAGCACGATCGCGCTCGCGGGGACACGGTCCATCGTCAGGGCATGCTCACTGGCGATGACCCGCTCGCCGTCCAGCTCCAGGCCGGGCAGCGTCTTGGAGTAGGAGCCGGTGGCGAGCACCACGTTGCGGCCGGTGTACCGCTGGCCGTTCACCTCGACGGTGTCGCGGGAGACGAGCTTGCCGGTGCCCTCCACGTAGGTCACCTTGGCCGCCTTGACGAGGCCCTGCAGACCCTTGTAGAGACCGGCGACGACGCCGTCCTTGTACGCGTTGACGCCGCTCATGTCGACGCCGATCAGCTCCGCCTTCACCCCGAACGCGGCGGCCTCGCGAGTCTGGTCGGCGACCTCGCCGGCGTGCAGCAGTGCCTTCGTCGGAATGCATCCGCGGTGCAGACAGGTGCCGCCCAGCTTGTCCTTCTCGATCAGGGCGACGCTCAGGCCCAGCTGCGCCGCGCGCAACGCGGTCGCGTAACCACCGCTGCCACCGCCGAGAATCACCACATCGAACGTGTCGCTCACGTCATCTCCCACCGAGTGCGTCGCTGCCAGCCGGGCGGCTCTTCGTGAGAGCACACCCCACGCCGGTCATCTTGTCACTCGGCGGCCCACGCCGCGCACAGAGGTGCCCAAGGACACGTTACCCCCGCGTACTCTTGGACCTCTTCGACAACGGATCCGTCTTCGACAACGGATGAGGAGCGTCAGTGGGATGGCTTCGGCGGCTTCTCGACGGCGACCAGACGCCTTCGGGGAGCACCACCCGGCAGCAGCCGGTTGATTTGTCGCATCTTGAGTGGTTTGCCCGGAACAAGTACGGCGTCGAGGCGTACATCGAGCCGCAGACCACGGTGACTCAGACCACGGTGATCTTGATCGCGCACGACGGCGAGTGGACCCGCCGCCGGGTCGGCTCACCACAGGTCGCGTGGCGATGGGGCCGGTCGCTCAACATCCCGGTCTACGACGTCCACCTGACCGGCTATCCGCAACGGATGCGCGACTACAACGCCCGGCAGCGCCGGACGGCTTGAGCCCTTCATTCTCCGGATAGGGCGACGCTAGGCCGCGTTTATCCCGGGATAGCGGGGCCTTCGCGCGACGGAAAGCCGCGTTGTCCCGGGATGCGGCGCCCACGGCACCCGCGGCGCCCACGGCACCCGCGGCGCCCGCGGCGCCCGCGGCACCCGCTTCGACTGCGGCGACGCCAGCCCGCGTCATCCGGAGATAACGCGGCCTCCGCGCGAAGGAAGACCGCGTTATCCGGGATACCGCCACCGAGGAGTGGATCAGCCGTTGGCGGCGATGTCGTCGATGACGGCCAGCAGCGTACGCAGCGGAACCGCGGTGCCGCCCTTGGCGATGTAACCGTTGGTGTCGCTGGAGAACGACGGGCCGGCGATGTCGATGTGCGCCCAGTCGACGCCCTCGGTCACGAACTCACGCAGGAAGATGCCGCCCTGCAGCATGTGGCCTGAGCGCTCCATCCCGGCGCTGACCTGGAGGATGTCGGCGACCTCGGACTCCATCGTCTTGCGGATGTCGTCCGGCAGCGGCATCGGCCACGCCGCCTCGCCGACGGAGTCGCCGGCCGCCTTGATGCGGGCGGTAAGCGACTCGGTGCCCATCAGGCCGGACACTCGCTTGCCGAGCGCCACCACCTGACCGCCGGTGAGCGTCGAGGTCTCGAGCAGGTACTGCGGGGACTCCTCGCAGGCGCGGGCGATGGCGTCACCCAGGATCATGCGGCCCTCGGCGTCGGTGTTGAGCACCTCGACCCGCTTGCCGCCACGCATCGTGACGACGTCACCTGGCCGGTACGCCGAACCCGAGACCATGTTCTCGGCGATCGGAACATACGCGGTGACCTGCACGGACGGGCGCAGAGCGGCGATCGCGACCATCGCGCTGGCGACCGCGGCCGCACCCGCCATGTCGCTCTTCATCTCCCACATGCCCTGACCGGGCTTGATCGAGACGCCGCCGGTGTCGAACGTGATGCCCTTGCCGACGAGGGCCACCTTCACCGGGTCGGCGACACCCTCCGGGCGGTACGCGATGCGTACCAGCCGGGGTTCGGCGTCGGAGCCCTGGCCGACGGCGAGGATGCCGCCGTAGCCGCCGTCGATCAGCGCCGCCTCGTCGAGCACCTCGACGTCGAGCCCGGCGGCCTTGGCGACGTCGGCGATCTGCTCGGCCAGCACCGGCGGGCGCAGCTGGTTGGCGGGCGTGTTCACCCAGTCGCGGGTGCGGTAGACGGCGGCCGCCACGATCGCGGCGCGGTCGAGCTCGGCCTGGGCCGCCTCGTCCTTCGCATCCGCTACGAGGACGGAGATCGCGTCGACGGGGTCCTTGCGGCTGGGCTGCGGCTTGGACTTGTATCCCGCGAACTTGTACGCGCCCAGCTGCGCGCCTTCGACGACGGCTCGCAGCGACGGGGTGGCGGGAACGGAGTCGTCGTCCGACAGCGGCAGCGCGAACGCGACGTTGGCCGTCCCGGCGAGCGCACGGGCGGCGTTTCCTGCGGCGCGCCGCAGGGTCTCGGCGGCGGGCGCGGCCCCGGTCGGTTCCGGACCCAGGCCGACCGCCACGACGAGCGGAGCGGTGATCGCGCCCAGCGTGGCGAGTTTGGTGACCTCGCCGGCCGAACCGGTCGCCCCGAGCAGGCTCAGCGTGGCGCTCAGCCGCCCGTCGAACGCGGCGGCGACGCTCTGCGCGCCCGACGCCAGGAGGAGATCACGCGACTCGGCGTCCTCGCCGGGGCTGTGCACCCCGATGACGACGGCGTCCACGGCCAGCTCCGCGGGGTCGGTGTCGAACAAGCTCAGTGCGATAGAGGTGGTCACCCGGGTTCTCCGAATCACAGATTGATCCTGACCCTGCGACTCTAACCACATGTCGGGCACCGGGTAAGTTCGTCCCCATGTCTGACGTGACCAGCGACGCTCACCAGCCTCTCCGCCGCTCGCCCGCGCACGAGCGCCATGTGGCGCTGGGGGCCAAGTTCGCGCCCTTCGGCGGCTGGGAGATGCCGCTCGAGTACGCCGGTGGCGGCGTCCTGAAGGAGCACACCGCGGTCCGGGAGGCCGTCGGCGTGTTCGACGTGTCGCACCTCGGCAAGGCGCGCATCGCCGGACCGGGCGCCGCCGATTTCGTCAACGCGTGCCTGACCAACGACCTCAACCGGATCAAGCCGGGCAAGGCGCAGTACACGCTGTGCTGCGACAACCTGACCGGTGGCGTCGTCGACGACATCATCGCGTACCTGTTCGCCGACGATCACGTCTTCCTGATCCCGAACGCGGCGAACACGACCGAGGTCGTCCGCCGGCTGACCGCCGCCGCCCCGGCCGGGATCACGGTCACCAACGAGCACGAGGACTTCGCGGTCTTCGCCGTGCAGGGCCCCAAGTCGGCCGACCTGCTGGCCGCCCTCGGACTGCCGACCGAGCACGATTACATGAGCTTCGAGACCGCGACGCTGGCCGTCGGCGACAGCCTGGTCGAGCTGACCGTCTGCCGGACCGGCTACACCGGCGAGCACGGCTACGAACTGGTCGTCCCGGCCGCCCGGGCCGCCGAAGTGTGGGACGCCATCTTCGGTACGCCGATCGAAGCGCGCGCCTGCGGCCTCGCCGCCCGGGACACGCTGCGTACGGAGATGGGGTATCCGCTGCACGGGCAGGATCTGTCGCCCGAGATCAGCCCGGTCGAGGCGCGGTCGAGCTGGGCGGTCGGCTGGAACAAGCCGGAGTTCTGGGGCCGGGACGTGCTGCTGGCGGAGAAGGAGGCCGGCTCTGTGCGTACGCTGCGGGGCCTGGTCGCCACCGATCGGGGCATCCCGCGTCCGCACATGAGCGTCTACGTCGGCGACGACATCGTCGGCGAGATCACCAGCGGCACCTTCTCGCCGACCCGCAAGATCGGCATCGCGCTGGCCCTGATCGACGCCGCCGCCGGACTGGTCGAAGGCGACACCGTCGAGGTCGACATCCGGGGCCGCCGCTCGATCATGACCGTCACCCGGCCGCCGTTCGTGACCCCCTCGGTCCGCTAGGTCCGCTCCCGTCAGGCGCGCTGGATCAGGGTTCTGGGTCGTATTTTCGCTCAAGATTCGACCCAGAACCCTGATCCAGCGCGAAATCAGGTGCCGGCGAGGCGGTCCAGGTCCCGGCTGAGGTTCGGCAGAACCCAGTCGAGCACCCGCTGCTCCTCTTCCGGCGGGTAGCGCCGCACGGCGGGCTCGACCACCAGGATCAGCCACAGGTACACCCGATACAGGCACAGCCGGAGCTGCTCGTCGTCGGTCAGCGGCCGCCCGAGGTAGCCGTCGACGACCGCGTCGGCCTCGTCCTCGCCGCAGAACGTGATCAGCGAGACGAGCTCCAGGATCGGATCGGCGTATAGCGCCCGCTCGCCGTCGATGACGCCCTCGATCGCCCAGCCGTCGGGGTCGCGGCGGACGAAGATGTTGCCGTCCCACAGGTCGAAGTGGACCAACGCCGGCTCGGTCACCACGTCCAGCGCGGCTCCATGCCGCTCGAACAACGCCCGCACCTCGCTTACCGGCCGGGTCAGGTCACGCTCGAACTCCTCCGCGTCGGCCAGGATGTCCGCGATGATCGCCTGGAACGCCTCGCGCCAGCTGGCTGATCTGGTACGCCCATCGCGGCGCGGATACCCGAAGAACTCTCCGCGTACGCCGTTGAGCCGCGCGCTGAGTTCACCGATACGCCGCCGGACCGCCCGGATCTCCTCGGCGCTCATCTCCTTCTTCGCCTCGGAGAACAGGCTGCCCCCGAGCCTTTCCATGATCATGAAGCCGGTGTCGGGGTCGGCGTACCAGAGCCGGGGGAGCGGCACGCCGGCCGAAGCCGCCCGTTCGTAGAACTCGATCTCCGTACGCATCAGGTCGACCTCGTACCGCAGCTGACGCAGCGTCGGATCGGGGGCGACCTTGAGCACCACCTGCCGGCCGTCGGCGAGCGCCACACCGTACACGGCGGCGTAGAAGCCCTCGGTAAACTCGGCATGCGTGACGACCTCGGCGGCCGAGCCGAGACCGGCGCGGACGAACTCCCGGATGTCGTCGGGGGTCAGTCTGCGCTTGGTGATGCTCTCCATCGCGACATCATCAGCTGAGAGCGCTCCCAGCGGCAACCCCCGCGCCGGACGCGGTTCCATTAGCCTTCATCCATGAAGCGCCTTCACCCTCGCGGACCTGCTTTCTACGTTCTACATGGGCTCGTCGCACTCTTGTTGGTCCTCGACATCGCCGCATTCCTGCGCAAGCCGGCGACCGTCCTCGTCTTCCTCGGCGTCCTATTCCTCGTTCCGTTGATCCGGTCGCCCAGGTTGGGCGTGTATGCGGATGCCGAGCAGGTGAGAGTTCGCAACAGCGTCATCTCGCTCACGGTGCCCTGGTCGGAGGTCAGCGCCTTCGCGACCAGGCGGAGCCAGGCGTTCACGCCGAGGAAGGTGACGGAGGTGCTGTGGATCGATCTGCTGAGCGGGGAACGGTATCCGATGGTCGGAGTCTGGCGCCGGGACGAGATCGGCTTGGCGGATCCGCAGCTCGTGTCGGCGACGGCGGCGATGCAGCTGCTCCACCAGTTGGAAGAGCGACACCGGGCGGCAGTCGGGGAGATCGCCGTCGGCTAGGGTCGCCGGTATGGCGGTGACGTACGAGCAGCTCAAGCAGTGGGTTCTCGACCTGCCCGGCGGCGAGGAGGTCATGGTGGCCGAGTGGGGCCACCCGACGCTCCGGGTCAACGGCAAGATGTTCGCCTCGGGGTCGCCGGACAGTCCGACCTGCACGGTGAAGGCGAGCAAGGACGAGCAGGAGCAGCTGCTGGCCACCCAGCCTGACGTGTACGCTTTCGCCGCGTACGTGGGCCGGTTCGGCTGGGTTCAGGTGGACCTCGCGAAGGTGGATCCCGACGAACTGCACGAGCTCGTCGTCGAGGCGTGGCGGCGTACCGCTCCGAAGAAGCTGGTCAAGCAGTACGACGAAGCCCGATGACGGCTCGGCGGCCGGTGCTGGTCGGCATCGGGCTGCTCGCGGGCGTCATGTCGGCGCTGTTCGGCGTCGGTGGCGGCGCGGTCGTCGTCCCGGCGCTGGTCGCGTGGTGCGGGCGGGATCAGCGGCAGGCCGTCGCCACTTCGTTCCTCGCGATCGGCCCGCTGTCGCTCGCCGCCATGATCGGGTACGCCGTCCACGGCCAGGTCGACGTCGTCGTGGCTCTCCCGTTGATCGCCGGTTCCCTGATCGGGGCGTGGATCGGCACCCATCTGCTCACGAAGCTGCCGGTCGGCGTACTGCGCTGGATCTTCGCGGTCTTCGCGTTCGGCATGGCGATCCGGATGGCCTTCGGCACCGGCGAGGCGGCGGGAGCGGTCGATCACGGCTGGCGCTTGGTGTGGCTGGTCCCCGTCGCGATCGCGATCGGCGTGCTGGCCGCGTTGACCGGCGTCGGCGGCGGGGCGGCGATGGTGCCGCTGATGCAGCTGGGCTACGGCCTGTCCGCCGTCCTCGCCAAGGGGACGTCGTTGCTGGTGATCCTGCCGACCTCGGCGTTGGGCAGCTGGCGCAACCTCCGCAACGGATTGGGATCGCTGCCCGAGGCGCTCTGGATCGGCTGCTCCGGGATGCTCGCCGCGCTCGCGACAGCTCAGTTGTCCGTACGCCTCCCGCAGGCGGTGGCGGATCGCCTCTTCGCCGGCTTCCTCGTCTTCGTCGCCCTCCGCACCGTCTGGCCCCGCCGCGCCTGAGGCGAAGTCGATCAGTCTCGTAGGGAAACGATCAGGCCGCCCGGGACACGACACACCGGTGGATCATGCCCGATAGTTCATGATCGCGCGGAAAGAGGTTCATGATCGCGCGGAAAGGACGGGGGCGTCAGGCGGTACGCAGGGGAGTGGGCGGCAGCAGTCCGCATCGCCGGGCGGCGGCCCGCACCCGAGCGCTGATGACGCGTTGCTGATCCTGGCTCAGGTACGCCCGCGACCCGTACAGCGAACGGTAGCGGGGCAGCAGATGGGGGTGGTTGCGGGCGAGCCAGGCGGCATACCACTCCTTCGCCCCGGTACGCAGATGCAGCGGGATCGGCATCACTCCGGCCGCTCCCGCGGCCGCGATCGCCGAAACGGTCTCGCCGATCGACTCCTCGGTGTCGGTGAGCCCGGGCAGGATCGGTGCCATGAGGACGTTGACCTCGAATCCGGCGTCGGACAAGCGGCGCACCACGTCGAGGCGGCGCTGCGGGCTCGGCGTACCCGGTTCGACGGTGCGCCAGAGGGTTTCGTCGACGAAGCCGATGGACAGCGCGAGCCGGACCGTGGTCACCGCGGCGGCCTGCTTCAGGAGGTCGAGGTCGCGCAGGATCAACGTGCCCTTGGTCAGGATGGAGAACGGGTTCGCGAAGTCGCGCAACGCGGTCAGGATCTCGCGCATCAGCCCGTAGCGGCCCTCGGCCCGCTGATAGCAGTCCACATTGGTGCCCATGGCGATCGGCGCGCCGGTCCAGGACGGCCGGGCCAGTTCCCGGCGGAGCACCTGACCGGCGTTGACCTTGACGATTACCTTGCTGTCGAAGTCGTGCCCCGAGTCGAGGTCGAGGTAGGTGTGGGTGTTGCGGGCGAAGCAGTTGTGGCTGACCACCCCGTTGGCGATGAAGTCGCCCGAGCCGGTGGTGATGTCGAACAGGTTCTGCCGCTTCTCCAGCGGTTCGACGTGCACGACGTCGAGACCGCCGATGGAGCTCACGTACGCGCCCTCCAGCGGGCCGGCCGGCGGTTCCTGACCGAATCCGGCGAGCCGGTCGCCCTCGGCGACGTGCCGCCAGCCCTTCGTCGTGAGGAACCGGTGATCGCCGCTCGCCACGAGCTGGGTGCCGTCGGCCAGGGTCACCCGGAACGCGGGCTTGTACGCGATCCAGTGGTCGAGCACCTCGGTCACCGCGTAGCGGCGGCGCGACCCGAACCGGACGGTGCCGTAGACCTTGTCGCCGACCCGCAGCTCGGCCAGCGGACGGGTGTGGCCGTCGGCCATCAGGATCTGGGTATCGCCCGCGAGGCAGTAGACGCAGGCGTGCGAGCAGCCGCGATAGGGGTTGACCGTCCACTCGAACGGCACCTGCGACTGGCTGGGCACTCGGTTGAGCAGCGACTTGGCGTTGATCTCGTAGAACGTCATCCCGGCGAAGCCCGGCGTGTCGAACGTCCGTGCGACCGCGCCCGGTATGTCGAACAAACCCGGCTGCATCGGCGGCAGGGGTGGGGTCGCCGATGCAGCCGGAAACTCTGGGGAGGGTGAAGCTGAAGAAGCAGCTTGGCCGAGCCATCGCATACGTCGATTAGAACACGTGTTCTAGTGCAGGGTCAAGCCGATCAGGGCCGCCGTCACGGCGATCTCGGTCGCCGCGCCCAAGACGTCTCCGGTGATCCCGCCCAGTCGGCGTACCAGATGAAACAGGAGAAGAAGCACCGCGAGCAGGGCGAGGGCGACGGCGGCCGGGCCTTGCCACGGACGGCCCGGCACGGCGGGGATCGCGAGCGCTGCCACCGCGAGTGCGCTGAGCAGCGCGACCACCCGCGGCACCGTCCCCGCCACGAACGCGCCGAGCCCGTCCGGCCGGGCCGAGGGGATGCCCTGCGCGCAGGCCAGCGTGATGGCGCAGCGGCCGGCCGCGAACGCCGCAACCACCGTCCAGAAGGGAGCCTGAGCGAGCGTGAGTGTCTGGAGCAGCAGCGCCAGCACGAGCGCGACCACACCGAACGGGCCGACCTCGGGCGACTTCATGATGCGCAAGGCCCGCTCACGGTCGCGATAGGACCCGATGGCGTCCACAGTGTCCGCGAGCCCGTCCAGGTGCAGGCCACGGGTCAGCAGCGCGGCCAGACCCACGGTCAGCGCCCCGGCGATCGGCGCGGCGGTCACCTCGCGCAGACCCGCGAGCACCGCACCCAGCAGCGCCCCGAGCAGCGCGCCCAGCCAGGGCGCCAGGGCCATCGCCCGCCCGGCCACGCGCCGGTCCAGGACGCCGGTCCGGACCGGCGCGACCGTGAAAGTCGTCAGCGCCAGGCGTAGCGCGTCACTCCAGGCCGTCGGCGGCATCGATCTCCGCCTTCTCTTCCGCTTCTTCAGCTGGTACGCCGTCAGCCGTCTCCGGCAAGGTGGCCCGTCCGGTGGCGGGCGCCCCGGCAGCCATCGCGGTCTGGGCGAGGCTGATCGCGGATTGGACGATGGGCAGCGCAGCGAGCGCCGAGGAGCCTTCGCCCAGGCCGAGCCGCAGGTCGAGGAACGGATCGAGGCCGAGGACGTCGGCACCCTGGATCGTGGCCGGATCGCCACCCGCGTCGGGCAGCAGGCACCAGTGCCGCACCTGTCCGGCGAGATCCCGGGCGAGCAGGGCGGAAGCCACCCCGACCGGCCCGTCGATCATGACCGGCGTACGCCGTGCGGTCGCGCCCAGCAGCATGCCGACCGCGATGGCGAAGTCGACGCCACCGATGCGGGCCAGCAACGTCTTCGGCGACAGCGAGTCGTTGCGCAGCCGGCTCAGCGCATCGCGAGCGGCGGCGCAACGCTTCATCCACGAGTTGTCGTCCACCCGGCCGTCGGCGCTCACCCGGCGGCCGAGCAAGGCGGCGACCTCACCCGAGGTCATCGCCGAGACGAGGGTCGCCGCCACGGTGTCCGCACCCGCGCCGCAGGCGCCCAGCACGACGAGGTCGACCCCGGCGTCCACCGCCTCCTCGGCGAGCCGCCAGCCGTGGCGTAGCCCCGCCTCCACGGCCTCGGGCGTCGCCGCGTCGACCCATTCGATGTCACCCGCGGTCGCCGCGTCGACGACCTGGATGGTCGCCCCGGTACGCGCGGCCAGCAGCCCGATCGGGCCGGTGCCGGAGCGCGCCTGTGCGGCCCAGTGCGCGGAGTCGCCCGGCTCCACGCCGGCCGCGATGTTGCCCTCGTGGTCGGCGTACAGGAGCATCATGCGTACCGAGCGCCAGGGATGCGGCGTCGCCGTCCGCTGCGTCGCCGCGGCGAACTGGATCGGTTTGGCGAGCTTGCCGAAGCCCGAGCCTGGCAGGTCCAGCGCGGCGAGCCGGGCCTTGGCGTCCCGCTCGGCCTCCTCGTCCGGCAGCGGCAGCTCCATGTTGGCCTGGATGACCAGCCCGGTCGCGATCATCGGCAGCGCCATCGTCGGCGCGGTGAGCGCGCCCGGCGCCTCAGCGGAGTCGGGCTCCGCGACCGGCGTGATGACCTCCGGGACGTCCATCTCGACCGCCTGAGCGGGCTGCGAGGTGATCACCGGGCGGGCCGGCCGGCTCTCGGCCGCCGGAGCGCCTTGCGGTTTCAACCAGGTGGTCTGCCCGGCGATGACCAGGGCGACCTGTTCGGTGGCGTCCGCCACGATCTGGTTGATCTCCCCGACCAGATCGGCGAAGTCCGCGCCGGACTCCGTCGCGGGGACGAGGCTGAGCCCGACCTCCGGGCTGACGAGCACGACCTTGGCCGGGCACGCCGCGACCGAACGCCCGAGCGCGTCGATCCGCTCCCGGCGCTCCTCCTTGGTCAGCGGCAGCAGCCGGGTCGCCCAGCCACCGAGATCGTCGACGAGCAGCACCTCACCTGCTTCCGCCGTACGCAGCGCGACCAGCAGATCCGTGGAGTCCTCAAGCTCCTCGGTGGTCCACTCGGCCGGGCGCCGGGACTGGTGCGCCTCGATGCGCTGCTGCCATGCCTCGTCGGCGGGATCGGTCTGCGCCGTCGCCACGTAGCGCACCGGGCCGCCGGCCGCCGCCTCGGCGGCGAGCGTCTCGGCGAAGTCGGACTTGCCGGACCGGATGCCGCCCAGCACGAGCGTGGCCGTCCACTGGTCATGAGCCATGGCACGTAATCTAATGGCTTGTTGGTCTTGCCCGCAGCGAGGGAGGCACGGCGATGGCGTGGACATGGCGTTATGAGGACGCGGACGGCAAACCGGTCGAACACCCGGCCGAGTCGTTCGGCGGGCAGGCCGACGCCGAGTCTTGGCTGGGTCAGACCTGGAAAGAGGCGGTCGCGGCCGGTGCGGCCACCGCGATACTCGTCGAGGACGACCGGGTCGAGTACCGGATGAGCCTCCTCGCTCCGTAGCTTCCCGCGTTCGCTTCGCGCTCGGGTTATCGCGCTGGATCAGGGTTCCGGGTCGAATCTTGACCCAAGATTCGACCCGGAACCCTGATCCAGCGCTCACGTGTGGTGGATCTGGTGCCAACGGGGCGGGGTCAGGGGCGCTGCGCGGGCGACTGAGTCTGGCCGGGGTCGCGCTCGACGACCGGCTCCAGCACCTCGTCGATCGCCTTGAGCAGGTCCGCGCCGAGCTTGACGCCGGACGCCTTGACGGTGTCCCGGAGCTGCTCGGGCCGGGTCGCGCCGACGATCGCACTGGACACGTTCGGGTTCTGGAGCACCCAGGCCACCGCGAGCTGGGCCAGCGTGAGGTCGGCCTGCTCGGCGATCGGCTTGAGCTGCTGCACCCGGGTCAGCACGTCGTCGGCGAGCCACTTCTGGATGAAGTGCGAGTTGGTCTCGTCGGTCGCCCGGGAACCGGCGGGCGGCGGCTGGCCCGGCAGGTACTTGCCGGTCAGGACGCCCTGCGCCATCGGCGACCAGACGATCTGGCCGAGCCCCAGCTCCTCGGAGGTGGGGACGACCTCGGCCTCGATGACCCGCCAGAGCATGGAGTACTGCGGCTGCGAGGAGACGAGCGGGATGCGCAACTCGGTCGCGAGCGCGTGCGCCTGCCGGATCTGTTCGGCGGTCCACTCCGAGACGCCGATGTAGTGTGCCTTGCCCGCGTGGACGATGTCGGCGAACGCCACCATCGTCTCCTCGAGCGGCGTGCTGTAGTCGAAGCGGTGAGCCTGGTACAGGTCGACGTAGTCGGTCTGCAGACGGCGCAGCGACCCGTCGATCGACTCCATGACGTGCTTGCGGGACAGACCGCGGTCGTTGCGGCCCGGCCCGGTCGGCCAGTAGACCTTGGTGAAGATCTCCAGCCCCGCCCGGCGCTCGCCCTTGAGCGCGCGGCCCAGCACCTCCTCGGCGCGGGTCCCGGCGTACACGTCGGCGGTGTCGAAGGTCGTGATGCCGAGGTCGAGCGCTTCGCGTACGCACGCCTGCGCGGCCTCCTCCTCGACCTGAGAGCCGTGCGTGATCCAGTTGCCGTAGGAGATTTCACTGACGAGCAGGCCAGAGCGGCCGAGATGACGGAACTCCATGGCACCGACCCTATCGGGTCAGCTCCGCCGGACAGGTTCTCGGGTGAGCCGCCGGGAGGGCCGTCACAGCACCGGTTTGGTGTCCGCCAGCAGCCGGTCGATCTCCTCGATGACGGCGATGCGACTGCCCAGCTCCATGTCGATCAGGGGCCGGCCGCGCCGGTCGAGCGCGCCCCACTTGCCCTGCGGACTGGCGACCAGGAACGCGACCGGGTGGATGACCAGCGCCGGATGCACCGGCGGGACGACCATCTTCCCGGTCTTGTCGACGACGCCCTTGCGGCCGCCGTTGTCGACGATCGCCAGGCCCTCGTCGGTGAAGCCGTCGACGTAGCGGCCGTCGGTCAGCGCGGTGGCGAACGCCGCGAACTGCGTCGGCACCACGACCTTGCCGGTCTTGTCGACCGCGCCCCAACCGCCGCGGCGTACGGCGGCCACTCCGCGGCGGAACGGCCGCACGTCGTCGAAGCCGCCCGGGATCACGATCCGGTTCTTCTTGTCGATCGCCACCCAGCCACTGTGACCGTCCCGGGACACCCAGGCCAGGCCCTCGTTGAACGAGCCGACGCCGAGCCAGCCCGCCTGCGCGTCGATCAGGCGCAGCCCGGCCTCGTCGATCAGCTCCCAGGTCTCCGACTCCGGCCGGCGTACCCAGGCGACTCCGTCGCGGAACGGCTGGACGTCGGCGAACGCCGGGGTGATCCCGGTGGTGCCGGACGGATCCACGTAACCCCAGCACTGCTTCTTGTCGTCGAACTGCGGAATCGGCGGCTTGTGCACCCGCAGGATCTCGTCCCGCGTACGCGGATAGGGGCCCCAGCCGTTCTCGGCGACCTTGCGGAAGACGGCGTCGAGCGCGATCTCGGTTCGGGCCATCAACTCCGGGTCCTCGACCTTGCGCAGCTCAAGCGCCTTCTCGAAGTGGTTGCACGCCTCGATGTAGCGGCCCTGGTCGTAGCAGGACTTCCCGGCGTGCTCGTGCATCGTCGCGCGCAGCCGGTCGGGCAGCTCAGGCGAGTTCGCCTCGGCGAAGAGCTGGTCGGCGTCGGCGAAGTCGCCCCGCCACTGCATCACGTGCGCCAAGCGAGCCTGAGCGATCGCGATCCGGCGCAGCTCACCGGTCGCCTCGGCGTGCATCAGCGCCATCTTGGCGTCCGACAGCGCCTTGCTCAGGTCGCCGAGAATCCGGGAGACCACGGCGCGCAGGCTCAACAGCCGGGCGCGTACGGCGTTGTCGGTCGCCGGAGTGAGCTTGGTGGTCAGCCGATCCCGCAGCTCCCGCAGCAGATCGGGATCGTCGACGAGCTCGCGGAGGGTGTCATGGTGGAACCGCCACTCGATCGCGGCCAGCTCCTGCTCCGGGTCCGGCGTCTTCTCCTCGGCCGACGATTCCTCGGCGGACTCGGGCTCCTCGGGCGTCTCCGCAGCCGGGCTCGGCTCGACCTCGGCCGCCTGCTCCTCGGCCGCCGTCACGTCGGCCAGCGTCTTCGGGCGTACCAGTGGATGCAACATCGTCGGCGCGGACAGTGCCGGAGCCGCGCCGCTCGCACTGGCGGCGACCGGAAGCACGGTGTCGGGCGTGGCCACCGCGGCGGGCGAGACCGGCGCGTCCGAGCCGTCCTGGTCGGTCGGTGCGGCACTGACCGGTACGCCACTGGCCGGAGCGGCGCTGGTCGGAGCCGCGCTGACCGGGACGGCACTCACTGGAGCGGCGCTCGCGGGCACCGCGCTAATGGGCGCGGCGCTGGTGGGGACGGCGCTGACCGGCGGCGGGGCGCTGACCGGCGACGCGACGTTTGCGGGCGGCGCGCTCGGCGGAGCGGACATCGGGGGAGCCGACATCGGCGGCGCGGCAGCTGCCTGCGGCACCGCTGCTGAACCGTGCGCGGCCCGTCCCGGCTGGCCGTAGACCTGACCTTGCTGGCCCGATTGGACTGGCTGGCCGTGCGGCTGCCCCTGACCGGGCTGGCCCTGGCCTTGACCCGGCTGGCCCTGCGGCTGGCTGTGGCCCGGCTGCGCGTGTCCGGGCTGGCCCTGACCTTGCGGCTGGCCCGGCTGTCCGGGCTGGCCCTGGCCCGGTCCCGGCTGGCCTGGTCCTTGCGGCTGACCCGGCTGACCGGGCTGACCCGGCTGACCGAATCCAGGCTGGCCGGGGCCTTGCGGCGCGCGGCCGTAGCCGGGCTGGCCAGGCGGCGGCCCGTATTGCGGTCCCTGCGGCGGTTGCCCGTGACCCGGCCCCATACCGGGCTGTCCCGGCTGACCGTGACCGGGTTGGCCGGGCTGTCCGGGGCCGGGCTGGCCGACACCGGGCTGGCCGGGCTGTCCCGGACCCTGCGGTTGCCCGGGGCCTTGCGGTCCGCGGCCGTAGCCGGGCTGGCCAGGCGGCGGCCCGTACTGCGGTCCCTGCGGCGGTTGCCCGTGCGGGGGCTGCGGTCCACCGGGCGGGAACTGGCCCGGCGGGAACTGTCCTTGCGGGCCGTAGCCGGGCTGGGCGAAGCCGGCTGCCGGATGCTGGTGCTGACCGGGCTGCGGCGGTTGCCCCTGGTGGTGCGGCTGACCTGGATGTTGCCCGTGCCCGTTCGGGCCGGGCTGCCCGCCCGGCGGGAACGGCTGCGCCGTCCCGGTGGCCCGGGGCGGGAACGGTCCTGGTGGGGTGGCCTGGCCGCGCGCCTGCGGATCGGTGTTCTCCTCGGTCTGGCGCGGAGCGGGCACCTTCGACCACGGCGAGGTCGGCGAGCCAGCCCAAGCTGGGACGTCCGAACCGGGCCGGTCGTTGGTGCGCTCGATGGTCACGCCACACCTCGTGAAGATCGGGTCGCCGGGGGCCCGGCGAAATCGGCTGTCCCGCCGCTCTCTGACGACGATAGGGTCACCCCGGCCGGCAGAGAAGATGCGGTTGCAACGGGAGGGTACGGCGTGCCGAATGTCACCGCCACTGTGGCTCGGGTACCTTTCCGAAACTTCTCCGAAGTGGTGGGACGATTCGGGGCATTAGCGGCAATCGGCTTCCGTCGCTACGCGACCTATCGGCAGGCCGCCCTCGCCTCCCTGGCGACCAACACGATGTTCGGGTTCCTGCGGTCCTACGTCCTGCTCGCGGTCTCGGCCGGAACGGGGATGGCGGCCGGCTACTCCACCGAGCAGCTGCTGACCTTCGTCTGGCTCGGCCAGGGCCTCCTCGGCGTCGTCCAGCTCTGGGGCTGGACCGAGCTGGCCGACCGCATCCGCAGCGGCGACGTCGTGATGGATCTGTTACGCCCACAGCGCGCGCTGACCACCTATCTCGCCCAGGATCTCGGCCGCGCCGGGCTGGCCATGCTCATCCGGTTCGCCCCGCCGCTGATCGTGGCGAGCCTCGTCTTCGGCCTGGCCGCGCCGCAGCACCTCTGGACCTATCCGCTCGGACTGCTCTCCATCCTGCTGTCGGTCGTCGTGTGTTTCTGCTGCCGCTACCTGGTGAACGCTTGTGCGTACTGGTTGCTCGACAACCGGGGGCCCATGATGTTGTGGCTGTTCTGCTCGGGGTTGCTGGGCGGCCTGTACTTCCCGCTGCACTTCCTGCCGGAGCCGCTGATGTGGACCCTCTGGGTGGCGACGCCTTTCCCGTCCCTGCTGCAAGCGCCGCTCGACGTCATCTCCGAGTACGCCGGACAGCCCGGACCGTTCCTGATCGTCGGACTGCAACTGTGGTGGGCCGGGCTGCTGATCGGCGCCTGCGAGCTCGTCCAGCGCCGGGCCGAGCGGAAGCTGGTGGTGCAAGGTGGCTGACCGGCCCTATCTCGCGCTCGCCGCCGCCCAGGTACGCAGCCAGGCGTCATACCGGCTGTCGTTCTGGCTCGACATGGCGGGGAATCTGGTCGTGCTCTCCGCCGATCTGCTGGCGCTCCTGGTGATGTTCCAGGTCACCGACGACCTCGGCGGCTTCACCCGGCCGCAGGTGCTGGTGATGTTCGGGATCACCGCGGTCGCCTTCTCGCTGGCCGATCTGGCGGTCGGCAACATCGAGCGCATCCGCGTCTACGTCCGGACCGGGACGCTGGACACCGTGCTGGTGCGGCCGTTGGGCGTACTCGGGCAGTTGCTCGCGGTGGATTTCAGCATCCGGCGGTTGAGCCGGATCGTGTACGGGTCGGTCATCCTCGGCGTCGCGCTGCATCTCGCCGGCATCTCCTGGACGCCGGGCAAGGTTCTGCTGCTCGCCGTCGCGCTGGTCTCGGGGGCGCTCTTCTTCTCGGCGGTCTTCGTCGCCACGGCGACTGTCGCCTTCTGGTGGATCGAGTCCGGCGAACTCGGCAACATCGTCACCTATGGCGGCCGCGATTTCACCTCGTATCCGCTGCCCATCTACGGGGCCTGGTTCCGGCGGCTCTTCGGCTTCGTGCTGGGACTCGGCTTCATCTCCTACTATCCGGCGCTGGTCCTGCTGGGCGAGCCGGACCCGGTCGGGCTGCCGGCCTGGACCGGCTGGGCCGCCCCGCTGACCGGCCCGCTCGCCGCCGTCGTCGCGGCGCTCATCTGGCGTACCGGAGTCCGGCATTACAGGAGCACGGGATCATGACAGTCATCAAGGTTCGCTCGCTCAGCAAGCACTTCACGGTACGCAAGAAGGTGGGCCGCTTCCGCCGGGAAGCCACCGAAGTACGCGCGGTGGACGGCGTCGACCTGACCGTGGAACGCGGGGAACTGCTCGGTTACCTCGGTCCCAACGGCGCGGGGAAGTCCACGACGCTGAAGATGCTGACCGGCGTACTCACGCCTAGCGGGGGCGAACTGAGCGTGTGCGGGCTGACCCCGGTGCCGCAACGGCGCAAGCTCGCCGCTCAGATCGGCGTCGTCTTCGGCCAACGGTCGGCGCTCCAGTGGGACCTGCCGCTGCGGGAGTCGTTCACGTTGCTGCGCCACGTCTATCGCGTACCAGTGAGTGATCATGAAGCGGCCTTGCGCCGCTGCCGGAGCCTGCTGGACCTGGACGCCTTCCTGGACACCCCGGTCCGTCAGCTGTCGCTCGGGCAGCGGATGCGGGGTGAGCTGACCGCGGCGCTGCTGCACCGGCCGCAGGTGATCTTCCTCGACGAGCCGACGATCGGGCTCGACGTGCTGAGCAAGCAGGCGGTGCGGGAGTTCCTCGGTGAACTCGGCGCGCGCGGCGACACGACGATCGTCTTGACGACGCACGACCTGGCCGACATCGAGCGGCTCTGCCGGCGGATCGTGGTCATCGACCACGGCCGGGTCGTCCACGACGGCTCGCTGACCGAACTGCACGCGCGCTACGGCTCGCGCCGCCGCGTCACGGTCGACTTCGCCGCCGCCGTGACCGGGCTCTCCGTCGAGGTGCCCGGCGTCACCCTGGAACGGGTCGAGGGGGCTCGCGTCGAGTTCGCGCTGGACAGCACGGCCGAGGTCGGCGACCTGCTGGCCCGGCTCGTCGCGGTCGGCGGCCTGCGGGACGTGACCATCGCCGAACCCGAGATCGAAGATGTGATCTCGCGCCTTTACACCTCGCAGTCACCCTCCTCCGTCGGGTAGCCTTGCCGAGTTCAGGGCCGTAAGGGGCGTACCGGTTGGGTGGGACGGTGCGCGAAGACTCTTACTTCGGAGCCCTCGCTTGTCTCGCTATCGCGCGCTGGTCCAGACCGCCGGACCGTTCTTCCTCGTCATGGCGTTCTTCGCGCGCCTACCGGCCGCCATGGGTCCGCTCGGTGTGGTCACCCTCGTCGCCGTCTCCACCGGCAGCTTCGCCGTCGCCGGTGCGGTCGCGGCCGCGTTCGGGCTGGGTGCGGCGGTGGGCGGCCCGATCGTGGGCGCCCTCGCCGACCGCCACGGGCAGCGTCTCGTCGGCGTCACGGCCGCGGTGATCGACGCGATGGCGCTGGCCGCCGTGGTGCTCGCGGTCACCTTCGACGCGGCACCCGTCGTGGTCGCGCTGGTCGCCGCGCTCGCGGGCTTCGCGAATCCCCAGGTGGGTCCACTTGTACGCGTCAGGTGGGCGGGCTTGTTCAGTGACCCGAGCCGCAGCCGGACGTTGCCCACCGCGTTCTCCTACGAAGGTGCGGCCGACGAACTGTCCTACATGGCCGGTCCGGCCCTGGTCGGAATCATCGCGCTCGCCGGGCCGCCGGGACTGCCGCTGATCGTCGCCGCCGGACTTCTGCTCGTGGCGGCGATCCCGTTCGCACTGCACCGAACCGCCGTTCCACCCGTACGCGCCGCCGCTCCGTCGCACCGCCGCGACCGGCTGCCGAAGGGCGCGGTTGCGTTGCTGGTGGCGGCGATGGCCGTCATCGGCGTGCTCTTCGGCGCCACCCAGACCGGCGTCATGGCGTACGCGGAGGAGTCGGGTATGCCGGGCGCAGCCGGGCTGATCTACGCAGTACTCGGCGTAGGCAGCGCAGCGGCCGGAGTAGCCACCGCGTGGCTGCCCGCCCGGTGGGGCCCGATCCTGCGGTACGCCACGGCCGCAGTCGCCCTCGCCGGAGGTGCGATCGCGCTCGCCTTCCTCGGCACTTCGTTGACCAGCGTACTGGTGGCGATGGCAGTGCTCGGCGTCGTCAGCGCGCCGTACTTGATCGCGGTCAACGCCCTGGCCAGCGCGATCGGGCCCGCCCGGCGCGCGTCGGCGGTCATGACGCTGGTCGCCTCCGGTGTCGTGGCCGGGGTCGCCGCCGGGGCTGCCGTGGCCGGCCGGCTCGCCGACGCCTACGGCTATGGCGGCGCCTTCGCTGTTCCCGCCTTCGCCTCGCTCGCCGGGCTTGCGCTCGCCGCCGCCT
>NZ_JABFVK010000025.1 GCF_013362815.1 Hamadaea sp. | reverse complement strand
ACTGCGCCCGGCCTGGCAGGACACCGTGTCCGACGCCGCCGACCTCGCCCTGCTCGGGATCGTCGCCCTCGTGGCGTCACTGCCCGTCGTCACTGCGGGCGCCGCGGTGTCGGCCGCCAGCCGCGCGGTCCACGACCGCCAAGCGTTGGGGAGTCTCCCCTCTTGGCGTACAACTCTGGGACGCTTTGTCCGCGGACTGGTGCCGGGTATCGGCGCCACGGCCGTGACCCTCGCGGTGGTCGCGCTCATCATCATCGATGTGCGCGGCCTCGCGCGGGGCGTCGTGCCTGGTGGTGGGCCGACGCTCGCGCTCACCCTCACCGTGATCGGTTTGATCATCGGGTACGCCGGGCTGACAGTGGTCGCGGTGGGGACGGGGGTCGGCTGGCGCGCCGCCGTCCGGTCGGCCGCCGTGCTGGCCTGGCGGCGGCCGGGCACCCTGGTCGCGGCGGCCGGCGTCGGCGTGATCGCGATCCTGCTCGCGATCGCGATCCCCGTGACGCTTCCGCTGGTCCTGGGCGGCTGGCTGCACGCCCTCCATGCCGTCTCCGCCTTCCTCGCCGCCCGCGCTCGCTGACCGCGCGCCTCCCGCCCTTTCCCCGCGCCTCCCACCCTTTCCCCGCGCCTCCCACCCTTTCCCCGCGCCTCCCGCCCTCCCGCCGGCCTTTTCGCGCGATCATGAACTATCGGTCATTCTCGTCCGGCGTGTCGTGTCCACGAGACCCTGATCAACTCCGCCAGCAGGTGATCAACTCCGCGTCCGGAACGGCCGGGCGCGGCGCAGCCCGACGCGCCAGAATGGGGGAATGACGAAGTACCGGGTGGAACACGACACCATGGGCGAGGTCCAAGTCCCCGAAGACGCGCTGTGGGGTGCGCAGACGCAGCGCGCGGTGGAGAACTTCCCGATCTCGGGGCAGCCGCTGCCGAGCGAGTTGATCCACGCGCTGGCGGAGATCAAGGCGGCGGCGGCGAGCGCGAACGGTGCTCTCGGCGTACTCGACGACGACATGGCGAAGGCGATCGGGGCGGCTGCCTCGGCCGTCGCGGCCGGATCGCATGACGCGCACTTCCCCATCGACGTCTTCCAGACCGGGTCGGGCACTTCGACCAACATGAACGTCAACGAGGTCGTCGCGCGGCTCGCGAGCGCCGATCTCGGCCGTCCGGTGCACGCCAACGACCATGTCAACGCCTCGCAGTCCAGTAACGACGTGTTTCCGTCGGGCGTACAGGTGGCGGCGTTGCGCGGGGTCGCGACCGATCTCGTGCCGGCGCTCGACCATCTCGCGTCTGCCCTGGAAGCGAAGTCGACGGGGTTCGCGGCCGTGGTCAAGGCTGGGCGTACGCACCTGATGGACGCGACGCCGGTGACGCTGGGCCAGGAGTTCGGCGGGTACGCCTTCCAGCTGCGCCGGGCGATCGAACGCCTCGAAGCGACCGCACCCCGGCTGGGGGAACTGCCGCTCGGCGGAAGCGCCGTGGGCACCGGGGTCAACGTCCCCGACGGATTCGCCCGTCATGTGACCGAGGTACTCGCCGCGTTGACCGGGCTACCCATCCGGGAAGCGACCAACCACTTCGCCGCACAGGGAGCCGCCGACGCGCTCGTCGAGGTCTCGGCCCAACTGCGAGGCACGGCAGTCAGCCTCTACAAGATCGCCAACGACATCCGCTGGATGGGCTCCGGTCCCCGGGCCGGGCTGCGTGAGCTGGGCATACCCGATCTCCAGCCGGGGTCGTCGATCATGCCGGGCAAGGTGAACCCGGTGCTGGCCGAGGCTGCTCGGCAGGTCTGCGCCCAGGTCATCGGCAACGATGCCGCCGTGGCGTTCGCCGGTACGCAGGCCGAGTTCGAGCTGATCGTGATGCTGCCCGTGATGGCGCGCAACATCCTGGAGTCGATTCGGCTGCTCGCCAACGTCTCCCGAGTCTTCGCCGATCGGTGCGTCGCCGGGATCGTCGCCAATGAGGAGACCTGCCGGGCGTACGCCGAAGGATCGCCCTCCATCGTGACGCCGCTCAATCGCGTACTCGGGTATGAGGAGGCGGCGTCGATCGCCAAGGAGGCGCTGGCCACCGGCCGGTCGATCCGGGAGGTCGTGGTCGCCCGGGGACACGTCGCGACCGGGAAGATCAGCGCCGACGAGCTCGACCGGTTGCTCGATGTGCTCGCGATGACCGGCGCTCGGCAGGCCTGACCCGCTCGGCTCACTCTGAAGTTGATCAAGGCGGCGAGGGATCGATCAGGCTGCTTCGGACACGCCACGCCGGTCGATCACGCCCGGTAGTTCATGATCGCGCGGAAAAGACGGGCGGGCGGGTCAGCGGATGCCGTGGCGGCGGAGCAGGGCGGCGAGCGTCGAGGTGGCCTGGCTGACGGCGGCGGACACCCGGGCGACTTCGGCGTCGGTGGCCAGCGCTGCGGGCATCGAGCAGCTGATCGCGTCGGTCGCCGGGATGCGGTAGTCCACAGTGGCGGCTATGCACGCGACGCCCGGCGTACCCTGTTCTCTTTCGATTGCCCAGCCTCGATTGCGTACCACATCGAGCTCGTCGTGGAGCGCGGCGCGTGAGGCGATGGTGTGCTCCGTGAAGCGCTCGAGTTCGGGCGGCAGGATCTTGTCGATCTCGTCCGTCGTGAGCTGCGCGAGCAGTGCCTGGCCGAGTGCGGTGAGATGGGCCGGTAGCTTGCGCCCCACCCGCGAGACCACGTGCTTGCTCTCGCGGGCGTCGCGGCTGGCGAGGTAGAGCACACTGCCGTCGTCGCGGCGTGCGTAGTGGACGGTGTAGCCGATCTCCGCGCGGAGGTCTTCGAGAGCCGCGTGCGCATAGGGCAGAGCCGGATCGCGATCGAGGTACGCCGTGCCCGACAGCAACGCGTGCGGCCCCACGCCGAAGGCGCTGCCGGACTCATCGGATTCGACCCACTTCAATTCGCGGAGGGTCCGGATGAGGGCGTGAAGGCTGGAGCGCGGGTAGCCCATCCGCTCCTGGATCTGCGACAACGTGAGCTTCGTCGGCGAGGCGGCCAGGGTCTCGAGGATGTGGACAGTGCGCTCGGCCGACTTCACCGGGGAGAGTTCTGTACCCATGGTCACCAACCAACTCGAAGGTATTGACCGCCACTGTACCGGAGGCTAACTTGTCGTTGCGTCACCGCCACATTTCAAGAAGCCGTCCACATATGTGAACGTGCGCGCGACAAGAACGCTCGCGCTTACAAGAACCCGCGCGACAGGAACCCCGCGCGACAAGAACCGAGAGGGGCACCGTGCGACTCCAGGGTCTGCTCTCCTTCCCGCTCACCCCGTTCACCGCCGACGGCGGCGAGGTGGCGCTCGACGTCTTCGCCGAGCACGTCGAGGCGCAGATCGCGGCCGGCCCCAGCGGTCTGTTCGTGGCCTGTGGCACGGGCGAGTTCACCGCGCTGAGCCTGAGGGAGTATCGCGAGGTCGTCGCCACCGCAGTTCGGGTCGCGAGGCATCGCGTACCGGTGTTCGCGGGTGCGGGTGGCGGCGCTCAGCTCGCCCGGGAGTTCGCGTCCATCGCCGCCGAGCAGGGCGCCGACGGATTGTTGCTGCTGCCGCCGTACTTGGTCGCCGCGCCACCGCGCGGACTCGTCGAGCACGTGCGGCAGGTGAGTACGGCGACGGGTTTGCCGATCGCGGTCTACCAGCGGGCCAACGCCGTTCTCGATCCGGCGTCGGCCGTCGCGTTGTTGGACATCCCGACCGTGGCGGGGATCAAGGACGGTCGCGGCGACGTCGACGCCATGCTGCGGCTCGTCACCGCCGTACGCACCAGCGGACATCCCCGGGCGGCCGAGTTCGGCTTCCTCAACGGGCTCCCCACGGCCGAGATGAGCGTGCGGGCGTACCGGGCGATCGGGGTGGACAGCTATTCGTCGGCCGTGTTGTGCTTCGCCCCGGAGATCGCGACCCGCTTCTGGCGGGCGGTCGAAGCCGATGACGAAGACGCGATGAACAAGTTGCTGGCGGCGTTCTACCTGCCTCTCGTCGCTTTGCGGGACAAGGTCCCCGGGTACGCCGTCGCCCTGGTCAAGGCGGGAGCGAGACTGCGCGGGCTCGACGTCGGCCCGGTCCGGCCGCCGCTGGTCGACCTGACGCCTGAGCACCTCGACGAGCTGGCCTCGATCCTGAACGCGGGACTGGACACGGTGAAGGGACTGGAGTCATGAAGATCCGGGACGTGCGGATCACCCCGATCGCGTTCCCCGATCCGCCGCTGCTCAACGCGGCCGGCGTACACCAGCCCTGGGCCCTGCGCACGATCGTGGAGGTCGACTGCGGCGACGGGTTCGTCGGGCTGGGCGAGACCTACGGCGACGCCCCGCATCTGACGCTGATGCGGGCGGTCGCACCGCACCTGGTCGGGGAGGACGTCTTCGCGACCACGAAGATCCAGCGCCGGATTCAGGCGCTGGTGGGGGAGAGGGACGCCCCGGACTTGCACGGGCTGACGGGCCGGTCGAGTCCGGAGAAGACGGTCTCCCGCGTGTTCTCGCCGATCGAGGTCGCCTGCCTGGATCTCCAGGGTCAGGCGACCGGCCGGCCGGTGCACGACCTGCTGGGCGGAGCTGTCCGTGACGCGGTGCCCTTCTCCGCCTACCTCTTCTACAAGTACGCCGCTCACCCGGGCCAGGACGAGGACCCCTTCGGCGAGGCCCTCACTCCGGAGCAAATCGTCTCCCAAGCGCGAACGATGGTCGAGCAGTACGGTTTCCGCTCGATCAAGCTCAAGGGCGGCGTCTTCCCGCCGGACGAGGAGCTCGCGGCCGTCAAAGCACTGCGCGAGGCGTTCCCCGACCATCCACTTCGGATAGATCCCAACGCGGTGTGGAGTGTGGAGACATCCCAGCGGATCGCCGCCGAGGCAGATGGCCTGCTGGAGTATCTCGAGGATCCGACGCCGGGCCGGGTCGGCATGGCCGAGGTGGCGAAGACGGCTGCCATGCCGCTGGCCACGAACATGTGCGTGGTCGCGTTCGAGCACCTGCCGGAGGCGGTCGAGCTCGGCAGCGTTCGGGTGATCCTCTCCGACCACCATTACTGGGGTGGTCTGCGGCAGTCGGCCCGCCTCGCCGGGGTCTGCCAGACCTGGGGCATCGGGCTGTCCATGCACTCCAACAGCCATCTCGGCATCAGTCTGGCCGCGATGACCCACCTCGGCGCCGCGCTCCCGGAACTGTCGTACGCCGCTGATACACATACACCCTGGCAGTTGGGGGTGGATGTAGTTGAACAGCCACTGCGGTTCGTCGACGGCGCGGTTCAGGTGCCGACCACGCCCGGCCTTGGCGTCACCCTCGATCGCGACGCGCTGGCTCGGATGCACGAGGACTACTTGCGCTGCGGCGTCACCGAACGCGACGACACCACTTATATGCAGAAGACTTTCCGCCCTGAGTTTCGGAACAACAGCCCGCGATGGTGACGCCGGAGCCGCATCCCGCGATCAGGCTGAGCGGTCACGCGTACCCGTGGGATGTGAACGGAGATCCAGCCTTCGCGGACCGCGTGCGCGACCACGGTCTGGAGTGGGTGACGCTCGCGGCGGCCTATCACTCGACGCGGGCCGCGACCCCCCTGCATCCCGGCCGCCAGCTCGTGGACGCGCACTCCGCGGCGCTCTATCGGCCGGTGCGCGACGTGTGGCGGCGGCTCCGGCCGATCGGCGCGAGCTGGCTGCCGGAGCCGGATCCCTTCGGCCAGGCCGCGGATCACTTGCGGCGCAAGGGTTTGAAGGTCAGCGCCTGGATCGTGCTCACGCACAACAGCCGGCTGGGCCGCGCGCACCCTGACATCTCCGTGGTCAATTGCTTCGGTGAGCGCTATCCCTACGCGCTCTGCCCGGCTCAGGAGGCGGTCCGCGACTACGCGGCGACGCTGGCCGCCGAGGCACTGCACGAGGTCGAGGTCGACGCCGTCTCGCTGGAGGCCTGTGGCCAGCTCGGGCTCGTCCACCTCAGCCATCACGAGAAGACCGACGACGCGTGGACGCCGCTCGCTCAGCGACTATTATCGATATGCTGTTGCGCGGCCTGCCGGTCTGCCTGGTCCGTACGCGGACTCGACGCGACCGAGGTGGTCGCGGGGTTGCGCGCTGCGGTCCGCGGCGGCACGGACATTCCCGCCGAAACCGCCGAGGTGGTTCTGGCCGCGCGTCACCAGGCGGCTGATCAGTTGCGCGCGGCCGTTCTTCAGCTTGTACGCGAAAAGCAGCCGACTGCGGAGGTGACTCTCCACGGGCATCCCGATCCGTGGGCGACCGGGGCCTCGCCAGGTCTCACGCCGACCGCCGCCGAGGACGTGGCGGCCGTGCTCGTGCCGTGCTGGCCGGTCGCGCCGGGAAGTCACGACCTCGTCGAGCGCGCCGCCGAGTTCGGTACTGTGGACGCGTACCTGACGGTCCTCCCGCCGGCAGGTGCCGACGCCGTCGTCGCGCACGGGCAACGCCTGGTCGCGGCCGGGGCTCAACGGCTCAGCCTGTACCACCTGGGGCTGGCCGCGGCCTGGCGGCAACCACTGTTCACGCAGCTCGTCGCTGCCCTCTCGGGAGGTCTTTCGTGAGTCTCGTGTTCCACGTGCCGTCCACCTCGCCCGGTACGCCGGCCCAACGCCGGGAACTCCTGTATGCCCTGGCCACCGCTCTCGAAGCGGCGCGCGACGAGGTCGTCAAGGTCGCCGGGGAGGAGACCGGGCTGACGGAGGCCCGGCTGAACGGAGAACTCGACCGGACCTCCGGCCAGCTGCGACTGCTCGGGGACTACGTGGCCGACGGGCGGCATCAGTCGTCCCGGCTCTCCCCCGGTGCGGGGCCTGGTGGCGTGGATATCCGGCAGATCGTCGTGCCCGTCGGCCCGGTGGCCGTCTTCGCCGCCTCCAACTTCCCGCTGGCTTTCGGCGTACTGGGTGGGGACACCGGTTCGGCGCTGGCGGCGGGCTGCCCAGTGCTGGTCAAGGCGCACCCCGCGCAGCCGCGTACGTCGGACCTGCTCGCCTCGATCGCCGCGCCCGTCCTCGGGGGCGCGTTCGGCATCGTCCACGGTGGCGCCGACGTCTCGCTGGCGGTCGTACGCCATCCGGAGATCAAGGCAGTGGGCTTCACCGGTTCGCTCGCCGGTGGCCGGGCGCTCATGGACGAAGCCGCCGCCCGTCCCGACCCCATCCCCGTGTACGCCGAAATGGGCTCGATCAATCCGGTCTTCGTGCTGCCCGGGGCGGCAGCCGAAGCCGACCGGGTGGCCACGCTCGCCGCCGCGGTCACTGGCTCGTCCGGCCAGCTCTGCACCAAGCCGGGCCTGGTCGTCCTGCCGAGGTCGGCGACGGAGTTCGCGTCCGCCCTGGCCGATGCGGTCGCGGCGACTCCGGTGCACCGGATGCTCACCGAAGGCATGGCGGCAGCGCACGCTGAATGGGTTTCCTCCCTGCGTACGTCCGAGCACGCCGTGGCCATCGGCTCGGCCTCACCCGCTCCGGTCGCGACGATCGTGGACGCCGGTTCGCTGACGGAATCACTGCTCTCGGAGCATTTCGGGCCGTCCGTCGTCATCGTGCTCACCGACGACTTCACCGCGCTGGCCGCCACCCTGGAGGGCCAGCTCACCGCCACCATCCACGCGGCGCTGCCGGTGGACGCCGACGAAGCCCGCGAGCTGCTGCCGGTGCTGGTCGGCAAGGCCGGGCGGATCGTGTGGAACGGCGTACCCACCGGGGTGGCCGTCGTCGACGCCATGCTGCACGGCGGACCCTGGCCGGCCACTTCGGCCGCCTGGTCGACGTCCGTCGGCACCGCCGCCGTCGAGCGCTTTCAGCGCCCTGTCGCGCTGCAAGGCGTCCCCGCCGACCTCCTCCCCTAGCCCTCCTATCCGGTTCCTCACCGCGGGCGCGTTCCTCACCGGAGCGCGTCCCCGCCGGGTCTTTCCCGCCGATCATGAACTATCGGACATTCTCGGCCGGTGTGTCGTGTCCCGTGAACCCTGATCGTTCCCGCGCGGGCATGATCGACAGCGGAAAGGCGCGGGCGCGAGCAGTACGGGATGGCACCGAGGGAGGCCGCAGGCGCAGCTGCTTAGGCGGCCTTCTTCCGGGTGGTCTTCTTGGCCGGAGCGGCCTTCTTCTTGCTCGCGGTCGCCTTCGAAGACGCGGTCGACTTGGCGGACGCGGTCGCCTTCGAGGAAGAGGCAGCCTTCTTCGAGGTGGTCGCCTTCTTCGCGGGAGCCTTCTTGGCCGGCGCCTTCTTGGCGGTCGACTTGGACGCCGGGGCCGCCTTCTTCCCGGCGGCCGGTGCCTTCTTCGCAGCAGGTCGGCGGCCGCCTTCGCGGGCCGCTTCGACGGAGGCGGTGAGTACGGAGAGGAGGTCGGCGGACTTCGTCGGCTTCTCGGCCGGTCGTTCCAGCGTCTCGCCGTTGATCTTGGCTTCGACCAGCTCCTGGACCGCTTCGCGGTACTCGTCCGTATGTTCGTCCGGATCGAAGTCGCCCGCCATGGACTCGACGAGCGCCAGGGCCATCTGCCGCTCCTGCGGCCGGATCTTGGCGTCCTTGCCGACGAAGTCGAACTCGGGCTCGCGTACCTCGTCGGGCCAGAGCATCATGCTCAAGACGATCACGTCGTCGCGTACGCGGAGCGCAGCGAGATGCTCCTTCTGACGCAGGGCGATCTTCGCGATGCCGACCCGATCCGCCCGGCCGAGCGCCTCCTTGATCAGCAAGTACGGCTTGAGCGCGGCCGCGCCGTCGGGAGCGACGTAGTACGCCTTGTCGAAGAGGATCGGGTCGACCTGCTCGGACGGCACGAATTCAAGCACGTTGACCGTCTTGGCCGTGGACACCGGGACCTCTTCGAGATCCTCCTCGGTCAGGACGACCATCTCGCCGTCCACCTCGATGCCCTTGCCGATCTCGGCGTACGGGACCTCCTCGCCGTCGGCCGAGCAGATCCGGCGCATCTGGATCCGGCCACCGTCGGCCGCATGGACCTGGTGGAAGCGGAGGTTCTTCTCCTCCGTGGCCGTGTAGAGCTTCACCGGTACGCCGACCAGGCCGAGCGAGATCGACCCCTTCCAGACAGCGCGCATGGTCGCCATGACCCCAGCCTGGCATGCCGAAATTTCCGGCAAGCGGGATTTGTCGGATCTGGTACCAGGAGAGAGGATGAATAGAGAGCCGCCTGGGGGACTTGAACCCCCAACCTTCCGATTACAAGTCGGGTGCGCTACCAATTGCGCCAAGGCGGCGATGCCGGACATCGTACCCGGCCGGTCTAGTTCGCCCTGGGTGAGGTCAGGAGCTCCGGGCCGCCATGACAGCCGGGCGACGCGGCCGCACAGTGCATCCGCTTCACAGGGCAGCGGCTTCGTCCGATTCCATGATCAGGGGAACTTCTCCGTCGTCATGGCAACGCAGAATTGACCATGATCTTGCGGTGAACGAAGTGGTGAACGAAGCGGTGAGGCGAAGCAGCGAAGCCCCTGCTAGCGCGAGCATCGGCGGATCAGGCGAAAGTCGGGTGTCCAGCAGATGATCGTGGACTTGGCAGGCGGCCGGAATACGGTTACCTTGGCTGCCAGACCGGGCGTTGTATGCCCGGGCCTTTTACTCGGATCGTCCGGCACGTTCCTGCCGGTGAAAGGAAGCACCCCTTATGGCTACGGTCTCTTACCGTAAGGCGTCCCGGATCTACCCGGGCAGCCAGAAGCCCGCCGTCGACGGGCTCGACCTCGAGATCGCCGACGGCGAGTTCCTCGTCCTCGTCGGCCCGTCCGGCTGTGGCAAGTCCACCAGCCTCCGGATGCTGGCCGGTCTGGAAGACGTCGACTCCGGCGCGATCTACATCGACGACCGCGAGGTCACCAACCTCCCGCCGAAGGCCCGCGACATCGCGATGGTCTTCCAGAACTACGCCCTCTACCCGCACATGACGGTGTACGAGAACATGGCGTTCGCGCTCAAGCTGCGCAAGACCCCGAAGTCGGAGATCGACGTCCGGGTCAAGAAGGCCGCGCAGATGCTGCAGCTGGAGGACTACCTCAACCGTAAGCCGAAGGCGCTGTCCGGTGGTCAGCGTCAGCGTGTCGCGATGGGCCGCGCCATCGTCCGGGAGCCGCAGGTCTTCCTCATGGACGAGCCGCTGTCGAACCTCGACGCCAAGCTCCGGGTGCAGACCCGTTCGCAGATCGCCGGCCTCCAGAAGGAGCTCGGCATCACCACGGTCTACGTCACGCACGACCAGATCGAGGCCATGACCATGGGCCACCGGGTCGCGGTCATGCTCGACGGCGTGCTCCAGCAGGTCGCCAGCCCGCGTGAGCTGTACGACCGGCCCTCCAACGTCTTCGTCGCGGGCTTCATCGGCTCGCCGGCGATGAACATCAAGAAGGTCCAGCTCACGGACGCCGGCGCGGTCTTCGCGTCGCTGATCCTGCCGCTGACCCGCGAGCAGGTCGAGGCGGCCCGCGCCGAGGGCGGCGACGGCCAGGTCATCGTGGGCTTCCGCCCCGAGGACTGCGACCTCGTCGGTGCGAGCGAGGGCGGCATGCCGATCGAGGTCGAGCTGGTCGAGGACCTCGGCGCCGAGGCGAACGTCTACGGGCACGCCCAGGTCAACGGCGGTCTCGAGCGGTTCGTTGTGAAGACCGACCGGCGCACCATGCCCGACATGGGCCAGACGGTCTACGTCAAGCCGCGCGTCGGCCAGCACCACGTCTTCAACGCCGCCACCGAGCAGCGCATCTGACGAGACGCCGCCACCGAGCAGCGCATCTGACGAGACGCCGCCACCGAGCAGCGCATCTGACGAAGTAACAGCAACGGCCCCCGGCGAAAGCCGGGGGCCGTTGTCATCGAGAAGCGGTCAGTCGAGCGGCAGCAGGCTCGCAACCGTGCCGACGAGCGGCAGGCTCCGCAGCACACCCGAGGCCACCGGCAGCGAGCCGACGATCGGGAGGTCGCTGACGACCGGCAGCTGCGATAGCGTACGCCCGAGGGACAGCCCCGGCAGCGAGCCGACCACGGGCAGGCCCGCCTCGGTCCGCGACGGGAACTCCGCGTCCTCACCGGCGACCGGGCGGTCGGTCTCGGTGTGGCGCGCCGCGTGAGCTTGCGGAGCCGCCAGGCGGGTGACCGCCGTCGGGGCGGCCAACGCGGGCCGGGTCGTGGTCATACCCGGCGCCGGGAGGGCGCTCAACGGCTCTGCCTGCGTACCACCGAGAAGACCGCCGGTGACACCGCCCAGCGGGTTGGCCGCGCCGAGCGAGCCGAGGGCGTCGCCGCCCAGGCCGCCGGTGAGACCACCCAGGATGCCGCCGGTGTCGCCCCCGGTGAGTCCGCCGAGTACCCCGTCGGTGCCGCCGCCGAGCAGGTCGCCGACCATCGGGACGCTGCCCACGACCGGCAGGCCGGCCGAGCGGCCGTCGCTGAGCAGGCCGCGGCTCATCAGCTGGTTGACCACCGGGACGCTGTCCACGCTGGGCAGACCCTGGCCGTTGAGGACGCTGCCGACGACGGGCAGTTTCTGGGCCAGGTTGCCGACCACGATGATCTTGCCCAGGCCCGAGTCGCCCAGGATCGGGCCGACGAGCGGCAGGTCGTCGACGACCGGGATGCTCTCCGGCGCGACCATCTTGACGTCGACGTTCGGGTTGTCGGAGAAGAAGGCCGACGAGTCGTCGCCCAGGAGGGCGTCGTCGCCGACAGTCGAGTCGTCACCGAGGTCCCAGTCCAGGTCGAACGGGCTCGGTGCCTGGTTGCCCTGCCCGAGGTTGGCCGCGGCCTGCGCGATCATCATCGGGACGAGGTCCTGACCGGCCTGGTTGAGCTGGTCGGCGATGGCCGGGTCGAGGTCGGCCGGCGTACCGGTCGACGTCTGCACGGTCGGGTCCTCGCCCAGGTCGGCCGCGTCGAACTGCGACGGGTCGAACTGGCTGGGGTCGAACTGCGACGGGTCGAACTGGGTCGCGTCGAACTGCGACGGGTCGACGGCCGGGGCCTGGCGGCCCGGCTGAGCCGCGGCGTCGCCGCCGGTGAGCCCGCCGAGCAGGCCGCCGCCGGTGAGGCCGCCCAGGATGCCGCCCGAGTCGCCACCGGTCAGCCCACTGAGTACGCCGCCCGAGTCGCCGCCGGTGAGCCCGCCGAGCAGGTCACCACCGGGTGCCTCGGTGCCGCCGGCCGAGCCGCCGGTCAGACCGCCCGTCAGCCCACTGGTCAGGCCGCCCCGGGTGAGGCCGCTGACGACGTTCAGCGGACCGCTCGAGCCGGTCAGCCCGCCGAGGATGCCACCCGCTCCGCCGCCACCGGTGAGGCCGTCGGCCAGGTTCGACAGCCCCGGTAGCCCCTCCGTGCGCTCGGGGAGCATCGCCACGGCAGGCACCGAGTTGGCCAGGCTGGGCAGGCGGCCGCCGAAGAAGACGTCCTGGCGCTGCGGAAGGTGCGCGGTGACACCGGTGCGGCCGTCGTTCGACCGCAGCTGGAGCGGCGCGTTCGCGTCCAGGCCGGCGTCCACGCCGTTGCCCGGCAGGTCCACGGAGAAACCGAGGTCCGACAGGCCGTTGGTCGGCGAGAAGATGTTGTCCAGGAGTCCGCGCAGGGCCTGGGGATCGGTCACGGGCGCCGCCGTGGCCTCGTGGGCGTGCGCGGCGGCGCCGCCGAGCAACCAGATACCGCTCGCGACGCCGACGGTGCCGACGGCGCGGAAGAGCCACTTGTTCATGTCCATCCATTCGTTGCTGTCCGGTGCACCGAAGCACGTCCGTGTGCAGTCGTCCGACAAACCAACGACGAACTCGGGCAAATCGTTCTGCACGGGCACGTAACACCCGATGATTGGGGGTGCCGGGAGCCCCTACGATGCGGGGGTGGCCCCCTCAGCCTCCCTGCCCCCGTTCAGCCGGGGCGTACCCAAGATGCTGGCCGCGTTGCGCCCCTCGGGACGCGGTGGCGACGGCGACACTTTCGTGGTGTGCGGCGCGAACGCGTTGACCTATCGGCTCGTCGAAGAGCTGAGTCAGCGATACGGCGCGCAGGTCACGGTGATGATGACACCGGCGCAGAAGCGCACCGGCCGGGACTTCTCCGACCTCGGCGGCGTACGCGTGGTGACCGCCGAGCGGCTTGACGACCGCGCTTTCCTCAGCGCCGGCATCCGCGAAGCGGCCGGGCTGGCGTTGACCGAGCAGGACGACGTCGGCAACATCCACGCCGCGATGCGCGCCGAGGAGATCAACAACCGGCTGCGCATCGTGATCCGGATGTTCAATCTGAGCCTCGGCCTGCGCGTACGCCAGTTGTTCCGGGACTGCGCGATCATCTCCGATTCCGCCATCGCCGCGCCCGCCTTCGTTCAGGCGGCGCTGGGCGACGGCGCGCCGACCTACTTCCGCCTCTCCGGGCGTACGCTCTACGCCGCTTCCCGGGCGGACGTCGCCCCGAACGACGTGATCTGCGATCTGTCGCGAACCAGTCCGGACGGTACGCCGGACGTCCTGCCCGGGATCGACCAGCCGAGCCCCACGGATGTCGTGCTCGCCGTGGCGCACGGGGAACGGCAGACCAACGGCCACACCCGCGGGAAGCTGAAGCCGAAAACCCGGCCGTGGAGCCTGGGCCCGCTGGTACGCAACCTGCGGCAGTCCATCAGCCGGTCGCTGCGCATCGCGTTGGCGGTGACCTTCGGCGTACTGCTGGCCGGCGGGGTGAGCCTCGTGATCAGCAGCGGCGACGGCGTCTGGGTCGGGATCTACAAGACGCTGCTCACGGCGTTCTCCGGGGCGGATGCCAGCGAGAGCACCGCCGTCCAGATCAGTCAGCTCGTCGTCACGGTCGCCGGGATGGCTTTGGTGCCGCTGATCACCGCGACGGTGGTCGAGGGCCTGGTCAACACCCGACTGGCGGTGTCCTCAGGCCGGCTGCTGACTCGTCGGGAGGGGCACGTCGTCGTGGTCGGCCTCGGCAACGTCGGCACGCGGGTCATCCGATCGCTGCACGATCTCGGCGTACCGGTCGTCGCGGTCGACAAGAACCCGGAGGCGCGGGGCGTCGCGCTCGCCCGTGAGCTGGACATCCCGCTGATCGTCGGCGACGCCAGCCGCGAGGAGACGCTCCGGACCGCCTGGGTGACGACGTGTTCGGCGCTCGTCATCGTCTCGACCGACGACGTGGTCAACCTGGAGGCGGCGCTGGGCGGTCGCGCGCTGCGTCCGGGTCTCAAGGTGGTGCTCCGCCTCTTCGACACCGACTTCGCCGACCGTCTGCAGCGGACCTTCAACATCGGCACATCCCGCAGCGTGTCGGCCCTGGCCGCGCCGGCTTTCGCGGCGTCGCTGCTCGAACGCGAAGTGCTCGCAACGATTCCGATCGGCCGCCGGGTCCTGCTCGTCGCCGAGCTTCCGGTCGCGCCGGGCTCGCGGCTCGACGGCCGGGCCATCGGCGACATCGGCTACGACGGCGAGGCCCGCGTGATCGCTCTCAACGCCATCGGGGAGCCCCGGCCGCTCTGGTCACCCGCCGCGCAGCGCCGGCTCGAGCCGCTCGATCGGCTCACGGTCATCGCGACCCGCGCCGGGCTCAGCCGGTTGCTGCGGCTCGCGGCCGCGCCGGACGATCCGATCGGTCACGCCGTCGCGGCGGCTCGCTGATAGATCAAGATCTTGCGAGTACGCCGCCAGACCCGACGGACGCGGCGACGCAGCGGAAAGGTGATCAACAGCAGCCCGAGCAGCACCAATCCGGCCGTACGCACAAGGCCGGCGGTGTCGACGGGCGGTCCCGACATCTGCCGCCACGAGTTGAACCCGACTCCCGCGGCGAACACGTCGACGGTGGCCTGGCAGGCGGCGTACTCCGAGCCTGCGGTGGTCTGCTCGCACTGCGTACGCAGGTCGGCCACCAACCGCGAGTCGATCGCCGTACGCGCCTGCACCCCGAGCGGCTCACCCCGGCGTTCGGCGTACCGGAGCAGGTCGTAGCCGAAGTCGTGCGCCTTGCAGGCGGTGTCGAAGGCGAACGGGCGGCCCTCGCCGGGCACCGAGCACGAGCCGTTGGGGTTGATCGTGCGTACTTCGCCGTCGGAGAGCTTGGCCGTGACCGGGGTATAGCCCATGACCGCGGCGAATCCCGAAGGCACCGCCGCCTGCCCGGTACGCACCAGCGCAGTGACGGCGGCAGTCGCGGCCGCATCCGCGCGCCCGGTCGAGGCGGGTGCCGGTGCGACGATGAGGACCGTGCTGAGCACGGCTCCGAGGGCGGCGGCGAGCCAGAGCTTGCGTCGTCGCGTCACGAGGGTTCCTCGCCATCGTCGGTGGGGGGTACCCCCGGGGTCGGTCCACTGCGTCAGACCGGCGGACGGGGGTCCGCCGGGGGGATGAACGCGCAGGCCAGGCTACCGATTGGGACTGTGGAACCCGGGGAGGCTGTGACATCTGTCACCGGTCGTGTCGCCCGGCCGGGGTCGGCCGGAGCGGTTCTACAACTCCGGCGAAACGGTCTCTTCGCTGTCGTCGTCGTCCGCGTCGTACCCGAGGATCGCCTGTTCGTCCGGGCGGTGCACGAGGACGTCGTTGAGGAAGGACTGGACGGCCGGGGCCAGGCCGACGTCGCGGCCCGCCTTCTCGGACAGGTGGAACCGGTGCTCGATGATCTGGACGAACAGCTCCGGCGGCTCCAGCTTGCGCCGCAGCGGGCCGGGGACCGCCCGGACGACCGGCTCGAACACCTCGGTGAGCCAGCGATGGGCGGCCTGCGACTCGTCGGCCAGATCCGACTCGGCCCGGTACGCGTCGAGGTCGTTGAGCAGCCGCCGAGCCTGGTTCTCCTCCGCGTCCAGGCCGGTCAGGCGCAGCAGGCGACGAGTGTGGTGGCCGGCGTCGACGACCTTGGGCCGGATGTGGATCTGGCTGTCGACCACCGACATCGAGACCTCTTCGACGTCGAAGCCCATCTCGTTGAGGCGGCGGATGCGGCGCTCCATGTTGCGCCGGGTGTCCTTCTCGACCTTCTCCTCGTGGGTCAGCTCGTGCCACAGCGTCTCGTAGCGGCGTACGACCTCGTCGGAGACCTGCTCCGGGTCGATCGCCTCATGCAGCAGCCCGGCCGCCTGGAGGTCCAGCGATTCGCCGAAGATGTTCGTCCGCGCGATCTCGAGGTCCTCGTCGCGCTGGCCGTTGGACAGCCGCAGGTGCAGCGCGCCCGTCTCGGCGTCGACCAGGTACGCCGCGAACGCCCCCGCGTCCCGGCGGAACAGCGTGTTCGACAGCGAGCAGTCGCCCCAGAAGAAGCCCAGCAGATGCAGCCGGACGAGCAGCGCGGCGAGCGCGTCGAGCAGCCGGTTCATGGTCTCCGGCCGGAGCGTGTGGGAGAACACCGCCCGGTAGGGCAGCGAGAACTGTAGATGCCGGGTCACCAGCACCGGCTCCAGGTGCTCACCGTCGGCCGCCACTCGGTCGGCGACGATCGCGACCGCCTCCACCGCCGGAGCGCCTAGTCGTTCGAGCGCGCGGAGCAGGTCGTACTCCCGCTCGGCGATGCGTTCGCGGGTCTCCTTGGCGGCGTACACGGTGCCGTCGAGACGGACGAAGCGCACGACGTGCCGCGAGATGCCCTGGGGCAGCGCAACGAGGTGATCCGCCGGCCAGTCCTCGAGAGGCGTGGGCCAGGGCAGCTCGAGGAGAGCCGGGTCGACGAGGGCCGAGGTGATCCGCACCCGACCATCCTCCTGGATCGGCGCACGCGTCGCGAGTAGATCGTGGCTCGTTGCACATCGGGTAAAGCCGGCCACCCTCAGGAGGCGATGAATGCGACGGACCCTGGCTCTCGCGCTAGGCCTGACGGCAGTGCTCGCAGCGGGCACCGCGACCGCCGCGCACGTGCTGCGCCCGAGCGACCAGACCCAGCAGCAGATCTGGTCCGTCGGGGCCGAAGAGACCGGCAAGGTCGAGTCCGCGGAGACGACTCTCGGCTATCTGGGTACGCGGAAAGACGCGACCTTCCGCTATCCCGGTGCTGACTATGTGAAGGTCCACTTCACCCGGTTGGCGTTGTTGCCCGGCGACTACCTGACGGTCTCCCGCCCGGACGGCGGCGAGATCCAGCGGTACGACGGAAAGCTGCTCGAAGGCGTGACGGACACGGTCAGCAATGTCGTCAACGGGTCGGGCGGCAAGTGGGCGATGTCGATCACCGGGGACACCGCGGTCGTCCGCCTGCACCTCGCCCATGACCTTCTCGGGCTGCGAAGCGACCTGGCCCGGCTGGGTGTGACGGTGGACAAGGTGGCTCGTGGCATGACCGCCGCGGAGCGCCGGGCCAAGAAGGCCGACGACGCCCGTAAGCGCGAGGCGGCCCGGCCCGGCCGGGAGGAGAGCGTCTGCGGCGGCGACGACAAGGCCGACGCAGTCTGCTACAAGACCACCGATCCGGTGATGTACCAGCGCTCGAAGGCGGTCGCCCGGCTGCTGATCAAGGGCACCGAGCTGTGCACCGCGTGGCGGGTCGGCCCGGACAACCGCATGATCACCAATCACCACTGCTTCACCACCGACGCCGAGGCGGCCGACACCGAGGTGTGGTTCAACTACGCCTGCGCCCAGTGCGGTGGGTACGACGTGTTCAAGCCGACGAAGGTGTGGGCCGCGCACGTCCTGGCCACCGACAAGCGCCTGGACTACACGCTGTTCACCGTCGACGACTTCGCTTCGGTTCAGCAGTACGGGTACCTCCAGTTCGACGTCCGCGCGCCGAACAAGGGCGAGCAGGTCTACATCCCGCAGAACCCGGCGGGCGAGCCGACCTCGATCGCCGCGTCGAGCGACTCCGACCGCCAGGGCAACTGCCAGATCGTCGATCCGGCGTACGACGGGTACGACACCGACACCGACGCCTCGTATTACTGCGACACCGAAGGTGGTTCGTCCGGGTCGCCGGTGATCTCCCGGGTCACGAACAAGGTGATCGCGCTGCACCACTTCGGCGGCTGCCCCAACTCCGGCGTACGCATCGACGAGATCTATCAGGCGATCGGGCGGCTGCTGTAGTTTGGGCGGATGATCTCCCCAGGGTGGCACTCCGGCCGGCGTTCCGGCTGGCGTTCCTGGTGGTGGGACGGTCTGCTGCTGGTGGCGTTGGCCGTGACCACAGGGCTGGCCGCCATCGGGGTGACCGACGATCTCGACCTGGCGATCCGGTCGTGGTGCATGGATCACGACCCGACCTGGGCGCGCGGGCCCGCCGTCGTGCTGAACCACTTCGGTCAGGGCTGGGTGCTCATGTACGTGTTCACCATCCCGCTGACGCTCGCGGCGTTGGTGCGTACGCGTAAATGGCAGGTAGTGCTGCCCGGGCTGGCGGCGTACCTGCTGGCGGGGTTCGGGGCGGGTCCGCTCAAGATCTGGTCGGAGCGCGACGCGCCCAGCTCGAAACAGTTCCCGCCGGACGTCGCCGTCCAGTTCTTCAACAGCGCCGCCGACTACGACCGGTCGTTTCCGTCCGGGCACGTCGTGAACACTTTCGTCTGGTGGCCCGCCATCCTGACGCTCCTGGCGATCGCGCTCGCCCGGCCGGTGCCGACGCGCATCCGGCGATTCCTGTTGGCCGGACCGCCCGCCATCGTCTTCGTGACGACGATCTTCCTGTCGTACCACTGGCTCACCGACGACATCGCGGCAGTCTTCCTCGGCCTCTTCCTCGCCCGCCTCTACTTCCGCATCCCCTGGGATCGCATTTTCCCGCGTTGATCATGAACCTAGGGTTCCGCCTAACGGCGTGTCGCCGCCCCTACGGCCCTGATCAACGCGGCATCGCCGCGTAGTTGATCAGGATGCCTGGGGGCTCGACACGCCGCCCAGCGGAACCCTAGGTTCATGATCAACGCGAAGAGGGTCAGCCGAGCAGGGCGAGGAAGTGAGCGACGGTCTCCGCCATCGCGGCCCGAGCCGGCTTGAGGTACTTCCGCGGGTCGACCAGCTTGGCGTCGCCGTCGAGGATCGGCCGGACCGCTCCGGTGAAGGCGATGTTCAACGCCGTGCCGATGTTGACCTTGATGAGACCGCCCGCGACCGCCCGGCGTAGTTCGTCGTCGCCGACGCCGGACGAGCCGTGCAGGACGAGCGGCACGTCGACGGCATCCCGTAGGGCCGCGATCAGATCGTGGTCGAGGGCGGCGTCGCGGCTGGTCATGGCGTGCGAGGAGCCGACGGCGACGGCGAGCCCGTCCACCCCGGTCTGCGCCACATAATCGACCGCGTCCGACGGTGACGTACGCGCGCCGGGCGCATGCGCCGACAGCGGCGCCTCACCGTTCTTGCCGCCGACCTTGCCCAGTTCCGACTCCACCCAGAGCCCGTGCGCGTGACCGAACTCGGCGGCCGACCGGGTCGCGGCCACATTGTCGGCATAGGACAGTGCGGAGGCGTCGAACATCACGCTGCTGAAGCTGTGCAGCGGAGCCTGCGTGAGCAGCTCGACCGACTCCACGTGATCGAGATGCAGCGCACACGGCACAGCCGCGTCCTTCGCCACCGCCAGCGTGGCGGCGGCGATCGGGCCGACCCGACCGTGGTGGAACTTCACGGCGTTCTCGCTGATCTGCAGGATGACCGGTCGCCCAGCGGCTTCGGCCCCGGCGACGATCGCCTCGGCGTGCTCGAGGGTGATCACGTTGAACGCCGCCACTCCGGTGCCGGTGGCGGCAGCAGTGGCGACCAGTTCTCCGGTCGAAACAACGCTCATGCGATCACCGCCCGGTGTCCGGCGAGTTGATCATGAGCTTGGGGGGTGCGACACGCCGACGACCCGGACCCTGGGTTCATGATCAACGGGGAGGGGAGAGACGGGGAGGGGAGAGACGGGGCGGGGAGAGACGGGGCGGGGGTCATGCGGACATCACCGAGGTGACCTCGAACGACGGCGAGAGCGTCACGATGTCGGCGCGCTTGCCGACCTCCAGCGTTCCGCGGTCACCATCCAGACCGAGGACCGTCGCCGGGGTCGTGCTCGTCGCGCGTACCACTTCGGAGATCGAAAGACCTGCGCCTATGGCCTGGCGGAAGGCCGAGTCCATGGTGAGCGTGGACCCGGCGATGGACCCGTCGCGCGCGAGCCGGGCGACTCGATCGGCCACGACGACCGCCTGGCCGCCGAGCTCGTACTCGCCGTCGGGCATCCCGGCCGCGGTCATCGCGTCGGTGACCAGCACGGTCCGATCCAGACCCGCGGTACGCGCGGCGAACGCGAGCGTCCCGTCGTGCAGGTGGAATCCGTCGGCGACCAGCTCCACCGCGATCTGGGGCGAGCCGAGCAGGGCCAGGATCGGGCCCGGTTCCCGGTGGTGGATCGGGCGCATGCCGTTGAACAGGTGGGTCGCGACCCGGGCTCCGGCGGCCACGCCTGCGAGCGCCTGCTCGTATGAGGCGTCGGTGTGCCCAATCGCGGCGACGACACCCTCGGCGACCAGCAGTTCGATGGCCTCCAACGCGCCGGCGCGCTCCGGGGCGATGGTCATCATGCGGACCGAGCCCTCACCCAGCTTGATCAGCTCGGTGATCTCCGCCGTCGACGGATCGCGCAGGTACGCCGGATTCTGCGCACCGCACCGCAGCTCGGCGAGGTACGGCCCCTCGAAGTGGATGCCATGGAGGACTCCCTCCTCGACGAGCGGCCGGAAGGCGAGGGTGGCGTCGCGCATCAACTCGAACGGGCTGCTGACCAGGCTTGCGAGCAGCGTCGTCGTGCCGTGCCGCCGGTGGAAGCCGGCGGCCTGCCGGGCGGCGTCGGCATCCCCGGTCGTGAAGGTATGCCCACCGCCACCATGGGTGTGGATGTCGACGAAACCCGGCACGATCCACTGCTCGGTGTCCGGCGACGTGACGGACGTGCTCGGCGAGATGGCGGCGATGCGGCCGTCCTCGACGCTGATCGAACCGGTGACTACACCGGACGGGGTGACGATCTTGCCGCTCAACCGGCTCACAGCTCGGCCTCCAGAGGGGTCAGTACGGCGGGGTCGGTGGGATGGTCCAGTTCGGCGACGGTCAACGCGAGCAGGGCCGCGCCGAGGCAGCCCGCCTCGTCGCCGAGCCGGGCGCGGACGATCTCGGGTTCGGTGAAGAACGCGATCCGGTTCCGCAACGCCTGGCGAAGCGGGCCGAGCAGCTGCTCGCCGGCCTCGGCCAGGCCACCGCCGACGATCACCAGGTGCGGGTCGTACAGGGCTTGCGCCGTCAGCAGCGCGTCGGCGAGCGCGTCGACCGTCTCGGCCCAGACTTCGGCCGCGATCGGGTCACCGGCTGCTGCCTGTGACGCGACCTCCCGAGCCGAGGCGGTCACTCCGACGCGTTCGGAGTACCGCCGTCCGACCGCCGAGGCGGAGGCGATGGCTTCGAGGCAGCCCCGCTGACCGCAGCCGCAGAGCGGTCCGCCCGGCCGGACGATGATGTGCCCGATCTCGCCCGCGCCCCAGTGCCCGCCCGCCAGCACCTTGCCGCCGATGATGTGGGCGGCGGCGATCCCGGTGCCGATCGGGATGAACAAGACCTGGTCATAGCCCGCACCGGCGCCCAGCGTCGCCTCGGCCAGCCCACCGGTACGCACATCGTGGCCGACGCGCACGGGTAGTCCGACGCGCGCGGTCGCAAGGTCGCGCAGGGGCACGTCGCGCATGCCCCCGGTGTTGGAGGCGTACCGGACGACGCCGTCGGCCTCGTCGATGATGCCCGGGATGCAGATGCCGACGGCCACGGGAACGAGATCGTCGGCGACCGCCTTGGCGGCCAGGCCCTCGACCACGCTCAGGATCGTCTCCACGACGGCGTCCGCACCGCGTTCGGCCCCGGTCGCGTGCCGTTCCGTGTGCACGACCTCATGGTCCGGGGTGACCAGGGCGCACTTGATGCCGGTTCCGCCGACGTCGACCGCTACGACAACCTCGCTCATGGCTCAAGGATTACCGATCGGGTGAGGTTACGGGGACTGTCGGGGTCCAGGCCCTTGTGCCGGGCGAGCGCCACGGCGAATCGCTGGGCCAGGATCAGGTCGGCCATCGGGTCGTTCGGCGAATGGACGAAGGTCGCGCCGGTCTTGGCCACGTCGGCGTCGAGTCCGGGCGGGACCTCGCCGAACGCCCAGACCGCCCGGCCGGGCGCGGAGATCGAGATCGGTCCGTGCCGGAAGTCCATCGCCGGGTACGCCTCGGTCCAGAACGCGGCGGCCTCCCGGCACTTCAGAGCGGCTTCCTGAGCGAGGCCGACGGTCCAGCCGCGGCCGACGAAGGTCACCTGCTCGATGGCGGCCGGGTCTAGCGGCAGCTCGTCGGCCACCGTCCGGCGGGCGTCGGAGATGGCGGCGGTGAGGTCGAACCCGAGGTGAGCGCGGAACAGCGCGAGAGCGCTGGTCGCGAACCGGGTCTGCACCACCGACTTCTCGTCTGCCCAGGGGAGCAGGACCGTCTCGTCGGCGGCCGTCACCGCGGGCGACTCGGGGTCGCCGACGATCGCGGTCACCGGCACCGAGGTCCGGTCGATGAGCTCGAGGATCTCGGTCGTGGTGCCCGAGCGGGTGATCGCCACGATCCGGTCGTACGCCCGGGTCAGCGGGAACTCCGACCCGGCGAAGGCGTCGGTCTCGCCCTGTCCGGCGGCTTCCCGGAGCCCGGCGTACGCCATCGCCATGAACCAGGAGGTCCCGCACCCGACGACGGCGACTCGTTCGCCCGGACGGGGCAGCGAGCCGGCCGCCGTTGCAGCCAGTTCGACCGCCCGCTGCCAGGATTCCGGCTGGCTGGCGATCTCCTCGTCGACGTACGCCATGGACCCACCTTTGCTCAAATTGGCTCGATACCGCGATGTTTCGAGCGACATTGTGCGCGAGTCGGCGAAGCAGCCGCAAGCTGCCCGAGACTTCGCGCAGGTCCACGCTTTGCATCCCGGAGTATCGAGCATTACTGTGCACGAAAATACTCACCAAACGCGCAGGAGGCGACCGGTGGACCGCTACGCGCGATGGAACTCGCTGCTGGAGCTGCTGACCGAGTCCGGCCGGGTCACGGTGGAGGCCGCCGCCGAGCGGCTCGACGTCTCCCAGGCCACCATCCGCCGTGACTTCGATCAGCTCGCGCAACAGCAGATGATCACGCGTACGCGGGGCGGAGCGGTCGCCAACGGCGTCTCCTACGATCTGCCGCTGCGCTACAAGACGGCCAAGCACTCCGAGGAGAAGCAGCGCATCGGGGCGGCCGCCGCCGCGCTGGTCAGCCCGGGGATGGTCGTCGGCCTCAACGGCGGCACCACGACGACCGAGGTGGCCCGCGCGCTCGCCGTACGCCCCGACCTCTCGTCGGCGGCCGACGACGCGCAGCTGACCGTCGTCACCAACGCGCTCAACATCGCCAATGAGTTGCTCGTCCGCTCCCGGATGAAGATCGTGGTCACGGGCGGGGTCGTACGCCCCCAGTCGTTCGAGCTGGTCGGCCCGCTCGGCGGCGGCATCCTCCGCGAAGTGACCCTCGACGTGGCTCTGCTCGGGGTGGACGCGCTCGACGTCACCCTCGGCGCGGCCGCCCACCACGAGGGCGAAGCCGCGATGAACTCCCTGATGGTGGCGCGCGCCAAGCGAGTGGTCATCATCGCCGACGCCTCGAAGCTGGGCGGGCACGCGTTCGCCCGGATCTGCTCGGTCGACCGGATCGAGACGCTGGTCACCGACTCCAGCGCCAACCCGGAGCTGATCGAAGGCTTCCGCAACGCCGGCCTGAACGTCATCGTCGCCTGACAGTGCACGGGGCCACTCCGCGCGCCCGCTTCGCGCTGGATCACGGATCTGGGTCGTATTCGCGCCAAGATTCGACCGAGAACCCTGATCCAGCGCTCAAGGCCAACTGATCCAGCGCGAATAGCTGACCCGGAAACGCGCGGGCGGGGCGGGACAGCGGTACCTCGGAATGCGCTGTACTGTCCCCGCATGGCTCCCGTACTCGAGATCCACGGGCTTCACAAGACTTACCGCGGCTTGTTCGGCGGCTCGCGTACCGCCTTGGACGGCTTCGACATGGTCGTGGAGGCCGGTGAGGTGCACGGCTTCCTCGGTCCCAACGGCTCGGGGAAGACGACGACGCTGCGTACGCTCCTCGGCCTGATCAAGGCCAACGGCGGCGAGATGCGCATTCTCGGCCAGTCGGTGCCCCATCACCTGCCGGGCGTGATCGGCGAGGTCGGAGCCATCGTCGAGAGCCCGCAGTTCTTCGGGAACTTCTCCGCGCGCGACACGCTCAGCCTGCTCGCCGACGCCGGGGACGTGCCGCAGACCCGGGTGGACGAGGTCTTGGAGCTGGTCGGGCTGCGTGACCGGGCCAAGGACAAGGTCAAGGCGTACTCGCTCGGTATGAAGCAGCGGCTCGCCGTCGCGTCCGCGCTGCTCAAGCAGCCGCGCCTGCTCATTCTGGACGAGCCGGCCAACGGCCTCGACCCGGGCGGCATCCGCGAGATGCGCGATCTCATGCGCGGGCTCGCCGCGGGCGGCATGACCGTGGTCCTGTCCAGCCACATCCTCAACGAGGTCGAACAGATCTGCGACGCCGTCACGATCATCTCCCGTGGCCGCCGCGTCACCGCCGGGTCCGTGGCGGAGGTGCTCGCCGCGCATTCCACTGGTCAAGTGTTGGTACGCCTAGAGTCGCCGGCCGAGCTGGCGATGGCTGACGCGGCGTTGACCGAGATGGGCGGGCGCGTCACGGCGTACCCCGATCATTTGCTGGTCGCCGGGATCGCTCAGCCCGCCGACATCACGCGGAAGCTCGCCGCCCGGGACCTGTTCGTCAGCGAGCTCTCCCCGGTGGTGGCCGACCTGGAGAGCGTCTTCCTGCAGCTCACCGGCACCGCACCGGTCGAGGGCCAGCATCGGCAAGTCGACCAGTCCGTCGTCGCCACTCCGTCCGAAGAGGTGCCCGCATGAGTCTCGTCCGCGCCGAGCGCCGCCGCTTGCACAAGCGCCGGGTCACCGTGGTGATGCTGGCGATCGGGGTGATCCTGCTGGGTCTGATCGCGGGCGGTACCTGGTTCAGCAACCACAAGGTGAGCGATGCGACCCGGGCTGCCGCTGTGGCCCAGGCGGAGCAGGAGTACCAGCGCGCCCTCGATGACTGGAACAGCAACGGTAAGAAGCGCTGCGAGGACGACGTCAAGGCCGGCCAGATTCCGGCCGAGGCTTGCCAGGGGCCGAAGCCGGACTACTTTCTGGCCGATTACTACATGCCCAGCACGTTCGTCTTCAAGGCCGGGTTCCGCGACATGCTCACGGTCTGGGCGATGATCATGGCGTTCGTCGCGCTGGTCATCGGAGCGTCGTCCATCGGGGCGGAGTGGAGCAGCGGTTCGATGATGAACCTGCTGACCTGGCAACCCCGGCGGGTACGCGTACTGGGGACGAAGCTCGGCGTGCTGCTGGCGGTGACGGCCTTCTGGTCCCTCGTCGTCGGTGCACTGTGGACGGCGGCGATGTGGGCCACCGCGGTCTTCCGGGGAACCACCGCCGGAATGACCTCGGGGACGTGGCAGTCCTTCGCCCTCACCGGACTGCGCGGACTCGGCGTCGTCGCGGCGGCGGCGGTCTTCGGCTTCGTGCTGGCGTCGCTCGGACGGCGTACGGCGGTCGCGATGGGCGTGCTGATCGCCTTGATCGTCGTCACCCAGTTCGGGCTGACGATCCTGCTGTTCATGGCGAAGGTCCGCTACCCGGAGATGTTCTTCGTGGGCAACCACCTCCAGGCCTGGATGAACGGCTCGGTCACCATGTACGACCAGACCAGCTGCGATTTCAGCGCTGGAATGTGTCAGCCGCAGCAGCTCGTCCTGACCTGGCAGCGGGCCGGCACCATCTTCGGCGCGGGGCTGCTGGCTCTGGTGGGCTTGTCGATGTGGCAGATCCGCGCTCGCGACGTCGCTTGATTTCCTCGTTAGACTGGCCGGGATGGATGTCCAGCAGCAGACCGCGATCCCGGCCCAACGGGAAGAGTCTTCCCGGGTCGAGGAGTCGGACGACTTTCTCGATTCGGACCTGCCCGCGCGTCCGATCCCGACGCAGCGGGTCACGTTGTCCGACCAGGATCAGGCGATTCTGACCTTCGAACGGCAGTGGTGGAAGCATGCCGGTGCGAAGGAACAGGCCATCCGCGAGACGTTCGAGGTCAGCGCGACGCGGTACTACCAGCTGCTCAACAAGCTGCTGGACGACCCGCAGGCGCTCGCCTTCGACGCGGTGCTGGTCAATCGGCTGCGGCGGCTGCGGCTGAGCCGAGCCCGCAGCCGCGCCTGACGAGAGACAGGCCCTATCCGGCCGCCCGGCGATAGCGGTCGGCGACCAGACGCAGCTCGGCGACCAGCTCGGGCGAGTTCTCAACGGTGAAGTCGTGGCCGATCGCCCCGAGCCAGACGGCCATCATCTCGACGTTGTCCGCGCCCAGTGTGACCGCGCTGTGATCGTCCCCGACCGCCTCGACCGCGCCGAGCATGGCGGGCAGCCGTTCGGCGACGACGTCGGCCGGGGCGTGGATGACCACGCGAGCGGTGTATCGCCACGCCGCCGTGCTGACCCCCTTCGACACGTATGCCGCCAGATCCTCCGCAGGCAGCGGACGGGGTGTGAACCGAGGACCGGTCGGGATCTTCGGTTCCATCCGGTCCACCCGGAAGGTTCGCCAGTCGTGCCGTTCGACATCCCAGGCCACCAGGTACCACCGGCGTCCCCAGGTCACGAGGCGGTAGGGCTCGACGTCGCGGCGGCTGACCGAGGTGTCGTGCGACCGGTAGTCGAACCGCAGGCGTTCGTGGTCGCGGGCGGCGTTCGCGATGGCGGTCAGCACCGCCGCGTCCACCCGCGGGCCGCGCTGCTCGGGTGGGATGGCGACGGTGTAGCTCTGCAAGGTGTTGACCCGGCGGCGCAACCGGCTCGGCAGCACCTGTTCCAGCTTGGCCAGCGCCCGTAACGCGGTCTCCTCGATTCCCGCGACCGAACCGGTCGCCGCCGTACGCAGCCCGACCGCCACCGCGACGGCTTCCTCGTCGTCGAGCAGCAGCGGCGGCAGGTTGGCACCTGCGCCGAGCCGATAGCCGCCGATCGCACCCCGGGTGGCGTTTACGGGATAGCCGAGCGAGCGCAGCCGGTCGACGTCGTTGCGTACGGTGCGGGTGCTCACCTCCAGGCGGTCGGCGAGTTCGGTCCCGGTCCATTCCCGGGGGGTCTGCAGCAGCGACAGCAGACGAAGCAGACGAGCGGAGGTCTCCAACATGTTCTTCATTCTGCCGGAGCATTAGGAACGAGATGTTCCTAATCCGTTGGCAGAGTCATCGGCATGAGAAATCACAAGTGGCTCGGTCTCTTCGCCGTCCTCGCCGCCACGATCATGAACCTGCTCGACTCCACGGTCGTCACGGTCGCCGCCCCGGCGATCCGGGCCGACCTCGGCGGGTCGTACGCCAGCCTGCAGTGGATCGCCGCGTCCTACACCCTGGCGCTGGCCGTCGGGTTGCTGACCGGCGGTCGGCTCGGCGACATGTTCGGCCGCAAGCGAATGCTCATGATCGGCGTCGTCGGCTTCGTCGTCGCCTCCCTGGCCTGCGCCGCCGCCTGGTCGCCCGAGACGCTGATCGGGGCGCGCGTCCTCCAGGGCCTGTTCGGCGCGGTGATGATCCCGCAGGGCTTCGGCCTCATCCGCGACCTGTTCCCGCCGCACGAGATCGGCAAGGCGTTCGGCGCGTTCGGCCCGATCATCGGGCTCTCCACGATCTTCGGGCCGGTCGTGGCCGGTGCGCTCGTCGACGCGGACCTGTTCGGCACCGGATGGCGGGCGGTCTTCGCGATCAACCTCCCGATCGGGCTCTTCGCCCTGGTGGCGGGGGTGAAAGCACTTCCCGGCGGCGACCGCCCCGCTGTGCGTACCCTCAGATTGGACTTGGGCGGCGCGGTGCTGGCCGCGACCGGAATGCTGATGCTGGTCTTCCCGCTTGTGCAGGGCCGCGAGCTGGACTGGCCCGCGTGGATCTTCGCCCTGCTGGCCGCGTCGGTGGGTGTGCTCGGAATGTTCGTCTGGAGCCAGGCGCGCCGCAAGCGGACTGGTCGAACCCCGCTCGTCGAGCTCAGCGTGTTCGCCAAGCGGTCCTATTCGACCGGCGTGCTGTTCGTGATCGTGTTCTTCGGCGCGATCGTCGGGCTGTCCCTCGCCGTGGCGATGTTCCTGCAGCTCGGGCTGGGTTACAGCCCGGTCAAGGCCAGCCTCACCATGGCCACGTGGGCGATCGGCGCGTTCCTCGGCACCGGCTTCGCCGCCGCGACCATGGCCAAGCTCGGCCGCCGCGTGCTGCACGTCGGCCTCTCGCTCATCGCGATCGGTTTGACCTGGTTGTACGCCGTCTTCGCGGACCAGGGCGTGCGCGTCGACGGGGGTGACCTGGCCTGGCCGCTGCTCGTCTACGGGGTCGGCATGGGAATGATCTTCGTGCCGCTGTTCGACATCATCATGGGCGAGATCGCCGACCACGAGGTGGGTTCGGCCGCCGGGATGCTGGAGTCGATTCAGCAGCTCGGCGCCTCGCTCGGCGTCGCCGTGCTCGGCACGGTCTTCTTCGGCACGATCGGTACGCGGTTCGACCCGGCGACCTTCGTGACCGCCTCGAAGACCGTCACGCTGCTGACGTTGGGGCTGATCGGGGTGGCCTTCGTGCTCGGCTTCTTCCTGCCTCGGCGGGCTCGGGCGCACACCCCCGCCCCGGCGCCCTCACCCGACCTCGTCGCGGCCTGATTTCGGCTGCGCTCTTTCGCGCTGGCCGCTTTGCGCGCTGGCCGCTTTGCGCGCTGGATCAGGGTTCCGGGTCGAATCTTGCCCCAAGATTCGACCCGGAACCCTGATCCAGCGCCGTACGTCGGAACGGGGCGACGCGCGGATCGGGGGGAACCCCGATGCCGGTGCGCCTACCCACCCTTACGGTTGGCCTCATGCGCAGCATCTCCCGGCGCCTTGCCGGCGTCGTAGCCGCGGTCGGCCTCGCCGTCGCGGCGGTGGCCATGGCGGCCCAGCCTGCTCAGGCGGCGTACCAGACGGTGGACGCGATGGTTCCCGGCGCGCAGGGCGACGATCCCGCGATGCTCGACACGACGCTGTACCTCCCGGACGACGGCGAGAGCAAACACCCGGCAGTACTGCTGGCTCACGGCTTCGGAGGGACGAAGCAGTCCGTCGCGAAGGACGCGAAGGATCTCGCCGACCGCGGGTACGCCGTTCTCACGTACTCCGCGCGGGGGTTCGGGCGCAGCACCGGGCACATCCACCTCGACGCTCCGCAGTACGAGATCAAGGACGCTCAGCTGCTGCTGGACTGGCTGGCCGCGCGTACGGACATCGAACTGGACGCCGCCGGTGATCCCAAGGTCGGCGTGGTCGGCGGTTCCTACGGCGGCGGCCTCGCGCTCCTGCTCGCGGCGTACGACCAGCGGGTGGATGCGATCGTCCCGATGATCACCTGGAACGATCTGAACACCGCGCTCGTCCCGAACGGCGTGTTCAAGCAGGCCTGGGCCGGCGTCTTCTTCCAGGGCGGCTCCGGTGGTCCCGACGCCGCTTGTGGACGGTGGGCCGCCGACGTGTGCGCGGCGTACTTGAAGATCGCGACGACCGGCGTCCTCGACGAGCAGACCAAGGCACTTCTCGAAGAGCGCAGCCCGGCCGGCGTACTGGGCCGGATCAAGGCCCCGACGCTGCTCATCCAGGGCGAGGCGGACACGCTGTTCCCGCTGTCGGAGGCGGATGCCAATGCGCGCGGCATCACTGGAGCCCCCGTACGCGTCGCCTGGTACACCGGCGGTCACGACGGCGGCGAGGGTCCCCAGTCCGATCAGGACCGGACGAAGTTCCTGACGCTGCAATGGCTCGACCACTATCTACGCGGTTCCGCAGAGACTCCCTCGTCCAGCTTCACCTACTCCCGGGTCACCGGCCTCGACGCCGTCGAGCGGGGACGCCTCGCGACCGGGTACTCCGTGGACGCGTACCCGGGGATGGGGGGTGACGCGACGACGACGGTCGAGCTGACCGGGCGGGCGCAGGAGATCGCCAGTCCGCCGAACGGTTCGCCCGCCGCCGTCTCCTCGCTGCCGGGTGCGGGTGCGGCTGCTTCGTTGCTCAGCAGCTTCGCCACCGATCTGCCCGGGCAGCACGCCCGGTTCGAGACCCAGCCGATCAATGGCGGGTTGACGATCGTCGGCTCGCCGAAGGTCCGGATCAAGGTGGCCTCGCCGACCGGCGAGGCGACGATCTTCGTCAAGCTCTACGACGTCGCTCCGGACGGAACGGCCACTCTGGACAACGGGCTTCTCACGCCGTTGAAGCTCACCGGTCTGCCGAAGACGCTCGCGGAGGCCCAACCGGTCGAGGTCACGCTGCCGGGCGTCGTGCATCGGGTGGAGGACGGCAACCGGCTGCGGCTCGTCGTCGCCACCGCCGACCAGGCTTACCTCGGGCCGGTCGACCCGGTCACCTACTCGGTGGATCTGGCGGCACCGCAGCTCACCCTGCCGACCGTCGACGGCACACCCATCCAGACCTCCGAAGCCCTGTGGGTCTGGGTGCTGGTCGGCCTGGTCGCCGCGCTGATCCTCGGGGTGGTCGCGGCCGTCGTCATCGCCCGCGTCCGCGGTCGTCGCAAAGAACAGGCGATCACCAGCGAGTACGCCGAAACGCCGCTGTCGGTCAAGGGATTGCGGAAGACCTACGGCAAGTTCGTGGCGGTCGACGAGATCAGCTTCACCGTCGAACGGGGTCAGGTCGTCGGTCTCCTCGGCCCGAACGGCGCGGGCAAGACCACCAGCCTGCGGGTGCTGATGGGGTTGACCCAGGCGACCGCCGGCGACGTGCTGATCTTCGGGCACAAGCTGGCCCCCGGCGCGCCGGTGCTCTCCCGGATCGGGGCGCTCGTCGAAGGGCCCGGCTTCCTGCCGCACCTCACCGGTGAGCAGAACCTGCGGGCGTACTGGCGGGCGACCGGACGTCCCTGGGAGGACGCGCAGTTCACCGAGGCGCTGGCGATCGCCGGGCTCGGTGACGCCATCCATCGCCGGGTCAAGACGTACTCGCACGGGATGAAGCAACGGCTGGCCGTCGCCCAGGCCATGCTCGGCCTGCCCGAACTGCTTGTCCTCGACGAGCCGACGGACGGGCTCGACCCGCCGCAGATCGCGGAGATGCGCCGCGTCCTCCAGCGGTACGCCGTGGACGGCCGGGCCGTGCTGGTCTCCAGCCACCTGCTGGCCGAGGTCGAGCAGACCTGCACCCACGCCGTCGTCGTCCACAAGGGACGCGTCGTGGCGTCGGGCCGAGTGGACGAGATCGTCGGCGACACCCCGACTACCCAGTTCGAGGTGACCGACCTCGACCTGGCCCAGAAGGTGCTGGACCGAGTGGACGGCGTCGCCGGGTACGCCGTCGACGGCGACCGCACCCTGATCGCCGATCTGGGTGAGGTGCCCCGCACCGAGGCGGTCGCCGCCCTGGTCCGAGCCGGGGTCGGCGTCGACCGGGTGACCCCGCGACGGCGGCTCGAAGACGCGTTCCTCGCCCTCGTCGGCGACTCGACGGCCGGAAGTGGAGACCGATGAGCACGCTCACCCTGCAAGGCGCGGCCGAAGGCTACAAAGCGCATCGCACCCTGACCGTCGGCTCGGAATGGCGGCGGCAGTGGCGGCGTCGGCGTACGCAGCTGGCGCTCGGCTTCATGGTCCTGCTCCCGCTGATCCTGCTGGTCGCGTTCGAGTTCGGCTCCGACTCCTCCGACGATGGCGGGGGCGGCCGGGGGCAGTTCTCGGCGCTGGTCGACGTCGCCACCGCCGGTGGGCTGAACTTCGCCCTCTTCACGCTGTTCGTCAGCTCGGGCTTCCTGCTGGTCGTCGTGATCGCCCTGTTCTGCGGCGACACCATCGCCAGCGAGGCGAGCTGGGGGAGCCTGCGCTATCTGCTGGCCATCCCGGTCCCCCGCGCCCGGCTGCTCGGCGTCAAACTGACCGTCGCCCTCGGCTACTGCGCGCTCGCCATGGTGACCCTCCTGGCCACGGCGCTCGCCGTCGGCACGCTCCGCTACGGCTGGCATCCGCTGCGCTCCGGACTCGCCGCCGACATCCCAGCTGGCGAGGGACTGGTCCGGCTGCTCGCCGTCACCGGCTACCTGGGGCTCTCGCTGCTGGTCGTGGCCGGGCTGGCCTTCCTGCTCTCCACGCTCACCGACGCCCCGCTGGGCGCGGTCGGCGGCGCGGTCCTGCTCTACATCGTGTCGAGCATCCTCAACCAGATCACCGCGCTCGGCGGCCTCCGGAACTTCCTGCCGACCCACTACAGCCAGGCGTACCTGGGCCTGCTGACGACGCCGGTGCAGGTGGACGACGCCGTCAAGGGAGCGATCTCGGCCTTGGCGTACGCCGCGATCTTCTGGATCGCCGCCTGGGTCCGCTTCCTCCGGAAGGACGTCACCTCCTGATCACCACGCCATGAGGTGAGACTCACATCTCAGGGCGTGGAACCTGGTCGCCGCCGGGATCATGGTTCTGCTTAACTGGCTGCACAACCGAATACCTCATCCAGAGGAGCAGAGGGACACGGCCCGATGAAGCTCCGGCAACCCTGACCGAGCCTTGAGCTGCGGCGGCAGGTGCCAACTCCGTCCGGAATCGCCCGGGAAGATGAGAGGAAAGATCTCATGACTGTGCTTGGCACGGCTTCACCCGCCCGCAACCTCGTCTGTCGCGCTTGCGGGGCAACCTTCCCTCTCGCGGCTCAGCACGCCTGCTTCGAGTGCTTCGGCCCGCTGGAAGTCGCGTACGACATCGAAGCCTTGAAGTCGGTGACCCGCGAGCAGATCGAGGCGGGCCCGCAGAACATCTGGCGGTACGCCGGCCTGCTGCCCGCAGGCCAGGACGAGGCGTCACGGGTGACCTTGAACCCCGGAATGACCCCCCTGGTACGCGCGGACCTGCTGGCCGCGGAGCTGGGCCTCACCGGCGGCCTGTGGATCAAGGACGACTCGGCCAACCCGACGCACTCGTTCAAGGACCGGGTCGTGTCGGTGGCGCTCAGCGCGGCCAAGGCGCTCGGCTTCCAGCGGTACGCCTGCGCGTCGACGGGCAACCTCGCGAACTCGGTCGCCGCGCACGCCGCTCGCGCCGGTGCGCCGTCGATCGTGTTCGTGCCGCACGACCTGGAGCCCGGCAAGATCGTCACGACCGCCGTCTACGGTGGTGACCTGGTCGCCATCGAGGGCTCCTACGACGACGTCAACCGGCTCTGCTCGGAGCTCGTCGAGACCGACGAGTTCGAGGACACCGCGTTCGTCAACGTCAACGTCCGCCCGTTCTACGCCGAGGGCTCGAAGACGCTCGGGTACGAGGTCGCCGAGCAGCTCGGCTGGCGTATTCCGGCACAGGTGGTCATCCCGATGGCGTCGGGGGAGCTGTTGACCAAGATCGACAAGGCGTTCGAGGAGCTGGTCGAGATCGGCCTCGTGGAGGCGCCCGCCGAGGGCTGGACGGTCTTCGGTGCGCAGTCGGCCGGCTGCAACCCCATCGCGCTGGCATTGCACAACGACACCGACGAGATCCAGCCCCAGAAGCCGACCGGCATCGCCAAGTCCCTGAACATCGGCGACCCCGCCGCCGGCCCGTACGCCCTCGAATCCGTACGCCGCACGGGCGGCTGGATGGAGTACGCCGACGACGACGAGATCCGCGACGGCATCCGGCTGCTCGCCCGGACGACGGGGGTCTTCGCCGAGACGGCCGGTGGAGTGACCGCGGCCTGCCTCGTCAAACTCGTCAAGAGCGGCCGCCTCGACCCCACCAAGGAGACGGTCGTGTTCAACACCGGCGAGGGGCTTAAGACGATCGATGCCGTCGCCGAGCAGGTGGGCCCGACGTACCGGGTCAAGCCGTCGCTCAAGGCGGCCAAGGAGGCCGGGCTCCTCTGAGCGGGACGGCGCGCGGCTCGCGCCCGGGATGATGCGAAAACCGGGTGCGGGCGCGTCCCCACTGAGCCACGCTGGGGGGATGAGTCTGCAGATCACCCCCGTCACCCCAAGCGATCCCACTTCCTTCGATCAATACCTCGCCGCCGCGGCGGTCCTCCATAAACACGAAACGCCTGCGTTCCCGCCCACGACGCGTAAGCAGCTGTCGAGCATGTTCGAGCATCCGTGGCCGGGCAACGTCCAGGAGCGTTACGTCGCGTCGGCCGAGGGCGAGGTCGTCGGCTATGTGAGCGTCGAGCACTACACCGAGGACAACCCCGACATGGCGAACCTCGACCTTGGCGTACTGCCGGAGCATCGGCGGCGCGGCCATGGCCGGGAACTGCTCGCCTTCGCCGAGGAGCGGGCACGCGACCTCGGTAAGAAGACGGTCAACACCCACTCCATGTGGACCCTTCCGGAGCTCGACCTGGTCGCGCCGGACGAGGATGGGCCCGCGTTCGCCCGCGCGATGGGCTACCGCGACGCGCTGCCCGAGGTCAACCGGGTCCTCGACCTCTCGACCGTCGACGAGTCCGTCCTGGACGGCATGCTCGAACACGCCCGGGCGAAGGCCGACGGCTATCGCCTGATCCGGTGGAACGACCCCACTCCCGACGACATCGTCCACGACATCGCGTACTTGGACGGGCGGTTGCTCGCCGACGCCCCGATGGGCGACACCGGCTGGGAGCCGATGAACGTCGACGCGGAACGCGTACGCAAGACCGAGGCGGCCATCATCGCCCGCGGCCGGACCAGCTACCACACCGGCATGGTGCACTCCGACACCGGCCGGGTCGTCGCGTGGACGACCATCACCGCCGACGACGAGTTCGATTGGCACGCCTGGCAGCAGATTACGATCGTCGATCCCGACCACCGGGGTCACCGGCTCGGGGCGCTCGTGAAGGTCGAGAATCTTCGCTGGTTCCGTGAGCAGAACCCCAAGGTCACCGCGATCGACACGTTCAACGCGGCGGAGAACGGCTACATGATCGCCATCAACGAGCAGATGGGCTTCCGGCCGCAGTACGCCTTCCAGAACTGGCGCAAGGACTTCTGAGCCGCCGCGTGTCGGGTACGCCCTGAGCTGGGCGTACCCGGCATCATGGGCCCATGATCAAGCGGGGGATCATGCTGGTCGTGGCGTTCGTCGTCGCGCTGCCGGGGGCGGCGTGGGCGGACGATCCGTTCGAGGCACGGGTCTACGCCACCCGCGAAGGGCTCATCGGCGAGGTGACGGCCAACGGCCACCGCATCGCCGGTGAAGATCTCTTCGCCGCACTGCCGTCCCGGCTCGGCCTCGCCGGGCGGGACCAGGGCAATCGCACCGTCCGGGTCTGCACCGCCGAGCGCTGCGTCTTCGTCCCGGTCTGGGACGTCGGCCCGTGGAACACCAAGGACGACTACTGGAACGCCGACCGTCAGATGTGGCGGGATCTGCCCCGGGGCAAGCCGGCGGCGGAGGCGGCGTACGTCGACGGATACAACCGTGGGCGCGACGAGTTCGGGCGTATCGTCAGCAATCCCGCGGGCATCGATCTCGCGGACCGTGCCTTCCGCGACGGCCTTGCGCTGCGGGACAACGCCTGGGTCCGCGTGGCCTTCCTCTGGACGGCCCCGGGTCCGCGCGGTTCGGTCGCCACCGACGGCTCGCCGCTGCTGGTCCGGGACAAGCCCGCGCGGACCGGCGCGGTCGTGGGGTTCGCCGCCGGGCACGCGCAGCTTCCCATCGCCTGTCAGATACGCGGAGAGCAGATCACCGGTGACGCGGGCGCGACGGATCTGTGGGATCAGGTGGCGCCCGGGAAGTATGTGTCCCACGCCTTCGTGGCGACCGCGGCGGGCTTCACCGCGCCGTCGTGCACGCCAGCGCCCTAGCGGAGCATGCGGAGCAGGGCCAGGCCCTGGACGGTCACCGGGCGGAAGACCTTGAGCCGGGACAGGCCGACGAGGTGTTCCAGGTAGGGGACGCCGCGCTGGATGATCTTGTGGGTCTTGGTCTGCTCGGGCGACTCGTCGTGTACCCAGTAGACGACCACGCCGAGCTGGAGCAGCCAGAGCAGTTCGGGCAGCTCGGCGCGCAGGGCCGGATCCATCTTGGTGGTCGTCCCGTCGACGAGCCGCTGGAAGATGTCGAGCGAGATCTTCCGGGACTCCTCCGACTCCGGACTGAACGGGCTGACCGGGGAGCCCGGCACGGCCGCGAGCCCGATGAACTTGCCGGCGAACTGGTGGTGTGGCCCCCAGACCTGCATCCCCGACTCCAGTACGCCCAGCAGCTGCCGGCCGAACGCGCCGCCGGTGGCCAGGATCGGCTCGACGGCCGCGGAGTGTTCCCGTTGGAGTTCGAGGTAGAACTCCTGGACGAGAGCCTCCTTGCTGCTGAAGTAGTAGTACGCGTTGCCGACCGAGAGTCCCGCGGCCGAGGCGATCGCCCGCATCGTCGTCTTCTCGTACCCGTTCTCGGCGAACAACCGGATGGCGGTCGCCACGATCAGCCGGCGGGTCTGCTCGCCCTTGCCTGGTGTCGGGCCGGGACTGGGTTCGGTCACGTCTTTCACCGTATAACCAGTCGGAGCGTGGCTCGCACCACGCTCCGACCGCCCCCGTTCTGAGTGAGTCACAGTGGCGGCTGCAGCTGAACTTGCGGCTGAACCGGCGGGCGCGGGGCCTGCGGCGGCATCGGCGGCTGGTACGCAGCGGTCGCAGCCGGGTGCTGGGGGCGTCCCGGGGGCAGGTGCGGCGGCACGAGCTGGGCCAGGTTCTGCTTCTGAATCCGCTTGCGGAACCGGGTGAGCACGAAGATGTTGAAGAAGTGGATTCCGCCGAGGGCCAGCATCACGATGCCGAGCTTGGTGGCCAGGTTCTCGACGGCTCCGGTGGCGTCGATGACGGTGTCGGTCGTCTTCATCGCGAGCGCGACGTAGCCGAGGTTGAGCAGGTAGAAGCCGACGACCAGCAGCTTGTTGACGCTGGCGGCGAGTTCTGCGTCGGCGAGCGCGTCCTTGAGGAACACCTGTCCGTTGCGAAACAGCGTCCGGGCGACCCAGACGGTCAGCGCGACGGTGACTACCAGATAGGCCAGGTAGAGGCCGAGCTTGGGATCCATTGCCCCAACTCCAGTCGGTAGCGACGAGGTCGAACGCATTTTTTGAACGCGTTCAACTTGACGACCTGACGGTAACACTGCGACTTGAACGCGTTCAAGTGTGACCGTGACCACGGTGTCGGGCATGATGAGGGCATGTCTTTCTTCGCCACCCATGAAGAGCTGCTCGACCGGGCACAGCGGGCGATCGCCGAGCGTGTGTACTGGTCGGCGTACCCGGAGTCGCCGAGCCCGAAGGTCTGGGGCGAGACCGCCGCACCCGACGGGAAGGCGGCGTTCGAAGCGCTCCTCGGTCACGACTTCCCGCTCTCCGGCTCGGGCGAGCGCGTCGCGCCGGAGAAGTCCCCGTTCGGCATCGACCTCGGCGTCCGGTACGCGACCACGCCCGCCGCGGAACTGATCGCGAACGCGTCGGCCGCCTTGCCGGCCTGGCGCGAGGCGGGGGTGCAGACGCGTACGGGGGTCGGGCTGGAGATCCTCGACCGGCTCAAGGGCCGGGTGTTCGAGCTGGCCAACGCGGTGCACGCGACGACCGGGCAGCCCTTCGTGATGGCGTTCCAAGCCGGTGGGCCGCACGCGCTCGACCGCGCGCTGGAGGCGATTGCCTATGCCTACGTCGAGATGACCCGTCATCCGCGGACCGCCACCTGGGAGAAACTGAGCCGCAGTTCGTCTCGCCAAGGCGAGACGACAAGGGAAGCGTTCACGAAGAGCTTCCACGTAGTCCCGCGCGGCATCGCCCTCGTCATCGGCTGCAACACCTTCCCGACCTGGAACTCGTGGCCCGGCTTGTTCGCCTCGCTGGTCACGGGCAACCCCGTGATCGTCAAGCCGCACCCGGGCGCAGTGCTGCCGCTGGCGATCACCGTCCAGATCGCGCGCGAGGTCCTCGCCGAGGCCGGTCTACCCGAAGACGTCGTGCAGCTTGCGGTCGACACCCGGGAAGCCCCGATCGCCTCCGAGCTGGCGCTCGACCCGGCCGTGAAGATCATCGACTTCACCGGGTCGACGGCGTACGGGGAATGGCTGGAGGCCAACGCTCGGCAGGCGCAGGTCTACACCGAGAAGGCCGGTGTCAACACGGTCATCGTGGACTCCACCGACGACTTCGCGGGCATGTGCCGGAACCTGGCCTTCTCGCTCACTCTGTACAGCGGCCAGATGTGCACGACTCCGCAGAACCTGCTGATCCCGGCGGGCGGCATTCCGACCGAGGCCGGGCCGAAGTCGTTCGACGAGGTCGTGGCGGGCGTCAAGAGCGCGGTCGAGGCGATCACCGCCGACCCGGCCAAGGCCGTCGAGCTGACGGGAGCCGTGGTCAACGACGCCGTGCTGGAGCGGATCGACGCCGCCCGTTCGCTCGGCGAGGTCGTCCTCGACAGCCGGGCGCTCGACCATCCCGCGTACGCCGGGGCGACGGTGCGTACGCCGATGATCGTGTCGGTGAAGGACGGTTATCAGACCGAGTGCTTCGGGCCGGTCGCCTTCGCCATCGCGACCGATTCGACCGAGGACTCCCTGACGATCTTCCGTAAGACGGTCGGGGAGAAGGGCGCCATCACGGCCGCCGTCTACTCCACCTCCGAAGCCGTCCTCGACGAAGTCGAGCGAGCGGCGCAGGAGGTCGGCGTACACCTCTCGGAGAACCTGACCGGCGGGGTCTTCGTGAACCAGTCCGCCGCGTTCTCCGACTTCCACGCCAGCGGTGCGAACCCGGCCGCGAACGCCTCGCTCACCGACGGGGCGTACGTGGCGAGCCGGTTCCGGATCGTGCAGTCCCGCCGCCCGGTCCCGGCCGCGCCGGCCGCCTAACCGAGTGCTTGCGCTGCCAGGAGGTCCGACCCGACCTCCTGGCAGACCTGCTTTCCGTGGCCCAGTCCCAACCGCTCCGGGTAGCGCAGCAGGACGCTGACGATCCAGGTCGGGCCGATCGCCAGGCAGGCGACGTGCCACAGATCGTCCTCGGGGCGCATGAACCAGCCGTTCTTGATCGCGACGGACGTCCGCTCCGCCTTCGGCACCGCCAGGCGTACGCCGAAATCACCCTCTCCGCGTACCTGTCTCATCTGGGTGAGCAGCCATTCGGTCCACCGAGGACCGGCGGCCGTCCCCTCGGCGATGCACTCCCCGAGGCGTACGGTGTCGCGGGCCGACACGATCGTCGGGCTCCACCGGTTCTCCTTGTAATTAGGGGCGCTGTCGGCGAGCCCGCACACGGAGACCATCCGCTCGATCGTGACGATGCCGCCGTTGAGCCCGAAGACCTTCGTCGCCGCCGCGTTGTCGCTGTCGACGATCATCCGCCGCAACATCGCCTGCGCCTTCGCATCCGGGTCGGGATCGGTATGCGTCAGGTAGTCGGCGGCCAGCCACACCTTCACCATCGACATCGTGTCGCTGGGCTCGGCCAGGTTCGGCGAGCCGACCACTTCCCGCGTACGCCGATTGAGGAGCGCCCAACTGAAGAAGCCCGGCGTCTTCACGCGTACAAGTGGAGGAGCGGGCGGAGACGCGGACGGCGACGGCGCGACGGAGGCCGCGGCGACAGTGGAATGTGCGGGTTTCGGGGGCTCGTGAAACGAGACCACCGCGACGGCCACGAGGAGGCCGACCGCACTCAAAAGAACCGAGACCTGAACGTGATCCGGGCGTCGACGGGTCGTCACGCCCGGTCAACCCGCAACACCGCGCGATGGTGACGCAGGGCGGCTGACCAGGGCTGTCACCTGTCCGAATTCGGGTAGTGCGCTTGCGCACACTCTCAAGTATCGTGCGGTTCTGGCTGATGACATCGCTCGAACCGCATGGATCTTCGATGTCACCGCTCCGGCGGGCGAACGTCCGGCGGGGGTCTACGACAGACCCAGCACCATCGAAGTGAGGAAGTGTCACAGTGGCACAGGGCACCGTCAAGTGGTTCAACAGCGAGAAGGGCTACGGCTTCATCGCCGTCGACGGGGGTCAGGACGTCTTCGTCCACTTCTCGGCGATCGAGATGGACGGCTACAAGGCGCTCGACGACGGCCAGCGCGTCGAGTTCGAGATCGCGCAGGGCCAGAAAGGTCCGCAGGCCGAAAAGGTCCGGATCATCGCCTGACCAGGAACTTCACACCCCGGCGGCGCCGGCTGGCGAGGCAATCCCCCCTCGCGAGTCCGGCGCCTTCGCACGCCCCCTCAGGACTGACAGATGACTGAAGCGCCACCGCCGTCAGGCTATGTTCCGCCGCCCACTGCCTACCAGGTGCCCGGGCAGTACTACCTCAACCCGCACGATCCTTTGGTGAATCCGCCGTTCGCCGGGATCGGGGGCTGGTTCAGCCGGATGTCGTCGGTGTTCCAGCGTTCTTGGAAGACCATCGCGGCCGTCTTCGCCATCACCCATCTCCTGCCCGCCATCGGCACCGCCGTGGCCGGGGCGATCGGTTCGGCGCTGGTCCTGTTGCCGTGGCAGCAGGAGATGCTCGACGCCGCCGAGTCGGGAGAGCCGCCTCGGTTCGACGCGCACTTCGGTTCGATTCTGGGGTTCATCGGCGTCCTCGTCGTCGCGTTGCTGGTCTTCTCGGTGCTGCAGGCGGCCGGCTATGCCGCCGGTACCTATGTGGTCACTCGGGATGCGGCTGGTACGCCCACCGCTCTCGGCGACGCGCTGCGCTACGGGTTCCGGCGGTGCCTCGGGCTCTTCGGCTGGAACCTCGTCGTCGGACTGCTCGTTGCCGCCGGGGTGCTCGCCTGCGTCCTGCCCGCCTTCTACGTGGTCGCCGCGACCGCGCTGGTCGGCCCGATCTACCTGTTCGAGCGGCGTACGCCCATCGGTCGATCCTTCACGATCTTCAACAACAACCTCGGGCGGGTTCTGGGACGGCTTGCGATGGTCCTCGTCCTCGTCATCGGCGGGTCGATCGTGGCCTCCGGAGTGGAAGGCCTGCTGAATCTCGCCTTCGGCGGCTTCAACTCGTTCGGCACGGTCGACTCGAACGGGGCGGTACAACTCGCCGGGCAAACCGGAGCGTCCCTCGTCGGCTCATGCGTCGTCGCGAGCGTCGGAGCCGTCCTGCAGCTGCCCTTCACCATGGTCCAGTTCGTCGGTGTACTGCTGACCTACGCCGAACAGCGGGGGCATGAGGGGTCGGTCTCGGCCGGGTCGCTCGCTGCGGAGCTCTAGCCCCTACCGGGGTTCCATGCAGATCAGGGTTATGGGTGTGATCTTGGGACAAGATCACACCCATAACCCTGATCTGCTGCTGTCTTGGGGGACTCGCTTGCACTCGGCATGCCAGAGTGCTAAACAAGGTGTTGGCACTCAGCTTCACCGAGTGCCAACAACCTACGAAAGACCAAGAGTCGGAGCGGTGGGGTCGCTCGGCCGTCCTCCTTCAGAGGATGGCGGAGGCGACCGGTCGTCGCGGGCTATCCGCCCGGCGAAGGTGTGTCAGACAGGCGGCGTTTCGTGCCCACCAAGGTGCGAAATGCCGGGATTGTCCAGGAGGACATCGCCGTTATGGCCAAGATGATCGCGTTCGACGAAGAGGCGCGCCGCGGCCTTGAGCGGGGCATGAACACCCTCGCCGACGCCGTTAAGGTGACGCTCGGCCCGAAGGGCCGCAACGTCGTGCTGGAGAAGAAGTGGGGTGCTCCGACCATCACCAACGATGGTGTGAGCATCGCCAAGGAGATCGAGCTCGACGACCCGTACGAGAAGATCGGCGCTGAGCTGGTCAAGGAGGTCGCGAAGAAGACCGACGACGTCGCCGGTGACGGCACGACGACGGCGACCGTCCTGGCCCAGGCGCTGGTCCGCGAGGGCCTGCGCAACGTCGCGGCCGGCGCGAACCCGATGGCCCTCAAGCGGGGCATCGAGGCCGCCGTCGCCTCCGTCGCCGAGGAGCTCGCCAAGCTCGCCAAGGACGTCGAGACCAAGGAGCAGATCGCCTCGACCGCGTCGATCTCCGCCGCGGACACGACCGTCGGCGAGATCATCGCCGAGGCGATGGACAAGGTCGGCAAGGAAGGCGTCATCACCGTCGAGGAGAGCAACACCTTCGGCCTGGAGCTTGAGCTCACCGAGGGTATGCGCTTCGACAAGGGCTTCAACTCGGCGTACTTCGCGACCGACGCGGAGCGCATGGAGGCCGTCCTCGAGGACGCCTACATCCTGATCGCGAACAGCAAGATCAGCAACGTCAAGGACATGCTGCCCATCCTCGAGAAGGTCATGCAGTCCGGCAAGCCGCTGACGATCATCGCCGAGGACGTCGAGGGCGAGGCCCTGGCCACGCTGATCGTCAACAAGATCCGCGGCACCTTCAAGTCCGTCGCCGTCAAGGCCCCGGGCTTCGGCGACCGCCGCAAGGCCATGCTGCAGGACATCGCGATCCTGACCGGCGGCCAGGTCATCTCCGAGGAGGTCGGCCTCAAGCTGGACTCCGTCGGTCTCGACATGCTGGGCCGGGCCCGCAAGGTCGTCGTGACCAAGGACGAGACCACGATCGTCGAGGGCGCCGGTGACACCGAGCAGATCAACGGCCGGGTGAACCAGATCCGCGCCGAGATCGAGAAGTCGGACTCCGACTACGACCGCGAGAAGCTCCAGGAGCGTCTGGCGAAGCTGGCCGGCGGCGTGGCCGTCATCAAGGTCGGCGCGGCCACCGAGGTCGAGCTCAAGGAGCGCAAGCACCGCATCGAGGACGCCGTTCGCAACGCGAAGGCGGCCGTCGAGGAGGGCATCGTCGCCGGTGGTGGCGTCGCCCTGGTGCAGGCCGGGAAGAGCGCCTTCGACAAGCTCGACCTGTCGGGCGACGAGGCGACCGGTGCCAACATCGTCAAGGTGGCGCTCGACGCGCCGCTGCGGCAGATCGCCGTCAACGCCGGCCTCGAGGGCGGCGTGGTGTCGGAGAAGGTTCGCAACCTGGAGACGGGTCACGGCCTCAACGCCGCCACCGGCGAGTACGTCGACATGCTGAAGGCCGGCATCATCGACCCGGCGAAGGTGACCCGGTCCGCGCTGCAGAACGCGGCGTCGATCGCGGCCCTCTTCCTCACCACCGAGGCCGTCGTGGCCGACAAGCCGGAGAAGGCCGCTGCGCCGGCCGCTCCGGGCGGCGGTGACATGGACTTCTGACAGTCCGCATTTTCGAACGGCCGGGACCTTCGGGTCTCGGCCGTTCGGCCTATCCGGGAGTCGTCATCCGTGTCGCGTGACGATCTTGTCGCGCGCCGAACGACTAACTGCGCCGTTCTCCTTAGCCCGGCTAACGTGCGGGGATTCGTGCCGCATCGGCACTGCTCAGCTCATGACTCGTTCCGCAGATGACGGATTGCTCCGCATGTGACGGAGTCGGAGTCCAGCCGCCAAGGAGAACCCATGGTTCGGCCAACCAAGATTGTTTTCAGCGCGGTGACCGCGCTGGCGACCATCGCCTTCCTCACCGCCGGTTCGGCGGAGGCGGGCGTGACGCCGGCGAAGGTGGTCACCAACGTCACCGACGGCGGGACGGCGTACGCCGACGTCGCCGACGGCGAAGCGCTCGTCCAGCTCGTCGGCGACCCGCTGACCACCGCCGCCAAGACGAAGCCGGTCAAGGGCAAGAAGATCGACTTCAGCAACGCCACCGTGAAGTCCGAGCGGGCCCGCCTCTCGGCGCTGCGCAACGACTTCAAGGCGTGGCTGCGCGCCAACGCGCCGAAGGCCAAAGTGACCAGCGAGTACGACATCTCGCTCAACGCCGTCGCGGTGCAGCTCAACGGGGAGTCGCTCGGCAAGATCGCCGCCGCCCCCCTGGTCAAGTCGGCGCAGCCGCAGTACCTCTACCACCAGACCGCCGCCGACCCCGACCTCGGCGTGATCAGCGCGGTCCAGGCGTGGCAGCAGGTCGGCGGCTCGGCGCACGCGGGCGAGGGCGTCAAGGTCGCCGTCGTCGACAGCGGCATCGACGTGAAGCACCCGTGCTTCAGCGACGCCGGTTACCCGGCGCAGACCCAGCTCGGCGACAAGCGGTACACCAACAACAAGGTCATCGTCGCGAAGGTCTTCGCGAACAAGGCCGCGGTCAACGGCTTCACGGCGTACCCGGGACCGGCTCAGGAGCACGGCACGCACGTCTCCGGCACGATCGCGTGCAACTTCGAGACGGCCGCCAACATCGCCGGTGTCGCGCTGCCCTACAAGATGTCTGGCGTCGCTCCCCGGGCGCTGCTCGGCAACTACAACGTCTTCCCCGGCGACATCGACAACGCCCGGAGCGAGGACATCCTCAACGCGCTCGACGCGGCGTACGCGGACGGGTTCGACGTGGCCAACATGAGCCTCGGCGGCAACGCCCACGGCGTACAGGACCTGCTCACCATCGCGGTGGACAACCTGGACGAGGCCAACATGGTGGTGGCGGTCTCGGCCGGCAACGACGGCCCGGGGCACTACACCGTCGGTTCGCCCGGCAGCGCGGAGCGTGCGCTCACCGCGGGCGCCAGCACCGTTCCGCACTTCATGGGCGCGCCGGTGACCGTGGGCGGTTCCTCCTACGGCGCGGCGCTCGGCGACTTCGGCGCGCTGACCGAGGACGTCTCCGGCGACCTCGCCGCCGTCAGCGGCACGGGCGCGGCCGGTCTCAGCACCGCCTGTACGCCGATCTCCGCCGACCTGACCGGCAAGATCGCCCTCATCGCCCGGGGTACCTGCAGCTTCTCGGAGAAGATCCGGTCGGCGCAGAACGCGGGTGCGAAGGCCGTCCTCGTCGTCAACAACGTCGGTGGCGACCCGATCGCGATGGGCAAGGGCGGCATCCCGACCGAGCCCACCGTGCCCGCCCTCCAGCTGAGCCTGGCCGACGGCACCGCCGCCGCTGCGCACAGTGGACAGTCGGTCTCGATCGGCTCGACGCTGCAGTACTTCACGACGCAGAACGTCGACATCATGGCCGGGTTCTCCAGCCAGGGCCCGACCGACGTGGACTTCCGGGTCAAGCCGGACGTCGTGGCGCCGGGCGTCAACGTGCTCAGCTCGATCCCCAACTTCCTGTGCTCGACGCCGCCCTGCTTCGCCTTCCTGCAGGGCACCTCGATGGCGTCGCCGCACCTCGCGGGGACCGCGGCCGTCGTACGCCAGCTCCACCCGGACTGGTCCGCCGAGCAGGTCCGGTCGGCCATCGTCAACACGGCCGACCAGGGCGTTCTGCGCAACGCCAACGCGACCGCGCTGGAGAAGGACCTGCTGATCACCGGCACCGGCCGGGAGAACGTTGTCTCGGCGCTCAACGCCGTGGCGGCGATCGGCCCGGTCAGCACCTCGTTCGGCGCGATCCCGGCGGGCTCCGGCCAGAGTGGCTCGAAGACCGTCACGATCACCAACCTGAGCGGCTCGGCGAAGACGTTCACCCTCGCGGTGACGCCCGTCGCCGGCACCGGGGTGGCGTTCTCGGTCGGCACCTCGTCGGTGACCCTCGCCGCCGGGGCCAGCACCACCGTGCAGGTCGCTTTCGACGCCGACAAGGGCGCCGGAGCGGCTGACCACACCGCTCTGCTGACCATCAGCAGCGGTGGCACCGCTGTGGCGCACTCGGTGCTCTACGCCTTCATCAAGTAGGCCCACTCCGCACCACAGGGGCGGCCGGGATTTCCCGGCCGCCCCTTCTTCGCGTTGATCATGAACCCAAGGTCCGTTTCGACGGCGTGTCGCAGCCCCGAACTTCATGATCAATGTTGGTGATCATGGTCTCGCGAGATGCTTGGGGCGACGCAGTCCGGACGCGCGCAGTCGGGCAGCGATCTCCCGGGACTCGACGAGGTTCGCGCCGAGCCAGATCGCCCACGGCACTCGCGCGGCTGGGATGTCGTAGTGATCCCGGTCGAATCCACGCGGCGGCGCTCCGATCATCTCGGCGAAGGCGTGGAGTTCGGCGTATGAGACGTCGCTGACCAGATGAGCCCAAAGTCGCCCGTGGGCGGGCCACCGCGGCTGGTCGACGTAGATCACGTGATCCATCCTCTCAAACCCGCTGACCGGCGTTGATCATGAAGATGGGGGGTGCGACACGCCGTCGAAGCGGACCATAGGTTCATGATCAACGGGAGAGGGTGGTCAGTTCGCGGGTGAGGTTGGCGCGCGCCTTCTCCTCCCACAAGGCGGCGAGCGCCGGAGTGCGGAAGAGCGCCGGCAATTCGAGCAGTTGCCGCAGCACAGCTGACCGTCCAATGCGGAACGCCTCGTCGGGGACGTGGGCGTACTCGGCTCGCACGGCGGCGGCGTACTCCAGATAGGACGGCCAGTCCCGGGCGAGCACGGCCAGATCGGCGTCCGCCAGCAGGGCGCCGTTGCGATCGCCGGGTTCCACCGCGTGACCGGCCGTCAGGCGTACCAGTCGGGTCACCTCGAGGATCGCCGGATCCGGCAGCTCGCAGCGGCGCAGGAGGCTCGCGGTCAGGATCGCGCTGGCCTCCTCGTTGTCCGCGGACCGCGGGTCGTAGACGGCGTCGTGGCCCCAGGCCGCCAGCTGAACCAGCGCGGGATCGTCCGCGGACTCGGCCTGGGCGTCGATCACATCGAGCATGAACCGCAGGTGGGCGACGGTGTGGTAGCGGCGGTGCGGTTCCGACCAGCGGGCGAGGAGGTCGGCGGCGACGGCGTCGTCCGGCTGGCCGCCAGCCGCGATCACGCTTGCGCGGAAGTGTCCGATCAGTTCCACATCGCGAGCATAGTTCCAACCCCGTTCACCATCCCGTGCGAGCGGTTTGCCATGATCCTGGCGTGACACCCCTGCTCGAGGTCATCGCGCTCGGCCCCGCCGACGCCGAGGCCGCGCAGGCGGGCGGAGCCGATCGGCTCGAGCTCGTCGCGCAGATGTCGGCTGACGGCCTCAGCCCCACGCCCTCGGTCGCGGCCGCGGTGGTCGCGGCTACAGATCTGCCGGTACGCGCGATGCTGCGCACGACGGCGGATTTCGCGGCCGGGCCGGATTTGGCTGGTTTGGCCGACGAATTGCTGGCCACCGGAGTGGCCGGGCTCGTCTTCGGCTTCCTCGACGACGGGGAGATCGACGTGGCGACCTGCGAGCGGATCGCCGCTCGGATGCAGGGACGGCCGTGGACTTTCCATCGGGCCATCGACCACGCGCGCGACGCCGACCGAGCTTGGGCGGAGGTGCTGGACCTGCCCGGTGTGGACGCCGTGCTCACCGCGGGATCGCCGCTGGGCGTACGCGACGGCTGGGTGAACCTGATCAAGCGCGATCCCAGCCGGGTGCTCGCGGGCGGCGGGCTCACCGCGGAGGTGGTTCCTGCGCTGCTGGACGCGGGGATCAAGGCCTTCCACGTCGGCAGTACGGCGCGGGAGGGCGGCTCGTGGACCTCGCCGGTGTGCGCTTCCGCCGTGGCTAGCTGGCGAGCCCTGTTGGCTGGCTGAACCGCGGCGCGCGACGGACGCTGGGCGCGCGTTAGGCGCCGGAACAGGGATCTGGGTCGAATCTTGCGGAAAATACGACCCAGATCCGTGATCCAGCGCCCACGCAGCGCCCACGCAGCGCCGTCGCAGCGCTACATGGACTCCAGCGCCCGTCCCTTCGTTTCCCGGACGGCCTTGAGGACGAAGAAGAACGCCAACGTAGCGAAGATCGTGTAGACCAGGTACGCGAAGCCGAGCCCGATGTCGGACAGCGCCGGGAAGGTCGAGGAGACCAGCCAGTTGGCGATCCACTGGGCGGCGGCGGCGACCGCGAGCGCGGTGACACGGATCTTGTTGCTGAACATCTCGCCCAGGAGCACCCAGACGACCGGTCCCCAGCTCATGCCGAAGGACACGACGTAAAGGTTGGCCGCGACGAGGGCGATCTTGCCCACGGTCGGGCTCAGGGTGAGGCTGTCGCCGCTGCCGGTGGCCGTGCTGAAGGCCCAGGCCATCGTGCCGAGCGTGATCATCATGCCGGCCGCACCGATGAGCAGCAGCGGTTTCCGGCCGATCTTGTCGACGAGGGCGATCGCGATCAGCGTCGTGACGACGTTGGTGACGCTGGTGATCACGGAGATGACGAAGGAGTCGCTCTCGTTGAAGCCGACGGCCTGCCACAGCGTCGTCGAGTAATAGAAGATCACGTTGATGCCGACGAACTGCTGGAAGACCGACAGCAGGATGCCGACCCAGACGATCGGAAGCAGCCCGAACCGAGGTCCCTTGAGGTCGCGCAGCTGCACCTTGTCCTGGATGCCGCGCAGGCTGGCCTGAATCTCGCGGATCTGCTGAGCGGTGTTGCCGCCGACGATCCGGTCGAGGACCCCCTTGGCCTCGTCGATGCGGCCCCGCCGGACGAGATACCGCGGCGACTCCGGGATCTGGAGCGCGAAGATCAGGTACGCGATCGCGGGGATGGCCTCGGCGGCGAACATCCAGCGCCAGGCGTCACCGCCCCAGCCGATCGGGTTGCTAGCTCCGCCCGCGCTCTTGGCGATGGCGAAGTTCACGAGCTGTGAGGCGAAGATGCCCGTCACGATGGCCAGCTGTTGCAGTGAGCCGAGCCGCCCTCGGATGTCGGCCGGGCTGATCTCGGCGATGTACGCCGGCGCGATGACGCTCGCCGCACCGACCGCGAGGCCGCCCAGGATGCGCCAAGCCGTCAGGTCGATCGGGCCGACGGCCAGCGCCGAGCCGATCGAGCCGATGAAGAAGACGATCGCCGCGATCACCATGACCTTGAGCCGGCCGTAGCGGTCGGCGAGTGGACCGGCGTACCACGCGCCCACCGCCGAGCCCAGCAGAGCCGAGGAGACCACGAAGCCCAACACCGCGGAGTTGAGGCCGAAGTCTTCCTTGATGGCGTCGACGGCACCGTTGATCACGGCGGTGTCGTAGCCGAACAAGAACCCGCCGAGCGCCGCCGCGGAGGCGACGAGCAGAACCGCGCCGGTGTGGTTCGTGTGCGTTTCCGTGGCAGGCTGCATGAAGACATCCTGCCCGAGCTAAAAGCGTCAGATGTCCGTTTTGGCCAAAAAGGGGTCAGAGGTCCTTGCTGTACAGGAAGAAGACCCGCTCGATGTATGCGTCCGCCGCCTGCGCGTAGAACGGAACCGGCCCGACCCAGCCGATCTGGGCCCGGGTCACGCCCGCCTTCGCCTGGTCGGCCAGGCAGCGCCGGAGCAGCACCGACCCGATGCCGAGCCCCTTCGCCGCCGGCCGGGTGCCCATCGGCCCGAACCAGCCCGGCCGCGTACAGCCCCAAGCCGCGAACGCGATCGGCTCGCCGTCCTTCTCGGCGATGTGCACCGCTTGGGCCGAAGTGATCTCAGCCGCCCAGTGTCCGCCCCACTCCGCCGCGATGATCGGGCGCAGCCGCGCGATGTCGTTGGCTTCCGCGACGCGTACCTCGACGCCCTGGTCGGCCAGCCGAGCCTCGGCCGCCGACGTGTCGGCCAGCGCCTTCGACCCCGGTCGCAGCTCGGCCGTCATGTTCCAGGCCGTGCGCTCGTGGGCATACCCCGCCTTGGTGAGCGCGCAGATCGCCGGGGTGTAGCGCACGTCCACGCCCGGGAACGCGTAGTCCGGCGGGTTGCCGGCCACTCGGACGACCTCGCAGCCCAGCTCCCGAAGTCCCTGCTCGGCCTGCGCGATCAGCTCGGTGCCCAGGCCGCGCCGGCGATGCCCGGGATCGACCGCGAGCAGGTCCAGGTGACCGACCTTCGGGTCCGCGTGGCTCACCGCGGCGAAGGCCACGCCGATCACGCGCGCGCCGTCCATCGCCGCGAATCCAGTGGTACGCCGTTCGTCGCGCGGCCGGAGCAGTTCCACGATCTCGCGCGCTTCGGCGGCGTCCTCCGGGAGGAAGCTGCGAGTCAGGAGGTCGACGGTGCCCGGCAGGTGGTCGATGTGGAAGCGCTCCATGATCGCCGAGGGTACTCGGTCAATCTGAATGCCCTGGCGGGAGCTGCGTTTTCACCAGGTGTGTGAATGGGGTCCGGCGGTCTACATTCCGGGGGTGGGCGTTGTAGATCAGCTGCGGGCGTTGCTGCCCGCCGACCGGGTGATCACCGATCGGGACCTGGTGGAGATGTACCGGCGGGACGAGGCCGACCTCGTGGTGGACGGACTCCCGATGGTGGTGGTCCGGCCGCGTAGCACCGACGAGGTGGTGGCCGTCGTCAAGGTCGCGGCGGAGCACGGCGTACCGGTCGTGCCGCAGGGCGCTCGGACCGGCCTCGCCGGTGGGGCGAACGCCGTGGACGGCTGCATCGTGGTCAGCCTGACGCTGATGGACCAGATCCTGGAGATCGACCCGGTCAACCGGATCGCCGTCGTCCAGCCGGGCGTGGTCAACGCCGTCCTCGGCCGGGCGGTACGCGAAAAGGGGCTGCACTACCCGCCCGACCCGGGTTCGTTCGAGTCCTCGACGATCGGGGGCAACGTCGCCACCAACGCGGGTGGCATGTGTTGCGTGAAGTACGGCGTCACCACCGGCTACGTCATCGGGCTGGAAGTCGTGCTCGCCGACGGCGAAGTGCTCCGCACCGGTCGGCGTACGCCCAAAGGCGTGGCTGGCTATGACCTGACCAGCCTCTTCGTCGGTTCGGAGGGCACGCTCGGCATCGTGACGGAGGTGACTGTGGCCCTGCGTCCCGCGCCGGAGCCGTCGCTGAGCCTGGTCGCGGTGTTCCCCACGACTGCCACCGCCGGGGCCGCCGTCAACGAGATCATGGCGAGTGGGGCTGCGCCGAGTCTGCTGGAACTGCTGGACAACGTGCATCTGCGGGCCATCGAGGCGTACCGGCCGATGGGGCTGGACACGACTGCGGCGGCGATCCTGCTGGCGGCGGCCGACACGGGGGCCCGGGCGGGTGCCGACCTCGACCGGATCGCCGAACTGGCGTTGGCGGCAGGTGCGACCGAGGTCTACCGCGCGACCGACGACGAGGAAGCCGCCGCCCTGTTGCAGGCGCGGCGGGCGGCACACCCGGCGATGGAGCACCTCGCGGCGAGCCTGCACGACCGGGGTGGGCTGATCCTCGACGACATCGCAGTGCCGCGGTCACGGCTGGCCGAGCTGCTCGACGGCATCGCCGAGATCGCCGCCCGCCACGAGATCACGGTGGGGGTGGTCGGCCATGCGGGAGACGGCAACCTCCACCCGAACATCGTGGTGGACCGGGCGGACCCGGCCAGCGTCGATAAGGGGCACCTCGTCTTCGACGAGATCATGGAGCTCGGTCTGGGCCTCGGCGGCACGTGCACCGGCGAGCACGGCGTGGGGCTGCTCAAGCGCGGCTGGCTGGCGACCGAGGTCGGCCCGGTCAGCATGCGCGTTCAGCAGGCGATCAAGGACGCGCTGGACCCGCGTGGCCTCCTCAACCCGGGCAAGATCCTCTAACCGCTGCAGATCACGGTTACGCAGGCCAAAATCGCATGCGGAGGCCTGCGTAACCGTGATCTGCAGCTAACGGGAGGAGCGGCGGGGCTAACGGGACGAGCGGGTGCGGGCGGCGTCCGCCGAGACGTCGTCGGGCATCATCTGCGAGCGCCGCTCGGCGTCCACCCGTCGCTCGTACGCCTCGATCTCGGCGCGCGTGGTCGCCTCGTCCCAGCCCAGCACTCCGGCCATGATCCGGGCCGCGTGCGGTGCCGTCTCGACCCCGCGATGGTCGGTCTCGATGCTGATCCGCGTACGCCGAGTCAGCACGTCGTCGAGGTGGAGCGCGCCTTCGGCGGCCGCCGCGTACGCGACTTCGACCGCGAGGTATTCGGGAGCGCCCGCCAACGGAGCCCCAAGCGACGGGTCGGCGTCGACGAGGTGCATCAGGTCGACGGTCAACGTTCCGTAGCGCTCCAGCAGGTGTTCGACCGCGCCGACGGTGAGCCTGGACTTCGCCCGCCGGGCCAGTTCGGACCGCCGTCGCCACAGGGCCTGATACCCGTCGGCTCCGAGTAACGGAAGATCGTCCGTCGCCGAGCGCACCCTCGAACCGAGGCGGCGGGCGACGCGGTCCACCACATCCGAGGCCATGACCCGGTACGTCGTGAGCTTGCCCCCGGCGACGAGGAACAGCCCGAGCATCGGCTCGACGACGGCGTGCTCCCGGCTCAGCGCCGAGGTGGAGTCCTCCTCGCCGGACAGGAGCGGGCGGAGTCCGGCGTACACGCCCTCGATGTCGGCTCGGTTCAGCGGGCGGTCGAGGACCTTGTTCACCTCGCCGAGCAGGTATTCGATGTCGCGGGCGCTCGCGGCCGGGTGTTCGCGGTCGAGCATCCAATCGGTGTCGGTGGTGCCGATGAGCCAGTGGCCGCCCCACGGGATCACGAAGAGCACGCTCGACGCCGTACGCAGAATCAGCCCGACGTCACCGGTGATGGCCGACCGTGGAACGACGAGGTGGATGCCCTTCGAGGCGCGTACGCGCAGACCTGGGCGAGCATCCGGCAGCAGCGCGGTGATGTCGTCACTCCACACCCCGGTCGCCGCTACCACGGTGCGCGCCCGGATCGTGAATTCCCGGCCCGTCTCGTCCGTTGCGCGTACCCCGGTGATTTCACGGGCTTGACGCATGAGCCCGGTGGCCCGGACCCGGGTGACCACCGCGGCACCGAGACTCGCGGCCGTACGCGCGAGCGAGACCACGAGCCGCGCGTCGTCTACCTGGCCGTCGTAGTAGCGGATGGCGCCGACCGCGGCCTCGGGCCGCAGGGAGGGGAAAAGCTGATGCGCGCCGCGTTGGGTGAGGTGGCGGTGCAACGGCATGCCACGGCCGGTCGTGCCCTGGAGCCCGGCGGCGAACGCGTCGTAGAGCGCGACCCCGGCACCGTAGTAGACGCGGTTCCAGGCGCGCTTCCAGGCCGCGTCGCCCGGGAGCGGAACGAGGAACGGAACCGGCCGGACCAGATGCGGCGCGAGTCGAGTCGCGAGCAGGCCGCGTTCCCGCAGCGCCTCGTGGACGAGGTGGAACTCGAGTTGCTCCAGATAGCGCAGTCCACCGTGCACAAGCTTGCTCGACCGCGACGACGTGCCGCTGGCCAGGTCGTTCGCCTCGATCAGGGCGACCGACAACCCGCGGGAGGCGGCATCGAGCGCCGCACCGGCGCCGGTCACGCCACCGCCGACGACCAGCACGTCGAACTCGTCCTCGGCGAGCCGGCGCAGATCGGCGGCGCGGCGTGCGGGCGACAGGGTGCCGGCGGTGTTCCGGGAGACCTGACGGTCGCGCACACCTGCACGATACTGTGCGATCATGGCCGACCAGCCGCCTTCCGGGCAGTGGGATGCACCACGCCCCACATCAAGCGTGGGCGCGATCGTCGCGGCGTCGTTCCTGGGCGTGGCCCTCGTGGGACTCGCGCTGTTCTGGCAGGCCGCCGGGTGGCTCGCCGATCAGATCTTCCTCCAGCTCGACGTGCCGCAGCCATGGTGGATCTGGGTAGTCGTCGCGCTCATTCTCGGCGTACTCGCCGGTGTGCCGTCGCTGCTGCTCACGGTGATCCCCCGGTCGCCCGCCGTCCGGGAAACCGGCCGCGCCTGGCTCTGCGCCACCGGCGTCGCGGTCCTCGGCGGGCTCCTGCGCATCGTGCCCGACCCGCAGAACGAGGCGTACCTGCTGGTCCTGGCGATCTGCTTGGCGGCCGCCGCGTTCTGGCTCCGGCGTCGGCCCGTTGTGGCGTCGCGGACTCCCGGCCCGGTCGGGCTCGCGATCGTGGCCGGGCTCATCGTGGTCTCGCCCTGGCTGGTGTTGGGGTCGCTCGGTGGCGCGCTCGAAACCGTGCTCGCTGTGCTCGCTGCCGCTGCCGCCGGGTGGCTGGCGTCGTCCATCTTGGATGGCACATTCTGGGCCACTTTCGCGCCCTCTTTGGCGGCCTCGTCTGGCGCTGGCTCTTCTGGCGCTGGATCAGGGTTCTCGGTCGAATCTTGGGGCGAGATTCGACCCGGAACCGTGATCCAGCGGAACAGGGTCGTCGTCCCCGGTCTCGTCGCGGGCGTCGCGTTCGCGCTGATCGCGGCCGGTCTCGGCGCGTCGGGCAGCCAGCTCGCGGCGATGTTCGTGCTGCCGCCGCTCGGCTTCGCCGCCGCCGCGCTCGGGTCGTCGCGTCCGACCGGTTGGCTGGTCGGCCTGGCCGCGCTCGGTCCACTCGCCTTCGTCGATCCCGACGAGATCACGCTCTTCCTGCTCGGCCGCGACATTCCCTTCTGGACACTGGTCGCGACCGCGGTGTCGCTCGCGATCGGGCTCGTGCTGGCCCTGGTCCTCGGCTTGCTGCCCGTGCGGCGTACTCCCCGGGCCGTGGGCTGGTCACTCGCCGCGCTGGTCGTTCTCGCGTCGATCAGCTTGTACGCCGTGGGCGGCCGGCCGGGCTGGCATGGTGAGCGGCTGTTCGTGGTGATGAAGGAGCAGGCGTCGCTGGCCGGGCTGCCGACGACGACCGGTCCCGGCAGCGGGCGGGACGCCCGGGTGGCCGCCGTCTACCAGCGGTTGGTGCAGCAGGCTGAGCGTACGCAGGCCGACCTGCGCAAACAGCTCGACCGTTGGGGGCTCTCGTACACCCCGTACTACCTGGTCAACGGCATTCGGGTGGACGGCGGCCCGCTCGTACGCCAGTGGCTTTCCGCGCGCGCTGACGTGGATCGCGTACTGCTCGATCCGGTGCTGCGACCGGTGCCGGGGAGTCTGGAGACCCACCACGGGCCGTTGACCTCGCCCGGCGCGGACCACTGGAACATCGACATGGTCGGCGCGCCCGCAGCGTGGGCCCGGGGTGTCACCGGCTCCGGCATCGTGATCGGCTCCTCGGACTCCGGAGCCGACGGTACGCATCCCGCCCTGGCCGAGAACTTCCGAGGCGGCCCGGATTCCTGGTACGACCCGTGGAACGGGACGACTCAGCCGACCGACCACGACGGCCACGGTACGCACACCATGGCGACCGCGGTCGGTCATGAGGGCGTCGGCGTCGCGCCGGGCGCGCAGTGGATCGGCTGCGTCAACCTCGCCCGGAACATGGGCAGCCCGTCGCACTACCTGGACTGCCTGCAATTCATGCTCGCGCCGTTCCCGACCGGCGGAAATCCATTCGCCGACGGCCACCCCGAACGAGCCCCGAACATCCTCACGAACTCGTGGGGCTGCCCCGAGATCGAAGGCTGCGACCCGGCCTCGCTCCGGCCCGCGATCGACGCCCTGGCCGCGGCCGGGATCGCCGTCGTCGTCGCGGCCGGCAACAGCGGCCCGCGCTGTGGCAGCATCAGCGACCCGCCCTCGACGTACGCCTCGGCGATCACGGTCGCCGCCGTGGACGTCAACGGCCGGGTCGCCGACTTCTCCAGTCGCGGTGACTCCAGTGGCGGCGCGGCCGGTAAGCCGGACATCGCCGCGCCCGGTCAGGACGTGCTCTCGGCGATGCCGGGCGGCACCTACGAGAAGGCGGACGGCACGTCGATGGCGACCCCGCACGTCGCGGGCGTGATCGCCTTGCTGTGGTCGCAAGATCCGTCGCTCATCGGGGACCTGGCCGCGACTCGGCGACGTCTCGCCTCCGCTGCCCGCCCCGCCACCACCAGCTCTCCCAACTCCACCTCCGACTCGGGCTCCGACTCGGCCGGCGACAGTTGTGGCCTCGCCAACGACGTCGGTGCCGGCATCGCCCAAGTCCCCCTCCCTCCCCGTTGATCATGAACCTAAGGTCCCGCCTGACGGTGTGTCGCCGCCCCTGCGGTCCTGATCAACGGGGCTGTCATGTCAACTGGGTGAAGTGCTTCGGGGCAGGCGGGGGTGGCTTCGAACTCGCCTTGCCGACCGCTCGGCGTACGGTGCGTTCGGCGTCCCGCGAATCCATCCCGCCCGCCCGGAGCAGGTCGGTCGCCATCGACCGCACTTGGGCCACGATGACGCTGCCGGAGAACCCCAACCCCGTCAGGTACGCGTCTGACGCATTGCGTACCGCGCGAATCGCCGCCTCCTGGCTGGCGTCGGAGGGCAGTTCTTCGGCGTACTCGCGGTGCACCCAGCGAACGGCGTCGGCGAGAGACCGCAGTGACGCCACCAAAGCAGGTGGCACGGGTTCCTCGTCCCGGATTACCGACACGGTCCGGCGGATCAGGACACGCGAGTTACGCAGACAGCGCGCGATGTGGTCCTGGCCGTCGACGTACTGAGCGAGCGCGCCGCGTTTGCCCCAGCGAATCGGGGAGAGCGTGGCGATCTCGCTGGCGGCGGTCAGCGCCTCCTGAAACGCGGCGAGGTGGGTCTCCGCGTCGCTGAGGTCGGTCAGCGCCTCCTCGGCCTTGCCCCGGTCGCGATGCTCAAGGCCTTCGGCCGTCAGGCGTACGCCGTCGGCGAGGTCGTCGAGCAGCGGACCGGCCTCGCGGGAGACCACGGTCAGCGGATTCTGGGGGAGGACCAGCGCCATGACGGCAAGGCCGACGCCGCCGCCGACGATGGCGTCGACGAACCGGCTGAACAGGTAATCGTCATGGGTCGGGATGACCGCGACGACCAGGACCGCACCGGCGGCGGACTGCATCACCAGCGACGGACCGCCGCCGAGGAAGATCGCGACCAGGATCGCCAGCACGACGACCAGCGATATCTGCCAGGCGCCGCGGCCGATCACCAGGATCAGGGCCTCACCGAGGAGGATGCCGAAGGCGTTGCCCAGGACGATCTCGACCGCCCGGCGCATCCGCTGACCGATCGAGACCGCGAGCGTCGCGACGGCGGAGATCGGCGCGAAGTACGGCTGTGGATGATGCATCAGGTTGTGCGCGATGAACCACGCGATGCCGGCCGCGACGGCAGCCTGCACAGCGATGCCGAGGCTGCCCCGCGCGCGCTGGAACCGCCGCTGGACGGTGGCCTTGAACGCGACCTCCACGTCCGAACGCTACCTTTTCGTCCGCCCGCACCGACCCCGAACTCCCGCGTTGATCATGAACCTAGGGTCCGCCTCGACGGCGTGTCGAGCCCCCGGGCGCCCTGATCGACTACGCGGCGACGCCGCGTTGATCAGGGCCGAAGGGGCGGCGACACGCCGACAGGTGGGACCCTAGGTTCATGATCAACGCTAAGGGGTGCAGGCGGAGGTAGTGGGGGTGGTGCTGGGGGCGGCGGCGACGACCGCGGTGAGCGCGGTGAGGAAGGCGTCGACGTCGGAGCCGGTGGTGCCGAGGCCGATCGACGCACGCAGCGCGGTCGCCGGAGTCTGCGTCCAGCCGGCGCGCTGCGAGGCCTCGCCGAGCAGACGGCGAGCGAGCGGATGCGCGCAGAACAGCCCGTCGCGTACGCCGATGCCCCGGCGAGCCAGCCCGGCGGCGATCTCGGCGGACTCCCGGCCGGCGACGGCGAACGAGACGATGCCGACTCGGGGTGCGTCTTCGGCGAAGATCCGCAGCTCGGCGACTCCGTCGAGGGCGGCAAGCCCGGTACGCAGCCGATGCAGCAGCGCCTGTTCGCGAGCGGCGAGCGCTGCCCGATCGCTGCCTTCGAGAGCCGAGCACACGGCGGCGAGCGCGACCGCGCCGAGCAGGTTCGGAGTGCCCGCCTCGTGCCGGGCCGGGCCGGTCGCCCAGCGTACGTCGTGGGTGGCGTCACCGACCTTGGCGCTCGCGCCCCCGCCCGCGAGGTAGGGCGTCGCCGCGTCCAGCCAGTCCGACCGGCCGACCAGTACGCCCGCTCCGAAGGGTGCGTACAACTTGTGCCCCGACAACGCCAGGTAGTCCGCGCCGAGATCGGCGAGGTCGACCGGGTGGTGCGGGGCGAGCTGGGCGGCGTCGACCGCCACCCGGGCACCATGCCGCCGCGCCACCAGCGAAAGTTCGCGGATCGGCCACAGTTCGCCGGTCACGTTCGTCGCCCCGGTGACGCTCACGAGCAGCGGCCGTTCGTCCGCACCCTGCCGCAACACCCGCAGGGCGCTGTCCAGCGACCGCACCGCCGCGCCCGGCGATCCGGGCACCGGCAGGCGCAGGCAGTCCCGCCAGGGCAGCAGGTTGGCGTGGTGTTCGCCGGCGAACGTCACGACCAGCGTGTCCGCCGGGATCACGTGGGCCAGCAGGTTCAGCGCGTCCGTCGTGTTCCGGGTGAAGATCACGTAGTCGTCCTCGCGCGCGCCGACGAAGTCGCCGACCGTCTGCCGCGCCCGCTCATAGGCCAGCGTGCAGCGCTGCGACAACGCGCCCGCGCCGCGGTGCACGCTCGCGTACCAGGGCAAGATCTCGTTGACCGCGTCGCTCGCCGCCCGCGCACAGGGCGCGGTCGCCGCATAGTCCAAATTGATCTGCCCTGGTACGCCGAGAACTGCGGGCTCCGTCACGGAGGTGAGGTCGGCGACCTGACAGGGAGCGTCGAGTACAGCGGTCATGGCAATGCCCTCCCGGGTCCAGGGACCCCGGGTGCTCGACCAGGGAACGGGGTCCGCGCTTGCCTCGCGCGTTCGTCGAGCGAGGCCGGGTCATCACCCGGGGCACCCCACCGCAGATAGGAGGGTTGCCGGACGGCTAGCCGGGGCTTGATGCCGTCACTCGTGACCTGATCCACACGATAGCGTGGGTAAGCTGCGTTGCATGTCCGAGTTCCCGCCGAGTGGGATACCCCACAGCGAACCGACACCCGCCCCGGCTCAGCCCGTGGGATGGCCGGCCTCGGGTGGTCTGCCGCCCGCACAGCTGCGCCCGAGTGGGTGGCAACGCTGGAAGCGGCCGGTGACGCTCGGCGGCGTGATCCTGTTCTTCGCGATCTTCGCCATCGGCATGCTGATCTTCCTGGGCTACAACTACGGGATCGAAGCGCTGCTGGTCGGCCTGGCGGCGGCGATCCTGCCGGTGCCAGTCCTGGTCGCCTGCTTTCTGTGGCTCGATCGCTACGAACCCGAGCCCACCTGGGCGCTGGTGGTCTGCTTCGCCTGGGGCGCGGTCGTGGCGACTGCGATCGCGCTGGCCGTCAACACGTTCAGCTCCCTGCTCTTCGAGCGCAACGGGATCTCCGACGGCGTCGTGGCGGTCGTCGTCGCGCCGTTCATCGAGGAGCTGAGCAAGGCGGCCGCTCCACTGTTGCTGCTCTGGCTGCGGCGGCGGGAGATCTCGGGGATCACCGACGGCATCGTCTACTGCGGACTGTCCGCCACCGGGTTCGCCATGACGGAGAACATCCTCTACCTCGGCGGTCACGCGTACGCCGCAGGCAGTGAGGAATACGGCGTCAACACCGGGCTGCAGATGCTCTTCGCGACGTTCCTGGTTCGCGTGCTGTTCTCGGCGTTCGCCCATCCGCTGTTCACCTCGATGACCGGCGTCGGCATCGGCGTCGCCGCGCGTACGGCGAGTCCGCTGGTGCGCTGGCTCGCCCCGATCGCCGGACTCCTCGTCGCGATGATGCTGCACGGCACGTGGAACCTGATCCCCACGATCGCCGCCGCGACCGGGCAGACGATCCTGGTCCTCTACGGCTACTTCGCCCTGGAGATGCCGATCTTCCTGGCCATGGTCGCGTTCGCCCTCTGGCTGCGATCCCACGAGGGGCGGATCACCGTCCGGGCGCTCCCGGCGTACGTGCAGGCCGGGTGGCTCAGCCCGCCCGAGGTCGCGGCGTTGGCCTCGCTCGGCCGCCGGCACGCCGCCCGCACCTGGGCCAAGCGAGTCGCGGGCGACCCCGGGCGCAAGGCGATGAGCGTCTTCCAGTTCGCCGCCACCCGGCTCGCCCTGGTCCGCGACGGGATCGAGCGCGGCCTCGACCGTACGCCCGAACAGCAGTACAAGGCGCGGGAAGAGGAGCGGGCCCTCCTCGATCAGATCAGCACGGCGCGCCAGGTGTACGTCGGGCGCGACCCGCAGACGCCACCGGCCCGGTGGACTGGTACGGCGTACGAGTTGACCTTCCCGGATGGACAGACGCGGACGGTGCCGGCCCCACCGGAGCCGGTGGTGCCGATTCCCGTGCTCATGCCCCCGCCGCCGCCGGCCTGGGGCCCTTGGCGACGGTGAGTCACGCGGGCGCCGCGCCCTCCGCCTCCTGTTGAGCCGACTCCTCGCGGAGATTGGCCTCGATCTGCTTGCGCCGGCCGATCAGCGCGCGAATGCCGGTGTTGAACATCGCGACCAGCGGCACCGCGATCAGCGCGCCGATGATCCCGGCGAGCGCGAGGCCACCGGCGATCGCCGCGATGACGGCGAGCGGGTGGATGGCGACCGCCTTGCCCATGATCAGCGGTTGCAGCACGTGCCCTTCGAGCTGCTGTACGCCGATGACGATGGCGAGCACGATGAGTGCGGTGATCCAGCCGTTGTTGACCCCGGCGATGAGCACGGCCACCGCGCCGGACACGGTCGCCCCGATGATCGGGATGAAGGCGAACAGGAAGACCAGGGCGGCCAGCGGGAACGCCAGCGGCACCTTGAGAATCCAGAGGCCGATGCCGATGCCGATGGCGTCGATGAAGGCGACCAGGACGGTGGCCCGGACGTAGGAGACCAGCGTGTGCCAAGCGGCCCGGCCGGAGTAGTCAACCGCCTCGCGGGTGGCCGGGGGCATGATCCCCACGAAGAAGCGCCAGATGACGTCGCCGTCGCGGAGGAAGAAGAACAGCGAGAAAAGCACCAGGAACAGGCCGGTCAAAGCCTCCACGGTGGTCGACGCGGTGGCGACGGCGCTGCTGGTGAGCTTGTCCTTGTTGTCGTTCAGGAAGGTCTGCAGCTGCTTGGCGAACGAGGTGAGCTGCTCGTTGGTGAGCCCGAGCGGGCCTTCCTTCAGCCAGTCGCGGATGTCGTTGACACCCTTGGTCGTGTTGTCGGCGACCTGTGGGATGTTGTCGACGAACTGAGTGATCACGATCGTCAGTACGCCGGCCACCGCGCCGATGCCGAGCAACACGACGATCGCAGTCGCCAGGGAACGGGGCAGGAAGCGGGACAGCACCCCGACGAACGAGCCCAGCAGCGCGCTGAGCAGCAATGCGATGACCAGCGGGATGATCAGGTGGGACAGCGTGTCGATCAGCTTCAACGCGAAGTACACGATGATGCCGAGGATCACGATGCGCCAGCCCCAGGCGGACGCGACGCGCAGACCGACCGGCACCTCTTGATCGTCGCGACTGGACGTGCTGCTGTGCACGACCTCGGGCGTGGTCGGATCGGGGTCGGCCACGGCTACCTCCTCGGTCTGGTCAGGATGCTGGGTGCGGCGGGCGCGCACACTGGCCCGCCCGGCCTCGTAGGCCCTCTTGATGTTGGCCCGGGCCTGCTCGAACCGCCCCAAAGCGCACCTCCTGCCGCCCGTTTGAGCACGTTGGCCGGTCTTACCGTAACCGGCCGCCGCTCGCCCGGCATCCGGGAATACACCCATCTCCCCGGCCCACCCGTACTTCGGGGCTTCCCCCCCCGTTCTTTCTGCGCGATCATGAACTATCGGGCGTGATCACCCGGCGTGTCGTGGCCCGAGCGCCCTGATCGACTCCCCAGGGCCCTGATCGACGCAAGGCTGGCGGTGGCCGACAGCCGCCGTAGGCGGTCCGGTAGCGTGCCTGACCGTGAGCGCAGCAAGTCAGACCGACTCCGGCCTCCCCATCCGTCTCCTGCTGGACCGCGTACTGGTCCGCATGGAATCCGGCGACGGCGAACGTCTCTCCGCGGCCGGCATCGTGATCCCCGCGACCGCCTCGGTCGCACACCGGCTCGCGTGGGCGACCGCCGTCGCGGTCGGCCCCAACGTCCGCTCGATCGTGACCGGCGATCGCGTCCTGTTCGACCCGGACGACCGCTCCGAGGTCGAACTGCACGGCCGCGACTACATCCTGCTTCGGGAACGCGACGTCCACGCCGTCGCGGCGACCCGGATCGAGGAGAACGGCACCGGCCTCTACCTCTAGCCGAGCCGACTGAGTCGTGGACGGGGCGACGACGTTCGGGCTGTCGCTAGGAGCCCTACGCGTCGCGCTAGTCGGCCGGTCGCGCTAGTCGGCCGCGAGACGCTTGAGCGCGCCGAGGGCGACTTCCCGTTTGGTCGTGTACCAGAACGGCGGCAGGCTCTTGCGGAGGAAGCCGCCGTAGCTCCGGGCGGTCTCCAGCCGGGAGTCCAGCACCGCCACGACGCCCTTGTCCGAGGTGGACCGGATCAATCGGCCGACGCCCTGCGCCAGGCGTACCGCGGCGATCGGCACGCTGACGGAGGCGAAGCCGGAGCCGCCGACGTCGTCCACCGCGGCGCTCCGGGCCGCCGCGAGCGGCTCGTCGGGCCGCGGGAACGGCAGCCGGTCGATCACGACGAGCTGGCAGGCGTCGCCGGGCACGTCCACGCCCTGCCACAGCGACATGACACCGAAGAGGCAGCTCGCCTTGTCCGCGCGGAATTTGCGTACGAGCAGGGGGAGGGCTTCATCGCCCTGGAGGAGCACGGTGAAGTCGGTCTTCATGCGTACCAGCTCGGCGGCCTGCTGGGCGGCTCGCCGGGAGCTGAACAGCCCGAGCGTACGCCCGCCGAGCGCGTCGATCAGGGCGAGCAACTCCTCCGCGGCCGCGTCGGGCAGCCCGGACGCGGCCGGGCGGGGCAGGTGCGCGGCGACGTAGAGGATGCCCTGCTTGCCGTAGTCGAACGGGGATCCGACGTCCAACGAGGTCCACGGCAGTTCATTGTGTTCGGCCGGCGGCTTCTCCGCCTTGGCGGGCAGCGTGCCGAGCGGAGCCTTCGCGGCGGCGTCGGGCGCGGCCGGCGTCTTGGCGATCAGTCCCAGCGAGCGGGCGACCGGTTCGAAGGTGCCGCCCAGCGTCAGGGTGGCCGAGGTCGCCACGACCGTCCGCTCCTCGTAGAGCTTCTCGGCCAGCAGGCCCGCCACCGACAACGGCGCGACCACCAGGGCCCGGCGCGGCTCGTGCTCGACCCAGGCCACGTCGTAGTCGGCGGCCGCGAGGAGCCGTTGCGCCGTGGTGTTGAGTTCGGTCAGGGTGGCCTTCGCCTGCTGCTTGCGGACCGGGTCCGAGTCGTCGGCCTTGACCTCACCGATCTGCCGGAGGGCCCGGCTCGTGGCGCCGTCGATCAGCGTGCAGGCCTCGTGCAGCACGTTCGGCAAGCCGCTCTGCAACCGACCGGGCGGCGTCTCGACCAGCCCCAGCGTCAGTGCGTCAGCCGCCTCTTGCAGCGAGGCGTGGTCCTCCGGCTCGATGAAGGAGCGCGAGGCTCGGGCGGTCCGATCGACCGCCTCAGCGGTCAGCTCCGCCTGTGTCGCACTGGACACCCGGTCGGCGAGTTCGTGCGCCTCGTCGATGATCAGAAGCTTGTGCGGCGGCACGATCTGACGCCCGGCCATCATGTCGACGGCGAGCAGCGAATGGTTGGTGACGACCAGGTCGGCCTCGCGAGCGCGGGCCCGGGACGCCTCGGCGAAACACTCCTGGCCGTAGGGGCAGCGGCTCGCCCCGACGCACTCCCGAGCCGGCATGCTGACTTGCCGCCAGATGACGTCGTCGACGCCGGGGTCGAGTTCGTCGCGGTCGCCGGTGTCGGTCTTCGCCGCCCAGTCCCGCAGGCGCTCGAACTGCTTGCCGAGCCGCCCGGCCTCACCGATCCAGACCGTCTTCGTCTTCGCCGGACCGGTGTCGGCAGCGGTGACCGTGCCATCCGAGGTCGCCGCAGCCCGTCCTCCCGGCTCGAGTCCTCGCCGGTTCGAGCGATCCGCGACGACATCGAAAAGTCCGCCCTGTGGCTCGTCTTCGGCGTCCCCGGCGTGTTCAAGCTTGGCGACGCACAGATAGTGATGGCGGCCCTTGAGCACGGCGAAGGTCGGCTCCCGGCCCAGCAAGGGCCGGACCGCCTCGGCGAGCCGGGGCAGATCATGATCGACCAACTGGGACTGCAACGCGAGGGTGGCCGTCGAGATCACGACCGGGCCGTCCACAGTCAACGCCGGCGACAGGTACGCCAGGGACTTGCCGGTGCCGGTCCCGGCCTGGACCAGCAGATGCTCCCCAGTCCGCAGGGAATCGGCGATCGCCGAGGTCATCGCCTCCTGACCGGGGCGGGCCGAGCCGCCGGGGACCGCGCCGACCGCGGCGGCCAGGATCTCTTCTGCGGTGGCTGCCTTCCGTCGGGTCACGTGACGACCCTAGCGGTCCGGGCCGACAAGTCCGCCTCCGCACACGGCCCGTAAGCGGACGGCCCCCAAGCGCGCGGCCCTTATGCGCCGTTGCACCATGCGCGAGCGGGTCCGGGGCGGACGGCCGAGCGGAGCGCAAGGCGTGTCGGCGTATGACAGGATGGGCAAGCGATGGACGAGCAGCTCGACATGCCGCCGCTGGACGATCGCCACCTGCCCGTGGCGGTCGCGCATACCGGTGACCGGGTCCGGGTGGAGATCTCCAAGTACGACGGTTCACCCCATCGGGGTTATCCCGCCGTCCTGCTGGGTTCCGACGACTACGGCCGGTGGCTGGGCGTACTGCCGGGGACGGTGGCCGACTCCGGACGCGTACTCGAACGTCCCTGGGTCCTGCTCGTCCCCGAGAACGCCTGGTGGACGGCCATGTTCAATCCGCCACCTCAGGGCAGCGAGGTCTACTGCGACATCACCACTCCGGCGGAGTGGATCGCCGACCGGGTAGTGCTCGCCGATCTCGACCTCGACGTCAAACGCCGCCGTGAGTCCGGTGCCGTCCTGCTCGTCGACACCGAGGAGTTCGAGGAGCATCGGGAGCAGTTCGCGTACCCGGCGGTCCTCGTCGAGCAGGCCTGGGCGGCGGCCCGACATCTCGAAACCGCGCTGGCCGACGGCACCGAGCCGTTCGCGTCGGCGTACCGCCAATGGCTCGACAAGGTCGTCAGCTGGACGCCCATGGACCCGCACGACTAGGGCCTGTCTCTCGGATCGTTCGCGGCCGTTGGCGGGCCCAGACGACGATCGGCTGACCGCACTCCCGGCGGCTCGCGCAAGCGCTCCCCGGCAGCTTGAGTCTTCGCCGAAATACCACGAGTATTCCGACGAAGATCAAGCTAGCCGAGTCGCCGCCTGGACCTCGCCACCGACTCGCGAGATCCGAGAGACAGACCCTAGTAGTGCTTTGTCACGTTCAGGTGATGGGTCGTCATCATGGCGAAGGCGGCCCGTCGTCTCGGTATGGACGATGTCGAGGTCTGTGGGCTGGCTGAGGATCTGGCCGAGTTCACGGCGGAGGTGTTCGCGTGGCTGACTCGGTCGGGTTGGCAGGAGCGGGCCGGGCAGTACCTTCGTGGGCTGATGTTGGACGGACGACGCAAGTCGATCCAGCCGATGGCTGGGCGGATGCACGCGGTCAACGATCAGGCGCTCAACCACTTCGTCACCAACAGTCCGTGGGACGTGACGGCGGTGCGTCGGCAGTTGGCCCGGCGTCTCGATCCGGCGATCGGCCCGCACGCGTGGGCTGTCGATGACACCGGCTGGCTTAAGTGTGGTGCCGCGTCGCCTTGTGTGACCCGCCAGTACACCGGCACCGCGGGAAAGGTCACCAACTGCCAGGTCGGGGTCAGCCTGAACCTGGTCACCGACACTGCATCGTGTCCGGTCGACTGGCGGCTGTTCTTGCCCGAGACGTGGGATCCGGCCAGCCGCAAGGCGGCTGGCGACGTCACCGAGCGCCGCAGCCGGGCCCGTATCCCGCGGCAGGTCACACATCGGGAGAAGTGGCGCCTGGCCCTCGACATGATCGATGAGGTGATCGGGTGGGGTCTCACGCCGCCGCTGGTCGTCGCCGACGCCGGCTACGGCGATGCCGCCGAGTTCCGTCAGGGCCTCGACGACCGTGGCCTGACCTATGTGGTCGGCGTCGCCGCCACCCACACCGCGTTCACCCAAGACACTCAACGCAGCGCGCCGCCCTACAAGGGCGCGGGGCGCCGTCCGCCGCTGATCTACCGCGAACCGGCCCCGAGCCTGCTGAAGCACCTGCTGGCCGCCGGGCGGCATACAGCCTGCACAGTCACCTGGCGCGATGGCTCGCGCCGTCGTGGTGCCAAGCCGTCCAAGCTGCGCTCCCGGTTCGTGTTCCTGCGCGTGCGCCCAGCCAGCAACGTCCACCGGCGGGCGGTCGATTTCGGCGATCTGCCGGTGCGCTGGCTGATCGCCGAATGGCCACCCGGCGAACCCGAACCCACCCGCTACTGGCTGTCCAACCTGCCCGCCGATACCCCGCACCGCACCCTGGTCCGGCTGGCCAAGCTGCGCTGGCGTATCGAGCACGACTACCGCGAGGTCAAGACCGGCCTGGGCCTGGACCACTACGAAGGCCGCACCTGGATGGGCTGGCACCATCACACGACCCTCGTCTCCGCCGCACACGGATTCCTGACCCTGCAGCGGCTGGACCCAAAAACCCCAGCGCCGGCCTGACCCTCTACGGCGTACTCCGACGCATCCAGAAGACCCTGGTCACGATCATCGGACGGTGCCCCACCTGCCGAACCCTCTTCCCCGCCCGACAACCCCGAGCGGGCTGAACGTGACAAAGCACTACTAGGCATTACTTCGCAAAACCCGGCACGTGGGGGTCGAATGCGTGATGATCTGGACATGGCACGCCGGTTGACCGATCTGCTGCGAGTCCCGCCCAGCGGGGTGGACCTCGGCGCGATCGACCCGCGCAGCACGCCCGGCTTGCCGAAAGCGGCGGGCAAGGACCCCAAGTCGTGGGCCCGGGCGCAGCTGCCCGTGCTCGGCGAGGAGCTGTTCGGCTGGCAGGAGAAGCTGTTCGCGGCGGCCAAGAGCGGGGCTTCCCGGCAGCGGCTGCTGCTGGTCCTGCAGGCGATGGACTGCGGCGGCAAGGACGGCACGATCAAGAAGGTCGTCGGTCAGTTCAACCCGCAGGGCGTACACATCGTGTCGTTCGGCAAGCCGACCGAGGAGGAGCTCGCCCACGACTTCCTCTGGCGGATCGAGCGCGGCCTGCCCGGCCCGGGCGTCGTCGGCGTGTTCAACCGGTCCCATTACGAGGACGTCCTGGTGGTCCGGGTGCACAACCTCGTGCCGGCGCGCACTTGGCGCGCCCGGTACGCCAAGATCAACCGCTTCGAGCAGCAGGTGGTGGCCGACGGCTGTGCTGTGGTGAAGGTCATGCTGCACATCTCGCGGGACGAGCAGAAACAGCGCTTACTGGACCGGCTCGACGATCCCACGAAGTACTGGAAGTACAACCCAGGAGACGTCGACGAGCGTGCGCTGTGGCCGGCGTACCAGGAGGCCTATGCGGAGGCGCTCGGGCGTTGCGACCGTGACGAAGCACCCTGGTACGTCGTCCCGGCCGACCGGAAGTGGTACCGCGACTGGGCTGTGGCGAATCTCCTGCTCGAGAAACTGCGTGAGATCAATCCCGGGTACCCGCCAGCCGATTTCGACCCAGATGTCGAACGTGGCCGGTTGGTCACGCAGCCGGAGGTGAACAGTGGGTGAACAGCACATGAATCCAAGGTGGCATCGGGTGACCTGCCGTTGACGAGGACGTGAAGCACCCTAGTATTCGGCCCGAAACCCGATCATCGCGGTGCCCGTTTCCGCCGCCGGATAGTCCATCTACGACAGATGAGGTTGTGCCGTGAAGTTCTCCCTTCGCCCGCAGGACGCGGCCTTCTACGACTTCTTCAGCCGAGCCGCGCAGAACCTGATGCACGGGACCGAGCTGCTCATGGAGCTGGCCCTGCCGGGCGCCGACGTGCAGTCGGTCAGTGAGCGCCTCGGCGACCTGGAGCACGACAGCGACCAGATCACCCACGAGCTCTACAACAAGATCAACTCGACGTTCATCACCCCGTTCGACCGGTCCGACATCTACAACCTCGGCTCGGGCCTCGACGACGTCATGGACCACCTCGAGGCGGCCGGCAACCTGGTCTACCTCTACGGCCTGACCAAGCTCCCGGCGCTGCCCCGCGAGATGCACGAGCTGGTGGACGTGCTCGACCAGCAGGCCAAGATCACGGCCAACGCGATGCCGCAGCTCAAGGGGATGAAGAACCTCCAGGAGTACTGGGTCGAGATCAACCGGCTCGAGAACGAAGGCGACCGGGCGTACCGGATGCTCCTGGTCCGGCTCTTCTCCGGCGAGTACGACGCGCTGACCGTGCTCAAGATGAAGGAGGTCGCCGACGAGCTGGAGAAGGCCTGTGACGCCTTCGAGCACGTCGCGAACACCATCGAGACCATCGCGGTCAAGGAGTCCTAAGCCTTGGACGCCATGTTCTGGGCCGTCTTCGCGGTCATCGCGGCGGCGATGATCTTCGATTACACCAACGGCTTCCACGACGCCGCGAACGCCATTGCGACCAGCGTCTCGACCCGGGCGTTGACGCCTCGTGTCGCGTTGCTGATCGCCGCGCTCGGCAACTTCATCGGTACGCACTTCGGCGCGAAGGTGGCGGCAACCGTCGGCAAGGGCCTGGTGACCCTACCGGCCGGTGAGGCCAGCCTCGGCATCGTGCTCGCCGGGGTGATCGGTGCCATCGGATGGAACCTGCTGACCTGGTATTTCGGCATTCCTTCGTCCTCGACGCACGCGTTGTTCGGCGGCCTCGTCGGCGCGACTCTGGCCGGAATCTGGTTCGGCATCGATGCCAAGGTGCTCTGGAGTGGTCTGCTGGAGAAGGTCGTCTACCCGATGGTGCTGTCGCCGGTAGTCGGCTTCATCCTCGGCGCGATCGTGATGGTCGCCGTGATGTGGATCTTCCGAAAGGGACATCCCGGCAAGCTCAACCGTGGATTCCGGATCGCGCAGACGATCTCCGCCGCCGCGATGTCGATCGGGCACGGCATGCAGGACGCCGCCAAGACGATGGGCATCATCGTGCTGGCCCTCTACGTCGGCGGCTACCAGGACGATCCCAGCCACATCCCGGGCTGGGTGTACTACACCTCGGCCACGGTGCTGGCGCTCGGCACGTACGCCGGTGGCTGGCGGGTCATCCGCACGCTGGGTCGCAAGATCATCGACCTCGGTCCGGCCGAGGGGTTCGCGGCCGAGACGGTCGCCAGCAGCGTGCTGTACTACAACGCGCTGGTGCTCGGCGCACCGATCTCGACCACCCACACGATCACCTCGGCGATCATGGGCGTCGGCGCGACGAAGAAACTCTCCGCCGTGCGCTGGGGTGTCGCCGGGAACATCGTCACCGCTTGGGTGCTGACCTTCCCGGGCGCCGCCCTCATCTCGATCCTCGCGTACCTGGTGATCCGGCCGATCTTCTAATCGAGCGGGCGGCAGTGTCAGCCGCCGACGCGGACCAGCCTCGCGCTCAAGTGGTCCTGCATCGGCTGGCCCACTGCCGCCATCTCGTACGCGTACAGCAGTTCGCCGTTCACGATGCCGAACAGGCGGTGCCCCGCCCGCACCTCCTTGGCGGTCGGCGTACGCACGACGGCGTCGGTCTGCACGTCGAGCCGGGGCGGGTTGGCCTCCGCCTTGCCGAAGTAGAGCTCCATGATCCCGGTCGGGTTGGTCAGCAGCATCTCGACCTCGTCGCCGTTGGTCGCCGGTCGCCACCAGCCGACCTCTCGGAAGGCGGGCCGGATCGGCGTGCCGTCCTCCTCGATCAGCCAGGCGCGCGAGTCGTAGTTCAGGAACGGCCGGCCGTCGTGGCTGATCCGGATCTCCTGGGCGTAGTCGAAGTCCTCGATGGTCGGGTAGCCGCCCTTGCCGCGACCGCGCCACACGCCGACGAACGGCAGCAGGCCCAACAGATCGTGGTGCAGATCCGGGCCCTCGCGCAGATCGTGCGTGTCCGCATAGGGGTACGGCTCCACCGGCGGCGCGTTGAGCCACGGCGGCTGCATCGGATTCTCACTCACCAGCGTCCCCTTGCGATTCGAACTGCGACGTAGACGAGGCCGCCGGCGAGGGCTCCGAAGCCCGCCACCAGCAGGCTCACGAACCCGATCTCGGTGACCACGTCGCCCATCTTAGGCTGCGGGGTATGAGTCGAAAGCTTGTCGTCAAGGTCACCGCGGGTCGCGACGCCCCGGAACGCTGCGGGCAGGCGTTCACGGTCGCGGCGACCGCCGTCGCCGCCGGGGCCGAGGTCTCGCTCTGGCTGACGGGAGAATCCAGCTGGTACGCGCTGCCAGGACGGGCCGAGGAGTTCGACCTGCCGCACTCGGCACCCCTGCAGGATCTGCTCGCCGCCATCGTCGCCGGTGGCCAGGTCACCTTGTGCACGCAGTGCGCACAGCGGCGCAACATCACCCAAGCCGACGTGATCTCCGGCGTACGCATCGCCGGTGCGGCGTCGTTCGTCGAGGAAGTCCTGGCCGACGGAGTCCAGGCGCTCGTCTACTGACCTTCGCGGCAGCCGGACAGCAGCGACACCACGACCGATCCGGGGTCGGCGCCCTTGCGACCGCGTACGGCGACGAAATTGCCGGCGTCGGCGTACATGGTCACCGTGGTGTCGCTTTCCGTCGTGGTCGCGTGGTACGCCGTCGGCAGTCCCGCGGCGATCGAACGGAGCAGGGTCGCCTCGTCCCCGGGGGCGGTCGTGAAGGTCAGCTCTCGTTTGACGGATCGCCCGCTCCGAGCATTCGAGATGTCGCACGGGCTTTCGGCGTACTCGCTGATCTTGACACTGCTGGAGACGGCCGTGAGCTCCCCCGTGACCTGATCCATGGTGGCCTTGGCCTGGGCCACGGTGGTCTGGCCGGGCACGGTCGCCGGATCGCGGTGGTAGGAGTAGACGGCCAGGCCGACCAGGAGCAGAGCCCAGGCCGCGACCCCCGCGATGAGCAGAGTGCGCTTGCGCATGGGCCAATAGTGACAGGGCGCGGCACCTCTCGGTGACGCGCCCTGTCTGGTAAGAGCATGGGCCTAGGAGACGGACACCTGGAACTCGTTGACGCCGCGGTCGACGGAGACCTCGCCGCCGCCGTTGCCGAAGCGCGACAGCGCGCGGACGGTCCACTGGCCGGGCGCGGCGAAGAACCGGAAACGACCGGCCGGCGAGGTCACGACCTCGGCGGTGAACTCACCGGTGCGGTCGAGAAGCCGGACGTAGGCCCCGGCGACCGGGTCACCGGAGGCGGCGAGGACGACGCCGGAGATCACGGTCTCCTTCTCGAGGTCGACGCTCGCGGGGATGGGGGCCGCCTGGTCGGGGGCGGCGCAGGACGTGACGGTCATGTCGATCAGCCCTCCAGGGAACCGGGCTCGTCGCCCAGGGTCACGGGTACGCCCACCAGCGAGCCGTACTCGGTCCAGCTTCCGTCGTAGTTCTTGACGCTCGGCTCGCCGAGCAGCTCGTGCAGCACGAACCAGGTGTGCGAGGAACGCTCGCCGATGCGGCAGTACGCGATGGTCTCCTTGGACGTGTCCAAGCCCGCCGCCGAGTAGAGCTCCTTCAGCTCGTCGTCGGTCTTGAACGTGCCGTCCTCGTTGGCCGCCTTGCTCCACGGGACGCTGATCGCGGTCGGCACGTGGCCGGCGCGCTGCGCCTGCTCCTGGGGGAGGTGCGCCGGGGCCAGCAGCCGGCCGGCGTACTCGTCGGGGCTGCGGACGTCGACGAGGTTCTGCACGCCGATCGCCTTGACGACGTCGTCGCGGAACGCCCGGATGGACAGGTCCTGGTCCTGGGCCGTGTAGGAGGTCGCCGGACGGTTAGGGACGTCCTTGGTGTAGGGCCGGGCGTCCAGCTCCCACTTCTTGCGACCACCGTCGAGCAGCCGGACGTCGCCGTGCCCGTACAGCTTGAAGTACCAGTACGCGTACGCGGCGAACCAGTTGTTGTTGCCGCCGTAGAGGATCACCGTGTCGTCGTTGGCGATGCCGCGGGCCGACAGGAGCGCCTCGAACTGCTGCTTGTTCACGAAGTCCCGGCGAACCTGGTCCTGCAGATCGGTCTTCCAGTCGATCTTCACAGCGCCGGGGATGTGCCCGCCGTCGTAGGCGGTGGTGTCCTCGTCGACCTCGACGAAGACGACGCCGGGGGTCTCGAGGTTCTTCTCGGCCCAGTCGGCGGTGACGAGTGCGGTGTCGCGACTCATGGAAAGCTCTCCCTTGATGGATGGCTAGGGTGAGTCGGCGCTCGCGCGTTCAGCTACATTCATCGATGCCGTATGCGTCGCGCCCGACCCTGAGGGAACGGGGTACGTACGACGGCGGCGTCGCTGAAGCCTCTACAGGCTCGAGGAGAAGGCAGGCATGACTGCCGACGCCGCCGTCAGAAGACGGGGCGACACAGGCAGGCGGCCACGCGGCACAGGTCGACCGCGCGCCTCTTAGTGAGCAGGATGCCCATAGCCAGCGACCTTACCAGGGAGGTCTTGGTTCGCCGAACCACCAGCCCACAATCCGGGACTCCCAGTTTCCGGCAGCAGACCGACTCCGGCCTTCCGGCGGCAGACCGACTCCGGCTTTCGGGCGGCAGACCGACTCCGGCTTCCGGCTGCAGATCACGGTTGTGCATGCCTCCCGGGCCGGTTGAGGCATGCGTAACCGTGATCTGCAGGCATCGAGCGGGTCTCGCGCGGGTCTCGGGGCGGCACTGAGTTGCGGTCCGCTGTGGCGCAGGGCACGATCGTCAGGTGTTCCCCGCCCCCGAAGATCAGCGACAAGATCGCAGGTCACGTGCCGACCGGTCGCGTGAGCGCGAGGACCGGCCGCGTGAGCCCGAGCAGCCGCCGGAAGACCTGGACGAACTCGACGACGACATGGAGCCGCCGTTCGTCCCCGTACGCCGGCTGCTCTCCCTCTTCATCGCCGGCTTCTCGGCGATGCTCGGCGTCGGCCTGATCTTCGGCGCGCAGACGTCCGGCCCCAACGCGCGTACCTCTTATGCCGTCGTCATCTTCGGCGTACAGGTGTTGTTCGTGCTGGCCTGGGCGATGGCGATGCGCCCGCCGGGGATGAAGATCGTGGCCGGGGCGGGTCTCGTGACAGCGATCGCCGCCGACGTCGCGGCGGTCTATCCCGATGTGGCCGGGCTGGGTCCGCTGGCGCTCGCCGCGGTCGCCGGGTTCGTCGTCGGCTTCGTGGGGCAGATGATCACCGGCGAGGCCCGGATGCGGGTGACCGAGTCGCTCGGCGCGACCTTGCTGGTCGTGATCGGGGTGGTCAGCTTCGCGACGCTCATCGTGCTGACGCGTATTCCCAAGGGGACGCAGGCGATCGTCGTCTGCCTCACCGCCACCGGCGTCGCGCTGTTCGTCGCCCGGTTGATGGACACGGTCGCCCCGGTGCCGCGGATCGCCGCGCAGGTGCCGCGCGGTTCCCTGGGAGTGGTCGTCGGGGCCTGCGCGGGCACCGTCGCCGCCACGATCTGGGGCAGCTATCTCGTGGGATTCGGGCCCAAGGAGGCCGCCTTCATCGGGCTGGCCGCGGCCGGTGCCGGCGTCCTCGCCGATCTGGCCGTCGGGTTCGCCGAGGCGGGCCGGGAACTGGCCGGCGACGCTCCGACCATGTGGCTCGCCCGGCACATGCAAGGCCCACTCGGCGGCTTCGCGCTCGCCGCCCCGGTCGCGTACGCGATCTCCGCGATCTTCTTGACCTGACCCTCTCTCGCAGGGAGCACCCGTTGCGCCGGTTCCTGATCACCGCGGTCATTCTCGTCGCCATCCTCGGGGCGGGTGTGTTCGCGATGGATCGCGCGGTCGCCGCGTACGCCGAGGACCAGATCAAGACGCAGACCGTCGCGGAGGTGTCCCGCCGGGGCATGCGCTCCGACGAGCCCAGCGTCGACGTCGGCGGTTTCCCGTTCCTCACCGAGGTCGTGGCCGGCAAGTACGACCAGATCGTGATCACGCTGCCGAACCTGAGCGGGCAGGGCATGACGCTGCCGAAGTTCACGCTGACCGCGTCCGGCGTCAACGCTCCGCTGGAGACGCTGCGGTCGGGCGACGGCACCATCACGGCGGACAAAGTCACGGGGACCGCCGTCGTCCCGTGGGACGTCGTGGTGAAGCAGACCAAGTTCAAGGATCTCAAGCTGTCGGCCGATCCCGACGGCACGCTCAAAGTGGCGGGCGAGGCGACGCTCGGCGGGTTCACCGTCCCGCTGACCGGGTCGGCCAAGGTGACGCTGGCCGGTCCGACGAAGTTGCGAGTGCAGGTCACCGACCTGCAGGGGACCGATCCCAACGTCAACGCGCTGATCAAGGGGCTCATCGCGGCGTACATGGACAAGCTCGTCTTCGACTTCTCGCTGCCGAAGCTGCCCTACGACTTGAGGCTGCAGAAGGTCACGCCGACTCCGGCCGGGCTCGACATCACGGCGTACGCCGAGAACGTTCCGCTCACCCAGTAAGAGATTGCACGTTCGTGAATTCGTGTTTCGGCTTGATGAACCAAGTCTCAACTTGACCACGACGCCGCGCACCAGGTGGAACAACCCTGGTGTTCGGCACCAATTCGGCTAGAGTCAAGACTTAACCCGCCCGTCAGTGCCGCCGGGGAGTGCCACCCCCGTGTGCGACGGAGGTACATGTGGAGATTTTGCTTCTCGTGACGCCGCGCGCCGGCGAGCCCTCGATGGTGCTGCCGGCGCTCGATCTGCTTCCGCACGCCGTCCGGACTGCTCCTCGTGACGTGCGTACGCTCGTCTCCGCTCCGAGCCCCGACGCGGTGCTCGTCGACGCCCGGTCCGAGCTGTCCGACGCCCGTGCCACCTGCCGGATGCTGCACGCGACCGGCATCGGCGTACCGCTGATCGCGGTAGTGAGCGAAGCCGGCCTGATCGCGCTGAACTCCGACTGGGGCGTCGACGACGTGATCCTGGCCACCGCCGGACCGGCCGAGGTCGAGGCGCGGCTGCGGCTGGCGGTCGGCCGCCTGACCTCCGCGACCGCCAGCGCGAGCGGCCAGATCCGGGGCGGCGAGCTGACGATCGACCCCGACACGTATGCCGCGAAGCTCAAGGGACGCCCGCTCGACCTCACCTACAAGGAGTTCGAGCTGCTCAAGTTCCTCGCTCAGCACCCCGGCCGGGTGTTCACCCGCGATCAGCTGCTGCGCGAGGTCTGGGGCTACGACTACTTCGGCGGGACCCGTACCGTCGACGTGCACGTCCGGCGGCTGCGGGCCAAGCTCGGCTCGGAGTACGAGTCGATGATCGGCACCGTGCGCCAGGTCGGCTACAAGTTCGTGCTGCCGTCCACCCGGCACGCCGAGGACGGGATGCCCGTCGCGGCCAAGGAGCGCATCGCGCTCTAGCGAGTTGCGCGGCCATGATCAGCGGAAGTTTCGAGGGGCTATGGCACCACATCCGCTCCGCTGATCATGGCAAGCAGCGGCGGCCGGCCCCGGCGGAGATCGCGCCGGAAGCCGCCGCGGAGCGTGCCGGAAGCCCTCGCCCGGGGCGACGGGGAGCGAGAAGCGCGCGCAGGCCCTAGTCTGTCGGCATGATCGCCAAGCCGAACGTCAAGGTGGAACGCGCCGGTCGGCTGACGCCCGATCAGGTGACGCAGGCGGTCGAGCTGGCCGATCTCGCGGGTGACGTCGACGGGGCGTACCCGTTGTCCGAGCACGTCATGCTGCATCTGCGGCAAGGCGGCGAGATCCCGGCCATCCACCTGCTCGTGCACGACGACGAGGGTCGGCTCGTCGGCTACGCGCACGTCGACCCGACCGACAAGGTCGCCGGGCCGAGCGCTGAGCTGGTGGTCCATCCGTTGCGGCGGCGGCGTGGTCTCGGCCGCGCGCTCGTCACGGCGGCGCTCGCGGTCGCGGCCGAAAACGATCCCAGCGGCCGGCTGCGGCTCTGGGCGCACGGCGATCATCCGTCGGCGGGCGCACTCGCCGTCTCGCTCGGCTTCACCCGGGCTCGCGTCCTGTGGCAGATGCGCCGCTCGCTCTTCAGTCCGGTTCCGGCTGCGCCGCTGCCCGCAGGGGTCGCCGTCCGCGCTTTCGTCCCGGGCCGCGACGACGACGCTTGGGTGCGGGTCAATGCCCGCGCGTTCGCCGGCCATCCGGAGCAGGGCCGCTGGACGATCGAAGATCTACGGGTACGCATGACGGAACGCTGGTTCGACCCGGACGGGTTCTTCGTGGCGTACCGGGAGGCGGAGCCCGATGGGGAGTTGCTCGGCTTCCACTGGACGAAGATCCACGGCGGCCACGACGCCGGCGTCGGCGATCATCAGCACGAGCCGATCGGCGAGGTGTACGTGCTGGGCGTCGATCCGGTCGCGCACGGGTCGGGCCTCGGTGCGGCGTTGACCGCAGTCGGCCTCGCCCACCTGCGCCGCCGGGGACTGGACCAGGTCATGCTCTATGTCGACGAGGCGAACACCGCGGCCGTCCGGCTCTACGAGCGCCTCGGATTCGTCCGCTGGGCTACCGACACCTGCTTCGAACGCTTGTAGATCGGGCTATAGCCAAGCGTGATATTGGCGGGCGAATATGGTCGGCATGGTCCGCGACGCGTTCGCCCCGCCCGCCGCCTTCGTCGCCTACGTCGAGAGCCGGCTTCCGCTGCTCCTCCGGGAGGTACGCCGATACGTGCCGGACGAGCGCATCGCCGACCAGGCGGCCCGGGACTTGCTGGCGTCGGTGGCGATCCGCTGGCCCTGGTACGCACGCCTTCCGGGCGCGACGCGTAAAGATCCCGCGAAGGCAGCCGACAAGGTCCTCCGGCGTGGGTTCGCCGACGTCGTCAAGGAGTACGCCGATCCACAGCGCGAGATCCGGCTGTCCCTGGCCGACAGCGATCCCCAGGAGGATCTTCGTCCCGTGCCGCTGCCCGATGAGCCGCCCCGCCGATCTCGGCTGACCGGTTCGCTGAGCCCGGCTGACGAGGCGCAGTTCATTTGGGAGCGGTCGGCGCAGACGGTGCGGCGGCGTACCGTGATCGTCGGCGGGCTCGCCCTGATGGGGCTGATCCTGGCGGTCAGTCGGCCGAGGCCGGACGATTCCCCGGCGGATCAGTCACCGGAGTCGCCGAGTCCAGAGTCGTCCACAGTGCCCAGTGGGATCGACATCCTGCTCCCGTTGGCCGAGCTCAGCCGATTGCCCGTACGCAGTTCCCCGTTGCCGGCCGAAATCGACTTCGAGAAGGCGTCGGTGAGCCTGCCGAAGGGGCGGCGAGCCCGGGGCGTGTTCAGTGCGACGGAGGAGTCGGCGGTTCTGCTGCTCGACGACGGCCGCCTGTACGCCATCCCCGATCTCCGCGTGCGCCCGGACAACCCAGGCGTGATGTCGCCGGACGGCCGTTACATCGCCTTCCGGGACGCCCGTCAAATGCTGTACGACGTCAGCACCGGAGTGATCCAGATCCTCGACAAGGTAACGACGGTGAGCCCGCCGATCTGGCTCGATCATCAGCACTTGCTGTACTCCGCGGTCGGCGGAAGCCAGGTCGTACGGGCCGACGGTCAGCTGACCGACCTGCTGCAAGCGGTCGACCTCAGCGATGTCGTGGCACCACAGGGATATACGGACCCGATGACCGGCGATCCGATCCTGCGCTCGACCGAGCTGCTGGCGATCGGGCGACCGCTGACCGCCCCGGCTCGCGTACGCCGGTACACCGCCAACAAGACCGAGCCGATCGACGTCAGTCTCCAGGGCGAACTCGTACCCTGGGTGGGACTGTGGCGCGGATTGGGGTTTTCGCTGGCCACCGGCCCGAATCCGGCCGACCGCGGCCGGCTGGTACGCCGCTGTCAGACCCCCGGCCATGTCCCCGCGCAGTTCGGCGAGGTCATCAGTGGCACTGCGGCGGTACGCGCGGCGACGGGCGCGGTTTTACGCGTACTCGTGGAGACGATGAAGACTGAGGCGGACCGGGTCGAACCGGTGGGCTGGCTGGACGCCTCGACGGTGCTGATCTCGGCGAACGGCGACCGGGCGACTGTGATCGTGGCGTGGGGGATCGAGAGCGGCAAGCTGGAGCTGGTGACGGTCGTCAATCGCAACGTACGCCTCGCGCTCGCCGACCTCTCGCACCTGACCGCCCGCTGACCCGGCGCCGGATCAGGGATCTCGGTCGAATCATGAAGCAAGATTCGACCCGGAACCCTGATCCAGCACGAAACGCCAGCACGAAACGCCGGCGCGCAACGCGCCCGAAAGTCGGGACCGAGGGTCAGGAGAAGGCGGCGACGCCGGTGAGCGTCTGCCCGATCACGAGCTGGTGGATCTCGGCGGTGCCCTCGTAGGTCAGCACGCTCTCGAGATTGTTGGCGTGCCGCATGAGCGGGTATTCGCCGGAGACGCCGTTCGCGCCGAGGATCGTGCGGCATTCCCGGGCGATCGCCAGTGCCTCGCGGGTGCTGTTGAGCTTGGCCAGGCTCACCATCGCGGGCGTCATCCGCCCGGCGTCGGCGGTGCGACCGAGGTGCAGCGCCAGCAGCAGGCCCTTCTGCAGCTCCAGGGCCATGTCGGCCAGCTTCGCCTGGGTCAGCTGGAAGCCGGCGAGCGGTTTGCCGAACTGCTCCCGGGTCGTCGCGTACGCCAACGCCGTTTCCAGGCAGTCGCGGGCCGCCCCGAGCGCTCCCCAGGAGATGCCGTAGCGGGCCTCGGTGAGGCAGGACAACGGCGCTCGCAGCCCGGTCGCACCGGGCAGGATCGCATCGCTGGGAAGGCGTACGTCGTCGAGGACGATCTCGCCGGTGAGGCTGGCTCGCAGGGAGAGTTTCTGGGTGATCTCGCGAACGGTCACGCCGGGGGTGTCCAGCGGCACGAGGAACCCGCGCACCCCCACCTCCGGTACGCGCGCCCAGATGACGGCGATGTCGGCGACCGGCGCGTTGGTGATCCACATCTTGACGCCGTGCAGGCGCCAGCCGTCGCCGTCGGCGACCGCCCGGGTCGCCATGGACGCCGGGTCGGAGCCGTGATCGGGCTCGGTCAGGCCGAAGCAGCCGATGAGCTCGCCGCGCGCCATCCCGGGCAGCCATCGGTCCTGCTGCTCCGCGGAGCCGTACGCGTGAATGGCCTCCATCGCCAGCGAGCCTTGGACGCTGACCAGCGATCGGATGCCGGAGTCCGCCGCCTCCAGTTCGAGACAGGCCAGCCCGTACGCCACCGCGGACATCCCGGCGCAGCCGTGCCCGCGCAGGCGCATCCCCAGCAGGCCCAGTTCGCCGAAGTCGCGGGCGAGCTCGCGAGCTGGCAGTGCGGCCTGCTCGAACCAGCCGGCGATGTGCGGGCGGACCTTCTTGTCGAGCAGCGCGCGTACCGCGTCACGGATGTCGCGTTCCTCGTCGGTCAGCAGCGCGTCGAACTGAAGGATGTCCCAGGCGGCAGTCGTCACAGGACCAGCACCCTAGCGTGGATCTGGTGCCGCTGTTGCAGCGCCGCCCGCAGGGCCCGGTGCAGGCCGTCCTCCAGGTACATGGCGCCCTCCCACTGCACGACGTGCGGGAAGAGGTCGCCGTAGAAGGTGGAGTCCTCGGCGAGCAGCTTGTCCAGGGCGAGCTCGCGCTTGGTGGTGACGAGCTGGTCGAGCCGGATGGGCCGGGGCGGGATCTCGGACCACTGCTTCAGGGAGTAGCCGTGCTCCGGATAAGGGCGCCCGTCCCGGACGCCTTTGAAGATCACTGTGCCGCCCCCTCCCTCGGACACGCCGCCACCACGTCCGGGCGACCGTCGTCGTCAGGACGCTACCCACCCTAACCGCACTTGGCGAGCAAGATGTGGGCCTATGGGCGTACGCCCAGCATCTGGCGGGCCTGCGCGGAGTTCATGGGCGGACGCTGGGCGAGCCGGGCGAACCCCGCCGCTCGGGCCACTAGCTGGGCGTTCGACTCGACCGGCTGGCCCTTGGCGTACGTGATCGTGTCTTCCATGCCGACGCGGAGGTGCCCGCCGGCGGACAGCGAAGCGAGAAGAACGGGCAACGTCGTACGCCCGATCCCAGTGGCCGAGAAGGTGGTCCCGGCGGGCAGCTCGGCCAGCGCGGTAGTGCAGGCGACGAGCGCGGCCGTGGTGCCCGGCATGCCGCCTGGCACCCCCATGACGAAGTCGACGTGCACATGCCCGCCCGCGGGCAGGCCGTACTTGTCCAGCAGCCGCTGAAGCGCCCACAGATGGCCGAGGTCGAAGATCTCGTACTCGGGGACGATCCCGCGCTCCTGCATGCGGGTGTGCAGCTCGACGATGAACTCCCAGCGGTTGAGGAAGACGTCCTCACCGAAGTTCACCGTGCCCATCGTGCAGCTCGCCATGTCCGGCGCGGCGTCGAGGACGGCCAGCCGGGCCTCCTCCGGGTCGTGCACCGAGCCGCCGGAGGACAGCTGCACGATCAGATCGGTGCTCTCGCGCAGTGCGGCGACGGTGTCGCGCAGCCGTCCCTGGTCCAGCGTGGGCTGCGCCTTCTCGTCGCGGATGTGGACGTGGATCACGCTCGCCCCGACGGCCTCGCATTCCTGCGCGGTCGCAACCAACTCGTCCAGGGTGACCGGAAGGGCGGGCACGTCGGCCTTCGCCGACTCGGCCCCGGTGGGGGCAACCGTGATCAACGTCGTCGTCGTCATGGCCGCATAATGCCACGTCGGAGAAGTTTTTTCACTCCGGGTCGATGGCGGCGACAGATTCTCCGACCATGAGGGGGGTCTCGTCGGAGATATTCCGTTTGATGAGGGCCAAGGCGATGGTCCCGAGCTCATGGTGCTGCACCGCGGTACCGACGAAACCGATCGCCCGGCCGTTACCGGTCACCGGCGTCCCGGGCGGTGGCAGCTGGTCGGTCGCGATGCCGTCCAGGTGCAGCAACACCAGGCGGCGCGGTGGCCGGCCGAGGTTGTGCACCCGCGCGATCGTCTCCTGGCCGCGGTAGCAGCCCTTCTCCAGATGCACGGCGTCCGCGGTCCAGTCCACCTCCGCCGGCAGCGTGCGGTGGTCGGTCTCCAGTCCCAGCCGGGCCCGCCGGGCTTCCACTCTCATCGACTCGTACGCCCAAAGCCCGGCCCGGGGCACGTCGAGTTCGTCGGCGACCGCCTCGACGGCCTCCCGGGGTACGAGCAGGTCCACGCCCAGCTCACCCCGGCGCGCCCACCCGCCGAAGGCCGGTTTGACGGCGTACAAGCTGGTCGGAAGGGGTGCGATGGAACCGGCGGCGAACTTCGGACCGGGCACCGGCGCGACGGCCGGCGCGGGCAGGTCCACGATCTTGGCCGCGGCCGGGCCGACCAGGCTGAGCACCGCCCAGCTCGCCGTGACATCGGCCGGTTCGACCCGCATGAGGAAGCGCATGCGCTCGAGGAAGGCGAGCAGGTCGGTCTGGGTGCCCGGCTCGACGTCGAGCCACGTCGTCTCGCCGTCGTCGGTGACGAGCGCGTGATGCTCGACGTGACCGTGCGGCGACAGGAACAACGTCTCGGTCCCCTGACCGGGCTGTAACGCCGTGAGGTGCTGCGTAGTGATGCTGTGCAGCCAGCTCAACCGGTCCGCGCCCGGAATCGCGAGCACCCCGCGATTGCTGCGGTCGACCAGGCCGACCTCGGTTGCGAGCAGCCGTTGCTCCCGGAGCGGATCCCCGAAGTGCGCCGGTACGCCGGCGTCCCGCGACTCGGGCGAAAGGTCGGAGATCATCACGACGGTCACTGACAGCTCCCGCAGGTTCCGAAGAGGGCGACGTGCCCCACATCCAGATTGAATCCTCGCTCGGCGCGCAGCTGTTGAGCCAATGGTGTGACGCTCTCCACCGCCAGCTCCTGCACGTGGCCGCAGGCCCGGCAGACCAGGTGCACGTGGCGGTCCTCGGCGGCGTGGAAGGTGGGCGCGCCGTGCGAGAGGTGCGCGTGCGTCACCAGCCCCAGGTCTTCGAGCAGCTCCAGGGTGCGATAAATGGTCGTGATGTTCACGCCGGAGGCGATGCACTGCACCTTCGCGTGGATCTCGTCGGGCGTTGCGTGGCCCAGTTCCCGCACGGCCTCCAGGACCAGTTGCCGCTGGGCGGTCAGGCGCAAGCCTCGCTCCTTCAGCGCGCGGGCGAGGGAGTCGGACACCCGTCGATCATAGTTCGCCCCGCCCTTCTCCCGTTGATCATGAACCTAGGGTCCCCTATGACGGTGTGTCGTAGCCCCGATGGTCGTGATCAACCGCCGAAGGGTTCCGGGCTAGGCTGCCAGCCGTGACCGTCACTGTTCTCGCCGTGCTCGGACGCGGCCTCGTCGACCCCGCGACCCCCGTCCTGCGCGCCGACGATCTCGGCCTGCTGCGGGGCGACGGAGTGTTCGAGGCCGTCCACGTCCGGGGCGGCAAGCCCTGGATGCTCGACGAGCACCTCATCCGGCTGGGTCGCTCGGCCGCGCGGATGGAGCTGCCGCTGCCCGCCCCGGACGCGGTCGGTGACCTGATCGACCAGGTATGCGCGCAGGTCGGGCCGCAGGAGCATTCGCTGCGACTCATCTGCACCCGGGGGCCGGAGGAGGGCGGCGAGCCGACGTTCCTGGTCATGGCGTCCCCAGTCGGTGTTGCCTCGATCAACGCCCGGGACACCGGGGTCCGCGTACGCACAGCGACCCTCGGGTACGCCGTCGGCGTGCGTACGCCCGCTCCTTGGCTGCTCGGCGGGGTCAAGTCGCTGTCGTACGCGATCAACATGGCCTCCCAGCGCTGGGCGTGGTCCCAAGGAGCCGACGACGTCGTCTGGGTGTCGGCCGACGGCTACGTCCTCGAGGCGCCGACCGCGACGGTGGTGTGGCGGGACGGGTCGCGGCTGCTCACCGTGCCTTCGGCGGAGACTGGGATTCTGGCCGGGACGACCGCGCGGCATCTCCTCGACCGGGCAGGCGACCTCGGTCTGACCGCCGGGGAGGAGCTGGTCACGCCGGCCGGTCTCGTGGGGGCCGACGGAGCCTGGCTGATCTCCAGCATCCGGGGCGTCGCCGAGCTGCGGTCGATCGACGGCGAGCCGCTCGGGCCGTCGCCGCTGACCGCCGACGTCCGCCGCCTCCTCGGCTTCTAGCCACGTACGCTCCCAGGATGACCAATCCGTTCGACGGCATCCCCGGCGCCGACCTCGCGTACTTCCGGGAGCAGGCGGAGCGCTTCGCCGCCTCGGGGGCGACGCCGGCCGTGCCGAGGCTGGCCGCGACGGCGGTGTTGCGCCGCCCGGACGGTGCGGTGTTGCTCATGCGCCGTCCCGTGAAGATGGTCTTCGGCGGCCGCTGGGTCTTCCCCGGGGGAAGCGCCGATCCGGCCGACGCCGAACCCGGCGGCAGTGAGCTGCAGATCGCCGCCCGGGCCGCGTTGCGGGAGGTCACCGAGGAGACCGGGCTCGTCGTCGAGCCCACCGAGCTGCTGCCCTGGTCCCGCTGGGTGACGCCGGTTTTCGAGCCCCGGCGATTCGACACGTACTTCTTCGTCGGCGTGGTCGGGCCGGAGACCGACGTGGTGCAAGTGAACGGCGAGACCGAGGAGCATCGGTGGCTGACGGCCGCCACAGCCCTCGACGGGTACGCCGCGGGCGAGCTGTCGATGTTGCCGCCGACCGTCGTCACACTGCGCGAGCTGGCGGATTTGACCACTGTGGACGCCGTACGCGCGGCGGCGCTGGCCAAAGATCTCAGTACGCCGATCCTGCCGCACTTCCCGTAGGCGCTGCTTCGCGCTTCGCTTGGCGCCAGATCAGGGATCTCGGTCGAATCTTGCTTCATGATTCGGCCCGGAACCCTGATCCAGCGCTGGGCGAGCCCGCGGTGCACGGCGAGCGCGAGGGCGGGAGGATCGGGTCAGAGGGAGGCGGTCTCAGGCACCTCGGCCGCAGTCGGTTGGCCGGGAACGGTGGCGGCAGTGGCTCGGGAGCGCCGGTCAGCGACCTGCGTGGCGCGGTAGATCATGTAGATCACGGCCAGCTCGAAGAGGACCGTCAGGGCGGCGGCCCCGAGGATCACCCAGATGATCGCGCCCGCGGCGAACGCCCCCACGGCCGGCGCGACGATGAAGGCCGCCATCTGGAATTCGATGCCGCCGAACAGGTGCGGCCGGATGCGGCTGCGCTGCAACAGGCGGCGGGCCCGGGAGAACAGGCTGCGCTTGCCGTTCCCGGCGAGGGCGGTCATCCGGACCGCGCCGGACGCGTTCACCGGCACACCGCTGCCCTCGACCTGGCTGCTGACCTCGCGGTGGACCTTGGCGACTTCCAGTGCGTTGAGGTAGCGGAACATGTCCAGGAAGATCACCACGGTCGCCAGAACCAGGTACGCGGCATTGTGTGTGGCGGCGTACTGGCCGCCCATGAGCGCGGCGGTGCAGGCGACGATGCGGATGCGGTCGAGGATGTAGTCCAGCCACGCGCCGAAGATCGAGCCGGTGCCGGTCAGCCGGGCGACCTTGCCGTCGACGCAGTCGAAGGTGAAGCTCAGGTGATAGAAGAACGCGCCCAGGACCAGCCACAGCGGGTCGGCCGTGGCGAAGCAGGCCGCGGCGGCGAGACCGATCGCGAAGGCGATCAGCGTGATGCGATTGGGGGTCAGCGCGCGTACGGTCGCGACGCGGCGGGTGATGCGGGCCGCGATCGGGTCGACCAGCAGGACGGTCCACCACGAGTCCCGGTCCTTGTAGGTGCGCTCCTTGACCTCGGCCAACGGGAACAGCGTCATGTTCGGGCCCTGCCTGCTTCGTCTTCGCTCGCGCGTGGTTGAACTGGGGGGAAACCGCCGGTAAACGCTAGCGCATCGGACTGTTGCCCAGGTACGCGAATCGCGGCGATCTGACTGGTCACGGACCGGGCGGCCCGGTAGACCATGAAGATCACGGCCAGCTCGAAGAGGATCATCAGGGCGGCCGCCCCGACGGTGACCCCGATGATCGCGCCGCCGCCGAAGATCGCACCGGCCAGGGGGGCCACGATCAGCAGGGACATCTGGAATTCGATGCCGCCGACGAGGTGCGGGCGGATCCGGCTGCGCCTCAGCCAACCGCGTACGCGGCCGAACAGGCCCTGGTCGTTGCCGGTGAGCTGCATGATCGACCGGTTGCCGGGGCGCTTGCCCGCCTCGGCCGCGTCCACCGCCGACGCCAGCCCCGCCTCGGCCCGGCGGGCTTCCAGCCGCGTACGCATCTCGGTGTTGATCTGGAAGATCTCCTGCGAGTTCACGTAGTGGAAGAGTTCGAGGACGAGCGCGCCCGCCCCGGCGATCAGGTACGCCACGTTCTTCGTGGCCGCGTACTGGCCGCCGAAGAGCGCCGTGACGCAGGTGATGATGCGGACGTGGTCGAGGATGTAGTCGAGCCACATGCCGAAGATCGAGCCGGTGCCGTTGAGCCGGGCGATCTTGCCGTCGATGCAGTCGAGCAGGAAGCCCACGTAGTAGAGCACCGCGCCGACTGCCAGCCAGCCCGCCGTCGCCCGGGTGAAGCAGGCCGCCGCGATCAGGCCGATGGCGAACGCCGTCAAGGTGATCCGGTTCGGGGTGATCCAGCGGACACCGGACACCAGCCGGGTGAGCCGGACCGCGATCGGATCGACCAGCAGAACGGTCCACCAGGAGTCCCGTTCCTTGCAGGTACGGGCCTTGACTTCGGCGACGGTGAGCATGGTGCTAGAGGCTAGCGCACCCATCGTTGTTCTTCCGTTAACGCCCGGTTGGCCGTCCATCGACGGCTACGCCCGGTGACCAGCTGTTTAGCGCCGTGTCATTTCGGGCACCTCGTGCCCGTCCGACCCGGTCCGGCCGTCCCCCGCCCGGCCCGCGCGGATCAAGGGGTTTCGGCTGTCGTACGCGGGCCTTACCGTTTAGGACAACACCGTCAGCCCGGCAGTAGAACCGGTCTGGGAGGAGACGCGAGATGAGCGACGACCCGACCCGTGGGATCACCCATCAGGCCGAGCCGGACACCGAGGTGCTGCCCGGATCCCCCGGCCCGGCGTACATCCTCGAACCGCGCTCGTCCGGCTTCGGCCGCAAGGTCTTCTGGTTCTTCATGATCGTCGGGCTCGGCGCCGTCGCCGTGCTCGGGATCAACCTCACCGGAATCCTGCCCGAGTTCCACAACCCGTTCGCCAAGCAGACCGTGGTCAAGCAGCAACCGCCGCTGCTCATCTCGATCAAGGACCTCAGCCGGTTCGTCGCCGCCGAGGGGGAGTTCCAGGTCGTCATCGATCTGAAGAAGGATCGGAAGTACATTCCGGACTTCCTGGTCAACGACCGGGTTCTCTACGTCGCGTATGGGACCGTCCAGGCGTACGTCGAGTTCGGGACGCTGACGGACAAGGCGATCGTGCAGGACGACGCGAAGAAGACGGTGCAGATCACACTGCCGTCGCCGCAGCTGGAGCAGCCTCACCTCGATCTCGAACGCAGCTACGCCTTCGCCGAGGAGCGCGGCCTGTTCAACCGGGTCGGCGACTTCTTCGCCGGGGACCCCAATCGCAAGCAGGAGGTCATGGTCCTGGCCGAGCAGAAGCTGGGCGAGGCGGCCACCGCGAGCGAACTGAAGAAGCGAGCGGAGAACAACACTCGGGCCATGTTGGTCGGGATGATGAGGTCGCTGGGCTACACCGCCACGGTCGACTTCTCGAACGCCTGACCCGACCGGCGTGACGGCGCGCACTCGAACGCGGTGACCAGCCGAACGCGGACGGCTGCCCCCAGCCGGGCACAGTAGGCTGGGGGCCTGCCGGGAACGAGCACGACGAGGTGCGGTCTCGGCCCGGAGGAGTGTTGTGATCAGCGTTTTCGACCTGTTCAAGGTCGGTATCGGCCCGTCGAGCTCGCATACGGTGGGACCGATGCGGGCCGCCCGGACGTTCGTGGGCGGATTGAAGGCCGACGGCGTCCTCGCCGAAGTGGCCTCGATCCAGGCCGAGTTGTTCGGCTCGCTGGGCGCGACCGGCCACGGGCACGGCAGTGACAAGGCGGTGCTCCTCGGGCTGGCCGGGGAGGACCCCGAAACCGTCGACACCCAGACCGCCGACGAGCGCGCCGCCGCGATGCGGGCGGCCGGGCAAGTAGCTCTGCTGGGCGTACACGACGCCGCCATCGAGTTGACCTTGCACCGGCGGCGGGCGTTGCCTTATCACCCCAACGGCATGACCTTCGCCGCCCGGGACGCCGCCGGCACGGTGCTGCGCTCCCGGACCTATTACTCCGTGGGCGGCGGATTCGTCGTCGACGAGGCGGCGGCCGGAGCGGATCGGATCAAGCCGGACGACACCCCGGTGCGCTATCCGTTCAGCACCGGCGCGGAGCTCCTGGCGCATACGCGGGAGACCGGGCTGCGGATCAGCGACGTGATGCTGGCCAACGAACTGTCCTGGCGCTCGGAGGCCGACGTCCGGGCGGGTCTGCTGCACATCTGGCAGGTCATGGCCGACTGCGTCGAGGCGGGCTGCACCCGGGAGGGCACGCTGCCCGGCGGCCTCAAGGTACGCCGTCGCGCCGCCGAACTCCGTCGTCAACTCCAGTCGGAAGTCGGCCGGCTGGGGATGACCGACCCGTTGCGCGTCATGGACTGGGTGACGCTGTTCGCGCTGGCCGTGAACGAGGAGAACGCCGGGGGCGGCCGCGTCGTGACGGCTCCGACGAACGGCGCAGCGGGTATCGTCCCGGCAGTTCTGCACTACTACGCCCGGTTCGTTCCGTCAGCCGACGACGACGGCATCATCCGGTTCCTGCTGACCGCGGGCGCGGTCGGCGTCCTGTTCAAGGAGAACGCCTCGATCTCCGGAGCCGAGGTCGGTTGCCAGGGGGAGGTCGGCTCGGCCTGTTCGATGGCGGCCGCAGGTTTGGCCGAAGTGATGGGTGGTACGCCCGAACAGGTGGAAAACGCCGCCGAAATAGCCATGGAACACAACCTCGGCCTGACCTGCGATCCTGTGGGGGGACTGGTGCAGATCCCCTGCATCGAGCGGAACGCCGTCGCCAGTGTGAAGGCGATCACGGCAGTACGCCTGGCGCTTCGCGGTGACGGGGACCATTACGTCAGCCTCGACAAGGTGATCAAGACGATGCGGGAGACCGGAGCCGACATGAAGGTCAAGTACAAGGAGACCGCCCGCGGCGGCCTTGCGGTCAACGTCATCGAGTGCTGACCGTGGGTCTGTCCGAGGGCGAGAGCGCTGTTACCCTTGCGCCCACAGTCTTTGAGGATGACGACGCCGGGAGGTCCTGGGTGAGTACGAGCGTGGCCGGGGTCTGGGGCCATCGCAGCACGCTGCGTGTGCTCGTGCAGCGCGACCTGGCCGTCAAGTACCAGCAGTCGGTCCTCGGCTACCTGTGGTCGCTGATCGAGCCGCTCTCGATGGGCCTGATCTACTGGTTCGTCTTCGGGGTCCTCTACGGCAGCCGGAACACCTTCGAGGGCGCCTCCTACCCGCTGTTCATCCTCTCCGGCATCTTCGCCTGGCAGTGGTTCAGCAGCGCGTTGTCGGAGTCGACGACCGCGCTCACCGCGCAGGCCCGGCTCATCACGACGATCAAGGTGCCGCGCGAGATCTTCCCGCTCGGCCGGGTCACCGGCCGGTTCGCCGAGTACCTCGCCGGCATCCCCGTGCTGATCGCGGCGGCCATCATCTTCCACGGCCACGTGACCTGGCGTACGGCGGTCGCCATCCCGCTGGCGATCATCTTGCAGTTCATCCTGCTGACCGGCATCGCGTTGCTGCTCAGCGGCCTCAACGTGATGCTGCCCGACGTCGAGCGGTTCATCCGGCTCGCGCAGCGGATCCTGTTGTACGCCGCTCCGGTGATCTACCCGCTGGAGAAGGTGGTCAACTCCAAGGACGTCCCCGAGTGGGTGAAGACGGTCTATCAGGCCAACCCCCTGGTCGGGATCATGCAGCTCCAGCACTCCGCCTGGTTCCCCCAGGAGTGGCCGTCGGCCGGTCTGCTGATCAGCTGTGCCGTCGGTTGTGTGCTCGTCCTTCTCTTCGGCTGGTGGACCTTCCACAAGCTCGAGCCCTCGGTTCTCAAGGAGCTGTGACCCCGTGAGCGAACCCATCATCAGCGCCCGCAACCTCGGCGTGCGGTTCGTCAAAGGTCGGCGGCGCAACCTTCAGGTTCGGGAACTGGTCTTCCACGGCCGCAAGCGCGCCATCCACAAGGGTGTGGACGGCGAGTTCTGGCCGCTGCGCAACCTGAGCTTCGACATCACGCCCGGTGAGGCCATCGGGGTCATCGGCAAGAACGGAACCGGCAAGAGCACGCTGCTCAAGCTCATCGCCGGGGTGCTCATCCCGGACGAGGGCAACATCCGCGTACGCGGACGGGTGGCGCCGTTGCTGGAGCTGTCGGCCGGCTTCTCCAACGACCTGACCGGGCGGGAGAACCTGAACCTGGTGGGTTCCCTGCACGGGCTGACCAAGCAGCAGGTGGCCGCGAAGTTCGACGAGATCGTGGACTTCGCCGGGGAGCAGGTCGCCAAGTCGATCGACTCGCCCGTACGCCACTACTCCTCGGGCATGAAGGTCCGGCTGGGCTTCTCGATCATCTCCCAGTTGCAGCACCCGATCCTGCTGGTCGACGAGGTCATGGCGGTCGGCGACGCCGAGTTCCGGGCCAAGTGCTACGCCACCATGCGGCGGCTGCTCGCCGAGGGCCGCACGATGGTGCTCGTCTCCCACAACGAGGGCGACCTGACCGGCTTCTGCACCCGGGGCCTGTTCCTCGACAAGGGTGAGCTGCGGGTGGACGGCACCGTCGAGGAGGCGCTCGCGGCGTACAAGGGCGAGCCGGTTCCGGCTCCCACGCCAGCCGCTGCCTGATCTGTCGGATCCATCCGAAAGGTCGCATCTGGCATGCGATGATGCAGCGTGCCGTTGCTGAGCGTCGTCGTGCCCGTCTACCGGGTCGAGGCCTACCTGAGGCAGTGCCTCGACTCGATCCTGCGTACGGCGCCGGAGGAGTTCGAGCTGATCGTCGTGGACGACTGCTCGCCCGACGGCTCGGGTGACATCGCCGACGAGTACGCCGCCCGCGACAGTCGGGTGTGCGTACGACATCTGAAGGAGAATGTTGGCCTGGGCCGGGCCCGAAACGCGGGCCTGGACGTGGCGACCGGCGATTTCGTCTGGTTCGTGGACAGCGACGACTGGCTGGCCGACGGCGCGATCGAAGCGGTGACCAAGCGCCTGGAGCCGACGCTGGACATGCTGATCGTGGACTTCGCGCGGCACTTCGAGCGCACCGGGGCGAGCAAGCGCAGCGCGATGGCCCGAGCGTTGGCGCGCTCGCCGGGGCCGGAGGTCTTCACGGCGGTCGAGCGGCCCTCGGTCCTCGGGCTGCTGCACGTGGCCTGGAACCGGGTCGTACGCCGCCAGTTCCTCCTCGACGAAGGACTGCGCTTTCATCCGGGGCTGTACGAGGACGTGTCCTGGACGTATCCGGCGGTGCTCGCGGCGCGCCAGATCGCCTTCCTCGACCAGGTCTGCGTCTACTACCGGCTGCGGGAAGGGGCGATCACGTCGACCGGCGGCGCGCGCCATCTCGGCATGATCCACCACTGGGAGCTGGTCTTCGCGGCGGTGCCAGCCGATCATTCGCTCCGGCCGGTCCTGTTCGAACAGTCGATGCGGCAGGGCATCGCAGTGCTCGGCAACGACGCGCGCATCTCCGACCGCCGCCTTCGTCAGGAATTCTTCCGTCGCCTGTCGGCCTTCCAACGCCGGTACGCCCCACCCGGCTGGACGCCGCCCGGCGGTCGAATCCATCAGATCAAATACGGTCTGCTGGCGCGGCGGATGTACCCGGTTTACTCCGCGCTGCGATGGGGGTACAAGGCCGCGCGACGACAAGGCCCCTCCATCTAGCTGCTGCGTAACGGCGCGAATACGGGCTGAACATCAAACGTTTACCCGATGTACTGACCGAGAGGTTTTCGTCACAGTTACGAGACTTGCGGCCGGAACAGTGTGGGAGGTGACGGTGACTACCGTCGCGCTCAAGGACGTGACCAAGGTCTTCCCGGATGGGACGGTCGCGGTCGACAATGTGAACCTGGATGTAGCCGACGGGGAGTTCATGGTCCTCCTCGGCCCGTCCGGCTGTGGCAAGTCCACGGTGCTGCGCATGGTCGCCGGGCTGGAGGACCCGACGAGCGGCGCGATCATGCTCGACGGCGTACTGGCGAACCAGCTCGCGCCGCGCGACCGGCGGATTGCCATGGTATTCCAGGACTTCGCGCTCTATCCGCACATGACGGTCGGGGACAACATCGGCTTCCCGCTGCGTCTGTCCGGAATCGAGCCACAGCCTCGATCGGAGCGCGTCGCCGACGTCGCCGCCGCGCTCGGCATCGGGGACGTGCTGGCACGGAAGCCCAGCCAGCTCTCGGGTGGTCAGCGGCAGCGGGTCGCGATGGGCCGCGCGATCGTCCGCCGGCCCGGTCTGTTCCTCATGGACGAACCTTTGTCCAACCTGGACAGCGGCCTGCGCGCCGAACTGCGCGCCGAGATCTCCGGGCTCGTCCACGAGCTCGGGGTCAGCACCATCTACGTGACGCACGACCAGGCCGAGGCGCTGACCATGGCCGACCGGGTCGCGATCATGCGCAAAGGCGTCCTGCAGGACGTCGGCACCCCGACCCAGGTGTACGGCAAGCCGGCGACCCTTTACGTCGCGGCGTTCCTCGGCAGCCCCCGGATGAACCTCCTGGAGGCGTCGGTCTACGTCCACCTGGATCGCTACGTCCAGCTCAACCTCGGAGAGCAGTCGCTCTACCTGCGCTGGGACGACATCCGCGCCCGGGCCGTGTCGCACTACCACGGCGAGCGCATCGTCGTCGGCGTACGCGCTGAGGCCCTCATGCCGGTCTCCCCGGACACCCCCGGCGACGTGCTGCAGGGCCGCATCCGCTACCTCGAACACCACGGCCACGAGTCGCTGGCCTTCGTCGACATCGGCGCGACCGCCGTGGTCATCGACGAACTGGGCGGAGCCCCGGCCGAAGGCGCGGAAGAGAACGGCACCCGAGGTCTGCGCCGCTTCGGCCACGTCCTCAGCCGGCTCAGCGGTCGGTCGGCCCCGCGCGACCCAGCCTCCACCACCGCGGTCGCCGAGCGCACCAGCGTCCTGAGCGACGGCCGCCACCACCGCCGCCCGGCCGAGCTGGCCGTCCGGCTTGCCCCCTATCCGCAGGTGACGAGCGGTCATCCGCTGGCCGTGTCGGTGCGGATGGAGGCGCTGCACTTCTTCGACGATCGAGGCGACCGGATCGACATCGGTCGGCGCTGACCTTCCTGCTCCTCTGCGGGGCCGCTGCTTGTCTGCGGGGCCGCGTTATCCCGGGATAACGCGGCCTTGCTTCGTTTTTAGGGCGCGTTATCCCGGATAACGCGCAAGCCGGAGAGCCCCGGCTTCGACGCCGACCGGCAGAAGCGCCATCTGAGCGCCGGCGACGCGGGCCGTCTCGCCACGTCGGCTGGTGCGCGTTTGCTCGTCATCACGCATCTTCGGCCGTGGCACGATCCGGCCGCGCTGCTCGCGGAGGCCGCGGCGTTCGCGCGGTGTCCGGTCGTCGCGGCGACACCCGGTCTGCGTCTGGCGATTTAGCTGGTACGCACACAGCCCACCCGCCTCGTCCCGTTGATCATGAATCTAGGGGGTTCGACGCGCCGTCGGACGGAACCCTAGGTTCATGATCAACGGGACAGGGGGCGGGAGAACACCATCATGTCCTTGCCCGGCCCGTCGTACGCCTCGACCGGACCGCGTACGGCGAACCCCATGCGCTGGTGGAAGGCGATCGACCCCGCGTTGACCGGCGAGGTGATCGCCCCGATCCGCGTACGCCCGTCGGCCCGGGCAAGGTCGAAGAAGCGCTCGTAGAGAACCCGGCCGAGCCCGGTGCCCCGAGCCGCCGGCGCGACCCCGACGAAGTGGATGTACGCCTCCGCCGGTTCGGACGGTGACAGGATGCCGACGAGGAACCCGGCCAGCGTGCCGTCCATCGTGGCGATCAGGCTCGTCCGGTGGAAGTGGTCGAAGAACAGCCGGGGCAGCACACCGGCGATCGGCCGGCCCCACCAGTCGTCGACGACGGCGACGACCGAGTCGTAGTCCTCGGGCCGTGCGGGACGGATCTCCATCCCTGAGATCATGCCCGCGCGCGTTTGTCCGCCGCCGTCGGCCCCCATGACTCCAGCAGCACCGGCGCGTCCAGGGCGGACGAAATCGCGTCGGCGGTCGGCGTACCGGCGAGGATCGGTTCCGCCGTGAACAACTCAGCGGTCAGCTTCTCCTGGTACGCCAGATCCCCGAACTCGCCCGGCACGATCCGGTCGCAGGTCGAGTAGGACGAGCACATTCGCAGGTCGGGCGTACGCGAGGCCACGTCGAGATGGGTGACGGCCAGGCCGTCCACGCCGCCGCACACTTCGACCGCGTACCGGTGCGCGACGGCGTCGAAATGTCCGACCCGAAAGGCTCCCTGCCAACGCCCATCGGTGTTGTACACATCAGGCAATGCGGCGGTCAGCTCGGAGTTCTCCGTCACCATCGGTCCCGGCCCGTGCCGCGTCGTGTAAGCGCGTACGACGCCCAGTCGGCGAGCCTGCTGCCCGGCCTCGGCCAACAGCGTCGACGCGTTGTCGAAAGTCGTCGTCGACCAAGTGGTGTAGGGATGCCAGCCGCGCCATTCGTCGAGCAATACACCTTGTGCGCCTTCGAAAACGCAGGGTCCAGCCGTCAGAAGTTCGGCGCAATAGGAGCGATCCACAATCGACACGGTGCGCCCGAAATCCTCATATATGGCCGCGACGTCGTCGACGGGAACGTCGTATCCCAAGTCACCGAGCTCAGTGCTCAGCTTTTCGCGTACCACCTGGAAAACGCGACGAAGCCGCGCCGGATCGCGGACATCGCCCACGCGCGGCGCGTCGTCGGGATGCGCGAGGCTGAAGGCCATCACCTCACCGACGCCGACTCCGCACGAACCGTGACGCTCCCCGCCACGCCGGGTCTCGCGCAGGCGATTGGCCGCGCGGTGCCACGGCGTCGCGAGTAGCGCGCCCTCATCGATGGTCAATCTCTCCCATGTGGATACGCCGAAAGCCGCGAGATGCCGTTCCTCCATTGCGAGCAGCACCGGGTCGACGACCGTGAAACGGGAGAGATGAGTCCGCACGCCCGGCTGGAATGAGCCCGAGCCGAACTGGGAGAAGGTGTGGTGGCGCCCATCGGACGCCACCACGTTGTGGGCGGCCTGCGCGCCACCGTTGAACCGGATGACTGCGAAGATCGGTCCGGTCGCGCAGAGCCAGTCCACGACTGTGCCCTTGCCGGCATCGCCGTACCCGAGGTCGACGACCACCGTGTGCTGGGCGTTTGTCACAGGCGGACCATCCGCGACAGCGCGCGGCCGACGACATGGCCGGCTCCGGAACCGACCTCGGCCAGGTCGCCGAGGCCCTGGTCCAGGCTGATGGCGCGTTCGCCGAGGCCGACGGTGAGCGCGATCGTCTCGCACACCGCGTCCAGATCATCCAGCTCGATCACGTTCTGCCCGAGCAGCCGCCGCCAGAAGCCGAGGATCTGCTGGTCTCCGGCATAGTTCGTGCCGGCCGGGAGGATGTAGTAGACGTCGTAGCTCTGGGTCAGCTCGGCGACGATCGCCTCGGTGCGGATCGGCTCGGGCAGCCGGTCGCCGATCACCCGGCTGACCTCGCCCGGATCGACCTGCGGGTACGCCATTTCGTCGCCGATGATGAACAGATAACCGCGCCGGCCGCGCCGCCGGAAGCAGTCGATGTCGGTGTGCCGCGCCATGAAGTACATGGCCAGTTCGTAGGACTCGGTGCGTTGCCCGCCACCGCCGCCTTCGAGCACGATCCGGCCCAGGTCGTCGTCCATCCGATTGTCGGACTCGAACTGTCCGATCTGGAGCGGTACGCGATCGCAGGTGGCGTCGCCGATCGCCCCGAACATGAGCTGCGGGTCGGTGGCGTAACCCTTGCGGATCAGCAGGTCGAACAGGTCCGGCAGCTTCGTCTGGAGTTTGCGGGGCACATGCCCCATCGATCCGGTGACGTCGAAGAGCACCGAGATCGCCGTCGACCTGGGGTGTTCGAGGCTGTCACGGCTCTCGCGCACCCGCGCCAGCCGTGGATCGAGCCGGGGATGCACCGTCCGCGCGCCGCTGTCGCTGTACGCGAAGGCGCTGCCGCCCGTGGCGGCCCGGTACCGCTCGGCGGCTTCGTAGACGTCGGTTGACCAGCGTCCGCTTCCCATCTCTTCCCCTCCGTGTTCCTTTATCGCACGTCGTCTTACCTGGTGGGGCTTTCACCGCACGTCGTCTTCCCTGGTGGGGCGCAACAGTGCCGGGTGTAGCAGGCGGGCGTCACCCGCCCGGTAGAGGCGGGCGCGTGGACCGCCGCGCTCACCCCCGCGCTCGGTCGTGGCACCGACACTCTCCACGAATCCGGGCACCGACAGCACTTTCCGGTGGAAGTTGCCGGCGTGTAGCTCCTCGTCCCAGACCGCTGCATACACCGCTCGCAGCTCGGCGATGGTGAACTCGGCACCGACGAACGCCGTCGCCAACGGCGTGTACTCCAACTTCGACCGGGCCCGTTCTAGACCGGCCGCCAAGATGTCGCCGTGGTCGAAGGCGAGCTCCGGGACGTCGTCGACCGGGAACCAGCCTGCTGCACTCGCGTCGCCACCCGACCGCGGATCGGGAAGGCTGGGCGCGAAGGCCAAGTACGCCACGGACACCACGCGCATCCGGGGATCCCGGTCGGGATCGCCGAAGGTGGCGAGCTGCTCCAGGTGGATCCGCCCGAGATTCTCCGGCCGGAGACCGGTCTCCTCGGCGAGTTCGCGCTTCGCCGCTTCCTCCAGCGTCTCCTGGCGGACGAAGCCGCCCGGCAGCGCGTTCCTTCCGGCGTACGGGTGCTCGCCGCGCTCGACGAGCAGCACGTGCAGGCGGCCGTCGCGGATCGTCAGCGCCACGACGTCGACCGTCACCGCTGTCGCCGGGAAGGCCCGCGGGTCGTACGCCTCGAGGAAGTCGCTTTCGGCCGTCACGTACTGTCCTTCTCTCCATGAGACTAACTCACTCTGAGAATGACTGTACGCGCTCGCTGTGTCAGTGGGCAAGCCTGGGTTTTCGCGCTGGATCAGGGTTCTGGGTTTTCGCGCTGGATCAGGGTTCTGGGTCGAATCATGGAGCATGATTCGACCCAGAACCCTGATCTGCAGGGAACGTCAGCGGCGGCGGCGCGCCTTCTTCAACGCGGACAGCGGTCCGGTTACGACCCGGCCGATCCGGAACGTGATCGACCGGCGTAGATCGGCCATCTGTCGATCGCGCTTGGCGACCAGCTCATCGAGGCCCTTGGCCTGGGCCTGAGCCTCCTCGAGAGCGACAGTCAGCCGACTGACGGTCGCCAGAGCCTCCCGATGCCCCAGCGGAGCAGTGCTCTCCTCGACCGGTACGCCCATCGCGTCGGCGATTTCGGCGTCGAGCTCGGCGGCGGTGCGTACGTCGTCGGGGGAGACGGTCAGCCCGGCGGTCGCCACGAGCGAGATCGTCAGCCGTTCCACGGTTACTCCGGCCGGCCACGGGTGCTCGTACGCCCCGGACTGCAACCGCCGGGCGAGCCGCAGACAGGCCCGGGTCGTCAGCACCTCGGCCGTCGTCTCGCCCGAGAGTTCCCAGCTCGGATCGAGCAGCTCCAGCTCGTCGCCGGTCACGACGACGTTGTCCAAGGTCGCCCCGGCGTCGGTCACCCACTTGGCATAGCGGCTGAGCAGGGTGCGTACCGTCGTCAGATCGTGCTGCCCGCAGGCGTCGAGGAGGATGTCCTCCAACAGCGGGCCGGCGTTCACCGGTCCGGCCAGCTTCTCCGGCGAGCGCATGACCTTGCCGGACGTCTTCGGCGAGCGGTCGCCGAGCGGCTCCCGGTGCCAGCCCGTACTGCCATCGGCGCGGTACGCCTGAACGACGGCGAGCTCCGGGGCGACTGGGCGGTCGGCGTACGCCCTCGCTGGCGCTGCTCCGCTCGCGCCGGCGGGCCCCGTGTGGCCCACGAACAGCCAGGCCGGCGCGAGTTCGACGCCCAGCCCGGCGCGGATCGCCTCCCGGACGAGGCGGCGAAGATCAGTGACCGCCGGGTGCTGCGGCGACGAAGACCACGCCGAGGTGATCACGCCGGCGAAAGTCTCCGACATCGCGGCCCGCTCGACGATCGCCGTCGGCACTTCGACGCCCGGGAACAGGGCGAACGTCCGGACGTCGGTCAGTTCTAGCGTTCGCAGCGCGTCTGCCAGGCCGGTGACCGTGCGCGCCGCCGTTCCGGCGGGCCAGTCGTCGTCCGTGGTGCGTACGCCGGACCGAGGGTCGGCGATGCGGTCGACGCCGAACGGGTTGGCCACCACGACGGCCACCGTGCCGCCGGGCCGGACCGTGCGCCGCAGCGCTGCGACCGCGTCCGGCCAGCTCAGCACGTGTTCGGGTGTGTTCAGCCGGGCGGTTCCGCCGAGCGCCAGGACGACGTCGTACCCCGACTCCGGGAACATGTTCAGGCTTCCGCTGTGGACCGTCACCGCCAGATCGGCGTACGCCGTCTTCGCTGACTCCGCGTCGGTCAGCCCCCGCAGAAGCAGGTCCACGTGCGTACCGGCCGATGTCAGCGACCGGATCAGCCCTTCGTCGGCGTACCCGGCGAGGAGAACGCGCTCGCCCGGCGTGATCACATCCCGGACGGCCTGATTGAGCACGGCCGAAGAGCCTGGACGGTCGGCGGACGGCTCCGCCCAGTCCAGCATCTCCTCCCCGGTGAGGTTGACCGCGTCCACGTTCAGTCCCTCCGGTCGGTTCGCTGATGGGGCAGTTCAGGGCCGGTCTCACCCGGTTCCGGCCGGGACCAGCCGCAGGCGTCGGCGAGCTCGGCCGGACTCAGGATCGCGCTCAGCCCGAGTTCCTCGTCGGCCACCGCCGCCGCCTCCTCCCGATCCACGAAGGTCGCGTGCAACTGCGGCCACGTACGCCGGATGCGAGCGTTGCCACCGTAGATCGGATGCTCGTCGGCCAGGAGCATCTCGTCGCCGTAGATGCCGACGTCGCAGCCGACACTGGCGCCGTAGAGCACAGCCGTGGCGAGCCGGTTCGACACCACCCGCCGATGCCGGCGCAGCTCCATGAGCTGATTACGCAGCATCGCGTTGCTCCCCCGGTCGAAGCCGCCGAGGCGATACCCATGGCAGATCACTCGGAACCCGGCCTGCTCGTACGCCCGGCGGATCGCCGGCTGCTCGTACTCCAGCCAATAGAGGGCGGCCGTCAGCGGGCCCTCCTCGGTTTCGCGTACCTCGCGGGCGAGCTTGGCGTGATCGCCGGTCACCGACTGCGTGGGAATACCGTGGAACGGATAGAAGATCGTGCCACTGCGCTCGACCGGCGCGGCCGGTGCTACCTGCAACAAGTACGCCCACGGCGACCCGATGATGCGATAGTTCCGGTCGCCGTAGCGCCAGCCCCGCCGCATCGGCCGAGCAGACCAGACGAGCTTCGTGACTGCAGGCAGCAACGGCGTCCGGATACCGAACCCGTTGTGCACGTTCCATCCGTGCTGCAGATAGCCGTCGATCCGCGGTACGCGATCCGGCCCCAGCCCCGCGTACTCCGCGAGAAACTGAGAATGGCCGTACCAGTGGTTCTGCGGATGCATCGACTTCTTTCACGGCGGGTGGGCGTCCAGGGCGCTCCCAGCGTACCGGCTGGACCGAAAAGCAGTCGGCCCGCGGACCGAAACGGTCACGCGGGCAGAAACCGTGGCCCCGGCGCGAATCGAACGCGCGACACCCGCTTTAGGAGAGCGGTGCTCTATCCCCTGAGCTACGAGGCCTTGCGCACGAGTCTACGGACCGGCACCACCCCAGCGCGACCCGGTATGCAACCGCAGTGTGAGACGGCCGACACCCGTGGTTGACCAGCTGAAACGTACTCACGTTAATCTTTGCGGATGACCCCCGGGACTGCGGATCTCACGGTACGGACGCTGGGTGAGTGCCGGATCGACTCGCCGCTGGCCTCGTTGGCCGCCGACGGGCCGACTACCGAGCATTACGTGCACGAGGACGATCTCGTGCTCTTCGATGACACGCTGCAGATGGTCGCCGCGCGGGGAGTGGACTCGGCGCAGCTGCCGGGGTTCGAGCCGACCGGGCCGCGACGCAAGATCTTCTTCCAGCCCTCGAAGACCCGGGTCGGGATCGTCACCTGCGGCGGCTTGTGCCCGGGGTTGAACGACGTCATCCGGGGTCTGGTCCGGGAGCTGCACGACCACTACGGGGTCAAGAAGATCTACGGCTTCCGGAACGGGTACCAGGGTTTCATCTCCAAGTACGGGCGTGAGGTCGTCGAGCTGAATCCGCAGACCGTCAGCGGGATCAACGAGTACGGCGGCACGATTCTCGGTACGTCGCGTGGTGAGCAGGACGCCGAGGAGATCGTCGACTGCCTCGAACACATGAGCATCAACGTGCTGTTCGTGATCGGCGGCGACGGTTCGATGCGGGGCGCGCTGCGAATCGCCGACACCATCCAGGAACGCAACCTCAAGATCGCCGTGGTCGGCGTACCCAAGACCATCGACAACGACATTCCGTACATCGATCAGTCTTTCGGCTTCCAGACCGCGTTCGCCAAGGCGACCGAGTCCATTCGAGGTGCGAGCGTCGAGGCGCGAGCGGTGCCCAACGGGGTCGGACTGGTCCACGTCATGGGCCGGCACTCCGGCTTCATCGCCTGTTACGCCGCATTGGCCAACAATGACGCCGACTACGTGCTCATCCCCGAAGTTCCGTTCGAGCTCGACGGCGAGAACGGCTTCCTCGCGCATCTGCGTCGCCGGGTGGAACGGCGTGGCCGAGCCGTCGTCGTCGCAGCCGAGGGCGCCGGCCAGGAATGGCTCGGCGACAGCAGCCATCCCGGCCACGACGCGTCGGGCAACCGGCGGCTGCGCGACATCGGGCAGTTCCTTCGGCACCGGATCGCGGATCACTTCGCGGAGCACGGGCTTGAGATGAACATGAAGTACATCGACCCCAGCTACGCCATTCGCAGCGTGCCCGCGAATCCCTACGACAGCGTCCATTGCATCCGATTGGCGCACGCCGCCGTGCACGCCGCGATGGCGGGGCGTACGGCGATGGTCGTCGGGCGGTGGCGAGGCCGGTTCGTGCACGTGCCGATCTCCTTGGCGATCAGCAAGCGTAACCAGGTCGATCCGCACGGTGACCTCTGGATGTCCGTGCTGGAGGCGACCGGGCAACCACGCACCTTCGGCTAGAAATGTGGTCCCGGGTCCCTATACTTCGACCCGCGCCGTAGGTGTGAGTCGCAAGCTCTGGGGAGGGCATCGGTGGCATGAGTGGAGTCATGGGCAGGATCGCCCGCGCGCCGATGCAGTGGTTCCTCTACGGAGTGGGCGGTCTCGCGCTCGCGGTGTCCGCCGCGTTCGGGGGCTTCGCACCGGTCGAGAAGACAGAGCCGGTGCTCAAGGTGGGCGAGGTCAACGCCGGCACGCCGTGGAACGTCAAGATCACCGCTGTACGCCTCGTGAAGGACCTGGAACCGCAGATCAGCTTGAAGGACAAGGCGGATCACTGGCTGGCCGTCATCGCCGAGGTCGAGATCACCGACGTCGAGAGCCGCCACGACATCCGGGACATCGTTCTGGCCAAGGACATTCCCGGCGTCCTCCACTACGAGTTCAACGGAAACGGCCCGGAGCTCGCCCGCGAGGTCGTGGTGACCAGCGACGGCACTCGCGTCGAGGCTTTGCATCCCGGGCTGACCGAGAAGGTCGCCTTCCTTTGGGAGGTGAAGCCCGACAGCGTGCCGACCAAGATCGAAGTAGAGATCATGGGCAAGACGTATCGGGAGAGCTCGCTCACCGGTCTGATGGAGTGGCTCGATCTGGCCCCACGCGCGGTCCTGACCGTGCCGGTGGAGGACAAGCGAAATGGCTGACGGCGCGACGACGACTCGGCCGGTCGTCCGGCGGTTGGGCACCGCCGCTCTCGTCCTGGCGGCCCTCGCCATCGGCGGGGTGATCAGCAACTTCAAGCCATCCGACGAGACACAGCAACGGCCTTTCATCACCCGGGGTGGGCCGGAGGCGACCGTCCACACACGATCATTCGACGCGAAGGTGCTCGGCGTACGCGGTGGCGAGGTGATCGGCTCGGCCGGTTACGTCCATGAGAGCAAAGGCGTCTGGGTCATCGTCAAGGTCCAGCTCACGGCGAACCACGAACCTACTCGGGTCTTCTACGCCGCCTTGCGCGACGGCACCGAGCGGATCTTCGAAGCGAGCGGCCGGGTGACGCAGGACGGGCTCGGCGGCCGCAACCTGCAGCCCGGCATACCGGTCGATGTGGAGATCGCCTTCGAGGTCCCCACCGAGGTTCCGCTGGATCTGTCGCTGCGTCTGGCCACCGACTCCTTGGACCATCGGATGGACGGCATGGCGGAGATCGGCCTGCCGATCACCCGGGACGACCTGACCAAGTGGAAGTCCGACAAGGAGACGATGCGGCTCGCGCGGCCGACGTGGGCCGGGTCGAGCCCCAGCGCGTCCACCAGCCCCACGAGCACACCCAGTCCGGGCACCAGCGCCACCTCGACCCCGAGTTCGACGACGACCCCGAAGGGGACCACGAGTCCCCGGGTGACGAAAAGCCCGCGGGTCACTCCGACTCCCAGCGTGAGGAGCAGCTCGTGACCGGGCAATGGGATCCGTACGCCGAGGCCGACCCGTCGGCTCAGAGGCAACCGCCGGCTTCGGGGCAGCACGCTCCCGGTTATCCGGCACAACCCGCGCCGCCTGCCCATCCGTCGCAGCCCGGTCAGGCCGCATACCCGGCACAGGCGCAGCCCGGTCGGACCGCCTACCCGCCGCAGGCCCCGCACCCGGTACAAGCGCAGCCTGGCTACCCCCCGCAGCAGTGGCCGAACCAAGCGCAAGCCCAGCCGCGCCAGCCTGGGTACGCGCCCCAGCATCCAGCGCAGAATCAGGCTCAGCAGCCGAATACCGCGTACGGCGCCCAGCCGGGATATGCCCAGCCCGGCGTACCGGTTGGTCAGCCGAGTCACCCGCAAGCCGGGCAACCGGCTCAGCCTGCCCCGCTCGCACCGCAACCGGGTTACGCGCCGCCGGGTTACGCGCCGCCAGGTTTCGCCCAGCCGGGCCAACCCGGTCAGCCGGGCCAGCCCTTCCAACCAGGCCAGCCCGGTCAGCCGTATCCCGGATATGGATCACCCGGATACGGCGTTCCGGCGCAACCGGGTCAAGCACCGGCGTACCCGGGCTATCCGGTTCGGCCCGGCGCGACGCCGACTGCGCCGCCGCGATCTCCGGTGGATCGCGGCCGGAACACCGGGCCGGGTTGGTGGCGGCGTAACGGCCTGGGGCTGTTGCTTCTCATCCCGGCCTTGGTCCTGGCATTGCTGGCACCCGTCATCACCGAATACGACACGCTCTGGAAGCGTCAGGAACGGCTGCCGGTCCAGGTCGCCCAGGGCCAATGGGCCACGTACGCCGGAGTCCGCATCCGCCTCGTGGAGGTCTCCGAGGCGAAAGACCTCCCCGGGTACGCCGGGCAACGCCGACCCGCTCCGGCGGGCGTACGCGTCGTCCGGGTGGTGCTGGCGTTCGACGGGCCGGGAGCAGCGCTCGACAGGTGCAACGTGACTCTGCTGTCGACGACTGGAGACGAGTACGATGCCCGGCCGGACGAGTTGGGCAGTGCCAGCCTCGGCTACTACCCGTGTTCCTTCCAGGATGCCATCGAGCCCACGACCAGCCCGAGCCCGGCCGGCTCCGGGACGAGCGCCTCACCCGCGCCCACGAAGACCGGGCCCACGAAGACCGCGGCGAGCACCAGCGTGACGCCGAGCACGGACCCGAGCGGGGTGCAGCAGTGGCGTACCGAGACGTACTTCGTGATGCCGCTGTACGCCTATCCCGGCAAGGTGCACCTGTCGCTCAGCACCGAGCTGCCGAGTTACCTCATCTTCAACTAGCCTCACGCGATTGCAGGATGCGGTCGGTCGCCGCGCCGAGCAGGCAGACCAGCACGACGAAGCGCACCGTCGTGTTGATCGGGGAGAGCAGGTAGGACAGCCCCCACCAGACCTTTTGCAGATCCTGCGGCCCGATGATGATGCGCTCGAGCTCCCAGAGCCCGGTCGTGGCCCATTCCAGGAGGACGAAGACGAGGCAGAAGAGCAGCATCGGGCGGAGCCCGGCCTTGGCGAACATGCGAAGGCTCCCGAGCAGCGGACCGAACCGCTTGTTCAGCTCGGTGTTCACGGGACCGGAGAACATGCGGATGACCGGTAGCGAACTCACTCGGCGCGCTGTCGCGGTGAGGATGCGTTCGTCGGTGAGCTTCGGCTCTTCGATGTTGCGGCCAAAGACGACGGCACCCATGGTGAGCCAGGCAACCGGCGCGAGGATGACGAGGTCGACGTTCTCCCACAACGTGGCGAACCACGACTCCAGCAATGCGCCGAGCTGGTGACCGGGCAGCATGTCCAGCGCTTGGTGCCACCAGACGCTCACCTGGCGCTGGCCGAACCAGCCGTCGAAGTTGCCCCGCAGAAGCGAGACCGTCCAGGCGACCGTCGCGACCCAGACGACCTCCAGGTAGGCCCCGAGCGGCGACAGCCAGCCGAAGGCCGATCGATCGGTCAGCTTGCCGAGGACGAATCGCAGCGCCACCGCCACGACCACCACGGAAATGACACCGGCAGTGGGCGAGAACGGCAGATGATCCAGCGTGGAAATAGGATCGTTCCGCCACACCTCATATGCGAACTGTGAGAACTCGTCTCGCATCGTCCCGTACGCCTCGTAGATGGCCAGGTACGGAACGGCGATGCTGCCAACGCATTCCAGCAGGCTGAGCCGACGGCTGCGACCGTCCGTCTCCAGGGCCGCTGCGGCGCGAAGGTGCGGCAGCGACACCCGCACCGAGCGGAGCATCAACACGAGCGAGATCATCGTCGCTACGGGGGCGAGTAGGAGAACGAGGAGGCCCAAGGTGCTGTTGACCAGGGCAGCTTTGACCGCACCCAGGAGGATCAGGTCGTGCGCGGCGACTCCGGTCAACGCCAGGGTGAACAGCACCGGCCAGTGCCGCCCGAAGACGACGCCCGCCCGTCCCACCACCCAGAGACTGTCAGTGAGCGCCGCGAACCGGCGAGTTCGAGGGGCCTCGTACGCGATCGCGGACATGGCGGCCAGAGTAGCGAACCCGTACGACCCGAGACCGGCCGCCGGGTACGGCATCCGCCTGCTGTCGATCAGTCCGTCAGGGAGTTGATCAGGGTGCCGGGGACACGACACGCCGGCCGATCATGCCGATTAGTTCATGATCGCGCGGAAAGGGGCGCGACGGGCGGCGCGGAGAGGGGCGCGGAAAGGGGCGCGGAAAGGGGTGAGGCGAGGCGGGTCAGGCCGCCGATTCCGCGTACGTAGGCCGAAGGCGATGGGCCGCCGGTGAGGACGCGCTGGATGGCATACCCCTGGGCCAGGGAGAGCAGCACGCCGGAGAGGTCGTCGGCGGTCACACCGTCCGGAAGGGACAGTTCCGAGGCGTACTCCCGGAACTCCGCGCGCAGTCGTGCGTACAAGTCGGTCACGAGAGTGCGCAACGACGGATTGGTGAGGGACTCGGACCAGACCTGGAGCGCGACCCGGAACATGCCGTCGGGGCCGAGGGCGGGTTCCATGACGCCGAGCGCGGCGGCGAGCGTGTCCTCGACGGAGAGCCGCGGCCGCGCGCTGGTCACCTGGTGCAGGCGGGTGGTGATCTCGTCGACGACTTCGCCGACGATCGCGGCGATCAGCTCTTCTTTGCTCTTGAAGTAGCGGTAGACCGCGCCGACGGACAGCCCGGCTTCCTTGATCACGTCCTGCATGGTCGTGGCGTGGAAGCCGTTTCGCGTGAAACAGGCCCGCGCCGCGTCGATGATCTGCTGGCGGCGGGCGGCGAGGTGCTGGTCGGAGACGCGCGGCATACGTCACATCATAAAACGAACGTTCGTTCTTGACGAACAAGTGCCAGGGAAGCATGCTGAGGGCAATAGAGAACGAGCATTCGTTTTATTGGAGGAGCCATGAAGCGAGCCGCACTGCTCGCCGGTGCCGTCGTGGTGGCACAGGCCCTGCTCATCCCGCTGTTCGCCGCGCCCGCCGCGAACATGGCGCCCCGGGACCTGCCGATCGCGGTCGCCGGTCCGGCCCAGGCCACCAGCGCGATCACCGCGAAGCTGCAGGCCGAGGAGGACGCGTTCACGATCACCCAAGCGGCCGACGCCGCCGCTGCCGACCAGCTCATTCGCGATCGCGAGGTCTACGGGGCATTCGTCGTCACGGCGTCCGGCGTCGAGGTCCACACCGCGCCCGCTGCCAGCCCCGTGGTCGCCACGCTGCTCAGCTCGGCCGCCGCCGAGAACGGCGCCAAGGTCGTCACGGTGGTCCCGCTTCCGACCGACGATCCGCGCGGCGCGGGCTTCACGGCCGGCTTCCTGCCGCTGCTGCTCACGGGCATGCTTGCGGGCATCCTGCTGGTCGTCCTGGTGCCGATTCCGAGGGCCCGCCTGCTTGGTTCCATCGGGTACGCCGTAGGCAGCGGTCTGCTCGGGTCGGTCGTGTTGCGCGAGTGGCTCGGGGTGATCACGGGGAACTTCTGGTCCGACGCCGCCGCGATCGGCCTCGTGGGGCTGGCCACCTCGGCACTCGTCGCCGGGCTCGGCACGGTGTTCGGCAGTCCCGGGATCGGGCTCGGCGCGCTGACGGTGTTCCTGGTGGGCAACCCGTTGTCCGGGGTCGCCGGTGCGCCGGAGTTGCTGCCACAGCCTTGGGGCGCAGTCGGCCAGCATCTTCCGGCCGGAGCCGGGGCCACGCTGGTACGCAGTGTCGCCTTCTTCGACGGCGCCGGTTCGGCGTACTCGATGGGCGTCTTGATCGTCTATGCCCTCGGTGGCCTGGCGCTGATCGCGATCGGCAAGTCCCCGCGGCCGGCGGTGAAGCCGGAGCCGGTCCGCGAACCTGTCACCGTCTGACCTCTCGCCGCGCCCCCGTCGCGTTGATCATGAACTTAGGGTTCCACTCCGGCTCGGAGCGGAACCCTGAGTTCATGATCAACGCGGGAAGGTGGGGGCGTCAGAGCTGCGAGATCACGTAATCGATGCTCGCGGTGAGCGCCTCGACGTCGGCCGGCTCGACGGCCGGGTAGAGCGCGATGCGCAGCTGGTTGCGGCCGAGCTTCCGGTAGGGCTCGGTGTCGACGATGCCGTTGGCCCGCAGCGTCTTGGCGATGGCGGCGGCGTCAACACCCTCGGCGAAGTCGATCGTTGCGACCACATTGGACCGGATGCCGGGGTCGGTGACGAACGGCGTCGCGACCGGTGACTTCTCCGCCCAGTTGTAGACGATCGCGGCGCTCTCGGTGGTTCGCGCGGCGGCCCAGGCGAGGCCGCCCTGCTTGTTCATCCACTCGGTCTGCTCGGCCGCGAGGAACACCGTCGCGACGGCGGGCGTGTTGAGCGTCTGCTCCAGTCGCGAGTTGTCGATCGCCGTGACCAGGTCGAGGAAGGCCGGGATGTAGCGGCCCGACGCCTTGATCTCGTTCGCTCGCTCGATCGCGGCCGGCGAGAGCAGCGCGATCCAGAGCCCGCCGTCGGAGGCGAAGCACTTCTGCGGGGCGAAGTAGTAGACGTCGCTCTGCGTGAGGTCGACCGCGAGGCCACCGGCGGCCGAGGTGGCGTCGTGCAGCAGCAGCGCGCCCTCATCGGCTCCGGCCACCCGGGTGACGGGCACGGCGACGCCGGTCGACGTCTCGTTCTGCGGTACGCCGTAAGCGTCGACGCCGGCCTCGGCGACCAGGTCGGCGGCCGTGCCCGGGTCGGCCTTGCGTACGGTCGGCTCGCCGAGGAACGGTGCGTCCTTGACTGCCTTGGCGAACTTGGCTCCGAACTCCCCGAACGTCGCGAACTGAGCCCGGTCGCGGATCAGCGAGAACGCGGCGACCTCCCAGAAGGCGGTGGTCCCGCCGTTGCCCAGGACGACCTCGTAGCCCTCCGGCAGCGAGAAGAACTCGGCCAGGCCGGCCCGCAGCCGGGCGACCTGCTCCTTGACCGGCTTCTGCCGGTGGGAGGTGCCCAGAATGGAGCTGCCGGTCTCGGCGAGGGCGGCTACCGCCTCGGTCCGGATCTTGGACGGGCCGCAGCCGAAACGACCGTCGGCGGGCTTGAGCGAATCGGGAATGCGGATCGGATCAGCCATGGAATCGAATCCTTAACGGGCCGTGACAGGACAGCCGGCAACACTGCCGATGTCGCATCCTCCCACGTAAACCAGCGCGGGCCGTCATGCGGCCCATGAAGTGGCCCGTGACGGTCGTCACGGGCCACTGTCGATCAAGTGCCTGCTCAGCCGTGCGCGATGGCGTCCCAGCCCTCGACGTCCTGCGGCTTGCGCGTACCCGGGCCGACGTACTTGGCCGAGGGGCGTACGAGGCGGTTGAGCTTCTTCTGCTCCAGGATGTGCGCCGACCAGCCGGCCACCCGGGCGCAGGTGAACATCGAGGTGAACATGTGCGCCGGGACCTCGGCGAAGTCGAGCACGACCGCCGACCAGAACTCGACGTTCGTCTCCAGTACGCGGTCGGGCTTGCGCGCGCGGAGCTCGGCCAGGGCCGCCTTCTCCAGCGCCTCGGCGACCTCGTAGCGCGGCGCGCCGAGTTCCTTCGCCGTACGCCGCAGGACGCGGGCGCGCGGGTCCTCCGCCCGGTAGACGCGGTGGCCGAAGCCCATCAGGCGCTCGCCCCGGTCGAGTACGCCCTTGACGTACTCCTCGGCGTTCCCGGAGCGCTCGACGCCCTCGATCATGTGCAGCACGCGGCTGGGCGCGCCGCCGTGCAGCGGGCCGGACAGCGCGCCGATCCCGGAGGAGATGCAGGCCGCGGCGTCCGCCCCGGTGGAGGCGACGATGCGGGCGGTGAACGTGGAGGCGTTCAGCCCGTGCTCGGCCGCCGAGATGAAGTACGCGTCGACCGCCTTGACGTGCCGCGGGTCGGGCTCGCCCCGCCACCGCTTCATGAACCGCTCGACGATGGTGGCGGCCTTGTCGATCTCGCGCTGCGGGACGGCGGGGAGGCCAAGGCCGCGAGCGGACTGGGCGACGAAGCTCAGCGCGGTCACCGAGACTCGGGCGAGGTCCTCGCGCGCCTGCTCGTCGGCGATGTCGAGCAGCTGGCCGAGACCCCAGTAGGGAGCCAGCATCGCGACGGCCGACTGCACGTCGACTCGGATGTCACCGGAGTGCACCGGCACGGGGAAGGGTTCGGCCGGAGGCAGACCGGGCCCGAATTTGCCGTCGACCAGCAGCGCCCAGACGTTTCCGAATGACACGTGACCGATCAGGTCCTCGATGTCGACCCCGCGATAACGCAGCGAGCCGCCTTCTTTGTCGGGCTCGGCGATCTCGGTCTCGAAGGCTACGACGCCCTCCAGCCCCGGCTTGAAATCGGACATTCCGCTCTACTCCCTATGGGACTCTCCGTGGTGAGTGGTCGTTCAGCGCACATCTTGCCCCCACGAAGGGCGTCGAGGCGAGCCTCGCAGGGCGGCGACAAGCGACATTCTCCCGCTTTACACCGGGTTTTGCTGCGAAACTCCGTTCGGATCCGCTGGTGACGACACATCTTCGAGCAAAGCCGGCGACGTGTATGAGTATGTGAGCGTGACCACGAACACACCCGACCTCCCGCACATGCGCCGCGACTACCGGCTCGACACGCTGCTCGAGACCGACCTCGCCGCGACCTGGCACGCCCAGTTCGCCGCCTGGCTGGCCGACGCCGTCGACGCCGGGCTCCCGGAGCCGAACGCGATGATCGTCGCGACCGCCGCTCCCGACGGGCGGCCCAGCGCGCGTACGGTGCTGCTCAAGGCGTACGACGAGGTGGGGTTCACCTTCTTCACCAACTACACCTCCCGCAAGGGCGGCGAACTCGACGCAAACCCGTACGCGAGCCTGCTGTTCCCCTGGCATGCGATGCAGCGCCAGGTGATCGTCAGCGGCCGGGCGGTACGCGTACCGCGTGCGGAGACCGCGGCGTACTTCGCCGAACGCCCACGCGGGTCGCAACTCGGGGCCTGGGCCAGCCCGCAGTCCTCGGTGATCGACGGGCGCGAGACGTTGGAGGAGGCGTGGGAGGCGTACGCCGAGCGGTTCGGCGACGACGTGCCACCCCCGCCGCACTGGGGCGGCTACCGGATCGAACCCGACACCGTGGAGTTCTGGCAGGGCCGGCCGTCCCGCCTGCACGACCGGCTCCGCTTCCGGAGACCTGGGACGACTCTTGATCACGACGAGTGGATCGTGGAACGCTTGGCTCCGTGACGGCGACCCCCCTCGCCCGCCGGTTCCTCATCGACCTGACACCGCTGCGGCACACGACGTATCGCCGTGTCTTCGTGGGCAACGCGTTCGGCTTCTTCGGCGCCCAGTTCACGGCGGTCGCCGTGCCGGTGCAGATGTACGCGCTGACGAAGTCCTCGCTGTGGGTCGGTCTGCTGGGACTGGCCGGCTTCGTGCCCATGCTCGTGTTCTCGATCTGGGGCGGGGCGTACGCCGACGCGATGGACCGCCGTCGCCTGCTGCTGACCTCGTCGGTCATCGTCTGGCTGGCGACCCTGTTCCTCTTCGTGTCGACGGTGACCGGACTGGTCAACCCGGTGCTGCTGCTGATCGCGCTGTTCGTGCAGACCACCGGATTCGCCGTCTCGACGCCGACCCGGCAGTCGATCCTGCCCCGGCTCGTCGGCGAGGAGGATCTGGCCTCGGCGACCACACTCAACTTCACGATGATGAACACGATGATCGTGTTCGGGCCGCTCGCGGCGGGCATGCTGCTCGCGCTGGCTCCCGGGCGCGGTGGGCTGACGGTGGCGTACCTGTTCGACGCGTTGCTCTTCACGGCCAGTCTCTGGGCCACTTATCGGCTGCCGCAGTTGCCCGCGCACGACAGTGCCGCCCCGGCGGGCTGGCGGAGCATCGTGGACGGCTTCGGCTTCTTGCTGCGTACGCCGATCCTGCTCGTCTCGTTCGCGGTCGACCTGGTCGCGATGGTGGTGGCCCTGCCGAGAGCACTGTTCCCGCAGCTGGGGGCGGAACGCTTCGGCGGCGACGGGGCTGCGGTCGGCTGGCTCTACGCGGCGATCGCCATCGGCACCGTGGCGGCCGGGCTCACCTCGGGCTGGATCTCGCGCGTACGCCGTCAGGGCCTGGCTCTGCTCGCGGCGGTGGCCGGTTGGGGAGCGGCGGTCGCGGCGGCCGGGTTCGCCCGTCAGCTCTGGCTGGTCGTCCTGCTGCTCGCCATCGGCGGAGTGTTCGACCTGGTCAGCTCGGTCTACCGGAACATCATCATGCTCGAGGCGTGCCCTGACGAGCTGCGCGGCCGAGTCCAAGGCGTACGCACAGCGGTCGTCGTCGGCGGACCCCGCCTCGGCGACCTACGCGCCGGTGCGACCGCGGCCGCCTTCGGCGTGACGGGAGCCTGGGTCGGCGGCGGCGTCGCGTGTGTGCTGCTTGTCGTCACGCTCGGCGCGATCGTGCCTTCGTTGGTCCGGTATACGAAGCCGCGAACAGTCGGTTAAGGTTCGCCCATGCCACAAGCGCCGTCGGGCACACAATGGACGATCGGCTTCGCCGACCAGACCGCCACAGTCGTGGAGGTCGGCGGAGGCCTGCGGACCTATCGGGCCGGTGACCGCGACATCCTCGACGGGTACGCCGAGGACGAGATCTGCCCCGCCGGCGCGGGCCAGATCCTGACGCCCTGGCCCAACCGCCTGCGCGACGGGCAGTACGCCTTCGGCGGCAACACCTATCAGCTGCCGCTCTCCGAACCGGTGACGCACAGCGCGATCCACGGCCTCGCCCGGTGGGTGCCGTGGCGGCTGCTCGACCAGGGCCCGTCACACCTGACGCTCGGCCTGGAACTCGCCGCGCGTCCGGCGTACCCGTGGAGTTTGAGCCTGACCACCCGCTATGAGCTGGCCGGCGACGGTCTGACGGTGACGCACGGCGCGACCGACACCGCCGCGGAGCCGGCTCCGTTCGGCCTGGGCGTCCACCCCTATCTGAGGCCGGCCGGCAGCGTCGACGACACCTGGCTGACCGGGCCCGCGCGGTCCCGGCTGCTGGTGGACGGCCGCAGCCTGCCGATCGGCGCGGCCAAGGTGGCGGGCTCGGAGTGGGACTACACGACGGCGAAGCGAATCGGCGCGAGTCGGCTCGACACCGCGTTCGGCGACGTCATCCGCGGGGACAACGGGCGGCACGCGGTCGTGCTCGGCGGCCCGGACGGCCCGGTGACCAGCATCTGGGCGGACGCCTCCTTCGGCTGGTGGCAGGTGTACTCCGCGGACAGCGTGGCTCCGCCGCGTCGTCGCCGATCGATCGCCGTCGAGCCGATGACCTGCCCGCCGGACGCGCTGCGCTCCGGGCGTGACCTCATCGTGCTCAAGCCTGGTGAGCTTTGGTCGGCCTCGTGGGGCATTACGCCGCACTGACCGCCGCCCCGTTGGGCCTGTCGTCTTGTCGCGCGCCGGTCTTGTCGATCACCTGCTCGTGGGAACGATCAGGGCCGTGCGGACACGACACGCCGGTCGATCACGCCCGAAAGTTCATGATCGCGCGGAGAGGGCGGGCGCGGAGAGGGCGGGCGCGGAGAGGGCGGGCGCGGAGAGCGACGCTCCTGGAAAGGCGCGCAGGTCAGCGGGCGGTGAAGCGCCCGCGATGCACGACCTCGTCGAGCCCCCGCCGTCCCCGCCGGAGCGAAGGCGACCGCCGATCGGCGGCCCGATACCCGACGGTGATCGCGCCGATCGGCGTATAGGCGTCAGGCACGTCGAAGGCGTCGCGGAAGGCGGAAACACGCGCGGGCGGGATGCCGAAGAAGCACGCGCCGAGCCCGTTGTCGACCGCGCTGAGCAGCATCATCAGCGCCGCCATCCCCGCGTCGACATGCCAGTACGGGACCGGCCACCGGGACTCGTCACGGTCGGTCCAGCCCTTGTCCGGCTCGGCGTACCGGTCCAGGTAGGCGTCTTTGCAGGACAGCGGCACGATGATCACGGGTGCTGTGCGCATACCGCGGAGCCAGGAGTCGGGTGGGCCGGCGTCCGGTGCGATCGTCGCGGTCCAGAACGAGGTCACTGTGGCCGGAGTGTCCAGCACCAGGAAGGCCCAGCCTTGGGAGAAGCCCGCGCTCGGCGCGTGGGTCGCGTGTCGCAGCAGCTCATCGACGATCTCCGGGGGGACCGGCCGGTCGGGGTCGTAGCTGCGCACCATCCGCCGCCGGGCGACGACATCGCGGAATTCCATGCCCTCTACCCTGCCACTATGGGCAAGACGTATCAGGGTGGCGAGCTGCTCGCCGAGGTAGTGCGGTCGGGCTTCGTCGAAGGGCTGCACCGTGGTTCGGTGGTCGTCCTCGACGCCGAGGGCACGCGGGTCGCGGCCGCGGGCGACGTCGAGGGCCCGATCTTCCCGCGCTCGGCGAACAAACCCCTGCAGGCCGTGGGCATGCTCCGCGCGGGGCTGCGGCTCACCGACCCGGCTGATCTCGCCCTCACCGCCGCGAGTCACTTCGGCCAGGACTTTCACATTTCACGAGTACGCGCACTGCTGCGGTCGGCCGGCGTAGACGAGTCGGCGCTGCGCTGCCCGCCGGATCTTCCCCTGGACGAGAAGGCGAAGGCCGATGTGCTGCGCGCGGGCGGCCATGCCGAGCGCGTGTACATGAACTGTTCCGGCAAGCACACGGGCATGTTGCTCACCTGCCTCGCGGCCGGCTGGGCGACCGAGGGCTACCTCGATCCCGAGCACCCGTTGCAGGAGCGGCTGCGGGACGCGGTCGAGTCGTTCGCGGGCGAGTCGGTGGCGGCGACCGGAGTCGACGGCTGCGGCGCCCCGGTCCTCGCCGTCTCGCTGACCGGACTGGCGCGGGCGTTCCTGGCGCTGGTCCAGGCTCCGGCCGGGTCGGCGGAGCGGTCGGTCGCCGACGCCATGCGGGCGTACCCGGAATTGGTGAGCGGCACGGGGCAGGACGACGACCGCCTCATGACCGGCGTACCGGGGTTGTTGTCGAAGGGCGGCGCGGAGGGTGTCCACGCGTTGGCCGTCCCCGGAGTGGGCGCAGTCGCGGTGAAGATCGACGACGGTGGTATGCGGGCGCGGATGCCGATCGTGGTGAGCGCGTTGCGCCGCCTCGGCGTCGAAGCGCCCGTACTCTCGGAGTTGACGGAGTTTCCGCTGCTCGGCGGGGGAGAGCGAGTCGGGGCGGTCCGGGCGACCTGGTGACCCTGCTAACTCTTGTTAGCAATATGCTTGCAAGAGTTAACACCTCGGCCTACCTTGGGTGAGTGCATACGCCCGACATCGGCTCCTTCATCAAGGACCTGCGCGAGAACGCCAAGATCTCGCTCCGGCAGCTCGCCGAGCAGGCCGGTGTCAGCAACGCGTACATCAGCCAGATCGAGCGTGGGCTGCGGAAGCCGAGCGCGGAGGTGCTCGCCTCCATCGCGGGCGCGCTACGGGTCTCGACTCCGGCGATGTACCTGCGCGCGGGACTGCTCGGCAAGGAGGACACGCATGGCGTCATCGCCGCCATCGCGGCCGACCCTGAGCTGACTCTGGCGCAGAAGCAGTCCCTGACCCAGATCTACGAGACATTTCGCCGGGAGAACGCGCGGGACACCGACCGCGACGACGCCGGCGCCGCCGAAAGCGCCGTTGAGGAGGACTACCAGTGAGCACCACGACCGACAAGAACGATCAGAAGCACTCGAGCGCCGTGTACGCCGCCGCCGGAATCGGCGACCTGGCCGTCGAGCAGCTGAAGAAGATCCCGGCGCTCGCCGAGCAGCTGCGTACGAAGGCCGGCCAGTTGCGTGAGCAGGGTCCGTCGCTGCGGGCTCAGGCCACGGAGAAGGCCGCCGAGCTGACCGGCAAGGTCGACGTCGAGCGCATCCGCACCGTGCTCGTGACCAACGCGCAGAAGGCCGCCGAGAAGGCGACCGCCCTCTACGGCGACCTCGTCGCCCGGGGTGAGCGGGTGGTCGACACCGACGCGCCGGCCACCGTGGTCGAATCCGAGATCGTCGAACCGGCCGCGCAGGCCGTCGCCGACCCGGAGGCGCCCGTCACGCCGAAGCCCACCGCCAAGCCGGCCGCCGCCCGGAAGCCGAAGGCCGCGCCGGAGAAGTAAGGAACACGCGACTGCCGGGGTCGTCCTCGTGATGTGCGAGGACGACCCCGGTTGCATACTCTTGGCGGCATGGGACTGGTTACGTCGTCGTACTTCGCCAACACCATCGTGGGCTGGTTGAACCTGATCATCAACGTCGCGGCGATCATCCTGGAGGCCTGGGCGTTGATCCACTGCGCGATGCAGCGGCCGGACGCCTTCACGGCCCTCGGCACGCCCATCCCCAAGGGCGGCTGGCTGGTCATCCTCATCCTGTCCCTGATCATCACGCTGTTCTTCGGCGTACTTGGATCGCTGTTCATGCTGGGCCTGATCGGGCTCGGCTTCACCGGCTACTACCTCCTCCAGCTGCGCTCGGGCTTCCGAGAACTCATGGAGGGTCGCTGGTGAACCAGTTCCGCTGGCCGCCGCCGCCGGACGGCACACCCCGGCGGGTGCGGCCGCGGTACGGGGCGCCCCGATCGGCCCGCCCGGCCCCGCTCGCGGCCCCGACCGAGCTGGTCGCCACGCCGCACGGTGTGATGCTGGAACGGCTCGTCACCGGCATCGGCGATCCCGTGACCGTCTTCGCGCACGGGCTCGCTCAAGGCATACCCGAGACCAGGGTCTATGGCAGCGGTGTCGCCGGGCGGCGAGTGTTCTTCCAGTTCCGGGGGCACGGCCGGTCTGCCGCCCCACCCGGCGACTGGACCTATGCCGACCTCACCCGTGATCTGCGAGCGGTCGCCGACTTGTCCGGCGCTACCCGGGCGCTCGGCGTGAGCCTGGGCGCGGGTGCGCTGACTCGGCTGCTCATCGACTCGCCCGACCGCTTCGAGCGACTGGTCTTCGTCCTGCCGGCCGTCCTGACCCATCGGGCCTCGACGGCGAGCCAGGACCGGATCACCACCCTGCTGGAGGCGCTCAACAGCGGCGACATCGGCCAGCTCGCCAACCAACTGGTGGCGGAGGTGCCGAAGACGTTCCGCAACGCCGCTCCCGGGTGGGCGTATGTGCGGCAGCGGCTGGACGCGCTGTTGCGCGACGGGCTGGCCCCCGGTGTCGCCGCGTTCGCCGAGCAGGCCGCGATCACCGATGTCGCCCCGTTGGCGAAGGTCAAGGCTCCGGCGCTGGTGATCGGCTGCCTCGGCGACGAACTGCATCCGGTCGGAGTGGCCGAGGAGCTCGCCGATGCGCTGCCCAACGCGCAGGTGCAGATCTATCAGCGCCCGGCGCTGCTCTGGACCGAACGCGCAGAACTTCGCGAGCGCATCTCCTCGTTCCTCAACGACTGACTTCGTTCCGACTCCGGGCACAGCTCGGGAGTAGGCTCGCCCGCATGGGTGTCACACGCCATGGGCGTACCGACCGCTTGGACTTGCCGGACCCCACCCTGCGCGAGTGGGAGTGCACCGTGGTCGCCGCGGACCCCGAGACCGGCATCGTGCTGGATCGGTCGGCGTTCTACCCGGGCGGCGGCGGCCAGCCGCCGGACCACGGCGTGCTGTTGTGGCAGGGCGTGGAGACCCGCATCGCCGGGACGCGCAAAGGCGACGACCTGTACTTGATCCCGGTCGAAGGCGACCCGATCCCGCCGGTCGGCGCCCAGGTCGTGGGCGCGGTCGCGGACGAGCGGCGTTCTCTGCTCATGCGTACGCACTCCGGCCTGCACATCCTCTGCGGGGTGGTGTTCCGGGACTTCGGCGCGTTGGTGACCGGCGGCAACATGGAACCCGGCGAGGCGCGGATGGACTTCAACCTCCCCGAGGTGCCCGGCGACTTCAAGGCCCGGCTGGAAGAGCTGGTCAACGCCGAGATCGTGGCCGACCGCAAGGTCGTGACCAAGGTGCTTGCCCGGGACGAGGCGCTCGCGCTGCCCGACATCATCCGCACCCAGTCGAACCTGATCCCGGCGGAGGAGGCCGAGATCCGGATCGTCGACATCGTCGGACTCGACGTGCAGGCCGACGGCGGCACTCACGTCGCCTCGACGTCGGCGGTCGGCAAGGTGCAGGTCGTCAAAGTGGAGAGCAAGGGCAAGGCGAACCGTCGGGTTCGCGTACGCCTCGTCTAGTGAGCTTCGGATAAGCTGCGCGACCATGGTGGCGCAGTTGTTCGAGGGCGTACGCATCTTCGGCCGCGGCCTGAAGATCTACGGACGCAATCCGGGGCTGGTGGTGCTCGGCATCATCCCGGCCCTGATCACGCTGGTGCTCTTCGCATTCCTCTTCGGACTGCTGCTGTACTTCGTGGACGATCTGAGCGCGACCGTCACGTGGTTCGCCGACGACTGGTCGGCCGGCTGGCGTACGGCGACCCGGATCGCAGCCGGAGTGGGGCTGGTCGGTGTCGCGCTGCTGCTCTGGGTCGTCTCGTTCACCGCGGTCACCTTGCTCATCGGCGATCCGTTCTACGAGAAGATCTCCGAGCAGGTCGAGGCGTCGCTGGGCGGGGTGCCGGACGAGGTGGACCGGACCTGGTGGCAGGAGTTGAGCCGGGGGCTGAAGGACTCGCTTCGGCTGATGCTCGTCTCGGTGCTCTTCGGCATACCGCTGTTTGTCGCGGGGTTCATCCCGATCGTCGGCCAGACCGTCATCCCGGTGATCGGCGCGCTGGTCGGCGGCTGGTTCCTCGCGATCGAGCTGGTCAGCGTGGCTTTCAGCCGACGCGGCTTCACCTTCCGCGACCGCGTCGCCAAGCTCCGCGAGCATCGGTGGATCGCGGTCGGCTTCGGCGCCTGCGTCTTCCTTTGCTTCCTGATCCCGCTGGGCTCGGTGTTCATCATGCCGGCGGCCGTGGCGGGCGGGACGATCCTCGCCCGCCACGTCCTCGCGGAGTGAGCCGACCGATCAGGCTGATCAGCCTTGATCAGCCTTGATCAGCCTGTTCAGCCGGCGACGAAGGCGATCTGCTTCGTCCCGGTCGCCGGAATGCCGACCGGTGTGGCGGACGCGAAACTCGTGCCGCCGTGCCACACCGGGCCGGTTCCATTCGCGTAGCACTGGATCTTGACGTTCTGCGGGCCGAACACCCGGATCGTCACCGACGCGGGCAGGCCCTCGCTGTCCCGTACGCCCATCGGGTCGCCGGTGACCGCGTTGCGTACGACATAACGCCCGTCGATCGTGGCAGACGTGATCGTGACCAGCGCGCCCTGCTTCAGGGTGTAGTCGTAGGTCGTCGTCTTCCCCGCCTTGACCGGCACGAGGTACGCCTGCCGCCGGTTGCCGCTGCCGCCGCTCCACTGGAAGGCGTGGTCCTTGGCGACGAACAGCAGTGGCCAGTTGTACGGGCCGAGCCAGTCCACCCGGTAGGTGCCGTCCGGCGCGATCGTGGAGTAGCGGGTGTCGGTGCCGGTTCCGAGGTCGGGCCCCACGATGCCGACCGAGCCGTTCTGCAACGGTTGTCCGGTCTCGCTGGTGGCCTTGCCGACGATGACGCCGGTTCGGTCGAGCTTGATCTTCGGGCCGGCAACGGTCTGACCTGCTGCGACGGTGAGGGACTTCGCCAGTGTCTGCGAGCCCGTCCCGCCGGTGGCACCGACCCACTGCGCGCCGTACGCACTGCCCGTCGGCGGCAGGACGAACAGGTTGTAGGTACCCGGCTGCTGGAGGGTGAGCGTGACCTTGCCCTGGTCGTCGGTCCGCTCGCAGCCGTCGGGGAAGAAGAACGAGGTGGGCTGGAAGGCGGCGACGCAGATGCCCGCCACCGGAGCACCGGTCGCCCGGTCCAGCACCCGCGTCGTGATCTTTCCGACCGGCCGCAGTTTGATCGCCACGGTGGTCTGCTCGCCCGCGACGACGGTGACCTGCGTCAACCGGTCGGCGAAGGCGTACCCGTCGGCTCCGGCGGACAGCCAATAGGTGCCGATCGCGAGGTTGTCGACCACGGCCACGCCGTTCGTGGCGTTGCCCCAGAAGTCGTTGAGCTGCAACCAGAAGTCCTGGATTGCGGCTCCCGTGAGGCTGTCGGTCGCGGTCACCCGGACGCTTCCCGTCGGCAGACGCCGATCATCCACAGTGGTCGTCTGCCCGGCGGTGACCGTCACGACGTCCGCAGTCTGCTCAGTCGTCTTGCCGTACGCCCACTGCACCAGGTTCGTCTGGTAGTCCTGGAACAGCACGCGGTAGCCGCCGGCGAACACCTGGTCGACCTGATAGTGACCGTCGGCGTCGGTGGTGGTCTGGAGATAGTCGCCGCCCTGCGGGAGGTCGGCGATGACGGAGACGGAGACGCCGGCCAAGGGACTGCCGTCAGCAGCGATGAACCGGCCTGCGACCGCTCCGGTCGGCAGCAGTTGTTCGTCGAGTGTGGTCTGAGCGTCCGCCGTCACGGCGATCGGGTCGGCAGCCGACTGCGACCGCTTCTGGTGCGCCCATTGGGTGGCCCCGCTGGCCAGCCGGAACGAGACCGCGTAGCTGTCGACGGGCAGGTCCGAGAACCGGTAGTCGCCGTTGCCGTCGGTCGTGGCCGAGGTGGAGTATCCGCTGGTCGGGTCGGCGTCGACGGCCACGTTCGCGGCCGGCGTGCCGTCGGCGTAGGTGACATGCCCGGCGATCGACCCGGTGGAGATCTTGACCTCGTTCACCGTGGTCGTCTGACCCACGACGACGGTAAACGTCTGCGCCTGATCCGGCGTACGCGCGCCGTGTGCGTACTGGGTCAGGCCGTTGATCGAGAAGCCCACCGTGTACGCGCCGGGGAAGGCGGCGAAGCTGAAGCTGCCGTCCGCCCCGGTCGGCCCGCCCGCGTTCGGAAGGCCGTAGCTGGAGGCGTCGACCCAGGCCCCGGCGACGCCGTTCCCGGCGCTGTCGGTGAATCGGCCCGAGATCGTCCCGGTCGGCAGGAGCGAGTCGTCGACAGTGGTGGTCTGCCCGGTGGTGACCGAGATCCGGTCGGCGGCCGACCAGTCGGTCTTGCTGAAGGCGTACTGGTAGGGGCGGTTCGGCGGCGAGACCTGGACGAGGTACGCCGACCCCTCCGGGACGTCGGTGACGGCGTAGTGGCCGGCGTCATCGGTGACGGTTGAGCTCGAAAAGCTGAAGCCGTCGTCGGCGAAGACGTAGATGCTCGCCCCGCCGACCGGATTTCCTTGGTCGGTGATGGTGCCGGCGATGGAGCCAGTGCCGGCGGCGGCTTGGGCCGCTGGACTGAACGCGAAGGTGGCGGCGAGTACGCCGGCCGCCGCCCAGCCGATTCCGCGCCGGAGTGGTCGAATGCTCATCTGCCCTCTTATGGGGTGAAGGGACGGGAGCGGGGCAGCTCGACAGGTGCTGAGGTTCCCCGTGAATGCGAAGGTATCTATAGACGGCAAGGGGTCCCGCCGACTTTCGGCGGGACCCGAAACACTCAGCTCGGCACGTCAGACGGCGACCGGCATACGCCCATGCTGCAAGGCGTCCGCCTCGGCGGCCGGTACGCCGGTGGCGACCAGCAGGTGCAGGACGGCGGCATCGGCGCTGGCCGCCACTCCGGCCGCACCCAGGCTCAGCCGATCTTCGCGGATCATCGCCACCCATTGGGCAGCCGAGATCAGCAGCGGCCGGGCGGTACGCGGGCAGGCCTGGCGCTCCAGTTGCTCCCGGAGTACGCCGATCCCGTCGGCCAGCGCGTCCAGCGCCTGCGGCAACGCGACCGGCACCGGCTCACCCGCCCGCAAGATCCCCCACCAGGCGTGCTGCGCGAGACTGCGGATGTGGCGTACGGCGTACCCGATCTCGGTCGCCATTTGCGCGTGGGTAGCCAGATCCTGACCGGTCGACAGCCGCAGGACCAGCGCTGATCGGCGTACCTGTAGAAGTGCTTCTTCGAGTCGGCGAAGCCAGACGTCGGTCTCGACCAGCGCGTAGACCGCGCCACCGGCCGCCGCTGGATCCTGGCTGCGCAGCGCGGCGCTGATCGTGCGGAGGTTGATCGCGAGGCTCGTGAGCAGGGGCTCGATTGCGTGGTTGACGAGGGCGACCGGGGAGCGTGGCGTGGTGAACCAGGCGACCGCGAGGGCCGTGAGCGCGCCGAGCCCGGCGTCGATCAGCACGTGCGGAGTGCTCCAGCTGGGTCCGACGACCGCAGTGAGCAGTGCTCCCACCGCCACGCCGAAGAGCATCTCCACGACGCGGCGGTGATGCCGGGCGCAGATCAACTCCATGGTGGCGACGGCGAAGAGCGGGGCGAAGATCGGGAACCCCTGGTGGCCGAGAAGGAATGCCAGCGCAGTCGCGCCGATCGCCGCGGACAGAATTTGGACGGCGATCGGCCGTACTACCGGCCAGCTGTCCCGCATCAGGGCCCACCAGGAGCGCCGCGATCCCGACGTCGGCAGAGCCGAGGCGAAAGCGCGGGTGGTGGACATCCGTCAAGTCTCCGGATGCGGCCCTTATTGTCCAAGTATTGGGGGAAAGATGTGGTTAATGCCGCAGCTGCGGCTGCTGCTCACAGGCGATTCTCAGCCCAATCGGGGATGATGTGGCATAGGCCGCCAGTTGACACCTGGCAAGGGAGGCGACCACCGCGGTCGTCACCCGGCTGTATCGAACAGGAGTGATCGTGCACAGCCACAACGGGCTCAAGACGGCCGCGCTGCTCGGCCTGCTGACCGCGATGATCCTCGCGGTCGGGTACTGGCTGGGCGGCAGCACGGGTCTCATCATCGCCGTCGTCCTCTCCTTGGTCATGAACGGCGTCAGCTACTTCTTCTCCGACAAGATCGCGCTGCGGTCGATGGGTGCGCAGCCGGTCACCGAGCAGGAGTTCCCGGCGCTCTACCAGATGGTCCGGGAGCTCTCGCAGCAGGCGGGCAAGCCGATGCCCCGGCTGTACGTCAGCCCCACCTCGCAGCCCAACGCCTTCGCCACCGGCCGCAACCCGGAGAATGCCGCGGTGTGCGTGACCGAGGGCATCACCCGCATCCTCGACTACCGCGAGCTGCGTGGCGTCATCGGCCACGAGCTCTCGCACGTCTACAACCGAGACATCCTGATCTCCAGCGTGGCGGGCGCCCTCGCGGGCATCATCACCATGCTGGCCAACCTCGCCTGGTTCATCCCGATGGGCGGCGACGACGAAGACGGCCCCAACCCGGCGGTCTTCCTCATGATGCTGATCCTCGGCCCGCTGGCCGCCTCGGTGATCCAGCTCGCCGTCAGCCGGAGCCGCGAGTTCCAGGCCGATCAGTCCGGTGCGTCGCTCACCAACGACCCGCTCGCGCTGGCCTCGGCGTTGCGCAAGATCCACATGGGTACGCAGCAGCTGCCGCTCCCGGCGGACAACCGGCTGACCAGCACCGCCCACCTCATGATCGACAATCCGTTCAAGGGTGGCGGCATCGCCAGCCTCTTCTCGACGCACCCGCCGATGGAAGAGCGCGTCCGCCGGCTCGAACTGATGGCGGCCAACTCCGGCCCGATCCAGTACGCCCGCTGACTCTGAACGAGGGGGTGCCCAGGCCACCTGGCCTGGGCACCCCCTTTCCATGCTTTCCGCCTTTCCGCGCGATCATGAACTATCGGCCATGATCACCCGGCGTGTCGTATCCGCAGGTCCCTGATCGTTCCCCGCACCATCTGATCGATCTCGGTACGCTCTGGGACGTGTTTCGTCTGCTGGGGCCGTTGGCGCTGGCGGCGGGCGACGACGAGGTCGCTCCGGCGACCCGCAAGCAGCGGCAGATGCTCGCCGTCCTGCTCCTCGAAGCGAATAGGCCGGTCAGTCTCGAACGGCTCACCGAAGAACTGTGGGGCGACACTCCGCCCCGGTCCGCGGTCGCCAACCTGCGCTCCTACGCGCTCGCGCTTCGGGCCGACCTCCAGCGCGCCGGCCTGCCCGCGGAACGCCTCGCGACCGTCCGCAACGGCTACCTCCTCCGCGTCGAACCCGGCGAGCGCGATCTCGACCAGATGGAGACCCTCGCGGCCGACGCCACCGCCGCCTTCCGCCGCCGCGACTTCACCACCGCCGACCAGCTCTTCAGCGCCGCGCTCGGGCAATGGCGCGGCCCCACCCTCGACGAGATCGACGCCGGCCCGGTCCTGGCTGCGCGCGTACAGGCGATCGAGGAACGCCGCCTCGACGTCTTCGAAGACCTCGTCGAAACCCGGCTCCGGCTCGGCGACGGCAAGTCCATGCTCCGCACGCTCCGCGAACACCTGGCCGCGCATCCGCTCCGGGAACGAGCGCACAGTCAGCTCATGAGACTGTTGTACGCACAAGGCGACTCAGCGGCAGCGCTTCAGGCGTACCAGCAAGCTCGCGACATCCTCGACGCGGAGCTGGGGCTGGACCCAGGACCTGATCTGACCCGGCTCCAGCAGGCGATCTTGCGCCGCGAGCCGATCGTGGACGAGCGCCCGGCGGCCGTGACCGTCCCGCGGCAGCTCCCGCCCGACGTGCCTGGGCTTGTCGGCCGGGACGAGGCGCTGGCCTGGCTGCGTTCATCGAAGGCCGCGGTGCGTGCCGTCCACGGACAGGGCGGAGTCGGTAAATCCGCGCTGGTCATCCGGTTCGCGCACGAGCTAGCGGACGAGTTTCCGGACGGTCAGCTCTACGTCGACCTTCAAGGGTCGAATCCGCGCCTGACGCCGCTCGCGCCGGCCGAAGTACTGGGGCGATTCATCCGCGCCCTGTCGCCGGGCTTCACCGATGTGCCGGCCGAGGCAGCCGAAGCCGCCGGATTGTTCCGCTCGTTGGTCGCCGGGCGGCGCATCCTGATCATCCTCGACAACGCCATCGACGCAGCCCAGGTCAGACCGCTCTTACTCGGTACGCCGACGTGCCTCGTACTCGTGACGAGCCGTCGCACGCTGACCTCATTGGACAACACCGATCATCTGATGTTGGGCGTCCTTGATCCGCTGGCCGCACTGTCTTTGCTTGGTATGACCGGGCTTGCCGAAGACGCCGTGCGGGTGGTCGAGATCTGTGGGGGACTGCCGCTGGCTCTTCGAATCGTGGCGGCGAAGCTGAGCGCTCACCAGGAGTGGTCGATGGCCGACGTCCTTGTCCGGCTTGAGGATGAGCGGCGTCGGCTTGATGAGCTTCAATCGGGAGACCTTGCCGTCCGGACGAGTATCGAGGCGAGTTACCGCTCACTTGACGCAGCTACCGCCCGGGCGTTTCGAACGGCGGGATACATCCGGGTTCCCCTACTGACCGCCGCGGCGTTGGCGGCGACGATGGGCGTTCCTGTCTCGACGGCGACCGCGTATGCGGATGTGCTGGTCAGAGCGCGGTTGATCGAGCCGGCGGGCCAAGGATTTCAGCTCCACGATCTCGTCCGGTTGTTCGCGGCTGAGCGAGCTGCCGCAGAAGATCCCCCAGCCGCGCTTGGGAGTGGCATTCATCGGCTTTGCACATATCTCCTCGGTACCGCGCGCCGAGCGGTCGCGATGCACTACGGCCACGTCAATCCGCTGATGTCAATCTTCTCCGGCAGCGAGGGAAGCGATCTCGTCGAGTTCGACAGCCGCGAGGATGCGGCCGCTTGGCTGGACCACGAATGGCAGAACGTCATGGCGATGGCCCAGCAGGCGCGCGAATTCGAGATCTTGAAGCCCTATTCGACCCAAGTGATCAGAGCTGCGATGCACTACATGCTCCGGCGCTTCAGATTCGGAGATCTGCGCTCGCTGGCAGAGGTCGGATTGGATCTCGCCGGGCCAGATGATCACGTGCTGCAGGGACCGGCACTGGCTGCGTTGGCCACCCTCGCTCGGCGATCCGGTGACACCGAGACTGCTCGTGAGCTGTACGCACGATCGATCGACGCTTGGGAACGTAGCGGAGACGCAAGCGGACTGTCGTCCGCGCTGAATGGCCTCGCTCTCACGGATTTCTCAAGCGGTCGCCTGGACGACGCTATGCGGAGGTATTCAGCGAGCCTCGAGGTCATGCGGAACTCAGGTGACAGTCGGATGGCAGTGTTCGTGCTCGCGAACATCGGTGAGGTATTGGCGGAACAAGGACGCCATCACGAGGCGATCAGAACCCTCCGCGACGCCCTTCGCCTGGCTCAGCCCAATCCGGCGGTTGGTCTTCGAACGGTCGTCTTCGAAGGGCTCGCCCGCAATCTCGTGCAGATTGGAGACGCGCGTTCTGCTCTACGACTCTATGGGCGAGTTATCGATGAGGCGGCGCCCGTGGACATCCAGGCCAGAGGAGACGCCCTCTTGGGCCGGAGCAGAACGTACCTCGGGTTGGGCCGGGCGGATCTCGCCGCCATAGACGCTGGACAGGTTGTGGCAGAAGCCGCCGCGGCCGGCGACACATATCGGCACGCGGCTGGACTTCGCCTGCTTGCCCAGTCAGACCGGGGAAATGCCTCCAGCCGCGATCGACTCCACAAGGCCGAGCTGCTGTTCCAGCGTCTCGATCGGCCGTTCGACCGGGCCATGGAGAAGTTCTTGGTGGGAGGCGATTCGACCTTGCCACGACCTCACAGGTAGTTCGCGGCCCCCCGTCTGGTCGCCTCCTGTCCGAGAACGTAGAGGCAGCACATACAAGGCCCATACAACGGGAGCCGTGATCTCGCGGACCTCAGATGGATCGAAGCCGGACTCCAGGGACCGCGCAAGCCGGACACGAAAGAACCCCTGACCGCGTTTCCGCAGGTCAGGGGCTCTTTGTGCTGCTTGTGGCGGGTGAAGGGTTCGAACCTTCGTAGCTTTCGCGACGGATTTACAGTCCGCTCCCATTGACCACTCGGGCAACCCGCCAAAGCTGTCGCCGCACCCTCCGCCGGAGCGACGGGCGCGTTGACTTGAGAAAGGATAGCGGTACCGGAGGGCGGATGTGCAACCGGGTTGCCCGGCTCACTTCACAACCCGGTGGCGCGGCCCGATAGGCTGATGAACCGCACATATCTCCAGTCCATGAAGATGGGCCGCCTCGCGGGCGGCCACTCCACGAGGAGCAGGGAAGATGGCTGCCAACCCGTCGTTCGACATCGTCAGCAAGGTCGACCGCCAGGAGGTCGACAACGCGCTGAACCAGACGGAGAAGGAATTGGGTACGCGATTCGACTTCCGGGGCACCGGAGCGAGCATCTCCTGGGCCGGCGAAGAGGCGGTGACGATCTCGGCGGAGACCGAGGACCGGGCGAAGGCCGCGCTGGAGGTCTTCAAGGAGAAGCTGATCAAGCGGAACATCTCGCTGAAGTCGCTGGACGCCGGTGAGCCGAAGTCCTCAGGCAAGGGCTTCAAGATCGATTGCAAGATCATTCAGGGAATCGATCAGGACAAAGCCAAGGCGATCAGCAAGAAGATTCGTGACGAAGGTCCCAAGGGCGTCCAGACGCAGATTCAAGGGGATCAACTCCGCGTGACCGGCAAGAAGAAGGATGAGCTGCAGGAAGTCATCGCTCTCTTGAAGGCCGGGGACTTCGGAGTCGCCCTTCAGTTCACGAACTACCGTTGACTTCCTGAATTTGCCCGCTTACTGTGAGCAATACTCAGAGTCGGACACATCCGATTCGTGGTTAACAGTCCGACCCAGAAGGGGTCATCCGACTGTCGACATTCCCCGCTGTAAGGGACGAAGCTTCGCAAGTTGGCGGCGCAGCTCCGCGTTGGGGCTTTCCTTGCTACGCGCTAGTGTGGCAATATCCGTTGAGCCCCCATGCCCTTCGTGGACCGAATGTTTGTTGAGTCAGGAGCCTCGAGATGACGAAGAACCTTCGCCGCATCCTGATGCTCGGTGCCGTCGTGCTTGCATTGGGTGGTCCGCTGGCTGGCGCTGCCAGCGCCGGAGAGTATGACTGGGATCAAGTCCCGGCGGACTCGACGGCGAGCGCTCCTGTGAGCGGCGCTGCCGGCCCGACCTTCTCCGTCCTTGCCGAGTACGACTGGGATTAGCTTGACGCTGGCTAGTCGTGGCTGAGGCGGGAGAGGGTATGTGGCGGACTCGCTGATCGCTCGGAGGTCCCCCGACCTTGCATGGCTGGTGACAGGGCCTCTTGGCCTGCTAGCCGCGAGCTTGGCGGCGGTCGTTGCTGCTCGGGCTGACGAACCGGCAGGTAAGTGGCTTCTCGGTCTCGGGTTCCTGGTTCTGTTCGTCTGGGCGGACACAGTCCGGATGCGCTTCGAGATCCGCCGGCAGTCGTTCGGTGTCACGCTGGTCGAGATTCCGCTCATCCTCGGTTTGTTCTTCCTGCCTCCGATCACTCTGATCTTGGTTCGGGTCCTAGCGACGTCGCTGAACCAAGCACGGCGTCGGATGGCACCGGTCAAGGCGTCGTTCAATATCGCGACCGCCGCTGCGTGCACCGTCTTCGCCGAACTGGTCCTGGGATTGTTCGGCCAATACGGACACCTCGACGCAACTAAACCGATGACCTGGCTGGGCCTGTACGCCGCCGGTCTTATCGGCCACTTCGTATCGTTTGGCGCGGTCACGGCTGTCATCACTCTTGTGCAAGGACGAATCACGCCGCGTGTGATGGGAACTACCGTTGTGACGGGAGTGACGGTTGCGCTCGTCAATATGACGGTCGCGATAGTTTTCCTGATCCTGCTGGCGCAGAGTGTCTGGGCAATGCTCCTGTTCGTCTTGCTAGTCGCCTGCTTTACCGCCGCGTACCGGTCCTATGCAGGGTTCCTCAGGCAACACAACTCCCTAGCTTCGATCTATGAGCTCACGCGGGCGATCGCGGACAACCGGCATGACGGGACGTTGATCGACGTCCTCTTGGGACGCGTCCGCGCCCTTTTGTCGGCGGAGTCCGCGTCCCTATGGCTTCCGGAGCAGGGCAGACATCCCGAGGTCTTGCTGAGTGCGAAAGTCGACTCGTTGGGCCTCCTGGATGTCGCCGAGACGCCTGACGAACTGCGGCAGCATGTTTTGGATACCCGAGAGACCCTCGCCGTCGGCCCATCCTTCGGCGATAGCGAATTGTCTGATCTGCTGATTTCGCGCGGCGGCAAGGACGCCATCGTTGTGCCGCTTCGAACGGGCTCCGCCGTGATTGGGACGCTTGAGGTCGCGCAGCGCCTTGGCGACTCGGCCAAATTCATGCCCGCGGATGTGAAGCTGCTCGAAGCCGTAGCGGCGCATGCCGCGGTAGCGGTGGAGAACTCACGTCTCGTCGACCGACTGCGCTACGACGCGTACCACGATGCCTTGACAGGACTCCCGAATCGCCGCCGCGTGACGACGGCGCTGGAGGAGTCGGTGAAGGTTCGCGCGCCGGGCGAGGTGGTCGCGGTCCTGTTCTTCGACGTCGACTCGTTGCGCGACGTGAACGATTCGCTGGGGTACGCCGCCGGCGACCGGCTGATCGCGGAAGTCGCGGCGCGGTTGCGGGGTGCGGCCGCACCGGGTGCGTTGGTGGGTCGCGTCGGCGGGGACGAGTTCGTCGTGACGCTGCGGATTGCGAGCGCCGAGGCGGCTACTGCGCTGGCGACGAGCTTGCGGAAGCAGTTGCAGCAGCCACTGAGCTTCGGGACGTTGACGCTCGACGTGGACACCGCCGTCGGGATCGTGGTTCATCCCGATCACGGGACGGATCCGGCGACCTTGTTGCAACGGGCCGAGTTGGCCACTCATGCCGCTAAGTCGAGTGCGAACGGCGTACAGCTGTTCAGTCTCGGCATGGAGTCGCGGTCGGTGCGGCGGCTGGGGCTGGCCGGGGATCTACGGCGAGCCTTGGACAACAACGAGCTAGAGGTCTACTTCCAGCCGAAGGTCGACCTGCGCGACCGGCATCTGGTCGGGGTCGAGTGTCTGGCCCGCTGGGAGCACCCGACGCATGGCTCCGTCGCGCCGGAGGACTTCGTGGCGGTCGCTGAGCATACGGGGCAACTCAGCCGGCTGACGGAGGCTGTGCTGCGCGAAGGACTGCGGCGCGCCCGGGAATGGATCGACGCCGGCCGTCCGCTTGGAGTCGCGGTCAACCTGTCTGCGCGTACGCTGCTCGACACGGAGTTCCCGAACCGGGTGGACGAGATCCTCCGCGAGTACGCGGTGTCGCCCGACCGGCTGACGCTGGAGATCACCGAGGACGGCTTCGTCGGCGAGGAGGATCGGCCGTTGCCGACCCTGCGACGGCTCTACGAACTCGGCGTACGCCTCTCGGTCGACGACTTCGGGACGGGTTATTCGTCGCTGTCCTACCTGCGTCGGCTGCCGGTGCACGAGGTCAAGATCGACCGTTCGTTCGTGCAGGGGATGGCGACCGACGCCGGCGATCTCGCGATCGTGCGGGCCGTCGTGGACATCTCCCGGCACTTCGGGTTGGCCGTGGTGGCCGAGGGCGTCGAGAGCGAGCTCACGCTCGATCTGCTGGCCGAGATCGGCTGCGACATCGGGCAGGGATTCCTCTTCAGCCGGCCGCTGCCCTACGAGCGGCTGGAGGCCTGGCTGGGTGCGCGTACCGACGGTGAGCCGACGCCGGGCGGAGAGGTCCGGCGACTGCGCGCCGTGGGCTGACGGTTGCCGTGCTGCCGCTCCATGATCATGGGAGCGGAATCGGCGTGATAGCGCCAAGAAAGTTCCCATGATCATGGGGGCTTAGCCAGCGAGGCGCGGAGCGTAACCCGGCCGCGAAACGCGGGGAGGGCGACGGCCTAACCCGATTTCGCGGAACGGGAGCCGCCGTGTACTCTTACCAAGGCGCGCGACGCGGCAAGCGTGGCGCACGCCCCCTTAGCTCAGTCGGCAGAGCGTCTCCATGGTAAGGAGAAGGTCTACGGTTCGATTCCGTAAGGGGGCTCGACCGGGTGTCCCAGGACAGCCCGCGCCCAGCGGTGTAGCTCAGTTGGTAGAGCAAGCGGCTCATAATCGCTGTGTCGCCGGTTCAAGTCCGGCCACCGCTACTTGAGCGTCGTCACATTTGTGACTCGCTCTTTTGCGTTTCAGCGGGAATCTCTCCTACGCTGGGACCTCGTAATGCACAGCTCATTCAGGAAGGCACTGCTGTGGCTAAGGCGACTGACGTACGTCCAAAGATCACCATGGCGTGCGTGGACTGCAAAGAGCGTAACTACATCACCAAGAAGAACCGTCGTAACGACCCGGACCGCATTGAGCTGAAGAAGTTCTGCCCGCGTTGCGGCAAGCACACCGCGCACCGCGAGACCCGCTGATCCGGCGGTTCGCCAGCAGCTTCGAAAGGCCGGTCGTCCCTGCGGGGACGCCGGCCTTTCTGCTGTGTGAACGCGAAATCACGTCCAGTGGCCTACCTGAGTTGGCAACGGGGACGCCTACCCGTACACTGGTCCGCCGTGGGGTGAGTGACCCCGGCCAGTGGTGGCTGCCACCGGTCAGGGAGTGCTTTCCGCACAGGGGTGTGGCGCAATTGGTAGCGCAGCGGTCTCCAAAACCGCAGGTTGCAGGTTCGAGTCCTGTCGCCCCTGCGGCTTGATGCTTTCCGGAGCGGGGCCTGGCCTCCGGCCAACGCAGGCGCGATTCGGCGGGCGTTCGGCTAGCGTGTGACTGAGTGTGGAAACAAGCACTCCCACCCCCGCGACACGGAAGTAGGGCGAAGTGGCCGAGAGCAATCGACGTGGCGAGGGCGCCGCGGCCGAGCACGTCGAAGACGTGTTCGACGACGCTGTCGACGACGACGCCGAGCTGACCGAGGAAAGCCCATCCGACAGCAAGTCGACCAAGGCGGCGTCGAAGAAGGACGCCAAGGATGCCAAGGCGGCGAAGCGCTCGGAGGGCCGGGGCCTGTTCGGCCTGCGCCGGATCTGGCTGTTCTTCCGTGAGGTCATCGGCGAACTGCGTAAGGTCATCTGGCCGACGCGCAAGGATCTGCTGACCTACACCGCTGTCGTGGTGGTATTCGTTGCGATCATGATGACGCTCGTCGGCCTCCTCGATCTCGGTTACGCCAAGGGTGTGCTCTACATCTTCGGTAACCCTAAGTGACAGATGTGACGGAAGTGAGCGAGCGTGGCTGAGTACGACGAGACCGCCGTGACGACCGAAGAGGTCGTCGACCAGGCCGAGGAGACCGCCGACGAGGCGGACGAGGCGGTAGTGGTCGAGCCGGCGGACGACGACGACGCTCCCTTCGACCCGGTCGCCGAGCTGCGGCAGAAGCTCCGCTTCGCCCCCGGCGACTGGTATGTGGTGCACTCGTACGCCGGTTACGAGAACAAGGTCAAGACGAACCTCGAGACCCGGATCACCAGCCTCGACATGGAAGACTTCATCTTCCAGGTCGAGGTCCCGACCCGCGAAGAGGCCGAGATCAAGAACGGCAAGCGGCAGGTCGTCACCAACAAGGTGTTCCCCGGGTACATCCTCGTCCGGATGGACCTGACGCCGGAGTCCTACTCCTGCGTACGCAACACGCCCGGAGTGACGGGCTTCGTCGGTGCGACCGACCGGGCCGACCGTCCCGCGCCGCTGAGCCTCGACGAGGTCCTCAAGTGGCTCGCCCCGGCGGCGGTGGCCGAGCCGGGCAAGAAGGCCAAGGTCGAGGTCAAGGTGCTCGACTTCGAGGTGGGCGACTCGGTCACGGTGACCGACGGCGCCTTCGCCTCGCTGCAGGCGACCATCAACGAGATCAACGCCGACCAGCAGAAGCTGAAGGTCCTGGTCTCCATCTTCGGTCGCGAGACGCCAGTCGAGCTCAACTTCAACCAGGTCTCCAAGATTTAGAGATACGGCCCATTTCCCCGCTGGCGGCGTTGCTCGCCACCTCGTGTGCCGGAGCACACGTCGACTGACTGCACTTCCGGCGGCTCGGGCAAGCCCTCCCCGGCAGTGCGCCTTGCCAGCGAGAAAATGGATCCGCATCTCAGTGCCAGGGCCAGGTTCGAAGATCGAATTTATCGGCGTTATCATGGAACGTCCGGCCTGTGAACAGGTGCGCTGACCGTGCGCGCTGAGCAGGTCGGTCCGGTGAAAACCACCCCGGGCGGGATGCGGCCGCACCCTGCCCATACAGCCCAGGAAGAGACATGCCTCCGAAGAAGAAGAAGATCGTCAAGACGTTCACGCTTCAGCTGAAGGCTGCGTCGGCGACTCCGGCTCCGCCGGTCGGTCCCGCGCTCGGTCAGCACGGTGTGAACATCATGGAGTTCGTCAAGGCGTACAACGCCGCGACCGACTCGATGCGCGGTGACGTCGTTCCGGCGCAGATCACCGTTTACGAGGACCGGTCCTTCACCTTCGTGCTGAAGACCCCGCCCGCCGCCCAGCTGCTGATCAAGGCGGCCGGCGTGCCCAAGGGCTCGGGCGTTCCGCACAAGGAGAAGGTCGGCAAGGTCACCAGCGCCCAGGTGCGGGAGATCGCCGAGAAGAAGATGTCCGACCTCAACGCCAATGACGTCGAGCAGGCCATGAAGATCATCGCCGGCACCGCCCGGTCGATGGGCATCACCGTCAGCGAGTGACTTTGAGGCGCCGCAGCTGGTGGCGCCGTGGGAGAGCCGCCCCACGCGGCTCGTTGCAGACCACAGGAGATTGAGCAGAGATGCAGCACAGCAAGGCTTACAAGCAGGCGGCCGAGAAGGTCGACCGCAGCAAGCTCTACGCCCCCGCCGACGCCATCAAGCTGGCGCAGCAGACGAGCCCCACCAAGTTCGACGCCACGGTCGAGGTCGCGATGCGCCTCGGTGTCGACCCGCGTAAGGCGGACCAGATGGTCCGGGGCACCGTCAACCTGCCGCACGGCACCGGCAAGACCGCGCGCGTGATCGTTTTCGCCGCCGGTGAGAAGGCCGCCGAGGCCGAGGCTGCCGGAGCCGACGTCGTCGGTACCGACGAGCTGGTCGCGCGGATTCAGGAGGGGTGGCTGGAGTTCGACGCGGCGATCGCCACGCCGGACCAGATGGCCAAGATCGGTCGGATCGCGCGGATCCTGGGCCCGCGCGGTCTCATGCCGAACCCGAAGACCGGCACCGTCACCATGGACGTCACCAAGGCCGTCAACGAGATCAAGGGTGGAAAGATCACCTTCCGGGTGGACAAGCACTCCAACCTCCACCTGATCATCGGCAAGGCGTCCTTCTCGGCGGAGCAGCTGATCGACAACTATGCCGCCGTCGTCGACGAGGTGCAGCGGGCCAAGCCGTCGGCCGCCAAGGGCAAGTACGTCAAGAAGATCACCGTCACGACCACGATGGGCCCGGGCGTTCCGGTCGACCCGAGCGTGACGCGGAACTTCCACGAGGGCGCGGAGGGCTGACGCCCACTCACCGTCCGACGTAGACAGAGGCTTGAGCTCCCCCGTGGCGCTCAAGCCTCTGTCGCTTTTTCTACAGGGAACCCCTGACACTTTCGAGGATCGCCGCGTCGTCCGCGCCCAGCCGCCGGGCCGCGGTCACGAAGCTCAGGGCCAGAGCGGAAAGCCGCCCGGCGGGGTCCAGCTGTTCGCCCGTCCGGCGGCTGGCGACCACGGTTCCGCCTGATCCTCTGGTACGCACAAGGCCGGCGATCTCCATTTCCTGGTACGCCCGCGCGACCGTCCCGGTGGCGACGCCGAGGTCGGCCGCGAGCTGCCGGATCGACGGCAGCCGGTGCCCGGCCGGGAGTGTCCCGATCGCGATGAGCTCGGCGATCTGCGCCCGGATCTGTTCGTAGGGCGGGACGGGGCCGGGGCGTAGTTCAACGGTGGCCATCAGTGCGTAGCGGGTTCGGCGGCCGAGTCCTGCGCCGGATTCGCGAGCAGCCGACCGGCGCAGTACGCCAAGGCGGCGAGCGCGGCGACGGCGACTGCGACGAAGACTCCGCCAAGCAGGATCTGCCCCAGGTCGGCGAGCAGATGCCCGGCGAAGGTGTGGCGCGGAACAGCCACCCAGGCGGCGGCCAGGAAGACGATCGAAACGGGCGCGGCGTAGATGGCACCGGCGGTGGCGGCTATCGCAGTGGTGGTCCGGCGTCGCCATAACTCCCCGCCTTGTCCGGCCTCGACGACTCGTCGGAGCAGGATCGGCGTCGCGACGGCGGTCACGATCAGGACGAAGAGGCTGGGCAGCGATCCCCAGAATCCGGCGTACGGCCACATTTCCAGCATCGACCGCGTGCTCATGGCGTTGGTCCATTCGCCATCCGACGATGGGAGGCTGTGCCACGCGATGTTGTACGCCCACGACGAGGTGAGCCCGCGCAGGGCGCGCAGCAACGGAGCCAGCAGGATCACCGTCACGAACGCGGCGATCATCAGTACGCGATTGGCCCGCTGAAGGCGTACGGGGACGTAGTCGTCGAGTTCCCGGGCGGTCAACTGCGCGCGGCTCTGCCCCGGCGACGCGGTACGCCGTGGCCGTCCCTGAGCCAGCAGCACACCCGCGCCGAGGACCATCGCGAAGGCGGGCAGGGCGAGGGCGTACCAGTCGAGGAGCAGCAGGGTGACGAGCAGCCAGCCGGCCAGGCCGAGGCTGAGCAAGCGCAGGCGCATCGATTCTCCCAGGTGTCACGTGGCTTGTGTCAGACGAGTGATACAAGGAAAGAACACCGATCCTCTTGTGTCAAGAGCTTGATACAAGCCAGGTCACAGGTGAGCCGATTTGGCATCGGCGGGCCGCTCCGCGTAACCTTGCTGGAGTTTCACCCAGAGACCGCTGGTCATCGCGCCCGCAAAGGGCGTGGTCGAAGGTCCCGCGACAGGCGGGCGACCCGCGCAGGATGACGGATTTGCTCCCGGCGCTCAGCGCCGAAGAAGCCCCGTGCGCCTGCGCCGGGGCGTTTTGCTTTTCCCGGTTCCTCCCGGCCCGAATATCGGGCGCGACCTGACCAGCTCGAAGCAGGAGAGAGGAGGGACATGGCGGACAAGCCGATCCGGGCCGACAAGGCAGGTGCGGTCGCGGAGCTCACCGAGAACTTCCGCAACTCGCCGGCCACCGTGCTCACCGAGTACCGCGGACTCACCGTGGCGCAGCTGACCGAGCTGCGGCGCTCGCTGGGCCGGACGACCAGCTACACGGTCGCGAAGAACACGCTCGCGAAGCGGGCCGCGACCGAGGCGGGCATCGATGGCCTCGATGCGCTGTTCACCGGTCCTACCGCGCTCGCCTTCGTCTCCGGCGACCCCGTCGAGGCGGCGAAGAGCCTTCGTGATTTCGCGAAGGCCAACCCGCTCCTCGTCATCAAGGGTGGCGTTTTCGAGGGCAAGGCGATCACGGCGGCCGAGGTCACCAAGATCGCTGACCTGGAGTCCCGTGAGGTGCTGCTGGCCAAGCTGGCCGGTGCCATGAAGGCGA
>NZ_JABFVK010000106.1 GCF_013362815.1 Hamadaea sp. | reverse complement strand
GTGCCCACGGAGACGCCGAGGATCTCCGCCGTCTCCTCGACCGAGTAATCCAGGTAGAAGCGCAGTACGAGGACCGCGCGTTGACGTGGGCCCAGAGCGGCGAGCAGCCGGTCCAGGCGTTCGCGATCGGCGACCCGGTCGCTCGTCTCGACGATGCCGTCCGGGAGTAGGTCGGTCGCCTGTTCTCGCCGCCGCCACGGCCGGCGTCGTTCGTCGAGCCACGTACGCGTCATGACCTTCTGCGCGTACGCGTCGGGGTTCTCGGCCTGGGCGACCTGGCCCCAGTGCCGGTAGAGCTTGCTGATCAGGATCGAGACCAGGTCGTCGGCCTGGTGCCAGTCCCGGCACAGCAGGTACGCCGTCCGCCGCCAGCGGTCCATACGTGCCGTGACGTACTCGTGGAAGTCGTCCTCATCGGTATGTCGCACATTTCCTCCCCGTTCTCTGCGCATCATCCGCTCGCTGGAACGACGGAGCAGAGACGACGGGAGGTTGCATGGCATCAGGCGGGCGGGAGGGTCACCGTCACCACCAGCCCGCCCCCGGTACGCGACTCGGCGCGTACGTCACCGCCGTGCGCTCGGGCGATGGCCTGGACGATGGACAACCCGAGTCCTGCCCCGGGCACCTGGGGCGAGGTACGGCTGCCCCGGTGGAACGGCTCGAAGAGGGCCGGCACGTCGTACTTCGGGATGACCGGCCCGCTGTTTTCCACCACGAGCACGGCGTCGTCCCGGGAGAAGCAGGAGACGGCGACGAACCCGGACGGCACGTTGTAGCGGACGGCGTTGTCGACGAGGTTCTGCACCAGCCGCTCCAGCAGCGGCGGGTTGCCGGAGACGGCCGCCTCGTCAGTCGCGACCCGAACATCGAGGCCGTCGAAGTCGGTCACCGACACGACATGATCCACGATGTCGGCTACATCCACATAGGACCGCTCGGTGACCGCGCGTTCCGAGCGGGCCAGGACGAGAAGGCCGTCCAGCAGTTGCTCGTGCCGGGTGTTGACCTCCAGCAAGGTCTGGCCCAGCTGGCGGAACTCGGGCGTCGGCTCGCCCCGGTAGAGGGCGACCTCAAGCAATGACCGGTTGACCGTCAGCGGCGTACGCAGTTCGTGGGAGGCGTTCGCGACGAAGCGCCGCTGCCCGTCGAAGGCGTGATCGAGGCGCTCCAGCATGGTGTCGAAGGCATCGGCCAGCCGTTTGACCTCGTCCCGGGGGCCGGTGAGCGCGATGCGCTCGTGCAGGCCCCGATCGGCGGCGGGCGCGTCGGCGATGCGTACCGCGGTGTCGGTGATCTTGTCGAGCGGCCGCAGTAGGCGACCGGCCAGCAGCCAGCCGAACGCGGTCGCCGCGACGACTACGACCGCCAGCGCGATGCCGCCCCGGGCGAGCAGCGCGCTCAGCGCCTCGTCCCAGGCGGACTCCGAAATCTGGTTCACCAGCGCGCCGGCATCGCCGGGGCCGGCCGCCGTATACCCGACGTTGAAGCTGGGCGTCTGCCGGTCGGCGACGAGGAGGTAGGTGATGCCGAGCATCACGAGGCCGGCGACGAGGAACAGGCAGCCGTAGACGAGGGTCAGCCGGGCCCGGAAGGTCAGCCGCTTCATGGGACCCGGTACCCCACACCCGGGTCGGTGAGCACGATCGGCGGCTCACCGAGCTTGCGGCGCAACTTCAGGATGATCATGCGGATCGAGTGGGTGAACGGGTCGGCGTTCTCGTCCCAGGCCTTTTCGAGGAGCTGCTCGGCGGAGACCGGTGCGCCGTCGGCCCGCAGCAGCTCGGCCAGCACCGCGAACTCCTTGCGGGACAACGGAACGTAGCGGCCGTCGCGGTAGACCTCCCGGCGATGGGGGTCCAGCCGGATGCCGCCGCGCTGCAGGATCGGCGGCGCGGCCGGGCGGGCGCGGCGGCCCAGCGCGGTGACGCGCGCCGACAGCTCGGCGAACGCGAACGGCTTCGGCAGGTAGTCGTCCGCGCCCAAGGAGAGTCCCGAGACCCGGTCGGCGACGTCGGCCGAGGCGGTCAGCATCAGGACCCGGGTCTCGCCGCCGCTTCCGGCAAGCTCTCGGCATACGTCGTCACCGTGGACGACCGGCAGGTCCCGGTCGAGGACGACCACGTCGTAGTCGTTGACGCCGATGCGTTCCAGCGCCGCCCCGCCGTCGTGCACCACGTCGACCGCGTGTGCGTCCCCGCGTAGCCATTGGGCGACGGCGTCGGCGACCAGGGGCTCGTCCTCGACGACCAAGATCCTCATGAATCCCATGGTGACACACGGTGATGTCACTTCGCTGTCAACGAATTCGGTGACGGCCGCGAAAACCCCGGGCCGATCTACTGACCGCCGACACGATCCCTCCTGAAGGAGACAAATCATGAGGATAAGGGCAGCGATCGCCCTCGGCCTGCTCGCTTCGGCGGCATTGGCCGGATGCTCGAAAAGCGCGGGCGACGGCGTAGCGAGCGCCAACGGCACGGCCAATCCCGGGGTCAGCACAACCGCCACCGGTGCGGTCGACGAGAAGGCCCGGGCATTGCAGTTCGCCAAATGCATGCGGGAGAACGGCGTACCGAACTGGCCGGACCCGAAGTTCAACGACGGCGGCGGGGTGTCGATCGACGCGCCCGAGGGCGCGGATCCGACCAAGGTCGACGCGGCGATGCAGGCGTGCAAGCCCTACCTGCCCAACGGCGGCGAACCGAAGAAGCTCGATCCGGCTCGGCTGGACCAGCTGCGCAAATACGCCCAATGCATGCGCGAGCACGGCATCAAGAACTTCCCCGACCCGACCGACTACGGCTTCCAGCTCGACGGCAACACCTCCGGCATCGACCCAGCCGGCGCGGCCTTCCAGGCGGCCGACAAGGAATGCCAGAAGTACGCGCCCCCGCCCGTCGGTGAGTCCGCGGGCACGAACACCGGCAGCGGCAAGTGAGGCGCCGGCTTCTCACCACCGCCGGGACGATCGCAGTGCTGCTCGCGGTGGGCGTCGCCGTGATCGCGGCCAAGGGCATCGGTTCCGGCCCGTCGACGGCCGCGGCCGACAAGACGCCCCCGGCCACGGCGACGGTCACCCGCCAGACGCTCGTGGACAGCCAGACCGAGAGTGGTGAGCTGGGCTACGGCGACTCGGTCCAGGTCAACGGCAAGCTGCCGGGCACGATCACCGCGCTGCCCGCACAAGGCGCAATGGTACGCCGAGGGCAGCCGATCTATCGCGTGGACAATCTGCCGGTCGTCCTCCTTTACGGTGCGTTGCCCGCCTATCGGGCGCTGGCGGCCGGAGCCAAGGGACCGGACGTCAAACAGTTCGAGCAGAACCTGTACGCCTTGGGCTATCGGGGGTTCACCGTCGACGAGACGTTCTCGGCGTCCACGACGACGGCGGTGAAGAAGTGGCAGAAAGCGCTCGGGCTGTCGCAGACCGGTGTGGTGGACCTGGGCCGGATCTACTACGCCCCCGGACCCGTACGCGTAGACGCCCAGCAGGCGGTGGTCGGTGACTCGACCGGCCCCGGCCAGGCGGTGCTGAACACGACGGGTTCGCAGAAACTGGTCGGAGTCGAGTTGGCCGTGGCCGAACAGCGGCTGGCCAAGGTCGGCAGCGCGATCACGCTGAAGTTGCCCGACGGCAAGACCGTGCCCGGCAAAATCGTGCGAGCGCGTACTTTGATCAAGCCGGCCGAGGGCAACAATTCCGCCAAGACCGTGATCAAGGTGTCGGTCGCGCCCGACGATCAACAGGCGCTGGCCGCCTTCGATCAGGCCACCATCGACGTCGGCTTCACCGCCGGGAAACGGGAGAACGTCCTCACCGTTCCCGTTGCGGCGTTGCTGGCGCTGGCCGAGGGCGGGTACGGCGTACAGGTCGTCGAGGGTTCGGCCACCCGGATCGTCGCGGTGAAGACCGGACTGTTCGCCGACGGCCGGGTCGAGGTCACCGGGGACGGCCTGACCGAGGGAACCACTGTGGGGATGCCGTCATGACTTCGAATCGGGCGGATTCCGTGGTGGAACTCGACCGCGTCAGCAAGGCGTACCCAGGCGTCATGGCAGTGAGCGACGTGAGCCTGACGGTCGGGCGCGGCGAGCTGGTCGCGATCGCCGGCCCGTCGGGTTCGGGGAAGTCCACGATGCTGCACCTGATCGGCACGCTGGACCGGCCGTCGCGCGGCACGGTACGCATCGACGGCCTGGACGTCGCGCGGTTGTCGGACCGGCAGCTGTCGGCGGTGCGGGCGAGCCGGATCGGGTTCGTGTTCCAGCAGTTCCACCTCGCGGCGGGACAGTCCGCTGTGGACAATGTCGCCGACGGGCTGCTCTATTGCGGGATTCCGGCCCGCCAGCGTCGCCAACGAGCCGAGAACGCGCTGGTCAGCGTCGGTCTGGGACAGCGGCTGGACCATCGGCCGCATCAGTTGTCGGGCGGCGAACGGCAGCGTGTCGCCATCGCGCGGGCCATCGTCGGCGATCCGGCGCTGCTACTCGCCGACGAACCGACCGGCAATCTGGATTCGGCGTCCGGCGCGGGGGTGATGGGGCTGTTGCGCGCGCTGCACGAGGGCGGGACGACGGTCGTGATCATCACGCACGACCGGGAGATCGCCGACAGCCTGCCCCGGCAGATCCACATGCGAGACGGGCAGGTGGTCACATGAGCAGCCGCAGGCTGATCATCGGCTGGCACAGTTCGCCTCAGGTGAGCGCCGGCCGCAGGAAGGTGATCGCATGAGTTTGAGTCCTTCTCGCCTTCGCGCGGCTGACGTCTTGCGCGTCGGTTCGGCCGGACTGCGTACGCGGCCCTTGCGGGTCTTCCTGTCGGCGCTCGGGATCGCCATCGGCATCGCGGCGATGATCGCGGTCGTCGGGATCTCCTCGTCCAGCCGGGCGCAGCTGGACAAGCAGCTGGCGGCGCTCGGCACCAACCTGCTGACGGTCGCGCCCGGCGAGACGATGCTCGGTGGCCGGGCGACTCTGCCAGCCGTCTCGGTGCCGATGATCAGGCGGATCGGTCCGGTCACGGGGGTCGCCGCCGTCGGTCGCGTACCGGATCTCTCGGTGTTTCGCAGTGATCGGATTCCGGTGATTCAGACCGGTGGGATGTCGGTGCTGGCGGCGCAGCTGGATCTGCCTTCCACGGTCGCGGCCCAGCTCGCCGACGGAGTCTGGCTCAACGACGCGACCAGCCGTTATCCGGCGGTCGTGCTCGGGGCGTCGGCGGCCCGGCGACTCGGGGTGTTCTCCGTACGCGACGGCGTCCAAGTCCTGGTGGGTGGCCGCTACTTCACGGTGGTGGGCATTCTGCAGCCGGTCGCGTTAGCTCCCGAACTGGACAGCGCGGCGCTGATCGGGTTCCCCGCCGCGGAGTCCTATCTGGGCTTCGACGGGCTGCCGACCACCGTCTACACGCGTACGCGGGACGACGCGGTCACGGCGGTGCGGGCGGTGTTGGCCGCGACGGCGAATCCGGCCGCCCCCAACGAGGTACGCGTCTCCCGCCCGTCCGACGCGTTGGCCGCCCGGCAGGCCACCGACCAGGCGTTCACCGGGCTGCTGCTCGGACTCGGCGCAGTGGCGTTGCTCGTGGGCGGAGTCGGGGTGGCCAACACAATGGTGATCTCCGTCCTCGAACGCCGGGCCGAGATCGGCCTCCGCCGGTCGCTCGGCGCCACCCGAGGGCAGATCCTGGTGCAGTTCCTCGCCGAATCACTGCTGCTCGCCGCCCTCGGCGGGATCGGGGGAGTCCTCGTCGGCATCCTCGTCACCAGCCTGTACGCGCATACGCAGACGTGGCCGGCGGTGGTTCCGGCATGGGCCACGCTGGGTGGCCTGGCCGCCACCGTGGTGATCGGGGCGATCGCCGGGCTCTACCCGGCGATCCGGGCCGCCCGGCTCTCGCCGACGGAGGCGCTCGCCGCCCCGTGACTCGGTGTTTCCTGGAGCGGCAAAATGATCTAGGCGAGAAATGGTCGCCTGAGCCGCCATTTCTCGCCTAGATCGACTTGTTGAAGACGCGTGCTACGGGTCGATCACGACCGTGCAGCTGTACGTCCCGGGTGCGAGATCCTTGTACGCCTCCGAGGTGTCGTCGAACGCGTTCGGCGTACCGTCGGCCGGGTCGGGTGTGAGCCCGCTGCAGCTGATCTTCGCGGCGGTGCCGCCGGGCACCTGTGACGTCGAGCTGACCGTGATGGTGGTCAGCGGCTTGTTCACGAACGAGACGCCTTCACCGGCGTAGACGGTGTCCGCACAGGACGCCGCATTGTCGACGGTGACCATCTTGTCGGGCTCGCCGACGTAGTTCGCCGGGACGGTCTCGTGCACCGTGTACGAGCCGAAGAGCAGGCCGTCGAAGCAGGCCTGGCCGGTGGCGTCGGTCGCCTTCGTGACTCCGTTGACGGTGAACGAGACGCCGGACTGCGGCTGCGAGCCGGTCGGCGCGGCGGCGTGCTTCTCCGTCTTGGTGACCAGGATCGCGCCCCGCTTCCGCGGGTTCGTGACCGGGTCGAGGGTGACCGAGCCACCGGGCGTGATGGTGATGTGCTGGTCGATCGCGGGATCGTGGCCCGACGGGACGATCGTCTCGACCACCCAGTACTCACCGGATGGCACGTTGCTGATCGTGCAGTCACCGGCGGCGTCGGTGGTGCACTTGAACGCGGTCGCGGTGTCCCCGTTGTCGCGCGTACCCCCGGTCGGCGCGACGTCGGAGTAGAGCGTGAACTCCGCACCGCTCAGCGGCGTACCGGCGTCGTCCACCTTGTGGATCTTCACCGTGCCGCAGTTGGTGATGTTAACCGTCTGCGGTGGCACGAAGTCCTTGACCTCCGCCGGGAACGCCGACGACGAGCGGCTCTTCAAGTACGCCGAGCCGAACGACTCGCAGACGGTCGGCGAGAAGATCCCGGCGAGGGCGATCTGCGCCTCGCCGAACGTACGCGGGTCCAGCCCGCCGAGTCCGTCGGCTTGGGCGGCCGGGATCGCCGACGAGTTGATCGAGCCGGTGGCGAGGTTGGACGCGGTCAGGTTCATCGGCGCGCTCCACGCCGTGCCGCTCCACGAGCGCAGTGACAGCGTCGGCTGCGTACCACCCTTGTCGAGGTCATAGGTGATGAGCAGGTCGCCGGGTTGGCGTACCGGGGTCACTCCGTTGGCCGACTTCGTCTTGCTCTGGTTGAACTCGAAGTCCATGTTGGTCGTGCCGGACGGGTCCTGCACCCGGGCCCAGTAGAGGTTGAGGAACCCGGTGGTGGTGGTCCCCTCCTGGTAGATGCCGAAGTACTTCAGGTCGCTCTTGTTCGGCGGGATGCTCCCACTGACGACCGTCGGGACGGCGGTGTCCTCTTTGGTGCCCTGGCCGAACGACTCGTCGCCCGATCCGCTCGCCGTGTCCTGCTTGCGGATCTCGGTCACATTCGCCCAGTCGAGTGACGGAGCGGAGTGATCCACCTTGAGGTTGGCGTCGGTGTCGATCTCGAAATTGCTGCCCGCCAGGCTGACGTCCGGATGCGCGTACGCCTGGCTGGTGAAGGTGAATGCCGCGAAGATTGCGGCAGCGGACGCGATGGCGATGCGCACCCGCCGGCGACCACCCTGGGGCGGCCTGATTCCGATCATGGATTTGGCTCCTCTTCGGATGGGTCGTGCCTCACGACGACCCTGAACCGATAACGGTCCGTATACACAGTGGATACGCACCGTAGCGAGGAGTCAGTCGGGCAGCATCGGCATCTCGATGCCGGGGCTCTTGCCGACGAGCACCCCCCGCGTCACCGAACTACTGCCGAACCGGTCCCGGACTGCGTCGAGCGCCCCGTCGAGGGCGACCCGGTCGGGCGTGCCGAACGGCAGTTCCAGCTGCACGAAGTCCTGGTTCTCCAGGTTGCCGACGCTGATACCGATCAGCGTCAGACCGCGGACGGCGATCATCGGGCGAACCGAGCTCAGCAGGGATCGGGCTGCGGTGAGGATCTCCTCGGTCTGCACGGTGGGACGGCTGAGCGTACGCGATCGGGTGGCCCGGGTGAAGTCGCGGAACCGCATCCGCAGCACGACGGTGCGGCCCGGGCGGTCCGCTTTCCGCATGCGGCGGGTGACCCGGTCGACCAGCCCGGCCACCGTCGCGTCCAGCTCCTCATAGGACTGGTTGCCCCGGCCCAGGGCTCGTTGCGCGCCCATCGAACCGCGCCGGCGGCCGGTCTCGACCCGGCGCGCGTCCTTGTTGTGGGCCAACGCCCACAGATGCCGCCCGGCGTGCCCGCCGAGGATCGAGACGAGCGCCGCCTCGCCGATCCGGGCGACGTGCGCCACCGTCCGGATGCCGCGTTCGGCCAGCTTGGCCGCGGTCACCGGGCCGACGCCCCACAGCATCTGGACCGGCAGCGGGTGGAGGAATTCCAACTCGCGATCGGGTGCGACAGCCAGCAGCCCGTCCGGCTTGGCGACCCGGCTGGCCACCTTGGCCAGGAACTTCGTCCGGGCGACTCCGACCGTGATGGGCAAGCCGACCCGCTGGAGCACGTCGGCCCGCAGCCGGACGGCGATCTCGGTCGGCGTCCCGCTGATCTTCCGCAGTCCGCCGACGTCGAGGAACGCCTCGTCGATCGAGATCGGCTCGACGAGCGGGGTGATGTCCCGGAACACCGCGAAGACATCCTTGCTGGCCTGCGAGTACGCCGACATCCGGGGTTCGAGCACGATGGCGTCCGGGCACAACGCCCGCGCCTGACGACCGCCCATCGCTGTGCGTACCCCTCGGGCTTTGGCCTCGTAGCTGCACGCGAGCACGACACCGTGCCCGACGATCACCGGCTTGCCGCGCAGCGCAGGCCGATCGCGCTGCTCGACCGACGCGTAGAAGGCGTCGAGGTCGGCGTGCAGGATCGAGGCGCCCTCCATGCCGAGATGATAGAACAAATGTTCGACGAGCGGGAGCGGTAGGCTGAGCCGCATGTCCGACGAGTTCGCGCAGGCCCAGGCCGACGTCAAGCAACTGCCGACACGCCCTGGCAACGACGTTCTGCTCCAGCTGTATGCGCTCTACAAGCAGGGCAGCCAAGGCGATGCCACCGGCAAGCGGCCGGGCGTGTTCGACCTGGTCGGCCGGGCCAAGTTCGACGCCTGGAGCGAGCTTGCCGGCACTGACCCGGCCGAGGCGCAGGCCCGGTACGTCGAATTGGTGAAGAAGCTTCAGGGCTGACCTATTGCGACCGTCGCGCCGAGGTCGTCGTCCACGGCGATCTCGACGCGCAGACCGCCCTCGGCCAGCGCCGCCGCGGTGATCGGCGCCTGTTCGTCGCTCGTCTCGATGAGGACCCGGCCGCCGCGCGCCAGCCACGGGCGGGCCTCGGCCGCCACCCGCCGATGCACAGCCACACCGTCCGGGCCGCCGTCGAGCGCGACGCGCGGCTCGTAGTCGCGCGCCTCCGGCGGCATCAGCGCGATCCGCTCGCTCGGGACATAAGGCGCGTTCACTGCCAGCACGTCGACTCGCCCCCGGATCGCGCCGGGCAAGGCTTCGAACAGATCTCCCTGGTACGCGTGAAGCAGTGCACCGGTCAAGTTGGTGCGAGCGCAGTGCACTGCGACGGGATCGACGTCGGCGGCGTACACCTCGATGGCGGGCACCGCTTCGGCGATGGCCCGTCCGACCGCGCCGGTGCCGCAGCAGAGGTCCACGACGATCGCGCCCGGGTGGGCATACGCGGCGGCGCGGCGGGCGAGGAACTCCGTCCGCCGCCGTGGCACGAAGACGCCCGGTTCGACGGCGATCCGCAGTCCGCAGAACTCCGCCCAGCCGAGGATCTGTTCGAGGGGCTCGCCGGCCTCCCGGCGGCGCAGCCGCCGGTCGACGTCTTCGGGAGCGGATTCGGCGAGGATCAGCCCCGCCTCGTCTTCGGCGAACACGCAACCGGCCGCACGCAGGCGGAGCACGGCTCCGGCGAAGGTCACAGACATGGCATACGCACGATACCCGTGAGTACTAAAGTGCCCCGCATGGTCTCCGAGCGGGTGCAGAGCCAGGTTTTCGGTGAGGTGGCGGCGGATTACGACGACGTCCGGCCGGGATATCCGGTCGAGATCGCCGACCGGATCGTCGCGTACGCCGGCCGCCGCCCGCAGTCGATCGTCGAGGTGGGCGCCGGCACCGGCAAGGGCACCGAAGTCCTGCGTACGCTCGATGCCCCGATCACCTGTGTGGAGCCGGACGCGGCCATGGCGGGCGTCCTGCGACGGCGGTTCGCCGACGACGAGCTCGTGGCGATCGAGGTCAGCCGGTTCGAGGACTGGACAAGCCCGGTCACCGGCGTCGACCTGCTGGCCAGCGCACAGGCCTGGCATTGGGTCGGCCGCGAGGTGCGTACGCGGTTGGCCGCCGCCGCGCTGGCTCCCGGTGGCGTCATCGCCTTGTTCGCCCACGACTTCGGATTCGCCGACGACGACACCGCCACGGCGATGCAGAACGTCTACCTCAAGTACGCCCCCGAGATCGCCCACGGCGTGCCGGCGAACGTGCATCCGGACGTCTTCCACCCCGATGAGCTGCGGATCTCCCCGCTGTTCACCGATTTCGAGAAGCAGGACGTCATCCGGGTCGTGCCCTTCCCCACCCCGCGTTACCTCCGGCTGCTGTCCACCTTCTCCCCGCACCGCATGCTGCCCGAAGACCGCCGAGTACGCCTGCACCAGGCGATCGCGGACCTCATCGACGGCCGCGGCGGGGTGCTGCATCAGCAGCTGACGACGGGCCTGGTGCTCGCCCGCCGGGCTGCCTGATCAGGGCGTTCGCCGCCCGTCGTTTGCGGAGCAGGTGGGTCAGGTAGAGCAGGGCGGCGGTCAGCACGCCCATGTCGTCGAGGTACATCGGATCGGGGAGCAGGTCGATCGGCAGGATCGTGTAGATCAGCGCGCCCCAGAACGCGACCTTCCCGCCGGTGCCCAGGTCGCCCAGCATGCGCTTGGTCACGAAGAGCTTACGGGCCAGCCGAATCGCACCATACAAAGTGGCCAGTGCGACCACACCGGCGACGACGCCGACGACGATCCAGGCTTCGCGGGACATGGCGCTGAGCGTACCCAGATCAAGCCATGGTCATGCCAGGGTCATGCCAGCGCGGCCGTCACGACCTCCCGAGCCGCGCGGAGCTGGTCTTCGGTCGCCGCGGGCAGGGTGTCCTCCCACACGGGAAGCGCGTAGCGAGTCGCCTCGAGCATGCCCAGCGGCCGGGGCATGAACCAGACGTGGAAGTGCGCCGCGCCGTCGCCCCAGCGGTAGAGGTGCACCCGGGCGATGTCCGGCAGCGCGAGAATCGCGCGTTCCACCCGAGCGGTGATCCGGCCGAAGTCGGCCGCCAGCGCCGGTGGCAGATCGGCGAACGAGTCGGCGTGCGTACGCGAGGCGAGCCAGAACGTGCCGGGCAGGCTGCCGCCGACCGGCTCGTGCAGCACCCAGTTCTCGTCGGACCAGACGCCGTCGTCCTGCTCGCAGATTCGGCACGGTTCGCCGCCCGGCTCGCCCCGGCGAGGCGGCTCGGGCAGGGTGCGTGGGCCGGGCGCGACCGGAGTGAGCGGCTCGGCGAAGGGAAGTCTCATCATTGCGTCATGATGCGCCGCGTACGCGGATCGATGCAATACTTGCGTTCAGAAAATGCAACGGCTATGTTTCATTCGTGAAGGATGATCTCCACGAGGCGACCGTGGCGGTGCTGGCCGAAGTCGGGTGGGACGGGCTGACCCTGGAACGGGTCGCCGACAAAGCCGGCCGGTCCCGGGTGACCCTGTGGCGCAACGGCGTGACGCGGGAGAGCCTGCTGGACGGGCTCCTCAAACGGCTGGCCGAGGACTACCGCGACGCGATGCTGCCGGTGCTGACCGCTGGTGGCGATCCCGCCGAGCGGCTGCGCAAGACGATGAACGCGCTCTGCGACGTCGTCGACGCGCACACCGACGTGCTGACGCTCTCCGACGAGATGTTCCACCGGGCGGCCGCGACGGCGGACCTCCCGATGAAGTTCCTCGACCCGTTCATCGCCGTGCTGCGCGACGCACGGGCGGCCGGACGGCTGCTCGGCAAGGGCACCGACCTCGACCGGGCCGACATCCTCTTCAACGCCGTCGCCTGGACCTACCTGCACCTGCGGGCCCGGCACGCCTGGGCTCCGGCGAAGGCGCGTACTCATCTGCTGCCGATGCTGATCGAAGGGACGATCCGATGAACTCGCTGCACGACGCGTACTGCTCCAGCCCGGAGTGGGCCGAGCTGTTGGTGGGTGAGGTGCTGCCTTGGGGACTGGCCGGCCTGCCGAAGCCCGGGTACGCCGTCGAACTCGGCGGCGGCTTCGGCGCGAGTACGGCGTACCTGCTGGACTGGGCGTCGAAGCTGACCGTGATCGAGGCCGACGCCGTTCTCGCCGACGGGCTGACCGCCCGGTTCCCAGCCGCCGACGTACGCCATGTCGACGCCCGCCATGTCCCGCTGCCCGACGGCGTCGCCGACGCGGTGGTCTGCTTCACGATGCTCCACCACGTCACCCCGTCGACTGCGCAGGACGAGCTGTTCGCCGAGGCGGCCCGGTTGTTGCGTCCGGGCGGCTGGTTCGCCGGGACCGACAGTCTCGGGTCGGACCGCTTGCGAGAGTTCCACGAGGGCGACGTCTACGAACCGCTGGACCCCGAAACCCTCCCCGGACGCCTGACAGCGGCCGGGTTCGGCGACGTGGAAGTCGAGGTGGGGGACCGGTTGCGGTTCCGCGCTCGCCGCTGACACCTTGCCGCGTGCGGCCGGACGTGCATACTCAGCGGATATGGAGTCCGAACGTCCGGAACTCGGCCGGGATCTCGCGCACGCGCTGCGGACCGGCCCGTTCTCGGCCGCCCTCCATCTGGCGATCGAGGATCGCGGGCTACGCCTGGAGGAGATTCAGGAGAAACTCGCGGCGGCCGGGATCGCCGTCAGCCTGACCACGCTGAGCTATTGGCGGCGCGGGCGTAGCCGGCCCGAGCGGCCGGATTCGATGAAAGCCGTGCGGCTGCTGGAAGAGATTCTGGCGCTGCCACCGGAATCGCTCATCGCACAGCTCGGGCCGCGCCGTCCCCGCGGGCGCTGGCTCACCCAGCCGCCGGGCACATTGGACATCGACCGCCTCTTCGAGGACGCCACCAGCGTGTCCCGGATGATCGGCGAGCTCGACCGCTGGCTCAACCACGAACTGACCCGGTTGAGCCTGCACGATCTCTACCTCGTCGGCGGCGAACGGCAGGAGATCAGTCTGACCTGCCGTCAAGTGCTCCGATCCAACGTGGACAGACTCAGCCGCACCGTCGGCATCTTCCGCACCGACGACCTCCAGGCGTTCACCGACATCCGCGCGCTGCGCAACTGCCGGCTCGGCCGGGTGCGTACGGACGCGGCATCGGGGCTGTTGGCGGCCGAGATCATCTTCGACCGCATGCTCGCCCGGGGTGACACCGTCGTCATCGAGTACGCCTTCCTCAGCGACTCGGCGACGCCGACCGAGACCTACTACCGCGGATTCAACGTGCCCGTCAGCGAGTACGTCCTCGAGGTGCAGTTCGATCAGCGAGCCGTCCCCGCCCGGTGCTATCGGTACGAGCGCCGGGCCATCCACGCTCCCGACCAGGGCGTACGCGAAGTCTGGATCGGCTCTACGCATGGTGCTCACCTTGTCGCCTCCGATGTTCCGCCGGGCATCGTGGGGATGCGCTGGGAATGGGAATGAGCCGCTGCCAAGTGAGCGATGGGCAGGCGGCCTCCCTCGTGAGGAGGCCGCCCACCACACCGGTCAGGCGACGGTCAGCGTGACGTCGTCGACGACGAAGCTGGTCTGCAACGACCAGTCTTCGATCCCGGTGAACTTGAGGGTGACCGTCTGCCCGGCGAACTGCGACAGGTTCACGGTCTTCTCGGCGTATGCCGAATTGACGCTGAGGTTCGAGTAACCGGCCACCGTCGTGCTCCCGATGGCGACGGTGAAGGTGTCGTAGACGACGTTCTCGGTCTCCGCTGTCGTGACGTACAGCCAGAACTTCAGCGTGGCGGTGCAGCCGGCCGGGATGGTCACCGACTGCGAGAGCGTATCGGTGTGCGCCGACCCGCGTCCGCCGAACCACGCGTTACGGGTGCCGGTCCGAGCCGGGTACTCCGCCCAGGTGCCGACGACGTACTGCGACGCCGTCCACGGGCTGGTCCCGCTCTCGAACCCGCCGTTGCCGACGAGCTGCGCCGGAGTGCAGCCACCGCCGGTGCCGACCGTCCAGGTGAACTGGGCCGATCCGGTCTTGCTCGCCGAGTCCGTCACGGTGACGGTCACGTTCGACGTCCCCGCGGTGGTCGGCGTACCGGTGATGCGGCCGGTCGAAGAGCCGATGGACAGCCCGGCCGGCAGCCCGCTCGCGCTCCACGTGTACGGACTCGTCCCGCCACTGGCCGACAGTTGCAGGTCGACGGCCTGCCCGACCGCGGTGCTCTGGTTGCCCGGGTTGGTCACAGACGGGCTGCCGGGGTCGCCGCCGCCGATGAATCCGGTGTACAGCAACACATTCGGCGAGCCACTCCCGGGACTGGTGATCTTCCCGGTGGTGCCGTTGTTCACCAGGGCGTTGCGTACCTGGGCGGGCGTCGCCGACGGGTTAGCGCCAAGGTACAGCGCGGCTGAGCCGGTGACGTGGGGTGAGGCCATGGAGGTGCCGGTCATCGTCGCGCTGCCCGTGTTGCTGGAGTAGGAGGCGGAGACGATGTTGGTGCCCGGTGCGAACAGGTCCAGGCAGGAGCCGTAGTTGCTGGTGCTGTTGCGCGCGTCGGCGTTGGTGCTGTTGCCGACCGTGATCGCGGCGGAGACCCCCTGCGGGCTGTAGTAGCAGGCGTCGTCGCCGGAGTTGCCGGCCGCCTCGACGAACTGCACTCCCGACGAGATCAGGTTGTTCACCGCGCTGTCCATCGCGGCGCTGCTGCACCGGCTCTGGCAGCCGATGCTGTAATTGGCGACTGCGGGCTTCTGGGCGTTGGTGCGTACCCAGTCGATGCCCGCGATGAGGTCGTCGTTGGTGCCGCTGCCCTGGCAGTTCAGGACGCGGACGGAGACGAGCGACGCCTTCTTCGCGATGCCGTAGGTGGTGCCCACCGCCGTTCCGGCCACGTGCGTACCGTGGCCGTGGCAGTCCTGCGGCGTGCTGTCGTTGTCGACCATGTCCACGCCCTGCTTCACCCGGCCGGTGAAGTCGACGTGGCTCGCGTTGAGCCCGGTGTCCAAGATGTACACCGTGACGCCCTGGCCCGGGTTGGCCGGATAGGTGAACGTCTGGTTCAGCGGCAGACTGCGCTGGTCGATCCGGTCGTCGCCCCAGTTCGGCGGGTTGTTCTGGGTGTCCTGTACGCCGATCCGCTGCGCCTGCTCGACGTACGCGACGGCGGGGTCGGCCGCCAGCTTGCGAGCCTCCACCTCGGGCAGGTTCGCCGAGAAGCCGTGCAGCCCGGCGGAGTAGACGTGCCGGGTCTGCCCGCCGAAGCGGGCGCTCAGATCACGGGCGGCCGCCGCGATCGCGGACGGGGTCGCCGTACGCAATGCGGTGTCCTTGAGTACCACGATGTAGCGGCCCGGAACGGCGTCCGGACTGTCGGCCGCACGGATGACGCCGGTCGGCTGCGAGGCCGGCGACGCCAGCGCGGCGGCCGGCGTGAGCGTGGTCGCGAGCGCGAGTAACAGCGCCGCGGCCACCGTGGGGGTGCGATGTGCCAAGGGTTCCTCCTCCCATTTCGCCCCCTGCGTTTCCGGGGCTGGTCCACCGTCCTGACTGACCGTTGCGAGGGGGGGACCAGCCTCGCGGCCGGGTCTTCCACGGCGCCGACCGCGAGGGGCTGCCGGGAAACGTAGAACTTCGTGAATTCGCGGCGACAGATCGTTTAACAGTCATCGGTCGATTGGCCCGTCAAAACTGTTTATGAGATCGACACCCATTGACACTTCCTTAATGGTTAGGCAAACTGTCTAACCATTCGAGCATTGGGGAGGTTAGATGAAGCGATACGCAAGAGGTCTCGCCCTCGCCACCGGCCTGGCCCTCGTGGCGGCGCTGTCGCCGGCGACGCCCGGCGCGGCGGCGGCGACCCGATACGAGGCGGAGAACGCGACCATCTCGCAGGGCGTGGTGGAGGCCAACCACCTCAACTACTCCGGTAGCGGCTTCGTCAACGGCGACAACGTCGTGGGCAGCTATACGGAGTGGACGGTCACCGCGGCCAACGCGGGCACCGCCACCTTGACGATCCGCTACTCCAACGGCACCACCACCGGCCGCCCGGCCGACATCTCGGTGAACGGCACGGTCGTCTCGGCGGCTTCGGCCTTCGGGAGCACCACCAACTGGGACACCTGGGCGAACAAGACGCTGACGGCCACGCTCGCCGCCGGGAGCAACACGGTGCGAGTGACGGCGACGACCGTCAACGGGCCCGCCAACCTGGACTACCTGGACGTCGACATCGCGGCCCCGTCGAGCGACTACCAGGCGGAGAACGCGGTCCTTTCGCAGGCTGCGGTCGCGACCAACCACACCGGCTACACCGGCACCGGGTTCGTCGACTACACCAACATCGCGGGCTCCTACGTGGAATGGACGGTCAGCGCGGCCGCCGCGGGCAGCCAGACCCTCACCTTCCGGTACGCCAACGGCACGACCGTGGACCGGCCGATGGACATCGCCGTGAACGGCACCGTCGTCGCGGCCGGAGTCTCCTTCCCGGGCACCGCGAACTGGGACACCTGGGCGAGCAAAGCGGTGACGGCTTCGTTGGCCGCGGGCTCGAACACCATCCGGGCCACCGCGACGACCGCGAACGGTGGACCCAACGTCGACACGCTCGGCGTGACGGGGGGCGGCGGAGGCGGCGACACCGAAGCGCCGACCGTTCCGGGCAACCTGCGGTCGACCGGGGTGACCTCGTCCAGCGTGAGCCTGGCCTGGGACGCGTCCACCGACAACGTCGGCGTCACCGGCTACGACGTCTACCGGGGCGGCACTTTCGCCACCACCGTCGCGGGAACTTCTGCCACCGTGGGTGGGCTCACCGCTGCGACGGCGTACACGTTCACCGTGAAGGCTCATGATGCGGCTGGCAACAGCTCGGCTGCCTCGAATTCCGTCACCGCCACTACCAGTGGCAGCTCCGGCGGTCCGGCCGTGCCGTTCGGGAGCCATTCGTTCCCGTACGCCGCCGGCATGCTCAAGCCGTCCGGATCGCAGTCCACTCTGGACCAAGCAGTGATCACGGTCTACAACAAGTGGAAGGCGAACTTCGTCAAGCAGAACTGCGGCAACGGCTGGTACGAGACCATCTCGCCGGACGCCGACCACCCGTACGTGGCCGAGGGTCAGGGCTACGGCATGGTGATCACGGCGACGATGGCCGGTGCGGACGCCAGCGCCAAGACGATCTTCGACGGCATGGTGAAGTACGTCCTGGCCCATCCCTCGGTGAACAACGCCGACCTCCTCGCCGCCGAACAGGACACGAGTTGCAAGAGCGTCAACGGTTCCGACTCGGCGACCGACGGCGACCTGGATGTGGCGTACGCGTTGCTGCTGGCGGACAAGCAGTGGGGCAGCGCCGGGACCTACAACTACAAGCAGCTGGCGATCAAGCGGATCAACGCCATCAAGGCCAGCGAGATCAACCCGGCGACGAACCTGCTGAGGCTCGGCGACTGGAGCACCTGCTGCGACGCGCTGTACTACACCACCCGGCCGTCCGACTTCATGATCGACCACATGCGGGCGTTCCGGGTCGCGACCGGTGACTCGGCGTGGGACACCATCCGCACCGCCCACCAGACCCTCATCACGAACCTTCAGAGCCAGTACGCCCCCAGCACCGGGCTGCTGCCGGACTTCGTCGTCACCACCAACACGACGCCGAAGCCGCCGACCGGGCAGGTTCTGGAGAGCGCCAACGACGGCAAGTACTACTGGAACTCCTGCCGTACGCCGTGGCGGATCGGCGCGGATGCGGTCACCAGCGGAAACTCCGCCTCGCTGACCTCGGCTCGCAAGATGAACACCTGGATCAAGTCGAAGACCGGCGGCAATCCCGCCAGCATTGTCGACGGCTACTCCCTGAGCGGCAGCAACCTCGACTCGGGCAACGACGCGTGCTTCTACGCGCCGTTCGCGGTCGCGGCGATGACCGACTCCGGCAGCCAGGCCTGGCTGGACGCGCTGTGGAACCACATGGTGTCGCACACGTTCGGCAGCACGGAGTACTACAACATGTCCGTCCAGTTGCAGGTGATGATCGTCGTCTCCGGCAACTACTGGGTGCCCTAGCCCACCCCGCCGACCCGCTCCCTCTTCGTCCCGAGGAGGGAGCGGGCGCGGGCGTACGCGTCGAGCACGCCGCGTACGGGGGTGAGCACGTGCGAATCGGCGACGAGTACGACGGCGGACCGCAGGCGTGCGTACGCCCGCCGACCCTTGCGCCGGGCGGCGAGGCGGACGATCGGCCGGACGAGCAAGGCGAGCCCGAGGCCGACCAGGAGACCCGCGAAGAGGAGGAAGGTCGGCAGCGGAACCCGGCCGACCTCGGGCATCGGGATCTCCGGCAGCGCGAGCGCGAACATGACGTAGCGCACGAGCAGCCAGAGCACTCCGGCGACGACGGCCAGCGCGGCGATCCATTGCAGGAGCCCGAAAGTCCGCCACCAGCGCGGGTTGCGATCCAACTTCAGGTCGGTACGCGCGACCGCGACGTCCAAGGCGTCGGGCAGGTCGTCCCGGCGCGACCGAGCCGCCGTACGCAGCGCGTCCTGCCACGGCGGGGCCAGCCCGCGTCCGGCGTCCTCGGCGATCTGGCGTACGGCGAGCGAGGCTTCGGCCTGAGCCGCCGGGGCGGCCGGTCCGATGGAGGTGGCTCCGACGGTGGAACCGGCCGACGCGGAGCCCACTCGCAGACGGCGCAACGGATCGGCGCGGAATCGGCGTACCCACCGGGCGAACGGCCAGCCCGTCGCCTTCCGGGCGCGATGCACGTACGCCTGCTCGGTGGCGGACGCGACCAGGGGTACGCCCGCGGCGTGGGCGAGCGCGTCGACGAGCGCCTTCTGCGACGCCTTCGGGACCTCCGGAGCCGGGGCGGCCACCAATGGGGCGAGCTGCGCCGACACCGTTGTGACGTCGGCGTCCAGCCGACGGAGCGCCGCCTCCCTGCGGCGTACGGCGCCGGTCAGCTGGGTGACCAACGGGTCCAGCCCCGGCGGCCCGACGGCGGACGTGGCGACCACCGGTACGCCGGCCAGCCCGTCGGCCCGCAACAGATCGTCCAGATCGGACAGACATTCCCGGAGGTCCTCGGGCGACAGCAGATCCGCCTGGTGCAACGCGACGACGGTCACGTCCTTGTGCGCGGCGAACTGTTCGAGATACTGCCGATGGACCACCTTGTCGGCGTACTTCTGGGGGTGGAGCACCCAGACGATCAGGTCCACCACTCGCAGAAGCCGGTCGACTTCCACGCGGTGGGACGCCGCGACGGAGTCGTAGTCGGGCAGGTCGAGCAGGACCAGGCCGTCGAGCTCGCCGGCCGGGACGCCGTAGCGCTTGACGACGTCAAGCCAGTCCAGCAGCTCGTCCGCGCCGGAACCCCAGACACACGCGTACGCCTCACCAGTGGTGGGACGCCGTCGCCCGGCGGGCGAGAGTTCCACTCCGGCGAGCCGGTTGAACAGGGTGGACTTGCCGCTACCCGTCGCACCCGCCAACGCCACCACGGTATGCGCCCGGGACAGCGCGAGCCGTTCTCCGGCCCGGTCCACTACAGCCTGAGCCGGGGCGAGTTCGTCGGCGGGCAGGTACGGCGAGGTCGTCTCGACGAATTCGCGGAGCGCGCCGACCCGATCGACCACGGAGTCCAGCTTCATCGGGCCTCCCCGAGCGAGGAGTCGCCGAGCCTGGCCTGCGCGACGGCCGCCGCCGCGGATCGCAATGACGAACCCGCCGCACCGTCGATTCCGGCGTCGGCCAGCACCGCCCGGAACCGGTCGGCCTCCTCGTCGAGGAGGGCGTCGACCCGATCGAGCAGATCCTTGCGGGCCTTGGCGGCGAGCTGCCGCACCGCCTGATCGCCGAAGATGGCCTCCAGCACCTTCTGCGCCGCGATCGTCGTCCCCGCGCCGACGGCGATCTCCGCGCCGGTCGGGATGAACGCCGTCGCCGCGAAAACGCTGATCATCACCACGAGGCCCAACCCGTTCACGGCGTACGCCCCGGCCCGGGCGAAGGCTATGCGGTTGCCAGATTCGGTCCGGACGAGTTCCAGAACCGAGCGCTGCCAATCGCGTACCAGTCGATCGAGCCGAAGGCTCAAATCCTCCGATGGAGCGGCGAGCTCGGGATGAGCCTTGACCAGCGCGGAGCCGGCCGGATGGGCCCGCCACGCGGCGGTGGCCCGCTCCGCCGCGTCGGCCGCCGCCCCCCGCACGAAGGTGACCACGCCGGACTCCAGCGCGCTCTGCAGCTGTTCGGCGGGGCGCGGACGGCCGGTGACGGTGTCGACGAGCCGGTCCCGCCAGCGGGCGACGCGGGCCTGCAAGCCGCGCATGAACTCACCCGCACCGACCAGCTCCTGCCAGCGGGCCAGCACCTCGCCCCGCAGCAACGCGCCATCGCGGATGCCGCGCTCGACCGCCTTCCCGGCCTCCTCGTACGCCGACCGCGCCGAGCCCTCGAGCGCCTCCGCCGCCTCTACCTGGGCGTCCGCGGCCGTCGCGAGCTGGGTGACGGCCGGATCGAGCGCCGCGACCGCGCCGTCCACGGTCTGCCGCACCACCGCCGCGCGATCCGCCGCAGACCGGGCGAGCGAGTCGAGCCAGCCGCGGACCTCCGCGACCAGCGGTTCGGGAAGCAGCCGGCGATCGTCCAAAGTGGTCTCCGGCACGACGAAGAGCTTCGCTTCGCCGAAGCCGTTCGCACCGAGCATCTCGATCAGGTGCGGCGTGACCTCGGCATCCGCGTCGCCCGGCAGCCGGTCCAGGACCAGGGCGACTGCGGTGCCGCGGGCCCGCGCGTCCCGCAACAGCTCCCACGGGACGGCGTCCGCGTAGCGGGTCGCGGTCGTCACGAACAGCCAGAGGTCCGCGGCGGCCAGCAGCCGCTCGGCGAGCGCGCGATTGCTCTCCACGACCGAGTCGATGTCCGGGGCGTCCAGCAATGCCAGGCCCGCGGTCAGCCTCTCGCTTGTCACGATGCGCAAGCCGCCGTCATCTCCACTGGTACGCCCAAGGCCGGGCAACAGGTGAGCCTCGGTGAACCAGGCGGCGTCGTCGGGGTGGCAGACGAGGACGGGATCGCGGGTCGTCGGACGGCGTGCCCCGGCAGCGCTGACCGGTTCGCGCACGATGCTGTTGACCAGGGTGGACTTGCCGGCCCCGGTGGAGCCGCCGACCACCACGAGCAGCGGCGCGTCGAGCCGGGCCAGCCGGGGCAGCAGGTAATCCTCCAGCTGTGCCCGAGTCGTGGCAGCGGTCTTCGCCGCCTCCGCCGCCTCCGGCAGGCTCAACGGAAACCGCACCGCCGCGAGCGCGTCGCGCAACGCCCCCAACGCCTCCGCGAGCCTCATGGTGTCCTCTATACCCCACGCTCGCTCGCTTGCCATCTGGAACGCGGAGATCTACAGTCACAGGCGTACCAAATCTAGACAGTGACAAGATGGAGGGCGCAATGAACCACCTCGTGCTCAGCGACGCCAGCCGGATCGTCTCCGGCATCCTGCTGCTCTCGATCGTGACCATCGAGTTCGGCGGCTGGTTCATGACGAAGATCGTCCGGGGCCAGGTGCCGATGACCGACTTCCAGAAGGCCTTCGCGCGAGCCGGGCACGCGCACGCGGGCGTACTGGTGACGCTGGGGCTTGTCGCCCAGGTGCTCGCTGACGCGACCACCTTCGACGGTGCGACCGGCTGGCTCGTCCGGCTGCTCATCCCCGCCGCCGCCATTCTCATGTCCGGCGGGTTCTTCGCCGCTTCAGCCGGCCGGAACGTGACCCAGCCGACCAAGGCTGTCGTGATCCTCTGGCTGGGCGCGGCCTGCCTCGCCGCCGGGTCGCTGACCCTCGGGATCGGACTCCTCGCCGCCTAGCCTTTTGGGCTGCAGATCACGAATCACGGGCACCTGTCCGTGCATTAATACCCACCTGGGGTATGCTGTGTCGTCATGAGCAGCAGTGTTCACCGGATGCGTACCCGCCGGTCGGGTCCGCTTCTGCTGTTGCTGCTGCTCCTCGCGGCCGGAGTCGCGGGAATGCACACCCTCGGGCATGCCTCGCACACCCCAGCCCACAACCCGGTGCACAGCTCCGCCATGAGCGCTGCCGTAAGCGCCGGATCAGGGATGTCGGCCGAATCTCGGGGCGCGGACCGACCCGGAACCGTGATCCGGTGGGAAAGCGGGTCCGGGCACGGCGGGCCGATGACCGACCCGACCGTCATGTGCCTGGCCATCCTCGGTGGGGTCGCTCTCATCGCCTTCGTTCTGGTCCTCCTCGTGCGCCGGTTGGCCGGTTCCGGCGTACGCCCGGCGCAGCCGATCGCCGTCCGGAATCTCTTCGGCCGGGGCCCACCGCGTACGCCTGTCGGACTTCTCCTCGCCGACCTCTCGGTGCTGCGGAACTAGGACGCCTGGCTCGACCAGCGTCCGAAACATCCGTCCATAGAGGAGAAAACTTCATGAACCGCACCGTCAACCGGGCATTGATGCTCGGGATCGTCCCCGTGCTCGCCGTCGCGCTGAGCGCCTGCAACGACTCGGAGGACAACGGCATGTCAGGGATGAACCACGGAAGCACGTCCTCGGCGTCCGCTCCGGCGACCGGCTCGGCGAACGCCGCCGACGTCGAGTTCGCGCAGATGATGATCGTCCACCACCAGCAGGCCGTCGAGATGGCCACGCTCGCCGAGACTCGGGCGAGCGACGCCGAGGTCAAGTCGCTGGCGGCGCAGATCAAGGGCGCGCAGCAGCCGGAGATCGACAAGATGACCGGCTGGCTGACCGCCTGGGGCAAGTCGACCGCCGCGCCGATGGGCCACGACATGATGAGCATGCCGGGTCTGATGAGCGAAGACGACATGAAGCTGCTCGCTGCTGCGCAGGGCACCGCCTTCGACAAGAAGTTCGCCCAGTTGATGATCGCCCACCACAACGGGGCCATCGAGATGGCGAACAGCGTTCTGGCCAACGGGGCCGATCAGCAGGTGAAGGCGCTCGCCCAGGCGATCGTCTCGGCGCAGACCGCCGAAGTCGCCCAGCTGCAGAAGATCGTCGCCCGGCTCTAGGAGTCCCGTCGGGCGGGCGTACTCCTATGCCCGCCCGACGGCATCGCCCGAGGGAACTGACATGACCACCCAGCATCACCACGAGCATCACGCGCCCGCCGTCGCAGAGATCGCGGAGGTCGCGCTCGCCGCCTGCTTCTGTGGCACCGAACTGGCCCACCTCGAACACGATCTGCGCAACCGGCCCGGCGTCACGTCTGTCCACATCGACCGGACCCGGTCGGTGGCGCACATCGGCTTCGACCCGGCGCGGACCGACCGCGCGCAGCTGGAGGCGTTCCTGCATCAGGCCGGCTACGACTGCACCTGCCGGGACTGCGACGACTCGACCTGCCAGCACGGCCACCCGGCGGCGGGCAAGGACGACGCGCATGCGGCCCACACCGACCACCCGGCCCACGCCACGCCGGCCCACGCCACGCTGGCCGACGACCACGCCGGGCACGACATGTCCGAGATGTCCGCAGGCCACGGGACCGGCGAGCATGAAGGCGGGCATGAGGACCACGAGAGCGGCGGGCACGAGGGCCACGGCGCGTCGATGGTCGCGGACATGTTCCGCCGCTTCCTCGTCAGCGCCGTCCTGACCATCCCGATCGTGCTCTTCTCGCCGATCGGCGAAACGATCGGTTTCACCGCCCACCCGCCGTTCGGGCTGTCGATGGCCTGGTTCGGGCTGATCCTCGCGACGCCGGTGGTGTGGTGGGGTGGCTGGCCGTTCATCTCGGCGGCGGCCCGGTCGCTGCGCCGCGGCGAGGTCACGATGATGACCCTCATCGCGACCGGCATCCTGGTGGCGTACTTGTATTCGGTCGGCGCGACGCTGCTCGGCGAGGAGGACGTCTTCTTCGAGGCCGCGGCGATGCTGACCACGCTCAGTCTCATCGGGCACTGGCTGGAGATGCGTTCGCGGTACGCGACCGGGCGCGCCGTCGAGGCCCTCCTCAATCTCGCTCCGCCCACGGCCCGCGTACGACGTGATGGTCGCGAGTCTGAGGTCCCGCTGGAGCAAGTGGTGACCGGAGACGAGATCGTCGTCCGCCCCGGGGAGAAGGTGCCGGTCGACGGTGAGGTCGTGGACGGCGCGAGCTATGTGGACGAGTCGATGATCACCGGCGAGCCGGTGCCCGTCGCCAAGCAGACTGGCGCGAAGGTGGTGGGTGGCACGATCAACACGACGGGCGCGTTCACCTTCCGCGCGACCGCGGTCGGGGCGGACACCGCGCTCGCCCGGATCGTCCAGATGGTCCGCAACGCGCAGGCGTCCAAAGCGCCGGCCCAGCGGCTCGCCGACACCGCGGGCAAGTACCTCGTCTACGTCGCGCTCGGCGCGGGCGCGATCACCTTCTTGGCCTGGGCGATCCTCGGCACGCACGGCATCGGCTTCGCGATCACCGCCGCCGTGTCGGCCGTCGTCATCGCCTGCCCAGACGCGCTCGCCCTGGCCACCCCCACCGCGATCACCGTCGGGGTCGGTCAGGGAGCGCGCGGCGGCGTCCTCTTCAAGAACGCCACGGCGCTCGAGGCCACGGCAGGTGTCACGACCGCAGTCTTCGACAAGACGGGTACGCTCACCGCCGGAGCGCCGTCGGTGACGGACGTCGTGGCGTTGGACGGCGTCGACGAAGGCGACCTGCTGCGGCTGGCGGCGTCGGCGGATCAGCCGTCACAGCATCCGCTCGCCGAGGCGATCGTGAGCGCCGCCCGCGACCGGGGCTCGGAAGTGAACCCGCCGCAGGACTTCGACTCCGTACCCGGTCATGGCGTAGTGGCCACTGTGGAGGGTCGTCGGGTGCTGATCGGCAACGCCCGTCTGCTCGACCGGGAGCAGGTCGCCGTCGACGGACTGCCCGATCCAGCCGCAGCGTTGGCCGCCGACGGCAAGACCGCCATGTACGTCGCGGTCGACGGCCGGCCGTGGGGTCTGATCGCCGTCGCCGACAGAGTCCGGGACTCCGGGAAGCAGGCCATCGCCGCCCTGCACGGCGCCGGGGTCAAGACCGTCATGCTGACCGGCGACCAGGCGCGTACGGCGGAAGCGGTTGCTCGCCAGGTCGGGGTGGACCAGGTGCTCGCCGACGTCCTGCCGGAAGACAAGGCCGCCAACATCACCCGGTTGCAAGGCGACGGTGCGAAGGTGGCCATGGTGGGCGACGGGGTCAACGACGCCCCGGCCCTCGCGCAGGCCGACGTCGGCATCGCGATCGGCGCGGGTACCGACGTCGCCGTGGAGACAGCCGACGTCGTTCTGGTGCGCGACGATCCCGCCGACGTCGCGTACGCCCTCCAGGTGGCTCGGGCGGTGCGTACGAAGATCAAGCAGAACCTCTTCTGGGCGGCGATCTACAACCTGCTCGCCATCCCGATCGCCGCCGGGGTGCTCTATCCCAGCCTCGGCATCCTGCTCCGGCCCGAATGGGCGGCGTTGTTGATGAGCGCGTCGACCATCATCGTGACGGTCAACGCACTCCTCCTGCGCCGACTGCGCCCGCGGCGTACCAGTGCTTAGTCGTTGGCGGACCGGCGAGGCGCGAGCCGCAACCGAACCTTGGTGATGGCGCGGCCGGTGACCTCGACGACCTCGGCGGTGAACCCCGGGGCCTTGACCACGTCGCCGGGCTTGTCGGGAATCCGGCCCAGCCGGTCGAGGACGAGCCCGGCGACGGTCGTGTAGTCGATGTCGCCGAGCCGCTCGACGTCGATGCCGAGATCCGGCAGATCGTGGATGGGGAACGCGCCCGGGACGAGCAGTACGCCGTCCGCCTCGGTCACGACCTCCTGGATGTCGCGGTCGGTCTCGTCGTAGATCTCGCCGACGACCTCCTCCACGAGGTCCTCCATCGTGATGATGCCGTCGATGGCGCCGCGCTCGTCGACGATGAGGGCGAACTGCTCCCGCTGCTGGCGGAGCTGCCGCATGGCGTCGGAGACCGACAGGGTCTCCGGCATCAACACCGCCGGGCGTACGCGTTCCACCGCGGTCTGCGTCCGATCGCCGCCCAGCAGATCGCGCAGGTGGACGACGCCGAAGACGTCGTCGAGGCCCTCCGGGCCGACCACCGGAGCCCGCGTATGCCCAGACTCGGCGAGCCGGGCCAGCGCCTCGTCGACGGACATCCCGACCGGAAGCGTCGTGACGTCCCGGCGCGGCACCAGGATCTCCCGGACCATGCGTTCGGTGATCTCGAACGCGCCCGAGATGATCTCGCGTTGCTGCGGCGTGAACCCGCGTTGGGCCACCACGAGCTCGCGGATCTCCTCGGCGCTGATCTCCTCGCGGGCCGCCCGCGGATCACCGCCGGTCAGCGCCACGATGAGGTCGGTCGACTTGCCGAGCAGCCAGACCACCGGCCGCGACGCGACGGCCATCCAGTCGAGTGGACGCGCGGCGATCAGCGCCCAGCTCTCGGCGCGCTGCATCGCGATCCGCTTCGGGGCCAGCTCGCCGAGGACGAGCGTGACGAACGTCAACACGATCGTGACGATCACGATGGATGCCGGCTCGGCCGCCGTTCCGAGGAACGACAGCGGCTCCACCAGCGGCTTCGCCAACGAGACGGCGGCCGCCGCCGAGGCGAGGAAGCCGGCCAGCGTGATGCCGATCTGGATGGTCGCGAGGAAGCGGTTCGGATCGCGAGACAGGCGCGCGAGCACCCGTCCGCCCCGCGAGGAGCGCTCCAGCCGTTGAATCTGGCTCTCCCGCAGCGAGATGAGTGCCATCTCACTGCCCGAGAGGGCTCCGTTGACCAGTACGAGAATCAGGACAAGCACCACTTGGGTGCCGTATCCGCCCACGGTCTGAGCTCACTCCTTCACGCGTAGTGGCCACCACCGTACCTTGATCCGCGTCGAGCAGGTGCCGACCGTGGGTGGTACACCACGTACCTGATCGTCGTCCGGTGAGGTATCTGACGTACCACCGACCGTGGGTACGAGCCGGAAATCCCGCGGCGTCACGGGCAACCAGGTGGGTGGTCGAACCGTGGAAGAAGCGTGACGGATCGAAACGCAACCAGCCGAGCCGACCAGGCGTACGCCGACTTCGTCGAGGCCGCCTGGCAACGGCACCTGCGGCTGGCTCTGCTGCTCACCGGCGATCGATGGCAGGCGGAGGAGCTGCTCCAGGACAGTCTGGTGCGGATCTACGAGCGGTGGCGGCGGCTGTCGCGAACCGACGACCTCCACGCGTACCTCCGCAAGGTGCTGGTGAACAACCACACCTCGATCTGGCGTCGTCGCCGCCGGGAAAGCCTCGTGCACGAAGTCCCCGACCGGCCCGGGCCGTCGGACGACTTCTCCGCGGAAGCTCTGGCGGTACGCGAAGCGCTGCGGTCGCTGCCACCGAAGCAACGTGCGGTGGTTGTGCTGCGCCATTACGAGGATCTGCCCGAACGGGAGATCGCCCGGGTGCTCGGCTGTTCGCCGGGCACCGTCAAGAGCCAGCATTCGAAGGCGCTGGCCAAGCTCCGTCACGTGATGTCCGAACCGGATCTAGCGAACAGGTGACTTATGAGTGACATGGAGCAGCTCACGCATCGGCTGCAGGAACTGGCCGACGTCGCGCCGTCGGACGCGCCGACGGGACGGCTGCTGGAGCGGGGCCGGCGCGCCCGGCATCGGCGAGCCGCGGTGACCAGCGCGTCGTTGGCGGCAGTCGTCGCACTGGGCACCGTCGGCGGAGTCGCCGTGGCGACGAGCGGTACGCCCGACCGCCCCGCCGCGACGGCGAGCGCCACCGATCCGCGGCTGGAGCTGGTGGCGGCCGTGACGAAGAGCGAGAACATCAGTTATCGGATGCGGCTGACCACCGCCACCGAATCGGGGCAGTCCCTCATGACTTATGAAGGCGCGTTCGACCCGCGGACGGCCACCGGATACGTCCGGGCGCCGCAGGACGACTCGGTCATGGTCGAGCTGCTGATCAACGGCACCCGATACATCGGCGGGGAGCGCCCGGAGAGCCCGCTGCCGTCCGACAAGGGACTCGGCGAGACGTACGGGCGGTACGGCGTCTATCCCGGCAAGTACGACCACCTCTCCATCTACGGCGATCAGGACACCGTCGAAGGGGCGGCCGCTCCCGACCCCGCCGCGCTGTTCAAGGCGCTGAAGGCGGTCGGCGCGACGGTGACCCGGAAGCCGGACGGCACGGTGCACTTCGCGTACGCCCAGCCGTCGGACAACGGGCTGACCACCGCGAACGCCTCCGGCGACGTCACCTTCGACGCCGACGGCCGGGTGGCGATGGTGGCCATGAGGGTCCAGTGGCAGAGCACCGTCAAGGGCAAGCTCCAGAGCGGCACGGTTCTCTCGACCATGCAGCTGTCCGATTACGGCCTCCCGGTGCAGGTCAAGCGCCCGACCGACGTGGTACGCGCCAACTGACCGGAAAACACGGACTCCGCCCACACCGATACGTGGGCGGGGTCCGTGGTGGGTTCCGTGGTCGTCACGGATGTGACCCGGGTGCTCCGGACGGCAAGCTCAAGGCACAACGAGATGCGAGCCGAAGGAGCCACCACGATGACGACCAAGACTTACGACGGGTTCACCGAGGCCGAGCGTAGTGCCATGAAGGCGCGGGCCACCGAACTGAAGAAGCGGGGCACGAAGGCCGATCCCGAGGTCGAGGTGCTGGCGAAGATCGCCGAGATGAGCGAGTCCGACCGGGCGATCGCCGAGAAGATCCACGCTGTCGTCAAGGCGTACGCGCCGATGCTGACCGCGAAGACCTGGTACGGCATGCCGGCGTACGCCCGGGACGGCAAGATCGTGTGCCACTTCCAGCCCGCTGCGAAGTTCAACACCCGGTACGCGATGCTCGGGTTCAGCGACCAGGCCAACCTCGACGACGGCGCCATGTGGCCGGCGTACTACGCGATCACCGAAGTCACCGCTGCCGACGAGAAGAAGCTCGCCGCCCTCATCGAGCGCGCGGTCTCCTGACCCCCCACGGGTGACGGCCGGGACCTTACGAGGCTCCCGGCCAGGTCAGCGACATCAGCAGTTCCATGAACGCCGCGAGCGAGCAGGGGCGGGCGGTCAGCCGATGCCGTACGCCGTGCGCCTCCCAGACGGCGGTGAACCCGGAATCGTCGGGATGGACTCCGATCCGGTGGCCGCTGAGGCTGATCGAGGCCAGCCGCCGGCCGAGGTCGCCTTCGTCGAGCCCGACCGTGGAGTGCAGGCTGACGAGCATGCCGTCCTCGGTCGCGTGGACGGCGTACCGCTGAGAAGGCGTGCGGATCCGGCTGCCGGCGACCGGCCGCCAACCGGGCGGGAGCGCGGGCAGATGCCAGGACGGCGCGAAAGTGACGCGCGAACCGCGCAACAGCGCGAGATCGAGCGGTACGTCGAGCAGAAGCGGCCGGCGGGCGCGGGTGGTCGCGAGCAAGGGTGGGCTCCATCTTCGTGGGACGGTCGGCCATCGGAGCCCGGCGCTGCGCTCGAAGATACCTTGCCTGATCAGACCGCTTCTTGGGAAGAACAGTTCAGGGAGTGGGATGCTTCCGGTCGATGCGATAGTGCAGGACCAGGAAGGGCAGCCCGAACACCCAGAACGCGTGCTCGGCGCGTAGCTGACCGTTGTCGGTGTAGACGTCGAGCTGTTCGGCGAAGCCGGCGACCTCGGCCGCGGTCAGTTCGCCCGAGTCCGGATCGATGAAGGTCAGATAGTGCCCGGGCTGGTCGAGTTCGCTGCGGCTGCTGAGGATCAGGCCGCCGCCGGGTCGCGCGCGAGGAGCCAGCGTGGCGGTGAAGCTGGCTTGCGGCAACGGGAATCCGACGCTGACGTAGCCGCGGTCGTCCCGCCGATATGTCGTGTAGATGCCGACGTAGATGGGTTCGTCGGTGTCGGCGTAGGAGCGGATCCAGCCGCGTACCACCGGTTCGCCGGGCCGAGTGACCGTGTCGATCCGGCTGACTACGCCGCGTTGCGTCTCCCGCTGGTTCATCGGCACGTTCGCCTGACCCAGCGGCCGCGCCACCAGGTAGCGGTACAACAGATAGCCGGGCCGCACCCATAGCCGCCACTCCGGCACGATGTCCAATGTGAACCGCGTGGTGTGCTCGTAGAACTCGCGCACCAGCGGGTCGACGGCTGCGGGGTCGAACTCCGGCCCGGCCAGGTGGTCCAGCGACGCGACGATGCCCATGTCCGCGGCAGCCGGGGTGTAGTCACCGCCGATCACTTCCGCCAAGTCGCGCACATAGCCCGTGCCGACATATTTGGTACGCGCAGCGAGCGGAACGACGAACGGAAGCTCCTCCGGGCGTACGCGTTCAGCGAGCAGGCTGACCTGGGGATCGCGGAAGACGAGGGCGGACACGCAGCGGAAACCCACCACGACGACGGCGGCGACAATGGCTGAGTTCACCTCCGGCCACAGCGCGCCCAGCGTCCACCCGAAGGCGACGCCGACGACCGGGCCGAGCACCACCTTCTGCGGCCGGAGACCCATCGCACCGGACACGAGACCGGCGAGCAGACCGATGACGATCGGCCCCCAGCCGGTGAGCACGCCGAGCAGCCAGCCCACCGGGGCGGCGACTACGCCGCTCATGACGATGCGCGACCACAACGGCGGGATCTGCCCGGGTTGCTGACGCCGACGGGCGACGGCTTCGGCGACGCCGACGGCGACTGCGCCGACGACGGAGCCGATCGCGATGGCCAGGCCACCCGCGCCCGCCGTCAGCGCCGCACCCGCGACCGCCCCCATGATCGCCGCCAGCACCGGCGACCCCTGCTGTTTCGCTTCCGCCACGCGGCGAATCTACCGCCTGCTCTTTTCGTGCAGATCAGGGTTACGCATGCTTCCCGCGGTCGGGGAGGCCTGCGTAACCCTGATCTGCACCGGTCAGTTGCCTGGGGGAGGTCAGGCGTGGCTGGACCGGCGGCTGCGCCGGGGATGCGTCTCCCGGTACGCGTAGAACGGCCGGGAAACCGCCGCGACGAGGGCGACGCCGATGACGGCGACGGCGACCTGGATCGCCAGTTCCGCCCAGCTCCACGAGAAGTGCCAGTTCACCGAGTTCCAGTCCAGGGCGGCCCGGGCGTCGTCGGAGACGCCCAGCCGCTTGGCGGCCCACGAGCCGCCGAGCGCCCCGCCGAATCCGACCAGCCAGGTGGCCACGATGCCGATACTCTGCTTGCCCGGCAGCACGAGCCGGGCGAGGGTGCCGACGACGAGGCCGATCAGGATGGCGCTGAGAACGTCGTCAATCCGCATGTCGGTCGCTCCATTCTCCTCAATCTGCGTACTGCCATAGCCGGATCGCTTGATCGTCAAACCTCCACCCATCCTGAGCAGCGGGTTCGCGAGAGGCCACGCGGCTGCGCCGCGTGGCCTCTCGCTTGTGGATGCCGTCAGGCGGGGTCCGGCGTACGCCACAGGGCGGCGGCGAGCCAGACGCATCCGGCGAGCATCAGGACACCGTGGCCGATGCGGACCGCTTCACCGGTGAAGAACTGCGGGATGAACAGAGCGAATCCCGCTCCGAACAGCAGCGCGGACAGCTTCGGCAGTACGCTTCCGCGCCACACCGAGACGGCCGCCCAGACCGCGCCGATGCCCAGCAGCAGCAGGCCGACGAAGAAGGTGGCGACAGCTGCCGGGTGGAATCGGATGCTGTCCGACAGGTCCAGCAGATCCAGTGACTGCCCGTCCTTGACCTTGCGCGCCAGGGTGTTGAGGGCGAAGTCCTCGGCGCCGTAGTAGGGCAGCGTGAGGCCCGCGCCGATCCACATGATCACGGCGGCCGTCTTGTCGACCCGGAACAGGGCCAGCGGCACCAGGATGAAGCCGATCATTGCGAAGAGATGCGTGGCCACCCACCAGGGCGACCCCATCGAGTGCAGGGCTCCGGCCGCGGTGGTCTCATCGGCCCACGGACGCAGGGCGGGGTAGAGAAGGAACAGCACACCGGACACGGCCAGCGCGATCGCGGCGAGACGGTTGCGAGACATCAGGACTCCTGAGGGGTGAGCGAGGTCAAGAACATGTGGATGAGGCGTTCGTAGGTTTCGTCGAGGTCCTGGGGCAGGCCGAAGCCGCCGGCCGACTCCAGGGAGGCGAAGCCGTGGGTGATCACCCGTGCGGCTCGCATGGCGTGCACGAGGTCGTTGCCGGTCAACTGCCACGGACGCAATACGGCCCCCATCACTTCGAGGAGCCGCCGGCCGGCTTCGGCGTACTCGGGTTGGTGCAGCGGATCGGCGGGAACCGCGGCGTACCGGGCGGGGTGTGCCACCACATAACCCCGGTACGCCCGCATCAGCGTCGCGACCGCGTCGGCTCCACTGCGTCCCATGACGGCGGTGGCGAACTGATCGGCCATTTCCCGCAGCACGCGTACGCCGACGAGAGTGCGCAGGTCGGCCAGGTTGCTCACGTGCTTGTAGAGCGACGGTGCGGCCACACCGCACCGGTCGGCGACTGCGGCCAGCGTCAGCCCGTCGAGACCGCGCTCGTCGACGAGGGTCATCGCGGTGTCGACGACCCGGTCCGGGGTGAGTCCGACCCTAGGCATCCCGATCACCCCCGAGCGCTTGGCTATCTCTCATAGCTTTAAAGCTACGGCACATAGCCAACGCCTGTCAACCGTGATGGTTTCGCCCGGACGCCGGTGAGTACGACGCGGGGAGTCCACCGAAACCGCTGAGCAGCGGGGTAGCGTGTCGGGGGTGATCGTCGCCCGAGCCACATCCGGCACGCTTCCGCACTTCCCCGACCTCGTAGCCCTCGCCGACGGGCGGCTGCTGTGCGCGTACCGGGAGAGCACCGGTCACGTGCGCGCCGACGGGCGGATCATGCTCGTCGAGTCCGCCGACGAGGGCCGGAGCTGGTCCGAGCCCCGCGTCGTCGCCGACGGCAAGTACGACGATCGTGATCCCAAGCTCGTCCAGCTGCGCGACGGCACCGTCCTGGTGAGCTATTTCATCCTCGACTGGCATCCGGACGGCACGTTCACTTGTCTCGGCACCAGCGTGATGCGCAGCGAAGACGGCGGGGAAACCTGGTCGGATCCGGTGGTCGCCGGGGGAGACGAGCTGCTCTGGGCGGTCTCCCACGGAGCGGCGGTGGAGCTGCCGGACGGCGATCTTCTGCTGCCCGTCTACGGAGTCGATCCCCGGCAGGGGACGGGGCTCGACAGCGCCTTCGCCGTACGCAGTTCCCACGGTGGGCGTACGTGGGCGGCGGAGACGGCGGTGCCGCTCGGGATCAGCACCGAGTTCCACTTCCGCGAGCCCACGTTGACCGTTCTGCCGAGCGGCGAGGTCGTCGCGTTGCTGCGTACGTCGGTGGAGCACGCTTATCTGGCGCGCTCGGCCGACGGCGGTCGCACCTGGACGGCTCCCGTGGAGACCGACCTACCCGCGTCGTCGCACCACGTGCTGCTTCTCGCTGACGGAGCGCTGCTCATCGCGTATGGCGACATCTCAAAACGCTTCTCACCGCGCCGCAGCACCGTCGCGCGGATCGTGACCCACCCGCAGGGTGAGTGGATCGGGACCGACCGCCACCTTTACGATTCCGGCCACCCGGACCAGGCGAATCCGTCCAGTGTGGAGCTCGAGCCGGGACGTTTCCTGACCGTGAGTTTCGACGTGCCGGAAGCGACCGTCGTCGCCTTCACCAGCGAGCGGGCCGACTACGCGTGAGCGCCCACGACGGGTTTCGCGCCGGTCGCGGCGTCCACGATGCGATCGAGAACCTCGGGCGCGGTGGTGTTCGCGCCGAGCCGCACCACCTTGTTGTGGCCGTGGTAGTCGCTGGACCCCGTCACGACCAGGCCGAGGTCGGCCGCTAGCTCGCGCACGTGCGCGCGTTCGGCGGGAGTGTGGTCCTCGTGGTCCGCCTCGATGCCGAACAGGCCTGCGGCAGCGAGCTCCGCGATCAGCTCGTCCGGCACGATCGGGCCCCGGCGCGCGGCCAGGGGGTGGGCGAAGACCGGAATCCCGCCGGCTCCGCGGATCAGCTTCAGCGCCGTGAACACTTCGACGTCTTCCTTGGGTACGCGATACCGCGAACCCAGCCAGTGCGATGCGAACGCCTCGGAGACTGTGCCCACCAAGCCGGCGCGGACGAGCGCCTGGGCGATGTGCGGGCGGCCGACGGTGCCCCCGGCGGCGAAGGCGTGGATCTCGTCCCAGTCGATGTCGACGCCGTCGGCGCGCAGCAGCCCGACCATGCGTTCGGCCCGGGACTCCCGAGCCTGCTTGACCCGGGCGAGTTCGGCGGCGAACGCCGGTTCCGCGGGATCGAACAAGTACGCGAGCATGTGCAGCCCGACCGTGCGATCCGGGCCGAACCAGCGGCATGACACCTCGGCTCCCCGGATCAGGGTGAGCCCAGGTGGCAGCGCCTCCACCGCCGGCGCCCACCCGGAGGTCGTGTCATGGTCGGTCAGCCCGACGACGTCCAGACCGGCCGCGGCCGCCTGCCGGACCAGCTCGGCCGGAGTGTCGGTGCCGTCGCTGGCGGTCGAGTGCGTGTGAAGGTCGATCACGTCTCCATTCTCCCGGCCGACGGGTGATCTTGGCAGCCGGACCGCCGATCGGGGACAGCCAGTGACAATCTTGACAGTGTCGATGTCTAGGGCGGAGCATGCCTCTGGAATCGTTTCCATGTTCGCGACATCCTGGGGAGGAACTCATGCGACAGTTGTCCCGGCTGCTCGGCGCGGCCGCCCTCGCTCTGCCGCTCGCGCTGTTCGCCGCGCCGGCCGCGTACGCCGGTCCGGAGTTGATCACCAACGGCACGTTCTCATCGTCGACCTCGCCGTGGTGGAGCACCGGCAACCTGCCGTTGAGCGTCGACGGCGGACGCCTCAAGGCGGCCGTCCCCGGCGGCACCGCCAACCGCTGGGACGCCATGTTCGGCGAGAAGTCACCGGCCCTGACGCTGCATCAGAACCACAGCTACACGCTGTCCTTCGACGCCTCCGCCACGGCCACTCGCACAGTACGCACGACTGTGCAGCTCAACGCCGACCCGTACCCGGCCACGATCGACCAGCTGTTCACGGTGGACGCGACTTCGCGGCATTTCAGCTGGACCTTCACCGGCACGCTGGAGACCACGAACGGCGAGATCACCTTCCAACTCGGCGGGCTCGCCGGTGGTGCGTACAACTTCTGGATCGACAACGTGTCGCTCGTGGACGCCACCACCGGCAGCGGCTCGCCGCTCGACCTGACCAGCGGGTTCTACGTCGATCCCGACTCCAATCCGGCGGTCTGGGTCCGGAACAACGGCGGCGACTCCCGGGCCGCTCAGATCAACGCGGCCATCGCGACCAAGCCCATGGCCCGGTGGTTCGGCGCGTGGAGCGGCGACATCGGCACCGCCGTCGGCTCGTTCGTCGGGGCGGCCGACGCTGCCGACAAGCTTCCGGTCCTGGTCGCGTACAACATCCCCGGGCGCGACGCCTGCGGTGGTCACTCCGGCGGCGGCGCGGGCTCACCCGACGCCTACCAGACCTGGATCGCCGCGTTCGCCTCGGCCATCGGCAGCCGCCCGGCCGTCGTGATCATCGAACCCGACTCGCTCGCCGACTTCGGCTGCATGGATTCGGGGGCCATCAAGACCCGCAATGACATGATCTTGTACGCGACGCAGCAGTTCCACGACAAGGCGCCCAACACGTGGGCGTACCTGGACGCCGGGAACCCGGGCTGGGTGGCGGCCGGGACGATGGCCGACCGGCTGACCGCCGCCGGGCTGACCAACGTCCGGGGCTTCTCGATCAACGTCTCCAACTACTTCGCCACCAGCGACGACGTGGCGTACGGGGCGGCGGTGAACACCGAACTCGGCGCGGACGCGAAGCCGTTCGTCGTCGACACCAGCCGCAACGGGAAGGGCACCAACGGCGAGTGGTGCAACCCGGCCGAGCGGCAGCTGGGGTCGCCGGCCCAGGTCGGCGGCGGAGCCGAAATGCTGTTGTGGGTGAAGGTGCCCGGCGACTCCGACGGCGACTGCGGGATCGGTGCCGGCATCCCGGCCGGTCAGTTCAGCCCCGACCTGGCGATGCACTTGATCACCGGCTCCTGACCTCCTGCTTTCATTCCTGCAGATCACGGATCTGCATGCGATCTTGGGCCTTGATCGCATGCAGATCCGTGATCTGGTGCTCTCGGGACCGCCGCCGCAGGGCACAATTTGGGCATGCCACCGGAAAAGTCGCAGGGCTCCACTCATCGCCTCAGAAAGGCGACCGCCCGGGGCATCCTCGAACGCAGTGGGCTGACCTGCCTGGCGCTGCTGCTGCTCTACTTCGCCGTGCCGATCCGGCCGCGTACCGGCGACTGGCTGATCTTCCTCCAGATCGGGCTCACCCTCGTCGCCCTGATCGCGCTGTTGTTCGGGCTCAAGAATCAGCTGCTCCGGCAGCTCGACCAGCCCGACGCCCCGCTCGGCGGGCTGACCGTCGGCATCCTCGGCGGACTGCTGCTCTTCGCCCTGATCGACTACGCCATAGCCGTGTACGCCCCGAGCGAGTTCATCGGCCTGTCCACCCGGATCGACGCGCTCTACTACGCGACGGCGACGCTGCTGACCGTCGGCTTCGGGGACGTCTCCGCGCACGGGCAGTTCGCTCGGGGGGTGTTGTGCGTACAGATGTTCTTCAACGTGGCCGTCCTCGCGACGACCGCCTCGGTGCTCTCGCGTCAGCTCGCCGAGCGCGCTCGCGCCCGGCGCACCCGCTGAACTGGGCCGATGAGTTCCTCCGTTTACCCTGCGGGCGCATCGGGGGACAGGTGATGATCGAGGGGATGAAGGAGGACAGATGACCATGAGTTCGATCCCGACCGGCCCGGCCGTGGGCCCGGCCGCCGACGCGATCGCCACCGCCGGGGCCGGCCAGGGGCAGGCGACCGTCACCGTCGCGACCTACGGCGACTACGCCTCCGCGCAGCGCGCCGTCGACTACCTCTCGGACAACAAGTTCCCGGTCGAGCACACCTCGATCGTCGGAACCAACCTGCGCCTCGTGGAGAACGTGCTGGGCCGGATGACCGTCGGCCGGGCGGCGTTGGCCGGTGCGGCCAGCGGCGCGTGGTTCGGTCTGTTCATCGGCCTGCTCTTCGGCATCTTCGCCGTCGGGAACTGGTTCGGCGTCGTGATCGCCGGTCTGCTCATCGGTGCGGTCTGGGGCGCGATCTTCGGCGCGATCGCCCATGCCGCCACCCGTGGGCAGCGCGACTTCACCTCCCGCAGTGCCCTGACCGCCGGGGAGTACGCCATCGCCGTCTCGGCCGACCACGCCGAGCAGGCCCGTCAGCTGCTCGTACGCCTGAACTGGCAGGCCAACGGGGCGAGCGCCTGAGGCCGTCGGAGCGTTGAGCGGGGGAGCGCTCTCCGGCTTCGTTGCTATAGATTGGGCACCATGGCCGCCCCTCGTCCGCCCGCGCCCCGTGCGCCCACGCTAGAGCAGGTCGCGGAGTACGCGGGCGTGAGCCGGTCGACCGTGTCCCGCGTGATCAATCAGGTGTCCACAGTCGACCCCGAACTCCGGGAGATCGTGGAACGGGCGATCGAGGCGACCGGTTACGTCCCGAACCACGCGGCACGATCGCTGGTGACCCGCCGGACCGATTCGGTCGCGCTGGTCGTCTCCGAACCGGCCGACCGGGAGTTCGCCGAGCCGTTCCTGAGCCGGATCTTCACCGACCCGTACCTCGGCCGGATCACCGCGGGCGCGCTGGAAGTGCTGCGCCCGGAAGGCATCCACCTGGTGATCATGCCTGCGGACGCGCCGGCCCGGCAGCAGGTCCTCCGCTATCTGCGCCAGGGCCACGTCGACGGGGTGCTGCTCATCTCCAGCCACGTCGCCGATCCGCTCCCGCAGCAGCTGTGTGATCTGGGCGTACCGGCGGTGTTGTCGGCCCGGCCCGGCCGACCGCTGCCCATGAGCTATGTCGACGTCGAGCAGCAGACCGGCGCCCGGCTCGCCGCCGAACGGTTCATCGCGTCGGGGCGTAAGCATCCGGCGACCGTCTGTGGCCCGCTCGACACGACCGCCGGGCAGGATCGGCTCGCCGGGTTCCGCTCGGCCCTCGCCGTCCACGGGTACGCCTTCGTCCCGGCCGAGCCGGCCGACTTCACCCGAGCCGGCGGTGAACGCGCCGCCCGGGCGCTGCTGAGTGCGTACCCGGAGACGGACGCGCTTTTCGTCGCCAACGACCTGATGGCCGAGGGCGCCCTGCAAGCGTTACGCGACCTCGACCGGCGGATTCCCGAGGACGTGGCCGTCGTCGGCTTCGACGACAGCGTCTCGGCGTTGGCCTGCCGTCCGCAGCTGACCACCATCCGGCAGCCGATCGAGGAGATGGCCGCCGAGATGGCCCGCCTCCTGCTGGCCCGCATCCGCGAGCCCGACGGCCGGCCGCGCTCGGTGATCTTCCATCCGGAACTCGTCGAGCGCGGCTCGGCCTAGGGGCCGGTACTGCTGGTCCTACTGGTAGACGCGGACGTAGTCGACGAGCATCTGTGACGGGAACGGCGTGGTGGCGTCGGGCGCGCCGGGCCAGTCACCGCCGACCGCGAGGTTGAGGATCACGTAGAACGGGTGGTCGTACACCCACGGTCCGCGGGTCGCCTCGACGGTCGCCTTGCTCGCGTAGAACACCTCCGTGCTGTCCACGAAGAAGCGGATGCCCTTGCTGTCCCATTCGGCCGCGTACACGTGATAGTCCGCCGACAGGTCCGTCGGCCAGATCTTCTCGAACCCATAACCGCCACCCCCGTTGTACGCGGGCGCGTGCAGAGTGGTGTAGCTGCGAGTGGTGTCCTTGCCGAGGATCTCCATGATGTCGACCTCGCCGTTGTACGGCCAGGGCCGCCCGGTGAGGAAGTCGGCCCCCATCATCCAGAAGGCGGGCCAGAAACCGTTGCCCTTCGGGACCTTGATCCGGGCCTCGACGCGGCCGTACTGGAAGGTGAACTTGCCGCCGGTGTTCATCCGGTGCGAGGTGTAGCTGCTGCCGCCGACGGTCTCCCGGCGAGCCTCCATCACCAGTGAACCCGTCCCGTTCATCGACGCGTTGGCGTTGTTTGTGTAGTACTGCAGCTCGCCGTTCTGGCCGGTGCCGGTGTCGATCGTCCACTTCGCAGCGTCCGGCTTGGTGCCGGCGGCCCCGTTGAACTCGTCGCTGAACACGAGGTGGGTCGCGGGGAAGGTCGGATCGGCTTGGCGGGCCGGCGGGGTCGTCGGGTTGCCACCGGTGCCGTAGACCTGGAACTCCCAGATCGAATAGCCGTACGCACTGCTCCGGGCGGTGCCGTACATCCGCACGTAGCGACCGGTGCCGTTGACCGTCAGGGTCTCCTTGAACCCGTGCCCGGTCGTGGTGCTGTAGATCGTGGTCCAGTTCGCGGCGTCCGGCGACACCTGGATCTGGTACGCCGTCGCGTACGCCGGATCCCACTGGAGGATCACCTGATGGATCGCGGCGGTCGCACCCAGGTCGACGTAGATCCAGCCCGGATCGACCCAGCCCGTCGTGGAACTGGTCGCCCAGCGGGACGCGGGATCGAGGTCGAACGCGCGGGCCGGGGTGCACTCGTAGCAGTTCGCGTCACTCTGCGAAGTCGAGGCCACGCCCGGCTTGTTGTAGGAGAGCAGAACGTCGCCACCGGTCGGGGGCGGGCTGCTGGTCGGCGGCGTACCGCCGGTGGTGCGTACGGCGATCTCCCAGAGGGAATAGCCCCACTGGGTAGCCCGGGCCGTTCCGTAGACCCGGAGGTAGCGGCCCGATCCGGCGACGGTCAGCGTCTGGGTGCCGCCGGTCGACGTGGTGGTGCTGTAGACCGAGGTCCACGTCGCCGCGTCGGCCGACACCTGAATCTGGTACGCCGTCGCGTACGCGGTCTCCCAGGTGAGCGTCACCTGGCAGATCGACTGCGTCGACCCGAGGTCGACTTGGATCCACTGTGGATCGGCGGCCGCACTCGACCACCGAGTCCCGCCGTTGCCGTCGACCGCGGCGGAAGCGGGCGTACCGGCGTTCTCGGTCGAAGAGGCGGTCGCGGGCTTGTCGAGCGCCGCGTTCGTGCTTGTGTTGCAGCCGGTCGAGCCGGTGGTCCCGTAGACCTGGAACTCCCAGAGGGAATACCCGTACGCCGTCGCCCGGGCCGTGCCGTAGACGCGTACGTAACGGCCGGAACCGGTGACCGCGAGAGTCTGCGTACCGCCGGTCGACGTGGAAGTGCTGTACACGGTGGTCCACGCGGCTCCGTCGGCCGAGACCTGGATCTGGTACGCCGTCGCGTAAGCCGCCTCCCACCGCAGCACGACCTGGCTGACGGAGGCGGTGGAGCCGAGATCGATCCGCAGCCATTGCGGATCGCTGAACGCGGCCGCGCGGCACGCTCCGACGGTGGCGACGATGCACGGCCCGCTCGACGGCGAGCCGGGCGAGTACTACCGCCAATTCGGCAAGGACTTGGCGCTGGTCGCCATCTCGGAGTCGCAGCGCTCCCGGGCCCCCGACCTGAACTGGGTCGCCACCGTCTACAACGGACTCCAGGTCGCGGACTATCCGTTCTGCGAGACCAAGGAGGACTGGGTCCTGTTCATCGGGCGGTTCACCGAGGACAAGGGGGCCGACCTCGCCATCAAGGCCGCCCGGGAGGCCGGGCGTCCACTGGTGCTGGCCGGGAAGATGAACGAACCGGCCGAGGAGGCGTACTTCGACGAGGTCGTCCGCCCGTTGCTCGGCAGTGGCGTCACCTACGTCGGCGAGGCCGACGCCGAACTAAAACGAGAGCTGTACGCCAAGGCCTCCGCGCTGCTCTTCCCGATCCGCTGGCCGGAGCCGTTCGGGATGGTGATGATCGAGGCGATGGCGTGCGGCACTCCGGTCGTGGCGTTGGCCGACGGATCCGTCCCCGAAGTCGTCGACCACGGGCGTACGGGGTTCGTCTGCACCGAGCCGGAGGAACTGGCCGCCGCTCTCGGCCGCCTTCCGGAACTGACTGCCCGTGCCTGCCGCTCCCATGTCGAACAGCGATTCGACGTGGCCACGATGGCCGCCGGATATGAAGAGGTCTATAGGTCGGTGCTTCACTGACTGAACGCTCAGGCTATTCTCAGGCTTGCCTCGCCACGGTCGCCCGGAAGGCTTGCGATCGCCGTTTCGTGCCCGCGAACCGGCCGCGGCGTGGTACGAAAAGGTGACCATCAACCTCGAGGTGCGTTCGGGGGTAATCGATGAACGACCAGAGCAGTACCGATCCGAAGCTGGCGGACGCGGTGTGGCGAAAGAGCGCCCGCAGCAGCCCCAGCGGCGACAACTGTGTCGAAGTCGCCTTCGTCCCGGCCGGTGTGGCCGTCCGGGACTCGAAGAACCCCGACGGCGGCGCTCTCCTGTTCACCGAGCAGGAATGGGCGGCGTTCGTCGCGGGAACCAAGGACGGCGAGTTCGACCTGTAGCACCGTGCGGGAAGGGAGGGCCCCGGCCGGCCCTCCCTTCCCGTGCGTCCGCTACTTCAGATGCTCCGGCCGGACGCCGAAGCCGATCAACCGGGCCGGCAGTCCCTGGAGCGCGGGCAGTCGGCGCAGCAGGCGGATGGGCAACGGCGCGACGATCCGGCCGGTCGCGTGCAGCAGCGGGTCGACGATCCGGCGCTGAGCCAGCCGCTGGATGTTCTGGGTGACCACGGTGGGCCGACGACGGCGGCGCTCCACCTGGGCCAGTTCGGCGGCGGTCGGCGTACGCCCCGCCTGCAGGATCGGGCCGAGCAGGCGAGCGGCGGCCACGGCGTCCTGCACCGCCAGGTTCACTCCGACCCCGCCGATCGGCGACATCGCGTGCGCCGCGTCGCCGATCAGCAACGCGCCCGGGGCGTGCCACTCGTCGAGCCGGTTGACCGTCACCGTCAGCAGCTTCACGTCGTCCCAGGTGGACAGTTCGCCGACGCGGTCGGCCAGCGCCGGCGCCAGGCGTGCCACATGCGCCCGCAACGAGTCCAACCCTTGCGTCCGGATGGCCGCATAACCGCCCTTCGCGATCACGAACGCACACTGGAAGTACTCGCCCCGGTCGATGCACAACAGCAGACCTCCCGCGCCGACGCGCATGTCCAGACCGTCGGGGTCGGACGGTCGCCGCGACACCCGGAACCACAGGACGTCCATCGGGGCGGCATAGGTCTCCGGCTTCAGCCCCAGCTCATCGCGTACAAGTGAATCTCGGCCGTCGCAAGCGACCGTGAGCCGGGCGCGAATCTCGACCACGCCCTCAGGCCCTTCCGCAACCACTCCCGTGACCGAGCCGTCGGGGCCGCGCCGCAGTCCGGTGACCTTGGTCGAGCGCAGCAGCCGGAAGGTCGGCAGCTGGGCGCCCTCGCGGGCGAGCAGCTCAAGGAAGTCCCATTGCGGGAGGAACATGAGGTAGGGGTGCGGACCGGGCAGCCGCCCGAAGTCCGCGACCTGGTAGGTGCCGTCGTCGAAGCTGACGCGCAGGCCGCGGACCTTGCGCCCGGGAAGTTCGTCGATCTTCTGGCCGAGGCCGATCTCGTCGAGCAGGGTCAAGGTCGAGGCGTGGACCGTGTCGCCGCGGAAGTCCCGCAGGAAGTCCGCATGCTTTTCGAGCACCGTGACGTCGACGCCCTGACGCGCGAGCAGCAGACCGAGCACCAGTCCAGCCGGACCGCCACCGACGACGCAAACCGTGGTCTCCATGAGTTCCTCCCCTATAGCAACTCCCGTTGCGTTTGAGTTTGCCACGAGTCCCGCTCTAAAGCAACAGTCGGTGCGATAAGGTGGGTGTCATGACGGAGACAGTTCGGCGGCCAGGTGGGCGCAGCGCTCGGGTTCGCGCCGCGGTCATGGCTGCGACCAGGCAATTGATGACCGACGGGTACGCCGAACTGACCGTCGACCGCATCGCCGCCGGAGCAGGCGTCAACAAGACCTCGATCTACCGGCGCTGGACCGATCTCGAAGGGATCCTCGGCGACCTGCTGACCGACTACGCGACCGAGGCCGTGCCGATCCCGGACACCGGCGATCTGGAACAGGACCTCGTCGAGTTGGCGCTGCTCATCCGGCGAGGGATGGCCGGCGAGCCCGGCGATCTCGTGATGGGACTGGCGGCCGCAGCCCCGCGAAACGAACGCGCGGCTCAGGTCGTCCGCGGCTTCTTCCTCGAACGGTTCGGGCTGGCGGAGTCCATCGTGGACCATGCCGTCGCGCGCGGAGAACTCCCGGCCGGGACGGATGCGCGGGCGGCCATCGAGACCATCGGCGCGCCGTTCTTCCTGCGCTTGCTCGTCACCCGCGCACCGATCGACGAGGCGTTCGCCCGGCGAGCGGCGGCCGTCGGAGCGGTCGCGTTGCGAGCCGGGCTGTTCAGCCCGCCTGCCACAACTGCCACGGCAGCTGCTCCCGCCACCCCGGCTGGTCGAACGCCCACGCCGTGACGACCTGGCGGACCAGCTTCTCGTCCGTGGTCCGCGCTTCGAAGTGAGCCTCCGGCCCGCCTTCGCGGAACTCCACTCGGAACGTGCCGTCGTCTTCCCGGTACGCCTGGATGAAATGCTGCCAGGCGGACGGCCGATCGTGGCGCTCGACGACGAGGAACCGCCGATCGGGACCGAGTCCGTCGACGAGTACGCCCAACTGCTCCTCCGACGGGTCGTCCCAGGAGTCGCCGTCCGCTTCGGTCACACGCAGTCGGGGGAGCAGCATGCGGTGACTCTAACCTCACCTGTCCTTTCTGCGCTGGATCAGGGTTCTCGGTCGAATCTTGGGGCGGGATGGACCCAGATCCGTGATCCGGTAGAGCCCGAAGGGGTCAGCAGACGAGGTGCGGAGGGTGCGGACTCCCCGCCGTCCCCGGCATCAGCTTCGCGATGAGGGTCCAGAGTTCGGGCTGCGACCGAGCGGCGTCGGCGGCCAAATCGTCGGTGGTACGCAGTAGTGCCAGGTGGCGGCAGGCGTGGGCGGCCACGGCGTCGGCGTCGATGCTGGGCGGGCTGGGCACGAGCGGGCCGAGGCCGGAGCGCATACCGTCGACGGAGACGTCGGCCGAGGCCAGGTCCGGCCGGGGATCGGGGAGGGCGGCATACGTGAGCACCAGGGTGTCGGCGGTATGCCGCCAGGACGTCGAGTGCAGCAACCCACCGGGGGTGCACAACTTCAGGCCGGACAAGCCGAGCGCAACGTCGTCGGGAAACGCGCCGCTCCGCAGTCCGGCGCGTACCGTGCGATAGCGCAGCCGGCCGTCCCGCTGAGAGAGCAGGATGACTTCCACGGTGGTCGGGATGCCTGAGCCCGGGATCATCAAGCTACTGTGCCCGTTGTTGCCATCCATGTGCAATAAGACGCGCGCGTGATCTGCGGCAGCGCTCTGGTCAACCGTAGGTGTCCGACCGGTACCGTGTCTGCATGCTGGCGCTGCGAGCCGCCCGCCTGTTCGACGGAGAGCACGCCGCTCTGCTGGAACAGCCGGTCGTACTGGTGGAACAGGGAAGAATCGTGGCGGCGGCCGCCGGGCTGGAGCCGCCCGCCGACGCCGAAGTCGTCGAGCTCGGCGACGCGACGCTCATGCCGGGTCTGGTCGACGCGCACATCCATCTGACCTTCGACGCCTCGCGGGACGCCGTCGGGCGATTCGATCGGGTGGACGACGCCGAACTACTCACCGGAGCTCGCGAAGCGGCCGCCCGAGCATTGCGCGCCGGGGTGACGACCGTACGCGATCTCGGCGATCGGAACTATGTGACGCTGGCGCTGCGCGACGAGCCGGGGTTGCCCCGGATTCTCAGCGCGGGCCCGCCGATCACCTCCGTCAAAGGGCACTGCTGGTTCCTGGGTGGTGAGGCACTCGGGGTGGACGGCGTACGCCAGGCCGTCCGCGAGCGGGCCGAACGTGGCGTCGACGTCGTCAAGGTCATGGCGACCGGTGGTGAACTGACCGCCGGTACGCACCCGCACCTGGCCCAGTTCGGGATGGCCGCCATGCGCGCCGCGGTCGACGAGGCGCACCGGGCCGGGCTGCCGATCACCGCGCACGCCCACGGTGCGCCCGGCATCTTCAACGCCGCTGCGGCCGGGTTCGACTCCGTCGAGCACTGCTCTTTCACCACCGAGACGGGAGCGTCCGCCGACGACGCGGTCATCCAGGCGCTGCTGGCGAACGGGGTGACCGTGTCGGCCACCCTCGGGCACCTGCCCGGGCTCGAACTGCCGCCGCGGATCGCCGCACTGATCCCCCAGCTGTCGGCGGTGTTCCATCGCATCCGGGAGGCCGGCGTACCGGTCGTGTGCAGCAGCGACGCGGGCATCGGCCCGGCGAAACCGCACGACTGCCTGCCCTACGGCGTGGGGGAGATGGTGACCCTCCTCGGGTACGCCCCGGCCGACGCGCTGCGATCGATGACTTCGCGGGCCGCCGACCTGTGTCGGGTGGGTGACCGGGTCGGCCGGATTCGCGCCGGCTACGAGGCCGATCTGCTGGCCGTCGCCGGGAATCCGCTGGTCGACACCGCTGCCATGCACGACGTCGTCGGCGTGTGGCGTGGGGGCGTACGCGTCCGCTGACCCTGTGTTGTCCTGCCGGATCAGGGATCTGGGTCGATCCCGCCCCAAGATTCGACCGAGAACCCTGATCCAGCGCCCGAAGCAGCGGGAACAAATTCGGGGTATAGATGAGTCATGAGCTGGACACGACGCCGCACGTTGACCGCACTGGGCCTCGTGGGCGCGAGCGCCGGGCTGACCAGCCTCGCAGCCTGCACCGATGACAAGAAGACGCCGGGTTCGCAGGGCAGCAACGGCGGCGGGAAGAGCGATTCGAAGGCGAAGGTGACCATCTCGGCTCCAGCCGCCGACGCGAAGGACGTGCCGGCCTCGGCGGAGATCGTGTTCGCCGCCACCGACGCCCAGCAGACCGCCGTCGAGCTGAAGAGCAGTGACGGGACGGCCGTCGACGGGGCGATGCATCCGGACGGCAAGGGCTGGCTGCCCGCCAAGACGCTGGAGTACGGCAAGACCTACACCGCGACGGTGACGGCGACCGACGCCGACGGGAAGACGGCCACCGCCACCAGCAAGTTCACCGTGATGGCGAAGCCGTCGAAGCAGGTCCGGTTCATCAGCTTCCTGGCCGACGGCGCGGTCGTCGGGGTGGGCATGCCGCTGATCATCCAGCTGAGCCGGGCGATCCCGAAGGATCAGCGGGCCGAGGTTCAGCGGCGGCTCCTCGTGTCGGCCGAGCCGGCGCAGGAAGGCATCTGGACCTGGTACACCGACACCGAGATGCATTGGCGGCCGAAGGAGTTCTGGCAGACCGGCACCAAGGTACGCGTAGACCTGCGAGTCGGCGGGCTGCCCTGCGGCGACGGCTACTTCGGGCGTACGGATCTGACGTTGGACTGCACGATCGGCCCGGCGCTGGTGATGACGGTGGACGACAAGGCGTCGCCGAAGGTGATGACGGTGACGAAGGACGGCACGGTCCTGAAGAAGATCCCGGTGAGCCTCGGCCGCCCGAGTATGCCGTCGTCCAGCGGCACGATGGTGGTGATCGAGAAGTTCGCGAAGACCGTGTTCGACACGCGTACCGATCCGAATCCGGCCAACCGCTATCGCGTCGACATCGATTGGGCACAGCGGCTGACCTGGGGCGGCGAGTTCATCCACTCGGCCCCGTGGTCCGTCTCCGACCAGGGCAAGCGCAACGTGTCGCACGGCTGCATCAACATGTCGGCGGCGAACGCGAAGTGGCTGTTCCAGCAGACGAGGATCGGCGATCCCGTCGTCGTGAAGGGCACCTCCCGGCAACTCCAGTACGGCAACGGCTGGACGGATTTCGACAAGACCTGGGACGAGTACGTGCAAGGAAGCGCGATCCCGGCGAGCTCTTCAGCCAGCCCTGAGCCAACTCCGAGCTGAGGTATTCACATACATCGTAGTCATCCGTATCCTCGCAGCAGCCGGTGATCCCCGGTTCACCTACCTGTAACGAGGAGTACGGCGTTGACACACAAACCGATCTGGCGCGCCTGCCTCACCCTGGCAGCCGCGCTGACCCTCGCAGTCCCCGCCACCCCCGCGACGGCGACGATCCCTGTGGCCGTCGCAGCCCCGAGTGTCACCGCGGTAGCAGCAGCCGCGCCCGACATCTCGCTGGCCAACACCAAGGCGCATCTCCAGCAATTGCAGACGATCGCGACCAACAACGGCGGCACCCGACGCTCTACCACGGCCGGTTACACGGCGTCGGTGAACTATGTCTACGACAAGCTCGTTGCGGCCGGATTCTCGGTCGTCAAGCAGACCTGCGCGTCCGGCTGCACCAGCGGCGCCGGGCCGAACATCATCGCGGACTGGCCGGGCGGTGGCGGTGACGCCAACATCGTCTACATGCTCGGCGCGCACCTCGACAGCGTCTCCGCCGGGCCCGGCATCAACGACAACGGCTCTGGTTCGGCGACGATCCTCGAGATCGCGCTGACCCTCGCCGCACAGAACCCGGCGATGCTCAACCACGCCCGGTTCGGCTGGTGGACCGACGAAGAGCAGGGCCTCAACGGCTCGGAGTACTACGTGTCCACGTTGAACTCCACCGAGCGCGCGAAGATCAAGGGCTACTTCAACTTCGACATGGTGGCCTCGACGAACGCCGGCTACTTCATCAACCGCATCACCAGCTCCATCGGGCAGACGGTCAAGGCGTACTACGACTCGATCGGCATCCAGACCGAGGAGAACACCGAGGGCGCCGGCCGGTCCGACGACGCGTCGTTCAACAGCGCGGGCATCCAGACCAGCGGAATCGCCGCCGGCGCGAGCGCGACGAAGACCTCGGCCCAGGCCACCAAGTGGGGCGGCACCGCGGGCGCGTCCTACGACGCGTGCTACCACCGCGCCTGCGACACCTACCCCGGCAATATCAACGACACCGTCCTCGACCGTGCGGGCGACGCGGCGGCCTACGCGCTGTGGAACTACGCGGTGGGCACTCCTGCGGGCAACGACTTCTCGATCGCGGCCTCGCCCACCTCGGGCTCGGTCAACCCCGGCGGCTCACTGTCCACGACGGTCAGCACCGCGCTCACCAACGGGTCCGCGCAATCCATCTCGCTCACGTCAACTGGTACGCCGAGCGGCGTGACCGTGTCCTTCAGTCCGTCGACGGTGACTACCGGAGGCTCCTCGACCGCCACGATCACGGCGTCGGCCTCGGCCGCACCCGGGACCTATGCGATCACCTTGACGGGCACCGGGACGTCGGCGACCCACAGCACGACGTTCAGCCTGACGGTCAACGGACCGGCGGGGTGCTCGCAGACCAACGCGACCGATGTGACGATCCCAGACAACACCACGGTCGAGTCCCTGATCACCATCTCGGGCTGCACCGGCAACGCCGGCGCCGGCTCGACGGTCGAGGTGCACATCGTG
>NZ_JABFVK010000022.1 GCF_013362815.1 Hamadaea sp. | reverse complement strand
TCGTCGGTCCACGACGGCGACGACATGTCGATGTGGGCCCAACGGTCGCGCTGCTTGCCCGCGAACTCCCGGAGGAAGAGCCCGGCCGTGATCGTCCCGGCCCCGCCGTCGCTGTGGTTGTAGAGGTCGGCGATCTCGCTGGTGACCATGGAGACGTAGTCGCCGGGCAGGGGCAGCCGCCAAAGACCCTCCCCGGCTCGGGCGGCCGCGGCGAGCAGCGCGTCGGCCAGGTCGTCGTCGTCGGCCATGAGAGCGCCGATCCGGCGGCCGAGGGCCACCCGGTTGGCGCCGGTCAGCGTCGCCACGTCGATGAGGAAGTCGGGGGAATACTGCTCGACGGCGTATGCCATGGCGTCGGCGAGGACGATGCGCCCTTCGGCGTCGGTGCTGCGCACCTCGGTGGTCAGCCCGCCGTAGTGCTCGATCACGTCGCCGGGACGCCAGGCGGTTCCGGAGATCATGTTCTCCGCCAACGGCGTCAGCGCCGTCACGCGTACCGGCAGCTGAAGATCGGCCGCCGCGAGCACCGCGCCGACGACGGCGGCCGCCCCGCCCATGTCCTTGCGCATGAGCAGCATGGCCTCGGCCGGTTTGATGTCGATGCCGCCGGTGTCGAACGTGATGCCCTTGCCCACGAGGACGATGTGCCTGGTCGCGTCGGAAGGCGCGTAGTCGAGCTGGAGCATTCGCGGACCCCGCGTCGACCCGCCGCCGACCGCGAGGATGCCGTTGAAGCCCTCGTTCCGCAGCCGGTCGACGTCCCAGACCTCGACACCCACCCCGGCGCGGGTCGCCGCCGCGTTGACCTGGTCGACGAACCAGGCCGGGTCCTTCGTCGACGACGGCGTGTTGGTCAGCGTCCGGGCGAACGACGTGCGCTCGACGACGGACCGGCCCTGTTCCAGCGCCTCGGCGGCGGCGATCGGGTCGGGGACGAGGAGGGTCACATCGGTCAGTGGCGATCGCTTCGCCGGATTGGCGTGGTACGCGGCCAGCCCGGCACCCTCCACGAAACCCCTGGTAGCGGCGTTGTGATCGACCGCAGAAGTCAGGTCGACTGTGATCGACGTCGCTTTGCCTGCCGACCGCACGATCGCCGCTCCCGCCGCTCGCCAGCCCGCCTCGTCGCCGGGACCGACCCCGGCGAAGAAAACGGTCGAAGGCCTCGACAAGGGACGAACGAGCTTCTCGATCCGGCCCGCTTCACCGGTGTGCCCGGTCTGCGTCAGGAACGCTTCGGCCTCCGGAATGTCCCAGCGGCCGCCGGCCGACGGAGCGGGGACAGCGACGACCGTCGCTTCGGAGGGGGGCGTCTCGGCGAGCCGGAAGTCGACCATGACGCCCACCCTAGTCGAGAACGCGAACGCGCCGCCGCATCGGTCGGCCAACCGTCGCAGCAGCGCGTTCTGTGTTCAGTTGTCGAGTCGATCCGCCGGTGGGCCACGCCCTCAAGGCACGCTGTGAAGCGGCGCCTCAGCCCACGGCCTCCTTCAGGGCCTCGCCGAGGCGGGTGGCCTCGTCTGGGGTCATTTCGACCACCAGGCGACCGCCGCCTTCCAGCGGCACCCGCATGACGATGCCCCGGCCCTCTTTGGTGACCTCAAGCGGACCGTCGCCCGTCCGCGGCTTCATCGCCGCCATGTTTGTCTCCCCTCAGACTTCCCACCAGGGGCAGCGGGTCTCCCCGCCGCGCGTCAGCCATCCAGGAACGCACCGGATGGGTGGACCGGTGCATGGTCCCGACCAATGATTTTCCCTGATCGCTGCCACGAAGCCCAAACCGGGCCGCCATCGATGTGACAATTGCTAGCTAAAACGGCCACAAAGTGTAACAATTTGCGGCTATGCAGGCCCGGTCGGCGCTCTTCGATCTGTACGGCGACCACCTCCGATCCCGGGGTGGTCGCGCGCCGGTCGCCGCCCTGGTCCGGCTGCTGGCTCCGGTCGGCATCGCCGCTCCCGCGGTGCGTACCGCGGTCTCCCGTATGGTGCGCCAAGGCTGGCTCGCCGCGACACGCACCCCCGCCGGTCCCGGGTATCAGCTGACCGCGCGGGCCGAACGCCGCCTCGACGCGGCGGCCGCGCGAATCTACCGCACCACCCGAGCCGGCTGGGACGGCCGGTTCGACCTGATCACGCTCACCCTCCCGGCCGAGCGGCGGCCGCGCGAACGCCTCCTCTCCGCACTGTCCTTCCTCGGGTACGCCCGCCTCAGCGACGGGGCCTGGGTGGCCGCCCGCCCGTCCCCCGAGATCGAGCCGTTGCTGCAGGACTCCGACGTGGCGTACGAACGGTTCTCCTCGAGCCACCACGGCGGGGTGCCCGGCGCGATGGCGCTCGTCCGGCGGGCGTGGGACCTGACCGAGATCGCCGCCGAGTACGAGAAGTTCGTCGAAGATCTGCGCCCGATCGTCACCGCCGTCAGCGCGCGGACCCCGGACGAGCAGGCGTACGCCGCCCGGTTCCAGCTGGTCCACGCCTGGCGCGGCTTCCTGTTCTCCGATCCGCAGCTGCCCCTCGCCCTCCTGCCCGACGGCTGGGCCGGTACGGCGGCGGCCGCCTTCTTCGACCGCCACGCGGCCCGGCTGCGCCCGGCGGCCGACCGCTTCGTGACCACCTGCCTGAGTGATGGGAGACCTTGATGGATCCGCTGCTCGTAGACCGCTCCGGCGGCGTCGTGACGCTGACGATGAACCGGCCCGATGCGATGAACGCGCTGGACGTGCCGCTGAAGGAAGCGTTGCGGGACACCCTCGGCGGGCTTTCCACCGATCCCTCGGTACGCGCGGTCGTGCTGACCGGCGCGGGAACCCGGGCGTTCTGCGTCGGCCAGGATCTGCGAGAGCATGTCGGCTTCCTCGAGAGCGGTAGCGACACCCCACTGCGGACGGTCAGCGAGCACTACAACCCGATCGCGCTCACGCTCGCCACCCTGCCGGTGCCGGTGATCGCCGCAGTACGCGGGGCGGCCGCCGGTGCGGGGGCGTCGTTGGCCCTGCTCTCGGACTTCCGGATCGGTGGGCCGTCGACCAGCCTGCTGATGGCCTTCGCCAAGGTGGGCCTCGCCGGTGACACCGGGGCGTCCTGGATCCTGCCGCGCCTGGTCGGCCACGCCAAAGCCGTCGAGCTGCTGATGCTCGCCGAGCCGGTACGCGCCCAGGCCGCCCTCGACCTCGGGCTGCTGACCCGGCTGGTCGACGACGACGAGGCCGTTCTCCCGGCCGCCCAGGAGCTGGCCGCCCGGCTGGCCGAGGGGCCGACTCGGGCGTACGCCGCGATCAAGCGCGAACTGGTCGAAGGCGCGGCCGGATCGCTCGCCGAAGCGCTGGCGGTGGAGGCCGAGGCCCAGGCCGACTGCGGGTCCACCCATGATCATCGGGAGGGCACCTTCGCCTTCGTCGAGAAGCGGCCGCCTGCCTATAGTGGGGCGTGAGCAAGAAGTCCTGGCTGGTGAATGTTGCCCTCCCGATCGAGGCCGACTCGCCTGCGGAGGCGGTCGGCGAGTACTGGCGATACGTTGCCGAACTCGGCTCCGCCGAGCTGCCGGCCTACGTCTCGCCGGTCGGTGACGAGCTCGCGATGATCCCCTTCGTCGGCGGCGAGGTCACCAACCTCGACCCGGAAGAGGACGACTGACGCTCTGGACTGGTCTGCCACCACGTGCGATCATCGATGTGAGGTAGCACGTCAGCCGCGCGCCATGCCCCTTGCGGCGCGCGGCTTTTTCCTGCTCACCCCTAGTGTTGGCGCTACGAGCGGTCGGTGTCCCACTCGTCGTCGAAGCCTTCGTGGCGGGCCGTCGCCCGCAGCTCCTTCTGATGATGCTTGCGTTCCAGCTGGGACCGGCGATGCGCCGCCTCGTCCAGCTCCTCGGCCAGCCGGGACAGCTCCGAGCGCAGGAAGTCGCGCGTCGCCACCTCGCCGAGCGCGATCCGGAGCGCCGCGATCTCCCGGGCCAGGTACTCCGTGTCGGCCTTCTGCGCCGCCGCCCGCTGCCGATCCTGCTCCAGCGACACCCGGTCGCGGTCGGCCTGGCGGTTCTGTGCGAGCAGGATGAGCGGAGCGGCGTACGAGGCTTGCAGGGAGAGGATCAGGGTCAGGAAGGTGAAGGTGTAGGGGTCGAATCGCAGGCTCGCCGGCGCGAGCGTGTTCCACCCGATCCACAGCAAGATGACCAGCGTCATCCACACCAGGAACTGCGCGGTCCCCATGAACCGGGCGATCGCTTCCGACCAGCGGCCGAACGCCTCGGGGTCGAACCGCGGCATGTGCACCCGGCCGGGTTCGCGCGGTTGGTCCAGCCGCCGCCGCTCAGCCATGACGTTCCCGCCAGTCCTCCGGCAGGAGGTGGTCGAGCAGGTCGTCGACGGTGACCGCGCCGAGCAGGCGGTCGCTCGCGTCCACGACCGGCATCGCGACTAGGTTGTAGGTCGCCATCCGCCGGGTGATGTCGGGCAGCGTCGTCTCCGGTTCCAGCGGATCGATGTCGTTGTCGACGATCCGGCCCAGCATCGACGCCGGTGGCTCACGCAGCAGCCGCTGGAAGTGCACCATCCCCAGGTAGCGGCCGGTCGGCGTGGCCATCGGCGCCCGGGCCACGAAGACCTGCGCGGCGACGGCCGGGGAGACCTGCGGCTCGCGTACGCGGGCCAGGGCCTCCGCCACAGTGGCGTCCGGGGTCAGGATGACCGGCTCGGAGGTCATCACCGAACCGGCGGTGCCCTCGGCGTACAACATGAGGGCTCGCACCGACGCCGACTCGTCGGGCTCCATGAGGTCCAGCAGCACCTGCTGCTCCACCTGCGGCAGCTCGGCGAGCAGGTCGGCGGCGTCGTCGGGGTCCATCTCCTCCAGGACGTCGGCCGCGCGCTCCCGGTCGAGCGAGGCGATGATCTCGACCTGGTCCTGTTCGGGCAGCTCGGCGATGACGTCGGCGAGCCGCTCGTCGTCCAGCGCCTTGGCGACTTCGTTCCGCCGCGGATCGGGCATCTCCTGCAAGGCGTGCGCCAAGTCGGCCGGGCGCATCTTCTCGAGCACTGCCAGCAGCGACTCCGTGCCCTGCTCGGCGGCCGGAGTCAGCAGCCCCTGCGCCTCGTCCCACTCGACCTGGTGCACCTGCCCCCGGCGGCTCAGCCGCCCGGTCACCTCGCGTACGGCGACCCGGCTCAGCTTCCACTCGCCGGTGCGATCCGGTTCCATCGCGACGTCGACGACGGTGGCCGGCTGACCCCGGTCGACGATGGTCACCCGGCGGTCCAGCAGCTCCTCAAGAACCAGCATCTCGCCTGGGCGCTTCTCGAATCGGCGCAGGTTCAGGGTGCCGGTGTTGAGCAGGACGCTCTCGTTGTCGATCGAGGTCACCCGCCCGATGGGCAGGAAGATGCGCCGCCGCATGGGCATCTCGGCGACGATGCCGACGACCCGGGGCGGCTTGGAGGTGACCCGGGCCACCGCGTCGCGTACCCGACCCACCTGGTCGCCGTTCGGGTCGAAGACGGCGAGGCCGGCGAGCCGGGCGACGTAAACCCTGGTCGTCGTGGCCACGTGCACAGCCTAATCGGACTCCGGGCGCGTCACGCACAAGATCCCCGCGGCCGCCCGCGCGAAATGCGTATGCGACGAGGGCACTGATCAGGCAGTATTGCCCGCCGTGGGATACGTGGATGTGGCCGGAGTCGCACATACGCTGCCGGACGGGCGGGTGCTGTTCGCCGACGTCTCGTTCCGGGTCGGCGAGGGAGCCAAGGTGGCGCTCGTCGGGCCGAACGGCGCGGGCAAGACGACGCTGCTGCGGATGGTGGCCGGCGACCTGCCGGTGAAGACCGGTGTGATCAGCCGGTTCGGCGGGCTGGGCATCATGCGCCAGTTCATCGGCATGCTCGGTCACGGACGGGCCGCCGGTGGCGCGCTCGGCGAGGACACGGTCCTGGCCGAACTGGCGCTGTCGCTCGCTCCGCCGCTCGTCCGCGAGGCCGGCGAACGCCTGGCGAAGGCCGAACGGGAACTGGCCGCAGCCGAGGCGCGGGGACGCTTCAGCAAGTCGGCCGAGCAGGCCCAACTCCGGTACGCCGAGGCCCTGACCGCCTGGGGCGAGTCCGGCGGCTACGAGTTCGAGGTGCTCACCGACACGGTCAGCACGCTCGTGCTGGACCTTCCCTGGGATCGCACGCGCGACCGGCCGGTGCGTACGCTCAGCGGCGGCCAGCAGAAGCGCTTCGCCCTCGAGCTGCTGCTCCGGGGCCCGGAGGAAGTGCTGCTGCTCGACGAGCCGGACAACTTCCTCGACGTACCGGCCAAGCGGTGGCTGGAGAAGCGGCTGCGCGAGTCGGAGAAGTCCGTGCTGTACGTGTCGCACGACCGGGAGCTGCTGAATCAGACCGCCGACCGGGTGGTGGCCGTGGAGGGCGACACCGCCTGGGTGCATCCCGGCGGCTTCGCGAGCTGGCACGACGCCCGGTACGCCCGGCACGAGAAGATGGAGGAGGACCGCCGTCGCTGGGACGAGGAGCACGAGAAGCTCCGCCAGCTGATGCTGATGTACAAGCAGAAGGCGGCGTACAACTCCGACATGGCCTCGCGTTACCAGTCGGCCATGACCAGGCTGCGCAAGTTCGAGGAGGCCGGCGCGCCACCGCTGCCGCCGAAGGACCAGGAGATCAAGATGCGGCTCTCCGGTGGCCGCACCGGCAAGCGCGCGGTCATCTGTGAGCAGCTGGAGCTGGAGAACCTGACCTTCCCGTTCGACCTGGAACTCTGGTACGGCGATCGGCTCGCCGTGCTCGGGGCGAACGGCACCGGCAAGTCCCACTTCTTGCGGCTGCTCGCCCGGGGTGGCACCGAGGGCGTGACTTCCAGTGTGGACGGCGGTACGCACGCCCCGGTGGCCCACGGGGGAACGGCCCGGCTCGGGGCGCGTGTCCTACCCGGACACTTCTCGCAGACGCACGATCGGCCGGAGCTCTTCGGGCGTACCCTTGTGGAGATCTTGTGGCGTGGCGACGATCATCGCCAGGGCATGGACCGGCACGCGGCGATGCGGGCCTTGGACCGATACGAGTTGGCCAAGCAGGGTGACCAGAACTTCGGCACGCTGTCCGGCGGGCAGCAGGCGCGGTTCCTGGTGCTGCTGCTTGAGCTGTCCGGGGCGACGCTGCTGCTGCTCGACGAGCCGACCGACAACCTAGACCTCGCCAGCGCCGAGGCGTTGCAGGAGGGGCTGGCGAAGTTCGAGGGGACGGTCATCGCGGTGACGCACGACCGCTGGTTCGCGAAGTCGTTCGATCGGTTCGTCGTCTTCCAGGGCGACAACGAGGTCGTCGAGACGCCCGAGCCCGTCTGGGACGTCCGCTGACCCCACGCTGGATGCACATATCCCGGGATGACGTGGCCTTCCCGCGACGCAAGGCCACGTCATCCCGGGATAAAGCGCCGAGATCTCAGGCGAGGCCGGTGGAGATCGCGCTGGTCAGCTCACCCCCGGCGGTGTCGCCGTCGAGCGACCACACCATCGTCCCGCCCAGCCCGTTCGCCTTGACGTACGCCGTCTTCTGCGCGATCGAGCGAGGGTCGTCGTAGGACCAGAACGTGCTGCCGCTGAGCTTCCAGACCGCGCCCGCGACCGGGTCGTAGAAGGTCGGGCCGGACTTGGCGATGACCTTCTTGTAGTCGTCGATTCCGTCTTCATACGTGCCCCGGGCCGGTCCGGTCGAAGTCTGGTAGAGGCCGTTGTTGGTGCTTGCGACGCCGGCCCAACCTCGTCCGTAGTAGGGGATGCCGAGGACGAGCTTGTTCGCGGGCGCTCCCTGAGCGCGATAGTGCTGCAGAGCCTGGTCGGCCGAGTATCGCTGGGGTGCCGGGTCGGCGGCGGGAGAGTAGAGCTGGCCCTGGTGGTTGGTGACGGGCTCGTACGCCCCATGCAGGTCGTAGCCCTGGACGGTGGCGAAGTCGAGGTAGCCGAAGACGGCGGGGTCGATGCCCGCGTCGATCTTCGCCGGGTCGGCCGGGAGGAAGGCAGTCAGCGAGAAGGTCCGCCCGACCTGCGTCCCGTACGCGGTCAGCTGCGTACGGAACTCGGCGAGCAGGGCGAGGAAGTTGGCCTTGTCCTCCGGGCGTACGACGTTGCCGGTGTTGCCGTCCGACGCCGGCCACTCCCAGTCGATGTCGAAACCGTCGAAGACTCCGTACGCCGAGGCCGGTCCGCCCTGGGTGGAGGTCCCGATCAACGGCAGGTTGCCTTTGAGGAACATGTCGATGCAGCTGGCCACCATGGCCTGGCGCGACGACGGGGTGAGCGCGGCGTCGGAGAGGTACTTCGACCATGACCAGCCGCCGATCGACAGCTGCACCTTCAGGCCCGGGTGGAGCGCCTTCAATTTGCGTAACTGGTTGAAGTTCCCGGCCAACGGCGTGTTGTACGCGTCGCCCACCCCGTCGACCGACTCGGACGCCTTGAACCGCTTCTGATAGTCGGCCCAAGCGTCGCCGACCCCCGCCTCGTTGGCCTCGAAGCACTTGCCGTCGGCGCCGACGTTGGCGAAGGCGTAATTGATGTGGGTGAGTTTGTCGGCCATGCCGGAGGTGTGGACGTTCTTCACCGTGAAGTTGCGGCGGTAGATACCCCACTGCGTGAAGTAGCCCACCTTGACGTAGGACGCGGCGAGCGCCGGGTCCGATGTAGAAGCTGCGGCTGGACTGGCGACACCGGTGAGGGAAGCGGCTAAGACGAGGGCGAGTACGGCGCGCACGAACACCTCCAGGGATGACGAAGTGAGCCGAAGGTATATTCGAAAGGTTTGTTAACCAATAGACGAAGAGATGAGTATCGTGTCGTGGTCGTGACGTGAGCCTTGCGTTTCGCGACGAAGCGTGGTTAGTCTGCGCGAGACAACCCACGGGAGTCCGGTGCACCGGGCTGAGAGGGGGCTGGGTAGCCCCGACCGTAGAACCTGATCCGGATCATGCCGGCGCAGGGAGGAGTGCGGATGCGGGTTCCCCGTCTACATGTGGTGACCGACTCGGTCGATGTCGCGCGGGCTGCGTTGGCCGGTGGCGCGCCCCTGATCCAGGTACGCGTCGAGGACTCGGTCAGCGACCGAGCTCTCTACGACCTCGCGAGCCGGATCGCGCCGATGTGCGCGGAGCGCGGCGCGATCTGCGTCGTGAACGACCGGCCGCACATCGCGGTCGCACTGCGTACGGCGGCTGTCCATGTCGGAGCCGACGACCTTCCGGTGCATGCGACGCGTACGGTGCTCGGCGGGAGCGGGCTGATCGGGGCCAGCGCCCGGACGCCCGAACGCGCTCGGCAGGTCATCGCCGAAGGCGCGGACTACCTCGGTTGCGGCCAGGTCAATCCCAGCTTCACCAAAGACGTCGCCACCAACGTCATCGGCCTCGCCGGGCTGGTCGCGGTCGTGGGCGCGGCTGCGGGCGTACCGGTGATCGCGATCGGCGGGCTCACCCTGGCCGACGTGCCCGCGGTGCTCGCTGCGGGTGCGTACGGGATCGCGGTGATCGGGGCCGTCCGCGACGCCGCCGATCCCGCCGCCGCGACCGCCGCCCTCCTCGCGGCCGTCACGCAAGATCCGCACCAGATCACGGATACGCAGGCTAAAACCGCGCAGGATGACATGCGTAACCGTGATCTGCAGGAGAAGTCATGAGGGTTGCGGTGGTGGGCGCGGGGCCGATCGGACTCGCCTGCGCCTGGCGGCTCGCGCAACGCGATCACGCCGTCACGCTCCACGACGACGGCGCGCCGGGCGCTTGGCACGCGGCCGCCGGCATGCTCGCCCCGGTCGCCGAGGCCGCGTTCGGCGAGCACCGCCTGACCGATCTGCTGGTCGCCTCGGTCCGCGCCTGGCCGGCCTTCGCCGCCCAGCTCGGCGACGTCGGCTTCGCCCGCTCCGGCTCGCTTCTGGTCGGCGTCACCCCCGCCGACCAGGCCGAGATCGCTCGCTATCGGTCCTATCAGGAGAGTCTCGGGTTGCCGGTCGAGGCGCTCTCCGCGGATCAGTTGCGGCAGCGCGAGCCCCTTCTCCAGCCAGGGGTACACGCAGGGGCGTACACGGAGATCGATGCTCAGGTGGACCCCCGGCGGTTGGTCGAGCGCCTGCGAGAGGCCTGTGCGAAAGCCGGGGTCGCGGTTGCCGGAGCCGTCCACGGTCTGTCTGATGTGGATGCCGACGTCGTCGTGGTCGCGGCCGGATCGGGCACCGCCGCCCTCACCGGCCTGCCGATCCACCCCGTACGCGGGGAGATCGTCCGGCTGCGGGGCGGCCCGAAGCTGGCTCACCTGATCCGGGGCTACGTCCATGGCAGGCACGTCTACCTCGTGCCCCGGCCGAACGGGGAGATCGTCGTCGGAGCGACCTCGTCGGAGGAGTCCGATCCCCGGCCGACCGCCGGTGGCGTGCATGAACTGCTCAGCGACGCGATCGCCCTAGTGCCCGGCGTACGCGAGGCGGAGTTCGCCGAGGTCTCGGTGGGATTCCGCCCGGCGACCCCGGACAACCTGCCGATCGTCGATCGCGTACGCCGAGGGCTGGTGGTCGCAGCCGGGCATTACCGGAACGGGATCGCGTTGACACCGTGGACGGCCGACCGGGTCGTGAACCTGGTGGAGGCGCAGTGATCACCGTCAACGGAATCGAACAAGAGCTAGTCGGCAGCGTCGCCGAGCTGGTCGCGGCGGTCACGCGGGAGCAACGGGGAGTGGCCGTCGCGATCAACGGCGAAGTCGTGCCGCGTGGCGAGTGGGGCACGTGCCCGCTCGCCGACGGCGACACGGTGGAGATCCTCACCGCCGCACAGGGAGGCTGACCATGGACACTGCGCTCCAGGTCGGCACCGATGCCGATCCGTTGATCCTCGACGGCGGCGAGTACGCCAGCCGCCTCATCCTCGGCACCGGCGGCGCGACCAGCCTCGACGCGCTCGAACGGGCGATCAGGGCCAGCGGAGCCGAGATCGTGACCGTCGCACTCCGCCGCGTCGGTACGCATACCCAGGGTCTGGTCGCCTTGCTCGACCGGCTCGGGCTGCGCATCCTGCCGAACACGGCGGGCTGCTACACCGCGGCTGACGCGGTGCGTACGGCGCGGATGGCGCGCGAGGCGTTCGGCACGAACTGGATCAAGCTGGAAGTCATCGGCGACGAGCGCACGCTCCTGCCGGACGCGGTCGAACTCCTCGCCGCGACCCGGACGCTGGTCGACGACGGCTACGCCGTCTTCGCGTACACCGGGGACGATCCGATTCTGGCCCGGCGGCTCGCCGACTCCGGTGTCACCGCGGTGATGCCGGCCGGTTCGCCCATCGGCTCCGGGCTCGGCATCGGCAATCCGTACCACATCGAACTGATCCGCGAGTTCATCGACGTCCCGGTGGTGCTGGACGCGGGGATCGGCACCGCCAGCGACGCGGCGCTCGCGCTGGAACTCGGCTGCGACGCGGTCCTGGTGGCCAGCGCGATCACCCGGGCCGCCGATCCGGCCGCGATGGCGGCGGCGATGCGTCACGCGGTGCTCGGCGGCCGGCTCGCCGCCCGGGCCGGGCGCATCCCCCGTCGCCGGGAAGCCCGGCGCTCGACTGCGAATATCGGTATAGCCGAATGGTGACTCACTCGTTGTCCGACGCCGGATCTTCCGCGCAGGCGACCGTTAGGGGCATGCAGACCATGCAGACCCCACCAGTCGCGCTGACCGTGGCCGGTTCCGACCCGGGCGGGGGCGCGGGAATCCAGGCCGACTTGAAGGTCTTCGCCGCCCACGGCTGCTACGGCACGAGCGTCATCACGGCGCTGACCGCGCAGAACACGCTCGGCGTCCACGATCTCTACCTCGTTCCGAGTCCGGTGGTGGGTACGCAGCTCGCCGCCGTCCTCGACGACATGCCGGTGGCGGCGGCCAAGGTCGGCATGCTCGCCTCGGCTCAGGCGGCGGCCGAAGTCGCGGCACGGGCTCGCAACGGTGCGTTCCCGCATCTCGTCATCGATCCCGTGCTGCGTGCCTCGACCGGCCGGAGTCTGGGCGTACGCGCGGCGATCGAACGTCTTCTCCCGTACGCCACGGTGCTCACCCCGAATCGGGAGGAGGCTTCCGCGCTGGTCGGCTGGGAGGTCACCACCCCGGCCGACATGGCGGGCGCGGCTTCGCAGCTAGCGTCGGGGCGGGGCGACGTCACCATCGTGATCACGGGCGGCGACCTGCCCGGCGACGACTCGGTCGACGTCGTGTGGACCCAGCACGGCGCGAAGTCGCTGCGGGCCCGTCGCGTACCCACGCCCAACAACCACGGCACCGGATGCACCTTCTCCGCCGCGATCACCGCGCTGCTGGCCCAGGGCGCCGAGGTGGAAAACGCGATCCGGCTCGCCAAGGAGTACGTCGCCCGTGCGCTCACCGGCGCGGTCGACTGGCGGCTCGGCGCCGGAGCCGGTCCGCTGGACCACTTCGAATGGCGGCGCTGACCGCCGCTCGGCGGGCGGTCGGCGTCGGCGTCCACATGAGAATGGAGGCTTCTTGTGGCCGCAGAAACCCGAAATCTCGCAGTATCACGGGAAAAAGTGTATGAAGGGGCGCTGGCGGTGCCCTTCACCGAACTCGTGCTCACCGACGGAGAGACCATCCGGCTCTACGACACGTCGGGGCCCAGCCACGCTGCGCGTACAAGCTGGATCGAAGAACGACGGCGGAGCGGGCAGCCGACCACCCAGCTGGCCTGCGCCCGAGCCGGGATCGTGACCCCGGAGATGGAGTTCGTCGCGGTACGCGAGGGCGTGCCGGTCGAGCTCGTGGCGCGCGAGGTGGCCGCGGGACGCGCGGTGATCCCGGCGAACGTCAACCACCCGGAGCTGGAGCCGATGATCATCGGCTCGGCCTTCCTCGTGAAGGTCAACGCGAACATCGGCACCTCGGCGGTCACCTTCGACCTCGCCGAGGAGGTCGAGAAGATGCGCTGGGCCACGAAATGGGGCGCGGACACGGTCATGGACCTGTCGACCGGGCCGCGCATCCACGAGACGCGCGAGGCGATCCTGCGTGAATCGCCCGTGCCGATCGGCACCGTCCCGATCTATCAGGCGCTGGAGAAGGTGAAGGGTGATCCCACCCTGTTGACCTGGGACATCTTCCGAGACACCGTACTTGAGCAGGCCGAACAGGGCGTCGACTACATGACCGTGCACGCCGGAGTGCTGCTGCCGCACGTGCCGCTCGCCGCCGATCGAGTGACCGGGATCGTCTCGCGTGGCGGTTCTTTGATGGCGGCCTGGTGCCTGGCCCATCACGAGGAGAACTTCCTCTACACGCATTTCGCCGAGCTGTGCGAGATCTTCGCGGCGTTCGACATCACGTTCTCGCTCGGCGACGGGCTCCGGCCCGGCAGCATAGCCGACGCCAACGATGCCGCTCAACTGGCCGAACTCCGTACGCTGGGCGAACTGACCACCGTCGCCTGGGAGCACGGCGTACAGGTGATGGTCGAAGGACCCGGGCACGTCCCGATGCACAAGATCAAGGAGAACGTCGACCTGCAGCAGGAGTGGTGCCACTCCGCCCCGTTCTACACCCTCGGTCCACTCACGACGGACATCGCTCCGGCGTACGACCACATCACGAGCGCCATCGGGGCCGCCATGATCGCCATGTACGGCACCGCGATGCTCTGCTACGTCACGCCCAAGGAACACCTCGGGCTGCCCGACCGGGACGACGTCAAGGCCGGGGTGATCGCGTACAAGATCGCCGCGCACGCGGCCGACCTCGCCAAGGGCCACCCGGGCGCGCAGGCCCGGGACGACGCGCTGTCCAAGGCCCGCTTCGAATTCCGGTGGGAGGACCAGTTCGAGCTATCCCTCGACCCGGACACCGCCCGGGCGTACCACGACGAGGAGCTGCCCGCGCCCGCGGCGAAGACCGCGCACTTCTGCTCGATGTGCGGGCCCAAGTTCTGCTCGATGCGGATCAGCGCCGACCTTCGCGAGTACGCGCGCCAAGGCATGCAGGCGAAGTCGGAAGAATTCGCGGCGTCGGGCGGCAAGGTCTACCTCCCGGTCGTGTCCTAGTCGCCGGTCGCCCCGTCGACGCATTCGCGGAGGAGGTCGGCGTGGCCGTTGTGGCGGGCGTACTCCTCGATCATGTGCAGGTAGACCCAGCGCAGGTCGAAGGTGTTGCCGCGGCGGTCGACGAAGGTCTCGTCGAGCGACCGCCCGGTCACCGTCACCCGGGCCGCCTCGACCTCCTCCCGGAACGCCCGGAAGTCGGCGGCCGGATCAGACGTCGCCGACCCGTTGAAGTCGAAGTCGGGGTCCTCCTCGGTGCAGAACAGGTCGCCGAGGGCGGCCCCGTCGAACTGCCGCCGGAACCACCAGCGCTCGACCTCGGCCATGTGGCGTACCAGACCGAGCAAGCTCAGCGTCGAGGGTGGCACCGACTGCTGCCGAAGCTGGTCGTCGGTGAGGTCGGCGCACTTCATGATCAGGGTGTCGCGATGAAAATCGAGCCAGGCGTCGAGCTGCGTACGCTCCTCGCCGTGCCGGGGAGCGTTGGTACGGTTCACAAGGGGTGCTGTCACCCCGGAGACGCTACCGTCCGCCCGCCACCCGTTTTCCGCTCGCGCCCTCGCCCCTGGGCCGCTTTTGGGTGCCTTTTGGGCGCCTTTTGGGCGGCCTTTGGACGGCCTTTGGGCGCTGGATCAGGGTTCTCGGTCGAATCTTGGAGCAAGATTCGACCCGGAACCCTGATCCGGTGCTGACCTCAGCCGAGCGGTGCTGACCTCAGCCGAGCGGCGCTGTTCTCAGCCGAGGGGGCGAGGCACGAAGCCGCCGCGCTCGCTCGACGAAGACGCCGAAGCGTTAGTCGCCGCCGACGGCTCGCCGAGGCCGCTGACCCAGCTCTCGACAGCGTCGTTCGTCGGCCGAGGGCGTGACCGCGCCGGGGCCGGCCGGGCTTTCGACTCACGCCGTGGCGGCAACTTGTCCGTCTCGGTACGCACTGCGCTATCCGGCGCACTCGTCGGCGCGGGCACGGCGAGCGCCTCAGTACCGAGAGTCGAGGAGGTGGCGTCGTCCGGCTGCCGCCGCGGCGGGATCGCGACGATGGCCGAGGCGACGAGGCCGGTCAGGACCGCGCCCAGCGCCGCAACCCACGGGAGTTTCTGGAAGTCCGACGAGCCCGGCCCGGCGATGGCGTACGCCAGGGCCACGGTCGCCGGACCGGCCGCGCCACTGAGAGCGACCGCGAGCCGGTGGTGGCCGCGCAGCCGGGCGGTCACCGCCACGATCACGCCGAGGACGGCGGCGATCGCGGGCAACCCGAACAGCTGCGCGTCGTCGACCGCGGCGGGGGAGAGCCCGAGCCCGGCCAGCCCGCCGAGCCGCGGCGGAGCGTCGGCCGACTTGGCCACCCCACCGGCGATGAGACCCCACACGACCAGGGCGTACGCCCCGGCACTCCAGGCGAGCGACCGCGCGCTGAGGATGGCGAACGCGAAGACGAGCCCGGCGGCGGCCCCGATGGTCAGCGCCAGCCCGGCTTGCAACGCCGGATCGCCGTTCGGGAGTTGCGCGTGCCGAGCCGGGAAGAGGGCGATCGCCGTGCCGGCCGCGCCACCGATGCCAGCCGCGACGGCGGCGCTGACGCGTACGCCGAGCCCCGCGGAATGGGCTCCGATGGCGGTTCCCGCCGCGACCGCGATCACGGCGAACCAGGCGAGGAAGGCGGTCTGCGCCAGCCATACGTTGTCGTCGGCGTACGCACCGTCGAGGCGCAGCACGTCCAGGACGGTGGCGACGCCGACCTGTCCCGCTCCCATGATCGCCGCGAAAACGAACGCGGACGTTATCGCACGGCCCCAGGTCTTCACGCGCCAGACGTTAGAGCTCCTAGGCCGCTCACGCCAGTGGGACGAGCAAATCATTCCACCGGCAGGCGATAGCCGCGTTTGACGACGGTCTGCACGAATCCCGGTCCGCCCAGTCCGGCGCGCAACCGGGCGACAGCCATCTCGACGGCGTGTTCGTCCGCGCCACGTGGCAGCGACGGCAACAACGATGCTCGCGACAGCACCCGGCCGGGCCGGGTCGCCAGCGCGCGCAGGACCGCCATCGGCGCCGGGGCGAGCGGCTTGAGCTGCCCGTCCACCACTGCGGCGTGCCCGCGCAGAGTCAGCTCGTGCCCGGCGACGTGCAGGTTCACCGCCCGCTTGGGCAGCTCGTCGGCGAGCGAGCGGACCAATGCGCCGAGCCGGGCGCGGCTGGGCGTGACGACGGGAATGCCCAGGTTTGTCAATGGAGCCGCCGTCACCGGGCCGACGCAGGCGGCCACGACGTCCGATCGCAACGCCGCCACGCATTCGGCCCGAGCCGGGCCGGCCGCGTCCAGCAACGCCTGTACTGCGGGGGCAGACGTGAACGTGACGGCGTCGATGAGCCGGCCGTGCACGAGATCGACCAGGCGCTGCAACGGCGCTGGATCGTGCGGCGGCGCCCAGCGATAGACCGGCACTTCGATGACGTCGGCCCCGGCCGACCGCAGCGCCGCGCAGAAGTCCGGCTGTTGATCGCCGTGCAGCTGAACCGCGACGACTTCGCCGTGTACGCCCCGCGCCAGCAGGTGGAAGAGCACTTCGTCGCAGCTTTCCGACTCCGGCGACCACTGGTCGAAGAGCCCGGCCGCGCGGGCGGCCCCGCGTGCCTTCGGCCCCCGGGCGACCAGGTACGCGTTGCCGAGCACCTGCCGGAGAGCATCGCCGAGCCCCCAGCCCTCGGCGGCCTCCAGCCACCCGCGCATCCCGATGCCGGTGTTGGCCACCACGATGTCCGGCGGGGTCGCGAGGCACCGCCGGGTGGCCTCGCGCAGCTCGACGTCGTCCGGGAGCGGCACGATGCGGAGCGCGGGTGCGATGACCACCCGCGCGCCACGTCGTTCCAAGAGCGCCGCCAGCTCGTCCCGCCGCCGGTCGGCGGTCACGCCGATGGTGAAGCCGGCGAGCTCACCCTCCGTCTGAGTACCAGCGGCAACGGCGGTCATGCGATCACCGACCTGCGGCCGGCGCTCGCATGATGGAGGCTGTGCTGACCGGTGACCGGCCGAGGGCCGGTCATGCGGGCACGCTCACGGCGAGGGGCTCGCCGATCTCGACCACCCCATCGCGTACGCGGACGGCCCAGGCGCGCACGCGCATGGTGGGATCGTCGAGGCAATCCCCCGTACGCAGGTCGAACGCCTGCTTGTGCATGGGGGAGGCGACGGTCGGGACGTCTCCGCGGGTGCCGACGATGCCCCGGGACAGCACCGACGCCCCACTGAACGGGTCGACGTTGTCGAGGGCGTACACGTCTCCGGTGAAGGTCCGGAAGATCGCGACGGGGATGCCGTCGACGAGGGCGGCGACGCCCCGCTCGACCTCCAGGCGCGCGATCGAGCAGATCGGCGTCCACGTCGCGAGGTCGGCGAAATCGGCGAATGCAGTGGTCATGACTTCCTCCCGGTGAGCGTTACGGGCACGGGGCGAGCGGGCACTCGTTGCCCGCGCTCGGTCTCGAAGCTGATCGAGGGGTCGGGCGTTCCCGGCGCATTGACGAACGAGACGAACCGCGCCAGCCGGGCCGGATCGTCCAAAGTGGCCTTCCACTCGTCGGCGTACGAGCTGACGTGGTGGGCCATCGCCGCATCCAGCTCGGCGCCGAGACCCAGGGTGTCGTGGATGATGACGTCCCGCAGGTGGTCCAGCCCGCCGTCCAGCGCCTCCAGCCAGGCGGCCGTCCGCTGCAACCGGTCCGCTGTGCGGATGTAGTACATGAGGAACCGGTCGATCGTACGGATTAGGTCCTCAGTGGATAGATCGGAGGCGAGCAGATCGGCGTGCCGGGGCCGGAAGCCGCCGTTGCCGCCGACGTAGAGGTTCCAGCCGGTCTCGGTCGCGATGATCCCGAAGTCCTTGCCCCGGGCTTCGGCGCATTCGCGGGCGCAGCCTGACACGGCGGACTTGATCTTGTGCGGCGCTCGCAGCCCGCGATAGCGCAGTTCCAGGTCGACCGCGAGGCCGACCGAGTCCTGTACGCCGTACCGGCACCACGTGCTGCCGACGCACGACTTCACCGTACGCAGTGCCTTGCCGTACGCGTGGCCGGATTCGAACCCGGCGTCGACCAGTCGTCGCCAGATGAGCGGCAGTTGCTCGACCCGCGCGCCGAACAGGTCGATCCGCTGGCCGCCGGTGATCTTCGTGTAGAGCCCGAAGTCCTTGGCCACCTCGCCGATGACGATGAGCTTCTCCGGGGTGATCTCGCCGCCCGGAATGCGGGGCACCACCGAGTAGGTGCCGTCCTTCTGGATGTTGGCGAGGAAGTGATCGTTGGTGTCCTGCAGGGCGGCCTGCTCGCCGTCGAGCACGTAGCCGTTGGTCAGCGAGGCGAGGATCGACGCGACCACCGGCTTGCAGATGTCGCAGCCGCGGCCCTGCCCGTGCTCGGAGATGAGCTCGGAGAAGGTGCGGATGCCCCGGACCCGGGCGATGTCGAACAGCTCCTGGCGGCTGTGCGTGAAGTGCTCACAGAGCGCCTTCGACTGGTGCACACCGCATTCGCTCAGCAGGCTCTTCAACATCGGTACGCACGAACCACAGGTGGTGCCGGCGCGGGTGCACGCCTTGATGGCCGGCACGTCGGCCGCGCCCTCGCGGATCGCCCCTACGATGGCGTCCTTCGTGACGGCGTTGCACGAGCACACCTGAGCCGTCCCGGGCAGCGCGCCGGCCCCGGCCGTTCCGGCGGAGTCCCCGGCCAGCAGCGCGATCGGCGGACCGGGCAACGGCCCGCCGAGGCTCGCCCGCAACGTCGGGTACGCCGAAGCGTCGCCGACGAGCACACCGCCGAGCAGGGTCTGCGCGTCGTCGGAGAGCAGGAGTTTGGCGTACACCCCGTTGGCCCCGTCGTGGTAAACGACGTCCAGCGGCCCGTCCGGCGCTCCGAACGAGGCGACGTCCACCCCGAGCAGCTTCAGCTTCGTCGACGTGTCGGGCGTGGTCATCGCGGCGTCGCCGCCGACGATCCGGTCGGCCACCACTTCGGCCATGGCGTACCCGGGAGCGACGAGTCCATAGGTGCGGCCCTCGGTGCCGTCGAGGCTCAGGGCGGCGCACTCGCCGACGGCGTACACGTCGGGGTCTTCGGTCGCACAACCGGCGTCGACGAGGAAGCCACCGCGCGGTCCGAGTGGCAGACCGGCCGACGCGGCCAGCTCGTCGCGGGGGCGGATGCCGGCCGCGATCACGACGACCTCGGCCTCGACCGAGCCGCCGTCGCTGAAGGTCAGGCCGGTCACCTCGTCGGTGCCCACGACGCTCGCGCAGGCGCGTCCGGTGTGGACGGCGAGACCGAGGCCCTCGACGTGTCCCTTGAGGACGGCACCGCCACCGTCGTCCACCTGCAACGGCATCAGCCGGGGCGCGAATTCCACGACATGGGTGGTGAGACCGAGCAGGCGCAAGGCGTTCGCCGCTTCCAGACCGAGCAGACCGCCACCGAGCACCGCGCCGACCCGGCGGCCTTCGGCGTACGCCTGAAGCGCCTCCAGATCGTCGAGCGTGCGATAGACGAAGACGCCCGGCAGGTCGGCTCCGGCGATCGGCGGCACGAACGGGCGGCTGCCGGTGGCGAGCACGAGCTTGTCGTAGGCGTACTCGCCGGCGTCGGTCTGCACGATCCGGCGTGCGCGGTCGATCCCGAGAACGGCCTCACCCAGTCGCAGCTCGACGCCGTCCGGCACGTCACCGAGCGACAACTCCTCAGCACTGGCTCCGTCGAAGAAGGCGGACAACCGCACCCGGTCGTACGCCGGCCGCGGCTCCTCGCCGAGGACGGTGATCCGCCACTGGCCGGCGGTGTCCCGGGCGGAGAGGGCCTCGACGAAACGCTGCCCGACCATCCCGTGGCCGACCACGATCAGATTCCTCATGCCTTGACACCTTCCTGCGCAGACAGCCAATCGGCGATGCCGCAGACCGCGTCGGTGCAGGTACCGCAGCCGGTGGTGGCGCGCGTGCGCTCGGCGATCGCCGCGACGTCGCGGCAGCCGTCGCGCCAGGCGCGCACAATTGAGCCCTTGCTGACCGTGTTGCACTGGCAGACGGTCACGGCATCGGGCATCAGCGCCGGAGTGGGCGCAACCTGAGCGGTGGCGGGTCCGCCCAGGCTGCGCCCGAGGAGGAGCGCGCGACGGTCACTAGGCACCGGCGCGCCCCGGTCGAAGAGCTGGATGACCTGCCCGACCAGCGGGTTGTCGCCCAGCAGCACGGCGCCGGAGACCCGGCCCTCGTGGATGCGAAGCCGGGCGTAGGTGCCCCGGGCGGGATCGGCGAACCGCAGATCCTCGTGGTGTTCGCCGTCGAGCGTGCCCATCGAGGCGAGGTCGATGCCGTTCGCCTTCAACCGCGTCACGATCGGCGCGGGCTGGTACGCCGCCAGCGGCTCCTCGCCGCTGAGCACCCGGGCCACCACCTCGGCCTGGGCCCACGCCGGAGCGACGAGCCCGCCGACCTGACCGCGATGTTGAGCGCAGTCGCCGATGGCGGAGATCCGCCGGTCGCTCGTCCGCAGCCGGTCGTCCACGACGATGCCCCGTTCGACGGCCAACCCGGCGTCGCGGGCCAGCCCCGTCTCCGGGCGTACGCCACATGAAAGGACCAGCACGTCGGTGGTGAGTTCGCGGCCGTCGGACAGGGTGAGCGTGACGCTGTCGGGTCCGGAGGTGAGCCGTGCGCCCGACACTCCGGTGTGGACGGTGATGCCGAGCTCGGCCAGGGTGCCGGCCAGGATGGCACTCGCATCCGGATCGATCTGCCGCTCCATCAGGTGGCCGACGGGGTGCACGACCTGCACCGACAGCCCTCGTCCGGCCAGCCCGCGAGCGGCCTCCAACCCGAGCAGGCCCCCGCCCAGCACGATCGCCGTACGCGCACCCTCGCTGTAGTCGAGGATGCGGCGGCAGTCGTCCAGGGTCCGGAACACCGCGACCCGATCGGGCAGCGCGTCCGGGTCGAGGCCCTCGACGGGCGGAATCCAGGCGGTGGCCCCGGTGGCCAGCACGAGGTGCTCGTACTCCACGACCGTGCCGTCGGCGCAGGTCACGGTCTGGGCGCCCCGGTCGATCGCGACGACAGGCGAGCCGGTCCGAATCGCTCCGCCGGAGTCGGGCAACTCCACGCCGGTCTCGTCGACCTTGCCTGCGAGCAGGTTCGACAACAAGATCCGGTTGTACGCCCGATGCGGCTCGGCGCCCACGACGGTCGCCTTGACGCCGCGCCGGGCCAGGTCGGCGGCGCAACGCGCGCCTGCCATTCCGTACCCGACGATCACTACTCCATCCACCGTTGTTCTCCTGTCCACGAGGAGACCGGCGACATCGGCGGTCGTCAGAAGTGCGGTCATGCCGGCTCGACTTTGACGGCGCAAACCTTGAACTCAGGCATGCGAGAAATCGGGTCCAACGCGTCGGACGTCAGCGAATTGACGCGCTGCCGACCGGCGAAGTGGAAGGGCGCGAAGACGGTGTCCGGCCGGATGCTCTCGGTCAGCCGCGCGGGGGCGGTCATCTCGCCGCGGCGGCTCGTCACGCGTACAAGTTGATCTGGAGAAATCTCGAGACGAGCCGCGAGATCGGGATGGAGCTCGACGAACCCCGACCCGGCGACCCGCGTGAGCGGCTCGATGCGGCGCGTCTGCGCGCCGGACTGATACTGCGCGAGCACGCGGCCGGTGGTCAGATAGAGCGGGTAGTCGGCGTCGGGTTCCTCGACCGCGGGCCGATGCTCGACGGCGATCAGGCGGGCCCGGCCGTCCGGATGGGCGAATCGCTCCTCGAAGAGCCGCGGCGTGCCCGCCCGGTCCACAGACGGGCAAGGCCAGAACACGCCGTCCTCGGCGTCCACCCGCTCCCACGTGACGCCCGCGTAGTCGGCCAACCCGCCTGCGGAGGCACGCCGCAGCTCCTCGAAGACCGCGCGCGGATCGGAATCGAACCGCGCACTCGGGGGAGGGTCGCCGTTTGCCCGAACGGCAGCCGTCCCCGTGCCGAGCCGGTGAGCCAGCTCGGCCAGCACCGCCAGATCCGTCCCTATCCCTGGCGGTGGCTTGCGGAGGGCCTTGCGCCGCAGCACGCGGCCCTCGAGGTTGGTCATGGTGCCGTCCTCCTCGGCCCACTGGGCAGTGGGGAGGACGACGTCGGCGAGATGTGCCGTCTCGCTCATGACAAAGTCGCACACGACCAACAAATCCAGGTTTCGCAGACGTTTCTCTACGTGAACAGCATTCGGAGCGGAGACGACCGGATTCGAGCCGAACACGAGCAACGCCTTGACGTCTTCGCCCAGGCTGTCGAGCAGCTCGTAGGCGGATCGGCCAGGTCCGGGCAGGTCGGCGGGGTCGACTCCCCACACCGCGGCGACGTGCTCGCGTGCGGCCGGGTCGTCGATCTTGCGGTAGCCGGGCAGCTGGTCGGCCTTCTGACCGTGCTCCCGGCCGCCCTGGCCGTTGCCCTGCCCGGTCAGGCAGCCGTAGCCGGAACCCGGCCGGCCCGGCAGACCCAGGGCCAGCGCGAGATTGACGAACGCGGTCACCGTGTCCACGCCCTTGGCGTGCTGCTCCGCGCCGCGCGCGGTCAAGATGATCGCCGGACCGTCGCTCAAGGCCCGCGCGGCTCGTTCCAGATCAGCGATGGGTACGCCGGTCAGCCGCTCGACTCGGGCCGGCCAGTACTCCGCGACCATTTTGCGTACGTCGTCGAAGCCGGTCGTGCGGGTATCGAGGTACTCGGCGTCGATCAGGCCCTCGGCGATCGCGATGTGCAGCAGCCCGTTGGCCAGCGCCAGATCGGTGCCCGGCGTCGGCTGCAAGTGCAGGGTGGCCGCGCGGGCGGTCGGGGTCGCCCGGGGGTCGATGACGATCTGCGTCGCGCCGGGCACGTCACGCTGCTCGGTGAGGTAGCGGGCGAACGGGGGCATGGTCTCGGCGACGTTCGCGCCGACCAGCATGAGCGTCTTGGCCTTGCCGATGTCGGCGAGCGGGAACGGCAGTCCACGGTCGACGCCGAACGCGCGCATCCCGGCGGCGGCCGCGCTCGACATGCAGAAGCGCCCGTTGTAGTCGATGTTCTTCGTCCGCAGCGCCACTCGAGCGAACTTGCCCAACGCGTACGCCTTCTCGTTGGTCAGCCCACCGCCGCCGAAGACCGCCACGGCGTCCCGCCCGTGCTCTCGCTGGATCTGCTCGATCTTGCCGACGATGAAGGCGTACGCCTCCCCCCAGGTCGCCGGAGTTCCCTCGACCAGCGGCGTACGCAGCCGCTCCGGGTGGTCGAGCAGTTCGGCGGCGGTCCAGCCCTTCTGGCACAGCCCACCGCGGTTGGTGGGGAAATCGCGGGGAGCCACTTCGACGCGTTCCCGATCGTCGGCGCTGTCGGGCTTGGTGATGCGCAGCGTCATCCCGCATTGCAGCGCGCAATACGGGCAGTGGGTGGCGACCTCGGCTGGCATGTAGACGAGCGTGCAGGGAGGCGGTTTCGGCCCGACTTCTCATATGTTTCCGACCTGCAAAGTCGCGCTCATCTGTTCGGTGGGGACGGTGTTGGCCAGTGGTATGACCGGCAGGACACAGATGGGGGTTTTGTCCAATGACACGAGGTTCTAGCGTGATCGTTAGTGACTGTCCGTGAGATCAGTTACACCTCATGTGAGCTGCGCATTCACTCATGCGGGGAGTTCCGATTGGGGGATGACTATGGGTCATACCAGAGGTACCCTCACTTGCATGACTGCGAAGGTGACTCTCTCGTTCTCGGATGACACGATCGCCGACGCGCGCCGCTATGCGGAACGTGACGGCATGTCTTTGTCGGCCTGGATGGACAAGGCCGCCAAGGAGAAGGCCCTACGCGAGCTCTTCGGCGCGCACGCCGACGTGCTCCGGAGAGCGGGCCTGGACAAGCTGGAGAAGCAGGCGCTTGCGGACGAGGCCGACTATGAGACGGTCACCGACGCATTGCGTGGTGGAATGACCCATGGTGGCGGTCGTCGACCGCGCTGAATCGGCGGAGGGCATGGCAAGCGTGCTGCGTAGAGGTGAGATCTGGCGGATCGAGGGCGCTCGTGAGCGACTCGGTCTGGTCATCAGCTCCGACGTCTACAACGGAACCGACGTGCCGATCGTGGTCGTCGCCGAGGTCGTGGACGAGGAGGAGCTGCGAGATTCGCCGTTGGCCGTCCAGATGGGCGAACTCGTGATCATGCCCGATCGCGTCTCCTCGCCGATGAAGAAGTGGTTCACCGACCTCGTCGAGGTCGCGGACACCGACACCATGCGGCGGGTGGCTCGAGCGCTCAAGATCATCCAAGACCTGTGACGCGGGTTTTCCGCGCGATCATGAACTAACCGGGGTGATCGACTGCGTTTATGCAGGACGCCACTTCGCTCAGCGGGTGATCGACTCCGTCAACAGGTGATCAACTGCGCTCGCCGGCGATCCGCGTCCTGCGGCTCAGCCGTCGCAGGATTCGTCGTCGCCGGCGCCGCACGACTCGGGCGCCTCGTAGCCGAGCGCCTCGGCACAGGCTTCCGGCCGCGGCTTCCGCAGACCCTCGGCGACCTGCTCGAACGCGGCGCCCAGTACGGCGAACTGCTCGGGCGTCATGCGGTCGACGAAGATCTCGCGTACCTGGTTGACGTGGTCGACGGCGACGCGCTGGATCGTCTCCCAGCCGTGCTCGGTGAGCACTGCGAACTGTCCCCGGCGATCGTCCGGACAAGGCTGCCGCTCGATCAGCCCGGCCTTCTCCATCCGGGTGATCTGGTGCGACAAGCGGCTCTTCTCCAGCAGCGTACGCACCGCGAGCTGGCTCATCCGGAGCCGGTGCTCGGGCGATTCCGACAGCTGGACGAGGATCTCGTAATCGGTGGCGGACAGGCCGTGCTTCTGGTGCCCTCGTTCGAGGTTGTGCATCAGCAGCCGGCTGCCTTCGAGGAACGCCCGCCAGGACCGCTGCTCGTCGTCGGTGAGCCAGCGGGCTTCGGTCTTTGTCTCGGCGGACATGCCAGTCACAGTACTCACTTCCCCTCTAGGTCGAGTAGGTCACGCATCACCCTGCCGCTAAGCCGACAGCCGACGTCGCAGGTCGCGACGCCGGCTGCGGAGGCTTCGATCGTGGGGTGGCCCTCAGACCGTCGTCACGACCTCGTCGAAGTCCAGCCGCGGGTTGCGGTCGAACCAGGCGTTGTCGGCGGGCTTACCGATGTTGACGACCGCCAGGACGCTGGCCCGGCCGTCGCCGAAGAACTCCTTGTCGAGCAGCTCGGCGTCGAACCCACCCATCGGGCCGGCGGCCAGACCCGCGGCGCGTACACCCAAGATGAAATAGCCCACCTGGATCGCGCCGTTGAAGCGGCCGGTCCGGACGCGGGCCTCTTCCTCGGCGAACCGGTCCTTGAGGCCGGGCGCGTGGGGGAAGGTCTTGTCGAGCTTCTCGTGGAAGTCGTGGGCCGCGGCGAGGATGGCGGTCAGCGGGGCCGCGGCGGTCTTGGCCTTGTTGCCCTCGGCCATGGCGCCGACCAGGCGCTCCCGGGCCTCCGGCGTACGCACCAGCACGACGCGCAGCGGCTGGGAGTTCAACGCGGTCGGGGCGTACTTGACGAGGTCGTAGACGGCCTGGATCTGCTCGTCGCTCACTGGCTCGTCGGTGAAGGCGTTCGCAGTACGCGCCTCGCGGAACAGCAGATCCTGCGCCGCCTGGTCGAGAACGAGGCTCATAGGGGTCTCCCGGAGGTTCGAAGTCGGATGGCGTGATCGCCGAGACCCAAGGTAGATGAATCTTCAACCAATGCGCAAGAACTAGTTGAGCGCGTCACTCAAATATGCCCGTTGATCATGGATTTCGCCATGACCAACGGGCCGGGAAGGTCAGACGGAGGCGTGGGCGAGGCTCGGCGCGACCGAGGTCAGCACCCGCCGCCGCAGGTAACACCACCAGGTCACGGCCAGGCAGGCGGCGTACAAGACGGTGAACCAGGTGAACGCGGTGCCGATGCCGCCGCTCCCGGCGATCGAGTCGCTGATCGCCCGGGGCAGGTAGAACCCGCCGAGCGCGCCGACCGCCCCGGCGATGCCGAGCGTGGCGGCCGACTCCCGCTTGGCCGTCGCGGCGTCCGGGGACTTCGCCGCGAAGATCGCCGGGATCATCCGGTAGGTCGAGCCGTTGCCCGCCCCGGCTGCGGTGAAGAGCACCCCGAACGAGGCCAGGAAGAGCGCCATGTTCTTGTCCCCGGCCGCGGTGACGACGCCGAACGAGCCGAGACCCATCAGCACGAAGCAGCTCGCGGTCACCCGGGCGCCGCCGACGCGGTCGGCCAGCCAGCCGCCGAACGGCCGGGCGACCGAGCCGACCAGCGGGCCGGCGAAGGCCAGGGTGATCGTCGCCGCTCCCAGGTGCGCCACCGGGGCGTTCGGGAACTGCAACTTCAGGACCAGCGGGAACGCCGCCGAGTAGCCCAGGAACGAGCCGAAGGTCCCGATGTAGAGGAACGACATGATCCAGGTGTGCGCCCGCTTCACCGTGGCGAACTGGGCTCGCAGCGGGGACTTCGCCACCGTCAGGTTGTTCATGAACGCGTACGCGAAGATCGCGGCGGCCAGGATCAGCGGCAGCCACATGACGCCGCCGTAGACCAGTCCGAACGACAACGCGATCGGTACCACCAACTGCATGACGCTGATGCCGAGGTTGCCGCCCGCGGCGTTCAGTCCGAGCGCGGTGCCCTTCTTCCGCTCGGGGAAGAAGAAGGAGATGTTGGTCATCGACGAGGCGAAGTTGCCGCCACCGAGCCCGGCGGTCGCGGCGATGGTCAGCACCACCCAGTACGCCGGGCGGGCGGTCACCGCGTAGATCATCCCCGAGACGGGGATCAACAGGAGCAGTGCGCTGATCATCGTCCAGGTACGCCCACCGAACCGGGTGACGGCGAACGTGTACGGGATCCGCATGAGGGATCCGATGAGGTTGGGCAGTGCGACCAGCCAGAACTTCTGGTTGACCGAGTACGCGAAGAGCCCCGGTGGCAGCGCGATGACCACCACACTCCAGAGCGTCCAGACCGAGAAGCCCAGATGCTCGGCGAAGATCGAGAAGATCAAGTTGCGCCGGGCGACCCGGCGGCCGGTGGACTCCCAGAAGGAGGTGTCCTCGGGGTCCCAGTGCGAGATCACCCGCTGCTGCGGTGCAGCCGGTGCCGGTGTGGTGACTGTCGCGGTCATGGTCAGGAAAGTTACGAACGTGTGATTGCCGTGTTGTGCGCTGCGCGTACCCGGGAGGTGAAACCAGGCGCACCTTGACGGCGGGTACCCTGTGAGGCGAGCCATACGGCGGCCGCCGTTTTGACCCTGGCGCAAGCCAACAGGTATCGTTGTGGGCTGTTGCGTGCTGAGCCAACCCGACAGCAGAGCGGTGCGGACCGGTCAGGTAGGCTTGTCGATTGGTGTCGCGAGAAACCTTCGACGCGACACCGCAAGAGCATCGCAAAGACATGTCCGACGACCAGACAAGGTAAACCTGTGCGTACGTACAGCCCGAAGCCGGGTGAGATCGAGCGTCAGTGGCACGTGATCGACGCTTCTGATGTCGTGCTGGGCCGGCTCGCCACCCACGCCGCCACGCTCCTGCGCGGCAAGCACAAGCCCACTTTCGCGCCGCACGTGGACACCGGTGACTTCGTCATCATCGTGAACGCGGGCAAGGTTGCCCTCACCGGCAACAAGCGCGCGACCAAGATTGCCTACAGCCACTCGGGTTACCCGGGCGGTCTCAAGCAGGTCCGCTACGACGAGCTGCTGAGCAAGCGGCCGGAGAAGGCGATCGAGCTGGCCGTCAAGGGCATGATCCCGCACAACAAGCTGGGCCGCCAGATCATGGGCAAGCTCAAGGTCTACGCGGGCCCTGAGCACCCCCACGCTGCGCAGAACCCGCAGCCTTTCGAGATCAAGCAGATCGCGCAGTGAGCGCGGGCGAAGGAATCACCATGACCGAGACTTCTGTGCCGACCCCGGCCGCGGTCGCCACGGCTGTGGAGGCCGTCGCCGCGCCCGCTCCGGTGGCCGTGAAGGCCCCCCGCGGGGACCGCCCCGTCCAGACCGTCGGCCGGCGCAAGCGGGCCATCGTCCGAGTCCGCATCATCCCGGGCTCCGGCAAGATCACGTGCAACGGGCGTGACCTCGAGGTCTACTTCCCGAGCAAGGTTTCGCAGCAGACCGTGCGCGAGCCGCTGGTCGTCGTCGAGAAGCCCGAGGCCTTCGACATCATCGCCAACCTGCGCGGTGGCGGCATCAGCGGCCAGGCCGGCGCGCTGCGCCTCGGCATCGCCCGCGCCCTGGTCGAGCTCGACCTCGAGGACCGTCCGGCGCTGAAGAAGGCCGGTTTCCTGACCCGTGACGCCCGCGTGACGGAGAGCAAGAAGTACGGTCTCAAGAAGGCCCGCAAGGCGCCTCAGTACTCGAAGCGTTGATGCCGGCTTCACAGCCTGCTTAAGGGAATGGCCGGGGGGCCGATTGCCCCTCGGCCATTTTCGTCTGCCCGGACTTTCTCGAGGAGGACACATGGGTCGGCTCTTCGGCACGGACGGCGTCCGTGGCCTGGCCAACGGCGACCTCACCCCCGAACTGGCGATGTCGATCGCCGTTGCGGCCGCGCACACGCTGGCCGAGGCGGATCGCAGTCACCAGCCGGTGGCGGTCGTCGGCCGGGATCCCCGGGCCAGCGGCGAGATGCTGGAGGCCGCGGTCGTCGCCGGTCTGGCCAGTGCCGGGGCGACCGTCGTCCGGGCCGGTGTGCTGCCGACGCCGGCCGTGGCGTACCTGACGAGCGAGGTGCGGGCCGACTTCGGCGTGATGGTCTCGGCCAGCCACAACCCGATGCCCGACAACGGGATCAAGCTCTTCGCCGCGGGCGGTCACAAGCTGTCCGACCAGATCGAGGACGCCATCGAGGCGCGGATCGGCGAGGCCTGGCAGCGCCCGACCGGCGCCGGGGTGGGCCGGGTGCACGACCTGCTCGACGGGGCCGAGCACTACCTCAAACACTTGCGTGCCGCCGTGCCGGTCCAGCTGGACGGGCTGACCGTCGTGGTCGACTGCGCCAACGGCGCGGCCAGCGACGTCGCTCCGTCGGCGTACCAGGAGGCCGGGGCGACCGTCGTCCCGATCTACGCCGAGCCCGACGGCGTCAACATCAACGAGGACTGTGGCGCGACCCATCTCGACGCGCTGCGGGAGGCCGTCGTCGCCCACGGCGCGGACCTGGGGCTCGCGCACGACGGCGACGCCGATCGCTGCCTTGCCGTCACGGCGACCGGTGAGGTCGTGGACGGTGACGAGATCATGGCGATCCTCGCGCTGGCTCTCAAGGAGGCCGGCGCGCTCGCCAAGGACACGCTGGTCGTGACGGTGATGAGCAACCTCGGGCTCAAGATCGCCATGCGGGACGCCGGCATCGATCTGGTCGAGACGAAGGTCGGCGACCGGTACCTGCTCGAGGAGCTGCGCGAGCACGGTTACTCGCTCGGCGGCGAGCAGAGCGGCCACATCGTCCTGCCCAGCCACGCGACGACCGGCGACGGCCTGCTCACCGGCCTGATGCTCATGGCGCGGATGGCGGAGACCGGAAAGAGCCTCGCCGAGCTCGCCTCGGTGGTCACCAAGCTGCCCCAGCGGCTGATCAACGTGCAGGCCGACCGCTCCGTGGTCGGTCACCCCACGGTGGTCGCGGCCGTGGACGCGGTCGCCGCGCGGCTCGGGGCCACCGGGCGCGTTCTGCTTCGTCCGTCCGGCACAGAGCGACTGGTACGCGTAATGGTGGAAGCGTCGACGCCGGAGTTGGCGGCAGAAACCGCGGAGGAGATCGCGTCGGCGGTGCGTTCCGCCACCTGACCTCCACCCTCCCGCTTCGGGGCCGGATCAGCGCACTGCTGGTCCGGCCCTTGTCGTTCGCCGGGAGAGTCGGTTTTTGAGCAGTTACTGTGCGCAAAAGTATCCCGATCGCGCATGGACTTTGAGCGAAACTCCGCTACGCTGCGAGGCATGTGTGGAATCGTGGGATACGCGGGCGCCCGACCGGCGCTGGAGATCGTCCTGGACGGCCTGCGGCGGCTGGAGTACCGCGGCTACGACTCGGCCGGCGTCGCCGTTCTGAGCCAGGCCGAGATCGCCGTGGCCAAACGGGCCGGCAAGCTGGCCAACCTGGACCGCGTGCTCGCCGAGGCCGCCGATCCCCGGATCGCCGCCGGAACGGTCGGCATCGGCCACACCCGCTGGGCGACCCACGGTGGACCGACGGATCGCAACGCCCACCCGCACCTGTCGGCCGACGGCCGGGTCGCGGTCATCCACAACGGCATCATCGAGAACTTCGTGCACCTGCGGGCCGAGCTGGAGGCGCAGGGGATCGAGTTCCAGTCGGAGACCGACACCGAGTGCGTCGCGCACCTGCTCGCGTTCGAACTCGCCGCGGTTCCCGAGAAGGGCGCGGCCGGGCTGGCCGAGGCGATGCGCCGGGTGTGCCGCCGATTGGAAGGCGCGTTCACACTGCTCGCCGTCGACCGGGAGGCTCCCGGCGCGGTCGTCGGCGCCCGCCGGAACTCACCGCTGGTGGTCGGCGTCGGCGTCGGCGAGAACTTCCTCGCGAGCGACGTGAGCGCGTTCATCGCGTACACCCGGGAGGCGCTCGAACTCGGTCAGGACCAGGTCGTGCTGATCACGACCGACGGCGTCGAGGTCACCGACTTCGAGGGCAAGCCGGCCGAGGCCCGTCCGTACCACGTGGACTGGGACGCGCGCGCCGCGGAGAAGGGCGGCCACGACTGGTTCATGGAGAAGGAGATCCTGGAGCAGCCGCAGGCGGTGCACGACACCCTGCTCGGGCGGCTCAGCGAGAGCGGCAGCATCCTCCTCGACGAGGTACGCCTCACGGACCAGGATCTGCGTGACGTCGACAAGATCTTCGTAGTCGCCTGTGGGACGGCGTACCACGCCGGGCTGGTCGCCAAGTATGCGATCGAGCACTGGACCCGCATCCCGTGCGAGGTCGAGCTCGCCAGCGAGTTCCGCTACCGCGACCCGGTGCTCGACCGGTCCACTCTGGTCATCGCCATCTCGCAGTCGGGCGAGACGATGGACACCCTGATGGCGCTGCGCCACGCCAAGGAGCAGAAGGCGCGCGTCCTGGCGATCTGCAACACCAACGGCTCCACGATCCCGCGGGAGTCCGACGCGGTCCTCTACACGCACGGCGGCCCGGAGATCGCGGTCGCCTCGACCAAGGCCTTCCTGACCCAGCTCGCCGCCTGTTACCTGGTGGGCCTGCACCTCGCCCAGGTCCGCGGGATCAAGTACGCCGACGAGGTCGGCTCGGTAGTCGAGCAGCTGCGGGCGATGCCCGACGCCATCGCCACCGTGCTGGACGACCTCGACGGTCTGCGTACGCTGGCCCGCGATCTGAGCACTCGCAACACAGTGCTGTTCATCGGCCGCCACGTCGGCTATCCCGTGGCGTTGGAAGGCGCGCTGAAGCTCAAGGAGTTGGCGTACATGCACGCCGAGGGCTTCGCCGCCGGAGAACTCAAGCACGGCCCGATCGCGCTGATCGACGAGGGCACCCCGGTCGTCTGCGTCGTGCCGTCGCCGGCCGGTCGGGGAGTGCTCCACGACAAGATCGTCTCCAACATCCAGGAAGTACGCGCCCGGGGTGCGCGGACCATCGTGATCGCCGAGGAGGGCGACGAGGCCGTCGTTCCCTTCGCCGATCACGTGATCCGCGTCCCGCGTACGCCGACCCTCCTCGCCCCGTTCGTGACGACGGTTCCGTTGCAGGTCCTTGCCTGCGAGATCGCGACCGCCCGGGGACACGACGTCGACCAGCCGCGGAACCTGGCGAAGTCGGTCACCGTCGAGTAGTCGTCAGGACTTCGGTGGCGGTGCGCTCACCGAGGTGTCCTGGCCTGCGGCGATCCGGCCCACATTGGTGAGCGCCGGATTGCCGCGATCCCAGTACGCCAAATGCGCCGAGATCGGGTTCGGGTTGTCGGCCGCCTCGAAGACGTGGCCGCCGAAGCCGGCGTCGGCCGGATTGTGGCCGTGCCAGAGGTCCGGCATCGGATCACCCATGTACCGCGGCCAGACGAGTTCCTTGAGGACCTGCCGGACGGACGGGGCGGACAGCCCGACGATGTCGTTGTCGGCGCTGGCCGCCCACACCGTCTTCGGGTCCACGTGCAGATCGGCCGCGTGCTCCACGCCGACCCCGGGCGCGCCGAGGAACACCAGGTCGTCCGCGCGCAGGCCGAGATCGCGGACGGTCTCGCCGACGACCAGCGCGCCATAGGAGTGCCCGACGACGCTCTGCTCGCCGAACTCGCCCTCATGGGTCGCGGCCAGCCCGTCTTGGAATTCGTGCAGAGCGGCCCGGGCGTCGTGAGCGGCGCTCGCCGAGGCGGCCTGGAGCACGTTGTCCGGAGCGTCGTAGCCCAGCCAGAGGACGGCCGCGGTCGACTTCGCCGGATCGGCGGCCGCCGTGGCCTCGGCCATCGCCGCCGTCCGGTCGAGCGACGTGCCGAGGTGGCCGTCGAGGCGTACGGCCATGCCGGGAACGTAGGTGAGCACGTTCGCCGAGTGATCGGGGTCGCCGAGCGCCACGATCGCGCGGCCGTCGCCCGCCGTGTCCAGCCCCAGCAGGTAGGTCCCGGGGCGGGCGAGCCGGTCGGCGAGCGTCGCGAGCCCGGCGAGCGTCCGCTCCACCCGGTCACGCTCCCGATCGGCGTTCGGATCCGCGCGCAGGCTGTCCAAGAGGGTGGTCAGCCGATCCTGCTCGTGCCGGAGCAGCTCCCGATTCGCCCGGTCCCGATCGGCCGCCGGTACGCCGTCCAACCGGCCGATCCGCTCGGGTGACGAGAGAATCAGCAGGTCACGTTGGGTCTTGCTGAGGCTGCGCCACCATTCGCGGACGGCCACCGGCCCGGCGTTCGGCGGGCACGGCGGGCTCAGGGACGCCGTGAGCTGCGTCAACGCCGTCGCCGTACGCTCGTCGGACTGGCGGGCGGCGGCCACCGCCATGGCCGCCTGCTCCGGCGTACGCGCAGCGAGCAGCGCCTGCCGAGCCGCCGAGACCCGGTCGGCGTGCTCAGCCAGCAACCGCCCGGTCTGTTCGATCGGCGTTCGGCAGGCGGCGGTCAACCCCCGCAGATCCGCGACGGCGACCGAGGCTGCGTCGGCAGCGGTTCCCCGCCAGTCCTGACGCAGCCCGGCCGCGGTCGCGTCGAACTCTTCGAGACGCTCGTCGAGCTGCTGCGCCAGCCGCCGCCAGGCGGTCGCCCCGGCGTGCCAGGTCGCCACGTCGGCTGCGCAGAGCTGTGCGTACCCGATGATCATGAGCGGTCCGCGGACCGATAGCCGGCCGCGCAGGCCCGGACCGAATCACCAGTGTGGACTGTCTGCTCGCCGATCGCGCGCAGCAGCCCGACGAGCGCCGTCTCCCAGGTGGACAGTGCGGCCGCGGCCGCCCACCCGGCCGGAGCCGCGACCAGCTTGGGCTGGGCCAGCGCGGTCCCGGTGTCGTCGAGCCGGTCGGACCACTGCCCGAGCCGGCCGATGTGGACTTCGAACTCCATGGGTCACCTCCCAGAGATAACTGCCGCCGATGCTGACCGGTGCCGGGGATCGGCTCAAGGACCTGTGGACAACCGCGCGGGCCTCGCCGAAGCGGCCGTCCACAGGGGTTGCGCGGCCGGTAGGGTGTGCCCTGTGATCGTGTCGGTCGGCAACGACGTCGTGCTCGTCGAGCGCTTCCGCGCCGCCCTGGAGCGCACCCCGCAGCTAGCCGAGCGGGTGTTCACCGAGGCCGAGCGCATTACGCAGTCGGGCCACGAACGCTCGGCGGAGTCGCTCGCCGCCCGGTTCGCGGCGAAGGAGGCGGTCGCCAAGGCCCTCGGCGCGCCGCAGGGCCTGCACTGGCACGACTGCGAGGTGACGGTGGACGAAGCCGGTCGTCCCTGGCTCGTGATCGCGGGCACGGTCGCGCGAGCAGCGGCCGGCCTGGGGATTCAGCGGTGGCATCTGTCGTTGTCGCACGACGGCGGCATCGCATCGGCGGTGGTCATCGCCGAACGAGACGGTTCCATCGGGCGTCAGCCCGGCGAGGACGGGGCTCGACTGGAACAACTCGGGGGCGAGGCATGAGAGCGGCATGGCGGGCAGCCGATGTGCGGGCGGCCGAGAAGACCCTGATGGAGACGCTGCCCGCCGGGACGTTGATGGCTCGGGCCGCCGCCGGACTGGCCCGGCGCTGCGCGATCACGCTGCGTACGCGGGGCCGGATCTATGGCTCACGCGTGCTGCTTCTCGTCGGCACCGGTGACAACGGCGGGGACGCCTTGTACGCGGGCGCGACGCTCGCCGGTCAGGGCGTGGCGGTCTCAGCGTGGCTCGTCGACCCGCGCCGAGCCCATGTCGGCGGCCTGCAGGCGCTGCTCGCGGCGGGTGGCCGGGTCGTCACCGACTGGCCGGCCGAAGTGGATCTCGTCGTCGACGGCATGCTCGGCATCGGCGCGACTGGTGCTCTCCGAGGAGCCGCCCTCGACGCGGCCAACCGGGTCGCCGAGCTGAACGCCCCGATCATCGCGGTCGACGTGCCCTCCGGGGTGGCGGTCGACACCGGCGACGTGCTCGGTCCGGCCGTACGCGCCGACGTGACGGTCACGTTCGGCGTGCTCAAGCCCGCGCTCGTCGTCGGACCGGCCGCGCCGCTCGCCGGGCAGGTCGAACTCGTCGACATCGGCCTGACGATGGCGGCTGCGCCCGCCGTACGCCTCGCCGAACAGTCCGACATCGACGAATGGTGGCCGCACCCCGGACCGGAGTCGGACAAGTACAGCCGGGGCGTCGTAGGGCTGGCCACCGGCTCGGCGAGCTTTCCGGGCGCAGCGCTGCTGTCCACCGCGGGCGCGCTCGCCGGCCCCACCGGGATGGTCCGGTACGCCGGTTCCGCCCACTCGATCGTGGCCACCCTGCACCCGTCGGTCGTGGTGGCTCGGCGCGTCTCCGACTCCGGCCGCGTACAGGCCTGGGTGTGCGGCAGCGGGCTCTCGACCGACCAGCGCGCCCGCGAAGAACTGCGAGCGGTGCTCGCGTCGCCGCTCCCGGCGGTCCTCGACGCCGACGCCATCACGATGCTGGTCGACGGCACCCACGCGAACGAACTTCGAGCCCGATCCGCGCCGACCGTGCTCACCCCGCATGACGGCGAGTTCAACCGCCTCGCCGGGTACGCCCCCGGCGCCGACCGAGTGGGGGCGGCGCTCACCCTCGCAGCTTGGACGCGATCGGTCGTGTTGCTCAAAGGCGACCGGACGATCGTCGCCGGGCCCGACGGTGAGGCCTGGGTCAATCCGACCGGCAGCCCCGCGTTGGCGACCGCCGGATCAGGCGACGTTCTCGGCGGGCTGCTCGGGTCGCTTCTCGCCGCCGGCCTCACCCCCGTACGCGCTGCCGTCGCAGCTGCCTACTTGCATGGGTTGGCTGGGCGGGTGGCGGGCTCCTCCGGATCTGTGACCAGCTCTGATGTCGCTGTCGCTTTGCGTGGGGTTGTTCCTCGCTGACGCCCGCTTGCCTTGCGCGGCCTGCTCGCTGCTCGCTGCCTGCGCGTCGCTGTGCGGCCTGCGCGTTATCCCGGGATAACGTCCCTTCCCGTCGCGGAATAGCGACGCTATCCCGGGATACGTGCCGGGACCGGGTGCTGCCGCGCGCGTTGTCCCGGGGATACGTCCCGGGAGACCGCGCGGAATAGCGACGTTGTCCCGCCGACCACGCGCGAACAGCGAGCGCCGCGAGGTGATCTCCGTAGGCGGGGAATGCGTACCAGCCGGTAGGGTGGAAGCATGTGGCAGGCGGAAGCGGTCGTCGATCTCGCGGCCATCCGGGCCAACGTCGCGTTGCTCAGGAAACGCACGTCGGCCGAGGTGATGGCGGTGGTGAAGGCGGACGGCTACGGCCATGGGGCGGTGCCGAGCGCGCGCGCAGCGCTCGCGGGCGGGGCCACCTGGTTGGGCGTACGCAGTCTTCCGGAGGCGCTCGAACTCCGGGCGGCCGGAGTGACCGCTCCGGTGCTGGCCTGGTTGCTCCCGCCGGGTACGCCGTTGCCCGAGGGCGTCGCCGCTGATGTGGATCTCAGCGTCTCCAGCGTGGCTCAGGTGACCGAGCTTGCCGAGGCCGCCCGGCGAGCCGGCAAGGTCGCCCGCGCCCATCTCAAGATCGATACTGGTCTGCATCGGAACGGCGCGACGCTCGACGTCTGGCCCAAGCTCGTCGAGGCTGCGGCGAAGGCGCAGGCGGAGGGCGTACTGGAGATCGTCGCGGTGTGGAGCCATCTGGCCTGCGCCGACGTGCTCGGCGATCCGTCGATCGACCGTCAGCTCGACGTCTTCCTCGAAGCCTCGGCGATCGCGGAGCGCCTCGGCGTCACACCCCGGCTGAGGCATCTCGCCAATTCGGCCGCGACGCTGACTCGCCCCGACACTCACTTCGACCTGGTCCGCCCGGGGGTCGCGGTCTACGGCCTGTCGCCCATCGAGGGCCAGGACTTCGGCTTGCGGCCCGCGATGACGGTCCGCGCGCCGGTCGCGCTCGTCAAGCGCGTTCCGGCCGGCGAGGGCGTGTCTTACGGCCATACCTACGTCACGCCCCGCGAGACCACGCTCTGCCTCATTCCCATCGGGTACGCCGATGGGGTGCCCCGGCATGCGAGCAGCAGCGGGCCCGTATGGGTGAACGGCAAGCGCTTCGAGATCGCCGGTCGGGTGTGCATGGACCAGTTCGTGGTCGACTGCGACGACGCAGTGGTGGCGGCCGGGGATGAGGCTGTCCTGTTCGGACCGGGTGACCGGGGTGAGCCGACCGCCGACGATTGGGCGGCGGTCGTGGGCACGATCAACTACGAGATCGTGACCCGCTTCGGGCGGTCGGGCGTACCGCGCAGGTATCGAGGCTGACGATGGCTAGGTGGGGCATCGTCGGGGCATTGGCGGGGGTGGCGGCGGCCGGTGTGGCCGCCGGAGTCGCGGCGGAGCGTACTTTGGTGGGCCGAACACGAAAGAACTCCGAAGATCCGTACGCCGAGGAACCGTTCGGCCGGCTGCCGTATGACGAGGCGCTGACCGTGACGACGGCAGACGGGGTCGAGCTGTACGTCGAAGTAGTCGAGCCGGCTGACGGCGTGGCAGTGGACCTCGGCGGCGATGCCGAGCCGGAGGCGACGTTGATCTTCGTCCACGGCTTCTGCCTGGACATGGGCACGTTCCACATGCAGCGGCGCTACCTCGATCCCGGCGACTACCGGATGGTCTTCTACGACCAGCCCGGCCATGGTCGGTCGGGTCGCCTGGAGGACGGCGAATATGAGCTGCCCGCGCTGGGTGAGGCGTTGCGCGACGTGATCGAGCAGACCACCCCGGTCGGTCCGATCGTCCTGATCGGACACTCGATGGGCGGGATGGCGATCATGGCCTGCGCCGAGCTGTTCCCGGACCTGTTCGCCGACCGCGTGGCCGGAGTGGTGCTGATCTCCACCAGCGGCGGGAAGTCCGAGAACGGCAAGCTCGGTGGCGTACCGGAGATGATCGCCGGGGCTGGGCCGTTGCTCGGCATGGTCTCGGGGGCCACGAAGTACAGCGGACGGATGATCGACCGCGCCCGGCATGCTTCGAGCGACCTGGCCTGGCTGCTCACCCGGCGCTACGGCTTCGGCGGCAGGCGACCGAGTCCGGCACTGGTCTCCTATGTGGAGCAAATGAACTCCAGTACGCCGATGGACACGGTCACCCGCTATCTGCGTACGCTCTACAGCCATGCGCGGTACCCGGCGCTGGCCGCGATCCGTACCAAGCCGGTGATGGTGATCTGCGGCGAGAAGGACCCGATCCTGCCCGTGAGCCACTCGGAGGAGATCGTCCGGCACCTCCCGGACGCCGAGCTCGTCGTCGTGCCGGATTCCGGGCACGTCGTTCTGTTGGAGCACGCCGACGCGGTGAACGAGGCCCTGCAGGACTTTCTCGATAAGGTGGTCGGGTGACGTCGGTGCAAAGTCCCGTCCAGCTGGCGAAGGTCGAAGACACTCACGCGTACGGCGCGGAGCTGGCCCGCCTGCTGCGGGCCGGCGACCTCGTGATCCTCACCGGACCGCTCGGCGCCGGCAAGACCGCCCTGGCCCAGGGGATCGGCGCGGGGCTGCGCGTTCTCGGCGACGTGACCTCGCCGACCTTCGTCATCGCCCGGGTTCATCGTCCGGACGTGCACGCCGGTGGGAGCGTGCCGATGGTGCACGTCGACGCGTACCGCCTGGGTATGGTCCGTGATCCGCGGGCCGAGGTGGACGACCTGGACCTCGACGCCGACATCGACGACTCCGTGACCCTCGTGGAGTGGGGCGAGGGCATGGTCGAGCAGCTCGCCGACGCTTACCTCGAAGTGCGGATCACCCGGTACGACGACGACACCCGCGAGGTTCAGCTCGTCGGCCACGACGGCGACTGGGCCGCCCGCCTCAGTTCCTAGCCCAGCCCCATGAGCGGCAGATCAGGGAAATGCATGCTTCCCGCGCGGATTTAGCCTGCGTAACCGTGATCTGCGTGCCTCGGCTCATCCAATCAGCGGCGCGGCTCAGCGGTCGACGACGGTGAAGTCCCAGCTGTGCGCGGAGCGCGCCACGAGGTCGCGCGGCGGATCGGGCAGCGGCGTGGGCTCGCCCCGCCACCGGGACATGACGACGATCCGGCCGTCCGCCGAGGAGAACACCTCGGTCGACACGTGCAACGGCTGAATCTCCAGGCCGGGTACGGCGATGTCGCAGACCCAGCCGAGCAGTTCTTCGAAGTGGTGGGGGTATGCGCGGATCTCCCACATGCGCACGATCACGCCTGGCAACGTAGCAGTCATGCCACGACCAATGTGAGCGGCATTGCGGAATCGGCCGGGAGGTCGAGGCGGCTGGGCGCGACGCCCGAGGCCACGAGATGAGAACCGAGGGCGGCGACCATCGCGCCGTTGTCGGTGCACAACTTCGGCCGCGGTACGCGTACCGCGATGCCGTGCTTGGCCGCCCGGTGCTCGGCGAGCGCCCGGAGCCGGGAGTTCGCGGCGACGCCACCGCCGATGACCAGCGTCTCGATCCCGTTCGCGCGGCAGGCGTCGATCGCCTTGGTGGTCAGCACGTCGCAGACCGCCTCCTGGAACGAGGCCGCGACGTCGGCGACCGGCACCGGTTCGCGGGCCTTCTCGCGGGTCTCGACCCAGCGGGCGACGGCGGTCTTCAGCCCCGAGAATGAGAAGTCGTATCGGTGGGTGGCGAGATCCTTCGGCGCGGTGAGCCCACGCGGGAAGGCGATCGCCTCGCCGTCGCCGTCGCGAGCCGCCTTGTCGATCCAAGGTCCACCCGGGAACGGCAGCCCGAGCAGGCGGGCGACCTTGTCGAAGGCCTCACCGGCGGCGTCGTCGATGGTCGCACCCAACGGAGTGACGCCCCGGGCCAGGTCGTTGACCAGCAGCAGCGACGAGTGGCCGCCAGAGACGAGGAGGGCGACGGCTGGTTCGGGCAGCGGCCCGTGTTCCAGCGTGTCGACGGCGACGTGGGCGGCGAGGTGGTTCACGCCGTAGATCGGCTTCTCCGCGGCCAGGGCGTACCCCTTGGCGGCGGCCACCCCGACCAGCAGCGCCCCGGCCAGGCCGGGGCCCGCCGTCACCGCGATGGCGTCGACGTCGGCCAAGGTCACTCCGGCCTGGTCCAGTGCGCGCTGCATGGTCGGGATCATCGCCTCGAGGTGGGCGCGGCTGGCCACCTCCGGCACGACGCCGCCGAACCGGGCGTGTTCGTCCACACTGGACGCAAGGGCCTCGCCGAGCAGGGTGTGGCCCCGGACGATGCCCACGCCCGTCTCGTCGCAGCTCGTCTCGATGCCCAGGACGAGCGGTTCGCTCTTCACAACGATCACCTCATGGTTCGATCCGGCGCATGACCCACGCGTCGGTGTTGCTCGGCTGGTAGTAGCCCTTGCGTACGCCGACCGTCTCGAAGCCGAAGTCGGTGTAGAGCGCTTGGGCGGGCTTGTTGTCGGCGGCGACTTCGAGCAACGTCTGGTCCACCCCGGCCCGGCCCGCCACGTCGAGCAGGGCGGTGACCAGGGCGCGGCCGATCCCGCGGCGCTGGGCGTCTCGGCGTACGGCGACGTTGTTGATCCAGGCTTCGTCGGGCGGGCTCAGCGCCAGCCCGGCGTAGCCGAGGACCTGGTCGTTCTCGGTCGCGGCCAGATAGAGGTGGCCGTTGGCGAGCTCGTTCCAGAACATGCCCGCCGTCCACGCCTCGGTCCCGAACAGGTCCGCCTCGATCGGCAGGAGATCGGCGATCTGCCACCACCGAAGCCGCCCCAACTGAAAGGTCATGACACCTTTTTCGGTGCTCCCGGCTCCACCGCGTCGGGGCGGCGCAGGTAGAGCGGGGTGAGGCGCTCCGACGGCGCGTTCTCGCGTACGCGAGAAGCCGCGAGCCGGGCCAGCCACTCGGCCGACGGATAGTCCGGGGCTTCGGCGCCGACGGCGAGGCCGAGCTGATCGGCGTACTTCCGGGCGCCTTCGCCGACGGCGTGGTCGGCCACCGTCTGCCCGACGTCGGCCGGCTTGGCGACGTGGGGTCCGTCGACCCGCTGCCCCTCGGCGTACGCCGCCCAGTAGACCTCGCGCCGCCGGGCGTCGGTCGCCACCAGGGCGGTGCCGGAGGTCGTGGCACCGAGCCCGTCGAGGCTGCACACGGCGTACGTGGGAATCCCGAGCGCGTCGGCGATGGCGGCCGCCGTCATGAGGCCCACTCGCAGGCCGGTGAACGGGCCGGGGCCGACGCCGGCCACGATCGCCGTCAGCTCCCGCGGCTTGACGCCGGCCTCGGCGAGCGCCGCGTCGATCTGCGGGGCGAGAAGTTCGCCGTGCTTCTTGCCGTCGACCGTCACCCGTTCGGCTTGAATTCGCACATCCGTGGGCGTGATCTCAGCCACCGCGGCGGTGATGGCGGGCGTTGCGGTGTCGAGAACGAGGACAAGCACGACGAACAGCCTATCCGGGCAGCCGGTCCGAGGCGAAAACCGGTTGCCGCGCGGCGGGCCGATCTCGTAATGTCCGCGCTGTGCGCCGCCCCTTACGTAAACCCCTTCCCGAACCTGATCCCGGCCGTCCCGACGGGCGGTCACCGGGGCGTTACCTGTTCTGGTTGTGGCGCAAGCAGTGGCCGACGATGGCCGTGGGTATGAGCTTCGGCGTCATCTGGATGGTCGCCATGGCGCTCGGCCCGGCCGCGATCGGCCGCGCCATCGACGCACCCGACTTCGCCGGCCTGCTTCGCTGGGCCGGCGTTTTCGTGCTCCTCAGCGCGATCACGGCGTGGGCGAACATCATGCGGCACCGGTTCGCCGTCTACAACTGGCTGCGGGCGGCGTACCGGACCATCCAGCTGACCGTCGACCAGGCCAACCGCCTCGGCGCGACGCTGCCCAAGCGCATCGCCACCGGCGAGGTCGTGAGCATCGGCAACTCCGACGTCAGCCACATCGGTGGCGCGCTGGACATCCTCCTGCGGGGTTCCGGCGCGGTCGTCGCGATCGTGGTGGTCTCGGTCATCCTGCTGACGACGTCGTGGCAGCTCGGGCTGGTCGTGCTGATCGGCGTACCGGTGATGATGTCGGCGGTCGCGCTGCTGATCCGGCCGCTGCACACCCGGCAGGCGGCGTACCGGCATCAGCAGGGGACGCTGATCAGCCGGGCGGGGGACATCGTCGCGGGGTTGCGTGTACTCCGGGGTGTCGGCGGCGAGTCGGTCTTCGCCGCGAGCTACCGGCAGCAGTCGCAGAAGCTCCGAACCGAGGGCGTCCGGGTGGGCAAGGTCGACGCGCTGCTCGAGGCCGCGCAGGTGCTGCTCCCCGGTCTGTTCGTCGCGCTGGTCACGTGGCTCGGCGCGCGGTTCGCGCTCGCCGGCGACATCAAGGTGGGCCAGCTGTTCACCTTCTACGGGTACGCCGCCTTCCTGCTGGTGCCGCTGCGGACCATCGTGGAACTCGTCGACAAGATCACCCGTGGTCTCGTGGCGGCCAAACGGATGGTCTACCTCCTGCAGCTGGAGCCGGAGATCGACGAGCCCAGCGCGCTCGACCGGGCGATGCCGCCGACGAGCGCCGTGGAGCTCCACGATCCGGAGTCGGGTGTCACCATCCCGGCCGGCCGGTACACCGTCATCGCCAGTGCCAAACCGGAGGACGCGGCCGAAGTAGTGGATCGCCTCGGCCGGTACGCCGAAACCTCGGTCACTGCTGACGGCGTACCCCTGGAGAAAATGGCGAGGCGGGCGATCCGTGAGGTCATCCTCGTGGGTGACAACGACGCGCGTCTGTTCAGCGGTGTTCTGCGCGCGGAGCTGGACCCGCGGGCCGGGACCGGGCGTGCAGCTAGTGGCGAGCAGATTCGCGCGGCGCTGACGGCGGCGAGCGCGACCGACGTGGTCGACGCGCTGCCGGACGGCCTGGACAGTCACGTGGCCGAGCGCGGCCGCGAGTTCTCCGGCGGGCAGCAGCAACGGTTGCGGCTGGCCCGCGCGTTGCTTGCCGACCCGCCGATGCTGCTGCTGGTCGAGCCGACCAGCGCGGTCGACGCGCACACCGAGGCGCGCATCGCCGCCCGGATCGGTGCGTATCGCGCGGAGCGAGGCGTGCGGTCGACGGTGGTCGCGAGCACGAGCCCGCTGGTGCTGGACCGAGCCGACCTGGTGCTTTACCTGGAGGACGGCAAGGTCGTCGCCGAGGGCACCCACCGTGAACTGCTTCGTACGGAACCGCGCTACCGGGCGGTCGTGACCCGGGGAGAGGACGCCTGATGAGCCGGGAGATCCTGCCGATCGCCACCGCGCCGGTCGTCAAGGCGTACGCCGTGCGGCTGCTGCGCGAACATCGGGGAGCGCTGGCGCTCGTCGTGCTGCTGCACGGCCTCGCCGCCGTCGCCGGGTTGTTCGCGCCGGCCCTGCTGGGGCGGCTCATCGACACCGTCGCCGACCATGGCACCACGGATCGCGTCGACCTTCTGGCGTTGGCGATCGTGGTGTCGGTGCTGGCGAACGCGGTGTTCATCCGGTTCGCCGTGTACGCCTCGGCCCGCTTCGGCGAACGCATGCTCGCCGACATCCGGGAGGAGTTCGTCGACGGGGTGCTCGGCGTGCCGCTGTCGACTGTGGAGCGTGCGGGCACCGGTGACCTGATGACGCGGGCTTCCCGCGACGTCGGTTCGCTCAACCACAGCGTGCGCCGGGGCGTGCCGGAGCTCTTCGTCGCCGTTGTGACCGCCGTCCTCTCGGCGGGCGCGCTCGTGCTCAACAGCTGGCAGCTCGCGATTCCGTGCCTGCTCGGCGCGCCGCTGCTCATCGCCATCTCACGCTGGTACCTCGGCCGCGCCACGCCCGGCTACCTGCGCGAGAACGCGGCCTACGCGGACGTCACCGATTCCCTCGCGGAGACGGTCGAGGGCTCGCGGACCAGCGAGGCCTTCGGCTTCGGGGGACGGCGGCGGGCCGACATCGACGCCAAGATCTCCCAGTCGTACGCCGCTGAGCGGTTCACTCTCCGGTTGCGGACGATCCTGTTCCCGACGATCGACGCGGGCTTCTACATCTCGATCACGTCGACTCTGGTCATCGGCGGTGCGTTCTACTTCAAGGGCTGGGTCTCCATCGGTGAGCTGGCGGCGGCGGTGGCGTACGTGCAGCAGATGGTCCGGCCGATCGAGCACGCGCTCGAATGGCTGGACGAGATCCAGGTCGGCGGGGCCGCGCTCGCCCGGCTCGTCGGCGTCAGCCTGCTGCCGTCCGACGCCTCCTCGGACGTCCGCCCGGTGGGCTCCGACCTGGTCGCTTCGGAGGTTCGTTACTCCTATGTGGAAGGCCGACCGGTTCTGCACGGCATCGACTTGGCCTTGGCGCCGGGGGAGCGGCTGGCGATGGTCGGCCCGTCCGGCGCGGGGAAGTCGACGCTGGGCCGCCTGCTGGCTGGAATCCACCCGCCGACCTCGGGATCGGTGACCGTCGGCGGGGCTCCGCTGGCCGACCTGCCACTGCCGGTACGCCGAGGCGAGGTCGCCCTGGTCACCCAGGAACACCACGTCTTCCTGGGTACGCTTCGCGACAACCTGCTGCTGGCGCGGCCCACTGCCACGTCATCGGACCTGTGGCGTGCGTTGGACGCCGTCGATCTCCGGGAATGGGTGGAGTCACTGCCGGACGGGCTGGAGACCGAGGTCGGCCAGGGCACCTTCACCGTGCCCCCGGCACAGGCCCAGCAGCTGGCGCTCGCCCGATTGGTGCTCGCCGATCCGCATACGCTCGTCCTGGACGAGGCCACCTCGCTCATCGACCCCCGAGCCGCTCGTCATCTGGAGCGGTCCCTGGCCGCAGTGCTCGACGGGCGGACCGTCATCGCCATCGCGCACCGGCTGTTCTCGGCCCACGACGCCGACCGGGTGGCCGTCGTGGAGGACGGGCGGATCGCCGAGCTCGGGTCGCACGACGAACTCGTGGCCGCTGACGGGTCGTACGCCGCGCTCTGGCGCTCCTGGCAGGCCTGACGCCCTTTTTGGCGCTCGATCAGGGATCTGGGTCGAATCTTTCCTCAAGATTCGACCCAGATCCCTGATCCGTCTGGGCGCGGGCCGACCGCAAAGAAGTGCTTGCAAAGAACTCTTTGCAGAACTATCTTTGCGGTATGACCGAGGAGAGCCGGATCCACCTGAGCGCCCACACGCTGAAGGGCATCGCGCACCCGATTCGCGTACGCCTGCTGGGCCTGCTCCGCATGGAGGGCCCGTCGACCGCCACGAAGCTGGCCGAGCGCATCGGGCAGTCGAGCGGGGTCACGAGCTATCACCTCCGGCAGCTCGCCCAGTACGGCTTCGTCCAAGAGGACGCCTCGCTCGGCACCGGCCGGGAGCGCTGGTGGCGCGCGAGTCACCAGAGCACCACCCTCGAAGCCCCGGCCGCTCGGGAAGCGCCGCTCGAGACCGAGATCTACATGCGGGCGGTGGCGACCGCCAGCGCGGAGCGGGTGGACCGCTGGCTCGGCGAGGCGACCTCGATCCCGCCCGAGTGGGACGACTCCATGGGCCTCAACGACTACGGCCTCCTACTGACCCCGGCCGAGGCGGCGGAGCTCTCCGCCAAGCTGCTGGAGCTGCTGAAGAGCGCCCGCCCGCACTACGAGAAGCCGGGCCCGCCCGGGGCCGAGCAGGTGGTGGTCCAGCTCAACATCCTGCCGTTTCTGAACCATGACTCTTTGGACCGTCGCGACGCCGGTGAAGCTCCTGACTCCCGCGACGCTCGTGACTCCCGTGACGCTTCTGAGGAGAACTGATCATGAATCGCCGCGCCCCCCTCGCCGGCCTTCTGCTCGCCAGCACGCTGTCCCTGCTCGGCAGCCGGATGACGATGATCGCGTTGCCGTGGCTGGTGCTCGTCAGCACCGGCAGCGCCGCCAAGACCGGGCTCGTCGGAGCCGCTGAACTCGTCCCGTACGTGCTGGCCTGTGCCCTCGGCGGGCCGGTCATCGACAAGATCGGCGGACGCCGGATCTCGGTCGTCGCCGACCTGCTCAGTCTCGTCGTCGTCGGCGCGATCCCGCTGCTGCACCGGTCCGGCGGGCTCGGCCTGCCAGTCCTCATGGTGCTGGTCGCGGTCGCCGGACTGCTCCGCGGGTTCGGCGACACCGCCAAGCGAGGTGCGATGTTCCCCCAGGTCGTCGCGAAGTCCGGGGTCGAGATGACCCGGGCGGCCACCCTGGTCGACGGGACCAGCCGGGCGGCCGGCCTCATCGGCGGCATCCTCGCCGGCCCGCTGATCGTCTGGTTCGGCGATGCCGCCGACGTCCTGCTGCTCGACGCGGTCTCGTTCGGGTTGTGCGCGCTACTTGTCGGGCTGCTGGTACGCGTACCGGGGAAGGCGGATCGGGCGGCCGAGCCGTATGGGGTGGCCCTTCGGGGCGGGCTGGCGTACCTGCGAGGCGACCGGCTCGTCCTCGGGCTGATCCTGATGTTGTTCGTGACGAACATGCTGGACCAGGGCTTCAGTGCCGTGCTGGTTCCGTTGTGGGCCCGCGACATCTTCGGTACGCCGGTCGGCATCGGCCTGGTCGGCGGCTCCTTCGGTCTGGGCGCCGTGCTCGGCAACATCGCCTTCGGCTTCCTGGCTCCGCGGCTGCCCCGCTGGGCGCTGTTCTCGGTGGGCTTCCTCATCGCCGGTGCGCCCCGCTTTTTCTTCCTCGCCTTCGGCGCTCCCGCCTGGTCGATCGTGGTCCTCGGGCTGATCGACGGGGTGGCCATCGCGGCGGTCAACCCCATCCTCTCGGCCGTCATGTACGAGCGGGTGCCGGAGCACTTGCAGGCTCGCGTACAGGGGCTGGGGACGGCGGTGGCGTTCGCGGGGATGCCGCTCGGCGCACTGGCGGCCGGTTGGCTCGGCGAGTACGGCGCTCAGCTCGCGTTGATCGTCTGCGGTGTGGCGTACCTGCTCGCCACGCTTGCGCCGTTCGTCGGGAAGTTCTGGCGGGAGATGGATCGGCGGCCCGCTCCTGTTGTCACTCCGGAACTCGTCGCCGCCTGATTTCAGGCGATCTTGAATGGAAAACGTTGCCCCGGCAGCGTTTTCCATTCAAGGTCCTCTAGCTGGAGGCGATCGAAGCGACGACCGCGCCGGTGAGGCGTACGAGGTCGTCGGGGGCGAGCTGAACTTGAAGCCCGCGCTTGCCGGCGCTGACGTAGACGGTGGCACCGGCCAACGCGGTCGCGTCGATCACGGTCGGCAGCCGTTTGCGCTGGCCGAGCGGGCTGATGCCACCTCGGACATAGCCGGTCGTACGCTCAGCGACCGCACGGTCGGCCAGCGCGGCTCGCTTGCCACCCGCGGCGGAAGCGAGTGCTTTGAGGTCCAGTTCGCCGGTGACCGGCACGACGGCGACGGTCAGTCCACCGTCGACCTCGGTGACCAGCGTCTTGAAGACTCGAGCGGGATCGGCGCCGATCGCGGTGGCGACGAGCGCGCCGTAGTTGGGTGCGTCCGGAGACACGTCGTAGGGGTGCAGCGTGTGCGCGACCTTCTGCTTGGCCAACAGCGCGGTGGCCGGAGTTCCTTGGCTTGCCACGGTGATCGAGTGTACGGGCCTACGCGTACGCGTTATCCGGGGATAACGTCCCCTCGACGAGCGCGAAGACCGCGTTATCCCGGGATAAACGCACGCGCCCAAGCGCGCGAAGCCCCACCAACGACCGCCGGAGCGCTAAGGAAGAGCGCGAGCGATCACCGCGACCGGCCGCCCAGCGACCTTGGTGAGCAGCAGGCTGGCGTCAGCGTCCCCGGAGAGCCGAAGGTCACGTCGTAGTTGTTCGACGTCAAGGGCGGACCCGCGTTTGAGGATCTCCAGTCGTCCGACGCCGCGCTCCCGCAGGGCCGAGCGCAGGCGCTTCAGCGAGAACGGCAGTACCTCGTCCACGGCGAAGCAGCGCCCGAAGGGCGTCGGAAGGTGAGCCGAGGCCCACACGTACGCGATGTCGGGGTCGCCGAGCCGGCCGTCCACCAGCCGGGCGAACTCCGCCACGAGATGGGAGCGGACGACCGCCCCGTCCGGGTCGTACACGAACTCGCCCACCGGACCGACCGGTCCCAGCGCCTCGCCCGAGCCGGTCAGCTCGTGGACGGCGGTGCCCCGCAGAACCGAAGCCCGCCGGGGTACGCGCGCCAGCGGCCCGAACCAGGCGGCGGCTTCCACGACGTCGCCGTCGACGCTGGTCAGTTCGAGTTCGCAGTCGTCGGGCAGCAGCTCGCCCGGGAACCCCGGGGCCAGCTTCAAGACGGTGTACTCGACAGCCTGCGGCAAGCGGGAGACCCAGTCCCAGGGCGGCGAGTAGTCCTCGGGACGGAAGATCCGCCGAGTTCGGCGTACGCCGGAACCGGTCTGCCGCCGAGCCGGATCGCAGAACGCCGCTCCGATGTCGTGCAACGAGGCGTCCTGGGCGTCGGCACAGGTCACGACGGCGTCGAGGCCGAGCGCCTCGAAGTTGAAGGCGGCGATGTCGGCGGTCACCGGATCGGCGTCGACGGCGTGCACGGTGATCCCGGCGCGGGCCATCGCGATCGCGTCCGACCCGATTCCGCAGCCCAGATCCGTCACCCGGCGTACGCCCGCCTGGGCGAGCCGGGCGGCGCGCCGAGCGGCGACGACCGGCCGGGTGGCCTGTTCCAGGCCGGCCTGGGTGAACAGCATCCGGGAGGCGGACTCGCCGAACTTGGCGGCCGCCCGGGCCCGCAGCACGGCCTGGGTGAGCGCCGCTCCCGCCACCTCGGCGGCGTATCCCCGGGAGCGCAGCGCGCTGATGGCGGCGAGCCGGTCGGTGTCGATCAGCTCCTCCGCGGCGGCCAGCGCGGCGATTCCCTCCCGGGAACGCAGCGCGGCGAGCTGTTCGGAGTCCACACGGGCGATCGTACTGGCACTCTCCTTGACTGAGTGCTAGCCACGTCATAACCTTCGGTTTAGCACTCTCCTGCTGAGGGTGCTAAGAATGACAAGTGCCATCAGGGCACCAGCCAGCCACGGCGGCCCGGCACCCGCGACGACGGTGCCGCTGCGGAGGGTGGACAGACAGCAATTTCCGATACCCCAGGAGGGTATGCTCGTGACTACCGCGACGAAGGTTGCGATCAGGCCGCTCGAGGACCGCATCCTGGTCCAGGCGAACGAGGCTGAGACGACCACCGCGTCGGGGCTCGTTATCCCCGACACCGCCAAGGAGAAGCCGCAGGAGGGCACCGTCCTCGCCGTCGGCCCGGGCCGCTTCGACGACAAGGGCGCTCGGATCCCGGTCGACGTGCAGGTCGGCGACACCGTCGTCTACTCGAAGTACGGCGGCACCGAGATCAAGTACGCCGGCGAGGAGTACCTGGTGCTCTCCGCCCG
>NZ_JABFVK010000090.1 GCF_013362815.1 Hamadaea sp. | reverse complement strand
TATACCCATGAACAGAAGGATGCGCCATGAGCGTGAGCTCAAGGGCCGGCTCGCGGCCGCTGGTACCCGTGCGGCTTCATGCGGTGACCAAGGTGTACGGCGGCGGCAACCAGACGATCCACGCACTCGACGGGCTCACGCTGAGCCTGCCTCCGGGGAGCTTCACCGCGGTGATGGGGCCTTCCGGCTCCGGCAAGAGCACACTGATGCACTGCGCGGCGGGACTGGACGCGCCGACCTCCGGCACGGTCACGCTGGCCGATCAGAATCTTGAGGGGATGACCGACGACCAGCTGACCGTTTTGCGACGGGACCGGGTGGCGTTCATCTTCCAATCGTTCAACCTGATGCCCACCCTGGACGTCATCCAGAACGTCACGCTGCCCAACGTTCTCGCAGGACGCCGACCCGATCGGCACGGCGCGCTCCAGGCGATCGAACGCGTGGGGCTCGCCGAGCGGGCCCATCGTCTCCCCTCCGAACTGTCCGGGGGCCAGCAACAGCGAGTGGCGATCGCGCGGGCCATGGCGAGCGACGCCGACGTCCTGTTCGCCGACGAGCCCACGGGCGCGCTCGACACCGCCACGGCCGGCCGGATCCTCACGCTCCTTCGCGCTGCGGTCGACGAGACGGGCCAGACGATCATGATGACCACCCACGACCCGGTCGCCGCGTCCTACGCCGACGCCGTCGAGTTCCTCGTCGACGGCCGCCTCGCCGACCGGATGGAGGAGCCGACGGCACAGCGGGTGGCCGAACGGCTCGCCCTGCTCTCGAGCGGACACACCCTTGAGGCACGCTGATGTGGACACTGGTATTGAGCGGTGTGAGGCGACGGCTGGCCGCACTTGCCGCCGTCTTCGTCGCGACGATGCTCGGCGCAGCCTTGGTCCTGATCGCCGGGTCGCTGTTCGAGACGGGCATCCGGCTGGCGGCACCTCCTGAGCGCTTGGACGGCGCGCCACTCGTAGTCATCGGCGACCCGAGCTATCGCATGCTGGACGAGCAGAACAGCCCGACCACCGACTACCGGCCTTACCCCGAAAGACACCGCCTCGATCCCGCAGTCCGCCAGACGATCATGGGCGTCGACGGCGTGGCCGCAACCGTGCCGGTTCAATTCTTCTCCGTCGGCGGACCTTCCGGCCTGCTCACCGGTCAAAACTGGGGGTCATCGCAGCTGGGGCCCCTCCACCTCACCGGAGGAAGGGCACCTTCCGCCGCTGATGAGGTCGCGGTGAGCGCGTCTGCTGCGGAGGAACTCAAGGTCGGACCGGGTGACGAAGTCCGGCTGACGCGAGGCGGCGCACTGACCGGCTACCGGGTGACCGGGACCGCCGGTGAGCCGGATGCTCCCGCCACGGTGTTCTTCTCCGACACCGAGGCCTCCGTTCGCAGCGGGGACGGCCGGCTCGACGCGATCGGCGTCCTGCCCAAGCCAGGCACGGACATCGAGGACATCGGCCCCAGGATCGTTCAGAAGACCGCGGGCGTCAGGGTACTCACCGGGGACGGGCGGGGCGCGGCGGAGGACCCTGCAGTATCCGGCGCCCGAACGTCCACGATCGTGATCGGCGCGGTCTTCGGCGGCATCGTGCTCGTGGTGCTGGCGACCATCGTGTCCACGATGATCGGCCTCGCGGTCCGACAGCGCGCACGCGAGATCAGTCTTCTGCGTGCTACCGGCGCGACCGGCCGGCAGGCCCGCCGATTGATCGTCGGCGAGACGATGACCATCGGTGTCGCGGGCGTCCTGGCCGGGCTCACGCTCGGAGTGCCGTTGGCCCATCTACTCTTCGCGGTCCTGTCCGGTGTCGGGATCGTTCCGGCGGTGCTGCAGCTGAGCCTTGGCCCCATACCGTTCCTGGTCGCGCTGATCACCACGACATCGGTGGTCTGGATTTCGGCGCGGATCGCGTCACGGCCGGCACGGTGGGCGCGTGCGATCGACGCGCTGCGCGACGCCGCGACACCGCGCTATCGCGTCGGTCCGCTGCGCTGGATTCTCGGAGTCGTCTTCGCTCTTGGCACCATTGCTCTCGCTGTGATCACCTGCCTCATGAGCCCGTCCCTGACCTCGGCGACGAGCGGTCCCGCCGTACTGGCCGGGAGCATTTGCGTGGCGCTGCTGGCCCCGGCCGTCCTCCGCGCCGGAATCGTGTTCTTGCGGCCCATCGCCCGGACGTTCGCAGGCTCCCTGGGGGCGCTGGCGGTCCACAATGCTCGCGCCCGGACCGCCCAGCTGTCCACTGTTGCCACATCCATCGCGCTTGTCGTAGGCATCGGCGTGGGGAATCTGGCTGCGCAGTCGATCCAGGTCCAGGCCGAGCAGGAGGCGTCGATCGCCAGTGTGCGCGCCGACCTTGTCGCGCAGGTGCCCGGCGGGGTCGACACGTCGCTGACCGACCGGGTGCGCGCGATCGACGGGGTGGTAGCGGCGAGTGGCTTCGTCACCAGCGGGGGATGGATCGAGCGCCCCTACGACCCATCGCACCGGGATCGACCGTGGGCTGTGCGCGGCGTCAGCGCCGAAGGCGCGGCCGGCGTGCTCCACACCCGCCCGGTGAGCGGCTCGCTCACCCAGCTCACGGGTGACAGCATTGCGCTGCCGCAGACGACCGCAGGCAGGCTCGGCGTCGTTCCGGGTGACCGCGTCTTGTTCCGGTTCGGCGACGGAACGTCCGGGGACCTGCGTCTTGTGGCGACCTTCGCGGACCGGCCGGGCTACGAGAGCCTGCTGCTGCCCGAGCGTCTGGTCGCGGCCCACACCGATAGCCGCAGCATTCCTCAGCTGATCGTCACGACCCGTGACGGCGGCGACGGACGAGCCCGGGATGCCGTCATGGCCGCGCTCTCCGGCCTTCCGGGTGTGTCGATCGGCGGGCGTGACGCGGTCGAAGCAGTGTTCCAGCAGGGTATCGGGATCCAAGGGATGATCAACTCATTGCTGGTGGCCATCGTCGTGGCCTATGCCGCCATTGCCGTCGTGAACACGCTCGGCGTCTCGGTCCTCGCCCGGCGGCGGGAGTTCGCTCTGCTACGCCTGGCCGGGGCGACCCGGCGCCAGGTAGGCAGGATCCTGTCAACAGAGATGATCATTGTCACGGTGACAGGCGTCATCGCGGGGCTGATCGTATCCGCGGCCGCGGTGCTCCCCACGGCGATGGCGGTCTCCGGCGAACTCCTGCGACCCGGCCCGGTGTTCACCCTTCTAGGGCTCCTCGTCGTTGTCATACTCCTGGTCGCTCCGGTCACCGTCGCCATCGGGCGCCGCGCGATTGCGCCCGCACCAGCCGACGCTCTCTCCACGACCGGCTGATGGACCCCTCACCGTTCCCGGCCCCTTGTCGGCCTCCCGCCGCGCCTTGCCGAGCAGCTACCGCGGCGTCCAGCTCCAGCCGGCCGAGCTCGGTGCCGCCGGTCTCGGCCACCAGATCCAGCGACTTGACGATCTGCGGCGCGGACGCCTTCGACGGGCCGATCCTCCAGCGCTCCAGATCCGAGACCTTCTTACCCGGCGGCACCTCCAGCGG
>NZ_JABFVK010000114.1 GCF_013362815.1 Hamadaea sp. | reverse complement strand
GCGCCGATGGCCCGCCCGCCCGTCTGCAAGCTCATGGACTTCGGCAAGTTCAAGTACGAGAGCGCGCTCAAGGCGAGGGAAGCCCGGCGTAACCAGCAACAGACCATCATCAAGGAAATGAAGCTGCGCCCGAAGATCGACCAGCACGACTACGAGACCAAGAAGGGTCACGTCGTGCGCTTCCTCAAGGCCGGGGACAAGGTCAAGGTGACCATCATGTTCCGCGGCCGGGAGCAGAGCCGCCCGGAGCTGGGCTACCGGCTCCTGCGCCGGCTCGAGGAAGAGGTCTCGGAGCTGGGCTTCGTCGAGGCCGCCCCGAAGCAGGACGGCCGAAACATGATCATGGTGCTCGCACCGAACCGGGCGACCAAGGCCACGGCCGCGGTCCGGGGCGGCAAGTCCGAGGACGGCGAACTCGCCGAGACCGAGGAAGTCGCACAGCCCGCCGCCGAGAGCTGACCGGCTCGACGGCGGCGACGAGCACTGCACGCAAGAATTATTCAGGGGAGATACTTCGCAATGCCGAAGATGAAGAGCCACACCGGCATGGGCAAGCGGGTCAAGGTGACCGGCACCGGCAAGATCCTGCGTCAGCAGACCGGCCTGCGCCACCGCCTCGAGGTGAAGGCGTCCAAGGAGACGCGTGACCTCTCCGGCACCGTCGAGGTCTCGAAAGCCGACCTCCCGCGGGTCAAGAAGATGCTCGGCCGCTGACGCGCGCCACGACGAACTGAAGGAGTAAATCGACATGGCACGCGTCAAGCGGGCGGTCAACGCCCAGAAGAAGCGCCGTACCCTGCTGGAGGCCGCGAGCGGTTACCGCGGCCAGCGCTCTCGGCTCTACCGCAAGGCCAAGGAGCAGGTACTGCACTCGATGCAGTACGCGTACCGCGACCGTCGTGACCGCAAGGGCGACTTCCGCCAGCTGTGGATCACCCGGATCAACGCGGCCGCCCGCGCCAACGGCATGACCTACAACCGCCTCATCCAGGGCCTCAAGCTCGCCGAGGTGGAGGTCGACCGCAAGATCCTGGCCGAGCTCGCCGTCCACGACGAGGCCGCGTTCGCCGCCATCGTCGAGGTCGCGCGCAAGGCCGTCGCGGCGCAGGCCCAGGCCTGAGCGACTCGATGACGACGGGGGGTGCGCCGTTCACTCGGCGTACCCCCCGAGTCGTGTCCGCGATCAAACTGCAGCGCCGCAAGGACCGCGAGGTCCAGGGCGCCTTCCTCGCCGAGGGGCCGCAAGCGGTCGCCTCGGCTCTTGCTTCCGGAGTGGTACGCGAAATCTTCGTGACCGCCGATCGCCAGGCGGAGTACCCCGGAGCCTCGATGGTCACCGAGGACGCGATGGCCGCCCTGACGGAGACGGTGCAACCGCAGGGAGTGGTGGCCGTCTGCGACACCGTCGACGTCCCGCTGGCCGACGCGCTCGCCAAGGAACCCCGGCTCGTCGCGGTGGTGCTGGAGATCCGCGATCCCGGCAACGCCGGCACGATCCTGCGTACGGCGGACGCAGCGGGCGCGCAGACCGTGATCTTCGCCGGAGACGCCGTCGACCCGTACAACGGCAAATGCGTACGCGCCAGTGCGGGCAGTCTGTTCCATGTGGACGTCGTCCGGGAGCGCGACTGGTCGGGCTTGCTGAACCGGTTGCGCGCGGCCGGGCTGCAAACCCTGGCCACTAGCGGATACGCCGCTCGCGACCTCGACGACCTCGCCGACGACGACCGCCTCGCTGGGCGTACCGCATGGATTTTCGGATCGGAAGCGCACGGCCTGCCGGAGGCCGCGTTGAGCGAGGCCGACGAAGCCGTCCGGGTGCCGATCTACGGCGGCGCGGAAAGCCTGAACCTCGCCGCCGCCGCCGCGGTGTGCCTGTACGCCTCCGCGCGAGCCCAGCGCGCATGATGGGGGCATGGCCCCCCTCGCCGGATTCGGCACCACGGTCGTCCTGCTGATGATCGGTCTCGGCCTGCTGTTCGTCCGGCGGGTGTTCCGGGCCCGCACCGGGCTGGCCGTCGTCGTGATCGCGCTCGGCGCGGGCGCGCTGGCCGGTGTCTCCGCTCAGCAGCCCCTGCTCGCCGCGACGCTACTCGTGGGCGCCGTCCTCATCGTGGGCGTCGGCGCCGTCGCCTCCGTCGCCCTCCTGTCCCACCCCTAAGCCCGTGCGCCCGCCTGCCCTCTTTCTTTCCGCGCGACCCCCGCGCCGCTCTTTCCGCGCGACCCCCGCGCCGCTCTTTCCGCGCGACCCCCGTCCTTTCTTCCGCGCGATCATGAACTAATCGGGGTGATCGACGACGTTTCCGCAGCGAACATCTGCGGTCGCCGGGTGATCGACTCCGTAGCATCATGATCACCGTGCCCGGAGAGCGCACTCGGCGGTGCGTTGGGTAGGATCTGAGCGTGCGCATGACTCTCTCGTTTAGCCGGCCCGCTGGTAGCGGGCGGCTGGGCTGAGCGCACTTTCTCACCAGCGAGCACCGGCGGGCGGCGGCCAAGTCGCGAGTCCCTAAACTGTCCACGTTGCCGCTCGCTGGAGATCTGATGACTTATCGCTCTGATCCGTATGACCCCAAGCAGGTCGCGTCGCTGGATTCCGACGCGCTCGACGCCGCCGTGGCCGAGGCCGGCCAGGCGTTCGCGGAGGCCGCCGACGTCGACGCGCTGGGCGCGCTGAAGCCGGCGCACCTGGGCGACCGTAGCCCGGTGTCGCTGGCCCGCCGGGAGATCGGCGCGCTGCCCCCGGCCGCGAAGGCGTCGGCCGGCCAGCGGGTGAACGCCGCGCGTACGGCGATTCAGGCCGCTTTCGACGCCCGCCAGGAGGTGCTCGCGGCCGAGCAGGCCGAGCGTGTGCTGCGCGAGGAACGCGTCGACGTGACGCTGCCGGCCGACCGCCGTCCCCGGGGCGCCCGGCACCCGCTGACCACGCTGATGGAGCGGGTCGGCGACATGTTCATCGGGATGGGCTACGAGATCGCCGAAGGTCCCGAGGTCGAACTCGAGTGGGCCAACTTCGACGCGCTCAACATTCCGGCCGACCACCCCGCCCGGGGTCTGATGGACACCTTCTGGGTGCAGGGCGCGGGCGAGGCCACCGAGTCCGGGCTGGTTCTGCGTACGCACACCTCCCCGGTGCAGGCCCGCACGATGCTGACCCGAAAGCCGCCGATCTACGTGGTCGTGCCCGGCCGGGTCTACCGCACCGACGAACTCGACGCGACGCATTCGCCGGTGTTCCACCAGGTCGAGGGCCTGGTCGTGGACAAGGGCATCACCATGGCGCACCTGAAGGGGACGCTCGACCACTTCGCGCGGGCGATGTTCGGCCCCGACGCGCGGACGCGCTGGCGGCCGCACTACTTCCCGTTCACCGAGCCGTCGGCCGAGTTCGACGTGTGGTTCGCCGAGCACCGCGACGGCCCGCAGTGGGTCGAGTGGGGCGGCTGCGGCATGGTCAACCCGAACGTGCTGCGGGCCTGCGGGATCGACCCGGACGTCTACTCCGGTTTCGCGTTCGGCATGGGGATCGACCGGACGCTGATGTTCCGCAACGGCGTGTCCGACATGCGGGAGATGTTCGAGGGCGACGTGCGGTTCACCCGCGCGTTCGGCATGGAGGTGCACTGAGATGCGGGTGGGTCTGTCCTGGCTGCGGGAGTTCGTAGCGCTGCCCGAGTCGGTGACCGCCGCCGAGCTGGACACCGCGCTCAACAACCTCGGCATCGAGGTCGAGGAGATCGTCGATCAGCGGGAGACGGTGAAGGGTTCGCTGGTCGTCGGCCGGGTCCTGACGATCGAGGAGCTGACCGGCTTCAAGAAGCCGATCCGGTTCTGCACCGTGGACGTCGGCGCGGCCAACGGGACGGGGGAGCCGCAGGAGATCGTCTGTGGCGCGACCAATTTCGCGGTCGGCGACCTCGTCGTGGTGATCCTGCCCGGTGGTGAGCTGCCGGGCGGATTCCAGATCGGCGCGCGTAAGACCTACGGGCACATGTCGGCCGGCATGATCTGCTCGGCTCGGGAGCTGGGCATCAGCGACGAGCACGACGGCATCATCGTCCTCGCGCCCGCTTCCGAGGCCGGCGCGGCGGCGGCCCGGGGCGTACAGCCGGGGGCGGATGCACGGCCGATCGTCGGCCTGGACGACATGCTGATCGACGTCACGCCGACGCCCGACCGCGGCTATCAGATGTCCGTCCGGGGGCTGGCCCGGGAACTGGCCCACGCCTTCCAAGTGCCGTTCAGCGACCCCGGCCTGGCATTGCACAGCAGCGCCACGAGCGGCGACGCCTGGGACCTGGTGATCGACGATCCGGCCGGCTGCGATCGGTTCGCCGCCCGCCTCGTTCGCGGGGTCGACCCGAACGCCGCCACCCCGGACTTCATGGCCCGCCGGTTGACGGCGGCCGGCGTACGCGTGCTGGGGTTGCCGATCGACATCACGAACTACGTGATGCTGGAGCTCGGTCAGCCGATGCACGCCTTCGACGCCGACCGCGTCCAGGGCCCGCTCGTCGTACGCCGGGCCGCCCAAGGCGAGAAGCTGACCACTTTGGACGGTGTGACTCGCGTACTCGCCGCCGAAGACATGATCATCTGCGACGACAGCGGGCCGATCTCGCTGGCGGCGGTCATGGGCGGGCAGACCAGCGAGGTCGCACCCGAGACGACGACGGTCCTCTTCGAGGCGGCGCACTGGGATCCGGTGATGGTCGGGCGGACCGCCCGGCGGCACAAGCTGTTCAGCGAGGCGGCCAAGCGCTGGGAGCGCGGCGTCGACCGTGAACTGTGCCTCGTCGCCATCGAACGGGCGGTCGCCCTGCTGACGGAGTACGGCGGTGGCAAGGCCGGTGCCGAGATCACCGACGCGAACTACCCGCCGGAGCCGTTCTCGCTGCGTCTCGACCCGGCGCTGCCCACCCGTCTCATCGGGGTGACGTACGCAGCCGAGCGGGTGGCCGAGGTGCTGACCGAGGTCGGCTGCCGAGTGGCGATCGGCGACGAGTTCGAGGTGACCCCGCCGAGCTGGCGGCCGGATCTGCTCCAGCCCGCCGACCTCGTCGAGGAGGTCGTCCGGCTCGACGGTCTGGACAAGGTGCCGAGCGTTCTGCCGATCGCGCCGCCCGGCAACGGCCTCACCCCACAGCAGCGCCGTCGCCGGTCCATCGGCCGCGCGTTGGCCGAGCAGGGCTACGTCGAGGTGATCTGCAACCCGTTCGTGTCGGCCGCCGCGCTGACCTCGCTCGGGCTGCCCACCGACGCCGTCCGGCTGGCCAACCCGCTGTCGGACGAGGAGCCGCTGCTCCGGACGTCACTGCTCCCGCCGCTGCTGACCACGCTCAAGCGCAACATCGGCCGGGGCCAGCGCGACGTCGCCCTGTTCGAGGTGGGCCTGGTCTTCCGGGCCGCCCAGCGCCAGGGCATCCCGCCGGTGATGACGATCGCGAGCCGTCCGTCCGAAGAGGAATGGCGGCTCGCCCAGGAATACGTGCCGCACCAGCCGTACCACGTCGCGGCGGTCCTCGCCGGGTCGCCGCTGGAGCCGGCCGGTCGCTGGGGCGCCGGGCGCGCCGCCGACTGGTCCGACGCGATCCAGGCCGCCCGAGACACCCTCGCCACGGCCGGCCTCGACGCCGCGCGGGTCGAGATCGCCGCGGCGGAGCAGGCTCCGTGGCATCCCGGCCGGTGCGCGGCGATCAAGGTCGACGGCGAGATCATCGGGTACGCCGGTGAGCTGCACCCGGCGGTCTGCGCCGAGCAGGACCTCCCGAAGCGGGCCTGTGCCATGGAGCTGGACCTGGACCTCGTTCCGCTGCCGGGGGTCACCCCGCCGCCGGTGCTGTCCAACTTCCCGCCCGCGCTGATCGACGTCGCGCTCGTGCTGCCGCAGGAAGTCTCGGCGGCCGAAGTCGAAGCGGCGCTCCGCGAGGGGGCCGGCCCGCTCCTGGAATCGGTACGCCTCTTCGACGTGTACACCGGTCAGGGCATCGACCCCGGGCAGAAGTCGCTGGCGTACAAGCTGGTCTTCCGTGCCCCGGATCGCACGCTCACCGGTGAGGAGGCGGTCGCCGCCCGGGACGCGGCGGTCGCCGTCACCGCGGCGCGGTTCGGCGCGGTGCTGCGCGGCGCCTGACCCATCCGTTTCAGCTGCAGATCACGGTTACGCAGGCATCCCGAGCCCTCGGAAGCCTGCGTGACCGTGATCTGAAGGGAAGAGCCCGACGGGGAGGTGCGATGGCAAGGGACGAGAAGCGCAAGGTCATCGCGGTCAACCGCAAGGCGCGGCACGACTACGAGATCCTCAAGACCTACGAGGCGGGCCTCGTGTTGCGCGGCACCGAGGTGAAGTCGCTGCGCGACGGCCGCGTCTCGCTGGTCGACGCGTTCGCCCAGGAGAGCGACGGCGAGCTGCTCCTGCACGGCCTCCACATCGCCGAGTACGCCCTGGGCACCTGGACGAATCACACGCCCCGCCGGATTCGCAAGCTGCTGCTGCACCGGATGGAGATCGAGAAGATCCTGCTGAAGCTGCGCGATCCGGGGATCACGCTGATCCCGTTGTCGATGTATTTCGCCAACGGCTGGGCGAAGGTGGAGCTGGGGCTGGCTCGGGGGCGGAAGGCGTACGACAAGCGGCAGGTGCTGGCCGAACGGGACGCCAACCGGGAGATCTCGCGGGAGTTCGGCCGTCATCTCAAGGGGGTGCCCCGGCCCTAGGGAGGACCGGGGCACCGTGAGGGGATGGGAATCAGCCGAGGGAGCAGGCGACGCCGTTGAGCGTGAACGCCGACGGCGACGTGTTGGTGCCGGAGTAGGTGCCCTGGAAGCCGAAGGCGGTGCTCGCACCGGCGGCGAGGGTGCCGTTGTAGCCCACGTCCTTGGCGGTCACCGACTGCCCACTTTGGGTGACGGTGGCGTTCCAGCTGCTGGTGACGTGCTGGTTGCCCGCGAAGGACCAGGCGACGGTCCAGCCGTTCACCGTGCTGGAGCTGGTGTTGGTGACGGTGACGTCGGCGGTGAACCCGGTGTTCCAGGTGTTGGGGACGTACTTCACCCGGCACGAGCCACCGCCGCCGCCTCCGCCGCCCCCGGACGTGGTCGCGGTGACCGTCGCCGAGTTGCCGGAGGTGTTCCCGGCCGCGTCACGGGCGCGGACGTAGAACTGGTATTGCGTCGACGCGGCCAGGCCGGTCGCAGTGTAAGAGGTTCCGGAGGCGGTCGCGATCTGGCTGAACGAGCCGCCGTTCGTGGCCCGGTAGACGTCGTATCCGGTGACGCCGACGTTGTCCGACGACGCGCTCCAGTTCAGGTTCACACTGCTGGCGGTCGCGCCGGAGGCGGTGAGGTTCGCTGGAGTCGACGGCGGCGACGTATCGCCTCCGCCTCCGCCGCCGCTGCCGACGGAGAACGCGTTCACCGCGAGCCCGGTCTGCCCGACCCACGGCTCGAAGCCGGCCTGAATGCTGGTCAGGTACCAGCTGCGCTGGGCGTACCCACGGTTGACGGCGTCGCTGTAGAAGTCGTTGACCGTGAAGTTCATCGAGCCGGTCGCCGACTGCCGGACGTAGGAGACCACGTTCCAGCCGATGTTGCCTTCCCAGACGTTCCACGTCGCGCCGTTGATGTTCGCGGTGCCGACCTGGGAGCCGACCGGCTGGATCGAGCCCATCTTGTTGAGCCAGATCATGATCTCGGCCCCGGTGTTCTGGCCGTCGGTACGCGGGGTGGGGTCGAACCAGATGTCGTACGCCGCGTCCCACACCCCGCTCGACGGGTAGCTCATCGAGACCGAGGTGGTGATCCCCGCGAACGTGCTGGTGCTCGCCTGCAGCGGCAGGCCGCTGCCGCTGCTGCAGTTGGCGTAGTGGCATCCGTAGAAGACCGACGGGTACGCCCCGGGCGCGCCGTTGGTGGCCTTGTTGTGGCTGGCGGTGGTCACGGCGAAGCCGGTGCCGGTGACGTTGATGCACTGGGTCGTGTCGTCGCCCCAGTTGTTGTTCTGGACGACGTAGCGCCCGCTCTGAATCGTGGTGGAGCCGTACTTCTCGCAGATCGTGACGTCGGCGTGGGCGGCGCCGGACGCGGCGAGCGTCCCGGCCACGATCAGCGCACCCGCCGCGAGGGCGGCGAGCATGCGGTGTCTCATCTGTTTCCTCCATGGGCGTGGAGTGGGATGGTGGGAGCGCTCCCGAGCCCGCAGCTTACCGTCAACAATCTTCGATGTATAGCCCCGACCCCGTCGAACATCTTTCGACGGCCGCCGCGTTGATCATGAGGTTCGGGGGTGCGGCGCGCCGGCGACCCGGACCCTAGGTTCATGATCAACGCGGCGGGTTGCATGAAGATGCGGGCGTCGGTATGCTCATTCCTGCATAAAGTTGCGGAGGACGGTATGAGCATCAAAGCGGCAGTCGCGGGGGCCAGCGGGTACGCAGGCGGCGAGCTGCTGCGCCTGCTCGCCGGGCACCCCGACATCGACGTGGTCGCCGCGACGGCGCACTCCCAGGCCGGACAGCCACTCGGTCGCGTACACCCGCAGTTGGCGGCGCTGGACCTGACCCTGACCGAGACCGATTCGGCCACCTTGAGCGGCGCTGACCTGGTGTTCCTGGCGCTACCGCACGGGCAGTCGGCGGCCGTCGCCGCTCAGCTGCCGGCCGGAGTGAAGGTCGTCGACCTCGGCGCTGACCACCGGCTGATCGACGGCGCGCAGTGGACCAAGTACTACGGCGGCGAGCACGCCGGGACCTGGACCTACGGTCTGCCCGAGCTGCCTGGCCAGCGTATCCACATCGCGAGCAGCGATCGGGTGGCCGCCACCGGCTGCTACGCCGTCGCGACGACGCTCGCGCTCGCCCCGCTGATCGCCGCCGACCTGATCGAACCGGCCGACGTCGTCGTCGTCGCGGCCAGCGGCACCACCGGAGCGGGCAAGGCGCCGAAGGCGCACCTGCTCGGCTCGGAGGTCATGAGCGACCTGAGCCCCTACAAGGTGGGCGCTCACCAGCACGTGCCCGAGATCAAGCAGGCGACCGGGGCGCGCTCGCTGTCGTTCACGCCGGTGCTCGCGCCGATGCCGCGGGGCATCCTCGCCACCGTTACCGGCCGCCCGACCAGCTGCGACATCACCGGGGCCGTCGTTCGTGAGGTGCTCGCCGACGCGTACGCGAACGAGCCTTTCGTGCACGTCCTCGCCGAGGGTCAGCAGCCCCACACCAGCGCCACGCTCGGCTCCAACAGCTGTCACCTGCAAGCCGCCGTCGACGTCGACAGCGGCCGGGTGATCGTGGTCAGCGCCATCGACAACCTCGGCAAGGGTGCGGCCGGACAGGCCGTGCAGTGTGCCAACTTGATGCTGGGCCTGGCTGAGACGGCCGGCCTGCCGATCTATGGGACTCGGTGAATCCATGTCTGTCACCGCACCTCAGGGCTTCCGGGCCGCCGGTGTGACCGCCGGGATCAAGGCCAGCGGCAAGCCGGACCTGGCCCTCGTCGTGAACGACGGCCCCGACGCGACCGCCGCCGGAGTCTTCACCGCCAACCGCGTACAGGCGGCTCCGGTGCTCTGGAGCCGGCAGGTGCTCAAAGGCGGCGTCCTCAAGGCGGTCGTGCTGAACTCCGGTGGGGCCAACGCCTGCACGGGCCCGGCCGGCTTCCAGGACACGCACGCCACCGCCGAGGCCGTCGCCGCCGCCCTGCGTGGCCCGGGTGCCAAGCGCATGCTTCTGGGCGCGGGCGACGTCGCGGTCTGCTCGACCGGCCTCATCGGCGAACGGCTGCCGATGGACAAGGTCCTGAGCGGGGTCACGGCGGCGGCCAAGGCGCTGACGCCGAACGGCGGCGGGCACGCGGCCGAAGCCATCATGACCACCGACACCGTCGCGAAGCACACGGTGATTCCCCGGGACGGCTGGTGCGTCGGCGGCATGGCCAAGGGCGCGGGGATGCTCGCCCCGGCGCTGGCCACCATGCTCGTCGTGCTCACGACCGACGCCATCGCCGGATCGTCGGCGCTGGACGAGGCGCTGCGCGAGGCGTGCCGGCTGACCTTCGACCGGCTCGACTCCGACGGGGCGATGTCCACCAACGACACCGTCCTGCTACTTGCGAGTGGAGCCTCCGGAATGGAGCCGTCGCAGGAGGAGCTGACCGCCGCGGTCACCGCCGCCTGCCACGACCTCGCCCAGCAGTTGCTGGCCGACGCCGAGGGCAACACCAAGCAGATCGCCATCGAAGTGGTGCACGCGGCGACCGAATCGGACGCGGTGTCCGTGGGCCGGGCCGTCGCACGCAACAACCTGGTCAAGTGCGCGCTGTTCGGCAAGGACCCCAACTGGGGCCGGATCCTGGCCGCCGTCGGCACGACCGACGCCGCCTTCGATCCGGACCGGCTCGACGTCGCGATCAACGGCGTGTGGATCTGCCGCAACGGTTCGGCCGCCGAGGATCGGTCCAAGGTGGACCTCGCAGAGTCGCAGGTGCAGATCACCATCGACCTCAACGCCGGTGCTTCGCAGGCCACCATCTGGACCAACGACCTGTCGCACGACTACGTCCACGAGAATTCGGCGTACTCGTCATGACGGAGAATCGTGTGGGCGGGCGGGTGGTGTTGTCAGCTGAGCAGAAGGCGGCCGTCCTCGTCGAGGCGTTGCCGTGGCTCAACCGGTTCCGGGGTGCGATCACCGTCGTGAAGTACGGCGGCAACGCCATGGTCTCCGAAGAGCTGCGTGCCGCCTTCGCCGCCGACATGGTCTTCCTCCGGCAGGCCGGGCTGCAGCCGGTCGTCGTGCACGGCGGCGGGCCGCAGATCTCGGCCATGCTGGAGCAGGTCGGCCTCACCAGCGAGTTCCGGGGCGGTCTGCGGGTCACCACGCCGGAGACGATGAAGATCGTCCAGATGGTGCTGGTCGGCCAGGTCGGCCAGGAGCTGGTCGGCGAGATCAACGCGCACGGCCCGTTGGCCGTCGGGCTGTCCGGCAGTGACGGCGGCCTGTTCACGGCGGTACGCCGTCCCGCCGTGGTCGACGGCGAGCCGGTCGACGTCGGCCTGGTCGGTGACGTGGCCGAGGTGAATCCGACGGTCGTCGCCCAGGTGCTCGCGGCCGGGCAGATCCCGGTGGTGTCCACCGTCGCCCCCGACGCCGACGGCGTGATCCACAACCTCAACGCCGACACGGCCGCGGCGGCGCTCGCGATCGCCCTCGGTGCCCGCAAGCTCGTCGTCCTCACCGACGTCGCCGGGTTGTACGCCAACTGGCCCGACACCAGCAGCCTGATCTCCGAACTGACCGCCGACGAGCTGGACAAGCTACTCCCCGAGCTCGCCGCCGGCATGGTCCCCAAGATGGAGGCCTGCCTGCGCGCGGTACGCGGTGGGGTGCCGGCGGCGCACGTCGTGGACGGCCGCAGCCCCCATTCGACCCTCCTCGAAATCTTCACGGAAGCCGGCCACGGAACGATGGTGACCCCATGACCTCCCTTTTGGACAGATGGCAGCATTCGCTGGCCGACAACTACGGCACCCCCACCGTCGGGCTGGTGAGCGGCCAGGGCGCCGTCCTCGTGGACGAGGCGGGCAAGTCCTACGTGGACTTCCTGGGCGGGATCGCGGTCAACGCGCTCGGCCATGCGCACCCGGCCGTCGTGTCGGCCGTCTCCGAGCAGGTCGCGAAGCTCGGCCACGTCTCGAACTTCTACGCCGCCGAGCCCACCGTGGCGCTGGCCGAGCTGCTCCTGGCATTGACCGGGCGGCCCGGCAAGGTGTTCTTCTGCAACTCCGGGGCGGAGGCCAACGAGGCTGCCTTCAAGATGTCCCGGCTGACGGGGCGTACGGGCATCGTGGCTGCTCAGGGTGCCTTCCACGGCCGGACGATGGGCGCGCTGTCGCTGACCGGGCAGCCCGGCAAGCGGGACCCGTTCACGCCGCTGCCCGGCGACGTCACCCACGTGCCTTACGGCGACCTGGCCGCACTGGCGGCGGCGGTCGACGAGAACACCGCCATGGTGATCCTCGAGCCGATCATGGGTGAGGGCGGCGTCGTCGTGGCCCCGCCCGGCTACCTCGCCGGCGTACGCGAGATCACGGCCGAGCGAGGCGCGCTGTTCGTCCTCGACGAGGTGCAGACCGGCGTCGGCCGCACCGGTCACTGGTTCCAGTGCCAGGCCGAAGGCGTCGCGCCCGACATCATCACGCTCGCCAAGGGGTTGGGCGGCGGGCTTCCGCTGGGAGCGGCGATCGCCTTCGCCGACGGCGAGTTCGCCGAGTCGCACCCGGGTGGGGCAGCCGGACTGTTCCAGCCGGGCCACCACGGCACCACCTTCGGGGGCAATCCGATCGCCTGCGCGGCCGGGCTCGCCGTGCTGCGTACGATCGCCGCCGACGGGCTGCTCGATCACGTCAAGCGGGTCGGGGAGCGGCTGCGGCGGGGGATCGAGGCGCTCGGCCACCCGCTCGTCGACCACGTACGCGGTGCGGGTCTGCTGCTCGGCGTACAGCTGACCGCTCCGGCCGGTGCCGCCGTGGTCGGGCTGCTGCGGGACGCGGGCTTCATCGTCAACGCGTGCCAGCCCGACGTGCTGCGGCTGGCCCCGCCGCTGATCATCTCCGCCGAGCAGGTGGACGCTCTGTTAGCGGCGCTGCCGTCGGCCTTCGACGCGGCGTACCCGGGAGCCGCGTGATGGCTAGGAACTTCTTGCGGGACGACGACCTGACTCCGGCTGAGCAGTCGGCCGTGCTGGAGCTGGCCGCCCAGATGAAGGCCGACCGGTGGGCGTACCGGCCGTTGCAGGGCCCGAAGTCGGTCGCGGTCTTCTTCGACAAGCAGTCCCTGCGGACCCGGTTGTCGTTCGAGGTAGGCATCTCCGACCTCGGCGGGCACCCGATCACCGTGGACACCGTGAACACCCACCTCGGCCGGGGCGAGTCGCTGGCCGACACCGGTCGGGTGCTCTCCCGGTACGTGTCCGCGATCGTCATGCGCACCTATGGCGACGAGCGCCTGGCCGAGGTGGCCTCGGGCGCGACGGTTCCCGTGATCAACGCGCTGACCGACGGGTTCCACCCCTGTCAGCTGCTGGCCGACCTGCTCACGGTACGCGAGAAGTTCGGCCGCACGGCCGGGCTGACCCTGGCGTACCTGGGGGACGCGGCGAACAACATGGCCAACTCCTACCTGGTCGCCGGAGCGACCGCCGGTATGCACGTCCGCGTCTCCGGCCCCGAAGGCTTCGACCCCGACCCCGCGATCGTCGCCGACGCCGAGAAGATCGCGGCGTCGACCGGCGGCTCCGTCCGCGTCCTGCGCGACCCGATCGAGGCGGCCACCGGCGCGCACGTCCTCGCGACGGACGCCTGGACGTCGATGGGTCAGGAGAACGACGGCAAGGATCGCGTCCGCCCCTTCTTCGCGTACCAGTTGAATGAGGAGCTGGTGGAACACGCGGACCCGGCGGCGATCGTGCTGCACTGCCTGCCCGCGCACCGGGGCGAGGAGATCACGGACGGGGTCCTGGACGGGCCGCACAGCGCGGTGTTCGACCAGGCCGAGAACCGCTTGCACGCGCAGAAGGCGCTGCTGGCGTTTCTCCTGGAGCACAGCCTCCTGGAGTCAGCATGACCGCACCTTTGACGCGGACCGCGCGGCATGCCCGGATCGAGGAGCTGATCCGGGCCGGCTCGGTACGCTCGCAGACCGAGCTGGCCGAGCTGCTCGCGACGGACGGCGTGCAGGTGACCCAGGCGACGCTGTCGCGGGACCTGGAGGAGCTGCGGGCGATCAAGGTCGGCGGGGTCTACCTGATCCCGGAGGACGGCACCCGGGCGTTGCGTCCCGTCGAGCAGGCCCAGGTACGCCTGGTCCGGCTGCTCAAGGAGCTGCTGACCGGGACCGACCACAGTGGAAACATCACGGTCCTGCGGACCCCGCCCGGGGCGGCGCAGTTCCTGGCCAGCGCGATCGATCGCAGCGGCCTCCCCGAAGTCGCCGGCACCATCGCGGGCGACGACACCATCTTCATCGTGGCGCGCGACACCACTACCGGCGCCGGGTTGGCCGGCAAGTTCGCGGCCTGGGCAAATCTCGAACAAGAAATCACAGAGGGAGCACCATCATGACCGAGCGGGTCGTACTGGCCTACTCCGGCGGCCTGGACACGTCCGTCGCCATTCCGTACCTCGCCGAGAAGATGGACGCCGAGGTCATCGCCGTCCTCGTCGACGTCGGCCAGGGTGGCGAGGACATGGAGGTCGTGCGCAAGCGGGCGCTCGCCTGCGGCGCGGTCGAGTCCGAGGTGGTCGACGCGCGCGAGGAGTTCGCCGCCGACTTCTGCCTGCCCGCGATCCGCGCGAACGCGCTCTACATGGACCGCTACCCGCTGGTCAGCGCGCTGTCGCGGCCGCTGATCGTCAAGCACCTCGTCGAGGCCGCGAAGAAGCACAGCGGCACCGTCGTCTCGCACGGCTGCACCGGCAAGGGCAACGACCAGGTCCGCTTCGAGGTCGGCATCGGCGCGCTCGCCCCGCACCTCAAGGTCGTCGCGCCCGCTCGCGACTTCGCGTGGACCAGGGACAAGGCCATCGCGTACGCCGAGAGCAGGAGCCTGCCGATCGACCAGAGCAAGAAGTCGCCGTACTCGATCGACCAGAACATCTTCGGCCGCGCCGTCGAGACGGGCTTCCTCGAAGACATCTGGAACGCGCCGATCGAAGACATCTACTCCTACACGTCGAACCCGGCCGAGCCCCGCGACCCCGACGAGGTCGTCATCACCTTCGAGCAGGGCCGCCCGGTCGCCATCGACGGTGAGACGGTCACGCCGTTCCAGGCGATCGCCGAGCTGAACCGCCGCGCGGGCGCGCAGGGCGTCGGCCGGCTCGACATGGTCGAAGACCGGCTGGTCGGCATCAAGAGCCGCGAGGTCTACGAGGCGCCGGGCGCGATCGCGCTGATCACCGCGCACCAGGAGCTGGAGAACGTCACCGTCGAGCGGGACCTCGCCCGGTTCAAGAAGTCGGTCGA
>NZ_JABFVK010000093.1 GCF_013362815.1 Hamadaea sp. | reverse complement strand
CGTCGTGACGGTCAGCTGCTCGATCGCCTGGAGGAAGTTGGCGATCTCGTAGGTCGCCTTCACCGGGTCGACGACCTTGAAGTAGAGCACCGTGTCGATGGAGACCACGAGGTTGTCGGAGGTGATCACCGGCTGCGGCGGGAAGCTCACCACCTGCTCGCGCAGGTCCACCTTGGTGCGTACGGCGTCGATGAACGGCACCAGGATGTTCAGGCCGGGCGTCAGCGTCCGGTGGTACTTGCCGAGCCGCTCGACGACGTCGTTGCGCTGCTGCGGCACCTGGCGTACCGAGCGCAGCAGCGTGATGACCACGATCAGCGCCACGATCCCGATGACGAGATATAGAAACACCGTGACTGGGTTGTCCATGTCAGTCCTTCCCCACCTTCAAGGTGGCACCGTCTACCTCGATCACGCGGACGCGATCCCCCGGCTCGTACGCGCGACTCGCGTCGTGCGGCCGCGCCCGCCACAGCTCGCCGCTCAGGTTGACCTGGCCGTTCTCGGCGTCGACTCGCTCCATGACGACGGCTTCGGAGCCGAGGATGGTCGAGACGCCGATCTTGACCTGATGTGAGCTGCGATAGAACCGGTTCTTGATCCACGGCCGCACGAAGAACAGCGCAAGCGTCGACACGACCGCGAAGACAATCACCTGAATGCCGATGTGCCCGCCAAGCACCCCGGCCAGTCCTGCCGCGGCCGCACCGGCGGCCAGCATGAGCAGGACGAAGTCGCCCATGAAGAGCTCGCCCACGACGAGCGCTCCGGCGGCGATCAGCCACCAACCCCAACTCTCCACACGTTGATCGTGGCATGCCGGGGCAAGTCGCGTACGCCCGCCCCGCAACCGCCGCACGAGGTGGGCCGTTCGGACTCACCCGACCCGGCCGTTCCGCCGACCGTGATAACGGCTAGCGTCGGCGCGGCGTTGATCGGACGAACCCCGCACAACTTGCCGAATTGCCGAACCTCGGAGGTGCCCGTTGCTGCCGCAGACCTCGCTCGCCCTCGACCAGCTGGTGGCCCGCGCTCAGGCGGCCGGACGGGCCCCGTGCGTGGCCGCGGCCGTGGTGCGAGCCGGAGAACTGGCCCATGTGGCCGGCGCTGGAACGGTCCTGGACCAGCCGGCCGACGGCGCTTCGGTGGCGAACGTCCAGTTCCGGATCGGCTCGATCTCGAAGACGATGACCGCCGTATTGCTGCTCCAACTGCGCGATCAGGGCCTGCTGTCGCTGGACGACCTGCTCTACCGCCACCTTCCCGGTACGCCGGTCGGCAGCAACGTGACGCTGCGCCAACTGCTGGCGCACTCGGCCGGGCTGCAACGGGAGCCGGACGGCGCCTGGTGGGAGCGCACCGACGGCGGTGACATCGATCAGCTCCTGGCGGCGTTGACTCCGGAGAAGCTGGCCCTGGCCCCGCACCACGGCTATCACTACTCCAACCTGGCGTACGGGCTGCTCGGCGCGGTGCTCCACCGGGTCACCGGGCTCACCTGGGCCGAGCTGCTCCAGCAACGCGTCCTGACTCCGCTGGGAATGACCCGGACGAGCTACCACCCGGCCGACCCGTTCGCCCCCGGCTACGTCGTGCACCCGTGGCTCGACACGCTGCGGGAGGAGCCGCGCTCGGACACCGGCGCGATGGCACCGGCCGGCCAGCTTTGGTCCACGCCGGTCGATCTGACGAAGTGGGCGGCGTTCCTGTCCGACCCCGACCCCGCCGTCCTCGACCCGGCGACGCTGCGCGAGATGTCCGCTCCGGTGGTGATGAACGACCTGGACACCTGGAGCGGCGGGCACGGCCTCGGCATCGAGCTCTACCGGGAGGGCGAACGCGTCTACGTCGGCCACGGCGGCTCGATGCCCGGCTACCTCGCGGCCCTCGTGGTGCACCGCCCGAGCCGCACCGGCGTTGTGGCGTACGCCAACGCGTACACGCTGCACGGGAAGTCGTTGGGACAGCTCGCGTTCGACATGATGGCGACCGTTCTGGACGGCGAGCCCGAGGCGATCGCGCCCTGGCGGCCTGGCGCGGCGCCGTCGGCCGACGTGGCCGATCTGCTGGGCCGCTGGTGGTGGATGGGCCGCGAGTACGAGGTCCGGCACGACGCTGCCGCAGGCCAGCTCGTGCTCGCCTCGGTGACCCGGCCGCGCCCCGAGGTCCGCTTCCGCCCCGAGGGCAAGGACGTCTGGCGTGGCGTCTCCGGCGAGCACGACGGCGAGGTCCTGGCCGTACTTCGGGACGGCGACGGCGTACCGGAGGCGCTGGACATCGCGACCTTCGTGTTCCGCCGGGTCCCGCTGCTCGGCGACTAGCCGCCGATCACCTGCCGAGGAAGCTGATCAGGGTCGCCGGGACACGACACGCCGGTCGACCACGCCCGATAGTTCATGATCGTGCAGAAGAGGGGGCGGGTCAGTCGGTGGGGGTGGTGACGAAGTCGATCAGGCGCTCCACCGCCCCGATCAGCGGCGTCTCCAGATCGCGGTAGCTGTCGACCCGGCTCAGAATCCGCCGCCACAGCTCCACGGGCTCCGCCACGCCCAGGGCCGCGCACACGCCCTCTTTCCAGGGGACGCCGCGCGGCACCTGCGGCCAGGCCGCGATGCCGACCGACGCGGGCTTCACGGCCTGCCAGACGTCCACGTAAGGGTGGCCGGTCACGAGCACGTGGGGGTCGGTCACCGCGGCCACGATGCGGCTTTCCTTGCTCCCAGTCACCAAATGATCGACTAGTACGCCGAGACGGGCGTCCGGCCCCGGGGCGAACTCGGCGACCCGGCGCTGCAGGTCGTCGACGCCGTCGAGGGGTTCCACGACGACTCCCTCGACGCGGAGGTCGTCGCCCCAGACGCGTTCCACCAACGCGGCGTCGTGCAGGCCCTCGACCCAGATCCGCCCGGCCCGCGCGACCCGGGCGCGCTGGGGTCCCACCGCCACCGAACCGGAGGCGGTCAGCCTCAGCCCGGTGTCGGCAGTGGACCGGGCCGGGCGGGTGAGCGTGACGGTGACGCCGTCCAGGAGGAACGCGGCCGGCTCCAGCGGGAACAGCCGCCGGTTGCCGTGCCGGTCCTCCAGGACGACGGCCTGGCCTTCGAAGCCGACGACGGCTCCGCAGAACCCGGAGTCCACGTCCTCCACGACCATCTCGGGTTCGGCCTCGTGCACCGGGATCTGCCGCCGGGGGCGTCGGCCCCCGGAGAGCACGTCGTCATAGCGTCCCACGGGGGATCATGCTACTGGCGGCTCGTCCTCCGGCCCGGTACGCAAGGCCAGCCGGTCGAGCACGAAGACGCCCACCACCGCGATCGCCGCCGCGACGAGGAGCCAACCGGGAATCGGGTACAGCCAACCCACGAGCGAGTCCATGCTCCGGGCGTAGCCGAACTGGGACATCTGACGGAAAGCCCAATACTGCAGGCTGCCGTACTCCTCGTCCTTGGTCACCAGGAGGGTCCAGAGCACATCCTGCGCCTGCACCACCCAGGTCAGCAGCGCGATCAACGCGACCACCGGAGCCGCCGTACGCCACGCGCGCCACGGACGATCCTGAGTGGACAATCCACGGAACAGCACGGCGGAGAGCACGAGCGCGGGGATGCTCAGCGACGAAGGCGGGATCGCCCGCAGGAAAGCCAACACGAAGTTGTCGCCGCTGTCCGGCCGCCACAGGTGGGCGTACGCGTCGACCATGAACGGAGCGATCCCGGCGAACAGCCACGGCGCGAACGGCAGGAGCAGCAAGTGGCTCCGCGATCCCAGGGGGCGCAACGCGCCGATGCCGAACCCGGCGAGCGCGGCCGCGCCGACGCCGACGACGGTGGAGACCAGGGGCGGCGCCCAGGTGAAGAACACCGCCGCGGCGAAGTTGTGGGGCAGCTCGCCGAAGTCGGCCAGCCGAATCAGCCAGGGACCTAGGCCGAGCAGTCCAAGCAGCAGAACCCCACCGCCAACGACGGCGGTCGCGATCGTCGGCCCCGGCTTGGACGGCGGCTCCGTCTGCTCTACGCGTACCAGTCGGGCTTGGAGAAAGACCACGGCGGCCGTGACCAGAATGCCGAGAATCGCCAGCACGAGCAGCATGACCACACCGCCGGCCGCGGCGAGCCCGAAGCGGGCGGTCTGGAAGGCCTCGCTGTAGATGAGATAGACCGGCGGCGCAGAATCGCGCGGCCCGCGCAGCATGAACGGCAACGCCAGGGACTGCATCGCCACCGCGACCGAGGCTGCGCCGAGGACCAGCGCGACCAGCGCCCCGGAGACGGCGACCCGCCGGCCCGCCCGCAACACCAGCAGGTACGCCACCGCGCCGATGCCCGTCAGCAGGCCGAAAGAAGCAGCGAGCGTTATGAAGAAGTTCCCGGCCACCGGATGTTCGATGTAGGTGCGCATGGACTCTCCCGCCACGGCGAGGAGCCAGGAGATCGCGACGGCGGTCGAGGCCAGTGCCGCCAGCGGCAACGCGAAGCCGATCCACACCAGACGGCGGCCGGTGCGCCCGGACCGATGCGCGAGGTACGCGACCCCGCCGCCGATCAGGATCGCGATCGCTGCGGCCGCGAGCCCGATCCCGATGACCGCCACCGCGCCGACGCCGTAGAAGCGATCGAGGTGACCGTAATTGTCGAGACCGATGAACTCCGGGTCGTCTTTGTAGAACCTGGCGTCGTGCAGGCTCGTCCAGAACAGGCGCGCTGTCGGCACGACGTAGCCGGAGCACAACAGGAGAAACGCGGGGATCACGAGGAGCAGGCCGAGCAAAGGCGTACGCCGCACCGGCGTCGGGGTGTCTACCACGGAACCACATCGTAGGTGATGGCTGTCCAGGGCGCTGGAGAGCGTATCCTGAGCAGCATGTCTGCTGCGGCGCACTCGGTCGCCCTCGCCGAACGCCGCTCGGCCCGCTTCGTCGCGTGGTGCCGAGCCTGGCGCGCGGGCCTCACTTCGTTCGACGACGCGATCGACGCGATCGAGTCGCCGCCCGACGGCGCGGCCGAGGAGCACGTCGCCACCGACCTGCCCGGCACCTGGTCCGATCTGCCGCTCCGGGAAGCCCTCCCGCATCTGCGGCAGTTGCACCCGGACGAAATCCGGCTGACCCTGCCCGCTCCGGGCGACCCCGACGGGCTCGGCCCCGGCGAGTTCACCGGAGCCGCCTTGGTCGCCGGGGAAGGCGTACTGGCCGGCGTGCTGGGCTTGGCGCCGCAGGCCCAGGAACACGTCTCCGGCTCCGGGGACGTCTTCACGACGGTGCGGTGGACGGCGTACCGGTTGCCGCCCATGCCGGCCGCCGGTCCGAAGCCGACGGTGCGCCAGACCGAGGGCGAGTTGTCGGTAGCCGTCCAGGACACCACCGCCAAGCTCGCCAAACTGGACGTCGCCCGCTGGCGGCCCGAACTGGCCGGCGCGATCAACGCCCTGCGGCGGCCGACCGAAGCCGATCTGCCCCCGGGCTACGACGTTCCGGCCCGGCGGCTGTACGCACGGGCACTGCTGCTGGAGCGCGTACTGATCCTCGCCGGGCAGGAAGCCCCGGGCGGTGCGCTGAACAGCTTCGAGGCCCAGCAACGCGACGACGCGTTGCGGCCGCTGGCCATCGCCTGCCGGCGCGGCGTCGCGGCCGCCATCAACTCCGAACTCGTCCTCTAACGCCCGTTCGGCGCTTTGCCCGCTTGTGGCGCGCGCTTCTCGGCGCTTTTTCCGACGCGGCGCGCGTGCTCAGCGCGTTATCCGGGATAACGCGGCTATCGCGCGGCTCATAACGACGTTATCCCCGGATAAGGCTTCCCCGAATACGGCGATGATCTTGGCTCGGCGTCGCGCCCAGATCAGATCTCGCCGATGAGGTCCGCGACCGAGCCGACCACGCGCGAGGGCCGGAACGGGTACCGCTCCATGTCCTCCTTGGTGCTGATCCCGGTCAGCACCAGGAAGGTCCGCAGGCCCGCCTCCAGTCCACACAGGACGTCGGTGTCCATCCGGTCGCCGATCATCGCCGCGGTCTCCGAGTGCGCGCCGATCTGGTTGAGCGCCGAGCGCATCATCATCGGATTCGGCTTGCCCACGAAGTAGGGCTCGATCCCGGTAGCCTTCGTGACGAGCGCGGCGACCGAGCCGGCCGCCGGGAGCGCGCCCTCGTTCGAGGGGCCGGTGGCGTCGGGGTTGGTGCAGATGAACCGCGACCCGTTGTTGATGAGGCGGATCATCATCGTGATCGCCTCGAAGCTGTAGTTGCGGGTCTCGCCCAGCACGACGTAGTCGGGCTTGTAGTCGGTGAGGATGTAACCGGCGTTGTGCAACGCGGTCGTCAGACCAGCCTCGCCGATCACGTACGCCGTCCCACCGGGCCGCTGATCGGCCAGGAACTGCGCCGTCGCCAGGGCCGACGTCCAGATCGCGTCCTCCGGCAGGTCGAAGCCGAGCCGGGTCAGCCGGGCGTGCAGATCCCGGGGCGTGTAGATCGAGTTGTTCGTCAGGACGAGGAACGGCTTACCGGAGGCGCGCAGCCGTCCGATGAACTCGGTCGCTCCCGGCACCGGCACGCCTTCGTGCACGAGCACGCCATCCATGTCGGTCAGCCAGCTCTCGATCGGCTTCCGCTCGCTCATCCGCACACACCTATCCGCGCCTCGCGGGCACCGGGCAGCAGCCGGCCCCGCACGTCTGTATGGCCGAAAGCCTACCGAGCCCCAGTGTCGGCCGTGTGTCGGACGGTGGGGTTCGCCCGGCCGGCATCGCCTCGCGTACGAGATCGGTGATCATCCTCACGAACCGGGGATCGGTGCCCGGGGTCGCCGCGCGGGCGTACGCGAGACCCAGCTCCGCCGAAGTTGCGGCCGCCTCGTTGTCGAGGTCCCACACGACTTCGAGGTGGTCGGAGACGAAGCCGATCGGGCTCACCACGACCGCCTTCTCGCTGAGCGTACGCAGATGGTCGTTCACGTCCGGCTCCAGCCACGGCACCTGAGGCGGGCCGGACCGGGACTGCCAGACGAGGTCCCAGGCGAGGTCGGGCGCGGCCCGTTCGGCGACCAGCCGGGCGACCTCCCTGAGCTGCTCCTCGTACAGATTTCCTTCGGGTCCCGCAGTACGCGCCATCGAGAGCGGGATCGAGTGCGCCGTGAAGAGGATCCGGGCCGGGCCGGGGCCCACCTTGGCCAAGGCCGCCCGGACGGCGTCCACCTGCGGCTCGATGAACCCCGGCCGGTCGTAGAAATGCGGCAGTTTCGCGACTTCGGGCGCGCCCGGGCCGACCTTCGCCCGGGCCGCCGCGATGTCTTCCAGGTACTGCCGGCACGACGAATATCCGGCGTACGCACTAGTCGCCAGGGCCACCGCATGCTGTACGCCGTCGTCGCGCATCTGGGCGAGGGTGTCGGCCAGCATCGGCTGCCAGTTGCGGTTGCCCCAGTAAAGGGGCAGGTCGACGCCCTGGTCGCGGAAATCGGCCTCGACCGCCCGCAGCAGCGCCCGGTTCTGTTCGTTGATCGGCGAGACGCCCCCGAAATGCTGGTAATGCCGGGCGACCTCGAGCAGTCGCTCCTCCGGGACGCCGCGCCCGGCGGTGACATTGCGGAGGAAGGGCATCACGTCGTCGGGGCCCTCCGGACCGCCGAACGACAGCAGGAGAAAGGCATCTACTGGCACGAGGCCAGACTAACCAGCCATAGCGTGATAGCCACCGTCGACGTGGACGATCTCACCCGTGGTGGCCGGGAACCAGTCCGACAGCAGCGCGACGACGGCCTTGGCGGCCGGCTCGGCGTTGGTCAGCTCCCAGCCGAGCGGAGCACGGTTGGCCCACGACTCCTCGAACTTCTCGAAGCCGGGAATCGACTTGGCGGCCATGCTGCGCAGCGGCCCGGCCGAGACGAGGTTGCTGCGGATGCCCTGCGGGCCGAGGTACTGCGCGAGATACCGGCTGGCCGACTCCAGCCCCGCCTTCGCCACGCCCATCCAGTCATAGACCGGGTACGCCACGGTCGCGTCGAAGGTGAGCCCGACGACCGAAGAGCCCCGGCCCATCAACGGGAGCAGCGCCGTGGCCAGCGACTTGTACGAGTACGTCGAGGCGTGCACCGCCGCGGCGACGTCCTCCCACTTCGTCTCGAGGAAGTTGCCGCCGAGGGCGGACTGCGGCGCGAACCCGATCGAGTGCACGACGCCGTCGAGCGTCGGCAGGTGTTCGCGTACCTTGTCGGCGATGCCGTCGAGCTCCTCGGCGCTGGTCACGTCGAGCGGGATGACCGGGCACTCCTTGGGCAGCCGCTTGGCGATCCGCTCCACAAGCGTCGGCCGCGGGTACGCCGTCAGCACAATCTCGGCGCCCTGCTCCTGGGCCACCTTGGCCACGCTGAACGCGATGGACTGGTCGGTGATGACGCCGGTGACCAGGATCTTCTTGCCTTCGAGCAGCACGCTTTCTCCCTCGTAGTCGCGATGGTGGTTCGTCGGTGGCCGTGAGTTCGCGGCCGTGAGTCAGTGGCCCATGCCGAGGCCGCCGTCGACCGGGATGACCGCCCCGCTGACGTAGCCGGCACTCTCCCCGGCCAGCCAGGTGCACACCCCGGCGACCTCGTCCGGCGCCGCGAACCGGCCCAGTGGAATGGCCTTCTTGTACTCCGCCTGACGCTCCTCGGGCAGCTTCGCCGTCATGTCGGTCTCGATGAACCCGGGCGCGACCACGTTGGCTGTGATGTTGCGGCTGCCCAGCTCGCGGGTGATCGAACGGGCCATGCCGACGAGACCGGCCTTGCTGGCCGCGTAGTTGACCTGGCCGACGCCGCCGTAGAGGCCGACCACCGACGAGATGAAGATCATCCGGCCCCAGCGGCCGCGGACCATCTTGGTCGACGCGCGCTTCGCGCAGCGCCAGGCCCCGGTCAGGTTGGTCTCCAGCACCCGGCCGAACTGGTCCTCCGACATCCGCATCAGCAGCGTGTCATCGGTGATCCCGGCGTTGGCCACCAGCACCTCGACCGGGCCGAGCTCCTGCTCGATCGTCGCGAACGCGGCGTCCACCGCAGCCGGGTCGGTGATGTCGCAGGTCACCGCGAACAGGTCCGGCGAGGTCGCCGGGTCCCACGTGCCGCGGTGGGTGATCGCCACCCGGTCCCCCTGCTTGGCGAACGCCTGAGCGATCGCCAGGCCGATGCCGCGATTGCCGCCGGTGACCAGTACGGTGCGAGCCACGCCTGCTCCCTAATGCGAGTTCGATGAGCTTCCGCGGATGAGCCTAGAGGCCGCCGAACAGGACACCACGGCGAGGGCGATGCAGAAATCCGCCGACAGATCTTGTAGGTTTCCCACAACGTGACTGAGGGGCCCAGTGCCGCCCAACCGGTCGGGTGATCTTTGCGGCGAGTCGGGTGACCCAAGTGGAACCCGCACTAGAGCAGGAGCTATCATCTCGGTCGGGACATTCGTCCGTTTCCGATGAGGACGCGCCCACCGGCGCCCGGCCCGCAGGAGGTGATCGCTGTGCGAGATAGCGATCCTTCCAGTCGTGGCTGGGCCGCATTCCGCGGATAACTCCGCGACCCGCGCCCCGCTCGCCCCGCACCTGCTCCGCCCACCGGCGGGGCTACAAGTGTGCTGGCCCGGGCATTGCTCAGCCATGACGTTCAGCGGCCTGCCTCGCGCAGGTGACTCGTTCTGTGCCCGAACCGGAACCCCGCTGGAGTCCACCATGAGCCGATTCCTCGCACCACTCGGATTCACCCTCGCGTGTCTCTGGGTCTTCACCCTGTTCGTTCTCGCGTCCCGATAGCCCGATAGCGGCCGCTATTTGGCCCCTGGCTGCGTTGCTCGCCCCCTTGTTGCCCTGAGGCAACGGCGGGGACGTGCGCCTTGCCAGGAACCAAATATCAGCCGCTCTCGTCTCTGCGCGACAAATACTCATAGGAAAACCGCGCTGGGGGCGGCCGCCGCAGTGAGGCGGCGGTGCGTGCCCGGCTGCGGATCACGGTTATGCGTGCTTCCGCGGGGGTGGGTGGCATGCGTAACCGTGATCCGCATGGGTCGGGTGCAGCAGGGCGCGCGGCGCAGCAGGTGGCGGCGCAGGGGCGTCAGGGGAGGCGGGAGCCCCAGAGGAGGGACAGGCCTGCTGCGCAGAGGCCGAAGAGCAGGGCGGCCGCGGCGGCCCAGGCGGTGACTTCGCGGGTCTGTTTGCGGTGGCCGACGGAGGAGCCGAGGTCTTCGTAGACCTGCTTGAGCTCCCGTACGCTCGCCGCCTCGGCGAAGTAGCCGCCGGTGGACTCGGCGAGCTGAGCGAGTGCCTCGCGGTCGACTGGAACTCGTTGCGGCATACCGCCGATGTCGACCATGCCGTCGTCGGTGCCGAAGGCGATGGTGGACACCGGCACGTTCGCCTCGGTCGCTGCGGCGGCGGCGTCTTCTACCGGCCGGCCGGCGGTCCGATAGCCGTCGGAGAGCAACAGGATGCGGGCCGGCGGCGCGCCTTGCACCCCGTCCGGCGGCACCGTGCGGATGGCGTCCAGCGCAGTGAAGACCGCCTCACCGGTCGCGGTCGCCTCGTCCAATTGCAGGCTCTGGATCGCGTTGACCACCTGCTCGCGGTCCTTGCTCGGGGAGACCAGCACGTTCGCCGACTTGGCGAACGACACCAAACCCAGGTTGTACGCGGCCGGCACCTCGCGGGTGAAGCTGATCGCGGCTTCCTGGGCGGCCTGGATCCGGGACGGCTCGACGTCCTTGGACTCCATCGAGAGTGACACGTCGATGGCGAGGACGATCGTGGCCCGTTCCAGCGGCACCCGCATCGCGAGGGCGGGGCGGGCGGTCGCCAGCGCCAGAGTGAGCAGGCACAACAGCAGAGCCGCGGCGGTGATGTGCCGCTTGTAGCCGATTCCCTTGGGCGCCAACGTCTTCAACAGATCCACATTGGAGAAGCGGACGGCGTTGACCCGCTTGCGGTACTGCCGGTAGACGTAGCCGGCCGCGACGGCCACCACCGGCAGCAGGAACAGCAGCGCCCACGGCTGCAGGAAACTCACCATGTAGCTACCCCGCTCCTCAGCGAACCTCGGCCCGCCGGTTGTGCCGGTGCCGCCGGGCCGCGACGAAGTTCACGATGTCCAGCAGCCAGTCGCGGTCGGTGCTCAACCGCAGATGCGCCGCACCCGCCGTACGCAGTGCGCCGGCGACCTCGGCCCGCTGCTTCGCCGCCGCTTCGGCGTACGCCCCGGCTAGGCGCTCGTCCACGTCGACCTCGTGCACCTGACCGCTCTCCGGGTCCGCGACCTCGATGACGCCCACCGGTGGCAGCTCCAGCTCTCGCGGGTCGACCACCTCGACGGCGAGGATGTCGTGGCGTACCGCCAGCCGGGACAGCGGACGCTGCCAGGGCTCGGGGTCGCCCAGGAAGTCTGAGATGATCACGACCAACCCCCGTCGCCGTGGCGGACGCATCAGGCCGTCGAACAGCTCACCGAGATCGGCCCGCCCCGGGCGCATCTCCAGCCCCGCGATCGCGTGCATGAGCGACTGAGCGCCGCGACGGCCACCGCGGGCCGGGATTCGGCGTACTCCGTCGCCTGTGCACACCAGGGCGCCCGCGCGGTTGCCGCCGCGCACCGTCAGGTGGGTCATCGCGGCCGCGGCGGCCAGCGCCACGTCCCACTTGCGCATCCGGGCGGTGCCGAAGTCCAGACTCGCCGACGCGTCCACCGCCAGCCACGTCTCCAGCTCCCGGTCCGCCTCGGTCAATCGCACATGAGGCACGGTGGTACGCGCAGTGACCGGCCAGTCCATCCGGCGTACGTCGTCGCCCGGACGGTATTCGCGAGACTCCCCCGCCTCGCTCCCCGGTCCGGGGATCAGGCCGAGGTAATCCCCCTGGAGCAGCCCGTCGAGCCGGCGGGTCACCTGCAGGTGCAGGCGCGCCAGCACAGCCGTCTGAGAAGCGGAGATCACCGTCGGTCGGCCTGCTGCCGGGGCGCCACGGTGGGCAACGGAACGGTGTCGAGAATGCGCCCGACGATGTGGTCCGGCGGGACGTCGTCGGCGAGCGCGTCGTAGCTGAGTACCAGCCGGTGCCGGAGGATGTCCGGGGTCAGCTCCTGGATGTCCTGCGGCAGCACGTAATCCCGGCCGCGCAGCAGGGCGAGCGCCCGGGCCGCCCGGACCAGGCCGAGCGAAGCACGCGGGCTCGCGCCGTACTGGATCAACTGCGCGACGTCTTCCATCCCGTGCTCCGCCGGGGCGCGCGTCGCCGTCACGAGGCGTACGGCGTAGTCGACGAGGGCATTGTGGACGAACACGTGATCCGCCCGGGTCTGCAGGCCGATCAGCTCCACCGGTGAGAGCACCTGAGCGGCCGAGGGAGCGGCGACGCCCATCCGGTAGACGATCTCCCGCTCTTCCAGGTCCGACGGGTAGCCGACCAAGACCTTCAGCAGGAACCGGTCGCGCTGCGCCTCCGGGAGCGGGTAGACGCCCTCCTGCTCGATCGGGTTCTGGGTGGCCATCACGAGGAACGGGTTCGGCACGTCGTGCCGCCCGCCGCCGAGCGACACGTGCCGCTCCGCCATGACCTCCAGCAGCGCCGACTGAACCTTCGCGGGCGCTCGGTTGATCTCGTCGGCCAGCAGGAAGTTGACGAACACCGGGCCGAGCTCGACGTCGAAGGACTCGGTGGACTGCCGGTAGATCCGGGTGCCGACGATGTCGGCCGGGACCAGGTCGGGTGTGAACTGGATACGCGCGAAGGTGCCGCCGACCGTCGCGGCGAGCGTCTCCACCGCGAGCGTCTTCGCCACCCCCGGTACGCCCTCCAGCAGGCAGTGGCCGCGGGCGAGCAACGCCACGAACATCCGCTCCAGCAGCATGTCCTGCCCGACGATGACCTTCTTGACCTCGAAGAGGGCCCGTTCGAGCAGCGAGGCGTCCTGCGCCGGGGCCACCAGGGCAGCCTCGCCGTTGGGAGCGCCGCCGTGGGAAGCACTGCCGTTGGGAGCGCTGCCGTTCACGGATGTGCCGTCTTCGGCGACGAGGATGCTCTCGGCGAGATCGAGATCGGAACCGAGACTCTTTTCCGTCACTGATCGCCTCCAGAGAGTGACGCGCCTACCCGCATAAGAGTGGCATAAGGGAACAATTGCCACCAGGACCGCCGCGCGGGCTCACCAAACGGCGGCCCGATGAGACCGATCAACGGCCGGATGCGGCCGATCAGGCACACCGCAGGACTGGACACAGACCCCGCGAATATGGTTAGTATTTCCGCGTCGCCGGACGACTTCCCCCGTGGTCGTCCGGCGCTTTATCTCTACTGCCATGACTACTCATTCCAGCGATCAGCCGGATCGCATCTGCTCCGCCAAGGGCTGCCGTAAGGTCGCGGCCTACGCGTTGAGCTGGAACAACCCCAAGTTACACGAGCCCGAGCGGCGAAAGGTCTGGTTGGCCTGCTCCGAGCATCGGGATTCGCTGGCGGCGTTCCTGGACGCCCGCGGCTTCCTCCGCGCCGTCGATCCGCTCGCGTAGATTCTCTAGGCGTGACGCAACCCGTGGCGGACGCCCTCCAGCCCTGGCCCGACACCGTCGACTGGCACCCCGTCTCGCCGCGCCTGGCCACGCTCCAACGCGTCGAGGTGCTGCTGGGCCTCCTCGTGCCGGTCGCCGCGGCGGTCGCCGTCTACCTGATCTGGGACTGGATCTGGGCCCTGCTCATCGGCGGCGTGTTCGTCGTCGCAGCACTCGTGCGCATCGTGCTGATCGGGCGGAGCGTGCGCTCGTGGGGGTACGCCGAACGCGACGACGACCTCCTCGTCCGCCACGGCCGCATCGTCCGGCATCTCAGCATCGTCCCGTACGCGCGGATGCAGTTCGTCGACGTCAGCGCCGGACCCTTGGAACGGTTGTTCGGGCTGGCCACGGTCCAGTTGCACACCGCCGCCGCGGCCAGCGACGCCCGGGTGCCGGGCCTGGTTCCGGCCGAGGCCGCCCGGTTACGGGACCGGCTGACGGCGCTCGGGGAGATCCGGACGGAAGGGCTGTGACGGACCTGCCGCGGCGTCGGCTGCATCCGCTGTCACCGTTCCTCCACAGCATCCGGCAACTCGTCGCGCTCGTCGCGGTCATCTCCTGGCAGGGCTTCGCCAACCTCGGGGTCGCCCGCTTCCTCGGCGTCGTGGTGCTGATCCTGATCGGCGCGGTCATCTTCTCGGTCGTCACCTGGCGGTTCACCGGCTACGAGGTGACCGGCCGGGAACTGCGGATCTACGAGGGCACCTTCTCCCGCCGCGTACGCACGATCCCGCTGGAACGGCTCCAGTCGGTCGAAGTAGTCCGGCCGTTTCTGGCGCAGCTGACCGGGCTTGCCGAACTCCGCCTCGAAGTAGTGGGCGGAGGAAAGGCGGAAGCACCGCTGGCCTACTTGACCGTCTCCGAAGCCAGCTCTCTGCGTACCCATCTGCTGGAATTGGCGAACGGCCCGGTCGTGCGCGCGGAGAGCGAGCCGCACGGACCGGAGCCGGTCCTGTACGCGGCGCGGGACGAGGATCTGTTGCTGAGCCAGGCGCTGACGCCGGAGGTGATCTTCCTGCCGATCGCGGCGGCGTTCGTCGTCGTGCAGTTCGAACTGGCCGGGAGCTTCGGCTTCATCGCGATCGCGAGCATGGTCACCGCGTTGATCGGCGTGCTCGTCCGCCCGGTACGCCGAGTGACCCGCAACTGGCGGTGCACGCTCACCGAGCGGGAGTCGCGGTTGCACGTGCGGCGGGGGCTGACCGAGACGCACAGCCAGACGGTGCCGGTGCAGCGGGTGCAAGCGGTGACGGTGACCTGGCCGCTGATCTGGCGGCCGAAACGCTGGTTGAAGGCCACAGTGGACATCGCCGCCCAGGGTTCACAGGGCTCGGACCCGGACGACCACGAGGCCACTACGCTGCTGCCGGTCGCCACGCTGGACGAGGCGCGCGAGGTGATCCCGTGGCTGCTCCCGCGGGTCGCGGGCGAGCTCGCGCCGGTGGACATCGCGGCGCTGCCGCTCAGCGGAGTGCCCAGCCGGGCGGTCTGGCTCGCGCCGCTGGCCCGCCGAGTGCTCGCCGCCGGAGTGACGCCGCACGTCTTCGCGACCGTGGACGGGCTGCTGACCCGGCGACTCCGGCTGGTTCCGTACGCGCGGATCCAGTCGGTACGCGTCCAGCAGGGGCCGATGCAGCGCCGTCTCGGGTTGGCCACCGTGCATGTGGACGTCGCCGGTGCTCCCCCGGCGTCGGCTCCCGAACGCGACCTGGCTGAGGCGTTCGAGCTCGCTCGGGAGCTTTCCTTGCGCGCTCGCCTCGCCCGCTCGGCCTGACCCGCGCCTTGCGCGCTCGCTCGGCCTGACCCGCGCCTTGCGCGCTCGCTCGGCCTGACCCGCGCCTTGCGCCTTTCGCGCTGGATCAGTGATCTGGGTCGAATCTTGCGCGAAATACGACCCAGAACCGTGATCCAGCGCCCAACGCGCGCAGCGAAAGCGCCCAACGCGCGCAGCGAAAGCGCCCAACGCGCGCAGCGAAAGCGCCCAACGCGCGCAGCGA
>NZ_JABFVK010000014.1 GCF_013362815.1 Hamadaea sp. | reverse complement strand
AGTGCCGCCGCCTCCCGTCGTGGCGAGCTCCGGCTCCGGAGCCGCCTGGGTCGGCGTACCGGCGGCGGCCTTGCCCGCGCCGCTCGCCCGGCGGGCCAGCACCCGCTGGGTGTGCGTGGCGATCTTCGGCTCGTACTCCTTCAGCGTCACGAGGACCGGCGTCGCGAAGAAGATCGAGGAGTACACCGCGGTGCCCATACCGATGAACAGCACCAGACCAAGGTCCTTCAAGGTGCCCGCGCCGAGCAGGCCGGCCCCGATGAACAGCAGACCACCGACGGGCAGCAGCGCGACCAGACCGGTGTTGATGGACCGCATGAGGGTCTGGTTGACGGCGAGATTGGCCGCCTCGGCGTACGTCTGCGTGCTGCTGCCGGTGATCGACCGGGTGTTCTCCTGAACCTTGTCGAACACCACGACGACGTCGTAGAGCGCGAAGCCCAGGATCGTGAGGAAGCCGATCACGGTCGACGGCGTGACCTCGAAACCGACCAGCGAGTACACCGCGGCCGCGGCGACGAGGTCGAAGGCCAGCGACGCGAGCGCCGCGACGGCCATCCGCCACTCGAACCGGATGATCAGGAAGATCGTCACCAGGGCGAGGAAGATCGCGAGGCTGAACAGCGCCTTCTCGGTGACCTGCTTGCCCCACGCGCCCGAGACGACGCTGCTGGAGATCTCGTCGACGCCGACGTTGTACTTCTGGGCCAACGCCGTGCGAACTTCGTTCGCCTGCTCGTTGGTCAGCGCCGTGGTCCGGATCTTGTACGACGGCGTGCCGCCACCGAGGTGCTGGCTGGTGGCGACCTTCGCCTCGGGGTCCGCCTTGACGATCTGCTCGCTGACCGCGGTCTGCACGCTCTCGATCGTGCCCACCTTGGCCGGCACGGTGAACTCCGTGCCGCCGGTGAACTCGATACCGGACTTGAAGCCCAGGGTGAAGAAGCTGATCAGGGCGAGCACGAAGACCGCGCCGACGACGCCGAACCAGACCTTCCGCTTGCCGATGATGTTGAGGCCGGCCTCACCGCGGTAGAGGCGCGTCGCAAGTCCCGACTTGCTCATGTCAGGCCTCCTTGGCCCGGTAGCGACGCGGCTGGTCGGCCTCGTCTTCGTTGGCCTGTTGCAGGACCCGGCCTAGGCCGCTGACGCGCGGCGACATGAACGCCTTGGTCCGGGCGAACATCTCCATCATCGGGTGCCGGAAGAGGAACACCACCACGAGGTCGAGGACGGTCGACAGGCCCAGCGCGAAGGCGAAGCCCTTCACCGCCCCTGCCGAGAAGAGGTAGAGGACCACCGCGGCCATGACCGTCACCGTGTTGGCGGTGATGATCGTCCGCCTGGCTCGGACCCACGCCCGCTGCACGGCGCTGCGCGGTGCTCTGCCTTCTCGGATCTCGTCCTTCAATCGTTCGAAGTAGATGACGAAGGAGTCGGCCGCGACACCTAGGGACACCACGAAACCGGCCATGCCCGCGAGGCTCAGCGTGAAGCCCATCGTCCGGCCGAGCCAGACCAGCGCACCGAAGGTGAGCAGACCGGACAGCACGAGCGAGAGGAAAATGACCGAGCCGAGCAGGCGGTAGTAGAAGAACGCGTAGACGATGACCAGCAGCATGCCGAGACCGGCCGCCAGCAGACCCGCCTTCAGCTGAGCCGCACCGAGCGTCGCGGTGACGTGCTGCGCCTCCTCCGCTTGGAAGGTCACCGGCAGCGCGCCGTAGTTCAGCTTGTTCGCGAGGTCGGCGGAGGTTTCCGAGGTGAAGCTGCCGCTGATCGTCGAGTCGCTCGTGAGCACCTGTCGGATCTCGGGTGCGGAGATCACCTTGTTGTCCAGGACCACGGCGACGAGGCAGTTGCCCTCGTTGCCCTTGATCTCGCAGGTGGTGCCGGTCTTGTTGACCGCCTCCTTGGTGAGGTCGGTCCACTTGTCCTGGCCGTCGCCCTTGAACTTCAGGCTGACGACCCACTCGGCCTGCTGCGCGTTCGGCGGCACGGCCTGCGCGCTGCCGACATCGGTGCCGGCGACCTTCGAGACGTCCAGCAGATACTTGTTGCTGTCTTCACAGGCGACGACCTGGGAATTCCGGTCGCTGATCGAGCCGACCGGGCGCTTGCCGAGCTGGTCGCAGCCGATCTGCGGGACGTTGAACTGGATCTTCGCCGGAAGGACGGCGACCTCGGCCGGCGTCAGGTCGGCGAACTTGGCGTACTGCATCGCGGCGGTCGGGTCGGTGGAGACGTCGACCGGGGCGGTGAGCGCCTCGGCGGCCGCGTACACGGTGGTGCCGACCTTCTTCTTGACCTCGTCGAGAGTCGCCGTCTGCTCCTGGGTGAGCGCCTTGGCGCTCGGCGTCGGGCTGGCCGCCGCGGAGGGGGACGTCGAGGCGGACGCGCTCGGCGTGGCGCTAGCGGCCGCACCGCCACCCTGGCCACCCGTCGAGGCGCTCGTCGACGGCTTCGGCGAAGCGGAGGTCGAGCTCGACGGCTTCGGCGAGGCGGACGTGGAGGCGGACGGGCTCGGGCTGGCCGTGGCCGCCGCGAGGGCGCCGCTGACGTCCTGCGCCGAGTTGATGACCTTGCGGAAGAACAGCTGCGCGGGCTGGCCGACGTCCTCGAGGTCAGCGGTGTTGCTGCCCGGGATGGAGACCACGATGTTCTTGTCGCTCTCCGTGACGACCTCGGCCTCGGTGACACCGGTGCCGTTCACCCGGGCCTCGATGATCTGCCGAGCCTGCTCCATCTCCTTGGCCGAGGGCGTCTTGCCCTGGGCCACCAGCGTCATCCGCATCCCGCCGACCAGGTCGAGGCCGAGTCGGGGGTGCAGACGGTCGGTGAAGCTGCCGCTGGCGCCGGAGGTGAAGAAGACAAGCAGATAGAGGACGACGAAGAGACCGGCGAGGACGGCTAGCTGCCGCCCTGGCTTCATCTGTCCTTGAGGTGGTGCCACGGCCTCGGGTCTCCTTGCATGGGGAACGGGTGGGGAGGGTGGGCCCGGCGCCGGGTCGACGGCGCCGGGGTGGGTCTGAGTGTCTAGCGGCCCTGCTCGATGACCTGCGGGGTCTCGTCGGCGGACTCGGTCGCCGTGGTCTCCTCGGCGGTGGGAGCCTTGATGACCCGGCCGATGGCGGCGCGCTCATAGGTCGCGTTCACGCCCGGCGCGATCTCCAGCAGCACGGTGTTGTTCTCGTCGTCGATGCCCGCGACGGTGGCGTGCAGGCCCACGACGGTCACCACCTCGTCGCCGACGGCGACGTTGCGCTGCAGCTCCATGGCCTCCTTGCGCCGCTTGCTCTGCGGGCGGATGATCATGAAGTACATCAGGGCGGCCATCAGGCCGAAGAAAAGCAGCGTCGGCAGCGCACTGCCGCCCGAATTGCCTGCCGCGAAGAACACGGTTTCTGACCTTCCGTTTCAGCCCACCCCGAGTTCCGGGGCAGGCGAAGAATGTCCGTTCGGACCGCGCGAAGTCTAGTCGCTGGACCGCCGATCGCCACACCCCCCGTGGCGATCACATTACGATCACGGCACTTATTCGGCTTCGTCCGCAGTACTGAACAGGTCTGGCGCCCCGGCGGCGCCGCCGGAAAACATACCATTCCCGGCTGTTTGTCCCGGGAGTTGCGTGCCCGTCTGTCCCGGAAACACATGGTTCGGCGGCGTACGGCCGAGGTGCTGCCACGCGGCTGGAGTCGCCACCCGGCCCCGGGGCGTACGCGCCAGCAGGCCGGCCCGGACGAGAAAGGGCTCACAGACCTCGGCGACGGTTTCGGGCTGCTCCCCCACGGCGACCGCGAGCGTCGACAGCCCGACCGGTCCACCGCCGAACGTCTCGACGAGGGCCGCCAGGACCGCCTTGTCCAGCCGGTCGAGCCCAAGGTCGTCGACGTCGTAAACCCGGAGCGCGGCCTTGGCCGCGTCGAGCGTCACCACGCCGTCGGCCCGCAGCTCGGCATAGTCGCGTACGCGCCGCAGCAGCCGGTTGGCGATCCGAGGTGTCCCCCGCGACCGCCCGGCGATCTCGACCACCCCGTCTTCGGTCGCCGGTACGCCGAGGATCTGGGCCGATCGGTGCAGCAGAGCGGTCAGCTCCGTCCCGGTGTAGAACTCCAGGTGCCCGACGAACCCGAACCGATCCCGCATCGGGCCGGTGAGCAGCCCGGCCCGGGTAGTCGCTCCGACCAGGGTGAACGGCTCCACGTCCAGCGGAATGGCGGTCGCGCCCGGTCCCTTGCCGACGATGACGTCGACCCGGAAGTCCTCCATGGCCGAATACAGCAGCTCCTCGGCCGGCTTGGCGATGCGGTGGATCTCGTCGATGAACAGGACGTCACCGGCGGCGAGACTGGTGAGGATCGCGGCGAGGTCGCCGGAGCGCTCGATGGCCGGCCCGCTGGTCATCCGCAGTCCGCCGCCCAGCTCGGCCGCGACGATCATGGCCAACGTCGTCTTGCCGAGTCCCGGCGAGCCCGAGAACAGGATGTGATCCGGCGGCGAGCCCCGGCGCAGCGCGCTGTGCAGCAGGACTTCCAGCTGCTCGCGTACGCGTTCCTGGGCGATGAACTCGCTGAGGCGCTTCGGCCGGACGGTCGCCTCGGCGTCGCGCTCCTCCGGGGAGGCGACCGCGCTGACGACGGACTCGCTCACCGGGTCCTACCCAGCAGCTTGATCGCCTGCTTCAGCAGTACGGGCACGGGCGGTGTGGGGCCGTCGTCGAGGCCGGACGCCACGGTACCGATCGCCTGGTCGGCCTGGCTCGCCGTCCAGCCCAGCCCGACCAGGCCCTGACGGACCTGCTCCTGCCAGGGCATCTGCCGGGGTACGCCCTTCACCGAGGCGGCCGCGTCGACCGGACCGACCTTGTCGCGCAGTTCGAGGATGATCCGCTCGGCGCCCTTCTTCCCGATCCCGGGCACCTTGGTCAACACGGAGACCTCGCCGTTGGCGATCGCAACGCGTACCGAATAAGGAGAATGGACCGACAGCACGGCTTGGGCGACCCGCGGGCCCACACCGCCCACGGTCTGCAGGAGTTCGAAGATCTCCCGCTCTTCGTCGTCGACGAAGCCGTAGAGGGTGAGCGCGTCCTCGCGGACGATGAGCGTCGTGGACAGCCGCGCGTCGTGGCCGACCCGGAGCGTGGCCAGCGTGTTCGGCGTGCAATGCACGGCCAGGCCGACCCCGCCGACCTCGACCACCGTGGTGTCCGCGCCGACCCAGGCGACCTTGCCCGCCACGCTCGCGATCATCGACCCCTCCGATACTGGTGCAACGCCGCCGCCACCTTGTCGCGCGTGCCGCCCCGCCACACATGGCAGATGGCCAGCGCCAACGCGTCGGCCGCGTCCGCCGGCTTCGGCGGGGCGTCGAGCCGCAGCAGTCGAGTGACCATCGTGGTGACCTGCGCCTTGTCGGCGGTCCCCGAACCGGTCACCGCCGCCTTGACCTCGCTGGGAGTGTAGAGCGCGACCGGCAGCCCGGCGCGCGCCGCCGCGAGGATCGCGACCGCGCCCGCCTGCGCCGTGCCCATGACGGTCCGCACGTTGTGCTGGCTGAAGACCCGCTCGACGGCGACGCCGTCCGGCTTGTGCAGTGCGATCAGCTCGGTCAGGCGATCGTCCAAACGCAACAGACGGTGCGCCAGCTCCTCGTCCGGGTCACTCTGCACCACCTCGTACGCAATGGGCGTGCACGGGCGGCCGGGAACTCCCTCGACGACGCCGACGCCACACCGGGTGAGCCCGGGGTCGACTCCCAGTACGCGCACCGACTTCACCCCTCCCCGCACACCTGTACGACACCCTATCGTCCGGCCCCGACAGTGTTCGCACGGCACGCCGCACCCGACGCACCGGCCGCGACCGGCGCTGGAGCGGCGCTGGAGCGGCGCTGGAGCGGCGCTGGAGCGGCGCTGGCGGCAAGCGGCACACGATCACGGGGTGGAGTGTGTGGCGCGGACACATGTGTTGCCCGGTCGGACACTCGTAATTTCTGCGCCATGACGATCGGGCAAACCGTGGGCCTGGACCTGGCAGGCAAGACCGCGCTGGTCACCGGGGCGGGGAGCGGCATCGGGCGCGCCTGCGCCCGCCGGCTGGCGGCGGCCGGGGCCCGGGTGCTGGTGGTGGACCGCGAGCCGGCGGCCGCCGAGGCCGTCGCGGCGGAGACGGGTGGCGTACCGATCGTGGTGGACCTGGCCGACCCGGCCGCGCCCGACGCGATCCCGGTCGAACTGGACGTCGTCGTGAACAACGCCGGGCTCCAGCACGTCGCGCCGCTGGAGGAGTTCCCGCCCGACCGGTTCGCGTACATCGAACAGGTCATGCTCTTCGCGCCGTTCCTGCTGGTCCGGCGAGCCCTCCCACACATGTACGCGCAAGGCTGGGGCCGCATCGTCAACATCTCCTCAGTACACGGATTGCGCGCGTCGGGCTTCAAGGCCGCGTATGTCGCCGCCAAACATGGTCTGGAGGGGCTGAGCAAGGTCGCCGCGCTCGAAGGGGCTCCGCATGGGGTCACCTCGAACTGCATCAACCCGGCCTATGTGCGTACGCCGCTGGTCGAGGGACAGATCGCCGATCAGGCCCGGGCGCACGGGATCGCCGAGTCCGAGGTCGTCACCGAGATCATGCTCGCCAAGGCGGCGATCAAGCGGCTGATCGAACCGGACGAAGTCGCCGAACTACTGGCATACCTATGCACTCCGGCGGCATCTTTCATCACCGGAACCAGCATCGCGATGGACGGCGGATGGACAGCACACTGAGAATGCTCCGCATGACACCGCTGTCGCACCTGCTGGAGCTGCTCGAACGCGAGGCGAGCCCGGTCGAGTTCGAGGGCCCGCTGCTCCAGGCGCGCGCCGACGGCGCGGCCGCGGCGGAGTTGGCCGCGCTCGAAGAGGCCAAGACGGTCGCGTTGCGGGTCCGCGCGCTGCTCGAGCGCCGCCGCCGGCGCGAGCTCGAGCTTTCCGGGCTCTACGACACCGCCAGCGACCTCGCCGGGCTGCGCGATCTCGACAGCGTCCTGTCCGCGATCGTCCATCGCTCGCGCAACCTGCTGGGCACCGACATCGCGTACCTCACGCTGAACGATCCCGATCGCGGCGACACCTACATGCGGGTCACAGACGGCTCGATCTCCGCGCGGTTCCAGCGCCTCCGCCTGCCGCTCGGCGGTGGTCTCGGCGGTCTGGTCGCACAGACTGGTACGCCGTACGTCACCTCCGATTACGCGAAGGACAGCCGCTTCCAGCATCTCGGCGAGGTGGACGCCGGGGTCGGCGAAGAGGGGCTCGTGGCGATCCTCGGTGTGCCACTTCGGCTCGGCGCCCAGGTCATCGGAGTGTTGTACGCCGCGAACCGGTCCGCCCGCCCGTTCGCCCGGGAGGAAGTGGCCCTCCTCGTCTCGCTGGCCGCGCACGCTGCCGTCGCGATCGACACGGCCCGGCTGCTCACGGAGACGCAGGCGGCGCTGGCCGAGTTGTCGGCCGCCAACGAGGTGATCCGTGCGCACAGCGAATCAGTGGAACGCGCGGCAGCCGCCCACGACCGGATGACGTCGCTGGTCGTACGCGGTGGCGGCGTGGAAGACGTGGCAGCCGCGGTCACCGACGCGCTCGGCGGCTCGCTGCTGGTCCTCGACGCCGATGCCCGTACGCTCGCCCACGTCGGCGACATCGGGATGCCCGAATCGTCGGCCCTGGCCGAGGCGGTCACCGCGTCGCGGGCCGAAGGACGGGCGGTACGCCGGGACGACATGTGGTACGCCGCAGTCGTCGCGGGCGCGGAGAACCTGGGCACCCTGGTATGCCGTCCGCAGCGGCCGTTGGCCGATGCCGACCAGCAGATCCTCGAACGGGCCGCCCTCGTGACCGCGCTGGTGCAGTTGTTCCGCCGGAACTTGGCCGAAGCCGAGGGACGCGTACGCGGAGAGCTGCTGGACGACCTCATCGCCCGCCCCGGGCGCGACGTCGACGCGTTGCGCGTACGCGCTCGCCGGATCGGCGTGGATCTCGATTCACCGCACGTCATGGTGGCGATCGGCGACGAGTTCGCCTCGTCCGGTGCCCTCCGCCAACGGGCCGCCTCCTGGGGCGTCACGTACGCCGCCACCCGCTCCGGGCTCTCGGCGACCCGGGACGGCCGAGTCGTCCTGATGCTGCCCGGTGGTGACGCCGGAGCCACCGCCCGGGCGGTCGCCAAGGATCTGACCCGGGCGTTGGGGCGCCCGGTGACGGTCGGCTCGGCCGGTCCGGCTACCGGAGCCGCCGCACAGGCCCACGCGTACGCCGAAGCCGACCGGTGCGTGACCGCGCTGGTCGCCTTGGGCCGCACCGGCGAGGCGGCGTCCACTTCGGAGCTCGGCTTCGTCGGGCTGCTGCTCGGCGCGGTCACCGACGGCGGCGACCGGGGTGTCGCACGGTTCCTGCAGCACGCGATCGGCCCGGTCGTGGACTACGACGCACGCCGGGGAACTGCGCTGGTCAAGACGCTGGAGTGCTATTTCGGCGCGGGCGGCAGCCTGGCCCGGGCGGCCGAGCAGCTGCACGTCCACGTCAACACCGTCACGCAACGGCTGGACCGGGTCGCGCAGCTGCTCGGGCCGGACTGGCAACGCCCGGAACGGGCGCTCGAAGTACAGCTGGCGTTGCGTCTGCACCGCCTCCGCACCGGCAGTTAGGCGAGCGTCAGCGGAGCGAGCCGCAACCGTCGTCCACGCGTACGCCGAACCGCATGGCGGTAGGCCGAGACGTAGCCCGTGCCGAGGCGGTCGACGGAAAAGTTCGCCGTGACGTGATCGCGGCAGGTCGCCGGGTCCAGGGCGGACGCGTCGTGCACCGCCCGCGGCAGGTCGGCCGGATCGTCGCGGACGAATCCGGTCACGCCGTCGACGACGACTTCGGCGACCGCGCCACCCCGCAGGGCGACGACGGGCGTGCCGCAGGCCATGGCCTCGATCATGACCATGCCGAACGGCTCCTCCCACTGGATCGGGAACAGCAGGCACCTCGCCTCGGCGAGGAGTTTGCGCTTCTCGGTCGCGTCGGCCATGCCGAAGACGAGGTCGTCGGCGGCCAGGCGGGGCCGGACCGCACGCTCGAAGTACTGCTGTTCCAGGGGTTCGTTGCATTTACCGGCGAGCACCAGCGGCACTCCGGCCGCGTGTGCGGCGTCCAACGCGAGATGGGCGCCCTTGTCGGGATGGAAACGGCCCAGGAACAGCGCGTACTCCCCCTTCACCGGCTGGAACGGGAACGTCTCCACGCGTACCGCATTGTGGACGGTGCCCACCCAGTTGAGCTCGGGCGCGAGCACGCGTTGGCGATGCGAGATTGCCACTAGCTGCACTTCGCGGCCGAGCGTGCGGTAGAGACCGCGCAGATCCCCGGTGACGGGGCCGTGCGCGGTGATCACCGTCGGCAGCTCTAGCGTCTCGTAAAAGGGCGCGTTCAGCGGCCCGGCGAGCGTGTGGTCGTGGACCACGTCGAGCCCCGAGGTCTCGGCCAGCCGAGTGATCGCCTGACGGGCCGCCGCCGCGTGCGCGACCTCGGGGAACGGATCGCCGAGCCGGTCGGCCTGGATCTCGTCCCACAGCGCGACGAACCCGGCCTTGGTGCCGTTGCGCCCGGCGGCGATGAGGGTGACCTGGTGTCCGGCGTCCACGAGGGCGTCCGCCAGGTCCGCGACGACGGCCTCGACTCCGCCGTACGCCGCAGGAGGGATGTCGAAATAGGGTGGTGCGATGAGCGCGATCCGGAGCGGTTGTGCTTCTGGTGAGCCTTCCATCGGACTGTTCTCCCTGTCGACCGGCGCACGAAGCGCCCGTTTAGCACTCTATGTGCTAACGATGGTCAATTCTGGGGAACGCCGATGCCCTGCAGGAGCGTGTCGACCACTCGCGCGGGCAACGTCTCGTCCTCGATCGTCGGGCTCCACTTCAGCATCCGCTGCAACATAACGGGTCCGGTGAGCATCAGCGCCACCATCTCCGGGTCGACGTCGGGGCGCACGTCACCGGCGGAAATCCCCCGTTCGAGGACTTCCCGGATGCGCGCCCGCCGCGGTTCGACGATCTGCTGGTAGAGACCCCAGAGCTCGGGGTTGCGCAGCACTTCCGGGACGATGCAGGGGAAGACCTGGGCGGCCCGGGGATCGACACTGACGCTGACCACGCTGAGCAGCTGGACGAGGTTGTCCCGGACCGAGAGCTCCTCGTTGACCGGCTGCGGCACCTTCAGTGTCCGGATCGCTTCCAGGATCAGGTCGTTCTTGCCCGACCAGCGACGATAGATCGTGGCCTTGCCGACCCCGGCCCGGCCGGCGACCGCCTCAATGGACAGTTCGCCGACCGAGGTGCCTTCGGCCAGCATGTCGAGGACCGCGTCGATGATCGCCTCGTGGGCGCGGGTGCTCCGCGGGCGGCCGACCGCCCGCGGAGCTTCCGTTACGTCAGTGCCGACAATTCCATCAGCGCCGGCACCAGTGCCGGCCTTGACATCGACAGTGCTCACGTTCGTCATGGTAGGGAAACCTTACCCGACCTCGACCGCCTCAACCGCCCGCTCGGCGGTCATGGCCTTCTCGGCGGACTCGGCGGCGGTGTTCGGCTTGGCCTTGCCCGGCAGCCAGCCGAGCACCACGATCAGGCCGATGATGCCGACCGCGACCGAACCCAGCGCGGCCGCGTGCACCGCGTCGACGAAGGCCGAGTCGGCCGCGTTGACCAGAGCGTTGGCGGCCCCGGCGAACGGCGTCCCGGCGAGCGAGTCGGCGACCGCGTGCGCGCCCGCCACCGACTCGCTGATCGCGTCCTTGGCCTGCGCGGGAACGCCCTGCGGGAGACCCGCGACGGTGTCGTCGACCCCGTTGCGGTAGACCGAGGACAGCACCGAGCCCAGGATCGCCACGCCCAGAGCACCGCCGACCTGCCGGACGGTGTTGTTGACCGCCGAACCGACACCGGCCTTCTCGCGCGGCACCGACGCCATGATCGCGTCCGTCGCCGGCGGCATGATGTTGGCCATGCCGACGCCGAAGGCGAAGAACATGACGATCACCAGCCACACCGAGCTGGACTGGTCCATGAGCAGGTAGCCCGCGGTCGCCAGGGTCACGATGACGACGCCGACGGCGCTGACCGCCTTGGCCCCGAACCGCTTGACGAAGCTGGCCGACAGTGGAGCGAACACGAGCTGCGCGGCCGCGAAGGGCAGCATCAGCAGACCGGTCTGCAGCGGCGTGTAGCCGCGGACCAGCTGCAGATAGAAGGACATGAAGAAGAACACGCCCATGGCTGCGAAGAACGAGAGCCCGACCAGGCTTGTCGCCGCGGCGAACCGCGCGTCCTTGAAGAGCTTGACGTCCAGCGACGGGTGGTCGGTGCGGTTCTCCCACCAGACGAAGACCGCGAGTGCGACCACGCCCAGCGCGATCCAGGCCCAGACGCTCGGCTCGCCGAAACCGGCCTGACCGCCGTCGATGATGCCGTAGACCAGAGCCGCGAGGCCGAGGATCGACAGCAGTACACCCGGGAAGTCGATGCGGCCCGGCTTCGGGTTACGCGAGTCCGGCACGATCGCCGCGACGAAGAGCAGGCCGATCGCGATGACCGGCAGGTTGATCATGAAGATCGAGCCCCACCAGAACCGCTCGAGCAGCGCGCCGGCCAGGATCGGGCCGAGTGCCACGCCGAGACCGACGGCACCGGCCCAGATGCCGATGGCGCGGGCCCGTTCACGCGGGTCGAAGACGTTGGTGATGATCGGCAGAGTGGTCGCCATGATGGCGGCGCCGCCGAGGCCCATCACGGCTCGCGCCGCGATCAGCTGGCCCGGGTTCTGGGCGTACGCCGAGACCAGGGAGGTCAGCGCGAACAGGATCAGGCCGCCGATGAGCACCTTCTTGCGGCCCAGCCGGTCGCCGAGCACGCCGAAGGTGAACAGCATCCCGGCGAAGACCAGGGTGTAAGCGTTGATCGCCCATTCGAGCTCACCCTGGGTCGCGCCGAGGCCCTTGACCGGGTCGGCGAGGCTCTTCAGGGCCACGTTCAGCACGGTGTTGTCGAGCACGACGACGAGCAGCGACACGACCAGCACTGAGAGGATGGCCCACCGCCTCGGGTGCCCGGTGTTTGCTTGTGTCTCCACGGGAGTTCCCCCCAGTGTCACGAAATCTTTACGAAACGGAACGGTTCCGTCTCGCATCCAGGGGAACACTACGCCCGCGAATTCTGAAACGGGACCGTATCGTTTCGAATGTGAGTCTCATCACCCACACAGCCAGACCTTGTACATTGCGGCCGTGGCCAAGACCCTCACCGTGCTCGGCGTACTGGTCCTCGGCGTCGGGGGCGGCCTGACCGGGGCGTACGCCGCCGACACCGCGCTCGGCGACGCCGGTTGGCTGACCGCGCAACCGGCGCTGGCGGTGCCCGGGAGCATCGCCGGGATCGGCATCGGCGGCATCGCCGGGCTCGGCGTGCTGCTCGGACTGCGAGCGCTGCCGGGACTCGGGCGGACGGCGCGGCCGGGTGCCTTATCCGTGGTGGGCAAGGCGCTTTTCGCGACCGGTCTCGGCGTCGTCGCGTACCAGCTGATCGTCGCGGGCCTGGTGTGGCTCACCGGCTTGGCGTTGCCGACCGGCGTGACCATGGTTCTGGCCGTGATCTTGTCGGTCGTGGGCCTGCCGTTCGCGGGGCCGGTCGCCTACCGGCTGCTCGCGCCCAAGCCCCAAGGCACGCAGATCAGGGTTCCGGGCCGAATCACACCTCAAGATTCGACCGAGAACCCTGATCCAGCGCCATGAGCGCCCAGAGTTAGCGGCGGCGGAAGAAGGCGGCGACGCTCCCCCAGAGGCCGCGCCGGAACAGCAGCACGGCTAGCACGAAGATGCCGCCGGTGAGCAGACCGGGGCTGGCGAAATCGGCCTGCGACAACGAGTCTTCGAGGACCACGACGAAGCTGGAGCCGAACAGCGCGCCCCAGAGCGTGCCGATCCCACCGAGCACCACCATGATCACGGCCTTGCCGGAGGTGGTCCAATGCAGCGTGTCGAGGCTGACGAACTGATGGGCCAGGGCGAAGAGGCCGCCGCCGAGCCCGGCGACGAACGCGGACAGCACGAACGCCGCGAGCTTGTAGCGATGGACCGGGTAGCCGAGGGCGCGAGCGCGAGCGGGATTGTCGCGGATGGCGACGAGTACGCGGCCGAACGGTGAGTGCACGATCCGCCAGGCCAGCCACAGTCCACCTAGGACGATCGGGAGCGCGGCGTAGTAGAAGTAGTAGTTGTCGCTCAAGTCGGCCGAGCCCAACGTACGCGGCACCGACTGCATGCCGTTCTCCCCGCCCGTCACACTGCGCCATTCGTTGGCGATGAAGTAGATCATCTGAGCGAAGGCGAGCGTCACCATGGCGAAGTAGATGCCGACGCGCTTGACCGCGAGAAAGCCCACCGGGATCGCGATGAGTGCGGCGGTCAGCGCCCCGCCCAGCACCGCCAGCGGGAACGGCAGTCCCAGGTGGACGGCGAGCAACCCCGTCGCGTACGCCGACGAGCCCCAGTACGCCGCATGGCCGAACGAGAGCAGCCCGGCGTACCCGAGGAGCAGGTCGACGGAGACCGCGAAGAGGGCCCAGCACAACAGGTCGACGGCCAGGCCGGTGTAGATGCCGTTCGGCAGCCACACCGCGACGATCAGTCCGGCAGCCAGCAGAGCCGGCCTGGCGAAGCGCTTCGCTCGGGCCCTCGCCGGTCGGCCGACTTCGGGCAGCACGTCGGTGGTCACGCGGTCTCCTCACGGCCGAACAGGCCGGCCGGGCGCCACAGGAGCACGACCGCCATGAGCAGGAAAGGCAGGGTCTGAGCGATGAGCGCCCGCCAGGACTCCGGGGCGTACGCCTCCGCCCAGACCTGCAGCACGCCGATGACGAAGCCGACCGCCACCGAGCCGAAGATCGAGCCGAGGCCGCCGATCACCACGACCGCGAAGACGACGATGATCAGATCCGCCCCCATCAGCGGATGCACCGCCCGCATCGGGGCGGCGAGGACACCGGCCAACCCGGCCAGCGCCACGCCGAAGCCGAAGACCGGGGTGATCCACCGGCCGACGTCGATCCCGAACGCCCGGGTCAGTTCGGGGCGCTCGGTGGCGGCACGGACGACCATGCCGATGCGCGTGCGCGTCAGCAGGGCCCACACGCCGACGCAGATCGCGACGGACATGGCGAGCACGAAGACCCGGTACGCCGGGAATTCGAACAGGCCGAGGTCGACGCTGCCGGAAAGCGCGCTCGGCACGGCGTACGGAGAGGACTGGACGCCGTACCGCGCCTTGACCAGGTCTTGCAGGATCAAGGTGAGGCCGAAGGTCAGCAGGAAGTTGTAGAGCGGATCGAGCCGGGTCAGCCGGTGGATGAAGGCGCGTTCCAGGACGACTCCGACCACGGCCAGCCCGAGTGGCACCGCGATCAACGCGGCCCAGAACGACAGGCCGAGCTCGTCGGCGAGCACGTATGCCCCGAACGCGCCGAGCATGTAGATCGCGCCGTGGGCGAAGTTGACCACCCGCAGCAGGCCGAAGATGACGGCGAGCCCGAGCGCCAGCAGCGCCAGGAAGCTGCCGCTCACCAGACCGTTGAAGGTCTGTTCCAAGAAGTTGGTCATCGTGCTCCTTCGAAAAGCCCCGGCGGCGTGCCGCTCGAACGGCAGCCGCCGGGCGATGAGCGTCAGAGCTGGCAGTCGGGGCTCGGCGCGCGGAACGCCTCGGCGGCCGGGATGGTCTTGAGGATCTTCACGTAGTCCCAGTCCTCCTTGACTTCGTCCGGCTGCTTTACCTGAGCCAGGTACGCGTCATGCAGCACCCGGTGGTCGGCCTTGCGGATCTCACCGTTGCGCAGGAAGAAGTCGTCGACCTTCTTGCCCTCCAGCTGAGCGACGACCTTGTCGGCGTCGTCGGTGCCCGCCGCCTGCACCGCCTCGAGGTACTGAGTGGCCGCCGAGTAGTTCGCGGCATGGGCGAAGGTCGGCCGCGACCCCGTACGCGCCTTGAACTTGTCGGCCCATTCGCGGTTCTTGGCGTCGAAGTTCCAGTACCACGCGTCGGTGTAGGTCGTGCCGGCCAGCGCCGCCGGGGTCAGCGAGTGGATGTCGGTGAGGAACATCAGGCCGACCGACAGGCCGACGCCCTTGTCCCGCAGCTTGAACTCGTTGTACTGCTTCACGAGGTTCACCAGGTCCGACCCGGCCTGCATGGTGCCGATGACGTCCGGCTTCGGATTCAGCGTCGGCGCCTTCAGCAGGTAGGTGGAGAAGTTGTCGCTCGGGAACGGCGCGGCGTCCTCGCCGACGACGTGGCCGCCCGCCTTCTCGACCGCCGCCTTGAAGCTGCGTTCCATGTCCTGGCCGAAGGCGTAGTTCGGGTACACGATGTACCAGTTCTTCGCGCCGTTCTCGGTGGCGTTCTTGCCGGTGCCGTTGGCCAGCATGTACGTGTCGTACGCGTAGTGGAACGTGTACTTGTTGCAGGACTTCCCGGTCAGGTCCGTCGTGGCGGCGGTGATGTTGAAGTAGAGCTTCTTCTTGGCCTTCGCGACGTCGGCCACCTTCAGAGCCGCCGACGACGTGGGCACGTCGAGGATCGCGTCGACACCGTCACGGTCGTAGAACTCGGCCGCCTTGGTGTTGGCCACATCCGGCTTGTTCTGGTGGTCCGCGTCGACGACCTCGATGTCGGAGGTCACCGCCTTGTCGCCGTACTTGGCTTTGAAGTCCTCGATCGCCATCTTGACGGCCTCGACCGAGTTCTTCCCCGACAGGGCCGAGTAACCGGCCGACTGGTCGTTGAGCACGCCGAGCACGATCTTGCCGCCCGTGAGCTTGCTGTCGCCGCCGGACTGCGGGCCGCCGCCGCACGCGGTGACCAGCAGGGCCACCGCGCCCAGGGCCGTCGCAAATCTCTTCATCGCGTTCTCCTCATTGAGAGTCAGATGCCCAGATACGCGAGCAGCTCGCGCTCGCGGTTACGCACCTCGGTGTTGTCGAGGGACTCCACGACCCGGCCCTCGGCCAGCAGGTGATGCCGGTCGGCGACGGTCGTGGCGAAATGCAGGTTCTGCTCGACGAGCAGCACGGTGCCGCCGTCGGCCTTGACCAGCCGCAGAATCTCGCCGACCCGCTGTACCAGCAGCGGTGACAACCCTTCCGTCGGCTCGTCGCACAGCAGCAGCTCGGCGCCCATCCGCAGGACGCGGGCCAGCGCGAGCATCTGCTGCTCGCCGCCGGACAGCTTGGTCGCGGGCGAAGACCGCCGCTCGTACAGGTTCGGGAACATCTCGTAGATGCGGTCCAGCGACCAGGAGCGCGGCCCGACGCGGGGTGGCAGCGTCAGGTTCTCGGTCACGGTCAGCGTGGCGTAGCTGCCGCGGTCGTCCTGCACCCAGCCCAGCCCCAGCCGGGCCCGGCTGTGCGCGGGCTTCTTCGTGAGGTCCGTGCCGCGCAGGCTGATCGCGCCGCGTTGCTGCGTATGCAGGCCCATCACGCTGCGCAGCAGGGTGGTCTTCCCGGCGCCGTTACGGCCGCACAGCGTCACCACCTCGCCGGATGCCACCTCCAGCGCCACGTCGCGCAGCACCTGCGCCTCGCCGTACCAGGCGTTCAGGCCGTCAATCCGCAACATGTGCTTCCCCCAGGTACGCGCTGATGACGCGCTCGTCGTCGCGGACTTGGGCGTACGCCCCCTCGACGAGCACCTTCCCGGCCTGGAGCACGGTGACCTGGTCGGCCAGCGCCCCGACGACGCTCATGTTGTGCTCGACCATGACGACCGTCCGCCCGTCGCGTACCCGGCCGATCAGGTCGACCGTGCGATCGACGTCCTCGACGCCCATCCCGGCGGTCGGCTCGTCGAGCAGCAGTACTTTGGGGTCCAAGGCCAGCGCCAGGGCCAGTTCGAGCGCCCGCTTCCGCCCGTACGCCAGACTGTCCGCGGTGGATTCGGCGTGCTCGGCCAGGCCGACCTGGTCCAGCAGGCTCATCGCCTGGTCACGGTGTCGGTGCAGCAGCTTGTCCGACCGCCAGAACTTCCAGCCGAGGTCGCCCGCCAGCGCCAGTTCGACGTGTTCGCGGCAGGTCAGCTGACCGAACAGGCTGGTGATCTGAAAACTGCGGGCCACGCCGAGCCGCGCGATCTTCTCCGGCGCGAGGCCGGTGATGTCGCGCCCGCCCACTTCGATGCGCCCGGCAGTGGGCGTCAGGAAACCAGTGAGCAGATTGAACAGCGTCGTCTTACCGGCCCCGTTCGGTCCGACAAGCGCGTGCACGCTGCCGTCGGCGACCTCGAGGTCGACCGCGTCCACCGCCCGGAAGCCGCGGAAATCGCGGGTCAGGGCGCGTGCGGTGAGCGCGCTGTGCGCCATCGGCAGCCGCCTCCTGTGTGCTCGCGTACGCGGGAGTGGCGGCGAAGGTGTGACGCCGACCACTGATGTCGCGAAAACTTATGGCCCGGGAGGGAACCCGGGCCATGTCGGCGATCCACACATTCAGCGATGTTTCAGGGGCGTGTCCCCACACCGCCGTGCAGGCGGTCGAAGCGCTCCGCCACCACCGCCAGCGGCGTCGTGGGATCGATCTCGACGTCGACCGGGAAGCCCACGAGCTCGACCGCCTCCGCATAGACATTGCGCTTCGTGGCGAGCTGCACATGCAGGCCCGCGTTCGGCAGGAAATACGGCACGACGTTGCCGAACTCCAGCATTCCGGCGGTACGCCGACCGGCCACCCGAGCGCCGAGACCGTGCCGCAGCATCCACATCGACGATTCGCCGGACGAGCACGTGTCCCCGTCGACCAGCACCAGCATCGCCCCGTGCCAGGGACGGGACCCGGCCGGTTGGGCGTCGTCGTCCTCTGCGCGTACCTCGAGGACGTCGTCCGGCCGAGGCTGGTGCCGATGCTCGCGGTGAAAGCGGGGCACAGCGTCGAGTCCGTCGCGCGCCTCGAGGTACGCCGACCAGTTCCAGAAGCCGACCGGCGACTCCCCCACGAACCAGCCGGACGCGGTCGCCGGCCACACCACGCCCGCTGGCAGCGACTGCTCGATCCACTGGTAGGTGATCGCGTCGTTGCCCCCGCCGTTGCCGCGCAGATCCACGATGATCCGGTCGTACGCGAAGTGCTCCGCGCTTTGCTCGGCGAACGCCCACAGTGCGGCGTCGTCGGCGGAGCTGCCGGACAACCGGCGAATCGTCACGCACAGTACGCCGTGCAGTTCGCGTACCTCGACGGCCGGAGCGTCGGAGTCGACCGGGAAGACCGGCTCACCGGCCCGGATCCGGCTGGGATGAGAGCCGCCGAGTCTCACGTGCCGATCACGCAACGCCTGACGCAGCTGATCGCTGAGATCACCGAGCGCGTCGCCCCAGCAGCCGGGCCGGGTGGCGAGTACGCGTTCCCGGGCGTCCGCGATCAGCTCGTCGAGCCCGTCGGCTGCGGTGACCCCGGTCGCCACGCCGAAATGGCGCTCCCGAAGCAGCCCCGGCAGCAGAGCGAGATCCGCCGCGACCGCCTCTGGCTCGCACCACGTCTCCGGCGTACGCTCCCGGAACTCGCGCGCGATCGCCGCCAGCCGAGGTGCGGCCGGATCGAGCAGCCACGGTATGCCGGACCGGTCCGGTCCGAGGTAGATCGCATCGGTCATGCGCCGGACCCTAACGAGATCCGCCTGTCGCCGCTGCCCCGCCCCTTCGCTGCGGATCACGGTTACGCATGCTTCCGGCACCTGCTGAGGCATGCGTAACCGTGATCTGACGCTTACGCCGGCCGCGCCCGAAGCGGGCGTCAGTCCTCGATGAAGCGAGGCTTGGCGGCGAAGACTCCGGCGAACCCCTGGACGAGGGCGGCCACGATCAGGAAGCCGATCGGGACGACCCAGCCGGATGTCGCCGCATAGAGCAGGCCGACGAGGAACGGGCCGAGCGCGGCGATGAGGTAGCCGGTGGACTGGGCGAACGCCGACAGCGCCACCGTTCCCTCGGAAGTCCGCGCGCGCATGCCGATCATGGCGAGGGCCAGCGGGAACGCGCCCTGGCCGATGGCGAGCAGCACCACCCAGGCGACTGCGCCACCGTGCGGGGCGAACGCGAGGCCGGCGTACGAGGCGACCATGGCGGCCGACATTGCGATGACCAGGCTGCGCAGATTCCGCATGCGCTGAGCGAGCGAGGGCATCAGGAGGGCGATCGGTACGCCCACCCCGGTCACTCCGGCGAGCAGCAGGCCGGCCGTCGTCGGGCTGTAGTCGGCGTCGCGGAAGATCTGGGCGAGCCAGCCCATGGTGGCGTACCCGGAAAGCGACTGCGTCCCGAAGTAGACCGCCATCGCCCAGCCGAGCGGCTTGCGGCCCGGGTGGACCTTGGCGAGCGCCGCGCCCGACGAGCGCGTCCCCGGCGGCGTACGCCGAAGGCCCGCGCGCAGCCAGGGCAGCATCGCGACGACGGCGATGACGGCCCACACCCCGAGTCCGGCGCGCCACGATCCGAACGCCTCGGCGATCGGGACCGAGGCGGCTGCCGCGGCCGTCGTTCCGGCGGTGAGCGTCATCGTGTAGACGCCGGTGATCAAACCGGCCCGGCCCGGGAAGTACGTCTTGACCATGACCGGCAGCAGCACGTTCGCGACGGCGATCCCGGCGAGCGCAAGAGCGCTCAGTGCCACGAAGGTGGCCGCCGAGTGTGTGACGGCCCGGAGCACCTCACCGAGCGCGAGCGCAGCCATCGCCCCCACCAGTACGCGAGCCGGCGTGAACCGCCGGGTCAGCCACGGGGTCAGCGCCCCGAACGCGGCGAAACTGAGGGCGGGCAGCGTCGTCACGATCCCGGCGAGTGCGCCTGACAGGTGCAGCCCGACGCGTACCTCGTCGAGGAGCGCGCCAAGGCTGGTGATGGCGGTGCGAAGATTCAGGGCGACCAACAGGATCCCAGCCAGCGCCATCGCTGGTGCCAAGACGTGACGAGAAGGTGCGGGGGCGGTCACGGCTGGCGAACTCATGAATCCGATCGTAGAATGATGGGACGAATTCTGAAACCGGATGTAAGGACCGACACAGGGATGAGCCTGCGCTCAGCGTCGCGCCAGACGCTCGTACCTCAGGTGGTCGAGCAGCTCCAGGAGCAGATCACCAACGGCGAATGGCCGGTCGGCGGCCGGATTCCGCCCGAGCCCGACCTCGTCGCCGCGCTCGGCGTCGGCCGCAACACCGTCCGTGAGGCAGTGAACGCGCTGGTCCATGCCGGCATCCTCGAACGCCGCCAGGGCTCGGGCACTTACGTGCTGGCAACCGACGAACTCACCGGCGCGGCTGGCCGCCGGCTCAGCGGGGCGAAGCTCGACGAAGCCATCGAAGTCCGGCGCGCCTTCGAAGTCGAGGCGGCCCGGCTCGCCGCCCTTCGGCGTACCCGTGAAGACTTGACGATGCTGGAAGCGGCGCTGGACGCGCGCGAGCAAGCCTGGGCCGCGGGCGACGCCGCGTTGTTCGTGGAGGTCGACGCCCGGTTGCACACGGCGGTGGTCGCGGCCGCGCACAACTCCATGCTGGCCGAGTTGTACGCCTCGTTCGGCGCGGCCTTGCGCGCGAGCCTGAGCGAACGGATCGGCGCGGAGCTGACGCCGCAGGTCTACTGTGACCATAGTGGACTGATCGCGGCGATCCGGGCCGGTGACCCCGTCGCAGCCGCGACCGAAGCCGGGTCCTATCTGGAGATCGCTTAGCCGGAGTTCGTTCTGGGTAACCGGCGCGACATGGCAGTGCTCTCTCGATATCGGACCGCCACCGGCGCCGGCGTCCTCACCGCGCTCGTGCTGGTGCTGGTCTTCGGCAGCCCGTGGTACCGGAACTGGGCCGCCGACCACACGAACCCCACCACCGCCGGCGGCTGGTTCCTCCGGCTGCTCGGCTGGCCGGCCTGGCGCTTCGACAGCAACGACACCTTCGGCGACGTCCTGGCCGACGACCTGAAGGCGATCCTGCTCGTCCTGCTGACCGGCCTGTTCCTCATGCTCACCACCGGACAACAGCTGGCCCGCGCGCGCGGAACCCTCAGCCAGTTCTTCGCCGGGTGGTCGGCTTACATCTTCGCGGCGGCCGTCGCCGCGCTGCTGACCGCGTTCATCCGGACCAACCCGTCGCTGCTGGCGGCCTTCCAGAGCGCTGGGAGCGGGGCGCTCTACGGGCTGTTCACCGGGTGGATCATCGGCATCGCCACGCTGGGACACTGGCGCGGCACGTCCTAGCCCGCATTTTGGCGCTGGATGCTTGCGCTCGATGCTTGCGCTGATGCTTTGGCGCTTGATGCTTTGGCGCTGGATCAGGGTTCTCGGTCGAATCTTGACGCATGATTCGACCGAGAACCCTGATCCAGCGCCATGGCAGAAACCGTCAGGCGTCGATGGCCGCCATGACGTCGTCGGAGACGTCGAAGTTGGCGTACACGTTCTGGACGTCGTCGCAGTCGTCGAGCGCGTCGATCAGCTTGAAGACCTTCCGCGCGCCCTCCTCGTCCAGCTGCACCTGAACGCTTGGGACGAAGGTGGACTCGGCCGACTCGTAGTCGATCCCGGCCTTCTGCAGCGACTCGCGTACGCCGACCAGGTCGGTCGCCTCCGAGATCACCTCGAACGATTCCCCGAGGTCGTTGACCTCCTCGGCGCCGGCGTCGAGCACCGCGCCCAGGACGTCGTCCTCGGTCAGGTCGTTCTTGGGCAGCAGAACCTGGCCCTTACGGCTGAACATGTACGCCACCGACCCGGCGTCGGCGAGGTTGCCGCCGTTGCGGGTCAGCGCCACGCGTACCTCGGTGGCGGCGCGGTTGCGGTTGTCGGTGAGGCACTCGATGAGCAGCGCCACGCCGTTCGGCCCGTAGCCCTCGTACATGATGGTCTGCCAGTCGGCGCCGCCGGCTTCCAGACCCGAGCCCCGCTTGACCGCCCGGTCGATGTTGTCGTTCGGGACGGAACTCTTCTTCGCCTTCTGGATGGCGTCATAGAGGGTCGGGTTTCCGCCGGGGTCACCACCACCAGTACGCGCCGCGACCTCGATGTTCTTGATGAGGCGGGCGAAAAGCTTGCCACGCTTGGCGTCGATGGCAGCCTTCTTGTGCTTGGTAGTCGCCCACTTTGAGTGGCCGGACATAACCCCTCCGTCGTGTTGCGGTCAGACCGCGGACCGCACCATGTCCACGAAGTAGCGGTGCAGGCGCAGATCCCCGGTGAGCTCCGGGTGGAATGACGTCGCGAGCAGGTTGCCCTGCCGGACCGCGACAATCCTAGCCTCCGGTCCGTCGCCCACCTGCCCCAGCACCTCCACGTCGCCGATGACCTTTTCGACCCACGGGGCTCGGATGAACACCGCGGGCACCGGACCGCCCTCGACTCCGGCGATCTCGACTGGCGTCTCGAACGAGTCCACTTGACGGCCGAAGGCGTTACGGCGTACCTGGAGCGCCAGGCCGCCGAAGGAACGCTGGTCCGGGCGGCCGTCGAGGACCTCCTCGGCGAGCATGATCATCCCGGCACACGTCCCGTACGCCGGCATCCCAGCCCGCAGCCGCGCGGCGATCGGGTCGAAGACCTCGAACTCCTGGGCGAGCTTGCTCATCGTGGTGGACTCGCCACCGGGGATGATCAAGGCGTCGATCTCGTCGACCTCGGCCGGCCGGCGTACGGGCCGGGCGATGACGTCACACTCCGCGAGCGCCGCCAGGTGCTCGCGGAAGTCGCCCTGGAGGGCGAGGACCCCGATGATCGGGTCGTTCACCAGCCACGCTCCGCCAGGCGGTGCGGCTGCGGGATCTCGTCGACGTTGATGCCGACCATGGCCTCACCGAGACCGCGGGACACCTTCGCGAGGACGTCCGGGTCGTCGTGGAAGGTCGTGGCCTTGACGATCGCGGCGGCCCGCTGAGCCGGGTTGCCCGACTTGAAGATGCCGGAGCCGACGAAGACGCCCTCGGCACCCAGTTGCATCATCATCGCGGCGTCGGCCGGGGTGGCGATGCCGCCCGCGGTGAACAGCACGACCGGCAGCTTGCCCGTCTCCGCGATCTCCTTGACGAGCTCGTACGGCGCCTGCAGCTCCTTGGCCGCGACGTACAGCTCGTCCTCGGGCAGGCTGGTCAGCCGCTTGATCTCGCCCCGGATCTTGCGCATGTGCGTGGTGGCGTTCGAGACGTCGCCGGTCCCGGCCTCACCCTTGGAACGGATCATCGCCGCGCCCTCGGTGATCCGGCGCAGCGCCTCGCCGAGGTTGGTCGCGCCGCAGACGAAGGGCACGGTGAACGCCCACTTGTCGATGTGGTTCGCGTAGTCGGCCGGGGTGAGCACCTCCGACTCGTCCACGTAGTCGACGCCGAGCGCCTGGAGCACCTGCGCCTCGACGAAGTGGCCGATCCGGGCCTTCGCCATCACCGGGATGGAGACGGCGCTGATGATCCCGTCGATCATGTCGGGGTCGGACATGCGGGACACGCCACCCTGGGCGCGGATGTCGGCGGGTACGCGCTCCAGCGCCATGACGGCGACCGCGCCGGCGTCCTCGGCGATCTTGGCCTGCTCAGGGGTGACCACATCCATGATCACGCCGCCCTTGAGCTGTTCGGCCATGCCGCGCTTGACGCGTGCGGTTCCGGTGACCGCGGCCGTGCTGACGGATTCGGACATGGCGGTATCAACTCCTGTCGGATACAAGGGGGGTCTACCAGCGATGTTACGCGTTCGCGAGATCGCCGCCCTACGGCCAATCGCATCCGGGTGGCCGCCCGTGTGGCGCCCGTCACACTCAGGCTGGGCCGACGGGTGGCATTGATCACCCAGCTCGGGAGTCGATCACCCGCAAACGGGAACCGTCTCCTGGGAAAACGCTGTCGATCACCCCGACTAGTTCATGATCGCGCGGAAAGGGCGGAAGGGGCCGCGCGGAGAGGGCGGAAGGGGACGCGCGGAGGGGAGGCGCTAGACGTCGATGTCGAAGTAGGCGGGGCGGCCGTGCCGCCGGGCCAGCCCCAGCATCCGCACCATGCGGTGTTCGCGCAGCGTGAGGACGTCGCGTACGGAGTCGGTGTGCACCTGACGGGCCAGGGCCAGCCGCCGACCGGCCGCGTCGACCGCCTCGACCAAGGCCGGGTCGGCCTTCGCCGAGGTCACGTCGAGTTCGCGAAGTCGCCGAGTGAGGTCGTTCTCGGCCGCCTCCCGCTCACCGTTCGGCGCGTCGAGGGCCGCCCGGGCCGCCAGGTACAGCTCGTCCTGCGGCGTATCAGCCTGCTCCCCGAGCACCGCGGCGGCGGCCGCCCGGCGTACCAGCTGGGCATCGAGCGCGCGCCGGGCCGAGCCCGCCCGCAGGTGCAAGCGGTCCAGCCGCGCGGCGAGCCACGTGACGTACGTGCCCACGAGGACGACGACCGCCACGACTCCCACCACCCACGCCACGTCGAGCATGGTAGTGGTCGCTCATGTCGCGGGAATCACCCGGCGGTCAGCGACTCGTCCGCGCCCGGCACGACCTTGCCCGGGCTCGCGTCGATCGCCGTCTGGTACACCTCCAGCACCCGCTGCGCGACCACCGGCCAGTCGAACTCCCCCACGACCGCGGTGGCCTTGGCCGCGAGGTCGGCGCGGCGTCCCGGGTCGTCCAAAAGCTCCGACATGGTACGCGCGAGGGAGCCGACGTCGCCGTTGGCGAACAACGCACCGGCCCGGCCGCCGTCGAGCACCCGGCGGAAGGCGTCGAGATCGCTGGCGACCACCGGCGTACCGGCGGCCATCGCCTCGGTGAGGATCATCCCGAAGGACTCGCCGCCCGTGTTGGGCGCGATGTAGAGGTCGACGCTGCGCAGCATCCGGGCCTTGTCGGGCTCGGACACCTTGCCGAGGAAGGTGAGCCGCTCGCGGACGATCGAGGGCAGCTCGATCTCGTCGAGGTCGCTCGGACCGGCCAGCAGCAGCCGGAGGCCGGGGCGTTCCGGGGCGATCTGGGCGAACGCCTCGGTGAGGATGCCGAAGCCTTTGCGGGGTTCGGTGAAGCGGCCGAGGAAGCCGATCGCGCCGCCCTCGCCGGGCCAGCCGGGCAGCGGCTCGGCGGTGGCGAACTTGGCGACCGCCACACCGTTCGGGATCTCGACGCCGCCGCCGCCCAGGTGCTCGACCTGAACCCGGCGGGCGAGGTCGCTGACCACGATCCGGCCGGTGATCCGTTCCAGCACCACCTGCAGCGCCACCTGGGCCGCCGCCATCATCTTGGATCGGATCAACGCGCTGTGGAAGGTCGCCACGATCGGGCCGTCGGCGGTCATGACGGCCAGCATCGACAGACTCGGGACGGTCGGCTCGTGAGCGTGCAGCACGTCGAACCGTCCGTTGGCCAGCCACTTGCGTACGCGGGCCAGCGAGATCGGGCCGAACGCCAGTCGCGCCACCGACCCGTTGTAGGGCACGGCCACGGCCCGCCCGGCGGCCACCACGTAGTCCGGCAGGTCGGCTTCCTCGTCGGCCGGCGCGAGCACGCTCACCTCGTGCCCGAGCCCGATCAGCGTCTCGGCCAGGTCGCGGATGTGGAACTGCACGCCACCGGGCACGTCCAGCGAGTACGGGCAGACGATCCCGATCCGCACTGCCCCTCCCCTCTTCCCGCAGCCCGGGTTATTCGGCCAGCCACATCTTCTGCAGCATGTGCCAGTCGGCGGGGTGCTGGGCGATCCCCTTGGCCAGCTCGTCGGCGACGGTCTGGGTCAGCGCGCGCACCCGCTCGGTCAAGGTACCGTCTGGCGGCGGCTCGAGGGGACCGACGAGCCGTCCGACCGGACGGTCGGGCTCGTACCAGAGGCTCGCCACGAACAACGGCGCACCCGTACGCAGAGCCAGCAGCGCGGGGCCGGCCGGCATCCGGGTCTTGCCGCCGAAGAAGCGCACGTCGATCCCGCGCCGCGACAGGTCCCGGTCGGCCAGCAGCGGGACGATGTGATTGGCGTTCAGCGCCTCGACCAGCAGCTCGGTCGGCGAGCCGGAGCCACCGGCGGTCGGGATGATCCGCATCCCCAGACTCTCCCGGTACGCCAGAAACCGCTGGTAGACGGCCTCGGGCTTGAGCCGCTCGGCGACCGTCGTCAGCGGCATGTCCATCGCGGTGACCCAGGCTCCGGCGGCGTCCCAGTTCCCCGCGTGCGGCAGCGCCACGATCGCCCCGGTCCCCCGCTCGCGGGCTTCCCGGAGCATCTCCCAATGCTCGAGGGCGAACCCGTCGCGGAGCTGCTGCCGAGACAGCGACGGCAGCCGGAACGACTCCATCCAGTAGCGGGCGTAGGAGCGTACGGCGTCGCGCAGCAGCTCCGGGGGCACCGGCCCGCCCAGGACCTGCCCCAGATTGCCTTCGAGACGGCGTACCCCTGGGCCTTGACGACGCACGGCACGATCCGCACCGGCCCGGAAGGCCGCCGCGGCGACCGGCTTGGGCAGGGCCCGCACGAGCCGCCAGCCGGCCGCGAAGCCGAGTTCGACGAGCCGGTCCCGGTTCACGCGGTGTCCTGCTGCTCTGCGAGCTGCTGCCGGTCCGACCGCGCGGCCTGGGCCATCCGCTGGCCGACGGTGAAGATCGAACCGGCCGCGAGCAGCCAGAGCGCGGCGGGCAGGCCCCAGCCGACGCCGGCAGCGGTGAGCAATGCCCCGACGCCGATGCTGATCAGCCGCTCGGACCGTTCGACCAGCCCGACGTTCGCGTCGAGGCCGAGCCCCTCCGCCCTGGCCTTGACGTAGGAGACGACCTGACCCGCGACCAGGCAGATCAGCACGGCGACCAGGGTCGGGGTCTCGTGGCGGTAGAAGTAGGCCAGCGCGGCGAAGACCATCCCGTCGGCCACCCGGTCGAGGGTGGAGTCCAGGAGCGCGCCGAACTTGCCGGGCTTGCCCTGGGCCCGGGCCACCGCGCCGTCGATGACGTCGGTGAGCGCGCTGAGCGTGACGATCACGACCGCCGCGACCAGGTGGCCGCGGGTCGCGAAGCCGAGCGCGCCGACGCCGACGCCGAGCGTGCCGATGACCGTGACGACGTTGGCCGTCACGCCGATGCGCAGCAGAGCGCGAATGAGTGGGTCGAAGAGTCGCACGGTGGCGCTCTTGACGGTGACGCTGAAGATCTTCGCCATAGCGGTCTAAAGATAATCGGAGGCACTGCCGGATCTGTGTGTCGGGGTTGTTAAGTCGGCTTCCGGGGTGTGGGATTTACGTATGTGACGTGAACCACATCTGAAGTCCGGGTTTAGCCCCAGGAATGAGGAGGTTGCGATGGCCCAGAAGACTGCGCCCGCCAAGGGCGCGGAGAAGGGGGTCGCCGGCGTCGTGCCGGCGGTGGAATCGCCCGTCAACGTACGCAACGTGGTGCTCGTCGGGCACTCCGGCTCGGGCAAGACGACCCTGGTCGAGGCGTTGCTCGCCGCGACCGGCACGATTTCCCGGGAAGGGTCCGTCACCGACGGCACCACGGTCACCGACAACGACCCCGCCGCCGTACGCCAGCAGCGCTCGGTCGCGCTGGGTTGTGCTCCGCTGCTGCACAACGGCGTGAAGGTGAACCTCCTCGACACCCCCGGCTACGCCGACTTCGTGGGTGAGCTGCGCGCCGGGTTGCGCGCGGCCGACGCCGCCCTCTTCGTCGTCAGCGCCGTCGACGGCATGGACGCCGCGACCGTCGCGCTGTGGGAGGAGTGCGCCGGCGTCGGCATGCCCCGCGCCGTCGCGGTCACCCGCCTGGACCACCCGCGCGCCGACTTCGACGAGGTCGTGGCGCTGTGCGGACGCGTCTTCGGCGAAGGTGTCATCCCCCTGTACCTGCCGATGCACGGTGACGACGGCGAGAGCGTCGTCGGCCTGATCGGGCTGCTCACCCAGCGCGTCTTCGACTACTCCGAGGGCTATCCGCCGGTGGTCCGCGACCCCGACCCCGAGCACCTGCCCGCCATCGAGGAAGCCCGCAACGAGCTGATCGAGGGGATCATCGCCGAGAGCGAGGACGAGACCCTCATGGACCGCTACCTCGGCGGCGAGGACATCGACGTGCAGACCCTGGTCGACGACCTGGAGAAGGCGGTCGCGCGCGGCCACTTCTACCCGGTGGTCCCGGTCAACTCCCCCACCGGCGTCGGCCTCGACGCCCTGCTCGAGCTGCTCACCAGCGCCTTCCCCACGCCGCTGGAGCACCCGCTGCCGGCCGTCACCTCGGTGGACGGCTCTCCGCAGGCGCCGCTGACCTGCGACCCCGACGGCCCGCTCGTGGCCGAAGTCGTCAAGACCACCATCGACGCGTACGTGGGACGGGTGTCGCTGGTCCGGGTCTTCTCCGGCACGCTGCGCCCGGAGACGGCGGTGCACATCTCCGGCCACGGGCTGGCCGAACGAGGCCACGCCGACCACGACACCGATGAGCGCATCGCGCACATCTACTCGCCGCTCGGCTCCAACCTCCGGGAGATTCCGTACGCCATCGCCGGAGACGTCTGCGCGATCACCAAGTCGACGGCCGCCGAGACGGGCGACACCATCTCGGCCAAGGACAACCCGTTGCTGGTCGAGGCGTGGGAGATGCCCGAGCCGCTGCTGCCCGTCGCGGTCGTGCCGAAGACCCGCTCCGACGAGGACGCGCTGGCCAAGAACCTCGGCCGGCTCGCCGCCGGTGACCCGACCCTGCGGCTGGAACGCAATCCGGAGACCCATCAGCTCGTCCTGTGGTGCATGGGCGAGGCGCACGCCGACGTAGTCCTCGAACGGCTCAAGGCGGGCGGCGTCGAGCTCAGCACCGAACCGGTGAAGGTCGCTCTGCGGGAGGCGTTCATTTCGGAGGCACAGGGCCACGGCCGGCACGTCAAACAGTCCGGCGGGCACGGGCAGTACGCCGTCTGCGACGTCGTCGTCGAGCCGCTGCCCCGGGGCACCGGAATCGAGTTCGCCGAACGCGTCGTGGGTGGCGCGGTGCCGCACAACTACATCCCGAGCGTGGAGAAGGGCGTACGCGCCCAGGTCGAGAAGGGGCTCGTCGCCGGATACCCGGTGATCGACGTCCGGGTGACCCTGGTCGACGGCAAGGCGCACAGCGTCGACTCCTCCGACGCCGCGTTCCAGACGGCCGGCTCCATGGCGCTCAAGGACGCCGCCGACAAGGCCCAGATCTCGCTGCTGGAGCCGGTCGATGACGTCGAGATCCGGGTCCCCGACGCCTACGTCGGAGCAGTTATGAGCGACCTGTCCGGCCGACGGGGACGGGTGCTCGGCAGCGACGCCGACCCCGACCACGAGGGCAAGACCCTGGTGCACGCCGAGGTTCCCGCGACCGAACTCGTCCGGTACGCCATCGAGCTGCGGGCGATGACGTCTGGAGCGGGGACGTTCCGGCGGTCGTTCGCCCGGTTCGAGCCGATGCCGTCCCACCTGGCCGAAGCCGCGAAGAAGGAGCACGCCAACCGCTAGCCCGCCCCCTGTCCGGCCGGGCGCTGTCCGGCCGGGCGCTGTCCGGCCGGGCGCTATCCGGCCGATCATGAACTTTCGGGCATGATCGGCCGGCGTGTCGTGTCCACAGCGCCCTGATCGTTCCCCGGGGCGGGTGATCGACTCGACGGGTCAGCGTCAGCCGGTGAGCGCCGGCTCGGCCGCCGGTTCGGACGGCGTACTCCGCTTGAACCGGCGGCGCAGCCAGTCGTAGGCCCGCTCCAGCGGCAGGAAGCTCAACATCGCCACCAGGTGCGGGGCGAACGAGATCGTGATCGTGGCGATCGTCACGAGGTGGAACGAGTAGAAGAACCCGACCATCCGCAGCCGCCACTTCTCGGGCACCACGAAGACCATCGGGCTGAACAGCTCGAACGCCATGATGCCGATCTGCGCGGCGATCAGCAGGCCGGGGATCGGCGCGATCAGGTCCGCGAGGTCAGTGCCCCGGCGCAGAATCGCCCGCGCCAGCACCGACCCGGTCATCCACTCCGGACCGCCGTACCGCAGCTTCGCCCAGGACGCGAGGAAGTAGGTCGCCACCACGCCCAGCTGGACCATGCGGAACGCCCAGCCCGCACGCTCGGAGGGCGTACGGTCGCCGTAGCGCGCCGGGCCGCAGGTGGGCAGCACCGCGAGGGCCATGAGGTACGCGTACCGGTCGTGGTCGACCTTCCCGTAACTCATCGCCACCAGCATCCAGGCGAAGTAGAGCCCGAACACGGTCCAGCCCAGCAGCCGCGGGTATCGGCCGGTCGCGGCGGCGAGCGCCGTGACGAGGAGAGTCCAGAAGACGACCCAGACGATCAGGGCGGTCGGCCGCGGCAGGTGCAGCAGCCGGGCAACCAGCAACGGCTGGTAGGACTCGGCACTCGCGTGGGCGTGGCCGCGTACCCATGGAGTGAAGATCACGAGGTCGGCCGCGGCGAACAGGTAGACGATCGTGCGGAACAACGCGAGCCGGGCTTTGGGCACCGGGGCGAACAGCCAGCTCATCGGGCCACCCGCCAATCGGCCAGCACGTTGTCGGTCCACTTGCCGGTGGGCCGCCCGGAGTGGATCTCGTGCATCCGGTTGACGTAGCGCACTTCCACCAGCGGAGCGGCCTGCGGATTGCGCTTCTCGTACGCCTCCAGCACCTCCCGCAGCAGCGACGGGTCGGCGGTGTACGCGTCCTGCGACGCCTCGACCTCCGCCCGGCGCAGCCCGGTGCGCTTCTCGTCGAGCAGGATCACGGTCCCGTCGGCGGTCACGCCTTCGATCCGGGGATCAGGAGCGGGCTCGTTCGGCGGGTTGACTCCGGCGTACATCCGGAAGGGGCCGAACGGGAAGTCGTCGTCGGAACCCCAGAGGGTTCCGCCCAGCAGCAGAGCGCAGACGACGGCGGTGATCACCACTCGAGTCGTGCGGGCGGTACGGGAAAGCGTGTCCATGGCGGACCGAAGCGTAGCCGGTCGCCGAACCCGGCCGCTGTCCCGACACGGACAGCGTTACCGGATCGCCGAGACCTTCGCCAGCTTGCGGACCGGCGCGGGGGCGACCGGCGTCGCGGCGGGGTGGCCGACGGGCAGCGCGCAGGCGGCGGTCCCACCCGGCATGTGGTGCCGGTTGCGAGCGATGAGCCGGTAGAGCGGCCAGGCGAGGGCCCGGACCGGCGGGAGCGCGAGCACCCAGCCGAACGGCTTCCAGAACACGTTGCTCGACCGCAGCAGCGCGCCGATCGCCTCGGGTCCGGCCAGCGGCTCCCGATCCGCGGCGACCCACTGGACGGCCTGCTGGGCCGCCTCCTTGGTCACGCCCAACGCGGTGAGGTCCGCCCGCTGCCACGGCACGACCTCGGCCGGCGTCGGGATCCACCGGTTCACGAAGTTCGCGCACAACGTGCAGAAGGCGCAGTCACCGTCGAAGACGAATGTCGGTCTCACGTGACCATCATCCCGCTTGGGCTGCCCGGTACGCGACCCCGCCACCTGTTCCGCTGATCACTCGGGATCGGTCACGCCAGACGGCGGGACGGCTCACCGGACGTCGGCCCGCACCGAGTGCGCGGACGCCACCAGCTCGGAAACGGTCACCGGCCGCAGTCCCTTGGCCCTCAATCCCTGCACGATGGCCGCTAGGTTCTCCACCATGAGCAGCCGGCTCTTCGCGCCGACGTCGTGAGCGAGAATGATCGAGCCCGGCCGGGCGTCGGCCACGATCTGCCGCACGAAGCCGTCCGGGTCGCCGACGTGCTGCTTCTCCGGGACCAGCTGGCTCCACATCGCGACGTCGTAGCCGAGCTTGTCGGCGACGATGAGGGTCGAGCCGCCGACGTGGCCCCACGGCGGGCGCATCAGCCGCGGTTCCCGGCCGAGCTGCAGCGCGATCTCGTCGTGGGTGGCCTGGAGCTCCCGCAGTACGCCGTCCGCGTCGAGCTGCGCGAGGTCGGCGTGGGACCAGGTGTGGTTGCCGACCTCGTGCCCGTCGTAGCGGCCGCCCGCCACGATGTCGGCGTGATCCCGGAGGTGCCGGCCCACCAGGAAGAACGTCGCCGAGACGTCGAGCCGGTCGAGGGTGTCGAGTACCCGTGGCGTCCAGTCCGGCATCGGCCCGTCGTCGAAGGTCAGCGCGACGAGTGGAGCCTCGGTCGGCACGTGCCAGAAGCACTGGATCGAGCCCCGGCTGCTCCAGCCGAGCGGGTTGCCCGCCGGTGCGTACCCGCCGTCGAGCGGCAACCTATGCGGACCCAGCACCCGTGGGCCAACCGTCGCGGCGACGGCGGTGACACCGGCGGCGACTGTGCCACCGGCGAGCATGCTGCGGCGTGTAACCGGCACCCTGACCCCCCGTTCGGATGCGAATCGCGAATACGAGTCGCGTCCTTATGGGAAATCGTGCGGTGCCGGTGCCCCGTTCTGCCACCCGATCGACAAAATCGATCAACTTGTCCGACCGGGCAAACCCGTGATCACCAGCATGATCACCGACGAACGGCCGATCAATTCGAGCCGGTCGGCGAGCTCACCACACCAGACAGAACGGGTGTCCCACCGGGTCGGCGAAGACCCGGAAATCCTCGCCGCCACCGGGCAGCCGGGTCGCTCCCAGCGCGAGGACCTGGCGCTCCCCCTCGTCGGCGTCGGCCACCTCGACGTCCAGGTGATACTGCTGCGGGTACGCCGGATCCGGCCACCGGGGCGCGGTGTAGGACGCGACGTTCTGGAAGCAGACGTCGGGCTGGCCGCCGGCCGAGATCATCGCTCCTTCGGGACCCTCGTAGGCCGATTTCATCCCCAGCAGTTCGGCGTAGAAGCGGGCCAGCGTGGCTCCGTCGGGTGAGTCGATCATGACGTCGGCGAGGCCGACCCCGTCGACGCCGTCGCGCCGGCTGAGGCAGAACGGGTGCCCGCTCGGATCGGCGAACACGCTGAAGGTCTCGCCGCCGCCGGGTAGACGGGTCGCGCCGAGAAGCTCGGCGCGCTCGATCGCCGCCGGAAGATCCGCGGTGACGAAGTCGAGGTGCATCTGCTGCGGGTACGCCGGATCCGGCCAGCGTGGGGCCACCAGATTCGGGGCCAGCTGGAAGGCGACCTTCCACCCCTCCGGCGACGTGGTGGTGACCCAGTCGTCGTCGGTGCGGACGACCTCGAACCCGGCCAGGTCGCGATAGAAGGCGGACAACCCGACCACGTCGGGGGTGTCGATGACGATCTCGCTCAGTTTTCCGATCACGTCACTCTGCATACCCGCAGGGTGTGACACTCAAGCAAGCCATCGCGTCGTGAGCGACCGGAGCCACCGAGCCGAGTCGGTCAAGCGGGCCAGGCGGCCGACAGCAGGTCCCGGGTGTCGGTGAGCAGCTGCGGCAGCGCCTTGGTCCGCCCGATCACCGGCATGAAGTTGGCGTCGCCGCCCCACCGCGGGACGACGTGCTGATGCAAGTGCCCGGCGATGCCGGCCCCCGCCACTCCACCCTGGTTGATGCCCAGGTTGAAGCCGTGCGGCGCGGACACCTTGCGGATCACGCGCATCGCGGTCTGCGTGAACGACGCCAGCTCGGCGGTCTCCGCCACATCGATGTCGGTGTAGTCGGCGACGTGCCGGTACGGGCAGATCAGCAGGTGACCCGGGTTGTACGGGAACCGGTTGAGGACGGCGTACACGAGGTCGCCGCGCGCCACCACGAGACCGTGGACGTCGTTGTCCGGCGCGACGCAGAACGGGCAACCCACCGGCTCGGCCGACGAGTCGCCGCTCTGCACGTACGCCATCCGCCACGGGGTCCACAGCCGTTCGAGCCCGTCCGGCTCCCCGATCTGTTCCACGTGGACAGCCTATCGGCCGGTCGGCTACCGAGCTCAGCAGACCTGAGCGTTGGCGTAGTACGCCGCCAGCGCCGGGTCCAGCGCGGGGACGTCCTGCGGAACCCCGCCCGCCCGCAGCGAGACCGTCGCGGAGACACCGGCGGCGACGCTCATCCGAGCCGCGACCGGGGACGTGTCGGTCGCCCCGCCGTCCCGGGCGAACCGGCAGAACTCCGCCATGATGAGCGGGTCCGCGCCGCCGTGGAGCTGGGTCGCTCCCGGGATGTCGTACACGGCGTCGGCGTCCGCGCGATAGCCGGAGCGCTTCGCGTTCCACACCTTCACCACGCCACCCGGGCCGTCGCCGAAGTTCTCCAGCCGCCCGGCGTCGCCGATCACGGTGTAGTTGCGCCAGTAGTCCGGGGTGAAATGACACTGCTGGTACGCCGCGAGCACCCCGTTGTCGAGCACCATGTTCACCACTGAGACGTCCTCGACGTCGATCTCGTGGTGCATCCCGGACTGGGCCAGCGGCGGCCAGTGCTTCTCCGGGGCGTACCAGTCGTCGTGCTTCGGCTCGTCCGGCCCCAGGCGGTCGGTCACCCGGTTGTAGACGCGCAGGTCACCGAAGGCGCTCACGCGCTGGGCGTACCCGTTGGCCAGCCAGTGCAGCACGTCGATGTCGTGGGCCGCCTTCTGCAGCAGCAGGGAGGTCGTGTTCGCCCGCTGGGCGTGCCAGTCCTTGAAATAGAAGTCGCCGCCGTGGCCGACGAAATGGCGTACCCAGATGGTCTGGACCTGGCCGATGTCCCCGCGGGCGATGATGTCGCGCATCAGCCTGACCACGCCCATGTGCCGCATGTTGTGGCCGACGTAGAGCCGGGTGCCGGTGCGGTGGGCCGTCGCGAGGATCGAGTCGCACTCCTCGACGGTGATGCCGAGCGGCTTCTCCACGTACGCCGCCTTGCCCGCCTCGAGCACGTCGGTGGCCACACGCAGGTGGGTGTGGTCGGGGGTCATGATGACGATCGCGTCGACGTCGGACCGGTCGAGCAGTGTGCGGTAATCCGCGACGGTGTCGACTCCCTCGATCAGCGAGGCGGCCGTCTCCCGAGCGACGGGGTCGGTGTCCGCGACCGCCACCACCCGGGAACCCGAACCCGGGTGGTGAGCGGCCGTCGCGAGACTCTTCCGCAGGCCGAATCCGATGAATCCCAGTCGAACGTCTTCCATCCGGCCAAGATCACATATCGGATCGGTCGCGTCAACCGGCTATTCGACCGGGGCGGCGGCGGTCGGAGCGGTGTTGACCCGCGACCGCACGAACTCCTCGACGTGCTGGACGGCCTCGGGGATCGGTACGCCGTTGCGCTGCGACCCGTCGCGGAAGCGGAACGAGACGGTGCCGTCGGCCACGTCCTGATCGCCCGCGATCACCATGAACGGGATCTTCTGCCCCTGCGCGTTGCGGATCTTCTTCTGCATCCGGTCGTCCGAGGCGTCGACCTCGGCCCGCAGTCCGCGCGCCTTCAGCTGAGCCGCGAAGTCGCGCAGGTACGCGACATGGTCCGGGCCGTCGCCCGAATCGGATCGGATCGGGATGCCGATCACCTGCACCGGAGCGAGCCAAGCGGGGAACGCACCGGCGTAGTGCTCGGTGAGCACGCCGAAGAAGCGCTCGATCGAGCCGAACAGCGCGCGATGGATCATGACGGGGCGCTGACGGGTGCCGTCGGCGGCCTGATACTCCAACCCGAACCGGGCCGGCTGGTTGAAGTCGACCTGGATCGTCGACATCTGCCAGGTACGCCCGATGGCGTCGCGGGCCTGCACGCTGATCTTGGGGCCGTAGAACGCCGCGCCACCCGGGTCGGGCACGAGCTCCAGGCCGGAGTTGCGCGCGGCGGTCTCCAGCGCGGCGGTCGCCTCCGCCCAGTCCTCGTCGGCCCCGATGAACTTCGGCGAGTCGTCGCGAGTGGACAGTTCCAGGTAGAAGTCGTCGAGCCCGTAGTCGCGGAGCAGGTTCAGCACGAACTCCAGCAGCGTCGTGAGCTCGCCCGGCATCTGCTCCTTGGTGCAGTAGATGTGCGAGTCGTCCTGGGTCAGGCCGCGTACGCGGGTCAAGCCGTGGACCACGCCGGACTTCTCGTACCGATACACCGTGCCGAACTCGAAGAAGCGCAGCGGAAGCTCCCGGTAGGACCGCCCGCGCGCCGAGAAGATCAGGTTGTGCATCGGGCAGTTCATGGCCTTGAGGTAGTACTCCGCGCCTTCGAGCTGCATCGGCGGGAACATCGTGTCCGCGTAGTACGGCAGGTGGCCGGAGGTCTCGAACAGCTGCGCCTTGGTGATGTGCGGCGTGTTCACGAACTCGTAGCCGGACTCCTCGTGGCGCTTGCGCGAGTAGGCCTCCAGCTCGCGGCGGATGATGCCGCCCTTCGGGTGGAAGACCGCGAGCCCCGACCCGATCTCGTCCGGGAAGGAGAACAGGTCCAGGTCCGCGCCGATCTTGCGGTGATCGCGCTTGGCCGCCTCTTCCAAGAAGGTGAGGTACGCCTTGAGCGCGTCCCGGGTCGGCCAAGCGGTGCCGTAGATCCGCTGGAGCTGCGGGTTCTTCTCGTCGCCCCGCCAGTACGCCGCCGCACTGCGCATGATCTTGAACGCGGCGATCAGGCGGGTGCTGGGCAGGTGCGGACCCCGGCACAGATCGCCCCAGCAACGGTCGCCCGACTTGGGATCGAAGTTCTCGTAGATCGTCAGCTCGCCGCCGCCGACCTCCATGACGTCGGGGTCCACATCGCCCTTGACGTCGACGAGTTCGAGCTTGAACGGCTCGTCCTTCAGCTCCGACTTGGCCTGCTCCAGCGAGTCGAACCGGCGGCGCTTGAAGATCTGGCCCTGCTTGATGATCTCCTGCGCCCGGGTCTCGATCTTGGCCAGGTCCTCGGGGTGGAACGGCTTGGGCACCTGGAAGTCGTAGTAGAAGCCGTTTTCGATGGGCGGGCCGATGCCGAGCTTGGCCTCGGGGAAGACGTCTTGCACCGCCTGCGCCACGACATGCGCGGTGGAGTGCCGCAGCACGTTCAGGCCGTCCGGCGAGTCGATCGGGACCGCCTGCACCTCGACGTCGGTGGCCGGGGTCCAGTCCAGGTCTCGCAGGGTGCCCTCGGCGTCGCGGACGACGACGATCGCCTTCGGGCCGTGCACCGGCAGTCCGGCGGCGGCCACCGCGGCGGCGGCCGTCGTCCCGGCGGCCACGGTGACGACGGCGTCTCCGGTCTGGCCGGCGGCGGGTGCGGGCGCTGCGCTCACGGTGTGCTCCTCGAGTAGTTTCGGACGCTCGTCAGACCGGACATTCCGGCCCGGGTCATGCTATCGCCACGCTGTCTCGGCCCACCCGTGGGCCGCGCCCGCCGCCCCGTCCGGCCGCGCGCAGTGAGGTGTGCCACGCGGCGAGCACGATTGTCAGGTCCTTCACAGGTTGACCCGTCATGGTCGAGGTCATGGAGGACACGACTCGCCGCCCTCAGCTGAGCCGTCGACGCCTGATGGGCATCCTCGCCGGCGGCATCGCAGCGTCCGCGGTCGGCGGCGTCGGCATCTTCAGCGCGCAGTCCGGCGGCAACGCCGCCAGCCCGTCCCCGGCCGCGACCAGCTCGTCCGCGACTCCCACACCGTCGTCGTCGAGCGCCGCCACCGCGGCCGCTCCGGCGAAGAAGACCACGCCCGTCGTCCGGGTCCAGACCGACGAGGACACCTGGTACGCCTGGCAGTGGGTGAATCTGACCACCGGCGACAGCTACGGCTCCGCGAACGCCGCCAAGCAGACGAACAACACCGAGTCCATGATCAAAGCCTGGATCGGGACCGACTATCTGGCCGGCGTCGAAGCGTCGGGCAAGCCGCTGAGCGACGCCGACAAGGCGCTGATCACCAAGATGATCAAGAACTCCGACGACTCCGCGGCGCAGACGCTCTACCTGCGCCGGGGCGCAGACAAGGTCATCCAGCGGGCGATCGACGAATGCGGGCTCAGCGGCACCTCGATCACCGAGTCCTGGTGGTCCAAGACGCAGATCACCGCGCTCGACGCCACCCGGATGATGCGGGAGATCCTCGACCGGGCCAAGACCTCCGAGCTGGTGGCCTGGCTCGTCGACGACCTCATGCGCAACGTCTCGCCCGGCAACGCCTTCGGCATCGCCGAGGTGCTCGGCGAAGTCGACCCGCAGGCCGACCCGGCGATCAAGAACGGCTGGACCGACCACGCCCGTACCGGCCTGTGGAACCTCAACTGCCTGGCCGAGTGGACCTCGACCGCCGGCGGCGAGCAGATCGTCCTCGCAATCCTCACCCGTTACCCGGTCGGCTACGGGCAGGCGTACGGGGAGAAGGTGTGCCGGGAGGTCACCAGCCAGCTGCTGGAGCAACTGACCGTCCAAGCGTGACGCCGCACGTGTGGCATACAGTCTCGCCATGATCTGGTGGGTGCTGCTGGCCGTCGCTCTCGTCGCCGCCGTCGTGATCGTCACGCGTCTTGTCACTCGGCCGGAGAAGCGGCCGCAGCGGCCCGTCAAGCCGAGCCGCGGCCCGAAACCCGCCCCACCCAAGCGAAGCACCACTCCGGCGGGCGGCCCGCAACCAGGTGAGATCTGGTGGGCTGATGTGCCCTATGAGGACGGAACCGGCCACAAAGTACGCCCGTGCCTGGTTCTCCGGGGCGGCGCCCGGGACCGCGAGGTACTCAAGATCACCAGCCAGGACCAGTCGGACCGCAACGATCACGTCGTAATCCCGACGCGTACCTGGGATCCGGACGCGGATCACGACAGCTGGCTGGACCTGACCGGCCCGATCCGGGTGCCGCTGGGCGGCTTCCAGGACCGGGCCGGGACGCTCGACGCCAAGATCTGGCAGAAGGTACGCCGCCTACACGGCGTCTGAGTACGCCTCGATCTCGGCTAGCAGCGCGGACTTCTCCGCGTCCGACGCGAACGACTGGCGTACCGCCGCCCGGGCGAGGTCGGAGACTCCCCGCTCGTCGAGACCGAGCAGGTCGGCGGCGACGGCGTACTCCTTGTTGAGCCAGGTCGAGAACATGGGCGGGTCGTCGGTGTTGATGCTCACCGGCACCCCGGCCGCGACGAGCTGTGGCAACGGGTGTTCGTCGAGCGAGGCGACGGCCCGGGTGCAGACGTTCGACGTGGGGCACACCTCCAGCGGAATCCCGTGCTCGGCCAGGTACGCGACGAGCTCCGGGTCCTGCACTGCGCGGATGCCGTGCCCGATGCGCTCCGCGCCGAGCTCGTGGATGGCATCCCACATGCTCTGCGCGTCACTCGTCTCCCCCGCGTGCGGGACCGAGTGCAGTCCGGCCGCGCGCGCGGCGTCGAAGTAGGGCTTGAACTGCGGCCGGGGCACGCCGATCTCCGGTCCGCCGAGGCCGAAGCTGATCAGCCCGTCCGGACGCTGGTCCAGGGCGATCCGCAGGGTGTTCTCGGCCGCCTCCAGCCCGGCCTCGCCGGGGATGTCGAACACCCAGCGCAATTGGAGTCCCAGGTCACGGGCGGCCATCAGCCGGACGTCCTCGATCGCCTCGCAGAACGCCTCGGCGGGGATCCCGCGCCGGACGCTCGACCACGGCGTGACAGTCAGCTCGGCGTACCGGACGTTCTGGCCGGCCAGGTCGGCGGCGATCCCGGCGGTCAGCGTACGCACGTCCTCGGCGTCCCGGATCAGGTCGACGACACTGAGATAGACCTGCACGAAGTGGGCGAAGTCGGTGAAGGTGAAGTACTCGGCCAGCTTGTCGGGATCGGCCGGCACCGGTGAAGTGCCCTCATGCCGGGCGGCCAGCGCGGCGACGGTCTGCGGCGACGCTGAGCCGACATGGTGCACGTGCAGCTCGGCCTTGGGTAGACCGGCGATGAACTCCTGCATCGAGTGATCATAGGCGGCGGGCCGAGCCGAGCCGGGCAGCGCCGTCACCGCTTGCGCCCGACGACGAAGATCCGGCGGAACGGGAACGCCACGACTCCGTGCCGCACCGGGTACGCCTTGGCCAACCGGTCGGCCAGCTGATCGCGGAACCGCGCCCAGTCCTGCGGCCGGTCGGCGAGTGCGGCCTTGGCCGGGCGCAACGCGGTGCCCTCCATCCAGGCGAGCACCGGATGCGGCGTACTGGAGGAAGCGGGCAGCAGATGCAGGTACGTCGTCTCCCACGCGTCGACGTCACAGCCCGCTTCGAGCAGGTCTCCGGCGTACTCGGCGGGGTCCCAGCCCGCTCCGGAGTCGCGCAGCCCGGCGATCTGCCCGGCCCACTCGGGGCTGGCCGCCAGCTCGCGCAGCAGCTGATGCGACGGCGCGTCGAAGTTGCCCGGCACCTGGAAGGCGAGCCAAGTGCCCGGGCGTACGCCGTCGGCCCAGCCGCGCACCAGCTGCCGATGGCCGGGCACCCACTGGAGCAGCGCGTTGGCGACGATCAGGTCCACGTCGGCGGGCGGGGTCCAGGTGGACACGTCGCCGACGGCGAACCCGACCCGTCCCGTACGCGCTTCCGGCAGCTCAGCGGCCGAGTCGATCATGTCGGCTGACGAGTCGATGCCCTCGATCCGGGCGTCCGGCCAGCGCTCGGCCAGCGAAGCCGTCAAGTTGCCAGGACCGCAGCCAAGGTCCACGATGTGGGCAGGCGCTTCAGCCCCAACACGTGCCAGAAGATCATAAAATGGGCGAGACCGTTCGTCTCCATACCGCTGATACACCTTGGGGTCCCACATCGTGCACGCTCCCACGCAGTATTCAGAAAACCGTACGTCCGTCTTGTTAAACGATAACCGAGGTCACGAGGGCCTCACGAGTGGGTTTCCGAATCGTTACGAAGCCCGCTACGGCCCGCCTCTAGACGTAAACCGACGGTAAGGGATTGCATGATCCGATCAGGTCGTGCAAGAACCCAGCAGGGTGAGAAGGAGATGTCCATGGCATCAGCCAGGCGGCGTTCATTCGTGGCGCTCGTCGCGGCGGCCGGGCTCACGCTCGGCGGCGGACTCGCGGCGTGCAGCTCCGGCGAGAAGTCCAGCGACAATCTAGACAAGCCGGAATGTGCGGCATTCAAGGACTACACAGGGATCGCCGGAAAGACCGTCAGCGTCTACACGTCGATCCGCGACGCCGAAGCCGACCTGCTCCAGCAGTCCTGGAAGCAGTGGGCCGACTGCACCGGCGTCAAGATCGACTATGAGGGCAACGGCGACTTCGAAGCCCAGCTCCAGGTACGCGTACAGGGTGGCAACGCGCCCGACATCGCGTTCATCCCGCAGCCCGGTCTGCTGGAGAAGCTCGCCAAGGCGGGCAACCTGAAGCCAGCCGGCGACAAGACCCAGACGATGGCCAAGCAGAACTACTCGGCCGACTGGCTGAAGTACGCGACGGTGGACGGCAAGCTCTACGGCGCGCCGCTGGGCTCGAACGTGAAGTCGTTCGTCTGGTACTCGCCGAAGATGTTCAAGGACAAGGGCTGGACCATCCCCACCTCGTGGGACGAGCTGATCTCGCTGAGCGACAAGATCGCCGCCACGGGTATCAAGCCGTGGTGCGCGGGCATCGAGTCCGGCAGCGCGACCGGCTGGCCGGCCACCGACTGGATCGAGGACGTCCTCCTGCGTGACCAGGGTCCGGACGTCTACGACCAGTGGGTGTCGCACAGCATCCCGTTCAACGACCCGAAGATCGCCTCGGCGGTCGACAAGGTCGGCTCGATCCTGAAGAACGACAAGTACGTCAACGGCGGCCTCGGCGGCGTGAAGTCCATCGCGACCACCTCGTTCCAGGCCGGCGGTACGCCGATCACGCAGGGCAAGTGCGCGCTGCACCGGCAGGCGTCGTTCTACGCCAACCAGTGGCCGCAGGGCACGAAGGTCGGCGAGGACGGCGACGTCTTCGCGTTCTACTTCCCGGCGGTCGACCCGTCGAAGAAGCCGGTGCTGGGCGCGGGCGAGTTCACCGCGGTCTTCGACGACCGGCCCGAGGTACAGGCCTTCCAGACCTACCTGGCCAGCGCCGACCACGCGAACTCGCGGGCGAAGCTGGGCAACTGGGTCTCCGCGAACAAGGGCCTGGACATCGCGAACGTCGCCAACCCGATCGACAAGAAGTCGGTCGAGATCCTGAAGGACTCCTCGACGGTCTTCCGCTTCGACGGCTCGGACCTCATGCCGGCCGCGGTCGGCGCGGGTTCGTTCTGGAAGGGCATGACCGACTGGATCAACGGCAAGAGCACCAAGGACACGCTGGACTACATCGAGAACAGCTGGCCCAAGTGATCCTGGGGCCGCGGCGCCCGCCGTGGCCGTGACGACATCGACACCAGCCGGAGCTCCGTCCCCCTCGGAGGGGGCTCCGGCCGCCCACCGGCCCCGTAGGGCACACCGGGAGATCAGATGGATTTCAGCAACGAACCTCCGAAACTCTTAGAGCTGCTCTATGGCGTCATCGCCTTCCTGGCCGTGGTCGGCGTGCTGTTGTTCGTCCTCGACAAGCTGCCGATGCGCAAGGAACGCTGGATCGCGCTGACCTTCCTGTTCCCGGCCGGCGCGCTGCTCACCATAGGCCTGGTCATCCCGGCGATCCGGACGTTCATCCTCTCGTTCACCAAGCCGGACATCGCCCACCCCGGCACCAACAAGTTCGCCGGGTTCGAGAACTACATCTGGATGTTCACCGAACCCGAGTCCCGGCACACCCTGTTGAACACGCTGCTCTGGGTGCTGCTGGTCCCGACCGTGTCGACCGCGGTCGGACTGATCTACTCCGTACTCGTGGACCGCTCGCGCGGTGAGGCCTTCGCCAAGTCGCTGATCTTCATGCCGATGGCGATCTCGTTCGTCGGCGCGGGCATCATCTGGAAGTTCATCTACGAGTACCGGCCCGAAGACGAGAAGCAGCTCGGCCTGCTCAATCAGCTCGTCGTGTGGCTCGGCGGCACCCCGCAGCAGTGGCTGCTCAAGGGACCCTGGAACACACTGTTCCTGATCGTCGTGCTGATCTGGATCCAAGCCGGCTTCGCGATGGTCGTGCTGTCCGCGGCCATCAAGGCCATCCCGGCCGAGATCGTCGAGGCGGCCCGATTGGACGGTGTGACGCCGTGGCAGATGTTCTGGCGGGTCACCGTGCCCAGCATCCGCCCGGCCCTCATCGTCGTGCTGGTCACCATCACGATCGCGACCCTCAAGGTCTTCGACATCGTCCGCGCGATGACCGGCGGCAACTTCGGGACCAGCGTCCTGGCGTACGACATGTACAACTGGGCGTTCCCGTTCGACAACACCGGACGAGGCTCGACGCTGGCCGTCTTCCTCTTCCTGCTCGTCACGCCGATCGTGATCTACCAGATCCGCAACCTCCGCCAGCAGAGGGAGATCCGATGACCGTCGTACCGCCAGCCGTCGTCACCGGCGAAACCGAGGTCGCGCCCGGCGGGGTCGCCAAGCGCGTCGGCAAGAGGCTGACCAGCCGCACGGCCACCGTCGTCTCGATCCTCATTGCTCTGCTGTGGACGGTCCCGACGTTCGGCCTGTTCATCTCCTCGTTCCGCCCGGAGAACGACATCAAGGGCGACGGGTGGTGGAACTTCTTCACCAACCCCAGCTTCACCCTGGAGAACTACCAGGAGGTGTTGTTCGGCACGTCCAACGTCAACGGGCGGCTGGCCAGCTACTTCATCAACTCCATCGTGATCACCATTCCCTCGGTGCTGTTCCCGGTCTTCTTCTGCAGCCTCGCGGCGTACGCCCTGGCCTGGTTGAACTTCAAGGGGCGGGACTGGATCTACATCGGCATCTTCGCGTTGCAGATCGTGCCGCTGCAGATGGCGCTCGTGCCGCTGCTGAGCTTCTTCAGCCGGGGCGTCAGCCTTGGCGGCGTCACGATCCTGCCCGCGTGGGACCTGCAGGGGCCGGACAAGTTCATCCAGGTCTGGTTCGCCCACACCTGCTTCGCCCTGCCCCTCGGCATCTTCCTGCTGCACAACTTCATGGCCGACCTGCCGCGCGACCTGATCGAGGCGGCCAAGGTCGACGGGGCCAGCCATCCGAAGATCTTCCGCAGCGTGGTGCTGCCGCTGATCGTCCCGGCACTGGCGAGCTTCGCGATCTTCCAGTTCCTCTGGGTCTGGAACGACCTGCTCGTCGCGCTGATCTTCGCCGGGGGCAATCAGCGCACCGCGCCGCTGACCGTCCGCCTGGCCGAGATGGCGGGTACGCGCGGCAACGAATGGCAGCGCCTCACCTCGGGCGCGTTCATCTCGATCGTGATCCCGCTGATCGTGTTCCTGTCGTTGCAGCGCTACTTCGTCCGCGGCCTGCTCGCGGGCTCCGTCAAGGGCTGACCTACCGGCCCTGTCCCGCTCCCAGCCGAGGGGCGGGACAGGGTGTCAGACCCAGCCGAGAGTCCGCTGCACCGCTTTACGCCACTGGGTCAGCTCCTTTTCGCGTACCCCTGAGGTCATCGCGGGAGTCCAGCGGGCCGAGACCGTCCACTGTGCCCGGAGGGTCGCGAGGTCGGGCCAATACCCCACCGCGAGCCCCGCGCCGTACGCCGCGCCGAGGCTGGTCGTCTCCGCGACCGCGGGCCGGACCACCTCCACGTCGAGCACGTCGGACTGGAACTGCATGAGCAGGTTGTTGGCGGTCATGCCACCGTCGACCCGCAGTTGCGCGAGGCCGTCGCCCTCCCAGTCCTGGAGCATCGCGTCGACGACCTCGCGGGTCTGCCAGGCGGTGGCCTCGAGCACGGCGCGGGCGATGTGGCCCTTGGTGACGTAGCCGGTGAGTCCCGCGAGGACCCCACGCGCGTCCGAGCGCCAGTGCGGCGCGAAGAGGCCGGCGAAGGCCGGGACCAGATAGCAGCCGCCGTTGTCGGGCACGCTCGCCGCGAGCGTCTCGATCTCGTCGGCGGACCGGATGAGGCCGAGGTTGTCGCGCAGCCATTGCACCAGCGAGCCGGTGACTGCGATCGACCCTTCCAGCGCGTACGCGGCCGGCCCGGTGCCGATCTGATAGCCGACCGTCGTGAGCAGCCCATGGGTCGAGGCGACCGGCCGGGTGCCGGTGTTGAGCAGCAGGAAGCTGCCGGTGCCGTAGGTGCATTTCGCCTCGCCGGGCGAGAAGCAGGTCTGGCCGAACAGGGCCGCCTGCTGATCGCCGAGCGCCGCCGCCACCGGTACGCCCGCCAGTTCCCCCCGGGCCTCGCCGTAGACCTCGACGGACGGGCGGATCTCGGGGAGCATCGCGCGCGGGATGCCCATCGCCTTGACGATGTCGTCGTCCCAGTCGAGCGTCGCGAGATTCATCAGCAGCGTACGGCTGGCGTTGGTGACGTCGGTCAGATGACGGCCGCCCTTCGGGCCGCCGGTCAGATTCCAGATGAGCCAGGAGTCGACCGTGCCGAAGAGCACCTCCCCCGCCTCGGCGCGCGCCCGTAGTCCGGGCACGTGATCGAGCAGCCAGCGCAGCTTCGGCCCGGCGAAGTACGTCGCCAGCGGCAGCCCGGTCTGCGCCCGGAACACCTCCGGCTCGCCGAATTCGCGCAGCAGAGTGTCCGTACGCGTGTCCTGCCAGACGATCGCGTTGTGCACCGGACGGCCGGTCTGCTTGTCCCAGACGACGGTCGTCTCGCGTTGGTTCGTGATCCCGACGGCGTCGAGGTCCGACCGGGTCAGCCCGGCGCGGTCCAATGCGCCGCTGACGACCCGGCGTACGTTGGCCCAGATCTCCTCCGGATCGTGCTCGACCCAGCCCGGCTGCGGGAAGATCTGCTCGTGCTCGTGCTGGTCGACGGCGACGACCTGCCCCTCGGCGTCGAAGACGATGCACCGGGACGAGGTTGTGCCCTGATCGATGGCTGCGACATACCGCACGCGATGAGGTTAGTGCACCCAACCCCTTGGGCGCTGGATCAGGGTTCTCGGTCGTATTTCGCCCAAGATTCGGCCCAGAACCCTGATCCAGCACCTAAGCACTCGCGCCAAACCGAAAAGCGCCGTGGACAAGGAGCGTGACGCGTGCCATAGTTCTAGGTCACACGACTGGGTCAGTTGACCCACTACGGAGGAAGTGCCGTATGCCCAGGATGGCGGTGACCGAGCGGCGAGCCGCGCTGATCCAGGCGGCGCTGCGCGTGATCGCCGCCGACGGGGTGGCGGCCGCAACGACTCGTGCGATCACCGCCGAGGCGGGCATGTCGCTGGCCAGCTTCCACTACGCCTTCCGGTCCCGGGACGAACTGATCGCCGAGCTCATCCCGTACGTCGTGGAGCACGAGAGCCTGGCGGCGGAGCAGACCCTCGCGCCCGGGCGCGACCTGCGGGAGACGATCAAACGAGGCCTGGAAGGCTTCGTCGAGTTGGTCGCCGCCGACCCCGCCCGGGAACAGGCGATGTTCGAACTCTCCCTGTACGCGCTGCGTACGGAGGAACTGCGGGAAGCCGCAAAGGCCCAGTACGCGAGTTACTACAAGGCGGCCGAAGGGATCGTGGCAGCGGCCGCTCAGCTGACCGGGCGTACCTGGAGCCGCCCGGCGAGCGAGATCGCCCGGATCGTCGTCACCCTGACCGACGGGCTCACCCTCGGCTGGCTGGTTCATCGCGACCGCGCGGCCACTCAGCCGATCATCGACTTCGCCGCGGACGCGATCGCCGCGCTCGCGGACCCTCTCGACACTTCGGAGCCGGCATGAGCGAAATGCTCGCCGAAAGACCCGCTGCCTTCGCCGAACCCGCCAAGCCGGTCACCGGCCGCTGGGTCGGCCTGTTCGGCCTGGCCTGGCTGGGCATCTGGATGGCTCAGCTGACGCCCGTCCAATTGCTGCTGCCCGAGCAGGTCGAGGCGCAACGCCCGGCCTCCGACTGGGTCGGCAGCGTCATGGCGTTCGGCGTCATCTCCGGCGTCGCCGGGTTGTTCGCCCTGGTCGCGTACCCGTTGACCGGGGCGCTCTCCGACCGCACGACGTCACGGTTCGGCCGTCGCCGTCCGTGGATCGCCATCGGCACGCTGCTGTTCGCGGTGTCGCTGGTGGTTCTCGGCACGCAAACCGGCGTCGTCGCGGTCGGCATCTGGTGGACGCTCGCGCTCATCGGCTTCTGCGTGCTCACGGCCGCGCTGACCGCGACCATCTCCGACCAAGTGCCCGTGGGCCAGCGCGGCTTCGTCTCCGGCTGGATCTCCGCACCGCAGGCCATCGGCACGATCCTCGGCCTGCTGCTGGTCACGACCATCTTCACGGGCCGGGTCCGGGGCTATACGACCGTCGCCGTCTTGCTCGTCGCGCTGGTCCTTCCTTTTCTCCTTGGTACGCCTGACGCAGCGCTCCGCCAGAGTGACAAGCAACGCTTCAGCCTGCGCGGCTTGCTCGCCGGCTTCTGGGTTTCCCCGAAGCAGCATCCCGATTTCGGCTGGACCCTCCTCAGCCGGATTCTGGTGAACCTCGGCAACGCATTCGGCACCACGCTCCTGCTGTACTTCCTGAAGTACCACGTGCACGCGGCCGATCCGGACGGCTCCCTGCTGCTGCTTTCGGTGATCTACATGTTCTTCGTGATCGCCGCCTCGCTCTACCTGGGCCGGTTGTCCGACCGCCTGGGCCGCCGCAAGATCTTCGTGATCACGGCGTCGGCCAGCCAGGCCCTGGCCGCCATCCTGCTGGCCGTCTTCCCGAACCTGACCGTCGCCACCGTGGGGGCCGGGCTGCTGGGGCTCGGTTACGGCTGTTTCCTGTCCGTCGACCAGGCCCTGGCGACGCAGGTGCTGCCCGACCCGGCGACGCACGGCAAGGACCTCGGCATCATGAACATCGCGACGACCGTGCCGCAGGCGGTCGCTCCGCTGGTCGGCGCGGCCATCGTCGCGTACGCGGGCGGGTTCGGGGTGCTCTACCTCATCGCCGGGCTCACCTCGCTCGTCGGCGCCCTCTGCGTCGCACCCGTGAAAGGCGTCAAATGATCGACCTGTCGTTGCCCGCAGCGCACCTGCCCGTGGGCTGGGCGGAGGTCGACAAGGCGACCGCCGAGTTGGACCCTCCTTTTGGGACTGTCCATCTGGGAGCGCTGCGGCACAACGCACAGGACATGGTCCGCCGCGCTGGGCATACTCCTATTCGGGTGGCGAGCAAGAGCATCCGCAGCCGTGAGCTGATCGCGAGCCTGCTGGCCCTGCCGCAGTATCGGGGCGTGCTCGCTTACACGCTGCCGGAGGCGATGTGGCTGGCGGGCACCATCGAGGACGTGGTCGTCGGCTATCCCACGGCGGACCGCGCGGCGCTCGCGGAGCTGGCGGTGTCGCCGGAACTGGCCACGCGCGTGACTTTGATGGTCGACTCGGTGGAGCAGCTGGACTTCATCGACTCCGTCGTGCCGCACCGTGAACCGTTCCGGGTATGCATGGAGCTCGACTCGTCCTACCGATCGCGCCTGTTGGGGCACGTCGGCGTTTGGCGGTCGCCCATCCGGCAGGCGCCCGAGGCGGCCGCCCTGGCCCGCGAGATCGTCCGGCGGCCCGGCTTCACCCTCGTCGGGATGATGGGCTACGAGGCGCAGATCGCCGGGCTGGGAAACGCGCCGCGCGGCAAGCCGCTCATGGGCCGTCTACTGCGGACCGTCCAGAAGCGATCGATGGCGGAGCTGATCGAACGGCGGACCGCCGCCGTCGCCGCCGTCCGCGAGCTGGCCGAGCTGGAGTTCGTCAACGGCGGCGGCACCGGAAGCCTGGAGGCGACCGCGTCCGACCCGTCCGTCACCGAGGTGACCGCCGGATCTGGGCTGCTCGGTCCGCATCTGTTCGACAATTACGCGCACTTCACGCCGGCCCCGGCCGCCGCGTTCGCCCTGAGCGTCGTACGCCGTCCCGCCCCGGACCGGGTGACGTTGCTCGGCGGCGGCTGGATCGCGTCGGGCCCGCCCGGACCGGATCGGCTGCCCCAGATCGTGTGGCCGACCGGGCTGTCCTATGTGGCCCGGGAAGCGGCCGGCGAGGTGCAGACGCCGGTAGTCGGTGCGGCCGCTCGCTCACTGCGGGTCGGCGACCGGGTCTGGCTGCGGCATACCAAGGCCGGCGAGATCTGCGAACACGTCGACGAGTTGTACATCGTGGACGGACAGACGGTCGTGGGCTCGGTGCCGACGTATCGCGGCGAAGGAAAGGTGTTCCTGTGACTTGGCACAACTGGGGTCGGTCGGAGTCCGCCAACCCTGTCCGCGTCGTCACTCCGGCGTCGCCGGACGAGGTGGCCACCGCGATCGCCGACGCCCGCCGGGACGGGCTGACGGTCAAGCCGATCGGCGCGGGACACAGCTTCACCGGGATCGCCGTCGCTGACGGCGTACAGCTGAACTTGTCCCGGCTCAGCGGTCTCCTGGGGGTCGATCCGGAGCTTCAGCAGGTCACCCTCGCCGCCGGTACGCATCTGCACGAGGTTCCGGCGTTGCTGGCCCCGCACGGGCTGGCGATGCAGAACCTCGGCGACATCGACGCCCAGACGATCGCCGGAGCCACCTCGACCGGTACGCACGGCACCGGCGCGGCGTTCGGCGGGCTCGCGACCCAGATCGTGGCGGTCACCCTCGTCACCGCGACCGGGGAGACCCTGCGGATCGACTCCTCGCACGAACTGTTCAGTGCCGCCCGCCTCGGGCTCGGTGCTCTCGGCGTACTCGTGGACATCACGGTGCAATGCGTACCGGCGTTCAAGCTCTCGGCGGTCGAGCAGCCCGAGCCGCTGGCGGGCGTACTCGAGTCGTTTCTGGAGCGCTCGGCCGCACCCGATCACTTCGAGTTCTACTGGTTCCCGCATACGACGACCGCGTTGACGAAGACCAACACCCGTCTGCCCGCGTCCTCGGAGAGCGCGCCGCTGGGCGGATTCAAGCGGTGGGTCGACGACGAGTTCATGTCCAACACCGTCTTCTCCTGGGTCTGCGGCGTCGGCCGGGCCCTCCCGGCGGCGATTCCGTCGATCAACCGGCTGGCCTCGCACCTGACCGGCGACCGCACCTTCACCGACGTCTCGACCTCGGTCTTCACCACCGTCCGCCGCGTCCGCTTCCGCGAGATGGAGTACGCCCTCCCGGTCGAGGCGATCCCGCACGCCGTCCGGGAGATCGAGGAGCTGATCGCCCGCAAGAACTGGCGGATCTCCTTCCCCCTCGAAGTACGCGTCGCCGCTCCCGACGACATCTGGCTGTCGACGGCGTACGGGCGCCGGACCGGATACATCGCGGTCCACCGCTACTACAAGGAAGACCACCACGAGTACTTCCGGGCGGTCGAGCAGATCTTCCGTACGCACGGCGGCCGGCCGCACTGGGGCAAGATCCACTACCGGGACTCGTCCGACTTCGCGTCGCTGTACCCGCGGTTCGGCGACTTCCTCGCGGCCCGGGAGAAACTCGACCCCGACCGGGTGTTCGCCAACGCCTACCTGTCCCGCGTCCTCGGCCCCTGACCTTCCGGCTTTCGCTTTTCGGCTGCAGATCACGGTTACGCATGCTTCCCGAGGCCGGTTTGGCCTGCGTAACCGTGATTTGCAGGCAACCCGCCCAGCCGGGCTCGGCGCGCGCCGCGCTCCCGCCTTCAGCGCTGGATCAGGGATCCGGGTCGAATCTTGGACCATGATTCGGCCGTGATCCCTGATCCAGCGCCAACGGGCGGGTCGCCCAGGGCCGCCCACGGGCGCGCAGCGGGGGGGGCGCGCAGGGCGGGGCGCGCAGCGGGCGGTGTGAGGTGTCAGGCGGACGGGCGATGCGCGGCGGCGTGCCGAGCCGCCTTGGCCCGGTTCCCGCACACGGCCATGACGCACCACCGCCGCCGTCCCCGCGGATCGTGGAACAGCCAACCGCAGCCGATCCCGGCGCAGGCGCGTACTTCGTGGCTGTGGGGCGAGGCGAGCAACTGCGCGGCCCGGTGGACGATCGCACGCAACGGGCGCTCCGCGTCGTCCCCGTAATCCCAGTCGGCCACCGAGTCGGTCCCAGCGTGCAGGCCGGGGCCGTAGTCGCGGACATATCGCGACAGCAACGCCCAGTCGGCGTCGCCGTCGGTCAGCGCGAGGTAGTACGCCCGGCGGAACTCCAGGACGCGGTCCAGCACCCGCTCTCCCTCGGCGGCGTCGGCGGTCGCCAGATCGGGCAGCAATCCCGCATGGCGAGCCCACACCGCGACATGCTGGTAGCTGTGCAGGTATTCGTGGGTCTCTTCACCGCCGGACCAGGCCGCGCGGGTGTTGCAGATCTCGAGCGCCACGTCTCCGGCGACGATGGCGGGCATCCGCAGACCGTCGACCATGACAGGCATTGCTCTACCCCTTAGTCAACCACTAACCTCTAAAACGTACTCTACCGGTTAGCTCTCCAGAAGGAGAAGACCGGCTGGTTCTCCAGAAGGAGAAGGCGTGCGGGCGATCCTCTCACTGGCTCTGGCCCGGTTGTATCGGGGGCCGACACGCTGGCTGCTGATCGTGGCCGGGATCGCCGTCGCGACGCTGCTGCCGATGTCGGCCGCCGCCACCGCCGCCTCGACCTCCACCAAGGCGCTCGCCCACGGACTGGCCGCGCTGCCGGCCGGCGAGCAGAGCCTGATCGTGTCCTACCCCAACCTCGCGATGGAACCGGCCCAGCTGACCGGCATGGACACCGAGGTACGCACCCGGCTGGCCAAGCTGACCCGCCATCCCGCCCGGGCGCAGATGCTGTTCCGGGAGATGGGCGACACCGCCGGGGGTTCCTTCTTCCTGGGCGCGGCCGACGATCTCGCCTCCGGCGTCGAGGTGACCAGCGGGCGGCTTCCGGCCGAGTGCACGCCGAAGCACTGCGAGATCATCCTCATCGGACAGACGCCGCCGAAGATGCCGGACGGGCTGGGCGTCGAGATCGTCGGGACCGGCGTACGCACCGATCCGTTGCTGCTGACCGGCACGTTCGAGCCGAAGCGCGACATTCCGCTGCTGCTCGCGGACGGGGTGGCGAAGGCGAGCGCCATCGATTCGCTGACTGCTTTCCAGCGGCAGTACGGCTGGGTGGCTCCGCTCGACGTCGAGCGCGCCTCGGCCGACGTGAACGCGTACCTCGACGCCAGCCGCCAAGCGGGCGACGACTTGTCCCGCTACAGCGTCGGTCTGCATCTGACCGCCCCCGACGAGGTGCTGCGGTCCGAGCACGATCGGGCGCAGCGCAGCACCCGCCGCTTCGACCTGCTCAGCGGGGCCGCCACGGCTCTGCTGGTCGGCTTCGCCGTCATCGGCGCGATCGGCGCGCGCCGGGATCATCGTGCCGTCGTCGCCCTCGTACGCCGAAGGGGCGCACCGGCCCGCCGCCTGTTCACCCTGACGGCGGTCACGGCGGCGATCCCCGTTCTGGCCGGAACCGCCGCAGGCGTCCTCATCGGACTCGCCGTGTTCGGGACCACCGGCCTGTCGGGCCCAGCGATGGTGCAGATCGCCGTCACCGCAGTGCTCGCCGCGGTTCTGCTCGGAGCCGCGCTCAGCTGGGCGCCCGAGCATCCGTGGCGGGCGGTCGACGCCGTGGTCGTCGCCGGGATCGTGGTGGCCGCCGTGGCGCTCGCCCGGGGCGTCGTCACCGTGCAGGCGATCGATCAGCGTACGGACCCGTTGCTGGTGGCCTTGCCGATCATCGCGGTGGTCTGCGGCGGGTTGCTCGCCGGGCGGCTGTTCCCGCTGGTCGCGCCGTTCGGCGTACGCCTCGCGCGCCGGTTGCCGAGCAACGCCGGGCTGCCGGTGCGACTGGGCCTGTCCGGGGCGGTACGCCGCCCGCTGCGGGCGGTGGCGACCGTTGCCTTCCTCGCCGCGGCGACGGGGATCGTCCTGTTCGCCGGAGGCTACCGGGCGACGCTGCGCCAAGGCGCGGTCGACCAGGCCACTTTCGCCGTGCCGCTCGACGTGAGCGTACGCGCGGGGCAGAACCTCCGCCGTCCGCTCGACGTGGCCGACGAGAGCGCCTACGCCGCGCTGGCGCCGGAGGTGCTGACCGCCCGCGTCGTACGCACCTCGGCCGGCATCCGGGTCAACGCGGCCGAATCCAAGGCGGCCGAAGTCCTCGGTGTGACCCCGGCGGCGTTGACGCACATCCCGGCCTGGGAACGGGTGACCGGTGGCCAGGACGCCGCCCGGTCGGCCAAGCTGATCACGTCCGCGACGCCGGTTCAGGGCTGGGTCGTCCCGGTCGGCACGAAGAGCCTGACGTTCGACGTGACGGGGCAGTTGGACAACCTGAAGTTCACCGCCTGGTTGCGCGACTCCGGCGGCCGGGACTTCGCGGTCGAGCTGACCGTGACGGGCCGGCGAGCGACCGACGCGCTGGCCCGATCCGGCCAGAAACTGACCGGTGAGCTGCCGAAGGCGACCACCACCGAGGCCCGGTTGTTCGCCTTCAACATCGCCGAGACGCCCGATTACGGCCAGCGCCGCCAGCACCACACCGGCGAGGGCGGGCTCGACGTCCCGGTCCTCAGCGGGCACCTGACCTTGGCCGGGCTCGGCAACACCTTCGAGACGGACTACAACCTGGCCACCGGGCGGCTGGTGGCGCTGATCGGCGCGGCGGCGGAGGCCGAGGTGCCGGTGATCCTCGACCCGGTCACGGCGAGCGCCGCCTCGGGTGGCCGGGTCCAGTTGTCCATCCAAGGCGCGGCCCCGATCGTCGGCCGGATCGTGCAGGTCCTCCCCCGATTCCCGGCCATCGGCGAACGGTTCGTCGTCGCCGACGTCCAAGCGCTCGCCGGCGCCATGGACGCCCGGGAGCCGGGCACCGGCTCGGTGAGCGAACTCTGGCTGTCCTCATCGGACCCGGACGCGTTGCGCCAGAACCTCGCGAAGTCCCCGTTCGATCAGCTCACCGTGCGGTCCCGAGCTCAGGTCGAGCAGCAGCTCGCCACCGACCCCCTCGCCGTCGGCGCGGCCGGTCTGCTGTGGACCGGAGCACTCGTCGCCCTCGGCGTGGGCGCGGTCGCCCTGGTTCTGCTAGTGATCGCCGAGCGCCGGGACGACGCCGCCGAGCTGTACGCCTGGGAAAGCGACGGCCTGACGCCGGGTGCGTTGCGTGGACTGTTGTTCGCTCGCGCCACGGCCGTCGTGGTGGTCGCCGTCCCTTGTGGTGTCCTATTGGGACTGTTACTGACCCGGTTGACCACCGCACTGGTGCTCGTCACCGCCGTCGGTTCCGCACCGCGGCCGCCCCTCGCGCTCTCCGCCTCGCCAATGCAGCTTGCCGCCGTCCTCGGCGCGGGCGTCGGGCTCGGTCTGCTCTGCGCCGGCCTGGTGGCCTGGCGATCGTTCCGCACTCCCCTGCCCGTGCGACCGGAGGCTTTGTAATGACCCCGGTGATTCGCGCCGACGACTTGTTCTGCCTGCATCGCGTATCCGGCAACGGTTTCGTGGCGGCCCTGCGCGGGCTGACCCTCGAACTGGCCCCCGGTGAACGCCTGCTGGTGCACGGCCCTAACGGTTCGGGCAAGACGACGCTGCTCCGGGTGCTCGCCGGGGAGATCGCGCCGAGCGCTGGGACGGTGTCGGTGGGTGGCGTCGATCTCGTGGGCGCGCCGCAAGCCGAGACAGCCCGATTGCGGTCCCGCGTACTCGGTTTGGTAGATCAGCAGAAGACTCTCGTCCCGGAACTGTCCGTTGTGGACAACATAACGCTGCAAAGCCGAGTGGGAACGCGAAAAGCAGACAAGCCGAAAGATCACGCGCTGAAGCTTCTCGCCACGCTGGGGCTCGCCGATCTCGCGCATCGGTCCCCCGGAACGCTCTCCGGCGGCGAGGCGCAGCGCGTCGCCGTCTGCGCCGCCGTGGCCCACTCCCCGACCCTCGTGCTCGCCGACGAGCCGACCGGCGAGCTCGACCGCGCCTCGGCCGACGCGATCTACGACCTGCTCGTGGCGGCCACGGCCGCGGTCGGCGCGTCCCTGCTCGTCGTCAGCCACGACGTCCGCGCGGCCCGCATCGCCGATCGGGTGGTCCGGATCCGCGATGGGCGGCTGTCCGAGGAATGGCGTCCGGGCCAGCCGGAGGACCTGGTCGTCGACGACCGCGGCTGGGTTCGGCTCCCGCTCGCTCTTCATCGAGTACGCCCAGAGCAGCGCCCGGAAGGGTTGCTTCTTCGTCCGTCCACTCCGGTCGAGACGGAGCGCCCCTCGCCGGAGACCGGTACGCCACACCCACCGGGCGAGGTCGTCGCCTCGCTGTCGGAGGTCTCGTTGGCCCGCGACGGCCGTGAGATCCTCTCCGGACTGTCGTTCGACGTCCGGGCCGAGACGTGGACCGTCCTCAAGGGACGTTCAGGCTCCGGGAAGACGACGCTGCTGCGGCTGCTCGCCGGGTTGGAGCGGCCGGACTCCGGTCAGGTCGTCGTCCAGGGCACCGACCTGTCCACACTAGACCGAGCGGAGCTCGCCCGGTTCCGGCGTACCTGGCTCGGGGTCGCCGGGCAACGGGCGGCGCTCGTCGAGACGCTGGACGCCGTCGCCAACCTCCACGTCGCCCGGGAGGCCCGGGGGCTACCCGAGAACGCGGAGCTGATCGGGCGGCTGATCGCCCGGCTCGGGCTGACCGGCGTACGCCATCGGCCGGTGGAGACGCTGTCCGGTGGGGAACGCCAGCGCGTCGCCGTCGCCCGGGCGCTGGCCGCTGAGCCGTCCATAGCCGTGTTCGACGAGCCCACGTCACAGCAGGACGAGGCGCATGCCGGACTCGTCGCGGCGACCCTGCGAGCGGCGGCGCGGGCCGGGGCGGCGATCGTCGTCGCCACCCACGACCCGCTCCTCCTGCAGAGCGCTGCTACTTCTGCTTGACCGCGTACGCCCCGATGATCGTCTGCTCGACGACCACCCCGGTCGCGTCACTGCCCCGGGCGCGCAGCGAGATCGTGCTGCCCGCCTTCTGCGGCAGGAACGCGTACCAGGTCGAGCCGGCCTGAACGATCAGCACGGGCTTCCAGCTCTTGCCGCCGTCGGTGGAGTAGTCCACCACCAGCTTGCGCAGCGGAGCCGCTCCCGAGCCGGGTTGGCCCGCCACGGTGACCGGCACCATCGCGACCACCGCCGGTGCGGCCAGCCCGGTGGCGTCGACCTCCGGGGCGAAGCTCACCGAGGTGACCGGCAACCGCTTGACCGAGGTCAGCGGGTCGTCGCCGATCTCCACGTGCTGGGATCGGAACGACCAGCTGGCGATTACCTTCGTCGAGAACCGGGTGTCCCGGTTCACCTCGGTGACTACGCGATAGTCCGCGGCTTCCGGCGGAACCTCGACGTCGAGGTAGGGATCGCTCGCCTCGGCGAACTTCACCCCGTTGCGATACAACGTGGTCTTCGCCGACGCGTACGCCGAGTAACCGGCGTGCCCGGCCCCGTCGCCCAAGGTCGGCGGCCCGATGATCAGCTCGTCGCCGTACCGCACGAGGTATTCGAACGGATACGTCGCCGCGCCGAAGGCCGGGCCGAACACCGGCGCGTTCCACGACTCCGCGGTGACCCGGCCCGGCTTGAGTACGCGTTGCGCCCCGGTCAGCATCGTCCACTGCCCACCGGTCGCATCCGAGTCGTCGGACTCGTCGAACTCGTCCTGCCAGGCCACGTTGTCGCCACCGTAGTAATTGGTGCGCTGCAACGGAGTCTGGAAGCCGATGCCGGTCGCCCAGCCGCCGCCGAGGGGATCACCCACCGGCGTGGCGTGACTGAACGCCACCGCAGTCTGGCCGGAGTTGTGCTGGTGGTAGGTCGTCTTCACCGTGGCCAGGTCCCGCTTGGTGACCCGCTTGTCGAGCCCGGTCGGGAACGACTTCGGGTAGAACCAGGCCAGGTTGTACATGTCGGGCGCGTTGAACCACGTGCCGTCGGGGCCCAGCGTGGCCCAGGTCGACGACACCGCCCCACGCAGCCCGTCGACCGGCGCGTCGCCGAGCAGAGCGCTGTAAATCTTCCCGAACTGCTCATCGCCGAGCAGGGCGAAGCCGGCCTGCCCGCCGTCGGGGAACGTGTAGGTGGCGTCGAGGATGGTCGAGACGTTGACCGCCGCCGGGTCCGGCACGGCGGTGTGCACCGGCTCGGCAGTCCGGCTGTCCAGCACGACCTTGCCCGATCCGGCGACGACGAGCTTCGGCCGCACGAGCATGGTGGTCGAGAGGTTCGCCATGTCGTTCAGCCAGCTGTTGACGAAGTACTCGCCCTTGGGCAGCCGGATCGTCTCCGTCCCCCCGTTGTAGAGCACGTATTCGCCCTGGCCGCCGGCGGCCAGGATGGTCAGGTGGTCTTCGTTCGGCGTACCGTCGCGCGAGAGGTGCTCGAAGGTGACGTCGTAGCTCTCCACCTCCTTCTCCACGCCGTAGGGCACGCTGACACTGACGCCGGGCGCGGTGCCGACGAGCTGGCCGCTGTAGAAGCCGTCCGCCACGTCGGCCCGGGTGTCGGCGGTGACGGTGACGGACGCCGAGCCACCGGCCGGCACGGTCACCGTCGAGGCGCTGAGGCTGAACAGCGAACCGGCGTCTCCCGCTCCCGTGGTATTCAGAGCCAGATTCAGCGTGACGTCGGCCGACCCGCTGTTGTGATACGTGACCGTCTTGGCCACGGGAGTGTCATCGGTATGCGGCCACCGCGCCAGTCCGAAGCTGAGGCTCGGCCCGTCCGCGGTGATCGTCTGCCCGATCGCCCGGGCGACGTCCACCCGGCCCGCGCCTTGGCCGAAGGCGGCGATGCCGTCCAGCGGCTTGGCCGAGGCCATCAGCGTCGCCTTCAGCTGCGCCGGTGTCCACTGCGGATGCTCCTGCACCAGGAGCGCGGCCGAACCGACGGTGTGCGGAGTCGCCATCGAGGTGCCCGACAGGGTCGCGTACGGCTGGCCCGGAGTGCACAGGAAGCCGACGGAACTGCACGCGGCCACGATGTCGACGCCGGGCGCGGAGATCTCCGGCTTCACCGCACCGTCACCGACCCTCGGTCCCCGGCTGGAGAATTCGGCCAGTTCGTCGGTCTTCGACGTGGCGGCCACCGCCAGGGCGGCGTCGGCGCTGGCCGGCGAGCCGACCGTCCGGTCGCCGAACTCGCCGTCGTTGCCCGCCGCGATGACGAACAGTACGCCGTACTGCGCAGTCAGATCGTTGACCGCCTGCTCCAGCGGATCGACGTCCGGCGTGTCCGGTCCGCCGAGGCTCAGGTTGACGACGTCGGCGCCCTGCTCGGCCGCCCACTGCATGCCCGCAAGGATCCACGACTCGGCGCAGCCGTCGACGACGCACACCTTGCCGCTGAGCAGCTGCGCGTCCGGGGCCACACCCTTGTACTTGCCGCCCGACGCCGCGCCGCTTCCGGCGATGGTCGAGGCGACGTGCGTACCGTGGCCGACGTGGTCGCGGTCGTCCTCGTCGGGGTAGTCGGCGGCGGCGAAGTTCTGCCGGGCGACGACCTTTCCGGCGAGATCGGGATGCGTCTCGTCCACGCCGGTGTCGAGGACGGCCACCTTCACCCCGGCCCCGGTGTAGCCCGCCTGCCAGGCCGTGGGCGCCCCGATGAGCGGAACGCTGACGTCCAGCGTCGGTGTGCGTACGCCATCGAGCCAGACCTTGGCCGTGGCCAACGGCTGAGCCGCGAGCCGGGCGTCGGAGCCGGTCAGGCCCTTCCACAGCTTGCCCAGGCGGTTCTTGTCGGCCCGACCGGCCGCGCCGTGCACGGCCTTGAGCGTGCGGATCAGTTTCAAGCCGGTGTCGGCCGGTGGCGCGGACTTCGCGGCCACGATGACCGGCAGGTCGGCGCGGCGCTCGTCGTAGCCGAACTGGATGAGCGCCGTGACGTCGAACAGCCGGGAGTCGAGCCGGCCCGCCGCGAGCAGCGGCCGGGCGTCGGACGGGATGACGTGCAGATGTCCCTTCGAGCGGTAGCTGGCGAAGGTGATGTGTTCGCGGCCGGCTTGCCGGACCACGCTGACCTGACCGGAGTCGGCGACCCGCAGGACGTCGCCGGTGATCAGCGTGACGGTGTGAGCCCGGCCCGGAAGCGTGGCACGGAAGCCCCCGGTTGTCGTGGCGGTCGGGTTTGCACTGACCGGACCGGTCGGCGCCGCAGTGGCGGGTACGCCGCCGAACAGCACCGCCAGAGCGAAGGTGGCCGCCAGAACGCGGCCGCCCTCTCGTCGGTGTCGAAGCATGACCTCCCCTATCCGTGTAATGGCATCCATGAGTTCATGGATGCCCGCACATCGGAAGACGCCTCGAATGGGGGTCGCGTTGCACCGGCCGTGGGCCAAATTCCGCGGATGACTAGCCGATCCGCGTTACGGGCAAGTGCCTGAAATATTCAAATGTGGTTGCGGGTCTTCCAAAGGCCGAGTCATCCGAGATACAGTCCTCCCCAATAGCGTGGGAACGCTCCCACGGTCGGCGGCAAAGACTTGATCGCAGCGCAACGAGGCGACCCGGTTGGAGATAGGGCGATGCCCGGCCGAACGTGGGAGCGTTCCCACATACACTACGTCCAGGTCCATAACTGAAGGAGTCGACCATGCCGGTGCTCACCCGCCGGAGGCTGCTGGAAAAGGCCGCAGTTTCGGCCTACAGCGCGGCGGTCACCACGGCCCGCACGACCGGCGCGGCGGCGGCCGCTGCGACGGCCGTGGGCGCAACCGTGGCCGCCTGCGACGACAGCCCCGGGCAGCCCATCCCCGAACCGACGCTCGGGCTGAGCTTTCCCACCGGATTCGTCTGGGGCGCCGCCACGTCGGCGTACCAGATCGAGGGCGCCGCCGCCGAGGACGGCCGCACGCCGTCGGTGTGGGACACGTTCAGCCACACGCCGGGCAAGGTGCGCAACGGCGACACCGGCGACGTCGCAGCCGACCATTACCACCGCTTCGCCGCCGATCTGGACCTGATGAAGTCGATCGGGCTGTCCTCCTACCGGTTCTCCATCGCCTGGCCGCGCGTGATCCGCGACGGCAAGGGCCCGGTCAACCAGCAGGGCCTGGACTTCTACAAGCGACTCGTGGACGGGCTGCACCAGCGGGGCATCACGCCGATGGCGACGCTGTACCACTGGGACACCCCGCAGGCGCTACAGGACGCGGGCGGCTGGGAGAACCGCGACACCGCCTACCGCTTCGCCGAGTACGCCGCCGCGGTGACCGAGGCGCTCGGCGACTCAGTCCCGACGTGGCTGACGCTGAACGAGCCGAAGACGGTGGTGCAGAACGGTTACCTCAACGGCGGGCACGCCCCCGGATTCCGCGACCCGGCGAAGGCGTACGTGGTGGCGCATCACCTGATGCTGGCTCACGGCCTGGCGGTGGAGGCCGCGCGCCCGCACATCGGCGGCTCCCGGATCGGCCCGGCGCTGAACCTGCACCCGTGCTATCCGGCCGACGAGAGCGCGGACGCGGCCGAGCAGACGCACCTCATGGACGGCTTCGAGAACCGGCTCTACCTCGACCCGGTGTTCCGCGGTGAGTACCCGCGCGACACCCTCGAGGCGATCGCCGCGTTCAGCCCGATGGCGCAGTACATCAAGGACGGTGACCTGAAGATCATCTCGGCGCCGGTGGACGTCCTGGCGGTCCAGTACTACACGCCCATCTACGTGACCGCCGGTGGTGGCACGGTCCAGAAGCACCCGCTGACCGAGGCGTTCTGGCAGCAGATCTACCCGCGGGGGCTGACCGATATCCTGGTACGCGTCAAGAAGGACTACGGCGACGTCCCGCTGACCATCACCGAGAACGGTCTGCCCACCCCGGACCAGCTCGGCGCGGACGGCAAGGTCGACGACGCCGGCCGGATCGCGTTCCTGCGGGACCACTTCGCGGCCGCGCACGCCGCCATCGCGCAAGGCGTACGCCTGGAGAGCTACCACGTGTGGTCCTTCATGGACAACTTCGAGTGGCAAGAGGGCTACGAGCAGCGCTGGGGTCTGATCTATGTGGACTACCCGACGCAGCGCCGCATCCCCAAGCGCAGCGCGCTCTGGTACTCCGACGTCATCCACGCGAACAAGGTCTGATCCGCCCGCTTCACACACCGGAGCCTCGGTCACTTGGTGGCCGAGGCTCCGCCCGTTCGCAGGATGTATTCCAGCAACGTGATCAGCACTTCCTTGACCGACTCGCGTTCCCGGGCGTCGCAGAGCACCACCGGGACGTGCTGTTCCAGGTCCAGCGCCGTACGCACCTGGGTCGAGGTGTGCGTACGCACCCCGTCGAAGCAGTTGACCGCGACCATGAACGGCGTGCCCCGGCGCTCGAAGTAGTCGATGACGTTGAAGCTGTCGGCCAGCCGCCGGGTGTCGGCCATGACGACCGCGCCGAGGCTGCCCGAGGCCAGCTCGTCCCAGAGGAACATGAAGCGGTCCTGGCCGGGCGTGCCGAACAGGTAGAGCACCAGGTGCGGCGCGATGGTGATCCGGCCGAAGTCCATCGCGACCGTCGTGGTCCGCTTCGTCTCGACACCGTTGATGTCGTCGGTCTCCTCGCCGGCACTGGTGAGGACTTCCTCCGTACGCAGCGGGCTGATCTCGCTGACCGAGGAGACGAGCGTCGTCTTGCCGACCCCGAAGCCCCCCGCGACCAGGATCTTCAGCGCTTGCGGCACCGCCGCCCGGTCAGATCGCCCGGAGGCCATGGATCACCGCCTGGAGAAGCTGCTCGGTAGGACCGTCCGGTGTGGATGGCGGATCGTAGCGTTCGATCAGCCCGTCGGCGTGCAGGTCGGCGAGCAGGACGCGGACCACCCCGAGCGGCAGGTCGACGATGGCCGCCACCTCCACCACGGCGCACGGCCGGGCGGCGGCGGCGAGGATGGCCCGCTGTTCGGGCGTCTGGCCCCGGGCTGGGTCGTCGACGGTCGCCACCACGTGCGCGATGAGGTCGAACCCGGCCGGGTCCACCCGCCCGCCCGTGATCGCGTACGGACGGACGACCGGACCGGCCTCCTCGTCCAGCCAGCCGGACTCCCAGTCCTCCGCGTTCACCGCGCTCCAGTCGCCAGGTGCTCGCCCACCCGGGTGACCATCAGTTCGGCCTCGTACGCCAGCAGCCCGAGGTCGGTGTCCGCCCCGGTGAGCACGGCCAGACAAGTCCGGTTGCCGGCGTCGGAGATGAGCAGGTACGCCGTGTCGAATTCGACCACAGTGGACCGAACCGCGCCGCCCTCGAACCGGCGGCCCGCGCCCCGGGCGAGGCTGGCCAGGCCGGAGGCGGCCGCCGCCAGATGATCGGCCTCGTCGACGTCGAACTTGGCGTCCCGGCCGAGCACCAGCCCGTCGACCGACAGCAGGACCGCGTGCCGCGCGGCGGGCACCTTGCCGACGAGGTCGTCGAGCAGCCACCCGAGCCCGCTCGGCGCGGCGGTGTCGCTGGTGGACGTCATGGCTGGGCCTCCCCCTCGTCGCGCACGGGCTGATCGCCCTCGACCGGACCGGTCTCCGGTTTGTTCGCCGTCAGGGCCGGCTGCGCCGCCGACGGCCCATTATCACCCGCGCGGACCGGCTCGGAACTGTCGGTTTCCCCACCGTCCACTACCGACCCAACGGACCCCGCCGACCCGGTTCGATCGAGCCGGGCGTGAGGACGGTTCGGGTCGGCTTCAACAGTCGACCCGGTTGGATCGACCGGTGTCTCCAGCTGGTCGACCGGCGGGTCGAGCGACGCCCGGCCGGAGGCGGTGCCTCGCTGGAACGCCGCGAGGTTGGCGCGCACCCGCTGGGGCGTACGCTCGCTGACCGGCCGCGTGGCCTCCGGCGCGGGCGACACCGGCGGGTCCGCCGGCGTCTGCCGCGACCGGCGCGGGAGACCGCCGACGTCGACTGCGCCGGCCGTCTGAGCGACCGGCTCGGGCGACAGCTCGGCGGGCCGGTCGGCGTCGCGCTGAGCGGGCACGGCCGCCGCCGTCGGCCGCTTCGGCAGCTCGGTCACCGGGGCCGCCTTGACGGCCGGCTTGCCCACCTTCGCGATGAGCGACTGCGGGATCAGGGTCTCGGCCGCCACGCCGCCGTGCGTCGACCGGGTCAGCTCCACGGTGATCCCGTGCCGGGCGGCCAGCCGCGCCACCACCATCAGGCCGAGCCGGGCACTGTCGGCCGGGTCGAAGTCCGGCGGCACCACAAGCCGGGCGTTCGCCTCCTGCAGCGCTTCGGGAGTCATGCCGAGGCCGCGGTCGGCGATGCGGATCAGCAGTCCGTCCGGCCGTGTCTCGGCGCTGACGTTCACCCGGGTCTGCGGCGGGGAGAACGAGGTGCCGTTCTCGACCAGCTCGGCGAGCAGGTGGATGATGTCGCCGACGGCCCGACCGGCGATCGCGACGTCGGGGATCTTCTCGACGACGACCCGGACGTACTCCTCGATCTCGCTGACCGAGCCGCGGATGACGTCGACCGCCGCGACCGGGTGACGCCAGCCCCGGCCGGGCGCTCCACCGGCCAGGATCACGAGGTCCTCGGCGTGCCGCCGCATCCGGGTGGACAAGTGGTCGAGCCGGAAGAGGTCTTCCAGCTCCTGCGGGTCGCGGGCGCGCCGCTCCATCCGGTCGAGCAGGCTCAGCTGCCGGTGCAGCAGGGTCTGGCTGCGCCGGGCGACGTTCAGGAAGACCTCGTTCAACCCGTGGCGCAGCACCGCCTCGTCGACCGCCGAGCGCACCGCCGTCTGGCGTACCTCGGCGAAGGCCCGGCCGACCTCGGCGATCTCGTCGTGGCCGAAGTTCAGCTCGGCCTCGTCGACCTCGACCCGCTCGCCCTGGCGCAGTCTGGCCACGACTGCGGGCAACTCGACCTCGGCCAGGTCACGCGCGGTGTCCCGCAGGCGCAGCAGCCGCCCGGCCACCGACCGCGACACGCGCAGACCCACCCACAGCGCGAGCGCCACCGAGATCAGGCCGGCCAGACCGGTCGCGACGATCCGGGTGTACGCCGCGGACACGGCGGCCTCCGACCGCTCCGCGGGCGCGGCGGCCGCCTGCTCCTCGAACGATCGCAGCGCCTTGAGTACCGCGTTCGTGGCGGTACGCCAGTTCGCCGCATTGATCGGCAGCGGCCGTTCGGGCTGGCCGTGGCTGAGGAAGGTCTCCTCCATCACCGCGAGCTGCACGAACGCGTCGCCCCGGACCATCTCCTGATAGCGGGCGCGGTCGGCGTCGGGCAGCTCGCCGACGGCGTCGGCGAACAGCTGCCGTTGCGCTCCGATGGCCCCCGCGATCTGGGTTACGTCGTTCATCGTCGGCTTCCCGACCGCGAAGACCGCACTGAGGAGCGCGTCCTCCTGAGCGACGAGCTCGCGCGCCCGGGACAGGCCGATGAGCGTACGGGAGAGCTGGGAAAGCTCCGGATCCTGGACCTCGGCGAGCGGCACGAACAGCCGATACGCGGCGTCGATGATCCGGGTGTACGCCGTCATCGCGGCGGCCCGCAGATCCGCGCCCCGGCTCGCGTTCACCGCGTCCGCCGCGTTCCGGGCGGCTTGCAGTTGATCGAGTTCGGCGGTGAACTCGCTCAGCCGCCGGCGGATCAGGTCGTCGGCCCGATCGGTGACCTCGGCACCGGCCGACTGCGCCCGGAACGTCCGCACCGCCGTGTCGGTGGCATCCCGCTGCGAGTTCACCTCGGTGGACGGGCCCGCCTGAGCCAGCGCGACGACCGTCAGCCGGCGCTCGGTCTGCAGCTCGGCCACGACCTGGGCGGCCGGCCCGCCGACGTGCTTGGCGAAGAGCCCCGCGTCGGCCAGGTTCCGGGCGGGCCCGACGGTCAGCGCCGTGGCCAGCAGCCACAGCCCGAGCAGCGCCACCAGGGGGATGATGACCAGGGCCGCCATCTTCGCCCGGATCGACCGTCTCTTCAACACCTCAAGCCTCCGGCGGAGCAAGTTAGCACGCCGGACATGGCATCACAGGCGGGGCTGGTTGTCCACTACGTCCGTCTAGTTTGGATAGTCAACACCCGGCCGGGTGGCCGATGCCGCCCGGCGGGCGTACCCGGCAGACTGCCGCCGTGGACAACCTGATCGGCATCCTCTCGGCCGTCGTCTCGGTGCTCGGCGCGATCGTCGCCGGCGTCATGACCAGCTGGTCCAGCCGCAAGGCGACCGCGTTCCAGGCGAAGCTGGAGCGGGAGCGGCACGAGGAGACGAAGGCGGAGCAGGCCGCGAAGGTGCTCAGCCGCTATCGCGAGCCGCTGCTCCTGGCGGCCAACAGCCTCCAGTCCCGGCTCTACAACGCGGTACGCGACGAGTACCTGCCGGTCTACCTGCACTGCGGCGACGAGGAGCAGGAGGAGTACGCCCGGGTGTTCACCGTCTACACCCTGGCGGAGTACCTCTGCTGGGTGGAGATCATCCGGCGCGAGCTGCGTTTCCTCGATCTGGGCGCGGAGCGGGAGAACCGCGACTTCACCAAGCGGTTACTGGCGGTGACGAACACGCTGTCCGACCAGAAGATCTACGGGTCGCCGCACTACCGGCTGTTCCGCGGCCAGCAGCAGGCACTCGGCGAACTGATGATGCAGCCGGGGGCCGACGGCCACCACGACTGCCTCACCTATCCCGAGTTCACCCACCGGCTCGCCGAAGACCCGCGGTTCCACCGCTGGTTCGCCCGGCTGCTCCGCGAGGTGGACGACATCGCCGATCAGAGCATCGCGGGCAACGCTCGCATCATCGACACCCAGCGGGCACTCATCGACCTCATCGACTTCCTGGACCCGGACAAGACCCGGCTCGGAGCCGACCATCGGGAGAAATATGAGGAGGCGACACCTTCCCCTGCGCCGCCTGCCTCGTCTTCACCCGCTGTGACGACGGTCAGCGCCCGGCCAGCAGCCGGTTGACCGCAGCGTCGACGTCCAGGTGCTCGGTCTCCCGACCCCTCGGAACGACGACATAGGTACGCCGGAGGAAGCGTACGAGCACGCTCCTCGGCACTTCGAACAGGGCGTTCCCGTCGGGTGACGAGAGCGCGAGCGCGACGAAGTCGCCGCGCGGCGTGGCCCACGGCCAGACGCGTACGTCGCCGATCCCGGCCGGCTCGTCGAGGCCGGTCACCAGTAGTTCGCGAGCGAACGACCAGCTGACCGCCTCCCCTCCGGCGGACTCGGCATGGAAGATCACTTGGACCGCGTACGGGTCAGCCGGGTCATAGCGCAGGCTGGCGCGTACAGGTAGCGCCGTCGCGTCCGGCGCGACGAGCCGCAGCGACGTCTCGACCTCGACGGTCGTTGGTCGGATGGCACTCATGTCGTACTCCCCCCGGCACCGCTGCGAGGCTGGTCTCGCCCCGCCTTCCCATACTCAGGCGCACTCCGGCAATTACGCTCCGTCATACGATGATCTCACCCAGTAGTGGGAAGACAGGCAGAAACCCGGCCCACTGGGGACCGGATTTCGTTAGAATCCGCAGCTCGCTGCGGGGTGCCTGTCGGCGCCGGGTGCTTTCAACGTCGACTCACCTCCGTAACGTGCGCGCCGCTTGTAAGGTGACGGGCGAGGAGCACCGCCATGCCAGACGAGTCACCCGGAAAGACCGCCACACGCGATATGAGTACGCCCGATGGCCCCACGGGAGGGTCGAAACCGGACAGTCGCCGGGGGATGAAGGCGAAGATTACGGCAATTCGGGCGCACCCCACGGGGAGTGTCGCCTTTCGGACCGCGATCGCCATTCTCGGCGGACTGATCGTCGTTCTTGGACTCGTTCTCGTCCCGTTGCCCGGACCGGGCTGGCTCATCGTCTTCTTCGGCGTGAGCGTCTGGGCGATCGAGTTCGTCTGGGCACGCCATCTGCTCCAGTACGGACGGCGCAAGCTCGGCGCGTGGACCGCATGGGTCAGCCTGCAACCCTGGCCGGTCAAGGCGCTCATCGGCGCAGTCGGGCTCGCCTTCGTCTCGTTCGTGGTCTGGCTGACGCTGAAGCTCAGTTTCGGCGTCGACCTGTTGAGCTACGTGTCCTGAGCTATCTGAAGTCCCCGGGCGTGAGCCGGTGGTCCAGCGCGGTCCACCGGCGGCCCGCGCCCAGGGTGCGTACGGCGACGCCGAGCGCCTTGAACGAGCCCACCAGCACGACGAGCTTCTTCGCCCGGGTGACGGCCGTGTAGAGCAGGTTGCGCTGGAGCATCATCCAGGCTCCGGTGGTCAGCGGCACCACCACCGCCGGATACTCGCTGCCCTGCGAGCGGTGGATCGTCACGGCGTACGCGTGAGCCAGTTCGTCGAGCTCGTCGAAGGCGTACTCGACCTCCTCGTCCTCATCGGTGCGGACGGTGAGCTTGTGATCCTCGACCGACAGTCCGGTCACGACACCGACGGTGCCGTTGAAGACACCCGCCACACCCTTGTCATAGTTGTTCCGGATTTGGGTGACCTTGTCGCCGACCCGGAACACCCGGCCGCCGAACCGCTTCTCCGGCGCGTTCTCCTTACCGGGCGTGAGCGCCTCCTGCAGCAAGATGTTGAGGTTCCCGGCCCCGGCCGCGCCCCGGTGCATCGGCGCGAGCACCTGCACGTCCCGCCGGGGGTCCAGGCCGAACTTCCGCGGGATGCGCTTGCTCACCAGGTCGACGACCAGCTGAGCGGTCGCCTCCGCGGTCTGCGCCGGCTCCTCGTCCTCGCGCTGGTCGCGGGCGAAGAAGAAGAAATCGCCGAAGCCGCGCAGCTGCGGCGGCTCGCCGTTGTTGATGCGGTGCGCGTTCACCACGACGCCGGACTCCTGAGCCTGCCGGAAGATCCGGGTCAGGCGTACGCGCGGCACCGTGTCGGCGTTGAGCAGATCGCGCAGCACTTCGCCGGCCCCGACCGAGGGCAGCTGGTCGACATCGCCGACGAACAACAGGTGCGCACCGGGCGCAACCGCCTTCACGAGCTTGTTGGCGAGCAGCAGATCCAGCATGGACGCCTCGTCGACGACGACGAGATCGGCGTCGAGCGGGTTCTCCCGGTCGTAGGTGGCGTCGCCGCCTGGCTTCAGCTGCAGCAGCCGGTGCACCGTCGTGGCCTCGTGCCCGGTGAGTTCGGCCAGGCGCTTGGCCGCCCGTCCGGTCGGCGCGGCCAGCACGATCTTCGCGCGCTTGGCCCGGGCGAGTTCGACCACCGAGCGTACGGTGAAGCTCTTGCCACAGCCCGGGCCGCCGGTGAGCACCGCGACCTTCTCGGTCAACGCCAGGCGGACCGCCTGCTCCTGTTCGGGCGCGAGCTCATGCCCCGTCACGGTACGCAGCCAGGCCAGCGCCTTGACCCAATCGACTGTGCCCCGTTGGGCCGGCTCTCCGTCCTCACTCCCGGCTCGAGCGTTCAAGCCGGCACCGCCGAACGCAGACATGCGATCCCGGCTCGTGTTCAGCAGCCCGAGCAGGGTGCTCGCCAGCGCCGTCTCCGCCCGGTGGAACGGCACCAAGTACACGGCGGGGATGGTGGCGGGGCCGTCGGCCGAGGCAGGCCCGGGCACCTGCTCGCGTACGACGCCCTCGGTGACGACGAGGTCTTCGAGGCACTCGGTGACCAGCGCCGCCGGCACTTCCAAAATCTTCACGGCATCGCCGATGAGGTTCGGCTGCGGCAGGAAGCAGTGCCCGGCGTCGGCCGCCTCGTTCAGGGTGTACTGCAGGCCCGCCTTCACTCGCTCGGGGCTGTCCTTCGGAATGCCGACCGCCTGCGCGATGGTGTCGGCCGTCTTGAACCCGATTCCCCACACGTCGGCGGCCAGCCGGTACGGCTCGTTCTTCACCACCGAGACCGAGGAGTCGCCGTACTGCTTGTAGATGCGGACCGCCAGCGAGGTGGACACCCCGACGCCCTGGAGGAAGACCATCACCTCTTTGATGGCCTTCTGCTCGTCCCAGGCGGCGGCGATCAGCTTGGTCCGCTTCGGGCCGAGCTTGGGCACCTCGACCAGCCGGTCCGGCTCCTCCTCGATGATCCGGAGCGTGTCCACGCCGAAATGCGCGACGATCTTCTCCGCCAGTCGTGGCCCGATGCCTTTGATGAGCCCCGACCCGAGGTAGCGCTCGATGCCCTTCACGGTCGCGGGCAGCACCGTGGCGTACGACCAGACTTCGAACTGCTTGCCGTACTTCGGGTGGGAGGTCCAGCGGCCGGTCAACCGCAGGCTCTCCCCCGGCTGCGCGCCCAGCAGCGGCCCGACGACCGTCAGCAGATCGGTCGCGCTTCGATCAGTGGCGACGCGGGCGATCGTGTAGCCGGTCTCCTCGTTGGCGTACGTGATCCGTTCGAGGACGGCCTCCAGCACCGCGCCTTTCGGGGGAGCTTCCTGCAGCACGGATGCAACTTAACAGCTGGGTCTCACAATCAAAGGCGCCGCAGCCCGGGCCACAGCTCGGCCCAGGTACGCCGCTTGCCCCGGCAGACCCAGACCTCCGCGCCCTGCTCGTCGTTGTCGAGGCGTACGCCGTTGTCGAAGGTCGCCGCATGGGTCACGTCTGCGCACTCCTGACGCAGTTCGGCTTCTTTCCAGCCGTGGCCGACGAGGATCACCGGACCCGGTCCCTCCGGCGGCGGCCCCCAGCGCCAGTACGCCAGGTGCGCCGAGTACACCTGCGGCAGTCCCAGCGACGGTCCATAGTGGTCGAGCGCGCCGGCTTCACCGTAGTTCCCGGCGAGCAGCACCGCCGTACGCTGCTCCTCGGCGGACAAGCCGCGGTAGACCACCGCCACCTGTTCGGCGAAGCCCGGCCAGCCGACCGTCTCGCCCGCGTCGTAGTTGACCGCCGGTTCCGGTGTCGCGTGCAGCATGGCGACCGGGTACACCGGCAGGCTCAGGGCCAGCGTGCTGACCGCGCTGAGACCGGCGACCCAGCCGACCGTGGCGCGCCGTTTCGAACTGTCGCCGAGCCACCGGTCGAGGACGATGCCGCCCGAGGCCAGCAGGGCCGGGTACGCCCCGGCCGGGTAGTACTCCCGTCCCCCGGTCGCCAACACGAGCACGAGGACCACCAGGTACGCCCACCCGAGCGCTCGGAAGGGTGACGCCGTGGGATCGCGCAGCAGCCGCCAGAGTCCGGTGGCCCACACGATGGTGGTGACGATGCCGAACAGGAGGATCTGGAACGGGATGAGCCCGGCGCGGCCACCCCAGTCGGCGTCGTCCCGGATGACGGCGGTCATCGCGACTTGCGGCCAGCCGTGGGTGGCCTGCCACCAGAGGTTCGGCGCCCAGATGAGCAGCGCGATCAGCCCGCCCGCCCAGAGCTGCCAGCGGCGGAACACTTCCCGAGGCCCGGCCAGCAGCAGCCCGGCGACCAGGCCTGCCGCGTACACGAGGGGCAGGTTCTTGACTTGGAGACCGACGCCGGCGACGACGCCGAGGAGCAGCAGGAGCCGGTCGTCCCGCGTACGCACCCAGCGCGCGAGCAGCCAGGCCAAGGTGCTCCACACGAGGATGTCGAACGGCGTAGTGGACAGCAGATGCCCGGAGACCACGACGGCGGGGGCGATCGCCATGGCGAGCCCGGCGAGCGTCTGCGCCCGGCGACTGCCCCCGAACTCGGCGGCGATAATGCCGGTGACCAGCACGATCGCGCCGACCGCGAGGCTGGACGGGAGGCGCAGCAGCATCAACTGCAACCAGTCCGGCCAGCCGTCGGCGGCCCAGCCGGTGAACCCGGCCCACAACGGCGCCAACGGCGGCTGGTCGTCGTAGCCGAACGCCGGATGCCGGCCCGCCGCGAGGTAGTAAAGCTCGTCGCGGTGGAAGCCGTACCGTCCACTGAAGGCGAACTCCACGAGTGCGGCCACGAGCGCCGTCAGCAGCAGCGGGCGGTTGCGTCGTGCAGAGTGGACGGTCTCGGCGGTCACCTGCCCCAGTGTGATCGACCGGACCTGATCGCGCAGCCCCTAGTTCTTCAGCTGGGTGAGGGCGATCTTGTGGCCGTCCGGATCCTCGAGGAACGCCATCCACAGGTCCCCGGTGTCGTCGGTATGCACGACGTGCGGCTGGTCGAGGAACTCCACGCCCAGATCGAGGAGCCGGGCGTACTCGGCGTCGATGTCGGTGACGGAGTAGTAGTGCACCGTCCGGGTCCGGAACTCCGGGTTCTCCGGTACGCCGAGATACAGCCGGACGTCGCCGCTGGCGAAGAACGCCATGGGCTGGCCGGGCACGACGAACTGCAGCGACATGCCCAGGACGTCCCGGTAGAACGCCACCGAGCGGTCGAGGTCGGTGACGGAGATGTGGATCTGAGCGACGGGTCCGAGCGCCATGGGCCCAGCGTAGGACGCCCCGGGCTCAGGCGCGCGACGCTCGGCTGCGTGGCGGCGAGACGCGCCGGGTCAGCCACTCCGATTCGAGGATGGCGTAGACGACCTCGTCGGTCCACTCCCCCTTGACGTACTCGTTCTCGACGAAGTGCGCCTCGCGGCGCAGTCCCAGTCGCTCCAGCACCTTCGCCGAGGCCGTGTTGCGCGCGTCGAGCCGCCCGATCACCCGGTGCAGGCCCAGCCCGCCGTCGACCGGAAGGGTGAACGCCAGCCGCAGGAGCGCCGAGGCGGCCTCGGTCGCGAGCCCGTGCCCGGCGAACTCGGGATTGAAGACGTAACCGATCTCGCCACCGCCGTCCTCACGGCTCAGCCAGGTCAGCGTCACCCCTCCGACGACCCGCTCGACCTCCCGCCACACGACCGCCAGGAACAGCCGGTCGCCGACCTCACGGATCTCCGAAGCCGCCATCTTGGCCTGCAGATCCGCCCGGACCGCCGGCTCGTCGCGGGCCTCCCAGTAGAGATAGCGCGTGACCTCGGGATTCGACTGGATCGCGTACAGGTCGCCGAAGTCGTCCAGCACGTACGGACGCAGGGTCAACCGGGCGGTGTAGATCGGGTAGGACGGCTTGAGCACTCGCCGATGGTAGGTCGAGCTCACTCCGAGCGACCACAACATTCGCCCCAGGGTGAATCGGGTCGTTCTCCCCGGCCGCGTTAACTTCGGGCAAAATCTTTCCGGCAAAGGGCCCGCCGTTGTGCGTACAACCGGGAAGATTCTCGTGATGGAGGAACACGCGGGCAGTGAGCGGCGACGGCTGGCGGCGGCCGAAGCCGGCGCCGAACCGTGGCGGGCGTGGGGGCCCTACCTGTCCGAGCGGGCCTGGGGCACGGTGCGCGAGGACTACAGCGAGCACGGCACCGCGTGGGACTACTTTCCGCACGACCACGCGCGGTCGCGGACCTATCGGTGGAGCGAGGACGGGCTGGCGGGGTTCAGCGACGAGCATCAGATCTTCTGCTTCGCGCTGGCGCTGTGGAACGGCCGCGACCCGATCCTCAAGGAGCGGCTGTTCGGGCTGGCCGGGCCGGAGGGCAACCACGGCGAGGACGCCAAGGAGTACTGGTGGTACCTCGACTCGACGCCGACCCATTCCTTCATGCGCTGGCGCTACCACTACCCGCAGGCTGAGTTCCCCTACGCGGACCTCGTCGCGGTCAACCGGGAACGCGGCCGGGACGAGCCGGAGTTCGAGCTGGTCGACACGGGGGTGTTCGACGAAGACCGCTACTGGGCGGTCGAGGTCGTCTATGCCAAGGCCGACCCGCACGACGTCTGCGTCGAGATCACCGTGAGCAATCGCGGGCCTGATGCGGCGACGCTGCACGTGCTGCCGACGCTGTGGTTCCGCAACACCTGGTCCTGGGGGCTGCCGAACCGCGACGTGAAGCCGGTCCTGCACGGCGATCCCGGCGGCGGGCGGCTCGTCGCGCGGCACCAGACGCTCGGTCAGCTGGTGCTGGAGGCCGGTCCGGGGCCGGACGGCTCGCGGCCACCCGCACTGGTCTGCGACAACGAGTCCAACGCGGAACGGCTGTGGGGGCTGCGCGGGCGGTCGGCGTACCCGAAGGACGGGATCAACGACTACCTGATCCACGGCGCGGCCACGGTCAACCCCGACCTCGTCGGCACCAAAGGCTCGCTGCATTACGCCTTGGAAGTCGCCGGTGGCGCTTCGGTGACCTTGCGGCTGCGGCTCGCCCAGACCGCCCCGCCACCCGCGATCGGCGCGCCACCCGCGCTCGACCTGTCGTTCTCCGCCGTCCTCTCGGACCGCCAAGCGGAGGCCGACGCCTTTTTCGCCGCACTGGTTCCGGCTGGCGCCTCGGCCGACGAGGCCGCCGTGGTCCGGCAGGCTGTCGCCGGGCTCATGTGGGGCAAGCAGTTCTACCACTTCGACGTGCAGCAATGGCTCCGCGGCGACCCGGCCTCACCGCCGCTGTGGGCCGCGCGCCGCAAGGGCCGCAACGGCGCGTGGTGGCACATGAACAGCTTCGACGTCATCTCCATGCCCGATCCCTGGGAATATCCCTGGTACGCCGCCTGGGATCTCGCCTTTCACTGCGTGGCGATCGCCGAGGTGGATCCGGGGTTCGCCAAACAGCAGCTGCTCCTGCTCCTCCGCGAGTGGTACCAGCACCCCAACGGGCAGATCCCGGCGTACGAGTGGGCCTTCGGGGACGTGAACCCACCCGTGCACGCCTGGGCGGCGCTGCGCGTGTTCGAGATCGACGGCGGCACCGACTTCGGCTTCCTCAGCCGGATCATGCACAAGCTGCTGCTCAACTTCACCTGGTGGGTCAACCGCAAGGACACCGACGGCAACAACGTCTTCGAAGGCGGCTTCCTCGGCCTGGACAACGTCGGCCCGTTCGACCGCTCAGCCGCCCTGCCGATCGCCGACGGCCTGCTCGAACAGTCCGACGGCACCGGCTGGATGGCGATGTACGCCCTCAACATGCTGGAGATGTCGACCGTCCTGGCCCTGCACGACCGCACCTACGAAGACATCGCGACGAAGTTCTTCGAGCACTTCGCGTACATCGCGACGGCGGCCACCAAGCTGTGGGACGACGCCGACGGGTTCTTCTACGACTCGCTGCGGGTGCCGGGCAAGGGGCGTACGCCGATGCGCTATCGCTCGGTCGCCGGACTCATCCCGCTCTGCGCTACGACGACGGTCGGCACGGTGACCCTCGTCCGGCTGCCCGAACTCGCCCAGCGCGTCCGCTGGTTCCTCACCAACAAACCCGAGTACGCCGACGTCGTGGGCGCTCGCCGGATCTCCGACGGCGGCCAGCAACGACGGCTGCTCGCCATGGTCGACCCCGAACGGCTGCTGCGCGTGCTCCGGCGGATGCTGTCCGACGAGGAGTTCCTGTCCCCGTACGGCATCCGCAGCCTGTCCAAGCGGCACGAGGACAAGCCGTTCACCGTTACCCTGGCCGGGCAGGACTTCACGGTCGGCTACGAACCGGCCGAATCGACCAGTGGCGTCTTCGGCGGCAACTCCAACTGGCGCGGCCCGGTCTGGATGCCGGTGAACTTCCTGCTGATCGAAGCGCTCCGGGAGTACGCCCACTTCTTCGGCGACGGCCTCCGCGTCGAATACCCGGTGCGTTCGGGCGTTCAGCGTACGCTGACCGAAGTGGCCGACGACCTCGCCGACCGATTGATCTCGCTCTTCGTACCCGACGAGCACGGGCGGCGGCCGATCTACGGCGCGTGCGAGCTGTTCCAGACCCATCCCGACTGGAAGGACCGGCTCGCCTTCCCCGAGTACTTCCACGGGGACAACGGGGCCGGGCTGGGCGCTTGGCACCAGACCGGGTGGACCGCTCTCGTGCTCTCATTGATCCTCCACCGCCGCTGACGCTCCTTCCCGCGTTGCGGCCCTCCGCGCGGGGATCTCCGCGGGGGGGCTCTCCCGCGCGGGGATCTCCGCGGGGGGCTTTCCGCGCGATCATGAACTTGTCGGCATGATCGATCGGCGTGTCGCGTGCCGGAGACCCTGATCAACTCCCGAGCGCACTGATCAACTCAGAATGTCGTCCGTTATGCCCTTTCTGGCGGCCCACCCGGGAGACGATGCGGGCATGAGTCACGACCACGGCCACGCCCCGCCCGCACCGGCGAAAGTGCGCCGGGTCGTGACCGCGATCGTGGTACCTCTGGTCGTCGCAACCGTGATCGGGCTGATCGTGCTCTGGCCCCGAGGGGCGACTCCGACGATGGCGACCGACACGATCCAGCGAATTCGGGGCACCGTCGTCAGCGCCACCGACGCCTGCGCGCCCGGCGAGGCACCGACGTTAGGCGGGCCATGCGGCAACGCGACAGTCGACCTCGACGGGCAGACCGTCCAAGCCACGATTCCGTCGGGCACATCGGCGCCGGCCGTACGCGAGGGCGACAAGGTAGTAGTGGTCGTCACCGACGATCCGGCCGACCCGTCGGTCAAGACCTACTCCGTCGTCGACCACGATCGGACCACTCCGTTGATCTGGCTGGTCGCTCTGTTCTGCGCGGTGATCATCGCGTTCGGCCGGTGGCGCGGGCTGGCGAGCCTGGGTGGTCTGGCCGTCAGCTTCTTCGTGTTACTCGTCTTCATCCTGCCCGCCATCCAACGCGGCGAATCCCCGCTCTGGGTCGCCGTCGTAGGGTCGGCGGTCATCATGTTCGTCGTCCTGTACCTGACCCATGGCGTCACGGTCCCGACGACGGTCGCGATTCTCGGGACCCTCGGCGCCCTCGTCCTCACCGGCCTGCTGGGCTTGGCGGTCACCTCGCTACTACACCTCAACGGCAGCGGCAGCGACGAGTCGGTGATCCTCTCGAACGTCTTGTCCGGCGTCGATCTGCGCGGCTTGCTCCTGGCCGGCATCATCATCGGCACGCTGGGCGTACTGGACGACGTCACGGTCACCCAGACCGCGATCGTCGGCGAGATCGCCGGCGCGGACCCGACCCTGTCCGCGCGTCGCCTCTACGCTGCGGCCATCCGGGTCGGCCGCGCCCACATCGGGTCCGCGGTCAACACCATCATCCTCGCGTACGCGGGAGCGTCCCTCCCGCTCCTTCTCCTGATAGTCGCAGCGGGTACGCACACCCGCGACGTCCTCACCACCCAGCAGATCTCGGCCGAGATAGTCCGGGGCGTCGTCGGCACGATCGGCCTCGTCGCAGCGGTTCCGCTCACCACTGCATTGGCAGCTTGGCTGACGAGTCTGTCCCACCGGGCCGCCCTCGACCCCGCCGAGCAGGTCGCCGATCAGGCGTGATTCTGGATGGTCCCCATCGAAATGCAGCCGAGGAACGAGAACGCCGTCACCGGCCGAGGTCCCGGTCCATCTCGCCGAGGGTCGGTGACGACGACCATCGCTGAGGGCGCATTGTTGTTGGGGCCGATGACGTCGTGAATCCGAATCCGAGGCAGGGCAGCGGTGAACAGCTTCCGGCGAGGATCGAATGTCATACGCAACTCGCCGTGCGCGTTTCCGCCATCCCATTGCGCGGTCACTCGAAGTTCCGGCAGTGGAGTGTCAGGATCGCTCACCTTCGCGGTCACGACCGGTACCACGGTGTAATCCCGGTCGCAGTCCGGGTTGAAGATCTCGGGGGTGAGTTTCACCCACTCGATGACGGGCGGCGGGCTGATCCAGGTCGGAGCGCCGGCCGGCGTCCAGGTGGAGGACGGTGTCGGTGAGACGGCGCTCGGAGGCGACCCGGGCGCCGTCGAGTAGCCCGGGCGGATGGGCGGCGTGGGGTGCGACACGGGCTGCGGGTCGTAGTTGACACAACCGGCCACCGATCCAGCGGCGAGCACCAGCACGACGACCATCCCCCAAGCCCTCACCCGGCGAGCATAGGGCTCGCGGCCCTGAGACGCGGTCCCACTGGAAACGACCGAGCCGGAAACAGGACCGCCGATAATCGGAGGTATGACGATCCGGTTCGGACCGCAGCTCTGCACCGACCTGTACGCAGGCACGCAACGCGAGTGGCTGGTGACCGACGGCCTCGGCGGGTACGCCATGGGGACGGTCAGCGGTCTGCGTACGCGCAGGTATCACGGGCTGTTGATCATGGCGGATCCGGTGGACGGGCCGGCGCGGCGGCAACTGGGGCTGGCGAGCCTGGACGCCACGATCACTCTCGAGTCGGGCCGGGCGATCAAGCTCGGCGTACACGAGTGGGCGGACGGCTCCGTGGATCCGAGCGGTCATGAGCTGCTGGCCGAGTTCGACCTGGCGGACGGCATACCTCGGTGGCGGTGGCAGATCGGCTCAGTGGTGATCGAGCGCGAGATCGCCATGCGGCACGGTGAACCGTCGGTCGCCGTGGTGCACCGGCTGGTCAGTGGCGGCCCGGTCGATCTGACCTTGTCGGTGCTCGGCACCTGGCGTGACGTGCACGGCGAGCGGACCGCTCAGGGCCCGCCGCCGCACACGGAGAACATCGCGGACGGGGTGGTCGTCGAGGGGGCTTACCGCGTACGCGGAGAGGCCGAGTGGCGGCCGAAGGGCGAGTGGTGGTTCGGCGTACGCCATCGCGAGGAGGCGCAGCGCGGTCTGAACCCGAGCGAGGACCTCTGGCACCTCGGCGAGTACGCCGGTCGCCTCGATCGTCCCGGCCAGTCCATCGGAGTGACCGCCGCTGCTCCGACCACCCCGGACGAGCCCGCCGAAATGACCGTCCGCAAAGCGCGCGAGCGCGGCCGGAGGCTGGGTGAGCTGAGAGCGGCCGACCAGTTCGTCGTCCGCACCCCGAACGGGCCGGACGTCGTCGCGGGCTACCCCTGGTTCGGGGCGTGGGGCCGGGACACGATGATCTCCTATGAGGGACTCTTCCTCACGACCGGACGGGTCGACGAGGGCCGCCAACTGCTGCGGAACTACGCGGCGACGCTGAGCGAAGGCATGCTGGCGAACACCTGCGACACCGGTTCGCGGGAGTACAACACGGCCGACGCCACCCTGTGGTTCCTGCACGCCGTCGACCGGCACGCGCGGCTGGACCCCGATCTGGCCGAGGAGTTGCGGCCACAACTGCGTTCGGTGGTGGACCACCATACCTGGGGCACCCGGTACGCGATCAAGATGGACCCGGTCGACGGCCTGCTCAGCCAGGGTGCCGAGGGTGCGGCGCTGACCTGGATGGACGCCCGCCTCGACGGGGTGCCCGTGACGCAGCGCGCGGGAAAGGCGGTCGACATCAACGCGCTGTGGGTCAACGGGCTGGCCGGCCTGGCCCGGCGCTGGCCCGAGGACGGCTATCGGCAGTTGCACGACCGGGCCCGAGAGTCCTTCCAGGCCAAGTTCCTCCGCGAAGACGGCCTGCTCCACGACGTCCTGGACCGCCCGGAGGACGGGATCCGGCCGAACCAGCTGCTCGCCTGGTCCCTCCCGTACGCACCGCTGACCCCTGATGAGCACGTCCTCCGGACGCTGGCCGATGCCCTGCTCACCCCGCTGGGGCTGCGGAGCCTGTCGCCCGGCGCCGACGCATATCGCGGACACCACCGGGGTACGCCGGAAGATCGCGACCGGGCGTATCACCAGGGCACGGTCTGGCCGTGGCTCCTCGGCCCGTTCCGCGACGCCACCGCGAAACTCGACGCCGCCGGGAGAACCGACGCCACCGCCAAAGTAACCGCCGGGAGAACAGACGCCGCGAGAACAGACGCCGGGAAAGGTCGGCAGCTGGCCGGAAGCGGCATCGAGGCCCACCGGAGCGAGTACGGCCTGGGGTCGGTCAGCGAAACCGCCGACGGCGACGCGCCCCACGGGGCGACCGGCTGCCCGTTCCAAGCCTGGTCCGTCGCCGAAACCACAAGAACCGCCGAAACCACGTGGACCGCCGAAGCCCCGAGAACCGCCGAAACGACTAGGGCCGCCTAAGCGAGAAGAAGCGGCCAGGACCGCCTGAGCGAGAAGAAACGACTAGGCCCGCCTAAAGCGGCAAGAGCAGCCAAGACGACACGCGCAGCAAAAGGAACGACCGACACGCCGGACGAAACGCCCTAGCAAGGCGAACGTTACATACCGGAAACCTGAACTTCTCCGCAGGTAACGCGTGATCGGCAAGGATGGAGGTACCCCGTCGAACCACCAGGTGCCTGGTCAGGTGCCTGGTGGCGTATGTACGGACGGCGCGCGATCAACCTGGGGGCCGGTATGTCGCTTGTCATGGACCAACTCACCACACGAGCCGAACCCGGATCCGCAACAGCGGGTGCCGGGACCGACCGGCCGACCAGCGGAGCCGCAAAAAGAACCGGGCCCGCAACCGGGGGAACCGGAGGCTCTGGCGAAAAGGGGAAGTCGCTCCGCATCTTGATGCTCTCTTGGGAGTACCCGCCGCTCGTCGTCGGCGGCCTTGGCCGGCACGTCCACGCGTTGGCGACCTCCCTGGTCGCGGTCGGCCACGACGTCACGGTCGTCACCCGCCATGCGCCGGGCGCGCCGCTCGACGAGGTGGTCGAGGGCGTACGCGTCGTCCGGGCACCGGAGGATCCGCCGCAGTTCCCGCTCGCGACGCCGTCGTTGCTGGCCTGGACGATGGCGTTCAACCACACGCTCACCCGCGCGGCGCTGCGGGCGACCGCCGGGGACGGGGCGTACGACGTGATCCACGCGCACGACTGGCTGGTGACTCACACTGCCGTCACGCTGAAGGAGCACCTCGGCGTGCCGCTGGTCGCCACGATCCACGCGACCGAGGCGGGCCGCCACCAGGGCTGGCTGCCCGAGGAGATGAACAAGTGCATCCACTCCGTGGAGTGGTGGCTGGCCCACGAGGCGAACCGGGTGCTCGTCTGCTCCGAGTACATGAAGTGGGAGGTCGGCAAGCTCTGGGAGCCCCCGCTCGATCGGGTCGAGGTGATTCCGAACGGCGTCGACGACCGCGCCTGGTCCGCCACCCCCGAGGACGTGGCGCGGGCCCGCGCGCGGCTCGGCGGCAAGGGTCCGCTCGTCGGGTTCGCCGGGCGGTTGGTCTACGAGAAGGGCGTACAGCATCTGGTGGGCGCGATCCCGCAGCTGCGCGCCGAGCACCCCGGTCTGCGCGTGGTCATCTCCGGCGACGGCCCCTACCGCTCCGAGCTGCAAGAACAGGCCGCGAAACTTCGGCTCGGCGGCAGCGTCACCTTCACCGGCTTCCTCAACGCGGGCGAGCTGCCCGCCGTCCTCGGGGCCACCGACGCGACCGTGGTCCCCAGCCTCTACGAGCCGTTCGGCATGGTCGCGCTCGAGGCCGCGGCCGCGGGTGCGCCGCTCGCCGTGGCGGCCACCGGCGGGCTCGCCGAGATCGTCCAGCCCGGCGTCAACGGCGTCACCTTCCCGCACAGCGATCCGGGCGCGCTGGCCACCGCGGTCGGCAGCCTGCTCGCCGATCGCTCCGGGGCGCGCCGCATGGTCGAGCACGGCCGTCTCGTCCTGCGCGAACGCTACGCGTGGCAAAGCATCGCCACACGCACCGCGGCCGCCTACCGGAGGGCGGGCACAGCCGGTTCCGTCGGGGTCAAGATCGGGACTCTCCCCCAGCTCAGTGTCCCTTCCGGCGTGAATCTGTTGTACGCATGAAGCAGCCGGCTGATCTCGATTTGTATTTGTTCGCCAACGGCCGTCATGAGCGACTGTGGACCGTCCTGGGTGCACACGAGGAAGCCGGCGGCGGCTGCCGGTTCGCCGTCTGGGCTCCGAATGCCCGTGAAGTCAAGGTCGTCGGCGACTTCACCGGCTGGGGAGCTGCCGACGGCGTACCCCTGGAAAAGCAGGGACCGAGTGGTGTCTGGTGTGGAGCAGCGGACGAGGCGCGACGCGGACAGCGCTACAAGTTCCGGATTTTCGGCGCGGACGGTGAGTGGCGCGACAAGGCCGATCCGATGGCGCGCCGGGCCCAGACGCCACCGGACACCGCGTCGGAGATCTGGTCCAGTGAGTACCACTGGGGCGATGACAAATGGATGAAGGAGCGGTCGGGCGAGCATCACCGGCAGCCGATGAGCGTCTATGAGGTCCATTTAGGATCGTGGCGTCCCGGGCTGTCCTATCGGGAGCTTGCCGACCAACTCACCGATCATGTCGTCGACCTTGGTTTCACCCACGTCGAATTCCTGCCCGCGATGGCCCATCCGTACGGCCCGAGCTGGGGTTATCAGGTGACCGGATACTACGCACCGGATGCCCGCCTCGGTACGCCGGACGACTTCCGCGAGCTGATCGACCGCCTGCATCAGGCCGGCATCGGAGTGTTGCTGGATTGGGTGCCCGCGCATTTCCCGAAGGACGACTGGGCGCTGGCGCGATTCGACGGCACCCCGCTGTACGAGCATCCCGACCCGCGCCGCGGTGAGCACCCGGACTGGGGCAGCCTCGTCTTCGACTACGGGCGGCCGGAGGTCCGCAACTTCCTCATCGCCAACGCGCGGTATTGGTGCGAGGAGTTCCATGTGGATGGACTTCGCGTCGACGCCGTCGCCTCACTGCTCTATCTGGACTACTCGCGGCAACCGGGCGAATGGACGCCGAACGTCCACGGCGGCAATACGCATCTGGAAGCCGTCGACTTCCTCCGCGAACTCAACGCCGCCGTGTACGCCGACCACCCGGGCGTCGTGATGATCGCCGAGGAGTCGACCGCCTGGCCGGCGGTTTCCCGGCCGGTCGACTGGGGCGGGCTGGGCTTCGGTCTCAAGTGGAACATGGGCTGGATGCACGACACGCTGTCCTATGTCGAACAAGATCCGCTGTGGCGGCACGAACGGCACGATCAGCTGACCCTGCCCGGCCTGTACGCCTTCGACGAGCAGTTCCTGCTGCCGCTCAGCCACGACGAAGTGGTGCACGGTAAGCGATCCCTCGTGGCCAAGCTGCCCGGCGATCGCTGGCAACGGGTGGCCGGACTGCGCGGGCTGCTCGCGTACATGTGGGCCTTCCCCGGCAAGAAACTCGTCTTCATGGGAGCCGAACTGGCCGTCGAACACGAGTGGAGCGAGGCCTGGGGTCTCGACTGGGCGGTACGCGCCGATCCGCTCGTCGGCGGAGTCCAGTCGTTGCTCCGCGACCTGAATACGCTCTACCGCGCGCATCCGGCGCTGTGGGAACTGGACACGTCCCCGGACGGCTGGCAATGGCTGCACTCCGATCCGGCGTCCAATGTGGTGGCCTTTGCTCGCCGGTCGCACGACGGCCCACCCGTCGTCTGCGTGGCGAACTTCGCCGGAGTGGCCCACGGGGCATATCACGTTCCGCTGCCCGCCCCGGGTACGTGGCGCGAGGTGCTGAACACCGACGCCTCGTGCTACGGAGGCTCGGGCGTGGGCAACCTCGGTTCGGTGTACGCCCACCCGGCCTCGGCCGGCGGCCCGGCTGGCGCTTGGGCCTCGCTGACGCTCGGCCCCCACGCCGTCGTCTACCTCACGTCACCCCGTTGATCACGGAGTTAAGCCTGTTGGCAAGGCATGCGCTGCCATGATCACGGTCAATTCTGCGTTGCTATTCACAGCCCAGAATTGACCATGATCATGGAACTCGGATAATTCGACAACGGCGAACCCCCGAAGCAGACGCCATCTCGCGATATCGTCGGGAGCCGACGATCATGCTCCGATTCCGGCTCGCATCGCCCGACAGGTGCCCGTGGTATGCGGCAGAAGGCCGATTTCCGCAGACCACGGGCACACGATCTTGGCGCGCGCCCCGAACCCTTAACAACAGGCTCTAACCGTGGTCTCTCGCCGGGGAGCGCTTGCGCGAGCCGCCAGGATTGCAGTCAGTGTGCCGTGACTGGAAACTCCATGATCGACAAAGCGCAGCGGGGTGCCCAGAGAACTCACAGGCCGTTCGGAGGGCGTGGCGATGACGCGCTCGTAGCTTTCGACGGGCGACGGCGAGGGCCGCGCAGTCAGGAGTACCGAATCATGAGTGACGTCTCGTCCAGCGCGGTGCCCGCCGAAGAGCCGGCCCGGGACTTCGCCGCGCTCAGCACACCGATGTACGCGACCCCGGAGTCGGACCCGGCCACGCCGACGGCACCGAATCGGGCGCTCAAACCGTGGCAGAAGATCGCCGGCGGGGTGGCCGCGCTCGGGATCGCGTTCGCGGCCGGGTTCGGCGTTTCCGCCGCCACGACCAGCTCGTCCGACTCGGGCGGGCAGAGTGGCGGGCAAGGCGGACCGCCAGGCATTACGCAGGACGGGTACGGCTTCGGCGGCCGGGGCGGCTTCCCCGGTGGCGACGGACAAGGCGGCTTCGGCGGTCAACAAGGCCAGCAAGGTCAACAAGGTCAGCAGGACACGACCGGTCAGGGTTCAGGAACCGGAACCTGAGTTCAGCTGCAGATCACGGTTACGCATGCCAAAACCGGCCCGGGAGGCATGCGTAACCGTGATCGGCAGGGAACCCGCGCGGCACTGGATCAGGGTTCCGGGTCGAATCTTGGGTCAAGATTCGACCGCGAACCCTGATCCAGCGCGGAAGCGCAGCGCGGAAGCGCAGCGCGGAAGCGCAGCGCGGAGCGGAAGCGCAGCGCGGAGCGGAAGCGCAGCGCGGAGCGGAAGCGCAGCGCGGAGCGGAAGCGCAGCGCGGAGCGGAAGCGCGGAGCGGGGCGGAAGCGGGGCGCAGCGCTCAGCGAGAGCCGCGAGGCAACGAGCGAGACCGAGCGCCCCCGCGAGGAACAGCCCGAGCGGCAGCGCCGAGAACGGAGGCGAGTTCGGGAAAGCCGTCCCGAACAAGCCCAACGGTGACGCGAACGTGGTCGCGCCCGAGCGGAGCGGCTTCAAAGGGAGCGCCAGGAGCGACAGCGACGCCGTGAGCGGCGAGCGCGACCATGGCGGAGCGTTCGTCGGCGACTTCGAGCCAGAGGTTGATGCCGTCGTCGGCGGTGGCGACGGCGCCCTCCTGGGCGAGGGCGGCGAGCAGTGCGAGCCGCCGGCGGGCGTACTCGGTGCGCGCGTTCTCCAGGAGGACCGCGGTCGACGGCGACGTCAGCAGGTCGAGCAGGATGTGTTGCAGAAGCCGGCTCGACCAGCCCGGTCCGAGCATCCGGCGATCGATCACCGGGGCGAGCGCGGAGGTGGGACCGCCGACGGCGGCAAGCCGCAGGTCCGGGCCCAGGCTTTTGGCGAAACTGCGGATGCGGACCGTACGCCCCGGCAGGTGACACCCGAGGGAGACCGCCGGCGCACTGGTGATGTCGGCAGCGTGGTCGTCTTCCACGATCATCACCGCCGGATGGCCTTCCAGCAGGGCGGCGAGTTCGGAGGCGCGCCGGGCGGTCATCGAGACTCCGGTGGGGTTGTGCGCGCGGGGCTGGAGGATCAGCATCAGCGCGCCGGCGCCGAGCGCAGACTCCAATGACGACGGTGTGATTCCCTGGCGATCCAAGGAAAGCGGCACCGCGGTCGCACCGGCCGAGTCGACGAGGTCGAGGATCGGCGGGAAGGTGGGATTCTCCACCAGTACGCGGTCGCCGAACCGGAGGTGGGCCCGCATGATCCGGTCGAGGGCGTCGAGCGCGCCGTCCACCACGGTGAGCTGCTGGACGGCGTACGGCCAATGGTCGAACAGGTGCGTGGCCAGCGCGGGGAGCACGGGATCGTCGAGATAGCTGGCGGTCAAGGGTTCCGAGCCGAGCCGGCGCAGTGACTCGGTGAGGTCGGGCAACAACTCGTGATCCGGTACGCCGGTCGACAAGTCCGTCGCCGCCACCACTCCGGGAGCGAGTCGGGCGTACCGCATCCGCGAACGAAGTCCGTCGCCACCGAGCACGATGGTCCCGGACCGGCCCCGGGTGGCGATCAGCCCGGCCCGGGTCAGCCAGCTCCATGCCTCGCTGACCGTCGTCGGGCTGACCCCGAGTTCGGTGGCGATCGCGCGTACGGTGGGCAGCCGGGTGCCAGCGGGCAGCTCACCGCTGTGCACGAGGCGGCTGACCGCGGCGGCGATGCCCTGCGCGCCGCGGTCGATGACCGCCTTCGTGATGAGCTGCAGCACCGGCGGCCTAGACGGTGATCGTCCGCAGTTGGCTGGTGGGGCGGTACCCGAGGCTCGTATAGAGACCGAGCGCGACGTCGTTGTGCCCGAACACGTTCAGCCCCAGCGTCTGGCTGCCGTGCGCGAGCGCCGACTGCTCCGCGGCCACCATAGCGGCCCGGCCGTAGCCCTTGCCTCGGTGGCCCTCGTCGACGACGACATCGAAGACGAAACTGGTGTTCGGCTCGACCTCGTGGCACACCCAGATCGACGCCACCGGCTTGTCCTCGGCGACGATCGTGTAGATGTCGTGCAACGGCGTGTCCAATCCGGACGGAAGCAATTCGCCCGACTGCTTCTCCGCCCGTTCGCGCGCCTGCTCCTCCGTCAACAGTCCGTTGAGGACGAAGCTTTCGGCGTACCCGATGATCTGCTCGTGCCACCACGGGCCGAACTCTTCGGCGGACATCCGGCGCGCGATGATCCCGGCCGGCATCGACGGCCGCTCGCCGAGGTCCTTGTGCATGTTCTGCGAGCCGATCGGCGCGTCGCGGAAGAGCGCGAGCTGCGCGGGATCGGTCGGGTCGGTGCTCACGCTGATCCGCGGCGCCCGGCCCCGCGCCCACTCGCGGGCCACCTCGATCGCCGCGCGACCGAGGCCGCGCCGCCGATACGGCTCGTCGATCCGCAGCTCTTCGAGCACCACGATCGTGGTGCCGTCCTCGGCCAGCTGGAGCATGCTCAGGTAGCCCACCGGCGTGCCGCTCTCCAGCAGCCGCCACACCACGGCGTCCTCGGCTCGCTCGCGCCGCCGGACCGCCTGCTCGGTCCGCGACGGGCGGCGGGTCCGCGCGGCCTGCGCGGTCAGCCGGTCCAGCCACTGCTCACGCCAGGCCTCGGTCTCGTGGCCGTCCGCCAGGCGCGTCGTCAACTCACTCATGCGACGAACCTACCGTTACGCTCATCATCATGTACGCCCAGCGCATCCGACCGCCTGCCGAGCGTTTCGGCGCCCGGTGGCTGGAGCTGTCCCGGCCGGACGGGACCTACCCGGGCTGGGTGGTGATCACCGGGCCGAACGGCGCCGGGAAGTCGGCCCTGCTCGCCCGGCTCGCCGACGGTGATCCCGAGGTCGTGGAGCCGGTCCCCCGGGTGCTCGCGCACTACCGCAGCGAGCGGGACCTGCCAGCGGGCGACCGGGTTGCGGTGCTGCTGGACGACCTGGCGTCCCGGGCCGAGGCCGACGCCGAGGGCCTCGTGCTGATCGACGAGCCCGAACTGCACCTCGACCTGGTGGCGCAGCGTGCGGTGGGGTTCCGCCTCAAGGAGGCGTTCCCGGGAGTGCAGTTCGTGGTGGCGACCCACAGCCCCTACGCCTGCCAGGCGGCCGACGTCGCGATCCGGCTCGACCCGGGGCGTACGCCGTTCCGGGCGGACGACGATCTCCTGCACCGCGTGATCTTCGGCAGCGGTGACGATGCGGCCCAGTCGGAGTTGTTCGGCGTCGTCTCGCCCTACTCGGACGGGGCACGCCGACTGCGGGAGGAACTCGTCGTCTTGGAGATGGCGGTGCTCGACGGGACGGCCAGTCCGGCCCAGGCCGAACGGTTCACCGACCTGAAAGCGCTGCTGACCAGCTCGCCCGAGGCGAGAAGCGAGGAGGTCCGGGCTCGGCTCCGGCGGCGGGCGGCGTACCTGCGGGAGCGGCGCGCGTGATTCCCCTGCGGCGCCCCGAGCTGCCTACCGACGCCCTGGCCCGCATGCTCGACCTGACCGAACGGATCGCCGCCGTCCCCGGCCCGCGCCGCTCGGCCGAGGCGCGCCGCATCTGGTCCCGCGATCGCACGGTACGCCCGACGATCCGCCAGGCGCTGGGTGGCATGGCACCCGGGCTGGAACGATGCATGTACTGCGGCGACAATCAAGGGTCCGATGTGGACCATTTCGAGCCACTGTCCCGCAACCCGCTGCGTACCTTCGACTGGCTGAACCATCTGCTGGCCTGCTCGATCTGCAACGGGCACTACAAACGCGACCGGTACCCGCTGGACGCCGAAGGCAACCCGCTGCTGGTCGACCCGACGGTCGACGATCCGGCCGACCACCTGCGGCTGTCCCTGACGACCGGCTCCTACGTCGGGCTCACCGCCCGGGGCGAGGCCACCATCGAGGTATGCGGACTGAACCGGGCGATCCTGACCAGGGGCCGGTTGGCCGCGCGTACGACGATCGAACGGTGCCTGCGGATGTGGGACCGCGCCCGTCGGCTCGATGAGACCGAGTTGGCCGCAGAGGTGCTGGACACCGCCCGGGAGCAGCCGTTCACTGCGGTCGCGTACGCGATGGTGCGTACCGCCGAGCTGCCGACCGCGACAGCCGTCCTCCCCGCGGAGATCGTCCGGCTGCTCCGCCTCGCCCCCGTACGCAAGGCGCTCACGGCCTGAGCAGCACCCGCGGCCGGAACAGGGCGTTGCCCGGCGGGCCGTCGGAGTCTCCGCCGGTCGGCCCACCACCCGGGGAGGTCGGCCGCTCGCTCGGCCGAGGCGACGGCGAGATCATCGGCGGCGGGGGCGGCGGCCGGCGGTCCTTCTCCACGACGACGATCATTCCCGCGAGGCAGGCGATGGCGGCCAGCACCGCCACGATCAGCGCGACGATCAGCACCGGCAACCGGCTCCTCCGCCGCCGCTCGCCCGGCTCGTCCGGGACCGGCGTCGGCGGGGTTGTGCCATCAGTCACGATCTGACGGTATCGCCCCAACCGCCCCGAGTTCGGCAGACCCACCGCGTGACCTCCGCCGGAACGCCGCCGATGATGATCGACCGGGGCCTGACCGGCCACTGTGGAACGACCGGCGTCATTTCCAGGGAGTTACCTACCTGTTGCCATGGGAGCGTTCCCATGCCATGATGACGGTCACTTCCTCCACGCCCAAGGAGTGTCCTGATGAGATCTGTCCCCCTCCACGGCAGGTTCCGGCAGGCGTTGCGGTCGCCCGTACGCCGTGCCGTCGCCGCCGCCGGAGTCGTCGCGCTGGCCTCGGCCGGAGTCGTCGCCATGGCGTCTTCGGCGAGCGCGGCCGCCGGCTGCCGGGTCGACTACAGCGCACCGAACCCGTGGCCGGGCGGGTTCACCGCCTACGTCACGATCACCAACCTCGGCGACCCGATCAGCAACTGGAACCTCGGCTTCGACTTCCCGGCCGCCGGTCAGAGCGTCACGCAGGGTTGGAGTGCCACCTGGACTCAGTCCGGCCAGCACGTCAACGCGGCCAGCATGAGCTGGAACGGCGCCCTGGCGACCAACGGCTCGACGCAGATCGGGTTCAACGGCGCCTGGACGTCCAGCAACCCGAATCCGACGGCGTTCACGCTCAACGGCGTGACCTGCACCGGAGCCACCACGAGCCCGAGCGCGTCGGCGAGCTCGTCGAAGAGCCCGAGCGCGTCGACGAGCCCCAGCTCGAGCACGTCTCCGTCGTCCAGCACGTCACCGTCGTCGAGCACCTCGCCCTCTTCGAGCACGTCGCCGAGCTCCAGCTCGACGACGAGCCCGCCCCCGCCCGGGACCCACGTCGAGAACCCGTACGCGGGTGCGACGGGCTACGTCAACCCGGAGTGGAAGGCGCACGCCAACGCCGAGCCCGGCGGCAGCCGGATCTCGAACACCTCGACGGCTGTCTGGCTGGACCGGATCGCCGCGATCAACGGCGTGAACGGCGCCATGGGCCTGCGGGCCCACCTGGACGCGGCGGTCGCCCAGGACGCTGCGAACGGCAGCGCCCCGGTGGTCATCGAGTTCGTGATCTACGACCTGCCCAACCGCGACTGCTCGGCGCTGGCCTCCAACGGTGAGCTGCTGATCGCCAACAACGGGCTGGCCCGGTACAAGGCCGAGTACATCGACGTGATCGCCGGGATCATGGCCGACACGAAGTACCGCGGCCTGCGGATCTCGACGGTCATCGAGCCGGACTCGCTGCCGAACCTCCTCACCAACCTGAGCTTCGCCAAGTGCTCCGAGGCTCAGAGCACCGGCGCTTACGTGCAGGGCGTCCAGTACGCGCTGAACAAGCTCCACGCGCTGTCCAACGTCTACACGTACATCGACGCGGGGCACCACGCCTGGCTCGGGTGGGACAGCAACTTCGGCCCGGTCGTGAACCTGTTCTACTCGACGATCGCCGGCACCACCGCCGGGGTGAACAGCGTTGACGGCTTCATCACGAACACGGCGAACACCTCGGCCACGGTCGAGCCGTACTTCACCATCGGCACCACGGTGAACGGCACCTCGGTCCGGCAGTCGAAGTGGGTCGACTGGAACCAGTACGTCGACGAGCAGTCGTACGCGATCGGGCTGCGCAACGCCCTCATCGCGAAGGGCTTCGGGTCCGGTCTCGGCATGCTGATCGACACCTCCCGCAACGGCTGGGGCAACTGCGTCCAGACGCCGTGTGCCGCGGGCGGTCCGGCTCTCCGGCCGACCGCGCCGAGCACGTCGACCGACGTCAACACCTTCGTGAACAACTCGCGGATCGACCGCCGGATCCACGCCGGTAACTGGTGCAACCAGGCCGGCGCGGGCATGGGCTACCGGCCGACCGCCAGCCCGGCCGCCGGTTTGGACGCGTACGTCTGGATCAAGCCTCCGGGCGAGTCGGACGGCGCGAGCAGCGACATCCCGAACGACGAGGGCAAGGGCTTCGACCGGATGTGCGACCCGACGTACACCGGCAACAGCCTCAACGGCAACAACATGTCGGGCGCGCTGCCCAACGCGCCGCTGGCCGGCCAGTGGTTCTCGGCTCAGTTCCAGCAGCTGATGGCCAACGCCTACCCCGCGCTTTCGTAAGGCGGGTACGCACGACGAAGGCCCCGGGCTTGCCCGGGGCCTTTCGCGTTGATCATGAACCTATGGGCCGGGTCTAACCCAAACCCCGACCATAGGTTCATGATCAACGCAACGATGGCGCAGCCCCGCGGATCAACGCGACGGGGCAACGGTGATGGTGCGCCCCGACTCGACCGACTCGACCGCGGCATGCAAAATGCGTACCACTTGAGCTGCGAAAACCACGTCGCACGGGTGAGTAGCCCCCGGAGCCTGGGCGAGCGCGAGCAGTTCGTCGACCGCGTTGCCGAACGCCTCGACGGCGCTGATGGACCCGCCAGGCAGCTCCAGAATGCCGGACTCGCCGTAGAAGACGTTGTTGAAGTGCCCGGCGGCCTGCGGCGCGTGGATGGTCAGGCTCATCTCGCTCACCGCGCCGGATTCGTGGCGCAGCAACACATGCCCGGTCAGCCGGGCTCCCGCGAGCGCCGTCACCTGGCGGACCGGACCGAGCACCGGCAGCAGCCGGGCCAGCGCGTGCGGGCCGACGTCCCAGAGACCGCCCTGCTCGTGCCGCCACTGCGACTGCGCGTAGGGCGAGCCCGGGGTGTCGATCGCGCCGAACAGCGAGACGCGCCCGGCGAACCAGCCACCGGTCTGCTCCGCTTCGCTCAACGCCGCGGCGACCACCGGGTCGAACCGGTTGGTGAAGAAGACCAGGTTGGCGACGCCGGTTTCGCGCGTCGCGGCCACGACATCCTCAGCGTCGTCGACCGTCAGGGACAGCGGCTTGTCCAGCAACAGATGCTTGCCGGCCCGTGCGGCACGCGCGGCCAAGGGCGCCTGGATGTGCGGCGGCAGCGCCACGGCCACCGCGTCCACCTGGGCCAACAGGTCGTCTATCAGCTCATACGCTTGAAGCCCGAACCGCTCGGCGACGGCACCGGCTTTCGCCGGATCGCGGCCCCACACGGCGACGAGCTCCGCCCGCGGATGGGCGGCCAATGCCGTCGCCTGAGTTTCCGTGGCCCAATATCCGGTGCCGAGAAGTCCGAAGCGCATGCCGGAAACCGTACCGGATCTCGATTAGGGTGAGACGCATGCGAGCCAGAGCCCAATTCCCTTATGACGCCCTTCCCGAAGTTCCGTCGTTCGAGCTGGTCAGCGACGACTTGACCGAAGGAAAGCCGGTGCCGCTCGACTTCGTCCACACGTACGCCGGTGGCGGCAACGCGGTCCCGCACCTGCGCTGGTCCGGCTTCCCGGCCGAGACCGTCGGCTTCGCCGTGACCTGCCTCGACCCGGACGCTCCGACCGGCAGCGGTTGGTGGCACTGGTCGGCCGTCGGCTTCCCCGCCGACTGCACGGAGATCGTCGACGGGCGGCTGCCGGACGGAGTTTTCGCCGTGCGCAACGACTTCGGCGACTCCGAGTACGGCGGCCCATGCCCGCCGCCCGGAGACGCCCCGCATCGCTACATCTTCGCGGTGCACGCCCTCGGGTCTGCGCTGACCGATCTGGACGACGACGCGACGCCGGCCGCCGTCGGGTTCAACCTGACCTTCGCGACGATCGCCCGGGCCACCCTCACCCCGGTCTACTCCCGCTAGCTCCGGCTTTCCCGTTGATCATGAACCCAGGGTCCCCGACGACGGCGTGTCGCCGCCCCTGAGTCCATGATCAACACGGACGGGCTGAGCGTCAGTACTGCCAGCCGACCGTGGTCGCACCGGTGCCCGAGCATGGTGCGGTGTAACTGTGGTTGGAGCCGTTCTCCCAGGTCACCGCGCCACCTGAGGTGATCTTCAGGAACTTGAACTGGACTGTGGTGCACGCCGGTACGCTCGCCGTCACGTACCAGGTCGGATAGTTCGGCGCGAGCATGGGACCGATCGCCACCGACTTGCTGGTCGACCAGTTTCCGAGTTCGGAGACGCTGCCGCTCAGGTAGATGTTGTCTCCGACGCTGGTCGGTGAGGCGTTGGTGACCGTGAAGGTCACCGGGACTTGTGCCGCCGACTCGTTGACCACGTCGTAGCCGTTACTCGTGCCACCGGTCGTCGTGACGGTCACCGAGGCGGTTCCGGCCGCCACACCGGCGGGGACGGTCGCCTTGATCCGGTTCGCGGTCCAGCTGGTCGTCGACGCAGTGACGCCGCCGACCTTGAGCGTGCCGCTCGTGCCGAAGCCGCGGCCCTCGACCGTGATGGTGTTGCCGGCCCGGGTCAGGGTCGGCCCGACGCTGCCGATCTGCGGCGTACTCGGCTCACCCGGGTGGTAGGACCACACCGCCACATTCCCGGCGTTCAACGTGAACGCGTTCGCCGGATTGTTGCCGCCCGACCCACTGGTGACGGTCAGCGAGCCGCCGCCGAGCGTACCGGTGAGCTGGTCGGAGTAGGTCCCGGCGGGTAGTGCCGTGTTCAACCCGGTGATGTTGGCCGCCGACGCGCCCTTGTTGATCGCGACGAGGACGACGTCGTTGTTGAACTTGCGCTCGTAGATGTAGACGTCGTTGTTCATCCACCGTTGCTGGTGGGTGCCCCAGGCCAGCGCCGGGTTCGTCTGCCGCAGCGCCGACAACTTCTTGACCACCTGGTACGCCGTCGTCGTCTCGCTGAAGCCGGGCATCATCGGGCGGTTCCACGGGTCTCCCCCGCCGCTGGTGTCGTTGTGCAGGTACTGCTCGGTGCCGTAGTACAGGCAGGGCGTACCCCGGACGGTCAGCATGAACGCGAGCGCCTGGTGCAGCAGCGACTGGTTGTTGTTCAGCGTCAGGAAACGCGACATGTCATGGTTGTCGATGAAGGTGATCAGGTTTTCCTTGTACTTGTAGTCCTGACCGGTCTTCGTGATCGCCGCGTCCAGCGCCGTCATCGAGCCGCCCGAGCCGAACGCGTTACGCATCGCGATGTTCATGTAGAAGTCGAGCACCGAGATGCCGCTGGTGTTGGCGAACCGGACGTTGTCGGCATACAGCGGATCGGACTGGCCGCCGAGGTACCACTCGCCGAACAGGGTCGTGTCCTTGTGGCTCAGCACCGTGTCGGCGAAGGACTTCTGCCAGCCCGCCGTCATGTGCTTCACCGCGTCGACGCGTACGCCGTCGACCCCCCGGTCCATCCAGTAGTTGGCGTCGGTCTTGAGCAGGTTGTCGACCGTACTGTTCTGCTGCTCGAGATCGGCCAGGTCGGCGAGGTTGAGATACTGCGTCTGGTAGCGGTCGTCCCAGTTGGTGATCCCGCCGTTGTGGTGGAAGTAGCCGTTCGGGTCGGAGACGTAGTTGCCGAGGAAGGTGCCGTTGTCGTAGAGCGCGCCGGCCTCGGCGAACGTCGAGTCGGCGGGATTGGCCGGGCTCGTGTGGTTCGGCGCCCAGTCCATGATGACCTTGATGCCGTTGCTGTGCGCGGCCGCGATGAGCGCGTCGAACTCCGCAAGCGTGCCGAAGTGCTCCTCCGGCTTCTTGAAGTCCCGCGCCCAGTACCCGTGGTAACCGGCATTGGCGGTGCCGCCGTAGACCGCCGCCTTGTCGATGTTGTCGACGTGCGGCGAGATCCAGATCGACGTCACTCCCATGTTCTTCAGGTACGCCAGCTTCGCCTGGATGCCCGCGAAGTCGCCACCCCAGTAGAGCTTCCAGTTGGCCTTGGTCGAGTCGTAGAGTCCCGGGCTCTTGGCCGGATTGTTGTTCCCGGTGTTCCCGTCGAAGAACCGGTCGGTGACGACCTGATAGCAGAGGTCTTGCTTCAGGCTCGCCCGGTTGCTCACCGGGGCGTCGGCGCGGACGGACGTGGCCGGGCCGAGCGCCGCCAGCAGTATGCCGACGCTGAGCGCGGCGGTCAGGCGGGATCTCCGCTGCATTGCGGTCTCCTCTGTGGACGCGCCGCCGGCCCGGGTTGGACCGGCGGCAGGCGAAGTCAGCGCGGGCGGGTGGTGTCGCTCTGTCCTTCGAGGTTTTTCGCCAGCTGATCGGCGAGTACGCCGGCCAGCTCGGTCAGCCGGCGCAGATCGGCCGCCGGCAGCCAGGCGAACCGCAGCCGGTTGGCCGCGGCGTGGTACACGGAAGCCGCGGCGAGCCGATCCGCCCCCGCAGGTGTGAGGAAGACCTGCACCAGGCGTTGGTCGCCGCGGTCCGACCGGGTGGTGACCAGCCCCGACTCCGCCAAGCGCTGGACCAGGCGCGTGGCGTTGCCGCGCGTACAGAGCATCAGCTCGGCCAGCCGAGTGATGGTCCGCCCCGTTTCGCGCGTGGGATCGAGCAGTCGGAGCACCGTGAAGTGCGTCGGCGTCAACCCGACTGATCGCAGCGCTCGCCGGTCACCGTCGTCGAGCAGCACGTAGATCTGCTGAAGGCGGTCGTACAGCTCGCGATGCGGATCGTCAGACAACGTCGTTCTCCGATGTGTTGACTAGTCACCAAATGTGGTGCGCCGACGTTAAGCCCGTCTTACGCCGTTGTCAACGCCGCCGCGTGGGACCGGATCACGGATGTGCATGCTTCCGAGCGCCGGGAAGCATGCACATCCGTGATCTGCAGGGAAAACCGTTACAGGGTCACGGTGATAGCGAGCGAGCCGCCGGAGGCGGCAAGCGAAAGGGACCCGATCTGGCCGGCCTCGCGAAGATCGTCGGCGACAAGCCGAAGCGCGTCAAGCGAGGCAGCCGGACCGGTGACGGTCACCGCCGACGCGGGAGCGCGCTGCGACAGCCGGGCCTCGGACTTCGCCCGCCGAACGGCCGCGATCACCTCCGACGCCACCGTCAAAGCACCGTCCGAGGACGCCACCGTCAAAGCACCGTCCGAGGACGCCACCGTCAAAGCACCGTCCGAGGACGCCACCGTCGAAGCACCGTCTGAGGACGCCACCGTCAAGACCGGCCACGGAGCGAGGTGCACCGACCCGGTACGCCACCAAGACCAGATCTCCTCGGTGACGAACGGCAGGAACGGCGCGAACAGCCGGAGCAGCGTATCGAGCGCGGTCCGCATGGCGTCGACGGCCGAGGAGGAACCGGAGTACGCCCGGGGCTTGGCGAGTTCGAGGTAGTCGTCGCAGAACTCCCAGAAGAAGCGTTCCACAGTCGACAGAGCGCCGGGATAGTCGTACGCCTCGAAGGCGGAAGTCGCCGTCGCGACCACGGAGGAAAGCCGCGCCAGCATGGCGAGATCCAACGGCGCGGTCACCGGAGCATCTGAAGCGGAAGCCGGAAACGAAAGGACGAAGCGGGAAGCGTTGAGCAGCTTCACCGCGAGCCGCCGTCCGATCCGCATCTGCTCCGGCGACAGCGCGATGTCCACCCCCGGACGCCCGGACGCGGCCCAATAGCGCACCGCGTCAGGGCCATACTCGGCAATCGCACCGAGCGGCGTGGACACAGATGCGCCGGACTTGGACAAAAAGCTTTTGGACATCTTGGACTTGTCGTCGGCGAGCACCCAGCCGGAGATCACGGCGTTCTTCCAGGGCAGCTCGTCGTACTCCAGGTGGGACCGCAGCACGGTGGTGTACAGCCAGGTCCGGATGATCTCGTGGGCCTGCGGCCGCAGGTCCATCGGAAACACCTGGTCGAGCAGGTCTCCGGCGGCGATCACGGGCGACAGCGACGAAGTCGCCCAGGTGTCCATCACGTCCGGGTCGGCCGTGAAACCGCCGGGCCGGTCGCGCTGCTCCGGTGCGTACCCGTCGGGCGTCTCGGCCCTGGGATCGACCGGCAGCCGGCCCTCCGCGGGCAGCAAGGGCGTGTCGTAGCGGGGTTCGCCCTGCTCGTCGAGGGGGTACCAGACGGGGATGGGCACGCCGAAGTAGCGCTGGCGGCTGATCAGCCAGTCGCCGGTCAGGCCGCGTGCCCACGACTCGTAGCGACCGCGCATGTGCGGCGGGTACCAGTTCAGGGCCTCGCCCCGGCGCAGCATCTCGTCCCGCAGACCGTCGTCCCGGCCACCGTTGGTGATGTACCACTGGCGGCTCGTGACGATCTCCAGCGGCAGATCGCCCTTCTCGTAGTACTTCACGGCGTGCCGCACCGGGCGCTCCGCCAGCAGCAGCCCCTCCTCGCGCAGCATCCGCACGGTCTCGCGCCGCGCCGCCTTCACGGTCAGACCAGCGACGGCCGCGTACCGCTCACTGTCCATTCCGGACGGAGCATCGGGCAGCAGCCGGCCGTCGCGCCCCACGATCGCGCGAATCGGCAAGGCCAGGTCGCGCCACCAGGTCACGTCGGTCAGGTCACCGAACGTGCACACCATCACCAGGCCGGTGCCCACCGCCGGATCCGCGTCCTTGTGCGGCATCACCGGCACTTCCGCTTTCCACAAGGGGATACGCACAACGCTGCCGAACAGGCTCTGATAGCGCTCGTCGTCCGGGTGCGCGACGAGTGCCACGCAGGCGGGCAGCAGCTCGGGGCGGGTGGTCGCCACGGTCAGCGGCCCGGACGGGCCCTCGAACCGCAGGTCGTAGAAGGTGCTGTCGCCGTCGCGGAACTCCACCTCGGCCTGTGCCACCGCGGTTTGGAAGGTCACGTCCCAGAGCGTCGGCGCCTCGGCCAGGTACGCCTCCCCGCGTTCGATGTTGCGCAGGAAGAACCGCTGCGCGACGGCACGAGCCCGATCGCCGATCGTCTGATAGTTCAGCGACCAGTCGACGCTGAGCCCGGCAGCCCGCCACACCTCTTCGAAGTGCCGCTCGTCGTACGCCGTGAGCTGCTGGCACAGCTCGATGAACCGCCGCCGGGACACCTTCTTGGAGTCCTTGCCCTTCGCGGGGTTGTCCAAGGTGCCCGGCGTGGCCTCCGCCGGGTCGTACGCCAAAGTCGGGTCGCATCGGACGCCGAACACGTTCTGCGCTCGCCGCTCGGTCGGCAGCCCGTTGTCGTCCCAGCCCATGGGGTAGAACACGGCTTTGCCGGTCATCCGGTGATACCGGGCGAGCACGTCCGTCTGAGTGAACGAGAAGACGTGCCCGAGATGCAGGGAGCCGCTCACCGTGGGCGGCGGCGTGTCGATGGAGTAGACCTGGTCCCGGGTCGCGGACCGGTCGAACCGGTAGGTCTGGTCGGCTTCCCATCGGGCCGACCACTTGTCGCCGAGCCCGTCCAGGCTGGGTTTCTCAGGGATCGCTGGATGCATTGGTGTGCACCTTTCGAGACGCCACACCTGGGTGAGGTGGGCTTGACAGGAGTTGGGGTTCGCGGGGACCGGCCGTCAGCCGGCTACCCGTACTCGACGTACGCGTACGCCGCATACCTCGACGACCGGCCGCGGCAGTGCCTGCGGGGCTCGGTTCATCGGGTTCGCGGTCGTCGCCACGTCGCCCTCCTGTGTCGTCTCGGGTGAGTGCTCTCCACGGTACCAGTTCAGCCCTCACCGGGCGGGCCAGCGCCGCTCCGCAGTCGATCTTGAATGGTTTCTGCTGCCATAGCGACGCGTTCTATCCAAGGTCATCGCGAAGGAGCCGTAGACTGGGCGATATGTCCGATACGACCCGAGCCAGCCTGCCCGAAGTCGCCCTCGGCAGCGCCGTACTGGCGGCCGACGCGGCCCGCGACTGGGTGAAGCGGGCGGCCACCGCCGGTGAGCACGCGATGCGGTCGGCCGTCGAGGTTCCGATCGACTTCGCGGCCGCCAAGGTCGTCCCGCGGGTGATCGACGACCTGATGCCCTACCTGACCGAGTCCGTCCTGCCGCGCTTCCTCGACGCCGCGCTGCCGCTCATCGAGGTCAAACTGCTGCCGCGGTTGCTGGAATCGGCCATGCCGCTCATCGAGGCGACGATGCTGCCCCGGCTCCTCGACGCGGCGACTCCGCTGTTGCAGGAGAAGGTGCTCCCGATCGTCATCAAGGACCTGACGGAGAGCGCAGAACTGCGGGATCTGATCACCGAGCAGAGCCGCGACGTCGTCGCCGACGCGGCCGGGGATCTGCGCGAGAGCACGGCCGCCGCCGACGACCGGCTCGAATCCGGGTTCCGCCGCCTGTTCCATCTCTCCTCCAGCCCGGCGAGCTAGATGGAGCAGCGGGCGTACGCCGGACTCGTGTCGCGCGTGGCCGGGCTGGGCCTGGACGTCCTCATCGTCGCGATCGCGGTGGTCGTGGTGGGCAAAGGGCTGCCGCTGATGTGGGAAGTCGTCGCCGGTACGCCGCCGAAGTGGCTGCTGAGGGCGCTGGACTGGGGCGCCAACCTCACCCCGGCGGTCTACTTCGCCGGGTGCTGGCGGCTGACCGGCGAGACCATCGGCGGCAGCGTCTTCGGCACCGTCGTACGCCTGACCGACGGCCGCCGCATCGGCCTGATCCGGGCGGTGCTGCGCGCCGTGTTCGGTCTGCTCTTCGCCCCGATCTGGTTCGTCGGCCTGGTGACGGTGCTGTTCGACGTACGCCGTCGCTCGCTGCTCGACATGGCGTTCGGCACAGTCGTCCAGTACGCCGGCCGCCCGGGTCGCTCGACCGCCTAAGGTGGCGGCGTGGCGAAACCTGAACTGGTCATCTTCGACTGCGACGGCGTACTGGTGGACAGCGAGCGGATCGCCGTCCGGCTGAACATCGAGATGCTCGCCGAGTACGGCTACCAGGCGACCGAGGCCGACATCGTCGATCACTTCGTCGGCAAGTCGCTGCCGACCATCCAGGAGAAGATCGCCGAGTGGCTGGGCCGCCCGGTGCCGGAGTGGCCGGACCTGTGGATGCCGCGGATGACCGCCGCACACGACGCCGAGTTGACGGCGGTGGACGGCATCGCCGAGGCGCTGGACCGGATCGATCTGCCGGTCTGCGTCGCGTCCAGTGGGCGGCTGGAGAAGACGAGGCACAGCCTGAAACTGACCGGACTGAGCCACCACTTCGGGGATCGCCTGTTCAGCTCCACAATGGTCGAACGTGGCAAGCCGTTCCCCGACTTGTTCCTGCACGCTGCGCGTACGCTCGGCGTCGATCCGGCCGGCTGTGTAGTGGTCGAGGACAGCGAACCGGGCGTCCGGGCGGCCCGATCGGCCGGGATGCGCTGCTTCGCGTACGCCGGCGGCGTCACCTCTGGCGAGAAGCTCGCCGGAACCGGTACGGTCGTCTTCGATGACATGCGCCGGTTGCCGGAGCTGCTCGCGGGCTGACGGGAATCCCACACTGGCTCGTGCAAGTGACTTGCACGCTGATGCATTACGCTTGCACTCATGACGCGCAGACTGGCTGAGGTAGCGAAGTACGTCGGAGTCAGTGAAGCCACGGTCTCCCGGGTGCTCAACGGCAAGCCCGGGATCTCCGAGGCCACTCGGACCAACGTGCTGACCGCGCTCGACGTGCTGGGGTACGAGCGCCCGACCAAGCTGCGCGGGGAACGGGCCCGCCTGGTCGGACTCGTCCTGCCCGAACTGGGCAACCCGATCTTCCCGGCGTTCGCCGAGGTGGTGGCCGACGCGCTCGCCCGCCGCTCGTTCACCCCGGTGCTCTGTACGCGTACGCAGCACGGCGTCTCCGAGGGCGACTACGTCGACATGCTGCTCGACCAGCACGTCTCCGGGGTGATCTTCGCCGGGGGCAACTACGCCCAGGGCGCGGCCGACCACGAGCACTACCACCGCATCGCCGACCGGGGTCTGCCGGCCGTCCTTGTTAACGCAGCCATAGACGGGCTCAAGTTCCCCCGGGTGTCGACGGACGACTCGCACGCCGTCGAGCAGGCGTACCAGCATCTCGTGGCGCTCGGCCATGAGCGGATCGGCCTCATCATCGGGCCCGAGGACCACATGCCGTCGCTGCGCAAGCTCAAGGCGTACAGCGCCAAGGCGGCTCAGCCGGACCTCTTCGAGCACACCATCTTCTCCCTGGAAGGCGGGCACGCCGCCGGAACCCGGCTGATGAAGCGGGGTGCGACGGCGTTGATCTGCGCCTCCGACGTCCTGGCGCTGGGCGCGATCCGGGCCGTCCGCCGCCTCGGCCGCAGCGTGCCCAACGACGTCTCCGTGGTCGGCTACGACGACTCCTCGTTCATGACTTGCACGGAACCGCCGCTGACCACCGTCCGGCAGCCGATCGAGGCGATGGGCCAGGCGGTCGTGGCGCTGCTTATCAACGCGATCGCGGGCAACCCGATCCCGACCGATGAGCTGCTCTTCGAGCCCGAGTTGGTGGTACGCGGCTCCACCGGTCCGGCACCGGCCGCCTAGTCCCTCCGCGCATCGTTTCTTGCACAGCCCCGTCGGGCGTACGCCCCGGCGGGGCTTCTTCGTGCCCGCAAAACTGCAGCTCAGACCCTCAATGCAAGAGTCCTTCGCGATCACCGTTGCAAAGTCGTAATTTTGCATTGTGTTGTCGGAGTATTGCCGCCAGGAGTCGCCATAGTTACAGTGAGCCCACTCAGCGACAACCCGTTCCCCGAAGGGATGGATAGATGTCCGTAACGCAGTACCGCAGGGTGGCAGCCCTCGCGGCCGTGGCCGGACTCGGGCTCGCCCTCGCGGCCTGTTCGACGAAGGGCGACGACTCGTCCAGCAGCGGTGACAAGGTCACCATCACCGTGGACTGCATGCCGGTGGGCTCGCAGAAGGAGCTGCTGAAGGACTGGAACGCCGATGTCGAGGCGTTCCAGAAGCTCAACCCCAACATCACGATCAAGAGCGTGTCGGTCGGCGCCCAGTGCAACAACCCGCCGGACTTCACCGCCCGGCTCGCCGGCGGCACCGTCACCGACGTCTTCTACGCGTACATGACCGACCTGCAGCAGGTGCTCGACTCCGGGCAGGCCATGGAGATCACCCAGTACGCCACCAAGGACCAGATCCCCACCTGGGACAGCATCTCCAAGGAGGCGAAGGCCGCCTTCAGCGAGGGCGACAAGCTATACGGCATTCCCACCAAGAACTACTCGATGGGTCTGCTCTACAACAAGAACCTCTTCACGCAGGCCGGGCTCGACCCCAAGAACCCGCCGAAGACGTGGGAAGAGGTCCGAGAGGCGGCGAAGAAGATCTCCGCGCTCGGCAACGGCATCGCCGGCTACTCCGACTACAGCGCGGGCAACACCGGTGGCTGGCACTTCACCGCCGAGCTGTTCTCGCAGGGCGGTCAGGTCGTGACGGCCGACGGCAAGAAGGCCGACTTCAACAACGACCTCGGCAAGAAGGTTCTCCAGAACCTCAAGGACATGCGGTACACCGACAAGAGCATGGGCGAGAAGCAGCTCCTGCAGTGGGCGGACCTCCTGACCAACGCCGGGGCCGGCAAGGTCGGCATGTTCGTCGGCGCGCCCGACGCCACCACCGCGATCGTCACCCAGTTCCAGGGCAAGTACCAGGACTGGGCGATGGCCCCGATGCCCGGACAGGGCGGCCCGGCCAAGGGCACCCTCGGCGGCGGTGAGGGCTACTTCTTCAAGAAGGGCCTGTCCAAGGCGCAGGTCGAGGCGGGCCTGAAGTGGCTGGCCTACGAGAAGCTCACGGTCGGCAAGGGCCAGTTCGACTACGTCCGGGCCAAGCCGGAGAACAACCCGGTCGGCCTGCCGCAGCCGCAGCTGTTCATCCCGGGCAGCGACGCGTTCAAGGCGGACAACGACCTGAAGGTCGCCAACGCGAACGTGACCGTGGACGACTTCGCGCTGTTCGCGAACAACCCCGTCCCGATCAAGTTCGAGCCGGCCAACGCGCAGGCGATCTACGCGATCCTCGACTCCGCGATGTCGGCCATCCTGACCAACCCGAACGCGAGCGTGGACGACGAGCTCAAGAAGGCCGAGGACAAGGTCAACCAGGCCTTGGCCGCCGCCGCCAAGTAGCGGCCGGCGCTGGCGTCACCCGCCGGTGGCGCAGCCAGTAGGCGTGGGGGCCGGTCCTGAGCGAGAGCCGGTCCCCACCTCACCTCAAGGAGCATCGCAATGCCTTCGGCGACCGTGGCGCCCAGCCCCGTCCACGCATCACACCCGGCCCCCAGCGGGCGACGGCCGCGCAAAGCGCCGGCTCAGCGGATCACCAACAATGTGACCGGGTACGCCTTCCTCATCGGCGCGGTCCTCTGTTTCGCCTTGTTCTCCTGGTACCCCATGGTTCGCGGCGTCGTCATGAGCTTCCAGCGCACCCGCCGCGGCGTGACCACCTGGGTCGGGTGGGACAACTACGAACGCATCTTCCAAGATCCGAGCTTCTGGACGGCCTGGAAGAACACGGCGTACTTCACGGTCCTGGCGCTGGTTCTCGGCTACGCCGTCCCGTTCGTCGTGGCCATCATCTTCAACGAGCTGCGCCACGCGCGCGGGTATCTGCGCGTACTGGTGTATCTGCCGGTCATGCTGCCGCCCGCGTCGGCGCTGTTCCTGTTCAAGTACTACGCGTACGACCCGAGCGAAGCCGGCCTGTTCAACGCCATCCTGAAGTTCCTGCACCTGCCGACGTCGCAATGGATGCAGTCCACTTCGATGGCGGTCCCCGCAATGGTGCTCGCGTCCACCTGGATGAACATGGGCGGTGCGGTGCTCATCTACCTGGCAGCGTTGCAGAACATCCCGGGCAGCCTCTACGAGGCGGCCGAACTGGACGGTGCGGGCCTGTTCAAGCGCATCCGGCACGTCACCATCCCGCAAACCAAGCTGATCTTGTCGCTGATGGCGATGCTGCAGGTCGTGGCGACGATGCAGCTGTTCATCGAGCCCCTGATCCTGGCCAACGGCGCGGGTACGCAGGACTCGGCCACCTCGGTGGCGTACCTCATCTATCAGCACGGCTTCTTCCAGAACGACCTCAATGGAGCCGCCGCCCTGGGCGTGATCATGCTCGTGGTGCTGGGCGGTTTCTCCGCGGCCTACGTACGCCTGAGCTCGAAGCAGGATTGACGATGACGACTCGTGAACTCGGCCCGCGTACGCTGCTGTCGCACACCCAGCTCACCCGGGGCAAGGGACCGGCGATCTACTGGACGCTGCTCATCGCCATCGTGGTGATCTTCACGCTGGCCTTCATCGGCCCGCTGTACTGGATGGTGACCAGCGCGCTCAAGACGGGCCAGGAGGTGGCGCAGACGCCGCCGACGCTGTTCCCGGCGAACCCCGACCCGCAGAACTACGTCGACGCGTGGAACAACCTGACGCTTGGCAAGCTGCTGTTCAACACCATCTACTACGCGGGTGGCGCACTGCTCTTCCAGCTCGTGCTGGACACGGCGGCGGCGTACGCCTTGTCGAAGCTGCGGCCGATCTTCGGCAACGTGGTTCTCGGCGCGATGCTGGCCACCCTGATGATCCCGGCGATGGTCCTCATCGTCCCGCAGTACCTGACCGCGATCGACCTGCCGATCCTGCACATCAGCCTGCTGGACTCGCCGTTCGCGATCTGGCTGCCGGCAGTGGCCAACGCGTTCAACATCTTCCTGCTCAAGCGGTTCTTCGACTCGGTGCCGCAGGATCTGATCTACGCTGGGATCGTCGACGGAGCCGGACCGCTGCGCATCCTGTGGTCGATCATCCTGCCGATCTCCCGGCCGATCCTCGGGGTCGTCTCGATCTTCGCCGTGACCGCCGTCTGGAAGGACTTCCTCTGGCCCAAGCTGGTGGAGCCCTCGCCGGAGACCCGGACGATCAGCGTCGGGATCTACGCCTTCGCCGGGGGCACGCCGCAGAACGTCGTGATCGCCGCGGCCGTCATCGCCGCGATCCCGACGGTGATCTTCTTCCTGATCTTCCAGCGCAGCATCATGGCCGGCCTCACCACCGGAGCCGTCAAGGAGTAGCCGCGCGCCCCGACCACCCATTGAAGGCGATCCAACAGGACGACAGATCCATCACAGGAGAGAGACAGCCTTGACGAACTCCGCCGCTTGGTGGCGCACCGCCGCGATCTACCAGGTCTACCCCCGCAGCTTCGCCGACGGAAACGGCGACGGCGTCGGCGACGTGGCCGGCATCCGGGCCCGCCTGGGCCACCTCAAGACCCTCGGTGTCGACGCGATCTGGTTCAGCCCCTGGTACTCGTCGCCGATGGCGGACGCCGGCTACGACGTCGCCGACTATCGCGACATCGATCCGATCTTCGGCACGCTGGCGGAGGTGGAGGCACTCATCGGCGAGGCCCACGACCTCGGGCTCCGGGTGATCGTCGACATCGTGCCCAACCACTGCTCGGACCAGCACGCCTGGTTCCGCGCGGCGGTGGCGGCCGGTCCCGGCTCGCCGGAGCGGGCCCGGTTCCACTTCCGGCCCGGGCGTGGTGAGAACGGAGAACTGCCGCCGAACGACTGGCAGTCGAACTTCGGCGGCTCGGGCTGGACCCGCGTACCCGACGGTGAGTACTACTTCCACATGTTCGCCCCGGAGCAGCCGGACCTGAACTGGGCCAACCCCGAGGTGGTCGACGAGTTCGACGACATCCTGCGGTTCTGGCTGGACCGTGGGGTCGACGGATTCCGCATCGACGTGGCGCACGGCCTGGTCAAGGCGGACGGATTGCCGGACCTCTCCTCGCTCACGCCCGGTGTGGGCAAGCCGTACGAGGACCAGCCCGGTGTGCACGCCATCTACCAGCGGTGGCGCGCGATCGCGGACGAGTACACGGCCGCAGATCCGAAGCGGGAACGCGTCTTCGTCGGCGAGATCGTCGGACCCGACCCGGAAGGGTTCGCCCGGTACCTGCGGCCGGACGAGCTGCACTCGGCGTTCAACTTCGACTTCCTGTTCTGCCCTTGGGAGCCGGCCCGGCTGCGGACCGTGATCGACGAGACCAACGCCGCCCACGCCCTGGTCGGCGCGCCGCCGACCTGGGTTCTGTCCAATCACGACGTCACCCGGGTGGCCACTCGGTACGGCCGGTTGGACTACACCGGCTTCGGTTTCGACGACCGCCGCCACGGCGTACCGTCTGATCTGGAGCTTGGGACCCGGCGTGCGCGAGCCGCCGCGTTGCTGTCGATGGCCCTGCCTGGTGGGGTCTACGTCTATCAAGGCGACGAGCTGGGCCTGTGGGAGGTCGAGGATCTCGACGACGACCTGCGGCAGGACCCGATCTGGGAGCGGTCCGGGCACACCGAGCGCGGCCGGGACGGCTGCCGGGTGCCGTTGCCGTGGTCGGACGACCAGCCGCCGTTCGGATTCTCGCCGCTCGCTGACGCCGAGCCGTGGCTGCCACAGCCCGCGGCCTGGAAGGATTACACCGCCGAGGCGCAGGACGGCGATCCGGCGTCGATGCTGACGCTCTACCGCGCGGCGCTGGCGATCCGGCCCGCTTTCGGTGACGCGCCGATGACCTGGCTCGACTCGCCGGCCGAGGTGCTGGCGTTCCAGCGCGGCGACCTGATCAGCGTCTCCAACCTCGGCGCTGCCCCGGCGGAGCTCCCCGCCGGGACGATCGTGCTGGCCAGCGGGCCGCTCGAGGACGGCCGCGCGCCGGCGGACACGACGGTATGGCTGCGCGTGTAACCCTTGTGGGTTAGTGAGGCCGGTGGGGACGACCCACCGGCCTTATTTTTGTTCACAGCCCCGGAGTACGCTTCCCGGACGATCTTGGGAGGAACCATGGCTGAGGACTTCCGCGCCGAGTGGGAGCGCTGGCGGGAACGACGTGACCGGAGCCTGCGCAACCCGCAGGGCTGGTTGAGCCTGACCGGACTGCACTGGCTGGGCACCGACCCCGCCACGTTCGACACCGTCCCCGGCCGATGGCGGGTGGTGGACGACACCGTCTACCTCGTCGCCGACCTGGCCGACGGGCTGACCTACCTGGATACGCCGGTCGACGGCGAGGTGCGCGTACCGGACTCCGGCCGGGTGCACCACGGCGACGTGCAGGTGGAGGTGATCGAGCGCGGCGGCTGGTGGGCGTTGCGCGTACGCGATCCGCAGTCGCCCACGCTGACCGGGTTCACCGGCGTTCCGGCGTACGCCTTCGACCCGGCCTGGGTCGTCGAGGGCCGCTTCGAGCGCTTCCCCGAGGCGCAGGAGGTCAAGATCGGCTCCGTGATCGACGGGCTGACCCACGCCGAGTCGGCCATCGGCGTACTGCGGTTCACGGTGGGCGGGCAGGACCTGGCGCTCACCGCGTTCGACGGCGGCGACGGCTCTCTCGACCTGCTGTTCCGCGACGCCACCAGCGGAGTCACCACGTACGCCGCCTCGCGCTCGCTTCAGGTGCCCACGCCGGACGCCGACGGGCGGGTGTGGATCGACTTCAACCGCGCCTACAACATGCCGTGCGCCTTCACCGAGTACGCCACCTGTCCGTTGCCGCCGCCCGAGAACACCCTGCCCGTTGCCGTGACTGCGGGCGAGCAGAAGTACCACTGACGTTCATTCAGGGGCTGGATCAGGGATCCGGGTCGAATCATGCGCCATGATTCGACCCAGATCCGTGATCCAGCGCCCAAGGCAAGGGCGGCTCACGGTTCGAAGCGACCGGCCACCAGTTCCTGAAGCCAGATCTTGGCGCGGATGAGCGGCCGGCGGATCCGCCGTTCCCGCCATTCCGCCTTGGCCAGCTTGGCCCGCGCCCGGGGCGTGTCCGCCACGTACCGCCAGCGGGCCCAGGGCGAGCCCGGCCGGGCGAGCCGGAGGGCCCCCACGTACAGCAGCACCGGGATGAACAACCCGGCCAGTCCGGTCCAGATCTTGCCCTTGAGCAGGGTGATCGCGGCCAGTGTGAGGTTGACGAGCGTACCGGCGACGGCGACCGCCCAGTTGACCCAGCCACCGCCCTCGGAGCGAGCTCCCAGGAACTCCTCCACGGCGACCGGCCGCAGCCCGAGCAGGAGCATGCCGGAGACCGCGACGGCGACGAACACCGCGTCGACCGACGTACGCCCTTGTTCGGTCCAGTAGACGTCGTCGAGATGCAAGATCAGGGCGAATTCGTCGAGCACGAGCGCCGCCCCGACGCCGAACAGGGCGGCGACCGCCGAGAGGGCGGCCACGTGCCCGCGCGGGATGGCCAGCGCGGCGACCCCGCCGATGAGCATGAAGACGACGCCGAAGACGACGTGGTGGATGTGCAGTCCGCCCGGGGTGACGTTGCCGGGCCACCAGCGGACCTGAGCGCGGATGAGGCGTACGGAGATCCGGATGAACGCGAAACCGATGACGACGCCCGCGAAGAAGCAGAACAGCGGCAGGCGACCCGTCCGGATGATCTCGTGGTCGAACCAGTGCCCCATCCCTAGATCTGATCACGCGGGGCGGCCGGATCGGGCTGGAACCCGGCCGACCCCCGGCATCGTTCACGCTGCGTGACGCATAGATCGCTATGCGTAGAAAAATGCCCGCCTGAGACCGATTTGTGACCCATCCCCTAAGGGTTTACGCTTGGTGTTCACGCCGTGACGGAGCATCGAGATCGGCGCCGAGGGATCCGCCTTCGACTCACGCGCTGAGCGCGAGAGTGGCGGGATGGGCGTTTTGCGTACTTTGTCGCCTCGACTGCCTTCCCGGGCCCATCGCGTACGGTCTATCCCCCACATTGATGGCGTACATAGTGATCATTCGACGTATGTGCAGGTGGGCAGGGGTGCAAGACGGTCGCTAAGGTCGACCGATGCGCCGAGACAACGACGTCAAGACCGTGCTTGCCGACAAGGTTTCGCACGCCTTCACCCTCATCCGCGAACGCTTCACGACCAGCCCGCGCCGTGTCGCAGCGTTCGGCCTGGTGGCCGTCGCTGGGGCAAGCGCCCTACTCCACACCTCCGCCGCCACGGCGGAGCCCCTCAACACCGCGAAGGCGGCTCAGGTGGTCACCACCACCCAGAGCGCCGAGGCGGGCAAGTCGACCGCCGCGAAGGGCGGCTCCACCTCCAAGTCGACGAGCAGCCAGCTGTCCACGACCAAGAAGGCCACCACCCCGGCCAAGGTCAAGCCCACCGCCGGCTACAACCAGACGCAGATGGACAACGCCGCCATCATCGTCAAGGCCGGCCAGGAACTCGGCATCTCCGAGAAGGGCCAGATCATCGCGGTCGCCACCGCGATGCAGGAGAGCAACCTCTACAACCTGGCCAGCTATGTCGTGCCGGAGTCGCTCAAGTACGCCCACCAGGGCACCGGCGCCGACTACGACTCGGTCGGCCTGTTCCAGCAGCGGTACACGACCGGCTGGGGCACCGTCAAGGAGATCATGAACCCCTCCGAGTCGGCCAAGAAGTTCTACCGCGCACTCCAGCGGGTGCCGGGTTGGCAGAACATGGCCGTCACCGTCGCCGCCCAGACCGTGCAGGGCTCCGCGTTCCCCGACGCGTACGCCAAGCACCAGGGCAACGCGACCGCGGTGGTCAAGGCGGTCAACGCCGTCAAGTAAACCCCTCGCATCCCCAAGAAGGCGGGCCGTGACGATGTCGTCGCGGCCCGCCTTTTCGCCGTCTAACGGGGACGGACGACTCGGCTCAGCAACTCGTCACGGATGGCCGGCCGGCTGCCGAACACCAGCAGGAACGCCGCCTCCCGGACGAGGCGCTGAGCGGTCGAGTCCAGGCGTACCGAGCGGCTGCCCGTGTGCACTGCCAGCACGGCGGCACACCGCATCGCCAGTTCGGACGCAGTCGCTCGCGCAGCCGGAGTAGTAGTCGCGTCGGCCGTCAGCAGACCGGTTCGGCAGGCGGCCAGTTCGGCTTCGAGCTGCGGCACGACCGGGGCGTCTGCCAGTAGCCGGACGCACCGCTCGGCGACGCCCAGTGCCAGGAATCCGTTGAGCGCCCAGCCGGACGCTTCGCGGGCGGCCCATTCGGCGTACGGCTCGGCGGCGACGAGGCGGTCGCCGGGAACGAAGTGATCGGCGAACGAGATCGTCGCCGTTCGGCTGGCCGACGCCGCCGACAACGCGACCACCTCCGCCCGCAGGGTGTCCGAGGCCACCGCATCCATGAGGAAGAACCGGATCTGACCGTCGTCGCCGACCGCAGCGACGTGCACCACGTCGATCAGTCCCCAGCCGGTGACCCAGGCCGCCTCCCCCGTCAGCCGCCAACCCCCGGCCGACTCGTACGCCGTCAGCCCGCCGGCGCCCGGCCGGGCGCCGGAATGGGCGATCCCGCCGCGCACCTCGCCGGTCGCCAACGACGTCCGCCACTTTTCGCGTACCCCCGGGAAAGAAGACGAATCCGCGGCCCGCAGCGGACCTCGATGCTGGAGCCAGACGAAGGCCGTGGCCAGGCAGCCGCCCGCGAACGCCGCCACCAGCGGGCCCACCTGCTCGACCGGACCGCCGACCGCCTCGTAGAAGCCCTCGCGGGCCAGCAGGTCCACCTGCGACGCCGGTACGCGATCGGCCCGATCCACCGCCGCGGCCTGGGCGAACAGCACCTCGTCGGCGATGCGGGCGGCGGTGTTCATCATCTGGCGAAGATATCGCAACACAATCTGGCCTTGGAGGATACTTCCCATTTCCCATATGATTTATGGATATCTCTGTCTCAACCGAGCCGGAGGGCGCCATGAACGCTCGCCCCTCGTCCGTCACCACCGATGTCCCCGACGTGCCGCCGGAACCCGAACCCGCTCGCCGCATCAGCGAACGGGAGGCCGAGGAGTTCGTCGCGGCACACGCCGTCCAGCCGGGAGCCGACCCGCAGCTCGGCGTCGAACTCGAGTGGCTGCTCGTCGACAAACGCCTGCCGCGCGAACGAATACCTTTCGACACCGCGAAGGCCGTTCTGACGGCGGCCGGGGCGTTGCCGCGCTGCGCCGCCCTGACCTGGGAGCCTGGTGGCGCGCTCGAACTCAGCTCCCGGCCGGCCGACACGCTGGGTGAGGCGCTCGCCGAGATGACCACCGAGCTGGCCGCCGCCCGGGCCGCGCTTGGCGATGCGGGAATCTCGCTGGTGGGCGCGGGTCTCGATCCCGTCCGGCCGCCGCACCGCCTGCTCGACGCGCCCCGATACGCGGCGATGGAGACCTTCCTGGACCGCCGCGGCGACGCCGGCCGCTGGATGATGACCGGCACCGCATCCGTGCAGGTCTGTGTCCACTCTGGACACGAACGACCGGGTCCGCTCGGCTTCCGCGAACGGTGGCGGCTCGCACACGACCTCGGGCCGGTCCTGGTCGCGTCGTTCGCGAACTCTCCGATCGCACGCGGCGTGCCGACCGGCTGGCGCTCCACCCGGCAGGCGGTCTGGTCCAGCCTCGATCCCAGCCGCACCCGGCCGCCGATCGGGGACGATCCGCGCGAGGCTTGGGCACGCTACGCGCTCGACGCCGAAGTCTTAGCGGTACGCACAACGCAGGGGCCGTGGCTGGTGCCGGAGGGTCTGACGTTCCGGGATTGGATCCGCACCGGCCAACCGCGTACGCCGACCGCCGACGATCTGGCCTACCACCTGACCACGCTGTTTCCCCCGGTACGCCCCCGGGGGTACCTGGAGTTGCGGATGATCGACGCCCAGCCCGGCGATCGATGGACCGTCCCGTTCGCGGTGGCGACCGCGCTGCTGACCGACGCCCGAGCCGCCGACCGGGCGGCCGACGCGTGCGAGCCGTTGCGGCGCATACCAAGGGTGTGGCAGCAGGCGGCCCGGCACGGGTTGAGCCGCCCCGCGTTCGCCGCCGCCGCGGCCACCTGTTTCGAGGCGGCGCTCGACGCCCTGCCCCGCCTGGGCGCACCGCCACCGGTGAGCGCCCGGGTCGCCCAGTACGCCGATCGCTTCGTCCTTCGCGGCCTCACTCCGGCCGACGACCACCTCGCGTCGCTACTAGATGGCCGATCGGCTGATGATCACGCCACGCTGTGGACGGACTTCGAGACCCAGGGTCAACCCTGATGGTTTCGCGTTGACCCCGTAAGACACACTGTGCCGATGGGCAGTGAGATCACCAACGGTGAGATCGTCGTGTCCGGCCTGACCAAGCACTACAAACAGGTCAAGGCCGTCGACGGGCTGTCGTTCACCGTGAAGCCGGGGCGTGTGACCGGCTTCCTCGGGCCGAACGGCGCGGGCAAGACCACCACTTTACGAATGTTGCTGAACCTCGTCCGTCCCACCGCCGGGACGGCGACGATCGGCGGGCGACGATACGCCGACCTGGCCGACCCGATGGCCGGGGTCGGCGCGGTGCTGGAGGCGTCCAGCGCGCACAAGGGCCGTACCGGCCGCAATCACCTGCGCGTCATCTGCGCGGCGGCGGGTCTCCCGGCGTCCCGGGCCGACGAGGTGCTGGCCCTCGTCGGGCTGACCCCGGCTGCGAACCGCAAGTTCAAGGGCTACTCGCTCGGCATGCGCCAGCGGCTCGGCATCGCGACGGCGATGATCGGCGATCCGCAGGTCCTCATCCTCGACGAACCGGCCAACGGCCTGGACCCCGAGGGCATCCGCTGGATGCGTGACTTCCTGCAGTCGCTGGCCGCGCAGGGCCGCACCATCCTCGTCTCCAGCCACCTGCTGTCCGAAATGGAGCTGCTCGCCGACGACGTCGTCATCATCGCGGCCGGCAAGCTCGTCGCGCAGGGCTCGGTCGGCGACATCGTCGGCAACATGGGCGACGGCGGGCTGGTCCGGGTGCGTACGCCGAAGCCGGACGAGCTGATCGCAGCGCTGGATTCGGCGACGGTCGCCCGCCAGGACGACGGCGCGCTCGTCGTCACCGGCACGACCGCCGCCGTCGTCGGCGAGGCGGCTCTGCGAGCCGGAGTCGCGCTCCACGAACTCGTCACCGAGCGGCCCGACCTCGAACGGGTCTTCCTCGAGCTGACTGCGGGCAAGGAGGCCATCCGATGAAGCTGATCCGCAGCGAGTTCCTGAAGATCCGCACCACCAACGTGTGGTGGCTGTTCGCGCTCGGCACGGTCGTACTTTGGGGCCTGTCGTTCCTCGTCAACTGCGTCCAGGCGCACTACATCCTCCATCCTGAGGGCGTACCGGACGAGCAGGCCGCGACCATCAGCGCGATGGGCGACCCGGCTGCGCTCACGGCGTACATGGCCACGAGCGGGCAGTATTTCGGCCTGATGTTCGTGCTGCTGCTAGGCATCTTGACGGTGACGAACGAGTTCTATCACCAGACCGCCACGACGACGTTCCTGGCCACCCCGCATCGCACCGCCGTCATCGTCGCCAAGACCGCAGCGGCCGCCATCTTCGGCTTCCTGCTTTGGGCGGTCACGACCGTGCTCAGCGTGATCGGCACGGTCATCTTCCTGAACGCGGAGAACGCCGAAATCGCACTCGGCGACTCGTCGGTGATCCGGTCGATCCTGCTGAACCTGCTCGCCTTCGCGTTGTGGGGGCTCATCGGCGTCGGCTTCGGCGTCCTGATCCGCAGCCAGATCGGCGCCACCGTCACCGCGCTGATCCTGTACCTCGTCGGCACGCTGGCCGTATCGATCATCGTCCAGCTGCTGTCGAACTGGCTCGACCAGGACTGGATCCGGGAGCTGGCCTGGGCGCTGCCGTCCAACGCGTCGGGCCTGCTCGTCAGCGGAGTGGATCTGCCGGACCAGCCGCATTACTGGGTCGGCGGGCTCGTCCTGCTCGCCTGGGCGGCGGTCACCGGCGTCATCGGGACGCTCATCACCCGCAACCGCGACATCTCCTGAGCTGTCTTAACCCCCAGCCCGGCGCGGGCGTCGCTCACCAGAGCGACGTACGCGCCGGGTCGATCACATGTAGGGGGACTTTCTCCCCGATCGCGTCGAGCACCGCCCGGCCGTTCCCGTCTTGTGCGGCGGCGTACTCGGCGTCGGTGAGCGCCACGATCTGCAGGAACGCCAGCCCGCCGAACGGCGTAGGGATCGTGCCCAGCTCACTGTCCACAGTGAACCCCAAGGCCGTCAGCCGGGTGTCGTCGTCGCCGAGGGTCAACCGGCCCGGCCGCAACGTCTGCCCCGGTGTGAACCACTCCCCCGTCGCGTGTGCGTACGCCGACAGCTGCTGGATCAGCATGACCGCCCAGGCCGGCGGCGCTTCCCCGGCCGGACGGCGTACGGCGCGGAGGGTGAACTCGAAGCCGAACCCGGACTCCACCGGATTGCCGTTGCGCTTCTCGTAGAGCTCCGACATCCCGTAGCTGATCAGATGCCAGTGCGGCACCGGATCGTCGCGCGGATAGATGCTGATCCCGTCGAGCGCCTCCGCCCCGCCGAGGTAGGACGGCAGCTCCGGGGCGACATGCAGCGGAACCGCGTCGCCGTAGAGCCGCTCCAACGCGGCGTCGATCGCGCTCCAGCCGGGCGCCGAGTCATCGCCGACCATGTACGCACCCTACTTCTTCTTCCCGAAGATCGACCGGATCGCGAACCACAGGATGGCTATGCCGATCGCGATGCCGACGATCCGCAGGTAGCCCTGCTCGCTCCAGCCCTGCCCAGGGGTGTCCGCGAGGTGGGTCAGTCGGCGCATCGGCACTCCGGCGGGGTTTCGGAATCGGGCCGGACGGGCATTCACCACGCCGACCGAAGGAGGAGCCTTGACTGTAACGGATCCGGAGGGCTGGGAGTCCGAGGAGTGGGGCGGACGCAGCATCGCACGCGTCCTGGCCGACGAGCACACCCGGCTTCAGACCCTCCTCGACGACGCCGTCTCCGCCACTTCCGCCACCCGGGAGATCGCGGATGCCTTCATCGCCGCGATGAGCCGCCATCTGTCCGCCGAGGAGCAGGAGCTCTACCCCGCCGCGCGTACCGCGTTGGACAACGGTGACCGGCTGGTCGACGACGAGATCGAAGCCGACCGCGAGATGCTGCGCGTCCTGGCTTCTCTCCACAAAGCCGACCCGGACGCGGACGAGTTCGCCGCCCTGCTGGCCCGGGCCGACCTCCACCTGCGCCGGCACGTACGCACCGCCGACGAGGAGATCTTCCCCGAGCTGCGCCGTCGCCTCGACCGCGAAGAGCAGGTGAAACTCGGCAACCGCATCGACATCTTCGAGGAGGCCGCACCGACCCGGCCACACCCGGACACGCCTTCGACGCCGCCGCTGAACAAGGTTGTGGATCCCGCGCTCGGCACCATCGACAAGATGCGGGACGTGCTTTCCGGGCGGAAGACGCGTCCTCAGGACCTCTGACTCCGCTCGCTTTCACGTGATCTTGGATGGAAAACGTCGCTATGGCAGCGTTTTCTGTTCAAGATCACGTACGGCGGAGTCGATCTAGGCGAGAAATGGTTGCCAGGACAGCCATTTCTCGCCTAGATCATTTCCAGCGGGCCGCAGTGGACCGCAGCGGGCCGCGATTACGGGCGGGCCGCAGCGGGCCGCGCGCACGGGCGGACCGGGTTCAGCGCCGCCGCCCCCGGAAGTAAGCCCGGGGAGCCCACCCGGCGAGCGACAGGGCCACGAACAGCAGGCCCGCGGTGTTGAGCGTCGAAGCATTGATGATGTTGTTCGTCTCGACGCCGAGCCACTGCACAAGCAGCGAGATGGCGAAGAGCGCGACCCCGATCCAGGCGAACATCTCGAACACCCCTTCACATTGACGGCGCTAAACGTTACTGTCCGGTAAACGCGACAACCTTTCGCATTACCCGAGAGTTCCGTCGTGAAAGGACACTGCCCATGTCCGTCAAACTCCAAACCAGGGCGACCCTCGCGCTCGCCCTCACCGCAGCCATGGTCGTCGTCGCACCGGCCGCCCCCGCGTACGCCGCGAGCGCGTACCTGCGAACGAACGACTTCTGCCTCGATCAGTGCAACGACATCCTGCCCCCGGGCGAGAACGGCAACGCCACGCTGGCCGGAATCCTGCTGCACCAGAGCATCGGCACCCGCCCGGCCCACTCCGCCGACCAGCTCGCCGCGTACGCGAATCTGCTGAGCGCGTACACCGGGCTGACGGACGAGCAGATCGGCCAGTTCTACAACGACGGCGCCTTCGGGGTGCCGGCCGGACAGGTCGAGAGCACGATCAGCCCCCGATCCGACGTCACCATCGTGCGCGACAAGGCGACTGGCGTACCGCACATCACGGGCACCACCCGCGAGGGCACCATGTTCGGCGCGGGGTACGCCGGAGCGCAGGACCGGCTGTTCCTCATGGACCTGCTCCGGCACGTCGGCCGGGGAACCCTCACCGGTTTCGCCGGCGGATCACCCGGCAATCAGGCGCTGGAACAGAGCGTCTGGCGTAATTCGCCGTACACCGAAGCCGATCTGCAGGCCCAGGTCAACGCCCTCCAAAGCAGCGGTACGCGCGGAGCGCAGCTCTACACCGACATCACGCAGTACATCGCGGGGGTGAACGCGTACATCAACCACTGCATGACGCAGTCCCCGGTGGACTGCCCCGGCGAGTACGTGCTGACCGGTCACCTCGACGCGGTCACGAACGAGGGCGGCCCGGTGCCGTTCAAGGTCACCGACATCGTGGCCATCTCCGGTGTCGTCGGCGGCCTGTTCGGCGGAGGCGGCGGCGGGGAGATGGCGTCGGCGCTGGTCCGGGTGGAAGCCCAGGCGAAATACGGCGTCACCGTCGGCGACCAGGTCTGGCGCGCCTTCCGGGAGCAGAACGATCCCGAGACGCTCCTGACTCTCCACAATGGGCAGAGCTTCCCGTACGGGCAGTCGCCCGCGAACGCCACCGGCGTGGTGCTGCCCGACCGGGGGACGACGTCCGGCGTACCGGTCGTCTACAACCGAACGGGAAGTGCCGGAGTCTCCGCCGAGGCCGTCGAGCCGGCGACCGAACGCAAGGGCCTGTCGAACGCGATCGTCGTCTCCGGCGCGCTGAGCGCGACCGGCAACCCGATCGCGGTGTTCGGCCCGCAGACCGGGTACTTCTCACCGCAGCTACTCATGCTGGAGGAGCTGCAGGGACCGGGGATCAGCGCCCGGGGCGCGTCCTTCGCCGGGGTCAACCTGTATGTGCAGCTCGGCCGGGGCCAGGACTACGCCTGGAGCGCCACTTCCGCCGGGCAGGACATCACCGACACGTACGCCGTCCAGCTCTGTGAGACCAGCGGGTCCACCCCGACGGTGAACTCCATGGCGTATCTGTTCCGTGGGGTGTGCACGCCGATGGAGACGCTGCGGCAGGACAACGCCTGGCAGCCCACCACGGCCGATTCGACTCCGGCCGGGTCGTACTCGCTGATCACCTATCGCACGAAGTACGGGCTCGTCACGCATCGCGGGCTGGCCGGGGGCGTGCCGACGGCGTACACGTCGTTGCGGTCGACCTATCGGCACGAGGCCGACTCCGCGATCGGCTTCCAGATGTTCAACGACCCGTCGCAGATGGGCGACGCCGCCGCGTTCATGAACTCGGCGGCCAACGTCGGGTACGCGTTCAACTGGTTCTACGTCTCGAACTCCCAGGCGGCGTACTTCAACTCGGGATCGAACCCGCAACGACAGTCCACTGCGGACCCGAACCTGCCGCAGAAGGCCGACGCGGCACACGAGTGGGTCGGCTGGAACCCCGACACCAACGCCGCTGCGTACACCCCGGCGAGCGCCCACCCGCAGGCGGTGAACCAGGACTTCTTCGTCAGCTGGAACAACAAGCAGGCCGGTGACTACAGCGCAGCCGACGGCAACTTCAGTTTCGGGCCGGTTCACCGGGCACAGCTCCTCGACAAGGGCGTACGCGCGGCCAGCGCAGGCGGGCACAAGCTCACCCGCGCCGACGTCGTACGCGTCATGGCCACCGCCGCGGTCACCGACCTCCGGGCGACCGAGACACTGGACCTGGCGCTGGACGTGGTCGAAAGCCAGACGGTCACCGACGCGAACCAAGCCGCGCTGGTCAGCAGTCTGCGTACCTGGCTGAACGCGGGCGGACGGCGGGCCGAGACGTCCGCCGGTTCCCACGTCTACCAGTACGCCGACGCGATCCGGATCTTCGACGCCTGGTGGCCGCTGCTGGTGTCCGGCGAGTTCAAGGCGTCGCTGGGCGACAGCCTGTACGCCTCCCTGGTCGGCGCGATGCAGATCAACGAGTCGCCGTCCGGTGGGCAGCAGGATCCGGCCGGCAGCGGCGGTTCGCTGAACGACACCCAGGGCCACAAGGGCTCGTCGTTCCAGCACGGGTGGTGGGGTTACGTGAGCAAGGACCTGCGGTCGGTCCTCGCCCGCCCGGTCAGCGGCCCGCTCGCGGTGACCTACTGCGGCGGCGGCAGCCTGACCGCCTGCCGGTCGATGCTGCTCAGCACGCTCAGCAGCGCGGCGGCGACGCCCGCCACCTCGGTCTATCCGGCGGACAAGTACTGCTCGGCCGGTGATCAGTGGTGCGCGGACAGCGTCGTGCAGTCTCCGCTCGGCGGCATCACCGACGACAAGATCAGCTGGCAGAACCGCCCGACCTATCAGCAGGTCGTATCGTTCCCCGCACACCGCGGCGACAATATCGCGAACCTGGCCAACGGCAAGACCGCGACCGCGTCCAGCACCCAGTTCCTGACCAGCTACACGCCCGGCAAGGCGGTCGACGCCAACGACGGCTCACGCTGGTCGAGCTCGTACAACGACAGCAACTGGATCAAAGTCGATCTCGGCTCCGTCCAGTCGGTCGGACGCGTCTTGTTGCACTGGGAATCTGCGTACGGTCGCGCGTACAAGATAGAGACCTCGACCGACAACAGCACCTGGACCACCGTCTGGTCGACGGCCGCGGGCAACGGCGGCCTGGACATCGACGCCTTCACCCCGACCAGCGCGAGGTATGTGCGCATGACGGGAGTCACGCGCGGCACGTCCTACGGTTACTCGCTCTGGGAATTCGAGGTGTACGCGAAATAGCAGCGACACGACAACGGCGGGCTCCCACCGGGGAGCCCGCCGTTGTCTGACGTGCGACTAGCCGATGTGGACCGCGCCCCCCGGAGCCGCAGCCGCGTTCTTGTCCCGGCGGATCGCCACGAAGGTGATCACCGCGGAGACCGCGAGCAGCACGGCGCTGACCGTGAACGCCACGTTGTAGCCGTGGATCTGGCTGTCGGCCAGGATCTGCGGCGACGGGGCGCCGTGGTCGGTGATGTAGTTCGCCACCGCGGTGGTGAACACCGTGTTGAGCAGCGCGACGCCGAGCGAGCCGCCGACCTGCTGCGAGGTGTTGATCATCGCGCTGGCCACGCCGGCGTCGTGGTTGGACACACCCGACAGCGCGGTGTTGCCCAGCGGCACGAAGCAGCAGGCCATGCCGACCGACATGATGAACAGGGCGGGCATGATCAGCGTCGGGTAGGACGAGTCCGCCTTCAGCTGGGTCAGCCAGACCATGCCGGCCGTCGCCAGCAGCGCCCCGGCCGTCATCATCACTCGCGGGCCGATCTTCGGCAGCAGGGTGCTGCCGATGCCGGCGGTGAGGATGATGCCCACCGAGAACGGCAGGTACGCGACACCGCTCTTGAGCGGCGAGTAGTGCAGCGTGCCCTGGAAGTAGTAGGTCATGAACAGGAACATGCCCATCATGCCCGCGCCCAGGGTGACCGAGGTGAGATACGAACCGCCCCGGTTGCGGTGCAGGATCACGCGCATCGGCAGCAGCGGGTGGGAGCTGCGGATCTCGACGACGACGAACGCGATCAGCAGCACCGCCGCGACCGCGAACAGGCTCAGCGTGACGCTGGAGCCCCAGCCGTCGTCGGCGGCCTTGGTGAAGGCGTAGACGAGGGCGACCAGACCGGCCGTCGACAGGAGCGCACCCGGGATGTCGTACTTCGTGTTGCCCTCGGCCTTGCTCTCCCGGACGATCGGGATCGCCAGGAAGATCGCGATCGCGGCGACCGGGATGTTCACCAGCAGGCACCAGCGCCAGTCGAGGTACTGCGTGAGCAGACCGCCGAGGATCAGGCCCAGGGCGGCGCCACCGCCGGAGATCGCACCGAAGACGCCGAACGCCTTGGCCCGCTCCTTGACCTCGGTGAACGTCACCGTGATCAGAGACAGGGCCGCCGGGGCGAGCAGCGCGCCGAAGACGCCCTGGAGGGCGCGCGCGGCGAAGAGCATGGCGCCGTTCTGGGCCACACCGCCCAGCGCGGAGGCGAGGGCGAAGCCGGCCAGGCCGATGAGCAGCATCCGCTTACGCCCGGCGTAGTCGGCGATCCGGCCGCCCAGCAGCAGCAGACCACCGAAGGTCAGGGTGTACGCCGTGACGATCCACTGGCGGTCGGCCTGCGAGATGTTCAGCGCTTCCTGGGCCGACGGCATCGCGATGTTCACGATGGTGGCGTCGAGCACCACCATGAGCTGCGCGATCGCGATGACGACGAGCGCCAGCCAGCGCCGGCGGTCCGGCGGGTGCGACGCCGCTTGACCGGCGTCGGCGCGGGCCGGGGTGGCGACGGAGTTGCGGGCCGTCGTGGTGTCGTTGGACATGAATGTCCCTTCCAATGAGGTGGTGAGTGGCGGTTTCGGGCGCACGCGCCCACCGCCGGACCGGGTCAGGCTAGTGACCGCGGCCGACAAATCGACTTTGCTAGATATGTCAGGAAGTGGTGCGTTTCAGGACAGGCAGGAGCACATCGTCGACGACGTGGATCGCGTACTCCTCCGCCATCGGGCCGCACTGCCAGGTCTTATGGCTCACGATCATGGCGTGCATCACTTCTTGGAGCGTGCCGGCGCCGGTCCCCTCGGGAAGCTCTCCCCGTGCGATCGCCCGGTCCACAATCGTCGTGAACAGGTACGCCTTCGACTCCAGGATGGTGCGTTGCAGCGCCGAGGCCAGGGCGGGAGTATGCCCGGCCGCGGTGATGAGGCCGGTGATGACGTCGCCGTCGGCACGGTTCACCGCCGTGCACGCGCGGTCCATGAGGTCGAGCAGGTCGCCACGCAGCGACCCGGTGTCGACCGGGGGCGGTTCCTCGCCGAAATGCTGGACGATGGCGTCGACCACCATCTCCGGCTTGTCCGACCAGGTCCGGTATATCGTGGCCTTGCTGGCGTGCGCGCGCTCCGCCACGTGGTCCATCGTCATCCGGTCGTAGCCGACCTCGGCGAGCAGCTCGAAGACCGCCTCGCAGATCGCCTCGCGGCGACCGGCCCCCCGGCGCGAGACGGGTCGGCGCACGTCGACAGCGGTGTCAGTCATGCTCGTCCCCTCCCCCTCGAGCTATGTGTACGAAACCGTTCCGTACACCGGACTCTAACCCCATGATCGGCGATCACCCAACGGCGAGCTGAGTGACGATCACCACGCCCGCGTCCTCAGCGGCGGGCGGGCAGCGGGATGTGTGTGAGGTCCTCCGCGACCACGATCTCTCCCGAATACGCCTGAGCTGCCTCTTCGCCGAACGCGTGCGGTTCGGCGTACCGCTGGGAGAAGTGGGTGAGCACAAGTTTGCGTACGCCCGCCTCGGCGGCGATCCGGCCGGCCTGCTCGGCGGTCAGGTGCCCGGAGATCGCGGCGAGCTCGGTCTCGGTGTTCAGGAAGGTCGCCTCGATGATCAACAGATCGGCGTCGGCGGCCAGCTCCACGGCGGCCGGGCACCACCCGGTGTCCATCACGAACGCCACGATCTGGCCGGGGCGTACCTCGCTGACCTGATCGAGCAGCGGACCGCCGTCCCGTTGCAAACGGCCGATGTCCGCGCCGTAGACGCCGGCCGCGGCCAGGCGGTCGGGCAGCATGCGCCGCCCGTCCGGTTCGACGAGACGGTAGCCGTAGGAGTCCACCGAGTGGTGCAGACGACGTGCGTACAGCGAACCGAAGGGGCCGGTCCCGATTAGCCCGTCAGCCTCGATCGGCGCAGGCTCGACCGGGGCTTTGTCAACGAAGAAGCTCGCATGGCGAAGACGCTCGAAGTACACCGCTCCGCTCGCCGGGAAGTGCACGGGCACCGGATGGTCGACGCCGTCGAGCGACAGCCGCTGGATGATCCCGGGCAGGCCGAGACAGTGGTCGCCGTGAAAGTGCGTGACGCAGATCCGGTCGACCGCTGAGGTGGGCAAGCCGGCGAGCAGCATCTGGCGCTGGGCGCCCTCGCCCGGGTCGAACAGCACGCCGTACTCGTCGAAGCGCAACAAGTACGCGTTGTGGCTGCGCTGGCGGGTCGGCACCTGGCTGGCGGTGCCGAGGACGATCAGCTCACGGGTCACCGCTGCAGCTTACGGAGCCGGACGCAGCGGAACGACCAGATAACGCAGCTCAGCGCCGTCGGCTGGATCGGCGGCCGCGGTAATGCTCGACGGCTGGATGCCGGCCTGGAGCTGCAAGGTCACTCGTTCGCCGCCGAAGCAACGCAGCGCGTCGAGCAGGTAACGACCCTGGTAGGACGCCCTTGCCGAGCCGGTCACCTCGGCCTTGACCTCCTCACGGGAGTCACCGGCTCCGTCGTCCGAGCCGCGCACCACGACGACGCCGTCCGCCGCTTCCAGGGTCACCGTCCCGATCGGCCCGGCGAACGGCATCGCGCGCTCGACCGCCGCCCGAAGCAGGGCTGCTTCCACGTCCACAGTGCACTCGGGGCGTACGCTCAGCAGCCGGTCGAGCTGCGCATCCGGGAACGGCAACGCGAGCGACGACAGCAGGATGCCGCCCTCCGCTGGACTACTCTGCGCTGGGTCGCCCTCCGCTGCGGCCCCCTTTGCCGGGTCGCCCTCCGCCCAGGACAGCCCGAGGCGGTCGGCCTCGGCGAGCATCGTGACCTCCGGTCCGGTGAGCATCCGCACGGCTTCGGTGAGCAGACCGGCCGGGATCAGCACGTCGACCGAGCCCACCGCAGTCCACGGAACCGCCGCGACCGCCAGCCGGAATCGGTCGGTGGCGGCGAGCCGGAGGGTGTCCCCGTCGGAGCGGAGGCGTACGCCGCCGAAGAGCGGCAAGCCGTCGCGGGACGCAGCTCCGGCCACCGCCGCGACGGCCGACCTGACCGCCTCGACCGGCGCCCGGCCGGCTACCGGCGGCGGTGCCGGGACCGGCCCGAGCGCTGCCGGATCGAGCAGCGGCAAGGCGAACCTGGCGGTCCCGGTGCGGATTGCCAGCCGCGACCCCTCTACGCGTACGCGGACCTCCTCAGCGTCGAGCGAAGCCACCGTCGAGGCAAGCGCCCGGCGGCCCACCGCGACGACGCCGTCGACGTTGACGACGGCCGGGACATCGCCCCACACCGCCGCCTCCTCGCCCGACGCGCCCACCCGTACGCCGTCACCGGACGCCGTGAGCGTGACGCCACCGGCGCGCGCCGACCGTGGTGGCAGCAGCCGATCGGCCCGCGCGGCGGCCCGGGCGAACGGCGCGGTCGCCACGGTGAACTCCACAGTCGACTCCGTGATCATGGGCGCAGCGTACGGCCGGGGTCCGACACATTCGGGTTGATCAGCGCGCGGGGAGGGCGACCGGCAGGGAGAGCTCGATCGGAGCCTCCTGCAACGGCTGGACCGGAGTGATCGTGGCGTACCCCTGGGCCAGCAGGTCCAGGTCCGTGCCGGGTTTGGGCTGCTCGCCGGTCTCCTCCAGAGTGGTCCGGACCGCTCCTGCGGTGATCTCGGCGAGACCGATCTGCACCTGGCCGAAGCCGCCGAACAGGGCCTGCCGGAGTCCGGTGACCTCCTCCGCGTCGGGGACGTTGAGGTTGAGCACGACCGACGTCGGCACCTGGTCGAGCAGCGGCAACAGGTCCACGGCGAGCCGTCCGGCCGTCTCCCAGTGCAGTTCGCCGTCCACCTTGCCGTGCGGGACGTCGAGCGACACCGCCATCGCGCGTACGCCGCCGATCGCGGCGGTGAAGGCGGCCCCGACGGTGCCGGAGTGCAGGACGGCGTTGCCGCAGTTCGCGCCGCGGTTGATCCCGGAGAGCAGGAGGTCGGGCGGTTCCCCGAAGGCGCCCCGGACGGCGATCATCGCGATGAACCCCGGCGTCGCCGCGACCGCGTACGCACACAGCCCGGGCAGCCCCGGAAGCTCGCGTTCCTCGGCGACGATCCGGCCGCCTTCCTCGGTGGCCGTGATCCCGGCGCTGCTACCACTGCGTTCCCGGGACGGCGCGGCCACCACCACGTCCAGCCCGGCCTCGTGCAGGCTGGCCGCGAGCTGATGCAGTCCCGGAGCGTCGATGCCGTCGTCGTTGGTGACCACCACCCTGGTCATGCCGGACCTCCCGGTCGTGTCCGATGTGCCAGTTCGTCCGGGGTGGCGTGGCCGTCCATGGGCGGCATCGGCTCGCCGTCGTACGCCCGCAGCGACACCCGTTCGACCAGGCGCTCGATGGCGTCGGCCCGGCCGGTGCCGAGCCCGTGCCGGGTGACGTTGAGCGCTCCGGCCGCCGCGCCGAGGCGTACGGCGGCGGGCAGGTCACCGCCCTGGGCCAGCACGGTCGCGATCCCGGCGGTCATCGAGTCACCGGCACCGTGATGATCGGCAGGTTCCAGTTCCGGCATGCGTACCTCGACGATCGTGTCCTCCGGCTCGGGCAGCAGCGCCAACGCCGGCTTTTCGGCCCGAGTGGCGACCACTGCCTTGGCCCCGTTGTCTCGCAGCTGCCGCATGGCTCCGACGAGATCAGCGGTCTGGTCTGAGGCGGCCCGGCCGTCCCGGACGAGTTCTTCGTGCGAGACCTTGGCCAGGGTGAGCCCGCCTTCCAGCACGGCATCGAGGTACGCCCCGGACAGGTCGGCGACGACGGTGCCACCGTTGCGGCGGAGATCCCCGGCCAACCGGCGATAGACGTCTGGTGGCAGCACCGGCGTCTCGGCCATCCCGCTGAGCACGCTCACCTGCGCCCGCAGTCCCTCGGTGAGGGTGAGCCCGTAGAGCTCGTCCTGCTCGTGGCGACCGAGCGCCTCACCGGGCATGACCGCGACCTCACGCCGTTCGCCGGCGCGCCGGTCGTGCACGTACGCCCCGGTCGCCGAGTGGGTGTGCACCACCCGCGCCTCGATCCCCTCGGCTTCGATGAGAGTCGAGAGCACTTGGCCGGCCTCGCCGCCGAGCGCGGTGCAGAACACGACTTGCGCACCGAGCGAGGCGATCATCCGGGCCTGCCAGACACCCTGCCCGCCCGCGTGGAGGTGAATCTCGTCGGAGCCACCCCGGCCGGGGCGTTCGACGGTCACCGTCAACTGCGGCGCCGGGGCGAAGACCATGACACGCACGGCTGTCCCCTACCCGTTGTCGATCACGGGGAAACGGAATCGATCAGGATGCCGGGCACGCGACTCGCCGGTCGATCACGCCCGAAAGTTCATGATCGCGCGGAAAGCGCCCGCGCGGAAAGCGCCCGCGCGGAAAGCGCCCGCGCGGAAAGCGCCCGCGCGGAAAGCGCCCGCGCGGAAAGCGCCCGACAGGGGAAGCGTCAGCCGACGATGGCGAGTTCGCGGGTGGTCAGGTTGAACCGCTCGCCGCCGGTCTCGGTCACGGTGACGATGTCCTCGATGCGTACGCCGAAGCGCCCCTTGAGGTAGATGCCCGGCTCGATCGAGAAGCACATCCCCGGCACGAGCTGCCGCGTCTCACCTTCGACGAGGTACGGCGGCTCGTGCCCGCTCATCCCGATGCCGTGCCCGGTGCGATGCACGAAATGCTCACCGTGCCCCGCCTCCGTGATGATCCGCCGGGCCACCCGGTCGATCTCCTCGCACGGCACGCCGGGCGCGACGGCGTCGAAGGCGGCCTGCTGGGCACGCCGGACGATGTCGTGGATCTCCAGCTCCTCGGCGGTCGGCTCGCCGACGTGCACGGTGCGGCTGATGTCGGAACCGTAGCCGTCGCGCAGGCCGCCGAAGTCGAGCACGATCATGTCGCCGTCCTCGACGACCCGTTCGCCCGCGTGATGGTGCGGATTCGCCCCGTTCGGGCCGGAGCAGACCAGCGCGAAGTCCACGCGCTCATGGCCGAAGTCGTGCAGCAGCCGGGTCAGGTCCGCGGCCACGTCCAGTTCGCGCCGCCCGGCGAAGGCCATGGTCAGGATCGCCTCGAACGCGCGGTCCGCGGCCTCGCCGGCCTTGCGCAGCCGGTCCAGCTCCGCGGCGTCCTTCACGGCCCGGAGCATGGGCAAGGCTTCGGTCATCGACTTGTACGCGATGTGCGGCGCACTGCGCTGGAGGCCCAGGACGTGCATGGCCCAGGCGGAGTCGGAGATGGCGTACGCCGAAGCGCCAAGCACTTCCGCCGCGACCGCATAGGGATCGGTCCCGTCCCGCCAGTCGACCAGCCGGAGGTGACCGGCGCCGGGGCACTTCTCGGCGTCCCCGCGCTCCAGGCGGGGCACGACGAGGACGGGTTCCCGGTCGACGGCGACCGCCAGCACGGTCAGCCGTTCCGTGGTGGGCGGCTCATATCCGCACAGGTACGCCAGATCCGGGCCGGGCGTGATCAGCAGCCCGCCCAGTCCCACTCCGGCCGCCGCCCGGGCGACCCGATCCAGGCGGTCGGCGTACTCGTCGCTGGTGAACGGCATGGCCATGGCGCTCTCCCGGGCTCGGCGGTGAACGCCAGCGGGCTCAGCAGGCGCCGAAGCCGTCCGTGTAGAGCCGCTGGACGTAGTCAGCGTAGCCCGCGATCTCCTTCTGCACGGTCGTCCCGTCATGAAGGAACAGGTACGCCGCATCCCCCTGCCGGACCATGATCGCCGGGTACGCGTGACTGCCCGCCGGCGGAGTCAGCTCGACCTCACCCGAGTACGCCTGCCGCACCGCGTCGACGGCGCTGCCTTCGCTGATCCCCTCCGGCGTACGCACCGGGGCATGGGCCCACAGCAGCACCAGGCGGTTGTCGACGAACACCGGATCGACGCCGGTGAGGTCGGCGAACTGCATGACACAGGCGCCCGGCGGCTTCGTGAGCCCATGGTCGGCGGTCAGCTCGGCGACGGTGTCACCGAACCGGACGTCGGCGATCCCGGCGAAGGTCACGACCTGATCCGAGCCCGTGGCCGCAGGCGCTGATGAAGGTGCAGGCGCGTAGTTGGCGAACGCGCCGACGATGACCATGGCAGCGATCGCCGCTGTGCGGTGCGTCACCCGCATAGTGCACCCCCCGTGCTCCATCGGTGACCCAAGGTAACAGGGCTGGCGATTGAGCACGGGAGGTCTGGTGATAGCTGCGACGAAAAAGGTCAGAAGTCCGGTTTCAGTTGTTGTTCACGAAGGAACTGGCCAGCGACTGACCGAGGGTGATCGCCGCGCTGTGGCTCTCGATCGGCGAGACCCGCTGCGAACCCTGGAAGACGATGTACGTGACGCCGGAGTCGGTGCCGCCATTGCTGGGATCGGGGTTGATCCCCAGATCGGAGGCCGTCTTGTAGGACGCCTCACCGATGATGGCGGTCGGCCCGGTGTCTCCGACCACCGCGTACTCCACCTTGTTGTTGTAGATGACCGCCACGACCGTGCCGCAGCCGATCGAATAGTTGCGGTAATCCCAGGTGCTGCTGGGACTGGGCACCACCACGTACGGCAGCCCGGCCGCGTTGAGCGGGCTGTCCGACGACGAATGGCAGAACGTGTCGGCCTGGAAGCAGCAGTCGGTGTTCTCGTTGCACTGCGTGGTGCGTACGCCGTCGCAGTCGATGTCCATGTCCGCCTGCCAGAACACCGCGCCTGTCTTCTGGCATACGGGGACGGTGGCCGTCGACACGTCGGAGTCCGTCTTGTACTTGCCGTTCGAGATCTGGCTGCAACCACTCAGCTTGGCGAGCAACTCCGCGGCGGTCGGTGCTCCACCGCCACCACCCGAACCCAGGCGCAGCCGGTCGACGTTCGGGCCGCCGTTGACGGTCGTCGCCGTCGCACGGATGACGTTCGCGCCCGCGAACAACGTGGTCGTGATGGTCTGCTCGGCCCAGGTGTCCCAGGTCCCGGTACTGCCGAACGCCATCCCCGCCGTCACGACCGCACCGTTCACGGCGATGTCCATCGGCCGGTTCGTGGTCGTGCCGTTCGCGTACCGGATGGTGAAGCTGGTGCTGCCGGCGGACGCGGCGTTCACGGTCCACTGCACGTAACTACCGACGACGTTGTCGTAGTTCACGAACCCGGTGCCGGTGAAACCGGTGTGGTTGGCCTCGACGACGCCCTGGGAGATGGCCGCATCCTCGGCCTGATAGTCGACGGTCGTCGTGACCTGGACCTCGAAGTCGAGATAGTCCACGTTCGGCCCGCCGTTGGCGGTGGTCGCCGTGGCCCGGACCGTGTTCGAGCCCGCGGTGACCGGGGCGGTCAGGGTCTTGGTCGCCCAGGTGTCCCAACTGCCGGTGCCGGCGAAGGCCAGCCCGGCGGAGACGACCGTCCCGTTGACGGCGATGTCCATCGGCCGGTTCGTGGTCGTGCCGTTGGCGTACCGGATCGACAGGGTGGCCGTGCCCGCGCCGGCGGCGTTGACGGCGAACTGGATGTAGCTCCCGGACACGTTGGTGTAGTCGACGAATCCCGCGCCGGAGTATCCGGTGTGGTTGGTCGCCACCGCCCCCTGCGAGATAGTCGCGCTCTCCGCCTCGTAACGGGTCGGCGCGGCGACGGCGGGCGCGGCGGGGACCACCACGCCGAGGACGAGAGTCGCCACTCCGGTCGCGGCGGCCAGCAGGCGCCGCAACCGGGGCTGGCGTAGTCGGACGTGCTCCACGTACGCTCCTCTCCGAACTGTCAGTTAGGTTGCCTTACTGACGTACGGCGATGAATGCTAGGAGCGCGTATCGATCGAAGTCAAGACATTGCGGAGTGGCGATCGAAGGCTGGCCTACCTCGGCGCAGCCCCAGGCGGTGGTGGGCGGAAGCTCGCCCGCACGACGTCGTAGAGGGCGCGATTCGGCGTGAAGTCGGCCTCATCGGTGGCCCAGTAGACGACGAAGTCGGCGAGCGGATGGCTCACGACGATCACCACCGCGTGCCGCCGTGCGCCGCCGGAGTCGAAGGTGAACTCCCACTCGGCGGCGGGCAGCGCCATCGACAGCGCCTTGAGGTGCACGAGCTGGTACCCGGGCAACGCACCCGCGCCGACCAGGCGGTTCTCTTCGGCCCGAGCCCCGTCGAGCGGGTCCTGGGTCGACGGCCGGATCGGGTCCACCGCCAGCACACGCCCGCCCCGGGGATCGGTGAAGCAGGCAGTCGCCCCAACCGCCCACGAGTTCCACCCCACCGGTACGCCGACGCCGAAGCTGCCGGGCCGGAAGTACCAGGTGAACCCGGTGACGAGTTTCGGCGTACCGGGCGGACCGGGGCGGTCGGTGGGCACCGGATGGGCGTCGACCGGAGCCACCTGTTCACAGGCCACCACGCCGGCCTGGATCGAGGCGGAAAGCAGCGACGCCGGATCGGTGCCGCCATCGGTGTCTCCGGTACGCGCAGCGGCGACGGCTGCGCCGCTACCGGCCGCCAGCGCGGCGATCAGCACGGCGGCCAGGATGAACCGCATCCGGCGGCGGCGTCGGGCGTCGCCGTCGGTGGACTGCCCGTTGGCCGCCCGGGTCAGCAGCCGCTCCACCTCGGCCGAAGTCATCCGCGTCTTCGGGTCGCGCCGCAGGAGACCTTCGATGACCGGCTTGAGCGGTCCGGCCTGCAGCAACGGATCCGGCTCCTGAGTGGCGAGCGCCGTGAGCGTCTCGACGACACTGGGCCGGGCATACGGCGTACGCCCCTCGACCGCGGCGTAGAGGGTCGCGCCGAGCGACCACAGGTCGGACTCCACACTGGACAGGCCGAGCCGGGCGCGTTCGGGCGCGAGGTACTGCGGCGTCGCGATGAGGCCGGGCCGGGTGATCGCCCCATCGGTGTCGAGCGTGGCCAGGCCGAAGTCGGTGAGCACGACGCGGCCGTCCGGGCCGATGAGCACGTTGTGCGGTTTGACGTCGCGATGCAGTACGCCCGCGTCGTGCGCCGCCTGCAGCGCCGCGAGCACGGCCAGGCCGACTTCGGCGGCGATCTGCGGCGGCAGTGGGCCATCCTCCTCGAGCACTTTGTGCAGCGATCGCGACGGGACGTACTCCATCACGATCCACGGCCACTTCTCGGAGTGCAGCACGTCGTAGATCTTGACGACGTTGGGGTGGTTCAACCGGGCCGCCGCCCGTGCCTCCCGCAGCGTCAGCTCCCGCAACTGACCACGTTCGGTCTTCGTCAGCCAGGCGGGCGGGACGACCTCCTTGATCGCGACCTGCCGATGCAGCACCTCGTCGCGGGCCAGCCACACCCGGCCCATGCCACCCTTGCCGACCGGTTCCAGCAGCTGGTACCGCCCCGCAATCAAAGCCGTCGTCTCGGTCATGCGATCACCGACCTGCGGCCGGCGCTCGCATGATCAAAACGGTGCTGGCCGATGACCAGCCTGCGGCCGGTCATGTCATCACCGCCGACACGACGACATTGTCCTCATAGGACCGAACGGCCCGGTCGAAGTCTCCGCCGCAGGTGATCAGGCGCAGCTGCGCGTCCGGCGTCGGGCCGTAGACCTCGCCGGTCGGGAAGGCGCTCTTGGCGTACTGGTGGACGGCGGTCACCACGAAGCCGACCCAAGCGCTGCCACGCAACACCTCGACCCGGTCGCCCGGCCGGAGCTGGCGCAGGCGGAAGAAGACCGCCTTGCCGTGGATCGAATCCACATGCCCGGCGATCACCGCCGGACCCGGCTCACCCGGGGCGGTGCCTTCGGCGTACCAGCCGGCCTTTTCGAAGGAGCTCGGCGCAGTCAGCCGCCCGCCGAGGTCGAGGTGCAGCGGCATGAGCGGGGTGTCGACGCCGATTGCGGCGATCCGCAAGCGAGTCGGCGGCGATGTGGCCGGGCTCGCGGTGACGGTCGGCGAACCGGGAAGCCAGGCCGCCGCAGGCCGCGGATCGGCGTCGACCCGCAGCAGACCCACGGCCCCCGCCAGCGCGCCGACCGCGGTCATCGCCAGCAGGACCGCGCCGACCGGCCCCGGCGCGCGATGGCGCCGGATCGCGGGCTCGGGCGCGGTCACCACACCTGGGCCGCCCGCCGTCGCAGACCCCAGAGGGCACCCATTGCGACCAGCAGCAACGCACCCGCCATCGGCCACAGCGGGGGCGCGGCACCGCCGGCACCAGTCTCGACACCACCAGTCGGTACGCCGCCGGAGCGGGTCGCGTCGGTGCGTAGCTCGGAGCGCAGACCCTTCGGCCCGTCGAGAATGAGCAGGGAGTAGACGTTTCCAGGCTGGAGCGAACAGTCGACGCCGGTCGGCGCGCGGCCGTCGGCCGGGCTGATCACGAGCCGCCAGTCACCCGGCTTGACCAGCTGGTACGCCGTCGCGGTGGCGAACGCGACGTTCTCGGCGACCGATGTGCCGTCGGGTAGCGCCACCCCGAGAACGGGCGCCTGCACGGAGGCCTGGATAACGCGGACCTTGGCCTGCCCGTTCGCCGGCAGGGACAGATCGTCGGTGAGCACCCGCAGGCCCAAGTCGGCATACCGGCCGACCCCGGCGATCGTGTACGCCTCCCCCGCCGCGACACTGACCTGCGTCGTCAGGACTGGAGGAGCCGATTTCGGGGCACCCGAGGCGCGCATCGACACCGTGTAGCCACCGGCCGGAAGCGCCAGGTAGGCCGACATCACGCCGTAGCCCACCCCGGGGAAGACCTGCTCCGAGATCGCGCCGGTCTGCGAGGAGAGGTACACGTCGACGGCGGGAGTGTCCGGCGACAGATGGGCCAGCCGGACGTAGCCGCGGCCGGCGGCGTACGCCGGTTGCGCGGCGGGCACGGCCCCGGCGATGAGCAGCGCGACCACGGCCAGCCGCGAAGCGCGTGACAGCACGATGCCTCCCCTCGACACGGTGAAGAGTGCCCCGTGACGGTGATCCTCACCATTGCCCGTTTGGCCGAGCTCTGCCGCCTTTCTCCCCGCCTGGTGTCGCTCCCACGCAGGCCGGAACGCGCGACCGGCCGCGTCCCTCACTGGGCCGCGGCCGGTCGGTTTGGCGACAGAAATCAGTCCACTTCGGCCAATGCCTGCGCGAACTGGGCCTTGTAGAGGCGGGCGTACGCCCCGTCCTTGGCGATCAGCTCGGCGTGGTCGCCATGCTCGACGATCTGCCCGTTCTCCATCACCAGGATGGTGTCGGCGTCACGGATCGTCGAGAGCCGGTGAGCGATGACGAAGCTGGTCCGTCCCTCCCGCAGGCTGCTCATCGCCCGCTGGATCAGCACCTCGGTACGCGTGTCGACCGAGCTGGTCGCCTCGTCGAGGATGAGGATCGTCGGCTCGGCGAGGAAGGCGCGGGCGATGGTGATCAGCTGCTTCTCGCCCATGCTGATGTTGCCGCCCTCCTCGTCGATCACGGTGTCGTAGCCGTCGGGAAGCGTACGGATGAACCGGTCGGCGTGCGCCACCTCGGCCGCTGCGATGATCTGCTTCCGAGTCGGGTTGTCCGCCCCGTACGCGATGTTCTCCGCGATCGTGCCGCCGAACAGCCAGGTGTCCTGCAGCACCATGCCGGTCTGCTCACGCAGCTCGTCGCGGGACATCTCGGCGATGTCGACGCCGTCGAGCGTGATGCGGCCCTTGGTCACGTCGTAGAACCGCATGAGCAGGTTGACCAGCGTGGTCTTGCCCGCGCCGGTCGGCCCGACGATCGCCACGGTGTGCCCCGGCTCGACCGACAGCGACAGGTCCTCGATCAGCGGCCGGTCCGGCTTGTAGCTGAACGAGACGTCTTCGAAGGCGACCCGTCCCCGGATCTCGGCCGGACGCGCGGGGTGCTGCGGCTCGGGCGACTGCTCCTCCGCGTCGAGCAGCTGGAACACCCGCTCGGCCGAGGCCACCCCGGACTGCAGCAGGTTGGCCATACTGGCGACCTGCGTCAGCGGCTGGCTGAACTGCCGCGAGTACTGGATGAACGCCTGGACGTCGCCCAGCGACATCGCACCCGAGGCCACCCGCAGACCACCGACCACCGCCACCAGCACATAGTTCACGTTGCCGAGGAAGAACAACGCGGGCTGGATCATCCCGGAGATGAACTGCGCCTTGAAGCTCGACGCGTACAGGGCCTCGTTGTGGTCGGCGAAGGTACGTGCGGCCTCCTTCTGCCGCCCGAAGACCTTCACCAGCGAATGCCCGGTGAACATCTCCTCGATGTGCCCGTTGAGCTTGCCCGTGGTGGACCACTGCCGGATGAACTGCGGCTGGGACCGCTTGCCGATCCGGGCCGTCACGATGATGGACAGCGGCACGGTGATCAGCGCGATCACCGCGAGCAGCGGCGAGATCCAGAACATCATCCCCAGTACGCCGATGATCGTCAGCAACGAGGTGACCAGGATGCTCAGCGTCTGCTGAAGCGTCTGGGCGATGTTGTCGGTGTCGTTCGTCGCCCGGCTGAGCACCTCGCCCCGGGGTTGGTTGTCGAAGTAGCTCAACGGCAGCCGGGACAGCTTCATCTCCACCTGCTCGCGCAGCCGGTAGATGGTGCGCTGCACGACGACCGTGGTCAGCCGGCCCTGGATCACGCCGAACAGCCAGGCCACGACGTAAATGCCGAGCACCCAGAGCAGGATCGTGCCGAGTCGGTCGAAGTCGATGCTCTGGCCGGGCGTGAAGTCCATTGAGGACAGCATGTCGGCGACCCGGTTCTGGCCGGACGCCTGCAGACCCGCGATGACCTGGTCCTTGGTCATCCCAGGTGCCTTGAACTGCTGGCCCACGACCCCGGCGAAGATGACGTCGGTCGCCTTGCCGAGGATCTTCGGGCCCAGCACGGACAGGAAGACGCTGGCGACGCCAAAGGCCATCAGGGCGGCGACGATGCCCCGCTCCGGCCGCAGCATCTTCAGCAGCCGCTTGAGGGAGCCCTTGAAGTCCAGTGGCTTCTCCGCCGGGGCGCCCATCATCCGGCCCGGCCCGAAGGCGGGACCGGCCTGCGGACGGCGTACGGGAGCGGCCGGTGCCTCGCCCTGCGGCGCGGCGGCCTTGCCGTTCGGGGATTCGTTGCTGGTCACGCGACGGCCTCCTGCTCGGTGAGCTGCGAGAGGACGATCTCCCGATAGGTCGGGTTGTCGGCCATGAGCTCGCTGTGGGTGCCCTCGCCGACGACCTCGCCCTCGTCCAGGACGAGGATGCGGTCGGCGTCGCGGATCGTGCTGACCCGCTGGGCGACGATGACGACGGTCGCGTCGGCGACCTCGGACCTCAACGCCGCCCGCAGCCGGGCGTCGGTGGCGTAGTCGAGGGCGGAGAACGAGTCGTCGAAGAGGTAGATCTCGGGCCCGAGCACCAGCGTCCGGGCGATCGCCAGGCGCTGGCGCTGGCCGCCGGAGACGTTCGAGCCGCCCTGGGCGATCGGCGACTCGAGCCCGTCGGGCAGCTCGGCGACGAAGTCCTTGGCCTGCGCCACTTCCAGCGCCCGCCACAGTTGCTCGTCGGTCGCGTCCGGGTTGCCGTACCGCAGGTTCGACGCGATCGTCCCCGAGAACAGGTACGGCTTCTGGGGCACGTATCCGACGAGCGTCGCGAGCAGCGCCGGGTCGATGCGGCGTACGTCGACGCCGTCGACCAGGACTTCGCCGCCCGTCACGTCGAACAGCCGGGGCACCAGGTTGAGCAGTGTCGACTTGCCCGAACCCGTGGAACCGATGACCGCGGTGGTCTCCCCCCGCCGGGCGGTGAGGTCGATCCGGCGCAGCACCGGCTCCTCCGCGCCCGGGTAACGGAACTCCACCTGCCGCAGGTCGAGACGGCCGTCCCGGGTGACGTCGGTGACCGGGTCGGCCGGCGGGACGACGCTGGACTCGGTGTCCAGCACCTCCTCGATCCGCTCGGCGCAGACCTCGGCGCGCGGGATCATCATGAACATGAAGGTCGCCATCATGACCGACATCAGGATCTGCATGAGGTAGCTCAGGAACGCGGTCAGCGCGCCGATCTCCATGTCGCCCCCGGCGATCCGGTGACCGCCGAACCACAAGACGGCGACGCTGGAGACGTTCACGACCAGCATGACCGTCGGGAACGCGGTCGCCATCAGCTTGCCGACCGCCAGCGAGACGTCGGTGAGCTCCTGGTTGGCCGCGCCGAACCGGGCGTGCTCGCGCTCGTCGCGGACGAACGCCCGGATGACCCGGATGCCGGTGATCTGCTCGCGGACGACCCGGTTCACCTTGTCGATACGCTCCTGCACCAGGCGGAACAGCGGGCGCATGCGGACGACCAGGAACGCCACGATGGCGAACAGGATCGGCACGATGACCAGCAGCAGCGCGGACAGCGGAACGTCCTGCCGCAACGCCAGGATCACGCCGCCGACCATCATGATCGGAGCAGCCACCATCAAGGTGAAGGTGAGCAGGACCAGCATCTGCACCTGCTGGACGTCGTTGGTGGTCCGGGTGATGAGCGACGGCGCCCCGAACTTGCCGACCTCCCGCAGGGAGAACGACTCCACGCTGTCGAACAGCGCGGCCCGGATGTCCCGGCCGACCGCCATCGCGGTACGCGCCCCGAAGTAGACGGCCCCGATCGAGCAGGCGATCTGGATCAGGGTGACACCCAGCATCACCCCGCCGATCTTGATGATGTACCCGGTGTCGCCGGTGACCACGCCGTCGTCGATGATGTCGGCGTTCAGCGTGGGCAGATAGAGCGTGGCCAGGGTCGAGATGAACTGCAGCAGCACCACCAGGGCTATCGCCCCCCGGTAGGGCCGCAGGTGCTTACGCAACAGGCGGACGAGCATCATTCTCCCGATCGGTTCGCTGTGTCATTCGCTGCTTTTTGCGTCAGGTCCCGCTCCCAGCCGTCCAGCAGCATCGTCCCGATGTCCGGCAGGTCCGAGCCGGCTTCCTCGCGGACGAGCAGCCCGTCGAGGAGCAGGCTGACGATCTGGTCGGCGTCGAGCGGGCGGACGTCGGGCGGGGTGGCCTGCCCGAAGAACCCCTGGTGACCCATCGCGAAGACCAGGCTGACAAGCATGTGAGCGGCCGTCTCCGGTGATACGCGCAGCAGGCTCCGGTCCGGCGCGATCACCCGGGCGACCGCGCCGAAGGTCCGCTCGCGCATCTCCTTCATGCGGCCGACCAGTTCACCCGACTCGTCCTCACCCTTGGCGGAGGTCCGGATGAGCCCGATGAGCTTGCCGCTCTCCTTCATCCCGCGCGTCAGGATCTGGGCCGCGTCCACCAGGCGGCCGCGGAGGTCCTGCTCCGGGTCGATGGCCGACAGCGCCCGCTCCACCGGCGTGGGGTCGAAAACGGTCATGATGGCAGCGCGGATAAGGGATGGTTTGTCGGCAAAAACGCCGAAAATGGTGCCTTCGGCGACTCCGGCCGCCTCGGCGATCTGCTTCGTGGTGACCAGCACCCCGTGCTCCTTGAGCAGCGGAATCGTCGCCGCGATGATCGCGGCGCGGCGGTCCTCCGGGGCCATCGCGGGCACTCGGCGGCGTCGGTTCGGCTCGGTCTTCACGGCACGAGCTTACTGAGTGAGTGCTCGCTCATTCAAGCTTGATCGTCCGTGTTTCGCCCTCGGCGGACAGCCGGGTCAGGATCGACTCGATGAACGGCGCCTTGCCCGCTCGGTACGCCGGTCGGTCGTGCCGATCCGTCGCCGCCAGCTCGGTCTTGATCCGGGCGTACTCGGCGGCGTCGGCGGGATGCGTCCGCAGGTGATCCCGGAACGCCAGCAGCGGCCGCCAGTTCCAGTCTTCGCCCACCACGTGGAGGTGATGCGTACGCCACCTGGCGTCGGGGAAACAGAACGACCACTTGCGCTGGGCGTCGTCGGTGGGCTCCGGGGCGTGTACCCAGCCGATGGCGGCGAGTGCGTCGGCGAGCGGCCAGGTCAGCGCGGGATCCCACTTCGGCACGCGGGCCAGCATGTCGATGATCGGTTTGGCGGGCAGGCCAGGCACCGAGGTGCTGCCGATGTGCTCGACCGGACCGGTCAGCCAGCCGGCGAGCGCGGTCGTCACCCGGTCGCGCTCATCGGCGTACGCCGTCTCCCAGGCGGGGTCGTAGGGGACGATGTCGATCGGGTCAAGGCGCACCGCACGAGGAAACTCCAGTCGCGCCCAGCGGGCAAGCCGTTTTCCACGGGCGGCGTCACCAGGTGATGCGGGCCTCGGCCGGCCGGCGCTCGGGGCGCAATCCCCGCCAGGACGGATGCCGCAACCGCCCGTCCGGGGTCACGTTGCGATACATGACCTCTCCGACGAGACTCGGCTCGACCCACCGCGCCTTCTTCGCGTACATCCTGGGAATTTCCTCGTCGTAAGGCGACGTCGCGCGGACCAGCGGCTTGAGCAGGGCCATGAGCTGGTCGAGGACCTTGTCGCTGAAGCCGGTGCCGACGTGGCCGATGAACCGCAGGCTGCCCGCAGCGTCGTACGCGCCGAGCAGCAACGCGCCGAGAGTGCCCGCGCGACGGCCCTCCCCCGCGGTGTAGCCGCAGACGATGGCCTCGGCGGTGTCGAACAGCGGCGTCTTGATCCAGCCCCGCGAGCGGCGGCCGGGCTCGTAGACGCCGTCGGTCCGCTTGGCGACCACGCCTTCGAGCCGCTGCTGCTTCGCGGCCTCCTGCACGTCCGCGCCGTCGCCGGTGAAGTACGGCGGAACCGCGATGGACGTGCCCCCGAGACCGAGCTTGTCGAGGCCCTCCCGCCGCTGACTCCACGGCTTCGACAGCAGCGTGGTACGCCGATAGAGCAGGTCGAAGGCGAAATAGCGCACCGGCACGGCCGCGATCAGCGCCGCCGACGGCCGGCTGACGTGCATGCGGCGTTGGAGCAGCGCGAACGACGGTGCGCCGGTGGTGGGATCGAGCGCCACGATCTCCCCGTCCAGCGTGAGCGACCGGTACGCCCCCAGCTCCGCCAGCTCCGGATAGCTGCTCGTCAAGTCCAGATCGTTGCGGCTGATCAGGCGCAGATCGCCGGCCGAGCTGGTGGACGCGATGGCGCGTACGCCGTCCCATTTGAACTCGAAGGCCCAGCCCGGCCCCTCCGGAATGACCCCGGCGGTGGCCAGCATCGGCTGAACCGTCGGCGGCCAACTCGGGCGGGAAGCGCTCACGCTTCGATCATCTCCGTTCGGCGCGCGCGTTGGTGGGATCATCGACTGATGCGCATACTGCTCATCGGGGGCTCCGGGTACGTCGGCTCGCTCCTGCTCCCCTTTCTGAGCCGCGAGCACGACGTCGTCGTCTTCGACCGGCGACCCCCCACTAGCGGCGCCTTCATTCGAGGCGACGCCACCGACTTGCCGTCCCTGCGCGACGCGACGAAAGGCGTCGACGTCGTCATCCACTGTGCCATGGGATCCGACGACCTCGATCCCGCCGTCGGGGCGGCCGAGGCGTACGACGTGAACGTGAAGTCGGTGCACCTCGCGCTCCTGGCCGCACACGAGAACGGCGTCCCGCACGCCGTCCACATCAGCAGCCTGTCGGTCTACCGCGACCTGCTCGACCGTACGCTCACCGGCGACGAGCCATCGGACGCGACCGACCTCTACGGGCTCACCAAGCACCTCGGCGAGCAGGTATGCGCAGCCGCCGTCCGCGAATGGGACATGACGGTGACCATCCTGCGGCTCACCTGGCCGACCGCCGACACCGACTGGCCGGCCTGGACCCGGTGGGGCGAACCGATCCTGCACCACACCGGCGACGGCGTACTCGTCGAACCCACCGCGGCCAGCGATCTCGCCGCCGCCGTACTGTCCGCTGTGGACTATCGGGACGGTTGCTCGACGTTCCTCATCTCCGGCGACACCTCTGCGCGGCGGTGGAGCATTGCGAAGGCTCGGCAGCTGCTCGGATGGGAGCCTTCGCCTCGCTCGCATGATGCTCCGGGCGCGCGCGGCGCGTGATGCGCCTTACGCGTCCGCTGCTTGATGCGCTGCGCGCGCGTCCGCCGCGGCGCGCGCGTCCGGCGCCGGGTCCGGCGGGCGCGTC
>NZ_JABFVK010000003.1 GCF_013362815.1 Hamadaea sp. | reverse complement strand
GTCCTCCGGGATCGCGCCCGGCGCCCGCTGGTCGCCCTTGGCCTTGGGCACCCAGACCCGGCCGTCGTTGCGCAGCGACTCCGACATGAGCGTCAGCTTCGACTGATGGTCGCCGGAGACCGGGATGCAGGTCGGGTGGATCTGCGTATAGCAGGGGTTCGCGAACAGCGCACCCTTGCGGTGCGCCCGCCAGGAGGCGGTCACGTTGCAGCCCTTGGCGTTCGTCGACAGGTAGAAGACGTTGCCGTAACCGCCGGACGCCAGGACGACCGCGTCGGCGAACTCCGTCGTGATCTCACCGCTCACCAGGTCACGGACGACGATGCCGCGCGCCCGTCCGTCGACGACGATCAGCTCCAGCATCTCGTGCCGGGCGTTCATCTCGACGTTGCCCGCGCCGATCTGCCGCTCCAGCGCCTGGTACGCACCCAGCAGCAGCTGCTGCCCTGTCTGCCCCCGGGCGTAGAACGTACGCGACACCTGTGCGCCGCCGAACGAGCGCGTGTCGAGCAGCCCGCCGTACTCACGGGCGAACGGCACGCCCTGGGCGACGCACTGGTCGATGATCTCGACGGAGATCTCGGCCAGCCTGCGTACGTTGGACTCGCGGGACCGGAAGTCGCCGCCCTTGACCGTGTCGTAGAACAGCCGGTGGATGGAGTCGCCGTCACCGCGGTAGTTCTTCGCCGCGTTGATGCCGCCCTGGGCCGCGATCGAGTGCGCCCGGCGCGGGGAGTCCTGGTAGCAGTAGCTCTTGACGTGGTAGCCCAGCTCGGCCAGGGTCGCCGCGGCCGAGCCACCGGCCAGACCGGTGCCGACCACGATGACGGTCAGCTTCCGCTTGTTGGCCGGGTTGACCAGCTTGGCCCCGAACCGGCGGCGTTCCCAGCGGGTCTCGATCGGACCCTCAGGGGCCTTGTCGTCGGCGATGGGATCGCCTTCTACGTAGAACTCGGTCATTGCTCAGCCCACCAATCCGAAGGTCACAGCGAGCGGGACGAGGAGGAAGCCGGCGCTCAGGCCGACCGAGACGACCAGCGCGGCCGCCTTGAGGACGCGCTGCCGCTTGGCGTTGCTGACGCCGAGGGTCTGCAACGCCGACCACAGGCCGTGGCGCAGGTGGAAGCCGATCATCACCATCGCCACGACGTAGAACAGGGTCACCCACCAGCGCTCCGGCGCGAAGTCCTGCACGACCGCGTCGTACGCCTTGCTCCGGTCGCCGACCGGGTTCACCGTGCGCGTGGTGAGGTCGAGGATGTGCCAGACGATGAAGGCCAGGACGATCACACCGCCCCAGCGCATCGTCCGGGCGGCGTAGCTGCCCTGCACCGGCGGGCGGTGGGCGTACTTCACCGGGCGGGCCCGCTTCGCGCGGATGGTCAGCACGGTCGCGGACCAGATGTGCGCGATCACCGCGACGAGCAGGACCGCGCGCTGGATCCAGAGGTACCCCTCGTACGGCACGACCGGCGTGAGGATCGTCCGCAACCAGTGCGCGTAGTGGTCGAACGCCTCGGCGCCGACGAACACCTTCAGGTTGCCGATCATGTGCACGACGAGGAACGCGACCAGGAGCGCGCCGGTCGACGCCATGATCGCCTTGAGCGCGATGGAGCTGCGCTTGCCGACCGGCGCTTTACGGGACGTCGCGCCGCCCGACGTCACGCTGCCGGACGCCGTGCCGCTGGGACTCGCCTTGCTGCCGGGACTCGCGTTGCGGGGAGGAGAAGCTACTGCCACGGGACTGACGCTAGGAACGAGCTGAACCCCGCGTCCAATGCATGCCTGCCCGTTTTCCGATAGCCGTAGACTATCGTCGTGCAGCTCCAACAGCTCCGGTACTTCGTCGCGGTCGCCGAAACCCGGCATTTCACCCAGGCGGCCGACCAGGTCGGTGTGACCCAACCCTCACTGAGTAAGCAGATTCACGCCCTGGAAACCGACCTCGGCGCGGAGCTGTTCACGCGTACGCGGGGCGCCATCGCGCTGACCCCGGCCGGGGAGGCCCTGCTGCCGTTGGCCCGCCGGATCATCGCCGACGCCGACACCGCCCGCGTCGAGGTCCAGGAGCTCGTCGGACTGCGGCGGGGACGGCTGCGCCTGGGTGCGACGCCGAGCCTCTGTGTCAGTCTGGTCGCCCCCATTCTGCGCCGCTACGCCGACGCCTATCCGCGCGTACGCCTGCAGGTGGAGGAGAGTGGCTCCCAGGATCTCGTGCGTCACCTGGTGCAGGGCGCGCTCGACATGGCGATCATCGTGCTGCCTGACGCCGGCACCGATCCCTCGCTGCGAACCGAACCGATCCTGCGCGAGAGTCTGGTGGTGGTGTCGTCGCTGACCATGCCGCCGCCGACGGAGAAGCCGCCGCTGCGGATCACCGAACTGCGCGACCAGCCGCTCGTCATGTTCCGTACCGGCTACGACCTGCGCGACGCCACCGTGGCGGCGTGCGAGCGGGCCGGGTTCACCCCGTCGTTCGCGGTCGAGGGCGGCGAACTGGACGCCGTCCTCGGCTTCGTCGAGGCGGGCCTCGGCGTCGCACTGGTCCCGTCGATGGCGGTGGCCGGGCGCGACCGGCTCCGGATCACCACCCTGGCCAAGCCGGGCGTGCAGCGTACCGTCGCGTTGGCGCACCGCCGTGACGTGACACCTACGCACGCCGCCCGGGCGCTACGGGACACGCTGCTGGCGTACCTGACCGAGGCGTCGGCGTGGAGCACCCTGCCCCCCGGAGTCGACCCCCTCTGAGCGCTGTTGCGCCCAGTACGCACACTGTCGGCATGCGCGATTTCCCGCTCCTCGCCTTCGCTCCGTTCGCGATCGGCGGCCTGATCATCATCATCGTGGTCGTGCGGGCAGTGCGGCAGAGCAACGCCGTCTACACCGGACCCCGGCCGAGTCCGGAAGAGGTGGCCTACTTGGCGGGCGGACGTCCCCGGGCGGTCCAGTCGGCATTGGCCTCGTTGTGGGTCGCCGGTCAGGTCCACCTCCGGCCGATGCACGAGATCCCCGGCGCCACTCCCCTGCAACGGGCGGTCGCGGCCGAACTGGCGCTCGGGCGTACCGGGCGGGCCATCGTCGCAAGTCCCGCCGTCGACAGCGCCCTCCTCGCCATCCGGCAGTCTTTACAGCTCAAAGGGGTGCTGAGCGCATCTGACCGGCGTACGCCGACCGGCAACGCGCTGCTGCGCCAGCATCGCCAGGAGTACGCCTACCTCGCCCCTGCGCAGCAGCCGGCCTGGATGACGTACGGGCCCGCGGCGGCCGGACTCGGCGTCGGGCTGTACGGGACCGCCGCGTTCGCCGGCATCAGCCCGGATCTGCTCGGCTTCTTCCCGCTGCGGACCGCCGCCACGAACAACGCGACGTCGAGCGCGTACTCGTGTGGCGGCTCGGGGACGTCGTGCGGTAGCCCGGTGGACAGCGGGAGTTCCTCGGACGGCGGGTCGAACTGCGGATCGTCCAGCTGCGGTGGCAGCGGATCGAGCTGCGGTGGTAGTGGTTCGAGCTGCGGTGGCGGAAGCTCCTGCGGCGGGGGCGGCGGGGGCGGCGGCTGCGGAGGCGGTTCGTGACCGCGCCGCTCGCCGGAGTCGGCATCGGCTGGCGGCCGGAGATCTCCGGCTACGTCACCGCCCTGCCGGGACTGGCGTTCGCCGAGGTCATCGCCGAATCGGTCCCACATCACGGCCCGCTGCCCGACGGGCTGGCCCGGCTGCGCGGACGCGGCGTGCCGGTCGTCCCGCACGGCGTCAAACTCTCGCTCGGCGGGGCCGAACCGGTGGACCCGCATCGAGTCGAGCACTTCGCGGCCGTCGCCCGCCTCACCGAGGCTCCACTCGTCAGCGAGCACATCGCGTTCGTCCGGGCGGGCGGGCACGAGGCCGGTCACCTGCTGCCCGTTCCGCGGTCGCGGGAAGCAGTGGACGCGATCGCCGCCAACGCCGCGGTCGTGCAGTCCACACTGGACGTTCCGTTGGCGCTGGAACCGATCGCCACCCTCGTGGACTGGCCGGACGACGAGCTGACCGAACCCCAGTTCCTCACCGAGATCCTCGACCGGACCGGCGCGCTGCTGCTGCTCGACGTCGCCAACGTGTACGCCAACGCCGTCAACCGGGGCGAAGACGCGTACGCCCTGCTCGACGCGCTGCCGTGGGAGCGGGTGGCGTACTGCCACGTCGCCGGGGGCGCCGAAGTCGACGGGCTCTACCAGGACACGCACACTGATCGCGTACCCGATGATGTGCTGCAGCTGGTGGCGCATCTCGCCGGGCGGCTGCCCGCGGTCATGCTGGAACGCGACGGCCGATATCCCCCGGCGGCCGAGCTGTCGGCGGAGCTGGACGCGATCGCCGACGCCGCGGGCCTGGACCGGGTGACGGTGTGAGCCTCGCCGAACGGCAAGCCGCCCTGGTCGCAGCGCTCGTGGCCGACGGATCTCCGCCACCGGGCTTCGACCCCGCGCGAGTCGATGCCGTACGCGAACAGCTCCTCCGCAAACGCGCCGGGGAGGTCGCCCGGGTGTGGCCTGCGTTGGCCGCCTCGCTCGGCCCCTCCTGGTACGCCACCTTCCGCACCTGGGCAGTCGGGCGACCTCCTCAGGGGTCCTTGCGGGACGGCTGGGACTTCGCCCGAACCTTGTCCACACTGGACCCGTCGGCCGCTGCCGAGCTGCGCGCTCGCGACGCTCACTGGGCTTACGACGGGCGTACGCCTCCTCGGCGGCGGTCGCGCCTCGCCCGCCTCCTCCGGCCTGCACGTTGATCATGCGCTTGCGGAAGTGATCAGGGCGCTGGGGACACGACACACCGGCCGAGCACGACCGCTAGTTCATGATCGTGCGAACGAAGCGCATTAAGGTGAACCCCGTGACCGCCGCCGCCGAACCCGAGACCGAGACCCGGCCCTGCCTGCACTGCGGCAAACCGGTACCGCAGCGCGCCGGTGCCGGCCGCCCGTTCCGCTACTGCCGCGACAACGACGGCGAGTGCCAGCGGGCCGCCCGCAACACCCGGATGCGCCACCGCACGTCGCCGGGGCTCGCCGGTCAGGTCGCGAAGGCGTACGAGGTCGTCGACCGGCTGGACCAGGTCGTGGAGACGCTGACGGAGGCGCTGCACGCCGAACTCTCCCCCGCCGGGGTCGAGCGGCAGCTCGCCGAAGTGCGGGCCCAGGCCGCTGCCGACGTCGCGGCCGCCCGCAGCGAGGTCACCACCGCAGACGCCCAGGCCGCTCAGCTCCAGTCCGCGATGCGCCGCCTGGAAGAGGAGACCGCGGCCACTCTTCAACGAGTACGCGATGAAGCAGCAGCCACATTGGAGGCTGCGAACGCAGCAGTCGCGGCGGCTGATGCGAACGCGGCCGCGGCCCGGGAAGAGGCGGCGACCGCCGTCGAGCAGGCGCACGCCGAAGCACAGGCCGCGAAGGAGCAGGCCGCGGCGGAGGTCGCCACCGCGCTCGCAGCCGTCGCCTCGTCGGAGGCGGACGCGGCCACCGCTCGGGCAGAGGCGGACGCCGCCCGGGCCGAACGGGACCGGATCGCCAAGGAAGCCGACAACGCCGTCGCGGCGGCCAAGGCTCTGCGCGATGACGCGTACCAGCAGAGGGATCAAGCGCGCGCAGCCGTCGCCGAAACGCAGACCGCCCTGGCCGCGACCGAGAACGAGCAGCGCCGCCTGACCGGCGAGCTGGACCGGGCCACGGCCCGGCTGTCGGCCCTCGACACCCAGGTGACCGGCCTGACCGCCGACCTCGCCGCCGCAACCGCGGACCTGGGCACCGCGACCCGGGAGCGTGACGCCGCCCGACGGGACGCCGACGAAGCCCAGCGGGGCATCGACGTCGCTCAGCGCGACCTTGAGATCGCCCACCGTGACCTCGACGTCGCCCGACGGGACGCGCAGGCCGCCCAGGCGCAGGCAGCTCAGCTCGCCGAGCAGGTCAGCCAGCTCATCGCCGCCGTGGCGCGGCTCGGCGCCCCTACGCCTTCTTGATCAGCGGAAACTCCGCGGTGCCATAACCCCACGTTCACTCCGCTGATCATGGGAACCACCTGTTGTCAGCCTGCGTCACAGGCCTCATGAAGACGAAGCTCGTGGCCACGGTTGCGGCGTTGCTGGCGTTGACGGCGTGCACGGAGGATCCCGCGCCGGCACCCACCCAGGTGGCGGCGCCGGCGTTGCAGCTCGTGTCCTACGACTCCTGCGACAAACTGCTCGCCGACGTACGCACGGCGGCCAAGGCCAGCGTCCAGCCCTGGGGCTTCGGCAACGAGATGCTGTGGCGCGACTTCGCCAGTGGCGGGATGGAACGGGCGACCGGCGGCAAGAACACGGTGCCCGACGCGGCCGGCCCGGCGTACTCGGGGACCAACACCCACGAAGTGGGCGTGGACGAGCCCGACCTGGTCAAGACCGACGGCAAACGCATCGTGACGCTGAGCCGGAGCGCGCTGCGAATCGTCGACGCCGCCCAGCACAAACTTGCCGGGGTGGTGGAGCTGCCAGAGGCGGGCGATCAGCTGCTGCTGTCGGGCGATCACGCGCTGGTCTTCGGGAGTCCCAACTTCGTGTACCGCGGCATCCCGCAGCATCAGCGTACGACGATCTGGCTGGTGGACCTGCCGACCGCGAAGGTGCTGTCCACCTACACCATCGACGGTTCGCTGACCGACGCGCGTCAGATCGGCTCGGTCGCCCGCGTCGTCGTGCGGTCCACCCCGAAGATCGTCTTCAAGCAGGACGCGCGGGGCGATCAGAAGACGCTGATCGCGAACAACCGGAAGGTCATCGACAAGTCGCCGATCGACGCTTGGCTTCCGGCGTACACGAGTGACGGCACCTCGGGCACTGTGGACTGCGGCGACGTCCGCCACCCCGCGACGTTCAGCGGCGCGTCGCTGGTCACCGTGCTGAGCTTCGATCTAGCCGCCGCCCAGCTGGCCGACGGCGTACCGTCCGCGGTGTTCGCCGACGCCGACACGGTCTACGGCTCCGGGGCACACCTCTACCTGGCCAACGACGAACGCTGGCGCGGCCTCGGCACCACGGGCAAGACCGAGCTGTACATGTTCGACATCACCGGCCGCCAGCCGCGCTACGTCGCCGCAGGCACCGTCGGCGGCTGGCTGCTCAGCCAGTACTCGATGTCCGAAAGCGACGGTGTCCTGCGGGTCGCGACCACCACCGGGCATCCGTGGGCCCAGAACACCAAAAGCACTTCCACCGTGTACGCGTTGCGCAGCGACGGAGGCTCGTTACGTGTCGTCGGCAGCATCGGCGGACTCGGCAAAGGCGAGCAGATCTACGCCGTACGCTTCGTCGGCCCGACGGCGTACGTGGTGACCTTCCGGCGGACCGATCCGCTGTACGTGGTCGACCTGCGTGACCCGGCCAAGCCCGTCGTCGCCGGTCAGCTGAAGATCCCGGGCTACAGCGCGTACCTGCATCCGGTGGGCGGCGATCGGCTGCTCGGCGTCGGCCAGGCGGCCGATGACAATGGCCGCGTGCAGGGCACCCAGATCTCGCTGTTCGACGTCGCCGATCCGGCGAACCCGAAGCGGCTGGCCAATCACGAGGTCGGCGACCACGGCTACAGCGAGGCAGAGTTCGACCCGCACGCCTTCCTCTACTGGCCGGACACGAAACTGCTTGTGGTGCCGGTGCAGAAGTGGAACGACGACAAGGGCGACGCGGGAGCGCTGCTGATCAAGGTCGGCGATGGCGGCCTGACCGAGGCCGGCTGGATCAGTCATCCGCAGCAGCCCAAGAACAGCTACTACCCGACGGCGATCCGCCGCAGCCTCGTCATCGGCGACGAGCTCTGGACGGTCTCCGACTCCGGCCTCATGGCCAGCACGCTGGCGAACGGGAAACGGGTCAGCTGGCTGCCCTACTGAGGTGCTAACCTCCGGCGTCGCCGACGATCGGAGAGGTCGATGAACGTACGCCGAGCCGCCGCAGCAGTGGCGACGGGTGTCCTGCTCACCGTGGGGCTCACCGCCACACCGGCGTACGCCGAAGACGTCGACCTCAAAGCCTTCCCGGCGGAGGCCTCCGGAGCTGCCGGGCAGACCGTCGCCGTGACGATCGCCTTCGAGGTACCGACTGCGATCCCCGGGCCGCCCGCGATCCGGCTCGACATCAAGTTCCCGTCGACCGTCACCATCAAGATGGTTCCCTCGCCCGCGTGCCACTATTGGGGTCCGTTTCAGGCCTACTGCTCGTGGGATTCGATCGAAGCGGGCCGCCATGAAGTGAAGCTCCAGGTCACAATGCCTGACACGCCATCGACCAAGGGCACGGCGCACCTGCTGCTCATCGCACAGGGATACACAGATCCAAATACAGCGAATAACACCGGGTCCCTGACGTTGAAGCGGACCGCCGCCACCTCGGCGTCGCCGACGGCGTCGAAGAAGCCGTCCGCCACGCCGACGCCGAAAGCCTCGAAGCGCAGCGCGACGGCGAGCCCGACGACGGAAGAGACCGACGCCGGAGCACCGACCGAGGGCACCCCGACCGACAGCGGCTCGGCGACGGAGATCTCAGCGGTGTCGACCGCAGGGAACGACGACTCCAGCGCCCTGCCCGTGGTGATCTTCGGTGGCGCGGGCGCGCTCGTCGTGGTCGGCGGGTTCCTCCTCTGGCTCGTCCTGCGCCGCCGGTCCGACGAAGACGACGATGACGATGAGTACGCCGACGAGCGGTTCGACCGTTACCGCTGACGACGCGCGCCCGGAGTGAACGGTTCAGGTGACGGCACAGTAACCTTGCGCCGGTGACCTCCGCCTCGCGTACCCTCATCGATCTGCTGCCGCCGCCCGCCGAGGGTGGCGGGCCCAGCGAGCCTGAGGAAGTCCTGCTCGCCTTCGAGGAGTGGGCCGGAAGCCGCGGGCTGAGCCTCTACCCCGCGCAGTCCGAGGCGTTGCTGGAGGTCGTGACCGGCTCCAACGTGATCTTGGCGACCCCGACCGGGTCGGGCAAGAGTCTGGTCGCGGCGGGCGCGCACTTCTCCGCGCTGGCCTCCGGCGAGCGGACCTTCTACACCGCGCCGATCAAGGCGCTGGTCAGCGAGAAGTTCTTCGCGCTGTGCGAGCAGTTCGGGGCGAAGAACGTCGGCATGCTCACCGGGGACGCGGCGGTCAACGAGTCCGCACAGATCATCTGCTGCACCGCGGAAATCCTGGCCAACCTCGCCCTGCGTGAGGGCGCGAAGGCCGACGCGGGCCAGGTCGTGATGGACGAGTTCCACTTCTACGCCGAACCCGACCGGGGCTGGGCCTGGCAGGTGCCGCTGCTGGAGCTGCCGAACACGCAGTTCGTCCTGATGTCGGCCACGCTCGGTGACGTCACCCGATTCCAAGACGACCTGACCCGGCGTACCGGGCGGAACACCGCGGTGGTCACGTCGGCGACCCGGCCGGTGCCGCTGGTGCACGCGTTCTCGCTGACGCCGTTGCAGGAGACCGTCGAGGAGCTGCTCCAGACCCATCAGGCGCCGGTCTACATCGTGCACTTCACCCAGGCCGCCGCGATGGAACAGGCACAAGCCCTGATGAGCGTCAACATGTGTACGCGGGCGGAGAAGGACGCGATCGCCGAGATGATCGGCAATTTCCGGTTCGCCGCGGGCTTCGGCAAGCAGCTTTCCCGGCTGGTGAAGCACGGCATCGGCGTACACCACGCCGGGATGCTGCCGAAGTACCGCCGTCTGGTCGAGCTGCTGGCCCAGGCGGGTCTACTGAAGGTCATCTGCGGGACTGACACCCTGGGCGTCGGAATCAACGTGCCGATCCGGACGGTGCTGTTCACTGCGCTGTCGAAGTTCGACGGCACCAAGATGCGCCACCTGAAGGCCCGGGAGTTCCACCAGATCGCCGGGCGGGCCGGCCGAGCCGGGTTCGACACTCTCGGCCGGGTCATCGTGCAGGCCCCGGAGCACGTGATCGCCAACGAGAAGGCGATCACGAAGTTCGCCGGCGACCAGCGCAAACTCAAGAGCTACGTGAAGAAGAAGCCGCCCGAGGGCATGGTCTCGTGGGGCCAGCCCACCTTCGACAAGTTGGTCGCAGCCGACCCCGAGCCGCTGACCTCCAGCTTCACGGTGACTCACTCGATGATCCTCAACGTCATCGAGCGCGGCGGCGATGTCTTCGCAGATCTGCGCAAACTCCTGACCGACAACCACGAGCCGCGGTCCGCCCAGCTCAAGCTCGTCCGCCGGGCGTTCGCGATCTATCGCGCGCTGCTGGCCGCCGGAGTCGTCGAGCGCGTCTCCGGACCCGGTGAGCCGCTTCGCCTGCGCGTGGTCGAGGATCTGCAGCTCAACTTCGCCCTCAACCAGCCGCTGTCGCCGTTCGCTCTGGCAGCGCTGGAGTTGCTCGACCGCTCGTCGCCCACGTACGCCCTCGACGCGTTGTCGATCATGGAGGCGACCCTGGAGAACCCCCGCCAGGTGCTGTCGGCTCAGCAGTTCAAGGCGAAGGGAGAGGCCGTCGCCCAGATGAAGGCGGACGGGCTCGAATACGACGAGCGCATGGCGCTGCTGGACGAGGTCACGTATCCCAAGCCGCTCGCCGAACTGCTCGAAGCGGCGTACGAGATGTATCGGCGTGGTCATCCGTGGGTGAGCGAGCACGAGGTCGCCCCCAAATCCGTGGTACGCGACATGTTCGAGCGCGCCATGACGTTCACCGAGTACGTCGCCTTCTACGGGCTGGCCCGCTCGGAAGGCATCGTCCTGCGATATCTCGCCGACGCCTACCGCGCGCTGCGGCAGACGATCCCGCCGGACGCGCGTACCGAGGACCTGGAAGACCTCATCGAATGGCTCGGCGAGCTCGTCCGCCAGGTCGACTCCAGCCTGCTCGACGAATGGGAGCAGCTGCGGAACCCGACTGATCCGACGGCTCCCGTCGTGCTGGAGGAGAAGACGCGGGGCGTCACCGCGAACGTGCGGGCCTTCCGCGTACTGGTGCGCAACGCCTTGTTCCGCCGGGTGGAGCTGGCCGCCTTCGAGCGCTACGACACCCTCGCCGAACTCGACCCCGACTTCGACTGGCGTACGCCCCTCGACGCGTACTTCGAGGATCACGACGAGATCGGCGTGGACGGTGAGGCCCGCAGTGCCGGCCTGTTGCTGATCACCGAGGAGAAGGACCGCTGGCAGTGCCGGCAGATCCTCGACGACCCCGACGGCGACCACGACTGGGCGATCACCGCCGAAGTCGACCTCGCCGCCTCCGACGAGGCCGGCACGGCTGTCGTCACAGTGCTGGACCTGTCCCGCCTCGACTGACCCGTTGATCCCCGCCTCTCCCCGTTGATCATGAACTATCGGTCGTGCTCGACCGGCGTGTCGTGCCCCTGGGGCCCTGATCCTTCCCACAACGTGGTGATCGTTAAGGACAGCTCGGGACCTCCCTCAGGAGGCTCACCTTGTCGACCGGAACCCAGAGCTTCGTGTCGACCGGCGACCCGTACTTGCTGGTCACACCGATGTAGCCGGCCCGTTCGAAGGTGACCGGACCGCACGCCACTCCGCCCTCGAAATCCACCCTCATCATCGGCCGAGTCGTCTCGGCGGTCGGCGAGAGCCAGGCGGTGAGCAGCGCCATCGCGATGAGCGCCATCCCGGCGATGGTCCACCGCTTGGCCGCGCCGATGTCCCGGCCAACCCGGTCCACCTCGCCTTCAGTCCATTCGCGCAGGTCTTCCCCGGTGAGCAGGATCCGCTCGTTCGTCTCCCCCGCCGCCGCGCCGAGTGCGAGGAAGATCGCGCGGATCAACGACGCGAACGCGACGACCAGGAGGAAGGCGATCCACCACTGAAGCCACCAGGCGAGCTCCGTGACATCGTCGCGACCCTTGACGATGAACACCGTGCCGAGCAGGGCAGTGACTCCCGTCAGCCCGTTACGCCACGCCTCCGCCTGGCGGCGGGCGACCTCCAGCTGGTTGAACCCCAACTCCCGGGCGCGTTCAGCCCATCGCCGGTCGTCGGAGTTCACGGGAGCATCACCTTCCACGAAGCACCGCACCCGTCGTCGTATGCACTGCCCGGGCGGCCTGCATGGTCATGGCCGCAGTCGCAGTTGATCGTCCGCGGACCAGCTTTCGGGCGTACGACGTCGGGCGAAACGGTCACACCCTTGTAGCCGGGATTGCCGAAATGCCAATCAATCTTGAGATGAGCGCCGCAGGTCGGGCATGAGCCTTCGACCACGTAGCCCGTCCCCTCCGGGTCGGTCATCACGCTGAAGGTCTCCAACAGCCCGAACTCCGTCGGCGCCCACGGCACCGCACGGTGGTTCTCGATGGGCCCTTTCCGCTGCGTCATCCGGCCCTCTCCCCGTCGACTGTCAGGCTGAACAACTCCGCATAGTGGCGTAGCCGGTCAACAATCCATTCCGGAGACTCATCCGTGTGCTCCATCGCTCCCGCGATGTGCTCCTCCGTAGGTGTCCCGCTGATCGCCGGCTCGAACCCGTCGTGAAACTCCGTCAAGATCAAGAGATCCTGCCAGCGAACGATTTCGTCAGAACAAGCGGATGGATCGTATTCGAGCGTCAGACCAAGCGGTGCGAGGCGTTCGAAGCGCTGGTGCGCCTGCTTGACGGTCCAGCCGAATCGACCGGCCGCTCGAACTAGTGAGAGTGGCGTAATCGTACTGACCGGGTTGGTTCCGATGCCCATAGGGCCGGGATCGGCGAGTATCGCCGCGTCACATGCATCGACGTCACCCACGCTGCTGGAGTGCCGTTCCGGGTCGAGAACCGGCAATGGTGCGCCAAGTACCCGGTAGGGCTCAACAGCCGAGAGAACTTCTTCAAGCGGCCGACGCTGTTCCAAGGCCGTGGAGACCAAGCTGTACGCCGTGACGTTCCACTTCGGTTGAGAAGTCCGCCACGTCACAACCGACGATCCGAGTAATGCCTTAGGCATGAATTCAGGCGTCGGATTCGGCAGTGCGTCCAGCACAGACTCTTCGCAATGTGCGAAACCGTCGTCGAACTCCAGCCCGAGATCGAGTCGGGCGATAACCGCCGCAGTGTCTCGTATGCTCAGATCGAGATACCAACTGGCAAGAATCAGCTCGGGTGCGCCGATCCGTCGGCCACGGCAAGCGAATGCGATCAGGTTACGGCACTCCAGGAACCTGCCCGTGGGTCCAAACAGCGGGCGATCGAGCAGCGCATAGAAGATCGACACAACCACATGCCATGAATCCACGAGGACGCCCCGGAAGACAGCGCTGTCGAAGATGACGAAGCGGCTCTGCAATGATTCGCGTTCCGCCTGCGTGGGCAGAAGGTCCGGAAGCGTTCGCACATCGTCAAGGTCTATCAGCCGGGCGTCATGGAGCCTGCTCAATCCCTGTACTACCTCGCCTGTGGTGGACTGAGAGCGGCAGGCGATGGCGAAGATCTGGAATGCCGACAGCTTCGCCCCCACCGATGGCATCAGGCGGAGCGCCTCACGCTCGATCACCGTGGGCACGGCCGGGTAGAGCTCATCCCCGACGACCTGGATGGCCTCAGAACCCCAGGATCGGATTCGGTTCCTCACCTCCTCGATCGACCAGCCCAGCGCGTCACTGGCCGCAACGACGTGCGCCGGTGAGACTTCAGGGCCCACCCAGGGAGCACGCCCGTTCAGGCGAACGCTCAACAGCCGGACGTCCCGCGCGGAGGCGACTTCATCTAGGACACCGGGAGCACGTCGCGCCGGCAAGCCCTCGACCTGCCAGCCGTCCGGCAGGAGCCGACCAAGACGCTGATGCACCTCACGAACGGCCCAGTTGCCTCTCGCCGAAGCTGCGAGGAGCGGCGCAACGTGCGCTCGTCTCGACGAGCCGACAGGAATCGCCGCCGGTAACGCTCTCAACAGCATCCTCATCTCGGTGGATTCGGCGTCGTCAAGATCAGCCGGAATCCGCACGGACGGCAGGTCCCGAGCGGACCTGAGGTCGAGTCCCGCGATCGCGAAGCGGCGAAGGCGCTGGAGATCTTCATAGGGAAGTGCGCGATTTCCCGAGTAGGAGTCAACCAAGTCGTCCGCCTCAGGACGCCCGACCCGCGATAGATAGTTGACGGCTGAGTCCAGATCGGTCAGCGCCAGCGCATCGCGGGGCTCCACCACCGGATAGCCGTCCAGCCGCGCGACGGATGGGATCTCGGCATAGGCAGGTATCAGTCCAGGTAGCTTTCTGTTCCACACTGCCGAACGCCAGACGATCATCCACCACCGATCGGCGAGCGAATACTGCGAATCCTGAAAGAGCTGTTCATCGACAGGAAGGCAGCCGACGTCCATTATCGATGCCGTCAAGCCTTGGCCCCAGGGCCCACCGATGGTGAGATCAAGCCGCCGTCGGCAGGCCTCCTCAAAGATCATCTGAGCCGTGACCGGACTGCTATTCGTCACCTGCCAAAGCCAGTGGAGTGTCAGTCCGGGCCACGCCATCAAGTCCGGGAGCGAACGCTCCATCTGGTCGCGGCCCCAGTCTGCGTTCCAGCTACGGATCTTGTTGCGGTCGATCGTCAGCTGAGGCCGGTTCTGCCCGCGGAGGTTCAGAATCGAGCCGTAAGTCGAATCGCCTGTCCGCAAACCATCCGCCGCAAGACCACCACCGCCGTCGACCCACCACAGGTCATCGCCCACGCGCAACGGTTCGCTGCCGCCGCCCGAGTACCTCAGCTGCTCGGGTTCCCACGTCTCCGCAGCGACATCCACCTCGCTGGCGGTCACCGCGAACTCTGACACCCATAGCAGGCTGCGCAGCGCTCGCAAGACCGACGTTGGTTCGTCTTGAGTGAGGTAGAGCCGCACGCGCGTCCCGCCCGCTGGAATCTCCCGAGAGGGAGTCACCTGGAACAGGCTTCCGCTGCTGGCGATGCGCACCGAAAACGCCTGGCCCGCGATGATGTCGTCCCTACCGACCGGCCGAGTGTGGATCTCGATCTCGTCGGCCAGCATGAAGTAGCTGAAGACACCGACGCCGAACTGGCTGTTCGGGATCATGCGGAGCGGCGGGTCGAGCTCCTGCCACCCGGCTTGCTCCTGCCGGAACTCCGGCCGATACACGAAGCGCTCGCCCGCCGTGGCAAAGGTATGCGCCAGCGTGTATTCGTCCATGCCCACACCGTTGTCCTCGCAATCGATGTAAGCGCGGCCGTTCTCAACCCCCTGCACGAACTTGATTGCGCCCTGCCAAGGTGAGAGGCATCCACTTGTCCTCACCACGTACTCCCGCCGCGTACGCCGGTAGCGGCAGGCATCCAACGCGTTCTGATAGAGCTCACGGATCGCCAGAGACGAGTCGCCATAGACCTGCCGCCCCATGAGCAACTCGCGTACCTTGTCGTCCGACAGGCGAAAGCGTGACAGGGGGATCTTGTACGCGGGCCGTTCGTCCTGGATTTCCGGGCGCAGGCCGCTCGCCGTAACCTTTGCGGGCAGCGCCGCCGCAAGCGAGGCGTCCATCTCGACATCGCTCAAGTTCTTCCGCAGCAGGTTGGCGGCCTCGACGAGATGCTGGAAAGCGTCGTGGAGCGCCGGATGATCACAAACGGCGTGCAGATCCATCGAGCCATCGTCGGCGCGCCGCCAGCGTGCCCGAGCCAGCGCCGTGCGTACGGCGGGCACGGAGAGTTCGGCGGAGATACCTAGGTGGTCGACGATCACCGGCGGCAGGCAGCGGGGATCGAAGGCGAGAACGTTCGCCGTCGCGAGGACTGCTGCAAGTCCGGAAGCGCGAGGGCGGAGCCGCCCGAGTCGCTCCGGATCCACATCGCCGCCGGCCAAGCCGAGCAGACTGCGGAGGTCTTGCGCTACCTCGGCCTCGGTTCGCAGGCCGTCCGTAACCTGGATGATCGATGACGAAAACTGCTTACACAGCTGCATAGCCGATTCCGAGCGCCAGAGCGTGCGCCTGTTCGCAAGCCAGCGATGGACCAGCCACATCGCGACCGCGTCATGAGATCCCCGTGCGCCTCGCTTCGCCAGACCCTCGGCTCGGCGGCAGACGTGCTCATGGATCGCATGGGTAAGCTCCAGGTCCGACCGGGCGCCGTCGGCGTAGGTCCGGCGGAAGTCCGCCGGCGCGATCGCGGCCGCCTCCCGGACTCCGCCCGCGAAGAGGATCTCCCGGAGGAACGGGACGGCGAGCAAGGTCGCGACCTCTCCCGCTGGCAACGAACAGTCCGACAGCAGATCCCCGAGCCGGGCTATGAACCGAATGGGATAGTCGGTATCCGTCCACGGGTCCGACAGGTCGGCCCGGGCCGCCAGGGCCGCTTGCGCCGCAGTCCATCGATTGCTGCACACGGTCAGCAGCCTCATGACTGCCGACCGTGCCGCCATGCGATCGGCGTCGGACCCGACGGCCCGGGTCCACAGCGGCGAGTCCTCCACCGCGCGCCGCCACAAGTCGGTCATGAGGTCGCCGGCACAGATCTCCATGGTGGCCGGGTCGCTGGCCTCGGCCGTTCGCACCCAGACGACGTCGATCTCCTGCGGCTCCGCTTCCACACGTCGCGCCTTGCGCGACATCTGCCGAGTGGCTTCGTCCAGGACCGCCTGAAGGGTACGAGCGGGATTACGGCGGTCCAGCGCCTCCGCCAGTGCCTGGGTGAAGTAGCTTCCGGTATCCGAGTAGAGACTGCGCTGTCCCGGTCGGCAGGCATTGACGAGAACCAGACTTCCACCACCGGGAAGCCGGAGGGCACCGGCCGGAACCTCGGAGGAAGGTGCGCCCGCCGACTGGTCGCGGCACGCGTCCACAGCGAGAACGATCATGCCGGCACGACAGTTCTCCAGACGGCGCGGCAGGAGCGCGACCAGGCTGGCCACGTCGGGTATGCCGTTTGGCTCAAGGTAGGTGTCGCACGGAGCGAGATAGCTCTCACCATCGACTGTGAGTCCGTGCCCGGAGAAGTAGATCAGCAGGACGCCACCCTCGGGGACCTCACTGCAAGCCCTGGAGATCGCGGCTCTGATCCGGCTTCCGGTCGCCTCCTGCCCACTGGGATCGCCGTAACCGCAGTTGCCGATCTGGTACCCCGATTGGCCTAACGACTCGCTGATCCGCAGAACATCGGACTCCACGACGTCGGCGATGTCGCTGAAGCTGCTCGCATCGTAATGAGGTACGCCGATGAGAAGGGCATGCCGTGCGGTCATCCGGGGTCACCTCGAGGACCAAGAGAGCCGGGAAAGATCCACATGATTCCACAGAGGAGCGATCAGCTGGAGCCAATGACAGAAAAGCGACACCGGGGCGAATACCGCCCCGGTGTCGCTGAGCTGACCAGGTCAGGCGTTGATGGAGACGACGTCCACCGCGAAGACCAGCGTCTCGTTCGGGCCGATGACTCCGCCCGCGCCCTGCGCGCCGTAGCCGAGCTCCGGCGGGATGACGATCAGCCGACGGCCACCGACCTTGGCCCCGACGAGGCCCTGGTTCCAGCCCTCGATGACGCGGGCCTGGCCCAGCGGGGCGACGCTGAACGGCTGCGCGCCCCGGTCCCAGGAGGCGTCGAACTGCTTCTGCGTCGACCAGGAGACCCCGACGTACTGCACCGCCACCGAGTCGCCGGCCTTGGCCGCGTCGCCGGTGCCCTCGACGATGTCGGTGACCTGCAGGCTGGACGGCTTCTGGGCGTCACCGCTGAAGGTGATCGTGGGCTTGCTCTTGGTATCGGTGCTGACGTTCACGCCACCGCTGCCTTTCGTCTCAGAGCCGCTGTCGCCGCCACAACCGGCCGCTCCCGCGGCCAGCAGCCCGCCAAGGGCGAGGACGGTCGCGACTCGCTGAATGATTCGCACCCGCGCAGGCTACCCGAGAGATCGCGATCCGCCCGTGCAACCGCGCCCAGCGTCGCATGCGCCTAGACTTGATGGATCTAGTGCGAAGCGCTCGGCGTTCGATCCGCGCTGACGCTGCTTCGGGATGCACATGATGACTGGTCAGATCTCGCCCGATGGCAGGTATCGATGGAACGGCGCACGGTGGGAGCCGCTGTCGCCGGACCGGCGCTGGATTTGGGACGGTTCGCGCTGGCGGCCGGCCCCGGCACCGGCACCGGCGCCGAAACGCCCGTTCTTCTCCATCACGGCGGCGATAGTCGCTGTGGCCAGCGGTCTCGTAGCGCTCTGCTGCGTGGGCATATTCGTGTCTAGCCGCGACCATGATCCCGCACCAGGGCCATCACCGTCGGCGAGCTCGACGAGGCCTACGTCGTCGCCCAGCTCCAACTCTTCGCGGCCGGCGTCGACCGCTCCAGCGTCGCCGAAGCCTGCTACTCCGACTCGGTCCCCGTCGAGCCAGCCGCCGATCGGTCCCCCCACTGCCTCGCCGCCCGCCGTAGCGCCTCCCGAACCCACCTGCCACCCGGGGTACTCGGGCTGCGTACCGATCGCGCCGGACGTCGACTGCGCAGGCGGCACGGGCGATGGACCTGCGTATGTTCAGGGCCCGGTGACGGTCTACGGCGACGACCCGTATCGCCTCGACCGTGATCATGATGGTATCGGCTGCGAAGACGGCTGACCCGTCAGACGTGTAGATCACGGTTACGCAGGCTGAAACGGCGGTGGGAGGCATGCGTACCCGTGATCCGCAGCTGAAAGACGCTAGTGGATGCCCCGCATCAGCGTCCGGATGTGCTTGGTGAACATGAACGCCGCGAGGCCGATGACGGCGGACACGATGCCGAGGATCAGGAAGTACCGGGGTCCGCCGTCGGACAGCTTGGCGACCTGTCCGCCGATGGCGTCGCCGACGGCGGTGGAGAGGAACCAGACGCCCAGCATCTGGCTCGCGTACCAGGCAGGGGCGAGCTTGGTCGTCATCGACAGGCCGACCGGCGACAGCGACAGTTCACCGGCGACCTGGAGGGCGTAGACCGCGACCAGCCACAGCGGCGAGATCAGGTGGTTGAGCGCCTGCTGGGCGGCGGCCGCCATCAGGATGAACGACAGACCGTTGAGGATGAGCGCGACGGCGAACTTCCACGGGGTGGACACGCGCGTGCCGAGCTTCACCCAGAGAGCGGCGGCCAGCGGAGCACCGATGATGATCAGGATCGGGTTGACCGACTGCAGCCACGCGGCCGGGAAGGTGAAGCCGCCGATGGTCCGGTCGGTGTTCTTGTCGGCGAAGGTGTTGAGCACCGAACCGGCCTGGTCGTAGATCATCCAGAAGCAGGCCGCGAAGATGAACAGCCACACGTACGCCCGCATGCGGCTGCGTTCGTCGTCGGTGAGCCGCTTGTCGAGGAAGATCCGGCTGAAGTAGACGACGGCGACCGCCACGGTGAACCAGGCCAGCAGGTCGACGACACTGCCGACGCTGAGCCAGCCGACCAGTGCCAGGAATCCGATGATCACGGCGGCCACCAGTACGCTCACGCCGATCCAGCGCAGCGTCCGCTGACGCTCCGGGCCGACCAGCGGGTGGGTCGGGGCCGCGCCGTTCTCCTTGAGCCGGCGGCTGCCGATGATGTACTGGATGACGGCGAAGGTCATGCCGACCGCGGCGACGCTGAAGCCGACGTGGTAGTTGACGTGGTCGGCGAGCCAGCCCGTGATCAGCGGGGCGACGAAAGCGCCGAGATTGATGCCCATGTAGAAGATCGAGAATCCGGCGTCGCGCCGGGGCGAGTCCTTCTCATAGAGGTTGCCGACCATCTGCGAGATGTTGGGCTTGAGCAGGCCCGTGCCCAGCACGATCAGGATGAGGCCGGGAAAGATGCTCCAGTCGGTCGGGATCGCCATCGTGTAGTGACCGAGGGCGATGACGATGCCGCCGTACAGGACCGAGCGCCGGGCGCCCAGCAACCGGTCGGCAACCCAGCCGCCGGGCAGCGCGGCCAGGTACACCATGCCGACGTAGACGCCGTAGAGCGCGTTGGCCTGGCCGTCCTCCATCCCGAGGCCGCCCTCGGCCGCCGTGGCGGTGAGGAACAGGACCAGGATGGCGCGCATGCCGTAGTAGCTGAAGCGCTCCCACATCTCGGTCAGGAACAGGGTCGACAGCGCTCGGGGATGTCCGAAGAAGGATCGGTCCACGTCTTCCGCGGGGACCGGTTCAGTGATCGACATCCCAGACCTCCGTTTTCGCGATTAACGCCCTAAACTGGACCATAACGGATCTCTCAGGGCGGGTGAGGGCAGTCACCTGATTCCGGGGCCGGGTACCCTTGTGGGAATCTCTGACACAGCCGTGGTCGTTGCACCGTGTGTCCATGGACTGAGCAGGGACCTTGCAAACTTTTCTCGAGGGGTGAGCCGAATATGGGCGAGCGCATGCTGCGCGGAAGCCGACTGGGCGCCGTCAGCTACGAGTCGGACCGCAACACCGAACTGGCTCCGCGTCAGACCCGTGAGTACTTGTGCGCCAACGGCCACCAGTTCGAGGTGCCGTTCGCCGTCGACGCCGAGGTGCCGATCACCTGGGAGTGCAAGTTCGACGGCACGGTGGCCCGCCTGGTCGACGGCTCCGAGCCGGAGCAGAAGAAGGTCAAGCCGCCGCGTACCCACTGGGACATGCTGCTGGAGCGCCGGTCGCTGGAGGAGCTCGAGGAGATCCTCAACGAGCGTCTGGATGAGGTCAGGACCCGCCGGGGTCGTTGATCTCCCGTGCTTCAAGGCCCGCCAGGTTCGCCTGGCGGGCCTTCTTCATGACCTTTATTTCCCAGGTCCGCGGTGGTGCGGACCGCTGCTCCCGCCGGGCACCGGTCGGGCCGCCGCCGGGGAGTGCTTACGCGAGCCGCCAGGAGTGCATTCAGGCGGCCCTCCCTGCCAGCTCCGCTGACAGCCGGTCCAGGTGCGCGTAGACCTGTTCCCGGTCGTAACCGCGCAGCACCACGGGCGGTTTGGCGCGAAAATCTGCGATGGACTGCACCGCCGCTGCGACCACTTCCGGAGTGGGCTGGGCCAGAGCCTCTTGGGCTTTCTGGATCACCTTGTCGACCGACTCCCGGTCATAACCGCGCAGCACTATCACGAAGCTGTGGACCATCAGCTCACGCTAGGCGGGGTGCGCAACCCATCGGCTCGCGGAGCTGGCAGGGAGGGCCGCCAAGCGGCCCGACCGGTGCCTGACGGGAGCGACGGTCTGACCTCCGACGGACCTGGGCGATGACCTAATCGACGATTTCGCCCTCGATGACCTCGTCGGTCTCCGTGGGCTGGGCTGCCTTCGGCGTACGCTGAACGCGCACCTGACGCGGCCCGAACAGGTCGCCCGCTACGTTGGACGGAACACGCTTCTCGGTGATGCCTTGGACGCGGCGCGCCGCGAACTTGCGGATGGGCGGGATGAGCAGGAGCGCCCCGATCACGCCGGTGAAGAAGCCCGGGACGAAGAGCAGCAGCGCGCCGACCGCACCGGCGATCCCGTCGGCCGCCTGGGGCCCGACCGGACTGTTGCTGCGGGCTGCTTCGCGTACTCGCCGCCAGCCGCGCTTGCCTTCGCGGGCGAGCGCGAACATGCCGGCCGCGCTCAGGACGAGGACCGCCAGCAGGGCCCAGCCGAAGCCGATGAGTTGAGCGACGCCCACGAAGACGGCGATCTCGACGATCGCGAGGATCAGCACCGCCAGCGGCACGAAACGCCACCGAGACCGCAAGAGCACCTCCAGAAGTCGGCGCTACAAGCCTACCCGCGCGATCGACGCCGAAGCACCACGGCACCGGCGAGCAACGCCACAGCCGCGAGGCTCAGCACGAGCTCCGGCCAGTACGCCAAGCGCGTCGCCGGCGTCGTCCCGCTGCCCTCGTGCAGCTGGCGTACCTCGACGTCCCGGGTGAAGAAGCCGCTCGCCTGGTGCACCCGTCCCGAGGCGTCCACGAAGCCGGAGATGCCGACGGTCGACGACATCAGCGATTCCCGGCCGTGCTCGACCGCCCGCAACCGCACCATGGCGAGCTGCTGACGGGCCTCGTCGACGTTGAACGTGGCGTTGTTGGTCTGCACGACCAGCAGGCCCGCCCCGTCGGTGACGGTGTCGCGCACCAATCCGTCATACGCGATCTCGAAGCAGATCACGTCGCCGACGGTCGCCGGACCCATCTTCAGTACGCCGGAAGCGTCCCCGGGCTGGAAGTCCGACCGCAGCAGACCGGCTTTGTCGGTGACGATCTTCGCGATCGGCTCGATCCACTTCCGTAGCGGCATGTACTCCGCGAACGGCACCGGATGCTGCTTGGTGTACCGGGCGGTCACGCCCTGCCCGCTCTCCCAGACGAGCCCGACGTTGTAGACCTGGCCCTCCTGCTGGCCGATCAGCACCGCCCCCACGAGGATCGGTACGCCGATCGCCCGAGCGGCCCGGTCGATGGCGTCGGCCGCGTCGGCGTTCCGCAGCGGGTCGATGTCGGAGGAGTTCTCCGGCCAGATCACCAGATCCGGCTTGGGCTGCTTGCCGGAGGCCACATCGGCGGCGAGTTCCTCGGTCGCGGTCACATGGTTGTCGAGTACCGCCCGGCGCTGGGCGTTGAAGTCCAGCCCCATGCGCGGCACGTTGCCCTGGACGATCGCCACTGTGACGGTGGGACCGGACGGTGTGGACAGGGGGACGGCGTACCCGATCACGGTGAGCGCCACCGCGCCGAGCGCCAAGGTCGCCGCCCCGACCCAGCGACGCATCGGCTTCGCCGAAACGGCCGGGCGGGTCAGGGCGAGCAGGAGCAGGCCGCCGGTGACGGCGACGGCGAACGTGACGAGCGGCGCGCCGCCGAGCACCGCGAGGCGCAGCGTCGGAGCGTCGGCCTGACTGAACGCCAGCCGGCCCCAGGGGAAGCCGCCGAACGGCGTCCGGCCGCGCAACGCCTCCTGACCGACCCACAGGACGCCGACGACCAGCGGCCGGCTCCACCGCCAGCGGTCGACGACCGGGCTCACCACGGCCAGGGCCAGCCCCTGCAGGGCGAAGTACGCCGCTTGCAAGCCGACGAGCAGCACCCAGGGCCAGGGGCCGACGTGCGTACTGGTCCAGGAGAGCAGCGGTGCGAAGAACACGACACCGGTGATGAACCCGAACAAAGCCCCCGTACGCGGTCGTCGCCGGTGCACGGCCAGCGCCGAGGCGGCGACTCCGATCGGGGCGAGCCACCAGAGGCTGTAGGACGGGAACGACAGCAGCAGCGCCACTCCGGCGACGGCCGACAGCAGCAGCCCGGCCCAGTAAGGTACTGGCTTCCCGGCGGGCGCGGGATCGGCCTCGGCGACCGGAGTCGGCGGGGCGTCAGGCGGGGCAACGGCTGCGGTCACGGCGCAAACCCTACCGCGTACGCCCGCACTCCTTACGGGGATGCGGGCTTCTCCGCCTCCAGCATGACCGCGCCGTCGACGTCGTCGACCGAGAACAGGGTGCCGGGCGGGTAGCTGGCCAGCATGGCCGGTGGCAACTGCACCGTTCCGTCCCCGGCGACCACCGCGAACTCACGCCCGCCGCGGCCCTCCGCGCCCACGCGGCCGTCGCGGATCGTCACGACCCGGCCGAACGCCTCGCCGACCGCCATGTCGTGGGTCACCGCGACGATGGTCGTCCCGCGGTCGGCGTTGACCCGGTCGAGCGCCTCCAGCACCTCGTCCCGGGCGGCCGGGTCGAGCCGGCTCGTGGGCTCGTCGACCAGCAACAACCCGGGCGACGCCGCCAGTCCGACCGCCAGCGCCGCCCGCTGCTGCGCACCCGGGGGCAGCTGATCGATCCGGCGGTCGCCGTAGCCGAGCAGGCCGACCAGGGCCGCGACCGACTCGGCCGGTTCGACGTCGGCGGGGCGCACTTTGCGTACCCGGCGCTGGGCCAGCCAGATGTTGTCCTCGAGTGTCGCGTACGGCAGGAGGTTCCGGGTGGCTCCCTGCAGCACGACGCCGAGATCCGTGCCCCGCAATCGGGCCAGCTCGCCGTCGGTGAGCTTGCCGATGTCGGTCTGTCCTAGATGGACCCTTCCGGCGCTCGGCCGCATGAGCCCGGCCAGCAACGCGATCAGCGTCGACTTGCCCGAGCCGCTCGGCCCGACGAGGGCGACCTTCTCCCCCGGCGCGATCTCCAGGTCCACCCCGGCGAGGGCGACCACGTCGCCGCCCTCGGCCCGGTAGATCTGCACCACCCGACGGCAGATCACCGCCATTCCGTTCACCGGGTCTCCCCTTCCACCGACCGTCGCAGCACGGTGGCCACGACGAGACTCGTCAGCAACAGAACCACGACCTGGCCCAGCAGGGCGACCGCGAGCAAGCCGGGGCGTTCCGGCAATAGCGGCGTACGCGGGACCCAGCCCCCGTCGGCCACCATCGGCACCACCCCGCGCGCCGTACGCCAGGCCAATCCGGCCACGAGAGTGCCGATCACGGCGGCGACCACCACGAGGACGGCGTACCCGCCGGCGACCTGACGCGGGACCGACCGCGACCGCATGCCCTGTATGCGCAGCGCCCGCATGACCCGGCCGATCTCGTCGTGTTCGGCCGCCCCCACGACCAGTACGCCGGTCACCCCGAGCACGACGGCCGTGAGGCAGGCGACGAGGTAGAACCGCAGGGCCAGCGCGGGTCCGGAGTGGTCGAGCTGTTCGGCCGCCCGAGCGGCAGTGGCGATCGCGACGGGCGTCAGTCCCTGCGTTCGCAGCGCGGCGCGGACGGTCTCCGGCACCTCGGCCGCGAACCACACCTGAGCCTGCCGGACCGGCGTGGCGGCAGGCAGCCCGGCGAGGTCGACCAGACCGCCCGTGGTGCCCAGCCGGGGCAACGCCGAGACCTGGGCGACCGTCGTCACCGCCACCGATTCCGCCGAACCGGCCGCGATCTGGTCGGGTGCGGTTTGGGTGGTGACCATCGGCAACGCCACCCCGGATTCGGCGTGCAGCATCGCGCACGCCTGCTCCTGCGGCAGTTCGGAGTCCGCGCCCCAATAGCCGATACCGCAGAACCTTCCGGCGTCCACCGCCAGTACGCGAAATCGCTTGTCGGGCAGCATCGCCGCCGCCATGGCGTACCGGCCGGACGGGTCGGCGGTGCGGACCGCGTCGCGCAGCGCCCCCGCGGTCGTGGTGGGCAGGCTCCACACCTCGGCCGCGCCGACGTCGAGCTGCGCTCGTTCCGTTCGCGCCCACGCCCCGGCGGTGGTGGCGGCGACCGCGAAGCCGCCGGTGCCGAACAGCACCACCAGCAGCGCGAGCAACCGCGAATGGGTCGGCCGCCGGGCGATCACGAACGCGGCCATCGCCCGGTTGACCCGCCCGCGCCGCAGTCCCCAGCGGCCCAGGCGCTCGGCGACCGGCCCGGTCAACCGGCGCGCCACCAGCCCGGCGGCCACCGCCGTCAGCAGCGGGGTGAGCAGCGCCAGCCCGCCCGGGCGATCCTCGGCGGTGATCTGATATCCGGCCGCTGCCGCCGCCAGCACAGCGCATACCTCGGCCAGCCCGATGAGGACGTTGTGAGCGCGGGCCGGCGTACCGCGCAACTGCGCCGCGATGGGACCCCGGCTCGCCTGGGCGACGGCCACCCCGGCGAGCGCTGCCACCGTCACGATCGCGGCGATCACCGTGAGGACGACCGTCCAGGTCAGCTGAGGGCTGATCCCCGGCGACAGCGTCCACGCCGCCAGGACGCGTACGCCGAGCCACCCGACCGCGAGCCCGAAGGGTGCTGCGGCGACGGCAGGCAGCAGCGTCTCCGCCGCCGACAGCCACCACTGCGTGAACCCCGGTACGCCGCGCAGCCCGGCAAGTCCGCTCTCGGTACGCCGCCGCACGGTGCTGGAGCTGACCGCGAGATACAGCACGACCAGGGTGAGCAGCAGCAACGGCACCGCAGCGACTTGCACCGACCGTTCGAGGCTGGTGCGCTGGGCGGCGATCCGGTCGAGCAGTTCCGGCAGCGTCGTGTCGACGTTGTAGCCGCCCTCCTCGCCCAAGGTCTGCTCCTGGGCGACGACGGCGCGCAGCCCTGCGTCGTCGGTGAAGTCGACGCCGTCGGCGATCAGGTCGGTGGTCTGGAACGCGGTGCTGAACGGCGTCGCGGCGGCCGTTTCGAGCGTGGTGAACACCGCGGGCACGTTCGCCTCCGGCTCCTCGCCCGGCTGCGGAACCCCGGTGAACGACCGCCCGGCCCCGTACGCCCCGGTCAGGTCGCCGATCGCGTACACCCCGACGACGGTGAGCCCGACCGGATCCCCGTCGGCCCGGAAACCGCCGGCCGAAGCCGTTCCGGCGACGAAGCCGATCTCAGCGCCCGGCTTGCGCCCGGCCGACTCGGGCACGATCGCCTCACCGGCTCCGGCGATGCAGCGACCGGCCACCATGCGTACGTTGGCGCACACCCCCGACCGGTACGCCAGCCACGCCGGCGAGCCGACAGGGTCCACATCGGAGACCGCATCGGCGACCGGAGGGGCCGCGGGAGGGACGGTGAGCAGCCCTCCGATCAGCAGGCCGCCGACGGTGGTGAAGCCCGGCCGGTACGGCAGCTGCGGAGCGAGCTTCTCCTCGGGCTGCGGCGGCCCGAAGCCGTGCGACAGCAGCACGGTCCGGGCGATCGACAGCTCGGCCGGCGCGGCCTCGGCCACCTGCGCCGCCGTCACCGCCCGCGCCGCGGACCCCGTGTAGAGCGGAACGGCCGCAGCCGTCGCCGACGCGATCACCGACAACGCCAGCACCAGCAACGCCGTGCCGCGACGACGGCGCAGCATCACCCGCACGATCCGGATCACCGGTCCCCCTCCCCCGAAGCCGACGCAGCGCGGGCCAATCGGCGAGCGCCCAACCATGCGGCGACCGCGATCGGCACCGCCGCCGCGATCACCCCGAGCCCTACGGCGAGCATCGAGACCGACGGGATCCCGGTGGCGGTCCAGCCGTCGGTGAACACGGCGACGCCGCTGCCGCTCCAGCCGATCGCGGCGGCCACCGCCAATCCCGCCCCGAGCAGTACGCCGACCGCCACCAGCAGCCAGGCCGACCAGCTGACTGCGTGTACCGCAGTTCGGGCCGGCAGTCCTTGCCGCCGCAGGTCGAGCAGCTCGGCGCGTCGTTGGCCGTACTCCCCCGTGGTGATCACCGACAGTCCGGCCGCGCCCAGGAACACCCCGAGGGCGGCCGCACCGAGCTGGAAGCGGGCCGCCTGCCCCGGACCCGTACGCACCATGCGGGCGACCCGTTCGTCCACCGTCTCCTCACCGGAGATCAGCAGTCGTCCCCGTAGGTCGGCGAGCACTGCTGACGGGGTGTCACCGCGCGCCCAGACTTCGGCCTGCACGTCGCCGCCGGCGTCGGCGAGCCGGTCGGCGTACTCGTGATCGATGAGGAACCCGTCGTCGCCCGCACCGGGCAACGTCGCCGCCGCGTCCACTATGCGTACCGGCCGGGTAACGCCGTCGAGCACGGGCAGCTCGCGGACCTCGTCGGTCTGGGCCAGCCGGACGTCGCCGGCGATCGCCGCGGGCATCGGCACCGGCGCGTCGGCGAGCAGGACGCGCAGGTCGGTCGAGACGTGCATCGGGTCGCTCGGCTGGTAGCGGGCGCTGAGCCAGCCGTCGCCGTGCAGCACGGTGAGGTCGCCTGGAATCGTCGTGAAGCCGGCCCGCCAGCGTCCGGCCGCCGCCAGCGCGGCCCCGTCGACGATCGTCTTGGCGGGCGACTCCTGCCGGATCGCGGTCAGCCGCAGGCTTTCCGGCGAGGAGGCGAAGCCGATCCAGGCCAACCGGCAGCCGTCTGTGCATTGTGGAACGTCGACGCCATGGGAACCCGTCTCCGGCGCGATCGAGATCGGCAGGATGAGCCGCTCGCCGGCCGTCGTGACCAGCGCGACGCGGACGACCGCTGCGGCGCTGGAGGTCGTCGACACGTCCAGGATCAGCCGACTCCCGGTCAGCTGAACTGGCGCGTTGACCGCCGGGCGGATCTCGGCCGCGATCCGGCGGGCGAGCGGCTCCGCGACGGACGCCACGCGGGCGAGCCGATCGCCTTCGACCGCGAGGACGCTGCTCGTGCCCCATTGCTGCCGGGCCGCGGCGAGCAGCCAGCGCCCGTCGGGATCGGCCGCGTGCACCGCCGCGCGGACAGCGGTGTGATCCGGCCCGACCACCGAGATGACCCGTTCGGCCCCCAGCTCCGCGACCGCGCGCTCGCGCAATGCGTCCGAGGAGGTCTGCACGCCCGACGCGGCCAGCGCCGGAGTCGCGACGGCCACCGCGACCAGCGCCAGCGCGCGAGCGGTGTGCGGCCGTCGCGCCAAGTGCATCGCCGCCAGCCCCAGCCCCAGGTCACCGCGGCGCAACCGGCCCACCCCCAGGTGGGCCAGGCTCCAGGCCACGGCACGCCCGGCCAGCAGGGCCGCCGCCAGCACACTCACCATCGGGGCCAGCGGCGCCAGGCCCGCGTCTCCGCTCGCCGTCACATTTTGGTACGCCAGAAGCAGCGCCACGACAACGACGAGCGCCTCCAGCGGCGCAATCCGAAGCCGCTTCGCGGCTCGTCGAGCGCGCCGCACGGCGTCCAGGACCGGCGTACGCAGAACGCGGGTTTCTGTCGCCGCGACCAGCGCCAGCACGGTCACCAGCACCGCAGCGGCGGCCACACCATCCGTTGTGGACACCGACGAGCCGCCGCTCAGCAGCCCGGCGACCGAACCGAGTACGGCACCACCCAGGACGGCCAGGGCCGACGGGCCGACTGCGAAGAGGAACCGTGTGCGTACGGGCGCGCCGCGCAGCACGCCGAGCGCGGTCTGCGGAGCCCGCCGGTCGGCCGCCGCAGCCGCGGCGAGCAGCAGCACGAAGACGCCGACCAGCAGCAATGCCCCCGCCGCCGCCAGTACGCCGGCCGCAAGCGCACGCCGTCCGGCGGTGATCTGGTCGAACAACTCGGGCAGCAGCCCGGTGGCGAAGAACGAGTCAGGCGGCGCCTGCCGCAGCTCGGTCAGGGCGGATCGGGGACCGCCGAGGTCGGCGGGCAACGCGGCCGGATCGGTGACCGTCGCGTCCACCACGACGGTGACGCTGACGCCGGTGACGCCGTCGGCGGCGATCGGCGTACGCCGCAACGAGGCGTCGCTGGTGGCGATGGCGCGCACGGTGTCCGCCCCGGTCAGCACGGGAGTGTCGGTACGCCGGGGATCGGCGGTCAGGTCCCCGCGCCCCGCCCAGTACGCCCGATCGCCGCCGGGTTGGTAGACCCCGACGACGGTCAGCCGATAGCCGGCCACTCCACCGGTGGTCGACACGTCAGCCGTGAGCTCCTGGCCGGGCTGTACGCCCAGCGCCGCCGCCGCGGCCGCGCCGAGCAGCACGTCACCGGGCCGAGCCGGGCAGTTCCCGATGATCGTCAGGTGCTCGCACGCGCCGTCGCGGCTGACGACCGGTGCGACGAGTTCCCCGCTCGCGGCCTTGATCCGGGCCGGCACCTGCAACGTCGTGTACACGGACAAGCCGCTGCCGGCCGTGGCCCGATCGGCGGCCGCGCGGGCGGCGTCCACTTTGCCGCGGTCACCGGCGGCGTCGAAGACGACCTCGCCCCGCAGGCTGAGCGTACGTTCGAGCGGCGCGGCCGCGGTCACGTGCGCGACGAGCAACCGGCCGGCCGCCGCCCGGGCGTACGCCGGAGCCGCCGTGGCGACTGCGGCCAGCAGGAATCCCAGCGTCGCCAAGATCGCCGCCTGACCGGCGTGGGCGCGTAAGCCGCGCCGGAGCATCCGCCACATGTCCACCCTCTCGCCACCCGAGCCACACGAGCCGCCCGCGCCGCCGCCGGGAGCGCTCCCACACCCAGCGAGCGAGCCTAACGGATCAAGCCCGGCCGCGCCGTCCCCCGATCAGATCAAGGCAGCCCGGCGGGATCACGGATCCGGGTCGTATTCCGCCCGAGATTCGACCGAGATCCCTGATCCAGCCCGCAGAAAGCCCCGCAGAAAGCCCCGCAGAAACGAGGGGTCAGCGGAGCGAATCGAGCAGCGCGAGAGCCGCCGCCGGGTGGTCGTCGGCCAGCAGGCCCGCCGCGGCCAGCACGTACGCCGAATCGATCACCACCATGGGAGCGCGCGGCAACGCCCAGCCGCCGGCGGTGTCCGACAACGCTGCGAGCAGAACCGAGCGGCCGAACGACGGCGAGTTGTGCCGCAGCACCCCGCCCGAGCCGATCACGAGGCGTACGTCGCGCAGGTCGGGCCCGCTGCGGGCGTGGCGGCGCAGCGCGACGGTGGCCGCGAGGGCCGCGATGCGGCCGTCGAGCGGATCGTCCGGACCCGCCACCATCCCGGGGTCGTCGGCTCGAACGGCAGCGGCTGCCGCCAACTCCTCGGGCGAGGACAGCAGTCGTTCGGAGACGGCCGCGGACACCACACCCGGCGCGCTCCAGCGCATCCCGAGATCGCCCTCGACCGTGCGGCTGCGCCACAGCGTCCCGGCCGCCTCCGCGCGTACGTGGGCCCGCTCGGCGTCCGGGGTCAACACCGAGTACACGTCACAGGTCGCCCCGCCGACGTCGACCACCAGCAGATCCTGGCCTCGTTCGTCGCCGAGCAGCTCGACGCCGCGCAGCACCGCGTCCGGGGTCGCCATGCGTACCATGGCGGCGAATCGGGGGCCTTTCGACAGCCGCTTGCCACCGATCACGTGCTTCAGGAACACGTCGCGGATCGCCGCCCGGGCCGGCCCCGGCTCGAGCACCCCGATCCTCGGGAGCACGTTCTCGGTCGCGGTGACCGGCGTTCCCGCATCCTCCAGCAACGTCCGCAGCTCTGTGCGTACAACTTGATTGCCGGCCAGGACCACCGGCACGCGATGGCCGCCCGCGGACAGCCGGGACCGCGCCAGCTTGGTGGCGTTGTGGGTCAAGACCTCCGCGTCGCCGCCGTCGGTCCCGCCGACCAGCAGAATCACATCCGGGTACGCCGAGCGCAGCGCCCCGAGCCCGGCGGTGTCGAGCGGACCCGCCGCGACGTGCACCACCTTCGCGCCCGCCGAAAGGCCGACGCGGTGCCCGGCTTGCGCGGTGACCAGCGCTTCGTAGCCGACCACGGCGAGCCGCAACCCACCACCGGCGGACGAACAGACGCGGACCTCGTCGCACGGTACGCCCGTCGCCGCGACCGCCGCGTCCAGACCGCGCAGGACATCGGAGTCCACTGTGGTCGGATGCGACGCGGTCGCGAGCAGCGCGCCGGTGTCCGTGTCGACGACGGCCGCCTTGGTGAACGTGGACCCGACGTCCACGCACGCGATCTTCACTTGCGGCCGATCATTTGGCGGGCACGACCACCGTGCCGGTCGCCGTCACCGCGACGATCGGCGGGTCGAGCACCTCGGCGGCGGACTCGCTGAGATCGGGCCGGCCCCGGCAGACCACCCGCGCCTCGAAGTCGATCGTGCGGCTGCGGTTGCCCATGCGCGTGACCGTCGCGACGATCTCCAGCACGTCACCGGCCCGCATCGGGGCCTTGAACTGGACGTCGGAGTAGGACGCGAACAGCCCCTCGTCGCCGTCGAGCTGGATGCACACCTCGGTCGCCACGTCGCCGAACGCGGCCAGGGCGTAGGCCCCGTCGACGAGGTTGCCCGCGTAGTGCGCGTGGCTGTACGGGACGTACTTGCGGTGGGTGACGATCGTTCCGATGCTCACTTCGCGGCTCATTTCTGGCTTACAGGTTTCTGGGTGACGAGACGGTGGACGAGGTAGGAGGCGACCTCGCTCGGGGTGGTGCCCCGGCCGAAGACGCGGTCGACGCCGAGGTCGGCGGCCATCAGCTCGTCGAACCGCGGTCCGCCGACGATGAGCAGCGGCCGCTTCGCCGCTGGCATCGCCTCGCGGAACGCCGCCGACATCTCGCGGGTGTTGTGCAGGTGCGCGTCGCGCTGGGTGACCACCTGCGACACCAGTACGGCGTCGGCCTTCTCCTGCCGGGCGGCCTCCACGAGGTCGGGCACGGTGACCTGGGCGCCGAGGTTGACCACCTTGAGCTCCCGGTAGTACTCCAGGCCCTTCTCCCCGGCGATGCCCTTCACGTTGAGGATCGCGTCGATACCTACGGTATGCGCGTCGGTCCCGATGGTGGCCCCGACGACCGACAGTTTGCGCCGCATCTTCTGCTTGACCGCCGTGTTGACTTCCTTGGCGCTCAGCAGCGGGAAGTCACGCTCGACGACCTGCACCTTGTCCAGCTCGACCAGGTGGTTGACCTTGCCGTAGACCACGAAGAAGGTGAACCCGTCGCCCATCTGCTTGGCGTGCACGAGCATCGCCGGGTCCATCCCCATCTTCGCCGCGAGCTGCAGCGCCGCGCCTTCGGCCTTCTTGTCGTGCGCGATCGGGAGGGTGAACGACATCTGCACCATGCCGTCGCCGGTGGTGTCGCCATACGGCCGGATTACAGAACTCACTGTGCGGCCTCCAGCAGCTCGGTCGCGGGGTTGTAGTAGCCGTCCTCGTGCTTCGCGACGCCGTCGAGGCCCTTGCCCCGGTCGGCGGGCCGCTTCATGATCCCGAAGGTGCCCTCGCCGATCGCGGTGAGCAGCCCCTTCTTCTCGATCACTTCGAGCAGCTCCACGGCCTCGTCGAGGACCTGATGCGCGCGGCGCTGGATGAAGCCGCCCTCGGCCGGGACGAAGTCCTCGTGCAGGCCGCCGCAGGCGTTGAGCACGTAGCGGACGTTCTGCAGGGCGATGTCGCGGTCGGAGAGCCACGGCGTGACCACGGCCTCGGTCATCATGCCGACGAGCAGGATGCCCTGGCCGGTCAGCGTGCCGACGAGGTTGAAGAAGCCGTCGAGCAGGTTGCCCCGGAACACGTCGCCGGTCATGTGCTTGGTCGGCGGCATCCACTTCAGCGGCGCGTCCGGGAACAGTTCCCGGGCCAGGAGCGCGTGGGCGAGCTCGAGCCGGAACGACTCCGGGATGTCCGGGTTGATCTCGAAGGCGTGACCGAGGCCGAGCTGGTCGTCGGCCAGCCCCGCTTCGTGCGCGAAGTACTCGTTGAGCAGCTGCGACACCGTGACGGTATGCGCCTCGTCGACCGCGTCGGCGGTGGTGAGGTAGTTGTCCTCGCCGGTGTTGATGATGATCCCGGCGCGGGCGTGGATCTGCCGGGAGAAGCGCTGGTCGACGAAGGTGCGGATGGGGTTGATGTCGCGGAACAGGATGCCGTACATCGAGTCGTTGAGCATCATGTCCAGCCGCTGCAGACCGGCCAGCGTGGCGATCTCCGGCATGCACAGGCCCGACGCGTAGTTCGTCAGGCGTACGTAGCGGCCGAGTTCCTTCGAAGACTCGTCCAGCGCCGCCCGCATCAGGCGGAAGTTCTCCTGAGTGGCGTACGTGCCGGCGAAGCCTTCGCGGGTGGCGCCCTCGGGCACGTAGTCCAGCAGGGACTGCCCGGTCGAGCGGATCACCGCGATCACGTCCGCGCCGGCGCGGGCGGCCGCCTGCGCCTGCGGAATGTCCTCGTAGATGTCCCCGGTGGCGACGATGAGGTAGATCCAGGGGCGCTGCTTCGGATCGCCGTACTTCTTGACCATGCGATCGCGCTCGGCCCGGTTCCGGTCGATCGTCTTGATCCCGGCCTTCACCGCCCGGTCCGCCGCCTTCCGGGCAGCGGTGCGCCCCTTGCCCTCCGGTACGCGGAACCGCACCGATCCGGCCGCCGCCTTCTGCGCCAGCACCGTTATGTCGGTCTCGCCCTCGGAGAGCATCGCGTCGAAGACGGGCAGCGCGACTCCGTGACCGAGCCCGGCGTCGGCGCGTACGGCGTCCACCAGGCGGTTGGCCCACGGAATGCCCTCCGCGTCGGCTCCGGTGATCCCGGCCAGCCGGAGCACCGCCCGTTCCACCGAGACGGTGGTGTGGCTGCGCGCCAGGTCCACCACCGGCGCACCGGCCCGGCGGGCCAGCTCCCGGGCCTTCGCCACGACGTCGTCGTCGAGGTGCAACTTACCCATAGATCTTCTCTCCACGAAGGACGGTCAACCGGCAGTCCGGCAGGTCGGGCAACGGCTCGTCGGGCAGGGCGGGCAGCAGTGCGGGCAGGGTGCCGACCAGCCCGGCCGGGGCCTGCCAGACGGCGAAGGTGGCGGGCTTGCCCGGAGCGAGCACGCCTTCGTCATCCCGGTGCGCGGCCCGCCAACCGCCCCGCGTATGCGCAGCGAACGCCGACTTCAGGCTCATCCGCTGGGCCGGGTTGAAGTGGTTGGCCGCTGCGCGTACGGAGCCCCAGGGGTCGAGCGGAGTCACCGGGGAGTCCGAGCCGAAGGCGAGCATCACCCCGACGGCGTGCATCTGGCCCATAGGGTTGCTCGCCAGCGACCGGGCGACCCCGAGGCGCTGGGCGTACATCTGATGCTCGCCGCCCCACAGCCGGTCGAACGCCGGCTGCATGCTCGCCACGATGCCGTACTCGACGAACCGGGCGATCAGCGCCTTGTCCACGATCTCCACGTGCTCGATGCGGTGCCGGGACTCCCGCAGCACCTCCGCACCGGTGACACCGTTGCCGCCGAGCTTGGCCGCCGCCAGGGCGAACCCGTCGAGGACGGTGGCGATGGCGGCGTCGCCGATGGCGTGGAAGCCGCCCTGCACGAAGCGCCCGGTGGAGCTGTGCCGGTGGCAGTCCAGCAGATGGTCGCGTACCTGCTCGGCGGTGACGTAGCCGAACCCGCAGCCGTCGCCGTCGAGGTAGTCGCTGGTCAGATGCGCCGTACGCGATCCCAAAGCGCCGTCGGCGTACAGGTCGCCGCCTGCGCCGACCGCGCCCAGGTCGACCGCCTTGGCCGCGCCCATCAGTTCGCCCCAGTAGCCGTAGACCTCGGGCAACTCAGGCAACCGCCCGAGGGCCAAGACGTCGGTGAAGTCGTCCTCAGAGGAGGTGCCGGGGCCGCCGCACTCGTGGATCGCCGCGATCCCCAGCGACGCCGCGTGCTCCAGCGCTCGCCGTTGCGCCGACTGCCGCTGCTCGGGCGTGATCCCGGCGAACGCCGCTTCGCGGACGACGTGGTGGGCGTCTCGGCGTACCCAGCCGGACGGGTCGTAGCCCGGCGTCGCCTCGGCGAGCTTCAGCAGTCCGGTGCTGACCAACGCGGAGTGGATCGACGCCTGCGACAGGTAGACGGCCCGCCCACCAGCCGCGCGGTCCAGTTCAGCCGCGGTCGGCGGGACCTGGGACTCGCGCGGCCAGGCGGACTCGTCGAATCCGTGTCCCAGCAGCACGGCGCCCTCGGGCAGGCTCGCCGCGAACGCCGCAACCGCGTCCAGCACGTCGCGAGCGCTGCGGGCCGCCGAGAGGTCCAGCCCGGACAGCGCCAGGCCGCTGTCGGTCGCGTGCACGTGCGCGTCCACGAACGCCGGGGTGATCAGGGCGTTCTCCCCCGCCAGCGCCTGGACGTCCACGACGGAGTCGGCGGCCGGCGCCTCGTCCACCGGGCCCAGCCAGGTGACGATCCCGTCCTCCACGAGCAGGGCGGACAGACCGGCGTGCACCGGCAGGGCGGGGGTCCGGATGACGGCGTTCGTGTACAGAGAGGTCGACATGAGATCAGTCTGCCGCTAGTCGCGCCTCGAAGAGGCTCCGCACGCCAGGAACCTCGCGCAGCAGGTCCAGCGCCAGGTCCGCGTGCCCCGGGGCGTACCCGTTGCCGATCAGCATGGTGACGTCCGCGGCGAGACCCTCCGCGCCGAGCGCGGCCGCGGCGAAGCTCGTGGCCATCGAGAAGAAGATCACCGTGCCACCGTCCGCGGTGGACAGGATCGCGCCGTGCTCGCAGCCCGGCACGTCGACGCACACGACCGTGACGTCCGCGCGCCGCCCGAGCGCCGTCTCCACCGCTGCGGACAGCGCCACCGGGTCGCGCGCGTCGGCCAGGGCCACGACGTCCGCGAGCTCCGCGGCCACGAGTCGCTCCCGCTCGCTTTCCACCGGCACGATCCCAGTGGTACGCACAGCGCCGGCCCGTCGCGCGGCGGCCAGTGCGAGCGAACCGGACTTGCCGGCTCCCCCGATGACGGCGACGGTCGGCGCCGGGGAGGGCTTGCCCGAGCCGCCAGGAGTGCGGTCAGCGTACTTCTTCACGACGCGCTCGGTCAGCGCCGGAGCACCGCAGACGTCGAAGACCGCCAGGGCCAGCTCGGGATCGAGGTCGGCGGGCAGTTTGGCGGCGATCGAGCGGCCGAACAGGATCGCGTAACCGACGGCGGGCACTTGCTCCGACAGCCCGTCCCACCGGTCGAGACCATCGATGATGTTCAGTGGAGTGAGGGTTAGGCTGACGAGCGTAGCCACCCGATCACCGGGCTTGAGGCCCAGCGGCGATTCGGGGCCGACCGCCTCGACCGTGCCGATCAGCATCCCGCCGGAGCCCGTGACCGGATTGTGCATCTTTCCGCGGGTTTCGATGATGTCGAGAACTTCCGCGCGCACCTTGTCGCCGTCGCCGCCGTGCTTGGTGAACAGCTGCCGGAAGCTCGCCGCGTCCAGATTCAGCTTCTCGACCGCGATCCGGACCTCGTCCGCGCCGATCGCCGGGTCGGTGGACAGCCGCTGGGCCGCCTGCGGCAGCACGCCGTTCGGCTCGAGAACCCGGTGCAGACCTACGGGCGACGTCATCGTCAGATCTCCTTGCATGCCCTTGATACGTACAACAGCCGGTGCTTGGCGAGCGCTGGCGGAAATTCTCCGGCAGAATAGTTCCTACACAAAAAATAATCCAGTAGTGTGACGCCGTCACCCCCACCGCTCGAGGAGGAGCAGATGTCGACCGAAGCAGGCCAGCCGTACGAGTACCGCCGCGTGGAACTCGTCGAACCCGACTGGACCCGCTTCCCCGGCTGGCGCGACATCACCGCCACCCAGTGGGAGAACGCCCAGTGGCAGCGGGTGAACTGCGTCAAGAACGTCAAGCAGCTGCGCGCCGTCATGGGCGACCTGCTCGACGAGCGCTTCTACGCCGACCTCGAAGCCGACATGCAGCACACCGCGACCATGTCGATGCTGCTGCCGCCGCAGATGCTCAACACGATGGTCCCGGCCGGAGCGGCCGCCGGCGCTGCGTACACCGAGGCGTTCTACGCCGACCCGGTCCGCCGCTACATGCTCCCGGTCGCCTCCGACCGGCTCCCCGAGTGGACGTCACACCCGCACGCCACCCGGGACTCGCTGCACGAGCACGACATGTGGGTCGCCGAAGGCCTCACCCACCGCTACCCGACCAAGGTTCTCGCCGAGCTCCTGTCGACCTGCCCCCAGTACTGCGGCCACTGCACCCGCATGGACCTCGTCGGCAACTCCACTCCGGCGGTCGCCAAGCTGAAGCTGGAACTGAAGCCGGTCGACCGGTACGACGCGCACATCGCGTACCTGAAGAACCACCCGGGCGTACGCGACGTCGTGGTCTCCGGCGGCGACGTGGCCAACGTGCCGTGGAAGCAGCTCGAGGCGTACCTCATGCGGCTGCTGGAGATCGAGACGATCCGCGACATCCGGCTGGCCACCAAGGCACTCATGGGCCTGCCCCAGCACTGGCTGCAGGCCGACGTGGTCGAAGGCGTCGAGCGGGTCGCCCGCACCGCCCGCCGCCGCGGCGTCAACCTGGCGATCCACACCCACGTCAACCACGTGAACTCGATTACGCCGATCGTCGCCAAGGCAGCCCGGACCATGCTGGAAGTCGGCGTACGCGACGTCCGCAACCAGGGCGTGCTCATGCGGGGCGTCAACGCCCACAGCCACGACCTGCTCGACCTGTGCTTCGCCCTCCAGGGCGAGGCGAACATCCTGCCGTACTACTTCTACATGTGCGACATGATCCCCAACGCCGAGCACTGGCGCGTCGCCGTCTGGCAGGCCCAGCAGCTGCAGCACGACATCATGGGCTACCTGCCCGGCTACGCCACCCCGCGGATCGTCTGCGACGTGCCGTTCGTCGGCAAGCGGTGGGTGCACATGGTCACCGAGTACGACCGCGACCACGGGATCTCGTACTGGACCAAGAACTACCGCACCTCGATCGAGGCCACCGAGGCCGACGCGCTCACCAAGCGGTACGCCTACTACGACCCGATCGACACCCTCCCGGAGTCCGGCCGCCGCTGGTGGGCCAAGCAGGAGGACTGACCGAGCCTCCGCGGCGGGCGGTGACCATGCGGTGCGGGCAGCACCGTCCGCCGCGGATCTTCCCTCATCGGGTGGGCGGTTCTCCGTCGCAGGCGACCAACATCCCGAGGAACTCCGCAAACGATGCGGCGACCCGGCGAGGTACGCGATCCTCGTCGACGTATGCCACGGCCGGCTCGCCGACGGGCCCACATTCCGAGTAGTCGAGCATGACTGCGTCATGACCGCCGGACGGCATCGCGCAGACGACGACGCCGACCTCCGGGTAGCCCCACTCCGCCACCAGGTACGCGCTGCCGTCCGGCGTATCGATTCCCCGGCTCCCGCCGACTCCGAGCACTGCATGGATCTCGAAATGATCGGGTGCCCACGAGGTCGGGAATGGGGTGGGACAGCAACGGTTCACCGGTGTGCCGCCGTTGCGCTCTCGCAGCACGTCGAGGTAGCTGCGTGGCAGCTTGACTCCGAGGGATTCCTCAGCCCGGCGTATCAGCTCATCGCTGAGCGGCGGCCCGGTGAAGTAGGCGCTGTCCTGCAACAGCATCACGTCATCGCCCTCCCGAGAAGCCGCCGGTGTGGCCCGTCAAACGGTGGACATCATAGTCAATCAGCTGCATCAGCCCAGGTTCTTGATGGTGATGCCACGTATATCCCTCAGGCGTGCCATCGAGACCCGCCGCTCGGTTCGCCCGGGCGAAGTCCGTCGATCGATTACCCGAGAGCTCGATGCGGACATCGGGGACATCCGGGTGCCGCCAGGCCGAGAAGTCGGGGAATCCGTTCTCGTCGAACGGCACGTCGGTCCTCGGGTGTACGCCGCCCGCGAGGGCCCCGTTCCGTACCCTCGGGATTCCGCCATTGGCGCAGTCACAGCGCTCCGGGTGACCGGTGACCTCGCCGCCGCAGTTGTGGACGAGGACCGGTGCGGCGCCGGCGAGGACGTAGTAGGTGTGGACTTCGGCGACCGTGAGGTCGCGCATGTCGGCGAGGCCGGTCCAGGTCTTGACGGCGACGACGATCTGGGTGGTACGCCCGGCGACGTCCCGAAGACGGTCGCCTGGTTTCAGGGCGGACGCGTCGACCCAGTCCTTCGCGGCGACGCTCCAGAACGGGTGGTGCTGCGTCGTGTGCACTGTGGACGCCTTGCCGGTCTTCGTGTCGCGTACGCTCACGTCGGCCAGGTCGGAGTCGGTGTTCTTGTGCAGCACCGTCACCGGCTTCGCCATGGTCTTACCCGTTGCCGGGTCGGTGGCGAGCACCTTGTCGCCGACCTTGACGTCCTTGATCGCCTTCGTCGACCCGTCGGCCATCACCACCCGCGTCGCGGGCTGGAAGCTGTGGCAACTCGGGCCGTCGCGACTGCCTCGGGTGCCGGTGATCGCGCCGACGCCGCCCGAGATCGCGACCCCGGTCCAATCCACCCGGCCCGTGGTGACCAGCTGGGATGCGGTGTCGCTGATCGCGCCGTCGGTGAACCCGGCGATCATGCGCCCGCCGACCTTCGCCGCGAAGCCGCCCATCGCTCCGGCCACCTTGCCCGCGACCAGCCCGCCGACGCCGCCGGTGACGACGCCGACGCCGCCCTGAATGGCGCCCTGACCGAGGGAGCCGAGCGCGTCCTTGAAGCCGTGGATGTTGCCTTGGGCGCTGTCCTTGCCGAGGTTGATAAGCGCCGCGGCTCCCACCGCACACGCCACCGCACCTGCTCCCGCGGTTACCGCGGTGCACGCCAGGCCGGCCGCCACCCCGGCGACGATCGCGCCGATCTGGATGAGGGTGTCCTTGTGCTCCTTCACCCAGGTGGCGGTTGCGTGATAGGCGTCCTTGACCGTGTTGGCCACCTGTTTGACGGTCTTCGTGACCTTGTGCACGACCCGCTGGCCGGCCTGCTTGATTCGGTGGTAGGTCGTCTTGACCTTGTGTTTGACGTGGTTGATCGCCTTGGCCACCGAATGTTTGACTCTGTGGACGGTCCGCTTGACCGCGTGAACGGCCTTCTTGTACTTCTTCTTGACGTAGTGGACCGCTCGGTGGACGGTGTGTTTGATCGCCCGCGTGACCCGGTGGACCGCCTTGCGTACGGTGTGCGCGGCTTTCTTGACCGTATGCACGACGGTCCGGGCGACGCTCGTCACCGCGTGCCAGGTGGACGTCGCGTAGTACGACACATAGTTGTAGGCCGACGAGGCATAGCTGGACACGGTGTTCACCACCGTGGAGACGGCCTTCTTGATCGCCTTGATCGGGTTCCAGCCGAAGTGGCCGGTCGTGTCGATGGTCTGCAGCGGGTTGCCGTCGCCGTACTGGTAGTGGTTGGCGTCGATGGAGTCCGGGACCGGGTCGTTGTCGACGGTGTCGCGGTTGTCGAACTGGCCGGTCGCCGGGTTGTACCAGCGTGCGTGCATGTTCACCCGGTTGGCGACACTGTCGGTCCACTCCGACTGATAACCCAGGTTGCCGACCTTGCCCGCGGTCGCGGTGACCGTCCCGAACGGGTCGTACGTCGACGATCCGGCCAGCGCCGCCCCGGTCGCGGTGAACTGCCCGACCAGGTCGGTGTGCAGATCGGCCCAGGCGAACACCCCGGTGCCAGAGGTGGGTTTGACGCCGAGGACGTCACCGTCGGGGTCCCGGCTGTAGGTGGCCGTCCCGTCGCCGGCCACATCGTTGGCCAACCCCGAATAGGACAGGCTGGTGGTCCCGGCGGTCAGCACCCGGCCGAGACTGTCGTAGGTGTACGCCTGCCCGCCGATCGCGGTCTGCTGCCCGTAGGCGTCACTGGCCAGGGTTTGGGTGGTCGACCCGGTGACCGTCGACTTCAACGTGCCCCGGGCGGTGTAGGTGTAGGTCGTCGACCCGTCCCCGACGAGCTGGTCGCGTTCGTCGTAGACCATCGCCTTCGCGCCGAGCTGCGTGCGGTTGCCCGACGCGTCATACGCGTACGTGGTGGTCGTGGCGCCGTTGTTCCACGACGTCAGCCGACCGGCCCAGTCATAGCTGTAGGTGTGCGCCGCCGACCCGGCGAATCCGGTCGTGGTCTTCGACGTCTCCCGCCCGTCCAGGTCATACCCGTAGACGATCGAGGCGACCGTTGCCCCGGCGGAGGTCTTCAACGTGTCCGACGCCAACCGGCTGGCACTGTCATACCCGAAGTTCCGCGAGTCACCGCTGCCGTAGGTCTGCTTGGTCACCCGCGACAACCCGTCATAGGTGTACGACACGCTCTGACCAGTCGCAGCGTCGGTCACCCCGGACAACCGATCCACCGTGTCATACGAGTACGTGCTGGTCCCCGACGCATCCGTCCGCGACGAGACCAAACCATCCGACGTGTAACCGAACGACGAGACACCCGACGGACCGGTGGTCGCCGTGAGCAGACCACGGTCGTTGTAGGCGAACGTGTCCGTGCCCGACCCGGCCTTCATCGACGTCAACTGCCCGGCCAGGTCGTAGCCGAACGTCCGGTCGGCCGAGGCGACCTCCGCCCCCGACCCGGTCTGGGCCGTGAGGTTGCCGACGGTGTCGTAGGTGTTGGCGACCACCACCCCACCGGGCTGGGTCTGCTTCACCGCCCGCCCCGCCGCATCGTAGGAGATCGTCCACGTCCGGTCGTTCGGGTTCGCCGACGTCGCCGGCTCGATCTGCGACTCCAGCAACCCCCACGAGTTGTACGTCGACAGGTGCTTGTTGCCCCGCCCGTCGGTGTACCGAGTCCGGTGGCCCTCCACGTCATACCCGAACGAGGTCGTGATCGACGCCGTGGCCGAGATCGGCTGCGTCTCCCCGGTCACCATCCCCGTCGCGTCATACGCAAACGTCGTCGTACGCCCGAAAGCATCCGTGGCTGAGACACGGTTTCCGTTGCCGTCGTACGCCGCCGAGATCTTCGAGATGAACGCGCCGTTCGTGGCGTACGCCTTGGTCATGACGTTGTTGCCCGGCTCGTCGTAGACCGCCGTACGCTTCGACCCGTCCGGGGCGGTCACCGCCACCTGCCGACCGAGGTAGTCATAGGCGAACTTCGTGAGGTTGCCCGCCGCGTCGGTCTGCGTGATCACATCACCGGCTGCATTACTCGTGTACGACAGGTACGACCCGGACGGCTGCGTCACCTTCTGCAGGAACCCGGCACTGCTGTACGCGTACGACGTGGTGAAGGTGCTGGACGTGGACCGCTCGAACGACGAGTCGGTGATCTTGCGGCCGAGATAGTCATAGGTGGACTCGGCGTACGCACCCAGCGGATTCACCGTCCGCAGCAGCTCGTCGTTCAGGTCGTACGCGTACGTCGTCACTCCGCCGTTGGGAGCGGCCGCCTTCGACAACCGCCCGAACTGGTCGTACGAGTATCCGGTGACCTTCCCGAGCGCGTCCGTCGTGGAAGTGACGTTCCCGGACCCGTCGAACGTCTTCGACACCGTCGCGGTGATGGGCGTACCACCGGGCGGTGTGTAAGACGGCAGCTTCGTCGAGGTCGGCCGGCCGGACGCGTCCCGGGTGATGACGGTGACGTTGCCGTCCGGGTCCCGCAGTTCGACCTCGTCGCCGAAAGTGTCGAATCCGGTGGTGGTGACCGGCCGCGAGCTGACCGGCGTACCACCGTTGGTCTCGGCCATGACGGCTGCGCTCGTCGTGGCGACGAGGTTGTCGGACTCGTCGTACTCGTAGTACTCGGTGTTGCCGAGCGGATCGGTCTCCGAGAGCTTCAAGCCGCGCTGGTCATACGCGTAGGTCGTCGTGTTACGGATGCTGCCGAGCGGCTGACCCGACTGACCGTTGGAGTACAGGGTGGACACGTCGCTCGGCGTCAAAGCGCGCTGGTACAGCTGCACGTTGGCGACGGATCCGTTGAACGGCAGGTCGTTCGCTCCGTTGTAGCGCTCCCGGCCGATGACCAACGGTCCGTTCGCCGCGATGGGCGTCGGGTCGGTCGCCGTTCCTTGCGCGGTTCCGTTGGCGTACAACGTCATCTGGCCGTTGCCCGAGTTGAAGACGCCTACCAGATGCGTCCACGTGTTCAACGTGGGCGCGGCGGTGGACAACGCCATCGCCGAGCCGGAGTTCGTGATGTCGGTCAGGTTCCGGGTGAACGACCAGCGGTTCGAGCCCTTCATGTACATGAGGTTGAACCCGGAGTTCACCGACGCGTCCTGCGACACCGCAGTCTGCCCGATGGTGTTCGCGGCGAGTTTCACCCAGGCCGAGACCGTGAAGCTCTTCGTGGTGTCCACCGCCGGGCCCGCTGCCGTCGCCCAGCCCGTCGTCCCGTTGAAGGCGGCGGCACCGCCCGACCAGGTCACCCCGCTGGTCAAAGTGGCGGTGTTGTCACCACCCGAGCTGTCGACCGCAGCCGAGCCGGCCGAGGCGTCCAGCCGCCACCAGCCGTCGGGCTTGCCCGCGCCGAGCGTACGCGCCCAGTCGGAGGTCACCCGGCCCGCGGTGTCGAACGTGCTGCCCACCCCGGTGACATAGCCGGTGTTGTCCGAGAAGTACTTGGCGGTGACGAGGTCGTCGTTGTTGTAGGTGTAGCTGGTCCTGCGAGCCACCCCGTTGGGGTCGAGCGTCTCACCGGTGACCCGGCCCACCGCGTCCACCGTGTACTTGGTCTCGGTGACGTTGTTGTTACTCAGCTCCCGGATCACGTTGCCGGCCGCGTCGTACTCGGTCTGCTCGGCGACATACGACTGGCTGCCGTCGGCGTTCTTCTTGATCACCGCAACCTGGAGGTTGTTGTCGGTGTAGGTGAACGCCGTCACGAACCCCATCGCATCGGTGATCGACGCCAACCGGCCCGCCGGGTCGTACGCCCGCGACTCGGTCACCAGATCCCGCGCCGTGATCGGATTGTTCGGATCACCGGTGTACCCGATGAGCGTGGAGGTCAGCAGATGCCCGTTCGCGTCGTACGCGTACCGCGTCTCCACCCCGGTCTCGTCGACCTCCCGCGTCATGTTCCCGTAGAGGTCGTAGGAGAACGTCGACACCTTGCCACTGGCGTCCGTCGCCGTCGCAATATGCCCCAACGCGTCATAGCTGTTCTGCAACGTACGCGCGGCGTCCCCGCCGGTCGCGTCGCTGACGGTCTGCTGGGTGATCTGCCCGTCGAAGTTGTAGACCGTCGTCGTGACCGGGGTATGCACAGCGCCCGTCACCCGGTTGGTCGTCGCCGGATCGGTCTGCCGAGTAATCCGGCCGAGCTTGTCGTAGACGACCTGTGTCACGACACCGTTCGGATAGCCGTCGGAGATCTCGGTCTTGGTGACCACCCGACCTTGGCCGTCATAGGCGAGTTTCGTCACCAGCCCGGCGGGGTCGGTCACCTGTGCCACGTCACCGTTGGCGAAGTACGTGGTCGTCTGCACCTGACCACCCGGCGACGTCGTACGCCACGGCAGTCCGGCCGGGGCGAACCCGACGTCGGCTGCCGCGATCGTCGTACCGTCGGTGTACTCGGTCTTGGCAATGCGGCCCAACGCGTCGGTCGTCTTCGTCTTGTTGCCCAGCGCGTCGTACTCGAACTTCGTCAGATACGTGTTGTCCGTCGCGCTGGCCGACCGTCCGTCCCTGACCTCGGTCAGCTGGTCGTTGCGGGGATCGACCACCGACGAGGCGTTCAGATAGTAGGTGTAATAGACGGTCGAGCACTTCCCGGCCGACCGGTCCTGGCAGGTCTGCTCCGAGATCGTGTTCCCACGTGCGTCATGTTCGCTGGTGGTGACGTTGCCGTTGGGGTCGGTCATCGTACGCAGATAGCCGTCCTTGTAACCGTAGGTCGTCTGCCGTTCCTGCGTACCGTCGGTCCAGATCTCCGCCACCTGACGGTTGCCGTTGTCCACGTCATACAGGTAGGTCGTAGTGGCGTTCATCGGGTCGGTCACCACGATCTTCTTCGCCAGCGCCGCACCCGCCGCGTCCGCCGACGCCTTCTTGCTCGCCGCCATCTGGTCGGCGACCTGCGCTGCGGTCAGCTGCGTCTTGTAGAAGGCGAACTCGCCGATCGATCCCGGGAAGTAGCCGATGCTCGCAGTGCTGTGGGACGGCCAGTTCCCCTCCCATCTCCCCGCGCCGACATACGCGTACGCCGCGCCGGTGGTCACGACCGCGGCATTCAACGTCCCGACCACCGCGCCGTCGAGATACAGCGTCTGCGAGGCGGTCCCGGCCGCGAGCACCACGTGGTGCCACTTGCCATCGGCCACCGACGCAGTACTGGTGATCCGGGTGGTTGCGCTCCCGGTCCACAGACCGCCGCGCAGCTTGCCGTCCACGCCCACATACAGCGCGGGCGTCCACCAGCTTCCCGTCAAATCAGTCAAGGGCATGCCTTGGTACGCGTAGAGCACGCCGCCCTTGGTCGACCCCGAGGGCATGCTGAACCACATCGAGATGGAGTTCGGGCCAGTGGTCGGGATGTCGGTCGCCGGTAGCTCCACATAGGAAGACGTGCCGTCGAACCTGCCCGCCGTCGCGTCCGCGAACGGGCCCGGCGAACCCAACGTCACCGTGCTGTACGTCCCGGTCCCGCCGTTGACCTCGTTGACCGCCTCCGACACACCGGTCTCGTTCATCCGCAGATAATCAGCCGGGCCACCGGACAACACCGACGCCGCATACACCTGCGACGACCCGGCCACCGTCGACGAGCTGATCTTCCACGTGCCGTTGTGCTCATCGACCACCTGCGTCACGACCCCGCTCACCGGGTCATAGGAGATCTGCGCCGCCGTCGCCCCCGACGGGCGCACGATCTTCGTCAACGGATGCGCCGCCACCGAAGCCGCCCCCCGCAAACCCGCCACATCCGCAGCGGTCAGCGTCCGGTCGAACAGGGCGACATCCGAGATCGACCCGGTGAAGTAGTTCGCAAACCCCTGGCTGGAGGTGCCCGACTGATGTGACTGGTCTGGCCACGCCCCACCCAAGAACCCGGCCCCGACGTATTCGTGGGTCGCGCTGTACGCGTCGATCAACGTGATCAAACCCGTCCGGGAACCGACGACCTGCCCGTCGAGGTACAAGGTCTGGGTGTTGCCGGCCCCGGCCAGCACCAGGTGATGCCACGCGCCATCGGTCACCGGGTTCGCCGACACGATCCCCGCGCTGACGTCGTTGGTCCAAAACGCCGCCCGCAACTTCCCACTGCTGCCGATGTAGATACCCGGGGTGTAGTTACCCGCCGTCGTGCCGCCGGTGATCGGATCCTTCTGATAGGAGAACAGCACCGCGTCGGGGGTGGTCGTCTTGAACCACATGCTCACCGACTGGTAACTCGCCGCACTGACCAGCTTGCCCGGCACCTCCACGTAGGAGGAGGTGCCGTTGAACCCGGCAGCCGTCGCCGCCGACCCCGGCAACGGACCCGCCTGACCCAACGTGACGTTGGCGTAGGTCGCCGCGTCCGTGCCCCCGTTGTCCAGGACATCACTAGCGGCCTTGACCGCACCCGCGCCTTCCGACAACCGCCAATATGAGTGCGGACCCGCATCGAGCAACGCCGTCGGATACTGCGACCCCGTCCCATACTCATACGTCGTGCAATGCGTGTAATCCGTCGGCGGGCACACTCTCGTCAACTGATCCCCGCTGTACGCGTACTGCCACGTGGACGCAGTGTTCCAGTCGCCGGCGACCGCCGGATCGGTGAACACCGTGGCCACATGCGCCTTGCTCGCCCCGGCCGGCGTCGACCAGGTCAGATGCAGTGCCCGGCCGGAGGCGGACGTCATGGTCTCGACCTGCCCCGCCGCGTTGTACGCCAGCGCCAGCGTCCGCCCGGCCGCATCCTTGATCGACGTGATCGCGTACACCCCGTCCATGCCGGGCGTTCCCGCGACCTGCCGGGTGAACAAATAGGTCGTGCCGTCCTTGTCGATCAGCGAATAACCACCCGTCACCGTGGTGAACACCGCGTACCGGCCTGACGGCGGATTGAACGACCCATCCGCGTTCCGCCCGAACGCCACCTCGGTACCCGTCGGATACGTGATCACCGCAGTCTTGCCGTTAGCGCTGGCCATCCGCTCGGTCACATTGGCATCGACCACCGTGGACCAGCCCGCGCCGAACGCCAACCCGGTACGCGGATCACGACTGTTGTACGACCGCTGCACCGCCAACGCCGGACCCACCGTGGCGACCTGGGCGTCCATCGCCTCCGTCGTATAGTTGCCCGCGCTGGGCTCGAACCCACGCCCACCGGCATCCTGCGACAAGCCTGAGGTCACCAAAGGCTGCGGTGGTGGCGTCGACAACGGGAAGTAATACGCCACATTCAACGGATCCGGGCTCGTCGCCCACCCGTCGTACGACACCACCCACCAGTAGTAGGTCTTCGACCACTGCAACTTGCCCGCCGGCACCGTCCAGCTCGACGAACTCGTCCACCCCGACGTCGCCACCAAAGCACCCGACGCATCATTGACCTTGTAGTTGTACTGAACCGCCGCCTTCGGCCACACATCCGGGTCATGACCCCGCGCCAGCAACTCCGGCGTCAACGACGTCGCCTGATAATCCCGCGGCGGATACTGCGAATCGATCTGCGGCGCAACATTCGGCGTATACGTCACCGACAGATACGGCGCACACGTATGACTGTCACACACCGCCCCCGACGGACCATTCCGCGACGTGAACCGCTTGAAATCCGTCGTCGCCGTCTGCGACGCATCCAACCCCAAACCATTGTTCGCCAGCGTCCCGCTCAACCACCCGTCCAACGTCGCCTTCGTCAACGGCACACTCACCCACGAACCGACGGCGCGATTGCCCGCCGTGTTGCCACAGGCTTCGGCGTAGTTGGTGGGAGTCGCCGTGCCGATCTGCGCACCGAACGCCGGGCCGGTGTAGCTCACGCTGCCGTACCGGACAGTGCTGAACGACCACGGCTCGGTGATCGGGTGGACGGTGAACGGCTGCGCCGAACAACTTCCCTGCCAGGTCAGGAACAGCTTGAGGCTGGCCGAGGTGATCCGCAGGCCGGTGAAGGTCGCGGCGAAATCGGTCGACGAGAGCAAGCCCTTGCCACGATGGCCGCCCGCATCCCAGGTCCCGATGGCGATGTCGTCGTCGGCCGAGTGGTCGACGTCGTTCCCGTAGTACACGTAGGTGTCGCCGTCCACCGTGAGGTCGGCCGTGGGGTCCACCGTCACCGGGTAGACGCGCGCCGGGTCGTCGAGCCACTTCTCGTCCGCGGCCACCCGGAGGGCGACGCCACTGCTGGTTTGGACGAGGTCGTACTTCACCGCGTTGGAGCTGGTGAACTCGCCGCTCGCCTGGTCGAACTTCGAGTCGTGCATGAGGCCGGGCGGGATGCGGCCCTTCACGGTGCCGTTGGCATCGGAAAGGATGACGCCGCCGCTGTCGTCCAGGCTCGGGGTCAGCCCGTCGAGCTTCAACGGGAACACCCACTCCGACGTGGTGCCCCGTTCCCGCAGGACGATCGACTCCTTCACGCCGTTCGCCCGGGACTCCAGCACGAGATCCGTTCTCGGCAGCACCTCGGCATAGGTGACCGAGTACGCACCCGTCTGTGCGGGGACGGAAGCCGCGCCGAGGAGCGAATAGCCGAACCCGACGCCGTCGAACTCCGCCGAGACCAGCCGCTGATCATCGCCGCGCCGGGCGAACTGCAACCCCAGCTGATTCGCCCGCTGTCCCAGCCGATCCCCGGCCGACGTCACCTGCGGATCGATCCTCTGCCAGGCACCCTTGGCGTCCCGGTAGTTGATCGCACCCTGAGACACCTCGCGCGTATAGCTGCCGTCCGGGTTGGCGAACAGGTCCGAGCCCGCCGTCGAGTCCTTCGCGCTGCGTACGCTCCGGCCGGGTTCGAAGCCCTTGATGTCCGGAGTAGTCAGTTGCTGAACCTTACCGTCCCGGCGTTCGGCGGGTGCCTTGTCCGGAGCCCGGCCCGCCCCACCGGATGCCTTGGTATCGGCGTACCCGACGTAGTGGCCCTTCCCCGCCGCCGATCCGCTCTCCTGCACGGGACCGATCGGCTTACCCCCGGCGAACGCCGACGGCGCGGCCAGCCACGACCACAACCAGCTCACCTTCAGGCCCACCGGACCGAAGACCGTCGTGGGTTGTGGTGTGGCTGTGACCAGCAGCATCACCACCGTCAAGAAGAATCCGACGAGGAAACGAGGGCGACGGCCATCCATGGTGGACTCCTCTCGAGCACAACTCCGGTGGGAGCTGACTGGGAGTCTCCTTCATGGATTTCTCTTTGGCAATACCTGTATGTACCGGTATTGCATCGCCGGTCGCCGATTTTTCGCCGGACCTGGCAATGACCGGCTTCGCTGGCTCAGCGCGCCCGCCGCCCGAGGTTCAGGCTCGTCTCCAGGCGCATGTGGACCACGCCACCGGTGGCCTCGACCGCCTCCCGGATCGCGCCGAGCAGCCGCTCCTGTGCGTCCGCGGCCCGCAGCCGGAACGAGGAGAAGGTCTGCAGCATGCGCACATACTCGTCCGCTGAGAGCGACAAGTCGGAGTCGAACCGCTGGGTGATCGCATCGTCGAAGAGCCCGCTGTCGCGCAGGTCCGTGACGATCCACTCCGAGTTCCGCTCGGCCTCTCGATAGCGCTCGGTCGCGAACGCCGCATGGAGCGCCAGGCGCTGCTCGTCGTCGGCGAACGCGTGTTTGCGGCCGATCACGGCGATCACCCCACCGTTTTCGAGCAGGGAATGCGCGCGTACGCACCGCGTAGCCGGATCGAGCAGATGCCAGATCAGCGTGCCTGCCAACACCGGCAGCGGCCGGGACGGCGTCCAGCTGTCGAAGTCTGCGCTCACGACCTCGGCCTGGGGGAACTTGGCCCGCAGATGCTCGGCCATCCGGGGATCCGGCTCGACGCAGAGCATCGGCGCACCCAACCGGCTGAACAACTCGGTGCCCTTGCCCGTGCCCGCGCCGATCTCCGCGATCAGCTCAGGAGTCCCGCCGAGATACGCGCTCAACGCCTCAGCCATGATCGCCGGATAGCCCGGCCGGATGTCGTCGTACTGCGCCGCTACTTCACCGAAAACCGTCGTCGCCACGGCGGCCATGCTGCCACACTGGCTGCCGGCGCCGATGCTGGTGAAGCCCGAAGGAGGTGCCGTCGAATGAGTGACGCGTTCTACGCCGACGCGAGGCTGTACGACCTGCTGTTTCCTGGTGGCGGGCCGCCCGTCGACTTCTATCGGGCCCAAGCCGCTCGGCAAGGTGGGCGCGTCCTGGAACTGGGGTGCGGCACCGGGCACAAGCTGATCCCCATCGCGGCCGACGGGCACTCGTGCACCGGCCTGGAATTCTCGGCCGGCATGTTGGCCGAGGCTCGGCGTAAGGCGAGCGAGCGCGGTGTCGCGGTGGAGTGGATGGCGGGCGACATGCGAGCCTTCGATCTGGGCCGCCCGTTCGACCTCGTGTTCATCGCAGCCAATTCCCTACTGCACCTGCATACGGCCGAGGACATCGTGAGTTGCTTCCGCTCGGTTCGGCGGCATCTGGCCCCGGGAGCGAGGTTCGTCTTCGACGTGTTCAACCCGAGCGTGCGGCAGCTTGCCGAAGCCGATGGCGTACGGCGCGCCAGGGAGTCGTTGTCGTTCA